>NZ_JBIVHU010000002.1:895441-1653505 GCF_044749345.1 Streptomyces sp. NPDC089424
CCCCCCCGCGGGGGGGGGTGGGGGGGGGGGGGGGGGGGGGGGGGGGGGGGGGGGCGCGCCCCCCCCCCCCCCCCCCCCCCCCCCCCCCCCCGCCCCCGTGGCCGGCGCCCTCACCCCTCCGCGAGCAGCGCGTACGCCGCGGCCGCGAACGGGTCCCCGGCGCGGAAGCGGCGGGTGCACAGTGCCGCGACGGCCGTGCCGGTGTCCGGCCGGAACCCCAGGAACGCCTGCTGCCCGAGGGTGGCGCCGCTGTGGAAGTACATCGGTCCGCCCGCGGAGGTGGGGTGGCGGAACCACGCGACGGTGTGGACGTGCCGGTGACCGAGCCCGCGCCGCAGCACCGGGGTGCGCACCGCGCTCAGCGCGCCCGCGAGGGGTGAGCCGCCGGGGTCGAGATGCGCTTCGAGGAACGTCAGCAGGTCGTGCGGGGTGGCCCGGACCGCGCCCGCCGCGGTGAAGCCCCCGGCGTCGAAGGCGGGGAGCGTCCCGGTGCCGTCCTTGGTGTGACCGACGGCGTCCAGGTGCGGGCCGCGGGCCCGCAGGGCGGTGCCGCGCAGGCGCAGAGGGCGCAGCACGTGCTCGGTGAGCAGGTCCTCCCAATCGGCGCCCAGGGCCGGGGCCAGCGCGTGGCCGAGGACGGCGACGCCGAAGTTGGAGTAGTGCCAGCGGGTTCCGGGCCGGTGCCGGGGGCGGTGCCGCAGGAACGCGTCGACGACCCGTGCCGCGGGGTAGCGGGCGTAGGGGTTGGTGTGCCAGGCGGGCATGGCCCGGAGGTAGAAGTCCCGGGGCAGGGCGGGGAGTCCGGACGTGTGGGTCATGAGGTGGGCGAGCGTGACGGGGGCGCCGCCGGTGTCCCGGCCCGGTCCGAGGAGGCCGAGTGCGGGCTCGCCGCCGGTCAGCCGGCCACTGTCCACGAGATGGGTCAGGAGCAGGCCGGTGAAGGCCTTGGTGGCGGAGCCGATCTCGTAGCGCAGGTCCTCGCGGGGCAGGTTCGGGGGCGGTGCGGTGCCCCCGGAGCGCAGGGTGCGGCGGCCGTGGCGGGTGACGGCGAAGACGACGTCGGGGGCGTCGGAGGCGGCGACCGCGTCCTCCAGGAGGAGTGCCAGCCGTCCGTCCTCCTCCCAGGTGACCGCCGGTGCCTGGGGCAGGGGCTGCACGGTGGCGAGGGGGGCGGCGTCACGCGGTGGCTCCGTGTCGAACGGTGCTCCCGGCCACGGCGTGCGGGCGCCGGTCATGAGGCGTGGGCCAGTTCGCTCAGGGCCCGGGAGGTGGCCAGCACGGAGGCGAACGCGGCGACCAGCGTGGGGTGGTAGACGAGGTCGAAGACCTCGTCGGGGCTGCCCTCGGGCATCGTGCGCAGCGCCGGCATCGCCCCGTCGGGCTGCTGGGCGGCGGCGAATCCCTCCCACGCGCGCGGGTCCAGGGTGGGGCGGGGCAGGCAGGCGTCGACGACGAGCAGTTCGCCGAGCAGGTCCCAGCGTCGCAGGTCCAGCCAGTCGTCGAGCCACACCGGCAGCCAGGTGGCGAGGTACTCGGCGAGGTCGGGCGGCAGCCGGTCGGGGTGCTCGCCCCAGTCGGTGAGGTGGAACACGGTGTGGGTGACGGTGTAGGCGATGTGGCCCTCGACCGTCCACGGCTCGGGGGTGCGGGCGAGCCAGGTGGCGCCGAGGGCCTCGGCCTCGGACGGGCGCGGCGCGAGTCCGAAGCGGCGCTGGAAGGCGGACAGGCCGAGCCGCCGGGTCGGGTTGGCCTCGAACGCGGACCAGCTGCCGAGGCGGTGGTTCAGTACGGCGGCCCGCTCCACCTCGGGCTGGCTGTAGCCGAGTTCCTTGAACGGCAGGTACACCTCGAACGGGATCGGCGAGATCGGCTCGATCCGCTGGCCGCGTACCAGCATGCGGCCGCCGTCGAGGGTGTCGCGCCAGGTGTGGTCCAGCAACGCGCGTGCCATCCGGGCCTGTTGCGATCCGGCCACACCCTCGCGGAACAGCACCTTGCAGATCAGGGCGAGTTCACCGATCGGCTTGAAGCGGTCCAGGAAGCCCACTTCGGGGTCGACGTCCGGCTCCAGCCGGAAGTGGTCGCGGTGGGTCCACAGCCACTCGATGGCGGCGACGCCGACGTGGTGCATCAGGCGGGTCTCGGTCATCGGAGCACCTCCAGCTGCTCGCGGCCGGTGGGACGGAGCGTCGACGCGGCGGCGAGGACGGCCATCAGGGTGGAGTGGTAGCAGTGGGCGAAGCCGTCACCGTCGTGACCGCCCTCCTCCGGGACGGCACCGGTGGGCAGTTGCGCCGCCGCGACGTGGGGCCAGACCGCCGACGCCGTGGCCGCGAGGCGGGGCACACTCCCGGCCACGGCGAGGAGTTCGCAGCTCAGGTCCCACATCCGGGCCTCCACGCAGGTGTCGAGCCAGGCCGGGAGCCAGTCGGCGAGGTAGGACTCCAGTTCCGGCGGCAGGCCCCCTTCGGCGCGTCCCCAGTCGGTGAGGTGGAAGACGACGTGGGTGACGGCGTATCCGGCGGCGCGTTCGAAGGTCCAGGGTTCCGGCAGGCCGCCCAGCCAGGTGCGGTCCAGCGCCGCCGCCCACGGGCCGTGTTCCGGGACGCCGCTGCGGGACTCGGCGTTGAGCACGCCGAGGCGCCGGGTGGGCTCCTGTTCGGTGAGCCGCCAGCCCCGGGTGCGGGCGACGACGGCGGTGGCGGCTTCGTACGGCTCGTACCGCAGTCCCGCCGCGGCCAGGGCGGCGTACACCTCCAGGGGGTAGGTGGCGAAGGGTTCCAGGCGCTGGAGCCGGAGGAAGAGCTCGCCCTGCCCGGTCTGTTCCCAGGCGAACGCCAGCAGCTCGCGGGCGGGCGCGTGCAGGGGGTCGCAGGGCGGCCGGGTGCGGGTCACGGTCGCGCAGACCTGGGCCAGTTCGCCGAGCGGTTTCCAGCTGGCGTCGACACGCCCGTCGGCGGCCAGCGCGTCCTCGCCCAGGGCGAACTCCTCGAGGTGCGCGCCGAGCCAGGCGAGGGCGGCCGCGGCGAGCTCCGCGACGCCCCGGTCCTCCCGCACGTCGGCGGCGGTCACGCGAACGCACCCTGCCGCGTCAGTCGTGCCGCCTGCAGGTGCAGGGCCACGCGCGGGTCCGCCCCGCCCATCAGGTCCACGAAGTCCAGTCCCGCGTCCAGGCCCAAGGTGTCGGGCACCCCGGGCAGCAGGGTCAGCCAGCGTCCGGCGCCGGCGGCCTGGTACCAGTCCCTGCGGCGCACCGCCCGGACGAAGCCCCGGGCGACGTCCACCGGGCGGCGCTCGGCCACGCGGGTGACCGCGCAGTGCTCGCCGGGCCGGGCCAGCGGGGCCAGCACCGCGAGCTGGTGGGTCAGGTGCTGCCAGCCGGCCTCGTCGAGCCAGGCCGTGCCGGGTTCCCCGGCGACCGGTGCGCCCGCGTCGAACAGGCGCAGCGTCCGGGTCATCGCCCAGTGGCTCCAGGCGACGGTGCCGCCCGCGCCCGGACGGGGCGGGTAGGTGGCCACGGCCTCCCGGAACAGGCCGAGTTCGCCGGGGGTGGGGGTGGTGTGCAGCAGTACGTGCGGCAGAAGCACGTCGGCTCCCACCACCCGGACCGCCGCCGAGGCGATGCCGTGTTCCGACTCGCCCGTCACCGCGGTGCTCTCCTCTCGCATGTGGTCTCCGCTCCGAAGAGCGGAGACCACACCGGAAGCGAGCTCCCGCACCGCGCCCTCCAGGAGGGCGGAAGTGCCAGACTGCTCCATGTCGCTGCTCCCGTCGATCCGGTCAGCCCTTCTTGGGCCGCGGGGTCGGCGGCGACAGCAGCAGCGAACCGCCGCCCTCGGACAGGGCGAGCGCCGCGCACTCGCGGCTGTCGCGGTAGACGCCGTCGGCCTCGGCCGGGTCGAGCACCGCGTCGAGGTCGGCGTTCTCGATGCCGGTGATTTCCGTGGTGATCTTCTCGGTGGAAGGCATGTCACCATCTCCCTCAGGGTGTACTGCGGATCCTTCGGCTACCGGTGTCACCGCATCCACGCGAATGATGCGAACGCCTTCAAAATTCGCATAGTTACCCAGTTCAACTTCTCCTCGGGTGACGCGGCGTCACTCCTCCGGGCGCGCCTCGCGGGGCAACTGCTCCGCGAGGCGGCCGGCCTGCGCCAGCAGCGCGCCGTGGACGGCCAGCGCCTCGGGGTCGTCCTGGACCGATCCGGGCAGCCGCGCGCGCAGGGCGTCGAGGGCCTCGTCGAGTCTGCCGACGGCCGCCCGCAGCTCGTCCTCGGACCCGTCGCCGAAGCGGGTCCGGGCGTAGAGGTGGATAGCCTCGGCGGCGCGGCACAGGAAGTCCGCGTACGGGCCGGTGATCCGCGGGTCGGGACGGCGCGCTCCGCGCCTCTCCTCGGCCACCTCCATGAAGGTGCGGGTCACGCCGGCGGCGTGCACGGCCACGTAGTCCAGGACGGCGACGGCGTCGTCGTACGCCGGGCCGGGCGAGTGGCGCCGGCGCCAGCCGAGCGGATTGACCCGCAGGCTCTCGCGGCTCCAGCCGAGCGAGGAGCGGGCCTGGTCGACCAGCCGCCGCAGGCGCAGCGCCCGTTCGTGCCGGCCCTCGGCGCGGTGGGCGTCCCGCTCGTCGTCGCGGATCCCGTCGGCGACGGACATGAGGATGGCGCGGGCCTCCCCCGCCGCGTCCTCGAGGGCGGCCCGGGTGTCGCGCAGGTAGACGGGCGGGCGGATCAGCGCGTTGACCGCGATGCCCACCAGCGCGCCGAAGACGGCCTCGGCGATCCGGGCCGCGGACCCGGTGACGCTGACGTGGGGGTCGGTCAGGACGAAGAGCGCGCCGGTGGCGGCGTAGATGCCCTGGCTGCCCAGCTGCCGCCAGCTGCCCACCAGGACGGCCACGGGGAGGACGACCGCCATCGCGGCCATGGCGTCGCCGAGGGCCAGTACGCCCGCGGTGGCCACCACCGTGCCGAACGCGATGGCCGCAAGTTGCTGCAGACCGTGCGCCAGCGACCGGAACACGGTCGCCTCCACCAGGACGACCGCCACCCAGGGCGCGACGAACGCCATGGGCGCCTGGAGCCACCACCCCACCACGGCCCACGCGACGCACGCGGCGAGCGCGGCCTTGCCCGCCTGCACCGCCAGGTCGCGTTCCCGCCCGGGGGCCGCGCAGGCCCGTCGTATCGCGTCCACGGCGGCGTCATAGCCACGCCGCCCCCGGTGTCCTGTCGTGCGCATCCATCCCATGCCCCCCAGGTGCCACGTATTCCGGGGCCTCCAACCTGCGGAAAGGTGAACGGGCGCGAGGGCGGTGTGGTGCGGATCACTCGGAAAGATCACGAGGCGCCGCACGGGGCCTCGCTGCGATTACCGAATATCGGACAGCGGGAAAACGACTTTGGAACTCCGGAGTGACACCCCTCATCAACCTTTCAATCACAGGTTCCATGCAAGACGCACCGTCGAATGAGCGGAACTTGCCCTCCGGTCGCCGTCCGCGTCAAGGCGAGCCGGCACGGATACCGCAGGAATTAACGTCCTGTTCATGACTCAGCTGGACGTACGGCCCCAGGCCGGAGACACGGGCGGATCCCCCACCGGGGGGATCCGCGCCAAAGGCCTGAGCGGGAACTCCGTCGGCCTGCTGGGCAGCGCGGTCATCGGTGTGTCCACCGTGGCCCCGGTGTACTGCCTCACCTCCACACTCGGCTCCACCGCGGGAGAGGTGGGCGTGCAGATGCCCGCCGTGTTCCTCGCGGGGTTCCTGCCGATGCTGCTGGTCGCCTTCGCCTACCGCGAGCTGAACAAGGTGATGCCGGACTGCGGCACCTCGTTCACCTGGACGGTCAAGGCGTTCGGGCCGCGGGTGGGCTGGATGTGCGGCTGGGGCCTGGTGATCGCCACGATCATCGTGCTGTCGAACCTGGCCGGCGTGGCCACCTCGTACTTCTGGCTGCTGGCCGGCGAGGTCACGGGGAGTGAGTCCGTCGCCGCGCTGGACGGGAACAAGGCCGTCCACATCCTCACCTGTCTCGCGCTGATCGCGCTCGCGACCGTGATCAGCTATCGCGGCATGACCGCGACCAAGGGGGTGCAGTACGCGCTGGTGGCGCTCCAGCTGGTGGTGCTGGCCGTCTTCGTGGCCATGGCCTTCGGCAAGGCCGGCAGTGTCGACTTCCCGACCTCGGTCCCGTTCTCGTGGTCGTGGCTGAATCCCTTCGCCGTGCAGTCGTTCGGCGCGTTCACCGCCGGACTGTCGCTGTCGATCTTCATGTACTGGGGCTGGGACGCCTGTCTGACCGCCAACGAGGAGACCAGCGGCAGCAGCCGCACCCCCGGCCGCGCGGCCCTGGTCGCCATGGTCGTGCTGGTCGGCTCGTACCTCGCCACGGGTGTCGCGGCGCAGATGGTCGTCGGCTCCGGCGACCAGGGGCTCGGCCTCGCCAACCCCGAGACGTCCGACAACGTCTTCGCCGCGCTCGCCGGTCCGGTGATGGGCCCGGCGCTCGGCATCCTGCTCTTCGTCGCCGTCCTCGCCTCGGCCGCGGCCAGCCTGCAGACCACGTTCATCCCGGTGGCCCGTACGGTGCTGGCGATGTCCACGTACGAGGCCCTGCCCGCCTCGTACGCCCGGGTGCACCCCCGCTTCCGGACGCCGGGGCGGGCGACGGTGACCGCGGGTGTCGCGACCGGTGTGTTCTACACGGTGATGACGCTGGTCAGCGAGCATGTGCTGGTCGACACCATCTACGCGCTCGGCCTGATGATCTGCTTCTACTACGCCCTGACGGCCTTCGCCTGCGCCTGGTACTTCCGCGGGGAGCTGCTGCGCTCCGGCCGCGACCTGGTCTTCAAGGGGCTGTTCCCCGTGGTCGGCGGCGCGCTGCTGGCGGCGGTGTTCGCCAAGACGCTGATCGACATGTGGGACCCGGCGTACGGCAGCGGCTCGTCGGTGCTGGGGGTCGGGTCGGTGTTCGTGATCGGCGTGGGGCTGCTCGCCCTGGGCCTGGTGATCATGTCCGTCATGCGGTGGCGCAGCCCGGCCTTCTTCCGGGGCGAGGTGCTGACGGCCTCGACGCCGGCGCTGGTCGCCGAGGACTGACGCGCCGGGCCGGTGAGCGGCCCGGCCGACGAGCGAGGCCCCGTCCCCGGGTGGGGGGACGGGGCCTCGCTCGTGCTACCAGGCGACCGGCAGCCGCTCGGGGATCCGCTTCATGAAGCCCGTGCGCCACACCAGCTGCTCCACCGGAACGGCGAGGTTCAGCTCCGGCAGACGCCGCTGGAGCACCTCCAGGGCGATCCGGGCGTGGGCGCGGCCCAGGGCGGTCGCCGGGCAGTAGTGGGAGCCGCCGCCGAAGGAGAGGTGGTCCCCGGCGTTCTCGCGGTACGCGTCGAAGCGGTGCGGGTCGGGGAACTTCTCCGGGTCGAGGTTGGCGCCCTCGACGAGGACCAGCACGAGTTCACCCCGCCTGATCCGCACGTCGCCGAGCCGGACGTCGGCGAGGGCCAGCCGGGGCAGGGCGTCGCCGATGGAGAGGTTGACCCTCAGCAGCTCCTCCAGGCCTCGGTCGAGCACTTCCGGGTGGTCCCGGAGCAGGTCCCAGGTGGTGCGGTGGACGAGCAGGTGGACCAGCGCCATGGCGAGGAACCCGGCGGTGGAGACGACGCCCGCGCCGAACAGGGTGACGCCCACGGTGGCCAGCATCTCGTCCGTGAGGTGCGCGTACTCGGGGTCGTCGCGCAGCGCGGCGAGCTCGCCCATCAGGCCCTCGGACCCGGGATCGTCCAGCAGCGCGGTCATGCGGCCGATGTCCCGGTCCCAGTTGATCTTCGCCCCGGTGACGGGGCAGGGCGAGTTCATGAACGCGATGTCGAGGCTGCGCAGGAACCGCGGCGCCTCGCTCTGCGGGATGCCGAGTATCCGGCAGTGCATCGCGGCCGAGTACGGATCGCAGAACGCGCCCCGCAGGTCCGCGGTGGGCCCGGCCTCCACCAGGGCGTCGACGAACCGCTCGGCCTCCGCGCGCATCCAGTCGCTCAGTCCCGGCGACTTGGGGCTGAGCGCCTTCATCACCGCCCGGCGCAGTCCCGCGCCGGTGATGTTGCCCATGTTGTTCACGACCTCGGGCGGGATCGTCAGGGCGTACTGGCGCGGGACGCCCGCGGCGGAGGTGTCCTTCAGGGAGAACCGGTCGTCCTCCAGGACCTGGCGGCACAGGCTGTGGGAGGACACCAGCCAAGCCTCGTCGCCCGCGATCGTACGGACCCGCCGTACCGGGGTCGTGGCGCGCAGCGCCGCCACCTCGGCGGGCACCCGCGTCCCGTCCCACGAGAACGGGAAGTCGAGGACGTCCGTGGCGCGAGCGGCGTCAAGGGCGGTGGTCATGCGGTGGCTCCTTCGGCGGTGGCGGGGGTGACCACGGCGTGGCCCTGGTTGCGCGAGGCACGCAGGCCGGCGCCGCGCGAGTAGAGCAGTTCCGCCATCGGCAGGAGCTGGTGGTAGCAGTTGAGCGAGGACGGCACACCGAGGATCGCCGGGGTGTCGAGGAAGAGCGGGGCCTCGGCGCACACGTACTCCAGGCACACCGCGCGCCGCTGCTCGCTCGCCGCCTCCCCGCGGGCGGCCAGGAAGCGGCTCACCAGGCCTTCGCAGACCGCGCGGAAGTCGTCGTCCGTGAGCAGCCGGTCCTTCAGCCGCCGGTGGATCTCCTGGTAGGACGGGTTCGCGCGGAGGTCGGACATGGGCTGCCAGCGCAGCCGCGCTCCGCCCGGGTCGGCGGCCGTGACGGCGTCACGGACCTTGGCGCGCACGCCCCTGAGGTTCTTGACCGCTTTTCTGCGGGCGTCGTCGGGGGTGTAGCCGGACGCCTCGTACATCTCGGCCAGGTACAGGTCGGTGTAGACGAAGTCGATCTTCTCGAACTGGTCCAGCCCCCAGCGGGCGAGGTCGTGCAGTCGCCGGGCGGAAAAATAGCTGTTTCCCGGCGAGACACCGATGACGGCATGTGCGCCCTCGGCGTGGATCACCTCGCAGTGGGATGTGTAGGGCTGGACCTGGAAGACGTCGGCCATCAGCACGGATGCTGTGGTCAAAGGGGTAGGCCTCCGCCGCGCGCAAGTCCCTGCGGGGCCCTGTGCCCCCGGTGTGGCGACGCGGCGCGCTCACGCTATCCGCACGGGACGTGCCCGCCTAGTCACGCTCTGAGTTTGGCCGAAAACGTTCGTAGCAACGGTCGAGGAACGGGGCCCGCACGCAGAGGAGCCGGGGCCCGCACGCAGAGGAGCGGGCCCCCCGCTACAGGGACCCGCTCCTCGTTGCGGCACGTTCAGTGCTTGAACGTGTCCTTGGTCTTCTCCTTGGCCTGGCGAGCGTCGCCCTTGGACTGCTCCGCCCTGCCCTCGGCGGTCATCCGCTCGTTGCCGACCGCGCGGCCGGCCGCTTCCTTGGCCTTGCCCTTGGCCTGTTCCATCTTGGCCTTGGCCTTCTGGTCTCGCGCCACGATCGTTCACTCCAAGCATCGACGGCGTTCGCTGGCCCCTTCCGAGTGGCCCGAATCGGCGAGTCCCAAACGCCGCTCAGATGTCCCGCTGCTCCAGGGGGTGTACCGCCGGACCCTGCAGGACCCGGCCGTCGGGGGCGAAACGGGAACCGTGGCACGGGCACTCCCAGGCCTGTTCGGCCCGGTTGAACGCCACGAGGCAGCCCAGATGGGTGCAGCGTGCCGACACGGCGTGCAACCGCCCGTCCTCGTCGCGGTGGACCGCGCAGCGCCGGCCGCCCACGTGCACGACGGCGCCGTCACCCGGGGCGAGATCGTCCACGCCCGGCCGGGTCAGGCCGGGCAGCCGGTCACCGATGAAGTGCCGGGCGACGGTGGCCTGGTGGCGCAGGAACTGGCCGCCCTCGCGCAGGACGGGGGTGATGCGGCGCGGGTCGTACAGCTCGCTCCACGGCGGCACCTGGCCGCCGGTGATGCGGTCGCTGAGCAGCCGGCCGGCCATGATGCCGCCGCTCAGGCCCCAGCCGCCGAAGCCGGTGGCGACGTGGACGTGGCGGCTCGCGTGATGCAGCGGGCCGACGAGCGGGACGTGGTCGGTGGAGTCGTTGTCCTGGGTGGCCCACCGGTGGCTGAGGTGCAGCGTGCCGAAGTGGCGCTCGGCCCAGCTGGTGAGCTTCGCGAACAGTTCCTCGGTGTCCACGCCGCTGCCGGGGGTGAAGTGCTCGCCCGTCACGATGAGCAGGCGCTTGCCGTCGGCGTACGGTGCCGTGCGCACCGAGCGGGTGCGGTGCTCGGGCGTGATGTACATGCCCACCGGCGCCTGGGCCGCGTCGACGGGGGCGGCGATCACCAGCTCGCGGCGGGGCGAGAGACGGGTGAAGAGCAGGGCGCGGTCGAAGACCGGGTAGTGCGTGGCGACCACGACGGACCGGGCGCTCACCCGGGCGCCCTCCTCCGTGGTCAGCACGCACGGCTCCCCCTCGGTGAGTCCGGTGACGCGGGTGCCCTCGTACAGCTGCCCGCCCTCGGCACGCAGCGCGTCGGCCAGGGCGAGCAGGTACTTGCGCGGATGGAACTGCGCCTGGTCCGCGACCCGCACGGCGCCCTCGACCGGGAACGGCAGGTCCGTCTCCGTGACGAACTCGGCGGCCAGGCCCGCCTCCTTGGCCGCCTCCGCCTCGGCCCGCAGCTCGGGGACGCGGCGCCGGCCCTGGGCGAAGGTGTAGGCGGCGGTGTCCTCCCAGTCGCACGCGATGCCCAGCTCGTCGACGATCTCCGCGGCACGGCGGACGGCCTCCGTCTGCGAGCGGGCGTAGAGGCGTGCGGCCTCGGCGCCGCGGGTGCGGCGCAGCCGGTCATAGATCAGGGTGTGCTGGGCGCTGAGCTTCGCGGTGGTGTGCCCGGTGACGCCGGCGGCGATCCGGTCGGCCTCCAGCACCGCGACCCCGTGCCCGCGCCGGGTCAGCTCCCACGCCGTGCTGAGACCGGCGATGCCGGCGCCGATGACGGCGACGTCGACCTGGACGTCGCCGGCCGGCGGGGGCGCCGGTTCGCCGGGCGGGGCCGTGTCGAGCCAGTACGACGCGTGGAATGCTGCCTGCTCGGTCATGGCCGCCGAGTGCCCTCGGCGGGTGCCGATCACACGGAGCTGTTCGCACCGGGCGGAAGACACCGCTGTGCGGGGCCGTGGGGGGCTCCCGTCGTGCGGGGTGCGCGCGGGGCGGAGGGCACCGGCACGCCAGGCCGGCCACGCCGCCCCAGGGAGTCGAGAGCTCCCGTCACGCCGGCCCGCCGTACCGGGCAGAGGACGCCGGGCTGGGCGGCAGGCGCCGGGGCCGGACCGCAGGTGGCGGCCAGGACCGCAGACGCCGGACCGGGCAGCAGGCCTCGGCACGGGCGCGTCAACGGCGCCGGAAGCGCCACACGTTGTCCTCGCGGAAGCCTTCCTCGCCCTCGGGCGACACGCTGGGCCGCCGTACCGTCTCCGAGGTCTCGACCGTCCAGTGCGCCTCCGGCAGCGCCAGTTCGGCCATCACGCTCTCCCGCGTGGGGAAGACGTGGGCGAAGGGCGGCTCGGTCTGCCAGGAGGGCCAGCCGGCGTGCATCACCACCAGGAGCGTGCCGTGTTCGGCGACGGCGGCGGCGGCGCTCCGCAGCACCGCCTGCTGGTCCAGGCCGACCGGCGACTGGAGGTACTGCGCGTTGACCAGGTCGAAGCGGCCCTCGGGGAAGCTGAGGCCGAGTTCGTGCCGTTCCCAGGCGGTGCGGTCGCCGACCCCGGCGTCGGCGGCGTGCCGGGCCGCGCGTTCCAGGGCGGTGGGCGAGATGTCCACGCCCGTGACCCGCCAGCCCTGCGACGCCAGCCACACCGCGTCGGCGCCCTCTCCGCAGCCCAGGTCGAGGGCGGTGCCGGGCCGCAGACCGGTCACCTCGCGCACGAGCAGGGCGTTGGGGCGGCCGCTCCAGACCCGGTCGGTGTCGCGGTAGCGGCTCTCCCAGAAGGCGGCGGGCTCGGTGGGCGCGGGGAGTTCGGTCATGGTCTCTCCTCGGTGGCGACGGCGCTGATCGGCGCCGGTCGGGCGCCCGTGACCGAGCCTGTCCCGGCCCGGACACGCGCCACAAATGTCTTTGCCGATACCGCAACTGCCCCTCCTTGGCGCTGCCGTACGGTGGTGGCCGTGCAGACCAGCGACCAGGGGCCCGAGGCGGCGGCGACCCGGTTCACCGGGCGGGCGCCGACCGGCGCGCGGCGCGTGTCCGGCACGCTCGCCGAGGTCACCCTCGACGACGGGCGGGTGGTGATGGTGAAGCGCCAGGACGCGCCCGGTGGTGTGGGAGCAGAGGCGGCGGGCCTGCGGTGGCTCGGTGCCGCCGGCGCGGTGCGCGTTCCCGCCGTCCACGGTCACGACGAGCGGTGGCTGGTGACCGACCGGGTGCCCGCCGGACGGCCCACCGCGCACACGGCGCTGCGGTTCGGGCGGGACCTGGCCGCGCTGCACGCCTCCGGCGCGGCGGCGTTCGGGGCTCCGCCGCCGGGCGGCCCCGCGCAGGCCTCGATCGGACTCGCCCCGATGCGCAACGTCCCCGGCACCGACTGGCCCCGGTGGTACGCCGAGCACCGCGTCCTGCCGTACCTGCGGCGTGCCGTGGACGACGGCACCCTGCACGCCACCGAGGCGGGCGTCGTCGAGCGGGTCTGCGAGCGGCTCCCGCACCTCGCGGGGCCCGCCGAACCACCGGCCCGGCTGCACGGCGACCTGTGGAACGGCAATGTGCTGTGGGACGCCGACGGACACGCCTGGCTCATCGACCCGGCCGCGCACGGCGGGCACCGCGAGACCGACCTCGCGATGCTGCGGCTCTTCGGATGCCCCTATCTCGACGAGGTGCTGCACGGCTACCAGGAGAGCGCCCCGCTCGCCACGGGGTGGCGCGACCGGGTCGCGCTGCACCAGCTCTTCCCGCTGCTCGTGCACGCCGTGCTCTTCGGGCGGTCCTACGCCGTGCGGGCGCTGGAGGCGGCGCGGGCGATCCCGGCCGGCTGAGCCGACGGGCGCCCGTGCGCTCGCCGGGCCCGCCCGCCGCGCGTGTCGGCGCCCGGGATACAGTTCCGCCTTCGGCCGAGAGGAGAGACGACGGTGCGGGTCGGGGCGGGGTGCACGTGGCGAGGGCTGGTCCACGTGGCGTTGGTGGCGGGGCTGTTGACCGGCTGCGGGGCGGCGGGCGACTCCGAGCAGTCCTCGGGCACGTCGGCGGACGGCGCCGGGCAGCGGGCCGACAAGGGGGACGCGGGCGAGCGTGTCGCGAGCGGCGGCACGATCGGCGCCGAGGGCTCCCCCTGTGAACTGCCCGTCACCTTCGACATCGCCGCGCAGTGGACGGCCGAGTCCGTCAGCGGCCCCGGCAAGGACGCGCCCGAGGATCTCGCGGACATGATGTGGCGGCAGGGGCCGGTCACCGCCGCCTGCGAGGTGGACGCCAAGCCCGCCGGGCACATCGGCTTCCTGCGGGTATGGACCGGTGAGCCGGGTGCCGCCGACGCGCGCACCGTGCTGGAGGGGTTCGTCGGCGCCGACACGGGCGCCGGCGAGGAGAAGTACCGGCGGTTCGAGGCGGGGGGCCTCGTCGGCGCCGAGGTGGAGTACCGCTACACGAGCGAGCTGACGGAGGACACCAAGACCGAGCACGCGCTCGCCGTCGTCACGCCGGCCGGCCCGGTCGTCCTGCACCTCGGAGGGCTGGACACCGCCGAGCACGAGGCGATGCTCCCCGCGTACGAGCTCGCGAAGCGGACCTTGCGGGCATCCTGACCCTCGCGGCCACCGGCCCGCGCCACCGGACGCGCCCTTCGGCGGATCGGCGCCGTCCGGGCGGGTTCCGCGGAGCGCCCCATGGCGTACGCTCCGGACTCACTCCCGCCCGGGTGCGGGCAGGGGGCGTCGTGGCGCATTCTTGCTGTGTCGCCTGCGCGACAGCGCGCATGGACGAGGTAGGGCCGATGACTGGGAGCGCGAGCGCCGAAGGCCGCAGCGGGACACCCGGTGGGCTGGCCACGCTGCTGGCCGACGCCGCCTGCGAGGCCGTCCGCGCCACGGACGGTCGCGCCGCGGGCATCTACCTTCCGTCCAGCAGCCCCGGTGTGCTGCGGCTCGCGGTCCTCGTCGGTCTGCCCGGCCGGCTGTACCGGCCCTGGTGGCGGCTGCACGTGGACCGCCGGTTCCCGGTCGCCGACGCCTACCGGCTCGGCGTGAAGGTGGTGCTGCCCAACAGCACCGAGAGCATGCGCCGCTATCCGCAGTTCGCCGCCGGGCTGCCGTTCCCGGTCGGCACGATCAACGTGCCCGTGATGGGGTCCTCGGCACCCTTCGGCGTACTGACCGTGCTGCTGCCGTCCGTCGCCGACGGCACCGAGCTGCTGGCGCGGCGGGACCGGCTCGCCGAGATCGCCGAGGAGCTGGCGACCGGCGTGCGGCGCTTGCAGGGGGCCGGGGTGCCGCTCGTGTGGGAGGACGAGCCGCTGTGCATGCGACCGCCCGGAACGCGCCACGCCCCGGGGCGGATCGGGCGCTTCACCTGGCAGCCGGCGACCGATGTCGTCACCGTGGACGACAGCGCCCGGACCCTGCTCCGGCTGGCCGAGGAGGACCGGCCGTGGGCGTCGGAGGCGCTGGTGCGCGCGGTGGCCGCGGAGGACGCGGGGCGGTTCGCGGATCTGCTGCGCGAGGCGGCCGGCGGCAGGCAGCCGTGCGGTCCGCTGCGGGTGCGCACCCTGGAGGGCGCGCCGCGGCTGGTGGAGCTGTGGAGGCCGGACGCCGCCGAGCACGGCCCGGACGAGCCGGTCGGCGGGATCGTGCTCGACGCGAACTCGATGGCGGACGCGGCCGCCGACCAACTGCCCCAGGGCGTGTTCTGCATGGACCGGCTGGGGCTGATCGTCTACGCCAATCCGCGCGCCGCCGAGCTGCTGGGCGAACCTCGGGCCCGCTTCCTCGGGCGTGCGCTGTGGGAGGGCGTGCCGTGGCTCGGCGGGTCGGCGTGCGAGGACCATCTCCGGGCCGCGCTGCTGGCCCCCGAGCCCGTGCACTTCCACGTCCGGCGGCCGCCGCCGGGCGAACGTGAGACCTGCTCCGAGTCGGCCGAGGCGTACGACGGTGACTGGCTGTCCGTCTCCGTCCATCCCGGCCCGGACTTCCTCACCTGCACCGTGATCCCCGGCCATCGCGGTGCGCGGGCCCCAGAACCTCCCGAGGCACCGGCCGAGGTGACGGCGGCGGACGACGTGCCCGGCACCGAGGTCGCCAGGACCTCGCTGGTGCACCGGCCCATCGTCCTCGCCATCGCGCTCACCGAGGCGACCACCGCCCGTCAGGTCTCCGCGGTGGTGATGCAGGAGCTGCTGCCCGCGTTCGGCGGCCGCCGGCTCGCCATCTACCTGCTGCAGGAGCGGCACCTGTACCTGGCCTGGGAGACCGGCTTCCCCACCGGGTTCCTCGCGCCGTTCGAGGGAGTGGGCCTGGACGCCCGGCTGCCCGGCGTGGAGACGCTGACCACCGGCCAGCCGCTGTTCTTCGACTCGATGCAGCAGCTGGCGGCCACCTACCCGGGCATTCCCCTGGACGCGACCGAGGGGGCGCGCGCCTTCCTGCCGCTGATCGCGTCGGGACGGCCGGTCGGCTCCTGCATCCTCGGCTTCGACAGGTCCCGCAGCTTCAGCACCGAGGAGCGCACGGTCCTCACCGCGCTCGCCGGACTGATCGCGCACGCCATGGAGAAGGCGCAGCGCTACGAGACCGAGGCCGCGCTGGCCCGCGGGCTCCAGCGTGCCCTGCTGCCGCGGCGGCTGCCGGTCCATCCCCGCGTGGAGACTGCGGGCCGCTATCTGCCCGGCACCCAGGGAATGGACGTCGGCGGCGACTGGTACGACGTCGTCGAGGCCGGGGACGGGCTCGCCCTGGTGATCGGTGACGTGCAGGGGCACGGGGTGCAGGCGGCGGCGACCATGGGTCAGCTGCGCAGCGCGGTGCGCGCGTTCGCCCTCGACGACCGGCCGCCGGACGACGTGCTCAGCGGCACCAACCATCTGCTCATCGACCTCGACCCGGGCCAGTTCGCCACGTGCTGCTACGTCCGGCTCGACCCGCTCACGGGCCGGGCCATGGTGGCGCGCGCGGGGCATCCGCCGCCGCTGCTGCGCCGCCCGGGCGGCCGTACGCTCGTGCTCGACATTCCCGGTGGTGTGGTGCTCGGCGTGGATCCGCTCGCCCATTACCCGGTGACGGAGCTGGTGATGGACCCCGGCGCGGTGCTCGCGCTGTACACGGACGGGCTCGTCGAGCGGGCCGGCGACGACATCGACGTGGGGATCAGCGCGCTGCGGGTGGCGCTGGCCAAGGCCGGCGCGTCGGCGAGCCGTCCAGGCGGCCGTTCCCTGGTGAGCCTCGCCGACCGGCTGACGGCCACCGCCCGGCACTCCGCGAACCGCCCCGACGACATCGCGTTGCTCCTCGCGGCCCGGCGGGCCGGCAAGCCGGTCTGAGACCCCGGACCGCGGACGGTGCCGCCGGCCCGGAGGCAGGCCCGGCACCGTTGCCGGCGCCCCGGAAGAGCCGCCCGAAGACCCTGTTCCCGGGCCCCGTCACCTGGCACAAGCGGCTCACCACACGGCGTGACTTCCCTCGCCTCCTCGGGCTCGGGAGTGTAGACAGGGCTCATGGTCCGCCCATTGGGCCGGTCGCGGACTCGGCCCACCCGTCCTCCCGCAGCAGAGCACGCCGCACGCACGCCTGTTTCCGGGCAGAGCGAGCGGCGGCCCCGGTCTGCCACGGGCGACGGGCCCGACGGGCCACGGCACGGCGGCCGTTCACGGTGGAGTCCCGCCGCGGCGGTGCGCTCCGCGCTGAGCGGACGCAGCGTCGCCGGACAGGTGTTCGTCTTCCAGGTCCTGATCGTGCTGCTGCTGGTGGTGGTGGCCGTGGTGGCACTGGTCCTGCAGAGCCGCAGCGACACCACCGAGGAGGCCCGCAACCGGTCCCTGGCGGTCGCCGAGACCTTCGCCAACGCGCCGGGCACCCGTGCGGCACTGAAGAGCCCCGACCCGTCGGCCATTCTGCAGCCGAGCGCCGAAGCCGCGCGCAAGGCGACCGAGATCGACTTCATCGTCGTGATGAACACGGACGGCATCCGCTACACGCACCCGGTCCCGGACCGGATCGGCAAGCAGTTCGTCGGCACGATCGGGCCCGCGCTGGCCGGGGGGACCGTCGTCGAGGAGGTCGAGGGGACCATAGGGTCGCTGGTGCAGGCCGTGGTCCCGGTCAAGGACCCCGACGGCAAGGTGGTCGGTCTCGTCTCGGCCGGCATCACCACCGAGCACGTGGGGGGCGCGGCGAACCGGCAGCTGCCCCTGCTGCTGTTCACCGCGGCGGCCGGGCTCGTCATGGCGACGGCGGGCACGGCGCTGGTGAGCCGGCGGCTGCTGCGCCAGACCCGGGGCCTCGGCCCGCGCGAGATGACCCGGATGTACGAACACCACGACGCGGTGCTGCACGCCGTCCGCGAGGGCGTGCTCATCGTCGGCGCCGAGGGCGATCTGCTGCTCGCCAACGACGAGGCCCGCCGACTGCTCGGTCTGCCCGACGACGCCGAGGGCCGTGCGGTCGACGACCTCGGGCTGCCGGCGGACATCGCCGCGCTGCTGGCGTCGGGGCAGGCCGTCACGGACGAGGTCCGGCTCGTCAAGGACCGGCTGCTGGCGATCAACCAGCGCCCCACCCATCTGCGCGGTGGCCCCCACGGCAGCGTCGCCACCCTGCGCGACTCGACCGAACTGCGGGCCCTGTCCGGCCGCGCGGACCTGGCGCGCGAACGCCTCGACATGCTGTACGCGGCCGGTGCGGGCATCGGCACCAGCCTGGACGTCACCCGGACCGCAGAGGAGCTGGCGAACCTGGCCGTGCCCCGGTTCTCGGACTTCGCGACCGTGGACCTGTTCGACGCCGTGCTCAGCGGTGAGCAGCCCGAGGCCGGGACCGAGATGCGCCGCACGGCCCTCGCGGGCGTGCGCGACGATCCGCCGCTGTATCGGGTGGGCGCGCGGATCCAGTTCGTGCACTCCTCGCCGCAGGCCCGCAGCCTGCGCGCCGGGCAGGCGACCCTGGAGCCGCGCCTGCGCGACGCGCCGGGCTGGCACGCGCAGGACTTCGAACTCACCTCGCAGGCCCTGGACTACGGGATCCACTCGCTGATCACGGCGCCGCTGCGGGCGGGCTCCCTGATCCTCGGCATGGTCACCTTCTGGCGCGGGGCGGGCTCCGCGCCCTTCGACTCGGAGGACCTGACGCTCGCCGAGGAGCTGGTCGCCCGCGCCGCCGTGTCCATAGACAACTCCCGCCGCTACACGCGCGAGCACACGATGGCGGTGACGCTCCAGCGCAGCCTGCTGCCCCGCACCCTGCCCGAGCAGAGCGCCCTGGAGATCGCCTACCGGTACCTGCCCGCCCAGGCCGGGGTCGGCGGCGACTGGTTCGACGTGCTGCCGCTGTCCGGCGCCCGCGTCGCCCTGGTCGTCGGGGACGTGGTGGGGCACGGGCTGCACGCGGCGGCCACGATGGGCCGGCTGCGCACCGCGGTGCACAACTTCTCCTCGCTGGACCTCGCGCCCGACGAACTGCTCGGCCTGCTCGACGAACTGGTCGGCCGGATCGACCAGGACGAGGAGGCCGAGGGCGGCACCGCGCCGGTCACCGGCGCGACCTGCCTGTACGCGATCTACGACCCGGTGGTCAGCCACTGGTCGATCGCCCGCGCCGGCCACCCCCCGCCGGCGCTGGTGCGGCCGGACGGCACCGTGGAGTTCCCCGACGTGCCCGCGGGGCCGCCGCTGGGACTCGGGGGTCTGCCGTTCGAAACCGCGGAGATCGAGGTCACGGAGGGAAGCCGGCTGGTGATGTACACCGACGGGCTGGTGGAGGACCGGGACCGCGACATCGACGTCGGCCTCGAACTGCTGCGCGCCGCGCTGGAGCAGGCCGGGCCGTCGCCGGAGGACACCTGCCGGGCGGTCCTGGACTCCCGGCTGCCGGCCCGGCACAACGACGACATCGCCCTGCTGGTCGCCCGCACGCAGGCCCTCGGCCCGGACCGGGTGGCCGCCATCGACGTACCGTCCGATCCGGCGGCCGTGGCCGAGGTGCGTGCCACGGTCACCCGGCGCCTGACCGAGTGGGGCCTCGAGGAGCTGGCGTTCACCACGGAACTCGTCCTGAGCGAGCTGGTCACCAACGCGATCCGCTACGGCGGCCCGCCCATCCGGGTGCGGGTGCTGCGGGACCGGAGCCTGATCTGCGAGGTGTTCGACGGCAGCAGCACCGCGCCGCACCTGCGGTACGCGGCCATGACCGACGAGGGCGGGCGCGGCCTGTTCCTGGTCGCGCAGCTCGCCGAACGCTGGGGGACGCGCTACCTGCCGGGCGGCAAGGTGATCTGGGCCGAGCAGCCGCTGCCGTGAGCTGAATCCCGCCCCGGTCCGTACCTGATGGTGCCCGAGGTGTTCTCAGCGCGCTCCATATCTGGTAGGAAACTTTCCTGTCGGTTCGCGCCGTGCGCCTGTCACGGCACGCGCGCCCCCCACAGGACCCTTCCCCCACCCCCCCCCACCTCATCGGGAGCCCCCCGTGACACACCCCTCGCACGACGCGAGCACCTCTCGCCGTACCGTCCTCGGACTGATCGGCGCCTCCCTGGCCGCCGTCCCGCTGCTGGGCGGCGCACCCGCGTCCGCCGCGGGCACGCCCGCGACACGGGCGCCGGGACTGGACGACCCGGCCAAGAAGGAGATCGCGATGCAGCTGGTCTCCAGCGCGGAGAACTCCTCGCTGGACTGGAAGGCCCAGTACCAGTACATCGAGGACATAGGCGACGGGCGCGGCTACACCGCCGGCATCATCGGCTTCTGCTCCGGCACGGGCGACATGCTCGACCTCGTCGAGCTCTACACCGCCCGGAAGCCCGGCAACGTGCTGGCGTCCTACCTGCCGGCGCTGCGCCGGGTCGACGGCACCGACTCGCATGCCGGGCTCGACCCGAACTACCCGAGGGACTGGCGCAGGGCGGCCCAGGACACGGCGTTCCAGCAGGCGCAGAACGACGAGCGCGACCGGGTGTACTTCGACCCGGCGGTGCGGCAGGGCAAGACGGACGGGCTGCGGGCGCTGGGCCAGTTCGCCTACTACGACGCCCTCGTGATGCACGGAGACGGCACCGACCCGCTCAGCTTCCGCAGCATCCGCGGGCGCGCCCTGCGCAGCGCGCTGCCGCCGGCGCAGGGCGGCGACGAAGTGCGGTACCTCGACGCCTTCCTGGACGCGCGGGTGTGGGCGATGCGGCAGGAGGAGGCCCACAGCGACACCAGCCGGGTCGACACCGCGCAGCGCGTGTTCCTGCGCAACGGCAACCTGGACCTGAACCCGCCGCTGGACTGGAAGGTGTACGGGGACAGCTTCCACATCGACTGACGGCACCCCGCACACCCGAGGGCCCGGCCGTACGGCGCGCGACGCGCGGGTGGCCGGGCCTGCGTGATGCGGACACACGGCCGGACGTCGAACGGAATCGCCGTAAACGCCAGCCCGCGCCACCCCTTCCGCCGGATAGAAATATCTACCAGCATGCATATGCCAGATCGGCCCCGTCGGGACCGGACGGACAGCACCCGGAGCGGAACATGAGCGAGCTCGGCTGGACGCGCGCGGTGGAGTGGCTCGCCGCCGCCGCACCCGATCCCAGGGCGTGCAAGCGGGACTGGGACCGGGGCGAGGGCGTCGCCCTGCTGGAGGCCGGGCGCTTCTGGGACGTGCTGAGCGTTCCCGACCAGCTGGGCCTGCTCACGCTCGATCTGCTGTGGCGGCCGACGCTGCCGATGCCGGGCCCGACACTGGTGGACATCGCCGCCCACCGGGTCGGCTTCTTCCTGCCCCCGGACCCGGACAGCAAATGGATCGGCGCCGGACTGCGCACCGCCGGCCGCGGCGCGTGGCTGGCGGCCCCGCCGCCCTACCGGTCCACCCGGTGCCTGGAGTGGCTGATCCCGCCCGACGGCACGGGCGCGCTGCACTCGCCGACGACACTGGAACTGGCCCTGCGTCAGGCGAACAGCAGCCTCGCGGTGCTGGCGCCGATGTGCGGCACCTGAGGTTCGCGCGCTTGCGGGCGGGTGCCTTCGTTCCTGGCGTTCGGCCGGCGGGAGTGCCGGTACGGCTGCGGAGCCGAGGCGGGGCACCGCCCGGGGCCCGACCGGTCCCCCGTTCCGGTCGTGCCCCTGCGGCCCGCCTCGAACCTACGTGCACGGTCGGCCCCTTGTGAATCGCGTCCATGCCCGTTCCGGGACGGCGAGGACTCAACCGTGCACAGGTGCGTCCGGATGGCCCGAATTCGCCCCGTGCAGGACGGGCTGGTCCAGGTCACCGAGCGCCAGATGGGCCAGCACCACCTCGTAGAGATCGCTGCCTCCGGCCAGAAGTTGCCGTTCGAGGACGGGCTCGGCGCTGCGCACGTGCTCGCGCACGGTCTGCGCGTGGACGCCGAGAAGATGCGCGGCGCGTTCGGCGTTGCCGCCTGCCGCGATCCAGGTGCGCAGCGTACGACGCGGGTTGCGGGTGTCGGAGTCCAACCGGCACAGCAGCTCGCCGGCCCAGGTGCGCAGGGCGCGGCCCGCCAGCAGATCGGCAAGGCGGGTGTCCGCGCCGCCGTCGCCGTCCGGCAGCTGGGCCTGGCAGGCCTGGGTGTTGAGGGCCAGGTGGACGGTGGCCCGGACGGTGAGGTCCGACAGATCGGTGCCCAGCAGTCCCTCGGCGCGCTCCATCCGGGCGCGCACGGTGTTGCGGCTGACGCCGAGCACCGCGGCCGCGTTGACGGCCGTGAACTCCAGCCCCAGCCGGGTGGTGGCGAGGAGTTCGGCGCGGGTGTGGTGCGGCAGCGCGTCGAGCGGACGCAGCACTCGCGCCGCCCAGTCGCGCAGCGCCGCCGGGTCCATGAGCCGCTCGGGGTGCGTGCGCTCGGCGTACACCGCCGCCCGGTCCGGGCGGAAGTGGGCGACGGCGAGGGCGCTGACGGCCTGTCCGTACGCGGTGGCGGTCCGGGCGAGGCTCTGCCGGGCGCTGCCGCCGAGAAAGGTGCCGGGGCGGTCGGTGACCAGCTCCCGCAGCTCGGCGCCGGCCGCGTCGCCCGGCGTCACGACGATCACGTGCGCGTCGATGGCCGGGCACCGCACGACGAGGGCCTGCTCCGCGGTGGCGCTGACGCACTCCTCGGCGAGCCGGTCACGGTCCTCGGTGCGGCTCTCGGCGACGTAGACGCAGGCCGTGTCGGTGTCGAGGAGCCCGGGCCAGAGCCCGGCGGCGACCCGGCGCGCGGAGACGGTGTCCTCGACCATCAGCAGTTGCAGGATCGCCAGCCGCAGGTCCGAGGTGGCACGCCGCAGGCGGTGTCCGGCGGCCGCGGTCTCCCGGGCCCGCAGCAGGAGTTCGAGGACCCCGGCGGTGTGGGTGACGATGTCCGCGGTGCGCCGGTCGAAGGGGGCGGACCGGGCGACGGCCAGGACGCCCGCCCCGGCGGGGGACGGGAGGTCGACCCTGACCAGCCGGAGGTGACGTGCGTGGTCCTGGAGCGCGGCGGAGGCGATCCGGCCGGTGGTGATGTCGGCGGCCAGGCCCTCGTCGAGGGGGATGCGGGTGCCGGCGAGGAGGGTGCCGGCGTCGTCCTGGAGCGCCACGTCCGCCCGCGCGGCGCCGGAGAGCCAGGCGACCACCTTGGCCACGTCGCGCCCGGACGGCCGGAGATGGTCGAGCAGCTCCTGCGCCCACGTCACGTCCGCGCCCTCCGCCGACTCCGCGCGACGGCCCTCGCCCTCTCGCCCGGCCACGTCCTCTCCCTGCCCCTTCACCTCGCTTCGCGCCCGCAACGGGCACATAGGTCGGGGACCTTACCTCAAGGTGAACGGGACGGCGCCGCGACCTTCGCGTGACGGCGGGGCGGACTGGCGGGGAAACGGGCGGGGAACGGGCATCGCTCGCCGTGCCGAGGACGGAGCCGGTGCCCAGGCGCGACACCGCTCCCCGACGGCACCGGCCCCGACGGCACCGGATGACCGCCTCACCGCCCGGCCCGTTCGTCCGCGCGCGGCCGCGCGGCATAAGCTCGGCAGATGGCGAAGTACTACGACGTGCACCCCGACAACCCCCAGCCGCGCACCATCACCCAGATCGCCGACAGTGTCCGGTCGGGGGCGCTCATCGCATACCCCACCGACTCCTGCTACGCGCTCGGCTGCCGGCTGGGCAGCAAGGACGGCACGGACCGGATCCGGTCCATCCGGCGGCTCGACGACCGGCACCACTTCACCCTGATGTGCCAGGACTTCGCGCAGCTCGGCCAGTTCGTGCGGGTCGACAAGGACGTGTTCCGGGCGGTCAAGGCCTCCACGCCGGGCAGTTACACGTTCATCCTGCCCGCGACGAAGGAGGTGCCGCGCATGCTGCAGCACCCCAAGAAGAAAACGGTGGGCGTGCGCATCCCCGACCACGTCGTCACCCAGGCGCTGCTCGCCGAGCTGGGCGAGCCCCTGCTCTCCAGCACGCTGCTCCTGCCGGACGAGGAGGAGCCGATGACGCAGGGCTGGGAGATCAAGGACCGGCTCGACCACGTCCTCGACGGGGTCGTCGACTCCGGGGACTGCGGGACCGAGCCGACGACGGTGATCGACTTCTCGGAGGGCGAGGCCGAGATCGTGCGGCGCGGGGCGGGTGACACCACCCGGTTCGAGTAGCCCGGGCGAACGGCGGAGCCCGGCGGGTCGGCCGACGGGGCTCTTACCTGCGCGTGCCACCATGACCGCCGTCGGGCCCGCCGAGCCGGCGGGCCCCTCGTCGCCGGACCGCGCAGAGAGGCAGCACCGCCATGACAGCCGTACAGGGAACGGACATCGACATCCCCACCGAGGACGGCATCGCCGACGCCTATCTGACCCGTCCCGCTGACGGCGGCCGGTACCCGGCGGTCCTGTTCTACATGGACGCCTTCGGCCTGCGGCCGCAGCTGAGGTCGATGGCCGACCGGCTGGCCGGGGCCGGCTACACGGTCCTGGTGCCGAACCTCTTCCACCGCCACGGGCGCGCCCCCGTCGTCGCGTTGCCCGACTTCATCGACGACGCGTCGCGCGGCGGGTTGTTCCAGCACATCCTGCCGATGCTGCAGGCCCTGACGCCCGAGGTCGCGATGCGTGACGCCGGGGCGTACCTGCGCCGGCTGGCGGAGCTCCCCGAGTCGGCGGACGGTCCGGTCGCGGTGACCGGCTACTGCTTCGGCGCGCGGCTGTCGCTGCTGACCGCCGGCAGCCATCCGGAGCGGGTCGCGGCGGCGGCCGGCTTCCACGGCGGCCAGCTGGCGACCGACGACCCGGACAGCCCCCACCTGCTGGCCGACCGGATCACCGCGGAGCTGTACTTCGGCCACGCCGACCACGACCCGTCGCTGCCTCCGGAGCAGGTCAGGCGCCTGGAGGAGGCGCTGACGGCGGCGGGCGTACGGCACCGCTGCGAGGTCTACCCGGACGCGCCGCACGGTTTCACGCAGGCCGACACGGGCTCGTACCAGGCTCAGGCCGACCAGCGGCACTGGGCCGCACTGCTGGACCTTCTCGACCGCACCTTCTGACAGCCGACCCCGTACCGCCCCTCCCCGGCGGCGCCCGCAACACACGGGCGCCGCCTTTCTGTTGCCGAAGTCATTGACATGCTCGCGCCCTGGCGCAAATCTGAGAGCGCTCTCAAAAACAGGTACGGACCAACTCCCCCCACACCCGCACGGAGGTGGAGAGTGCTCGCACGCCTCACACACCGGCTCCTCACGGCAGCCGCGGCGTCCACCCTGCTCGGCGCCCTGATCACGTTCGGCGCCGCACCGCCCGCGGACGCCGCGGTGCCCGCCACGATCCCCCTGAAGATCACCAACAGCTCCGGCCGGGGCGACCCGGTCCACATCTACACCCTCGGCACCTCGCTGACGACAGGTCAGCAGGGCTGGGCCGACGCGAACGGCACCTTCCACGCCTGGCCGGCCGGCGGCAACCCGCCGACCCCGGCACCGGACGCGTCGATCCCCGGCCCGGCCGCCGGGCAGTCCAAGACGATCCGGATCCCCAAGCTCTCCGGCCGGATCTACTTCTCCTACGGCCAGAAACTCGACTTCCGGCTCACCACCGGCGGCCTCGTCCAGCCCGCGGTGCAAAACCCCAGCGACCCGAACCGCAACATCCTCTTCAACTGGTCGGAGTACACCCTCAACGACGCCGGTCTGTGGCTCAACAGCACACAGGTCGACATGTTCTCGGCGCCGTACTCGGTCGGGGTGCAGCGCGCCGACGGCAGCGTGGCGAGCACCGGCAAGCTCAAGTCCGGTGGCTACACCGGGGTGTTCAACGCCCTGCGGGCCCAGGGAGGCGGCTGGGGCGGACTGATCCAGACCCGTCCCGACGGCACGGTCCTGCGGGCGCTGTCACCGCTGTACGGGGTGGAGACCGGGGCCCTGCCGGCGTCGGTCATGAACGACTACATCGACCGGGTATGGCAGCGGTACGCCACGACGACGCTCACCGTCACCCCGTTCACCGACCAGCCGAACACGAAGTACTTCGGCCGGGTCTCCGGCGGCGTCATGAACTTCACCAACGGTTCCGGCGCGGTCGTCACCAGTTTCCAAAAGCCCGACGCGAGCAGCGTCTTCGGCTGTCACCGACTGCTCGACGCCCCCAACGACCAGGTGCGCGGCCCCATCTCGCGCACCCTGTGCGCGGGCTTCAACCGCTCGACGCTGCTGACCAATCCGAACCAGCCGGACACCTCGTCGGCGAACTTCTACAAGGACGCGGTGACCAATCACTACGCCCGGGCCATCCATGAGCGGATGGCCGACGGAAAGGCGTACGCCTTCGCCTTCGACGACGTCGGCCACCACGAGTCCCTGGTGCACGACGGCAACCCGCAGCAGGCGCAGCTGACGCTGGATCCGTTCAGCTGACGCGACCTCGCGGTGCCGGGCCGGGGCCCTCGGGTCCCGGCCTTCGCCGTGCGACGCGGCCCTCAGTGCACGACGGTGAAGCTGCGCCACAGGCCCGTGGCGCGGACCGCCTCGTCCGACGTCTCGGTGGGCAGGTAGACGCTCTGCCCGCCACGCGGCTCGGTGCAGTCGGGTGTGGTGTACAGGATGATGTCGTTGAGCGTTTGATTGTTGACGTGCACCACCCCTTCACGGAAGCGGTTGCACCCTTCGACCGGGGGGTCCGAGAGGATCTCGACCGTCTCGCGCTCGGTGCGCACCTCGATCGTGCCGAGCGCGTGATCCTCGCAGGCTGTCACCACGAGGCCGAGCGCCACGACCCCGGTGAGCGCGGTCAGCGACCGTCTGGCGGCCATCGAACCTCCTGTGCGTGGCGAGGAGCCGGCTGGAACGTCGTCCCGGCACCACTATCCGCCGCCACCGCCGGATGCGCCCGGTGGGGACGGCCGTTGCGGGGACGCGGACGCGCGGCGCGCGCTGCGCGGGCGGGCGTCCCGGGCGACAGTGGACGGAGACCGAAGGACGTTCCGGTGTCGTCTCGGAAGGCTGGTCGGCCGGCATGGTCCAGGGAGCGCGGGTGGTGATCGTCATGGGGGTGTCGGCCTCCGGGAAGTCGACCGTGGGCACGCGTCTCGCGCAGCGGCTCGACGTGCCGTTCCTTGAGGGCGACGACCTCCACTCCGCGGCGAGCCGGGCCAAGATGGCGTCCGGACACGCCCTCGACGACGCCGACCGCCGGCCCTGGCCGGCGGCGCTCACCGAGTGGGTCCGGTCGGCCGGGGCCAGTGGACGCGGGGGCGTCGTCACCTGTTCGGCGCTCAGGCGGGAGTACCGGGACGGGTTTCGGCGTACCGGCGCGGACGTGTGGTTCCTGTACCTGGCCCTGGACCGCGCGGTGGCCGCGGAGCGTATCGCGCACCGCACGGGCCACTTCATGCCCCCGCGGCTGCTCGACTCCCAGTTCGCCCTGCTGGACCCGCTCCAGGCGGACGAGCCGGGCGCGACCGTGGACGCCTCCGGCAGCCCGGGACACGTCCTGGCGGCGGCCCTGCGGGCGTCGCCCCGGGCGACGGGTCCGAGGGCGGCCCGCCGTACCGACGGCCCTGACCCCCAGGGGCCCGCCGTCCGCGGCACACCCTGACCCCCGGGAGGCGTTCGGATGGACCTGGTCCACTTCCGCGTGGTCATGCCGAGCACGCTCACCCGGCCGGTCGTCGACCTGCTCGACGCGCACCGCCAGGTGCTCAACCTCGTGGTCGTGGCCGCGGGCCGTCCGCCGGACCGCGACGCCCTGGAGTGCGACGTGGTGCAGGGGGCCGCGAACGAGGTGCTGGGCGACCTGCGCGCACTGGGTGTCGACCGTGCCGGGTCGATCGCCGTCGACGGCGTCGACCTCATGTTCTCGCGGGAGGCGGAAGCCATCGAGGCCGCGCAGCCCCGGGTACTGGTCCGCACCCCGTTGTGGGCCGCCGTCGAGGCGCGCATCCGGGCCGAGGCGACGTACGCGCCGTCCTTCTACCTGTTCCTGGTCATCGCCGGCCTCATCGGAGCGGTCGGCATCATGACGAACTCGCAGATCCTCATCGTGGCGGCCATGGTGGTCGGCCCCGAGTACAACGCGATCACCGGCGTCGCCCTCGGTCTCGACCGCCGTGACCGCCGCAGGATCCGGGAGGGCACGCGCGCGCTAACGGTCGGCTTCCTGCTCGCCATCGCGGTCACGCTGGGATTCGCCGCGCTGTCCCGGGGCGCCGGACTGCAGTCCGAGGCGTTCGAGCTGGGACTGCGGCCGGTCTCCCACCTCATCGGCACGCCGAACTTCTTCTCCGTCGCCGTGGCGTTCCTGGCCGGCGTCGTGGGGATCGTCTCCCTCACCGAGGCCCGCGGCAGCGCGCTGCTCGGTGTCTTCATCTCGGTGACGACGATCCCCGCCGCCTCGGACATCGCCGTGTCGCTCGCCTTCACGGCCTGGCGCCAGGCGGCGGGCTCGCTGATCCAGCTGCTGCTCAACGTGCTCGTCCTCGTGGCGGTCGGCATCCTCACCCTGCGCGTGCAACGCCGGCTGTGGCACCGCGCGACGCGACGGGCGGCGGCGGAGCGCCCACCGCGGTAGCGCCCCGGTCCGACAGGCCGAACCAGGGCCTGCGGCTTAACCTGATCCGGGGGGCGCGTTCGGGTGAATCGCACACCGGAAGGGGCCGCCCCGATGGACGACTACCCACTGATCGAGGACCACGGGCTGATCGGCGACCTCCAGACCGCGGCGCTCGTGACGACGCACGGCACCGTCGACTGGTTCTGCGTCCCGCGCTTCGACTCGCCCAGCGTCTTCGGCGCCCTCCTGGACAAGGACAAGGGCGGCGAGTGCACCGTACGGCCCCGGCACACGACTTACGCGACGCGGCAGTTGTACTTCCCCGACACCGCGATCCTCATCACCCGGTTCATGACCGAGGCCGGCGCCGGCGAGGTCATCGACTTCATGCCCGTGACGGGCACGACGGCCACGGACAGCCACCGCCTGGTACGCATGGTCCGCTGTGTGCGCGGCTCCATGACGTTCGAGGTCGGCATCGCCCCGCGCTTCGACTACGGGCGCACGCCCCACCGGCTGCACCTGACCGAGCAGGGAGCGGTGTTCGCCGCGGAGGACGGCTCGCGGCTCACCGTGCACCCGGTCCGCGAGCCGGAGGACGATCGGCTGCTGGACGTCCTCGTGGACCGGGAGAACGACCTGCACTTCACCCTGACCCTGCAGGCCGGCCAACAGCGCGGGCTGGTCCTGGAGTCGGCCGCCGCCGGGCCGCCCCGCCAGATCACCCTCGCCGAGTACCAGCGACTGCACGACGACACCGTCCACTACTGGCGCTCCTGGCTGCGGCAGTCGCAGTACTCGGGGCGCTGGCGGGAGGCGGTGGAGCGTTCCGCGATCACGCTCAAGCTGATGACGTACGCCCCCAGCGGCGCGCTGGTGGCCGCCCCCACGGCGGCGCTCCCCGAGCAACTGGGGGGCGAGCGCAACTGGGACTACCGGTTCACCTGGATCCGCGACGCCTCGTTCTCGGTGTACGCCCTGCTGGGGCTCGGCTTCACCGAGGAGGCACGGGCGTTCATCCAGTGGATCGGCAACCGGGTCACGGAACGGGCCGAGCGGGGCAGCGACACCGGTCCGATGAACATCATGTACAAGGTGGACGGCTCCTCCGACCTGGACGAGGAGACCCTCGACCACTGGGAGGGGTACGCGGGTTCCGCGCCGGTGCGGATCGGCAACGGCGCCGCCACCCAGCTCCAGCTGGACATCTACGGCGAGGCGCTGGACAGCATCTACTTCGCGCACCGGCACGGGCTCCAGGTCGGGCACCGCGGCTGGAACGAGCTGCTGACCAAGCTCGACTGGCTGGCCGACAACTGGGACCGGGGCGAGGAGGGCCTGTGGGAGACCCGCGGCGGCCGGCAGGACTTCACCTACGGCCGGGTGATGTCGTGGGTGGCCTTCGACCGCGCCCTGCGGCTGGCGGAGGCGACCGGCCGTCCCTCCTCGGCCGCACGCTGGAGCAGCACCCGGGACGAGATCTACGGGCAGGTCATGGCCAAGGGGTGGAGCGAGGAGCGTCAGGCCTTCGTCCAGCACTACGGCAGCGAGGTGCTCGACTCCTCGCTGCTGCGCATGGCGACGGTCGGGTTCATCACCCCGGAGGACCCGCTGTGGACGTCGACCCTCGACGCCATGGAGAACGAACTGGTGAGCGACAGCCTGGTCTACCGCTACAACCCCGAGGCCTCGCCCGACGGCCTGCGCGGCTCGGAGGGGACCTTCTCGCTGTGCACCTTCATGTACGTCGACGCGCTGGCCCGCGCGGGGCGGACCGAGCAGGCTCGCCTGGTGTTCGAGAAGATGCTCGGATACGCCAACCACCTGGGCCTCTACTCGGAGGAGATCGACCCGACGGGCCGTCAGCTGGGCAACTTCCCGCAGGCGTTCACCCACCTCGCCCTGATCGACGCGGCGATCACCCTGAACGGGATTTTGTGCCGGAGGTAGCCGGCGGTCAGACGGCCCGGGCGGGCGTGGGCCCCAGGGACACCACCGAGTCGCCCTCCCCCGCGCCGGCCGGCAGGGCGTCGGTCACGGGCTCCAGCCGGCCGTCCCGGGTGACGAGGAAGAGGGGCTCGTCACCCGGCGGGGGCGGCTCCGCCGCGGACCGCACACGGAAGGCGGCGCCCTGCTGGTGACGCGTGCTCAGGACGTGGCGTGGGAGCCGCGCTCCGAAGACGGTGTCCCCGGCCGTGTACGGGGCGAGAACCCCCTCGCTGTCGGGGGGCGGGCCGACCCGGTGGACCGGTCCGTCGACACCGTCGCGCAGGACGGCCGAGGCGAGCGCGTTGAAGTCGTCGTCGTCCGTGAGGAGGTACACCGACGTCACCCCTTCCAGACGGGCCTCCGGTTCGGCGGCCACGGCCATGAACTCCCCGGCGGCCAGCTCGATCCCCGCCTCCCTGATCCGGCCCCGCTCCTCGGCGGACCCCGCCCACATCAGCACGTCGACCCCGGCCGCGCGCAGCGACCGGGCCAGATCGACGGCCCAGGGAGCGCCGCCCACCAGCAGCGGCCGGGCACGCGGGGGCCGTACGACGCCCATCCGGGCGGCCATCGGGGCGGCGGTGAGCGCGTAGAGCACCACCGTGCCGACGATCACCAGAAACGTGATGGGGAGGATCTGCTCGGCCCCGCGCAGTCCGGCCGCGGTCAGCGAGGCGGAGAAGGTCGTCGCGGTGGAGGCGGCGACGATGCCGCGCGGTGCCATCCACCCGACGAAGGCACGTTCCCCGGTGGTGAGGTCCGTTCTCGCGGTGGACAGCAGGGCGACCAGGGGCCGCACGACCAGGACGAGTACCGCGACGAGGACGAGGGCGGGCAGCAGCACGGGAGTGAGGGAACGCGGCGTCACCGTGGCCGAGATGGAGACGAACAGCAGGCCGATGATCAGCTGTACCAGCGTCTCGAAGAACGGCCTGCGGGCGGGCATGTCGAAGCCGGGCAGGTTCGCGGCGATCAGGCCCGTCACGATCGCGGCGATGAGGCCGGTGTCGTCGTACGCCATGTCGCAGGCCGCGGACACGACGACCACGGTGGCCAGTTGGGCGAGCGTGCCGAGCGTCTCACCGAGGCGGAGCAGCCGGAGGGTGAGCCAGAGCAGCGCGGCGCCCACCGCTCCCCCCACGAGCCCGATGGCGATGCCGCCGAGGAAGGCGCCCACGTGGAAGTGTCCGGGCCGCAGCCCGCCGGCGAGCAGGGAGTGGAAGACCACGGCGCCGAGGATGCCGCCGACGGGGTCGATGAGGGACCCCTCCCACAGCAGCACGCGCCGGACCTTGTCCGAGGGGCGGACGTGCTCCAGCAGCGGGCCGACCACGGTGGGCCCGGACACCACGAGGATCACGCCGATCATGCTGGCCGCCGCCACCGGCAGGCCGAACAGGACCGGCCCGAGCCCGAGGACGGCCACCCACGTGAGCAACGTGCCGCACAGCAGCAGCCGCAGGACGACGGCGCGTGTCGCGCCCCTGAGGCGGCGCAGGTCCAGCGCCAGCCCGGCGTCGTAGAGGATGAGCGCCACCGACAGCGACACGAGGGCGGAGAAGTCGTCCCCGACGAGCCGGTCGGGGTGGACGACGTCGGTGAGTGCCCCGGCGGCGAATCCGGCCGGCAGCAGCACGATCAGGGCGGGGATCCGCAGCCGGCTCGCGAGGATCTGGGAGCCGACCGCGAGGGCCACGGTCAGACCGAGGCCCAGCAGGATCTCGTCCTCCGTCACCGTGCCGCCACCTCCCGCGGGCCGCCCGGTGCCGGCGCGAGGTCAGCCCTCGTCAACGGCACCACCGCGCCGCAGGTCGGCGTCGGTGAGGCCCTCCAGCTCCCCACGGGTGTCCAGCCAGTACAGCAGGGCGACCGCGGGCAGGACGAGCACCACCGCGACGAGGGTGACGAGGCCCAGCCAGCGCAGCGAGGTGTGCGCGCCCGCGCCGTCGGCGACGGTCAGGGAGGTCGGGACGAGGTACGGGCGCTGCGCCATCCCCCAGGCGATGACGGCCGACGCGACCACGCCGACCGCCGCGATCCGTGACCAGGCCCCGGAGGGACGGATCAGCAGCCAGGCGGTCAGGAGCGTGGCCAGCGCCGCCACGACGACGAAGAAGAGCCCCACGCCGTGCGTGAGCCCGCGCCAGACGTAGGGGGCGTCCTGATGCGTGACCGCCAGGGTGATCACGGCGAGCACGGCGACGACGGCCAGGGCGCCCAGGGCGCGGCGGCGGAAGTAGCCGTCCAGGTCCGGCGCGTCGAACCGCCGGGCGTCCGCGGCCAGGAAGACCGCTCCGAGCAGGGCCGTGGTCGCGACGGCGAGCAGCCCGAAGAGTACGGAGGTGGGGTTGGACCAGGCGTCCGCCGACGCCGTCGTCCCGGCCGTCACCCGCCCCGAGGCCACTCCCCCGGCCGCGGCGCCGAGGAAGAACGGCGTCAGAAGGGAGGCGACGGCGAAGATCGCCCCGTACAGACGACGGCCTGCCAGCCGCCGTGCGGGCTTGCGCAGGGCGAAACCCGCGCCGCGCAGCACGGTGCCTACGGCGGCCAGGGCCAGCGGCAGCCACATCGCGGTGAACACCTGCTGGAAGAGGACGGGAAAGCCCGTCCACATGATGACCAGCACGAAGATCAGCCAGACGTTGTTGACCTCCCACACGGGGGCCATCGCGTGGTCGATCAGCCAGCGGGGGCGCTTGCCGCGCTCGGCGCCGCCGGCGGTCAGGTCCCAGAACCCCGCGCCGTAGTCGGTGCCGCCGGCGCAGGCGTAGGCGGCGATCGCGAGCAGCAGGACGACGGCGATGACTCCGGCGATCATGGCTGGTCTCCCGGTGACGAGGCGGTTCCCTCGCCCCCGGGCCCGGCGGCGCTGCCGGCCGGGACCCTGGAACGCGGGCCGTACGGGGTGTCCGTCTCCGGTGTCCGGGCCGTCGCTCCCGGCTCACCCGCCTCGCCCGCGAGCCGCCAGCAGGTGCGCATCTTCAGCAGCACGGCGAGGAACGAAGCGAAGATGAAGACGTACACCACGACGACGAGGCCGAACATGATCCACAGACCGGTGGACCGGGTCGCGGTCACCGCCTCGGCGACCCGCATGTTCTCGTAGACGATCCAGGGCTGGCGGCCCACCTCCGTGGTGATCCAGCCGCATTCGACGGCGACGACGCAGGCGACCCCGGCCACCGCGGCGGCGCGGTAGAACCACGGCGAGGCGGGCAGCCGCCGGCGGCGCAGCCACACCAGGCCGTACCAGAGGGCGAGCAGCAGCAGGGCGGAGCCGATGCCGACCATGATGTCGAAGGCCCAGTGGGCGATCGTGGCCTGGGTCGGGTTCGGCCGCTGGTCGGCGGGGACGGAGGTCAGTCCGGTCACCTTGGTGTCCGGGCTGAACCCGGCCAGGATGGAGTCGAGTTGCGGGATCTTGATGCCGCCGGTGACGGTCCCGTCCGGGTGCAGCCTGCCGAAAAGGTACTCGGGGACGCGGGTGTCGGTCTTCCAGACGATCTCCATGGCGGCGAACTTCACCGGCTGCTTCTGGAAGACCTGGCGCGCGATGGAGTCGCCCAGCACGAACTGCACCGGCGTCAGCACGGCGGCGACCGTGAAGGGGATCGTGAACCCGAGCCGGTGGTAGCGGTCCCGGCGTCCGCGCAGCCAGCCCGTGGCGTAGACCCCGGCCACGACATAGCCGGCGGTCAGCAGCATGGCCACGACGAAGTGCCAGTACTGAGGGCCGAACATCGGCGTGAAGATCGCCTTCCAGATCCTCACGTCCGTCGGGTTGCCCGCGGCGTCCAGGGTGAAGCCGCGCGGGGTGTTCATCCAGGAGTTGGCGGCCAGGATCCCGAACGCGCCGAGCAGGGCCGCGGCGGGCAGCGGCAGTCCGAGCAGGAAGTGGGTGCGCGCGGGCAGCCGCCGCCAGCCGTAGAGGTAGATGGCGATGAGGACGGCCTCCAGGAAGAAGGCCCATGCCTCGACCCCGAACCCGATGCCGAAGACGTCGCCCCACCTGCCCATCAGGCCCGGCCACAACAGTCCGAACTCGAAGGACAGCACCGTGCCGGTGACGACGCCGATCGCGAACTGGACGGCCATCACCGCCGACCAGCGCCGCGCCAGCAGCAGGGCGGTCGCGTCACCGCGGCGCAGTCCGTAGCCGTGCATGATGAGCGTGATCAGCGGCAGCGCCACGCCCAGGGGCACCAGGATGATGTGGGAGGCGAGGGTGAAGGCCATCAGCGATCTGGCCGGGAGCAGTTGCGCGGGCGCGTCCGCGAGCAACTGGACCGTGTCGTGCATAGGACTCTCTTCATAGGACCGGCCGAGGGAGCCGAGGCGGGTGAGGTGCGTCAGCCGCCGGTGGCGAACCCCGGGAAGAGAGTCATGCCGCCGTCCACGTAGAGGGTGGTGCCCACCACGTAGTCCATCAGGTCGGAGGCGAGTCCGACGGCGACGTGGGCGATGTCGTCGGGCTCGCCGATGCGCTCGTAGGGGATCAGCTTCAACAGGTCCGTCTGCGCGTCGGGGGTCTCCCAGGCGCTGCGGTTGATGGGGGTCTTGATGGCTCCCGGGGCGATCGCGTTGACCCGGATCTTCTTCGGCGCGAGCTCCTGGGCCAGCGTCTCCATCATCATCTGGACGCCGCCCTTGGACGCGGCGTAGTTGACGTGCCCCGCCCACGGGATGATCTGGTGCACGGAGCTCATGCAGATGATCTTGCCGGCGGCGCGCGAGACCTCGGGGACGACCCCGCGCCGCATGAACTCCTTGGCCGCCTCACGCGCGCACAGGAACTGCCCGGTGAGGTTGACGTCGATGACCTTCTGCCACTGGGCGAGCGTCATCTCCGTGAAGGCGGCGTCGCGCTGCATGCCGGCGTTGGCGACCAGGATGTCGATGGTGCCGAACTCCTCGACCATCCGGTCCGTCATGGCGACCACCTGGCCCTCGTCGGAGACGTCCGCCTGGTAGGCGGCCGCCCGCACGCCGAAGGAGGCGATCTCCTCGACCACCTTGTCGGCCTCCTCGGGGCCTGCCACGTAGTTCACCACCACGTCGGCGCCGGCCCGGCCGAGGGCCACGGCGGTGGCCTTGCCGATGCCGGAGTTGGCGCCCGTGACCAGGGCCTTCTGGCCCTTGAGCAGTTGTGCGGGGATCACGCCCTGGGGTGCGCCCTCGGGGGAACTCACGATGACCGTCTCCTCGACTGGTAACCCGGACCGGCCGGGCCGGGCCCGGACGTTCAGCCGCACACAACCACCGGGCCCGGGCGGCGCAGCGCCGGGCGCGTGCCCGTTGCGCCGACCGGCGCAGGATCTTCACCCCGGCAGGCCGCCCCGCGGGCGGGGCCGCTCAGCTCAGCCGCTCCACGAGGTGGTCGCCCACCCGCAGGGCGTTCGCGATGGCCGTGAGGGACGGGTTGACCGCCCCGATGCTCGGGAAGAAGCTCGTGTCGACGACGTACAGGTTGTCCAGGTCGTGCGCCTTGCAGTCGACGTCCAGCGCGGAACTCGCCGGGTCGGTGCCGAAGCGCACCGTGCCCGCCTGGTGGGCGGTGGCGCCGATGGGCATGCCCTTGTGCAGGTAGATGCTGTGCGACAGCAGATGGTGCTCGTGCATGCCGAGACGGCCGAGCATGTGCTGGAGTTTGTGGCGCAGGCGCCCCAGTCCGGCGACGTTGTTGTCCTCGTCGAGCGTGAGCCGGATGCGGCCGTCGCCCTCCAGCGTGACCCGGTTCCCGGGCAGCGGCAGGTCCTCGCCGCACAGCCAGAAGTCGACGGCGTGGTGGGCCAGGACCTCGAAGGGCATGTCCGGTGCCACCGCGCCGGCCCAGCGCGGCGCCTCGCCGTGGATCTGCTCGGCGTCCGACTTGCCGAGCATCTGGATGCCGCCGAGCGGGTACTCCCAGTCGTCCGCGCCCAGATACCAGTCGTGCAGGGCGAGGGTCTTCTGGAACTGGGTGTCGTTCGGCTCCTTCGACACGGCCATCAGGGCGAGGTTGTTGTGCCGCATGTAGTGCCGGCCGACCACGTCCGAGCTGTTCGCCAGACCGTTCGGGTGCGCCTCGTTGGCCGAAGCGAGCAGCAGCGCCGCGGAGTTGACGGCGCCGCAGGCGACGACCACGACGTCCGCCGAGAAGCGGGCCTCCTCCTCGCCCTCGAACCGTACGACCACCGCGGTGACGTTGCGTCCCTTCGGGTCGGTCTCCAGCCGCGTCACCCGGGCGTGGGTGAGCATCTCCACGTCGGGGTGCAGCAGGGCCGGCTCCACGCAGATCACCTGGGCGTCCGACTTGGCCCGCACCAGGCAGGGGAAGCCGTCGACCCGGTTGCAGCGGATGCAGGCGCTGGCGTGCGTGGCCCGGCCGTCCTCGCCCTGGGTCAGGTCCACGCCGATCGGCAGGTGGAAGGGGTGCAGTCCCTGCTTCTCCAGGTCGTCGCTCAACTGCTGGATACGCGGCTCGTGTTCGACGGGCGGATGGGCGTACTGGGCGCCGCACTGTCCTTCCCAGGGGTCCTCGCCGTGCCGGCCGTGCACGCGGTAGAGGTGCTCGGCCTGCGTGTAGTACGGCTCCAGGTCCTCGTAGCGGATCGGCCACGCGGGAGAGACGCCGTCGTGGTGGCGCAGTTCCGCGAAGTCCTCGGGCCGCAACCGGAACAGGGCCGCGCCGTAGAACTTGGTGTTCCCGCCGACGTAGTAGTTGACCTCGGGCGGGAACTCGTCGCCGTGCCGGTCGAGCCAGAACTCCGGGGCGCGGTACTTCCCCTTGACGAACACCGCGGTCGAGTCCCAGTTGTCGCGTTCGCGCGGCAGGTAGTCGCCGCGTTCGAGGATCAGGACGCGTTTTCCCGAGGGCGCGATCCGGTGGGCGAGCGTGCCGCCGCCGGCACCGCTGCCGATGACGATGACGTCGTAGTGGGGGAAGTCGCCCATGGCGGCCCCCTTTCCTCGCTGTCGCGCCCTCCGGCGACCGCCGGGGCGCTGCGGCTCTGGCCCCTTTTCGAACGTACGCGCCCTGCGGCCGGGCGGCATTTCGAGGCGGCGGGCGGGTGCGGACCGCTCAAAGGACGGCGATCGGATTCACCGGGGACCCCGTTGCCGCCGGCAGCCGCAGCGGAGCCACCACGCCCAGGAAGTGCCACCGGGACAGCCGTTCGCACTGCGTCGCCAGTTCGTCGAGGTCCAGGTAGTCGAGGAGCGGCATCCCCATGGCGTGCACCGCGAGGACGTGCATCGGGAACCCGATGGCGGCCACCGCGCTGGGGGCCGTGTCGTTGTTGCCGTCCGAGCCGAGGACGGCCACGCGCCGCTCGGCCAGGAAGCGCGCCGCATCGGGATGCAGACCGGCCCGGGCCTCGGCGGCGTCCCAGGCGCCGAGCCTGCGGCGCCGGAGACGGTGCCCGACGCGCACGAACAGCAGGTCGCCCGGGCCGACCGTGACGCCCTGCGCCGCCTCGCACGCCACGAGGTCGTCGGCGGTCACCTGGTCGCCGGGCTCCAGCCAGGGCACCCCGCGCAGCCGCGGGACGTCCAGCAGGACGCCGCGGCCGGTGATGCCGTCGGCCACCAGGTCCACCGTCAGCGCGCCGGCGCCCTGCGGCGTCACGGTCCCGGCGGGAACACCGCCGTAGAGCGTGCCGTCGAACATCACGTGGCACAGCGCGTCCAGGTGGCTGTCCGCGTCCCCGTGCACATTCATGGCGAACCGGTCGCGGGCGAAGGCGAGACCGGCCGAAGGGGGCCGCTCACCGGCGGCCGGTGCGATCATGCGGTGGGTCGCCGGCCGGGCGTCGTCCGGGCCGGGGCGGGTCTCGACGGGGGCCGCCAGCGAGACGGCACGCCCGTGGCGGACGCCCTGGGCGGCGGCCACGACACACGCGGGTGTGATCCGGCTCAGCGCCCCGCGCCGGCGGTCCGCTTCGTCCAGGCCCTCGGCCGCGAGCGCGCGCACTTCGCGGTAGAGGGCGCGGAAGGCGGCCTCGGACAGGGGCTGTCGCGCCTCGGCCGGGGGCGGCGCGGGAGGCGGGCTCATGGCGACCGACGGCCTGACACGGAGGCGCGGCCCGGACCGCCGGAACTGCGCGCCGGACCGCCGACTCGCACGGGTGGCACGCGAACGCCCTGCACGCCGGGCGGGCGGACTCCCCGAGCGCGCGACACACGGCGGCCCCGTACGGCGGGAACGGCCGACGCGGCTGTCACGTCGCCCCCTTCGGGTCGGCGGGCGACGGCAGGGGGCGTCCGGCCGGCAGCAGCTGGACCGTAACGAAGGACACCACGGACGCGAGGATCACCACGGGCATCACCGACTCGCTGCGCAGTACCAGCGCCACCAGCACCACGCTGCTGACCGGCAGCCGCAGGGTCGCCGCCGCCGCGGCCGCCATGCCCGCCGCCATGCCGGGCACCACCCCCAGTCCGGGCAGCGGCGCGAGCAGCACACCGGTGGCCGCCCCGAGGAACAGCGCGGGGAAGATGGGACCGCCGCGCAGACCGCCCAGACACAGCGCGTACGCCACTCCCTTGCAGAGCAGTACGGCGATCAGGGCGCCCGCGCCCCAGGCATGGGGATCCTGGGCCAGCACGGCGAGCGTTCCCTGGCCGGACGAGGCCACGTCCGCCGGCGTCCGGTCGGCCGTCAGGGTGTAGACGGCGGCGCAGACCCCGGCGGCGAGGGCGCACAGCACGGCGCCGGTGACGGGCCGCCCCGCGACGAACCGCGCCACCCGCCGGCCCGTCGCCACGATCGTGTGCATGGCGACGGCGATGCCGACGGACAGCACGATCGCCCAGAGCACGTCCCCGGCATCGAGGCGGGGCACCGGAGCGCCCACGTCCAGCGACAGGTTGCCCGTGGACAGGCCGGTCCAGCGGCCGAACCCGGTGAAGACGATGGCGCCGATGCCGCTGGACAGGAGCGCCGGCAGGATGACCACGAACAGCTGAGGGGCGCCCACTCCGGCCATCTCGATCAGCATCACGGCGGCGACCAGCGGATTGCCGAAGATCGCCGCCAGTGCCGCGGCGGCACCGGCCGAGCCGACGAGCGCCTTGCCGTCCGCGGTGTTGAGCGTCCGGACCTGTTGGGCGACCAGCACGGCGAGGCCGCTGCCCAGCGCGATCAGCGGGGCCTCCGGGCCCAGCGTGGCGCCCAGCGGCAGACCGATGAACGCCGCGAGGACCACCCCGGGCAGGGCTGAGGGTTTCGTCCCCTTGGCGTTCAGGCCGGCGGCGGGGATGTGCCCTCCGGCGCCCGGCAGATGCTTGACGACCAGCCCGACGAGGAGCCCCGCGACCGCCAGCAGCGGCAGCGGCCACCACCACGGAGGGATGCCCTGGCCGAGCCGCGCCGGGACGTCGGTCCACATCAGCCGCTCCAGCGCGTGGAGACCGGCCAGGAACCAGAAGGCGGCGAACGAGACCGGGACGCCGATGAGCGCCGAGAGGACGAGGGCCTTCTGGTACGCCGGGGAGCGCAGCAGGTCCCGGAGCCGGTCCGCCTCCTCCGGCTCGGTGCCGGAGGAGGCGGCGGCCCCGGGCTCCCGCGCACGCTCCCGGGCGACTCCGCGCCCCTCCGCCTCAGGCAAGGACCCGGCGCCTCTGAGCTTCGAACTCCTCTTCGGTGAGGACTCCCTGGGCCTTGAGGTCGGCGAGCTGCTTCAGTTGCTCGATCCTGCCCGTCATGTCGGCGCCCGGATCGGACGCGAGCGACGCGGGTGCGGCCGGCGCGGCCGGCTGCGGGTGGGCGTCCTGCTCGGTCCACCGGCCCGCCTGCCGCCGTGAGACCCGGTGGGACACCGCGGTGGCGCTACCCGCGACCACGGCGGTGCGGGCGCCACCACGAAGCAGTCCTGGCATGCTCACTCATCTCCCATGCGGTCTCATCTGCCATGCGGTCCGTACGAAGGTGCGGCGAGGCGCCGGCGGGGGTCCTGGAGGGCCGGTTCGCCAGGGCCCGGAGGCCGGTCAGGACGTCGCCCGCTCCGTCGCGTCCAGCGAGCTGAGCAGCGTGGCCGGCGAAATGCGGCCGCTCGCCACCAGTTGGACACCGGTCCCCCTCGGCGCGGCCGGGAGGTGGCACCTCCCGTCATTGCAGCACCCGAACTGGGGCCCCGCACGTCCACGCCTGCCGGGGCCGGCGGGAACACCGCGGGCCGCCGTCCTGTTTGCGACGGCACAGGGAAGGTTCGACGGACCACGGAGGGGCCGAGTGGCGCCGACATCACGACCACTGCGCAAGCTGGGTTTCCTGACGATCGGGCTGTTCGACGAGGCGGACCCGCGCCAGGGGCACGAGTCCACGCTCCGGTTGATCGAGCTGGGGGAACGGCTCGGCTTCGACAGCGCCTGGCTGCGCCACCGCCATCTGCAGTACGGCATCTCCTCACCCGTCGCCGTCCTCGCGGCCGCCACGCAGCGCACCCGCCGCATCGAACTGGGCACCGCGGTCACGCCGCTCGGCTGGGAGAACCCGCTGCGCCTCGCCGAGGACCTGGCCACCGTCGACATCCTGTCCGGAGGCCGCCTCAACCCGGGCATCAGCGTCGGCCCGCCGCTGCACTACGACCGGGTCAAGGACGCGCTGTACCCGGACACGGCGGACGCCGAGGACTTCGGCTACGGACGGGTGGAGCGGCTGCTCGACTTCGTGCGGGGCGTACCGGCGACCGGCTTCAAGGGGGTCGAGGGCATCGAGGTGTTCAGCGACCGGGTGCAGCCGCACGCGCCGGGGCTGGGCCGGCGCATGTGGTACGGCGGCGGCAGCACCCGTTCCGCCCGGTGGGCCGGCGAGCACGGCATGAACCTGCTGACCAGCAGCGTCGTCAAGGCCGAAGGCGCCGAGGGCGAGCCGGTGGACTTCGCCGCGATCCAGCTCTCCCACATCCGTGCCTTCCGCGCCGCGCACCCCGACGGCGAGGCCGCCCGCGTCTCCCAGGGCCTCGTCGTCATCCCCACCGACTCCGCGTCGCCCAAGCAGCGCGCCAAGTACGAGGAGTACGCCGCCGGGCGACTGGCCCGCACGGCGTCCCCGCAGGGTCCGGCGCGGCTGCTGTTCGCGCCGGACCTGGTCGGCACGTCCGAGGAACTCGCCGAACGGCTGTTCGCGCACGCCGCGTTCCGGGAGGTGGACGAGGTGGCGTTCGCGCTGCCGTTCAGCTTCGCCCACGAGGACTACGAGCAGATCCTCACCGACATGGCGACGCGACTGGCCCCGGCGCTGGGCCGGCTGCCCGCCGCCTGAGTCACCAGCGTCCCGGCTCGGTGCCGGTGACCGGCTCCGAGGGCTTGCCGTCCACGCCGACGGGGACGTCACCGGCGAGCATCACCCGGTGCATGATCCGGGGGTGGTCGAGGTGGGCGTTGTCGCTGGGCGCCAGGTGGATGGTCGCGCGGTTGTCCCAGAAGGCCACGCTGCCCGGCTCCCAGCGGAAGCGCACCGTGTACTCGGGGCGGACGGCCTGTTCCAGGAGCATCTCCAGCAGCAGCCGGCTCTCGGGGCGGGAGACGTCGATGATCTGCTCGACGTAGTAGCCGTTGACGTAGAGCACCCGCTCGCCGGTCTCGGGGTGCACCCGCACCAGCGGGTGCACCGAGGCGACCTGGCGGTCCAGCAGGTGCCGCAGGTAGGCGTCGTCGCCGGGCCGGGGCTGGTAGCCGACGCCGAGCCGGTGCTCGGCGCGCAGCCCGTCCACGAACTCCCGCACCGGGGCGGACAGTCCGGCGTACGCCGCCGCAAGGTTCGACCAGGTCGTGTCGCCGCCGTAGGGCGGGACGGTCTCGGCGCGCAGGATCGTCGCGGCCGGCGGGTCGATCCTTGCGCCGTGGTCGCAGTGCCAGCCGCGCAGCAGGGTGTGCCGACGGCGCCGGAGCCACTCGTCGTGCTCCATGCCGAACCGGCCGCCGAGCTCCAGCCGGTCGGCGGTCGTCTCGATCTCGGGGAAGCCGGCCGGTGAGGCGCTGCCCCGCCGGGCCTGCACCACCGGCTCGCCGAACCGCCGGGCGAACGCCACATGCGCGGCGTGGTCCAGGCGCTGCCCCCGGAAGAAGACCACCTTCCAGCGCAGCACCGCCTCGTGGATGGCGGCCACCTGGGCGTCGTGCAGCTCACCGGCGAGGTCGACACCGGTGATCTCGGCTCCGATGTGCCCGGCGACGGGGTGCACCCCCACCTCCGCCGCCCGCTCGTCCGCCATGGCCCTGTCCGTCGTCATGCGCACTCCGTTGGTCGTCCGGCCGGCTCCGTCACAGAGCGTGCCAGCGATCTTCCGCCGTGGCGAGCCGCACCCGGCCCGTCCGGAGCGCTTCCGGCCGCGCGGCGGCCCCAGTATGGGCGGGCCCGGCCGGGCCCGCCCATACTGGCGGTACGGCACAGCAGAGCGGAAGGGTGGACCGTGGACGGCATTCCGGCGCACACGCTCAACGACGGCACGACGCTCCCCGCCATCGGCCTGGGCACCTGGCCGATGGACGACGCGGACGCCGAGCGGGCGGTGCTCACCGCCCTTGAGCTGGGTTATCGCCTCATCGACACGGCGACGAACTACCGCAACGAGACCGGTGTGGGCCGCGCGATCGCCCGCAGCCGGGTCCCACGCGAGGAGATCGTCGTGACGACGAAGCTCCCTGGCCGGCACCACGGCTACGAGGAGACCCTCGCCTCCTTCGAGGAGTCCCGCCGCAGGCTGGGTGTGGAGCAGGTGGACCTGTATCTGATCCACTGGCCGCTCCCCCGGGTCGGCAAGTACGTCGACTCCTGGCGGGCCATGATCAAGCTGCGCGAGGAGGGCCTCGTGCGTTCCATCGGGGTCTCCAACTTCACTCCCGAGCACATCGAGCGGCTGGAGAAGGAGACGGGCGTGCTGCCCGCCGTGAACCAGATCGAGCTGCATCCCTACCTCCCGCAGGAGGAGGCCCGGGCGTTCCACGCCGAGAAGGGCGTCGTCACCGAGAGCTGGACCCCGCTCGGCCGGGGCACGGACCTGCTCCAGGACCCCGTCGTCGTCACCATCGCCGAGGGGTACGGCGTGACGCCCGGTCAGGTCGTGCTGCGCTGGCACACCCAACTGGGCGCGCTGCCCGTCCCCAAGTCGGCGGACGCCGAGCGGCAGCGGCAGAACCTGGACGTCTTCGGGTTCACGCTGGGGCCCGCCCAGATGCAGGCCATCGCCGACCGCGAGCCCCGGCGCACGGGGGGTGACCCCGAGGTGCACGAGGAGTTCTGAGGCCCACCGCGGGGTACCCGTTGGCGCGCACGGAAGGAGTGCCGGGTGGGTGACGGCGACCGCCTGCGGACCTACCGCGGCAAACGGCATTTCGGGCGGACCGCCGAGCCCGAGGGCCGGGCGGCCACCACCGGCGACGCCCCGCGGTTCGTGGTGCAGATCCATGACGCGAGCACCCTGCACTTCGACTTCCGCCTTCAGGTCGACGACGTGCTGAAGTCCTGGTCGGTGCCGAAGGGGCCGTCCGCCGACCCCAAGGACAAGCGGCTCGCGGTGCCGACGGAGGACCATCCGCTGGAGTACGAGGAGTTCGAAGGCGTCATCCCCGCCGGGGAGTACGGCGGCGGCACGGTGATCGTCTGGGACAGCGGGACGTACGAGCCGATGAGCCACGACCGCAAGGGACGCCCGGTCGATTTCGGGGAGTCGCTGGAGCGGGGGCACGCCACGTTCCGGCTGAACGGCGCGAAGCTGCACGGGGAGTACGCCCTCACCCGGTTCCGGGGCGATCAGGGCGACGCCGAGGCCTGGCTGCTGGTGAAGGCCGGGCACGCGGGGGCGGGCCGGGGCACTCCGGATCCGCGGCGGGCCCGCTCGGTGCGCAGCGGCCGCACGCTCGCCCAGGTCGCCGCGGACGACGAGGGGGACTGATTCCCGCGGCCAGGCACCGGCGTCTTGCCCGGCCCGGCGTCAGCGCAGGTGTCGTGCGAAGAAGTCCATGGTGGTGTCCATGGAGGACCGCCAGCGGGCGGAGAACGTGTGCCCCTCCCCCGGCTGCTCGACGAGCCGGACGTCCTTGCCCGCCGCCGCGAAGGCCGCCGCGGTCTGCTCGGACCACTTCAGGGGGCAGGTGTCGTCGGCGGTGCCGTGCTGGATGAGGAGCGGCTCGGTCACCCGGTCGGCGTAGGTGACCGGTGAGACCTCACGCCAGAACGCGGGGTTCTCCTCGGGAGTGCCGTGCGCGGCCTCGATCTCGGCGACCACCGGGTCGCCGTCGGGACGCTGGAACCGGTCGATGTTCTCCTCGGGACGCGAGCTGACCGGCGCGTACACGACGGCGGCGTCCACCAGGCCCGGCGCCACCACCAGCGTGTTGTACACGACGCCGCCGCCCATGGAACGGCCCAGCAGGCCGATCCGGTCCCCGTCGATCTCCGGGCGGCCGGCGCCGCGCAGGGCCTTTACGGCGGCCACGACGTCCTCGGTGTAGCCGAGGCGGAGGTTGACGTCGTTGTCCGCGTCGTCGTCGGAACCGGCGTGGTTGCGGTAGTCGGTGTGCAGCACGACATAGCCGTTGCGGGCGAGCAGGTCCTGCTCGCGGGCGAGTCCGCGGCCGGTGGTGTAGACGGCGGGGTCGATGTAGCCGTGCGCGAGCACCAGCGCCGGGAAGGGACCCTTCCCCTCGGGCACGTTCATGAGGCCGGAGATGGTGAGGCCGTTCGCCTCGTAGGTGACGGCGTACTGGGTGTAGGCGGCGTTCCGGGTCCGTACGGCACCGAGGCGCAGGCCGGAGCCCGTGTGCTCGCGGGCGATGAGGGCCGGGAGGGACACGGGGTCGGGCGGCTCGGGCGCCGGGGAGAGGGAGGCGGAGGTGGCGGGGCGCTCGGTGCGGGTCGCGGCCGGCTCGGATCTCTCGGGAGCGCCGGCCTCGCCGTTCGTGCAGCCCGTCACGACCGCCAGCACCAGGCAGGCGGTCACGCAGGCCCTGCCTCGCAGCCGCATGGCCCCAGTATCGCGGATGCGGCTCCGTCAGTCAGTGGCTCCGGCGCTCCGGTGCGCGCGCAGGGCGGCGAGGGCCCGGTCGGCGTGGGTGTTCATCCGCAGTTCGCTGCGGACGACCTCGAGGACCGTGCGGTCCTCGGCGACGACGAAGGTGACCCGCTTGGTGGGGGCCAGCTGGAAACCCCGCTTCACACCGAACCGTTCACGGATCGCGCCGTCCACGTCGGACAGCAGCGGCATGCCCAGCGTGTGCCGCCCCGCGAACTCCGCCTGCCGCTCGACCGGGTCCCCGCTGATGCCGACGGGGCGCCCGCCGGCGGCGGCGAACTCCGCGGCCAGGTCCCGGAAGTGGCAGGCCTGCGCGGTGCAGCCGGCGGTGAGGGCGGCCGGGTAGAAGAACAGCACGACGGGTCCGTCGGCGAGCAGTTCGCTCAGCAGACGGGGCGTGCCCGTCTCGTCGGGCAGCTCGAAGTCCTCGATCTTGTCGCCGACCGACGGCTGGGACGGGGCCACGGTTCCTCCTCGGGTCGCCTGCCGCGAGATCCTACTCGCCGGTAAGGCGGTTGTGGCACCCGGTGCGTGACCCGGGTTCAGGACGTGGCCGCCTCCGCGGGGGGCCGCTGCTCGGAGTCGTCGTCGACGGTCACGGCGAGGAAGTCGTCGACCATCCGGTGGAACAGCGTCGCGAGCCGGCGCAGTTCCTCCGGCGACCAGGCGGACAGGGCCAGTTGCATGCCCCGCGCCCCGACGTCGCGGATCCGCTCGATGGCCTCGCGCCCGGTGTCGGTGAGCTCGATGCGCTGGGCGCGCCGGTCGTCGGGGTCGGGGACACGGGAGACGAACCCGGCGCGCTGCAACTGCTGCACGGTTCGCGTGACGTGCGAGGCCTCCACGCCGAGCCGGTTGGCGAGCTCCCCGGGACGCAACGGCTCCGAGTCCGCCACCTGCCGCAACAGCGCCACGGCCGCCCGGTCCAGCGGGACTCCGGCCAGCGCCATCAGTCGATCGTGCTGCCGGGCGCGGGTGTTGAGGTAGGTGATGCGATTCAGGGCCCGCTCGATCTCGACGATCTCGGGGGACACGGGGCCCGGGGGGAGCGGCGGTGTGGGCATGCCCCCCACTTTACCATTTGTTGCCTAACTCAAGTAAATTCCGTTTCGCGGTCCGCGGCACGGTCCGCCGCGTCAGCGGCTCGGGGTGACGGGGGCCGTCCACATGGCGACGATGGCGTCGATCAGACCGGTCGCGGCGTCGTGCCAGCTCCGCCTCGGGGTCGGGGTGTTCTCGGCGAGGGCGCGCTCGCGTTCGGCGCAGGTGTGCAGGATCAGGTGACGTGCCATCGCCGCACGCTCCGCGCCCACCTCGGCGGGCAGCTCCGGCAGGCACCGGAGCAGCCGGTCGCGGATCTCCCGCAGCGACGGCGAGGTCAGCGACTCCTCGACCATGATCCGGTACAGGGCGGGGTCGGTCATCACCTGCGCGCAGAACCTCGCGTACCAGGTGGGGCTGCCCAGCTCGGCCAGATGCCCGGTGACCGGCCGCACCAGACAGGCCACCCAGTCGCGCACGTCCGTCGAGTCGCCCGCCTCGGCGAGCATGCGGGCGCGGCCGTCCTCGATCCGGGCGTCGTGCCGGGCGGCGACGGCGCGGACCAGGTCGGCCTTGGTGCCGAAGTGATAGCCGACGGCGGCGTTGTTGCCCTGGCCCGCGGCCTCGCTGACCTGCCGGTTGGACACGGCGTACACGCCGCGCTCGGCGAAGAGCCGCTCGGCGGCGGTGAGGATCAGCTCCCGCGTCGCGTCGGCCTGCTGCGCCCGTGCCGTCCTGCCGGCCATGCTCACCACCACACCTTCCTGCGTCGGAGCCTACGCAACCGCAGGTGGGGGGCGGTGACCGGCTCGGGTCGCGCTCGGGGGGCGGTGACCGGCTCAGGTCGAGCTCGGGAGGGGCGGCTCGGGTCGCGACCGGAGGGCAGTGGCCAGGCTCAGGTCGCTCCAGGGGGGACCGGCTCGGGTCGCACCTGGGGGCGAGGGCGCGCTCAGGTCACACCCAGGGGCGAGGGCGCGCTCGGGTCCCGCCTGGGGGCGAGGGCGCGCTCGGGTCCGCCCCGGGGCGAGGGCGGGCTCGGGTCCCGCCCAGGGCGGTGGCGCGCCCGGATCCCGCCCAGGGCGAGGCCTGGCTCGGGGTGCCACCCGGGGGCGGTGGCGCGCTCAGGTCACACCCGAGGGAGTGACCGGCTCAGGTCACACCCAGGGGCGAGGGCGCGCTCACGGTCACACCCGGGGCAGTGACCGGCTCGGGTCCCGCCCGGCGGCGTTGGCGCGCTCAGGTCGCACCCAGGGGCGAGGGAGGGCTCGGGTCCTGACCGGGGGCGGTGGTCGGGCCGGGAGCGGCGTCGGGGACACGGTGGGCCGCGTGTCGGGGCGGGGTACCTCGCGCGGATGACATGTGCCGTCGGCGGGCGAAGCCGAGCGGCCTTATCGGGGGAGATCGCCCACCATGGGACGAGGGATCACGTCACCGACGAGGTCACCACCGTGCCGCCGCGGCACCCCCGCTCCCCAGGCAAGGGAAGACGCACCTCATGACCATCCGCGTGTTGCTCGCCGACGACCAGGCCCTGCTGCGGGCCGCCTTCCGGATCCTGATCGACTCCTGCGACGACATGGAGGTGGTCGGCGAGGCCGTCGACGGCGCCCGGGCGATCGAGCTCGCCAGGGCCCACCGGCCCGACGTCGTCCTGATGGACATCCGCCTGCCCGGCAGCGACGGACTGGCCGCCACCTCCGCCATCTGCGCCGACCCCGAGCTGTCCGCGACCCGGGTGCTCGTCCTCGCCACGTCCGAGATCGACGAGGACGTCGCCGAGGCGCTGACGGCCGGGGCCAGCGGATTCCTCGGCAAGGAGGCCACCCCCGACGCGCTGCTCGACGGCGTCCGGACCGTGGCGGCCGGCGAGTCCCTGCTCTCCCCGCTCGCCACCCGCGCCCTGATCAGCCGTTTCCTGTCCGCTCCCGAGAAGGGCGCCCGGCTCGCGTCCCCGGAGGACCTCGCCGCGCTGACCGCGGCGGAGCGCGAGGTGCTGGGCCGGGTGGCCGAGGGCCGGACCAACGCGGAGATCGCGCAGAAGCTCGCGATCAGCCCGCCCGACGTGCGCTCCCACGTGGACCGGGCGATGACGAAGCTGCGCGCCCGGGACCGCGCCCAACTGGTTGTCATCGCCTACCAGTCGGGGCTGGCGGGAGCCATGCCGCCGCCGTCCGCGGCACTCTGACCCCGCCCTCCGTTCAGGGGAAACCTGCGGGCGGGGCGCGTGGCGCCGCCCCGCCCCGTCGACATCTCAAGCCGTGACCCTGCCGCTGATCGCCCCCATGCTCGCCACCCCCGGCGCCCTGCCGCCCGCCACCCAGGACGCGCGCTGGGCGTACGAGACCAAGCAGGACGGCCAGCGCGCGGTGGTGTATCTCCCCGGCGACGGAAGCCTCGTGCTGCGCGCCAGGTCGGGAGAGGAGATCACCGGCGCCTACCCCGAACTGCTGCCGCTCGGTGCCGCCCTCGGCTCCACGGCCGCGGTGCTGGACGGCGAGGTGCTGGCCCTGGACGAACGGGGGCGCGCCGACTTCCAGTTGCTCCAGTCCCGTATGGGCCTCGCCCACTCCCCCGCCCGGGCGGCGCGCCGGGCGGCCCAGGTGCCGGTCCACCTGGTGCTGTTCGACGTGATGCACCTGGCCGGGCACTCCCTGACCGGGCTGTCCTACGCCCGGCGGCGCGCCCGGCTGGAGGAGCTGGGCCTGGCCGGACCGTTCTGGTCCACGCCGGGCGCGCTGGTGGGCCACGGCGCCCAGGCCCTCCAGGCCACCGTCGACCACGGTCTGGAGGGCCTGGTCTGCAAGCGGCTGGACTCGGTGTACGAGCCAGGGGTGCGCTCCCGCGCCTGGATCAAGATCCGCAACATGCGCGGCGAGGACGTCGTGGTGGGCGGCTGGCAGCCGGGCAAGGGACGGCTGACCGGTCTGCCCGGCGCGGTGCTGGTCGGCCAGCGCGACGCGGCCGGACGGCTGCGCTACGTCGGCGGCGTCGGCACCGGCTGGAGCGAGGCCGAACGGATCGAGCTCGCGGCGCTGCTGCGCGAGCACGCCAGCGACGTCTGCCCCTTCGACCCGGTGCCGCCCGCGCCGGGCGCGCGCTGGGTGCTGCCCCGGCTGGTGGGCGAGGTCCGCTACAGCACGCGTACCCGGGCCGGGCTGCTGCGCCAGCCGTCCTGGCTGCGGCTGCGGCCCGACCTGACGCCCGAGGAGTCCACGGCCGATCTGCCGGAACACCTCGGCTGACGTCGATTCAGCAGACAACTATTGGGCTGTCCTTCACCAACGGGACGCCTGTGACCTCTTGGCGCGGACGGGCATTCCCGGGAAGCTGAACTGCCTTTCCCCCCACAGCCCTTGGGCTGCGCCCGAACCAGGAGGAGGACGCAGTGTCGTCGCAGAAGTCCGTCGTGCACCGCAGGAGATGGCTCACCGTGCTCGGTGGTGCCGCCGCGGTCGTCATAGCCTTTCCCGCCACCGCATTCGCCGCCCCGCCGCCGGCGCTGCCCGGCAACGCCGACAGCATGGAGCGCACCTTCCAGCCGGCTTTCGACTACGACACCGACGGCTGCTACGCGACCCCCGCGATCAGCGCCGACGGCACGGTCAACTCCGGCCTCAACCCGACCGGGGCGCTGAACGGCAACTGCCGGGACGCCTCGGACCTCGACAACACGAACAGCTACTCCCGCTACAAGTGCAACAACGGCTGGTGCGGCATCGTGTACGGCCTGTACTTCGAGAAGGACCAGGCCCTGCCGGGCACCAGCCTCGGCGGGCACCGCCACGACTGGGAGCACGTCGTGGTGTGGGTGCAGGACAACCAGGTCAAGTACGTCTCGACCTCCAACCACGGCTCCTTCACCGTGCACAACGCCTCGGCGATCCGCTTCGAGGGCACGCACGCGAAGGTCGTCTACCACAAGGACGGCATCAGCACGCACTGCTTCCGTGCCGCCAACTCCAACGACGAGCCGCCGGAGAACCACAAGGGGACCTGGCAGTACCCGACGCTGGTCGGCTGGAACGGCTACCCGGCGGGCGTGCGGGACAAGCTGTCGTCGTACAACTTCGGCAGCGCCAACTTCGGCCTGAAGGACGCCAGCTTCAACTCCCACCTGGCCTCGGCCAAGCCGTCCGGCATCGCGTTCGATCCCAACGCCTGACATACGCGCTCGTGCGCGGCGGGGGCCGGTGACGGTCTATCGTGTCCGCATGCCGGTCCCCGCATTGATCCGCATCGTCTCCCGCGACTCCCCGATGGCGCTCGCCCAGGTGGCCCGCGTGCAGGCCGAGTTGACCGCCCGTCACCCCGGGGTGAGAACCGAGGTGCTCCCGGTGAAGACCACCGGTGACAAGTGGCTCGGTGATCTCTCCCTGGTCGAGGGCAAGGGCGCGTTCACCAAGGAGGTCGACGCGGCGCTGCTGGCCGGCGAGGCCGACCTCGCGGTGCACTGCGTCAAGGACGTGCCCGCCGACCGTCCGCTGCCGGCCGGGACGGTGTTCGCGGCGTTCCTGAAGCGCGACGACATCCGTGACGCGCTGGTGCATCCGGGTGGGCTGACCCTGGACGAGCTGCCGGCCGGCACCCGCATCGGCACCTCCTCGGTGCGCCGTGTCGCCCAGCTGGCCGCCACGCATCCGCACCTGGAGTGCGTGCCCTTCCGCGGCAACGCGGGCCGGCGGCTGGACAAGCTCGCCGCCGGTGACGCGGACGCCCTGCTGCTGGCCGTCTCCGGTCTGGAGCGCCTCGGCCGCCAGGACGTGATCAGCGAGGTCCTCTCCCCCGAGGTGATGATGCCGCCCATCGGCGCGGGCATCCTCGCCCTGCAGTGCCGCGAGGGCGACAGCGACCTGATCGACGCGGTCAGCGTGCTCGGCGACCCCGCCACCCACCGGGAGGCGACGGCGGAGCGGATGTTCCTGCATGTGCTGCAAGGGCACTGCAACAGCCCGATCGCCGGGTTCGCGCGCATCGACCACGGCGAACTCTCCCTGCGCGCCTGCGTGTTCACCCCGGACGGCAAGGTCCGTCTGAACGCGCACGAGTGGGCGGGGCGGCTGGACCCGGCCACCCTCGGCACGTCGGTCGCCGTGGCCCTGCTGCGTCAGGGTGCCCGCGAGATCATCGACGGCATCCCGCACTGACGGCTCCGGCCGACCGCCGTCAGGCGGTGCCCTCCTCGGCCTGGTCGCGCAGGAAGTTGCTCACCTGGTGGGCGAGGCTCTCGCGGCCGGCCCCGGCCGGGGCGCACGGGGTGGACTCGTCCAGTCCGATGCCGCCCGTCCAGAGCCGGCGGTCGGCCCAGTCGTCGTCCACCCGCATCTGGATCTGGACGTCCACCTGTCCGAGCGCCGCCTCGGGTCCCGCCCCGTACATCACGGCGGTGGCCCGGCGCAGCGGGTAGACGTCGTAGCCCTCGATGAACTGTGAGTTGCGCCAGTCCACGAACGCGCTCTCGCCGTCGGGGCCGATGCGTACGTCGATCTGGCCGTCCTCCAGGTGGATGCCGAAGCGCTCCTCACCGCGGTTCTCCACGGTCACCCGCAGCCGGAAGTACGCGAGTCCCTCGGCCGCGTCGTCGCGTCCGCGGGGCGGCTCGGCCCGTTCAAGACCGTGGACACGAACGCGCAGACCGGCATGCTCGTCGTACTCCTGCCAGTCCCCGACCACGTTCGGCTCGTACACGCTCCACCTCTCGACCTCTCGAAGCTGCTTCCTATCCGTGGGCTCAGCGCAGTGTCAAATGGGCGGAATGGGCTGTGGCCAGGGATTTCCCGCGTGTGATCGCTGATCAAGCCGTGCGCAGGGAGAATCCGTTCGGGCCTCGTCCCGGGCGTGCCGCACATCACGTTCGCGCCCCGGGTCAGCGTGCCAGCCGCCCCAGCAGTGAGGAGGCGGCGGCGATGCCGAGCGCGGCGGCGACCGCCAGCACCGCGAAGTCCGTCCCGAGATGTGCGGGCGTGCCCAGCAGCAGTCCTCGCAGCGCGTCCACCTGGTAGCTGAGCGGGTTCACCTCGCTGACGGCGCGGAGCCAGCCCGGCATGACCGACAGCGGGTACAGCGCGTTGGAACCGAAGAACAGCGGCATGGTGATCGCCTGCCCGAAGCCCATCAGCCGGTCGCGGCTGAGGACGACGCCCGCGATGGTCATCGACAGACAGGAGAAGAAGGCGGAGCCGAGGACGACGGCCCCCGCGACGCCCAGCAGCCGGAGCGGGTTCCAGGTCAGGGCCACGCCGAGCGCGGCCGCGATGACGATCACGACCATGGCCTGGATCAGCGCCTTCACACCGGACGCGAAGGCCTTGCCGGTGATCAGTGCCGGGCGCGGGGTAGGAGTGACCAGCAGTTTGCTGAGGACGCCGGCGTCCCGCTCCCAGATGATCTGGATGCCGTAGAAGATCGCGATGAACATCGCGGACTGGGCGATGATCCCCGGCGCCAGATAGTCGAGGTAGGGGACGCCGCCGGTCGGGATCACATGGAGCCGGGTGAAGGTCTGACCGAAGATCAGCAGCCAGAGGGCCGGCTGGACGGCGCGGGTGTACAGCTCGGTGCGGTCGTGGCTGAGCTTCTGCAGCTCGACGACGCACATCGCGGCGACCCGGGCGGGCAGCAGCCGCCAGGCGGGCCTGGCGGGAGGCGGTCGCAGCAGCAGGCCGAGGTCGCGGTCAGCCGACGCGGCGGGCGGTGCGGCGGGTGCTTCGGACATCGCGGAACTCTCCTGACCTCTCGTCCGGCCTCTCGTCGAGTCCGCTGCCGGCGACGGCGCGGAAGACGTCCTCGAGGGTGGGAAGGGTGTCGGCGCGCAGCCGCTCGCGGAGCCCCTGGCGCAGCTCGGCCGGGGTACCGAGGGCCCGGACGCGCCCGCGGTGCATCAGGCCGACGCGGTCGCAGTACTGGTCGGCCTCCTCCATGTAGTGCGTGGTGACCAGCACCGTCATACCGGTGGCGGCACGGACGGCGTCGATCTGTTCCCAGACACCCGTTCGGGCGATCGGGTCGAGACCGATCGTCGGTTCGTCGAGGATCAGCAGTCGCGGAGCGCTGACGAGTGCCTGGGCCAGTTCCAGCCGGCGCACCATGCCGCCGGAGTAGGTGCCGGCGAGCCGGTCGGCGGCGTCGGCGAGACCGACGGCCGTCAGGGCCTGGCGGACGCGTTCGGCGCGTTCACGGCGCGGCACGTCGAAGACCCGGGCGAACAGGGCGACGTTCTGCCGTCCGGTGAGCGCCGCATCGGCGGACAGCTGCTGGGGGACGTAGCCGAGCAGCCGCCGTACCGCCGTCCGGTCGCCGGCGGCGTCGTGGCCGAAGACGCGGACCGCCCCGGCGGGCACCGGCAGCAAGGTCGTGACGCAGCGGATCGCGGTGGTCTTGCCGGCGCCGTTGGGGCCGAGCAGTCCGAAGACCTCGCCCGCGCGCACCGTGAGGTCGAGTCCGTCGACGGCCCTCGTGCCGCCGAAGGCGTACACGAGCCCCGTACAGGTGAGGGCGGCCTCGTCGGCACCGTCGGTCATGGCTGATCGGCCTCCTCCCGCAGGGTGACGGCCAGCTTCCGCAGGGCCGGGACGGCGGCGCGCAGCGCGTCGCGGTCCGCCGCGTCGAGCAGGGCGAGCTGCCGGCGCACCAGGTCGGCGCGCCGGCGCCGCCAGGCGGCGAGGCGTTCCTCGGCCGCCGGGGTGGGCAACAGGCGGGCGGCCCGGCGGTCGGCGGGGTCGGTCCCGCGGACCAGCCATCCCTGCCGGACCAGCTGGTTGACCAGCGTCGAGACCGAGTTGCCCGCCAGGCACAGCTCCCTGGCCGCGTCGGAGACGCCGATACCGGGGCGCGCGGCGACCAGGCGCAGCAGCTCGACCTCGGCGCCGCGCAGGGGGGCGAGGGGCATCTCGGCACGCAGTCGGCGCCGGATCAGCCGCTGGACGCCGACGAGCGCGTCGGCGAGCTCCTCCGGGAAGGTCTCCGCCCTCTCGTCGTCGCCCTGGTGCAGTCTGCCGTCGACGTCCACGCTTCGACGGTACCTCTGTGTCGGAGCTAAAGGGTTCAAGGAGGAGTCAAGCCCGGGGGAACACCTTTCGACCACATCGCATACCTGAAGTGCGTTTCGTGTGTGTTTATTACGGGAAGACCTATTTGAGTGCTTCGGACAGGAGGCACGTCCGTGGGACCGCGATGTCGCTCCCGCACGGCTTCCTGTGTGCAAGGGTCCGGGCGCGCCACCCACGGTGTCTGTCCACCCGGCACCTGCTGAGGGAGGCGCGCAGATGCGTACCGCCAGCAGAACGAAGCAACACCCCCACGACGACGCTCCTGACACGGCCGCCGATTTCGTACGCCTGCGTGCGCTGCCGGACGGTCCCGAACGCAAGGCCCTGCGGGACGAACTGGTCCGGGTCTGGCTGCCCATGGCGGAGCGGATCGCCGTGCGTTTCCGGGGCCGTGGCGAAGCCCTGGAGGATCTGTACCAGGTCGCCGCCCTCGGTCTGGTCAAGGCCGTCGACCACTACGACCCCGAACGCGGCCGCGCCTTCGAGGCGTACGCCGTACCGACGGTCACGGGCGAGATCAAGCGCCACTTCCGAGACCACATGTGGACGCTGCACGTCCCCCGTCGCGTCCAGGACCTGCGCAACAGGGTGCGGCGCGCCACGAAGGAGCTCTCCCAGACGACCCCCGGCCGTCCCCCCACCATCGCCGAGATCGCCGCGTACGCGGACCTCAGCGAGGACGAGGTGCGCACCGGCATGGAGGCCCTGGAGTGCTTCACCGCGCTGTCCCTGGAGGCCGAGATGCCCGGGACCGACGGCTACGCCCTCGCCGACGCGCTCGGCGGGCTGGACCCGAGCTACGACATCGTGGTGGACCGCGTCGCGGTGGCGCCCTGTCTCCAGGCCCTGCCCGAGCGCGAGCGGACCATCCTCTATCTGCGCTTCTTCCAGGGGATGACGCAGAGCTGCATCGCCCAGCAGCTGGGCATCTCGCAGATGCACGTCTCCCGGCTGCTCAGCGCCTGCTTCGCCAGGCTGCGCGAGGAACTCGTCGCGGGGACACCTCGCTGAGGCGGCCGGGGGAAGCCGCCGGCGTCACTCCGCAGGGGCGCCGGGGATCTGTGTCGGACCGTGGCGGTCCAGGGCGTCCTCCAGTTCGGCACGGATCTCCGAAGGCATCTCCCCGTCGCGGCCCCAGATCAGCACCAGCTCCGCGACCGTGCGGAGCTTGGTGTTGGTGTGCTGCGAGACGTCCTTCAGCACCGCCCATCCCTCGTCCGGCGTCACCCTTCCGAGTGCCACCATCATGCCGATCGCCTGGTCGACGACGGCATGCGAGCAGACAGCCTCCTTGAGCTGGACGATCTCGTCCTCCAAGGCCCGGAGCCGGTCGGTGTCACCGGCGGGCTCGTGCGGTATTCCTGCCATTCCCCCATCCTCCCCACCGGGACTGACCGCTGCCACCGGGGTACTCGGCAGGCGCCATGACCGGTTCCGGTTGGACACTGGTGTCGAACCGGTGGCTGCCGGTCGACGAGACCAGGACGACTGCCATGCAACATGACACGACACCCACGGCCCGTGCGACGGACGTGGTCTCCACGAGTGACGCCTTCGGTGCGCCCTGCTGGGTGAGCCTCACCAGCCGCGACGTGCGCGTCACCGAGGAGTTCTACACCGCCGTACTGGGCTGGGAGTGGCGGAAGGCCAAGCTCGGCGACCACTTCCGGATCGCGGTCGTCGACGGCGCGCCGGTGGCCGGCATCGCCGCGGTGGCCGCGATGTGGCAGATGGCGGTCGCCTGGACGCCCTACTTCGCCGTCCCCAGCGCGGACCTGGCGGTGGCCAGAGCACAGGAGCGCGGCGGCACGGCGGCGGTGGGGCCCATCTCGCTGCCGCCCGGCCGGGCGGCGCTGCTCGCCGACCGCGACGGAGCGACCTTCGGCATCTGGGAGGGCGAGCTGGTCACCGACTGGGAGACCTGGCACCGCGCCGCGCCGGCCTTCATCCGGCTGCACACCCGGGACGCGTTCGACGCCGCGATCTTCTACGGAGAGGTCCTGGAGTGGGCCTCGGCGACCCGCGGCTGCTGCGAGATCAACTACGAGGGCGAGGAGGTCGTCCTGCGCAGCGGCGGCGACGTGGTGGCCCGCATCGAGTCCGGCGCCCTCGGGGCGGCTCCCGATCCGACGATCCGGCCGCACTGGCAGATCCACTTCGCCGTCGGCGACGTGGCGGCCTGCGCCCGGGCGGCGGAACACAACGGCGGCAGTGTGCTGCGTCTGCACACCGAGGAGGCCGTGCTGCGCGACCCCGACGGGGCGCAGTTCACGGTGACGTCGCGCCGGGAGCCATGAGGGCCCCCGGCGTTCTCGCCTCCTAGGAGCCCGAGGGCCGCGTGCTCCGTGACGGCCGGGACAGCAGGACGAGGCTGCGCGCCTCCACCGTGAGGACGGTGGCCGCCTTGTGCTCGGTCTCGTCCGGCGGCCCCTGGGGATCGGCGGTGTCGATGAGGGTGGTCCAGTGCTCGCCGTACGCGCGGTCCGGCAGCCGGAAGTCCACCGGCTCCCAGTAGCTGTTGAGCAGCAGCAGGAAGGAGTCGTCGACCACGCGGCACCCGTGGGCGTCGGGTTCGGCGATGGCGTCGCCGTTGAGGAACACGCCGACGGTGTGCGCGTCGGAGCGCTGCCAGTCCTCGTCCGCCATCTCGGTCGCGTCCGGCTGCAGCCACACCAGGTCCGGCAGCGGCTGCCCGGCGTGCCGGACCGTCTCGCCCCGGAAGAAGCGCCGTCGGCGCAGCACCGGGTGGGCGGCCCGCAGCGCGATCACGTAGCGCGTGAAGTCCCGCAGGTCCCGCTGCTGCCCGGTCAGCCGCCAGTCGATCCAGGAGACCTCGTTGTCCTGGCAGTAGGCGTTGTTGTTGCCGCGCTGGGTGCGTCCGATCTCGTCGCCGTGGCTGAGCATGGGGATGCCCTGTGACAGCAGCAGGGTGGCGAGGAAGTTGCGCTGCTGACGGGCGCGCAGGGCGAGCACCCCCACGTCGTGGGTGTCGCCGTCGGCGCCGCAGTTCCAGGACCGGTTGGCACTCTCGCCGTCCCGGTTGCCCTCGCCGTTGGCCTCGTTGTGCTTGTCGTTGTACGACACGAGGTCGCGCAGGGTGAAGCCGTCGTGCGCGGTGACGAAGTTGACGCTGGCTCGGGGGCGGCGCCTGCTGTGCTGGTACAGGTCGGAGGAGCCGGTCAGCCGGGACGCGAACTCGCCGAGCGTGTGTTCCTCGCCGCGCCAGAAGTCCCGTACGGCGTCGCGGTACATGCCGTTCCACTCCGACCACAGCGGCGGGAAGTTGCCCACCTGGTAGCCGCCCTCCCCCACGTCCCAGGGTTCGGCGATCAGCTTGACCCTGCTGATGACGGGGTCCTGCTGGATCAGGTCGAAGAACGCCGACAGCCGGTCCACCTCGTGGAACTGCCGCGCCAGCGTGGCCGCGAGGTCGAAGCGGAAACCGTCGACGTGCATCTCGGTGACCCAGTAGCGCAGCGAGTCCATGATCAGCTGGAGCACGTACGGGTGCCGCATGAGCAGGCTGTTGCCGGTGCCCGTGGTGTCGTAGTAGTGCCGCCAGTCGCCGTCGACGAGGCGGTAGTACGAGGCGTTGTCGATGCCGCGGAAGGAGAGCGTGGGGCCCTTCTCGTTGCCCTCGGCGGTGTGGTTGTAGACCACGTCGAGGATGACTTCGAGCCCGGCCGCGTGCAGCGCCTTGACCATGGACTTGAACTCGGTGACCTGCTGGCCCCGGGTGCCGTGCGCCGCGTAGGCGTTGTGCGGCGCGAAGAAGCCGATCGTGTTGTAGCCCCAGTAGTTGGCCAGTCCACGGTCCTGGAGCACGCCGTCCTGCACGAACTGGTGCACCGGCATCAGCTCGACCGCCGTCACCCCCAGCGAGGTGAGGTGGTCGACGACGGCGGGGTGGGCGAGCCCCGCGTAGGTGCCGCGCAGTTCCGGCGGCACGTCCGGGTGCGTACGGGTCAGCCCGCGCACGTGCGCCTCGTAGATCACCGTGTCGGCGTACGGCCGTCCGAGGGGGCGGTCGCCGCCCCAGTCGAACGCCGGGTCGGTCACCACGCCCAGCATGGTGTGCCCGGCGCTGTCGGCCGGGTCGGGACCGCAGGCCGCGCGCTCGTACAGCGAGGCGTGGTTGTCGAACTGCCCGTCCACGGCCTTGGCGTAGGGGTCGAGCAGCAGCTTCGCGGGGTTGCAGCGCTGCCCGGCGGACGGGTGCCAGGGACCGTGCACCCGGTAGCCGTAGCGCTGGCCGGGCTTGATGTCGGGCAGGTAGCCGTGCCAGACGAAGCCGTCGACCTCGGTCAGGGGGACGTCGCGATGGATGCCGCGCTCGTCCACAAGGACGAGGTCGACACGTTCGGCGACCTCGCTGAACAGCGCGAAGTTCGTGCCCTTGCCGTCGTGGGACGCCCCCAAGGGATAGGGGTGCCCGCTCCACGCGGGCACCCCGTCCTTGCCGTTCGGCTTCTTCTTCGTCACCGCGCGTCCTCCAGGGCGCCGTCGGCCGGCAGCAGCGGTGTGGCGAGGGCGGCGACCGGCATCGCGCGGGGCACCTGCAGCCCCTCGCGCAGATCGGGGGCGGGCGCCTTCGGCACCAGCGGGACGCGCTCGCCGGCGCGGGCCCGCTGGGAGAACCAGATGACCTTGCTGCCGGTCTCGGTGGCGCAGCAGCCCCAGCCGTCGCTCATCGCGGCGATGTGCTCCAGACACGCCCGCAGGTCGAGGTCGGGGCGGAGCTCCTGGTCGTTGTCACCGACGGCGGTGATCAGGTGCTGGCCGTTCCACCACATCTCGATCGACGTGTGCTTGTCCGTCGCGTGCTCGTCGATGGCCTGCAGCAGCAGTTCGAGGCTGCCGCAGACGGGCTTGACCAGCGGGTCGAGGTCCCAGTACTTCAGGTGGGCCGCGAGGATGCGGCTCACCTGTCCTACGCGTTCCGGGCTGACTTCCACATCGAGGTGGTAGTAGCAGGGCACTGCGGTCTTCATCGTGGCTCCTCACCGGCGAGGCTCTCGCACCCTCGCCCTCGCAAGCCGATCCCCGAACACGAAGCGTGAGCACTGATCGCTTCCGAGTCACCACAACAGTGCGGGTGCTAGCCCATTCGTGCAACACGAGCGCACCACCGTGATGGTTGAAGCTCTAACAAGACGCTGGGTCGCCGTACGTGCACCATGAGTGAAGGTGCCTCGATCGCCGTAACGGATCCGTGCCCCCTCGCGGGAGCGGCCGCCGGCCCGACCGTCGGGAACGTGCCCATCGAGCGCCCGGAAGGTGAACGGCGCCATGCTGCTACCCGCCAGAGCCGAAGTCACGCGGCAGCTGCGGCGGTACCGGGCCTGGGAGCGTGCGACGCTCGCGGCCCCCACCGACAGCGCGGTGCGGACCGGCTTCGAGGACTCGGGCTACACCCTCTGCGTGCTGATGGGAAAGCGCTGCGCGCGTGAGGCCGTCGAGGCGGCCGAGCGCTATCTGCGCACCACGCCGGCCGTCTACCTGCTGGACGAGACCTGCCGACCGCGTCCGAGCCGGATACCCCGCAGGGGTTCTCCCCCGGGACGGCGTTCCCGGGCGGGGCTCTAGCCCCCTTTTCAGGTGCAGTATCCCGAGCCGGGCCGAGGGGCCCGGCTTTGAGTACGACGGAGGTGAGACCCATGAGTACGACTGAGGCCATCGGCCGCATTCCGGTCCGGGACGTCCATCCCGCCGTGGAGGGCGGCAGGCGCCCGGCGAAGGCCGTGCCCCGAGAGACGTTCCAGGTCACGGCCACCGTGTTCCGCGAGGGGCATGACGCGGTCGCAGCCAATGTCGTCCTGCGGGATCCCGAGGGCCGCCCCGGCCCCTGGACACCGATGCGCGAACTGGCCCCCGGCACCGACCGCTGGGGCGCCGAGGTCACCCCGGACGCCGTGGGTCTGTGGACGTACTCCGTCGAGGCATGGAGCGATCCCGTCAGCACCTGGCGCCACACCGCCGGCATCAAGGTGCCCGCGGGCATCGACACCGGGCTGGTCCTGGAAGAGGGCGCCGAACTCTACGAGCGGGCCGCCGCCAAAGTGCCCGAGCGCGCGGGGCGCGAGGTCCTGCTGACGGCGGCGCGGACCCTGCGGGACGACTCCCTGCCGGTCGCCACCCGCCTCGCGGCGGCGCTGACGCCGGAGGTGGACGAGGTGCTCGGGCGTTGTCCGCTGCGGGAGTTGGTGACGGCGTCGGATCCACTGCCGCTGCTGGTGGAGCGGGAGCGGGCGCTGTTCGGGTCCTGGTACGAGTTCTTCCCGCGTTCCGAGGGCACGCGGGAGCGGCCGCACGGCACGTTCCGTACCGCCGCGCGGCGCCTGCCGGCGATCGCGGCGATGGGCTTCGACGTGGTCTACCTGCCGCCCGTCCACCCGATCGGCACCACCTTCCGCAAGGGCCCCGACAACACCCTCTCCGCCGGCCCCGACGACGTGGGGGTGCCCTGGGCGATCGGCTCGCCCGAGGGCGGGCACGACGCGATCCACCCGGACCTGGGCACCCTGGAGGACTTCGACTGGTTCGTGGCCCAGGCCCGGGCGCAGGGGCTGGAGATCGCGCTGGACTTCGCGTTGCAGTGCTCGCCGGACCACCCATGGGTGGAAAAGCACCCGGAGTGGTTCCACCACCGCCCGGACGGGTCCGTCGCCTACGCGGAGAACCCGCCGAAGAAGTACCAGGACATCTATCCGCTGGCCTTCGACCGGGACATGGACGGCCTGGTCGCCGAGACCCTGCGGGTGCTGCGGCACTGGATGTCCCACGGTGTGCGCATCTTCCGTGTCGACAACCCGCACACCAAGCCGGTGGTGTTCTGGGAACGGGTCATCGCCGACGTGAACCGCACCGACCCGGACGTGATCTTCCTGGCCGAGGCGTTCACCCGGCCCGCGATGATGCACACCCTGGCCCAGATCGGCTTCCAGCAGTCCTACACCTACTTCACCTGGCGCAACACCAAGCAGGAGCTGACGGAGTACCTCACGGAGCTCTCCGGTCCCTCCTCGGCGTACATGCGGCCGAACTTCTTCGTCAACACGCCCGACATCCTGCACGCCTACCTCCAGCACGGCGGCCGGCCCGCCTTCGAGGCCCGTGCCGTCCTGGCCGCCACCCTCTCCCCCACCTGGGGCGTCTACTCGGGCTACGAACTCTGCGAGAACGTCCCCCTGCGCGAGGGCAGCGAGGAGTACCTCCACTCGGAGAAGTACCAGCTCACACCCCGTGACTGGGACGCCCCGCACAGCATCGCCCCCCTCATCACCCGGCTCAACGCGATCCGGCGCGAGCACCGCGCCCTGCACGGGATCCGCAACCTCCGCTTCCACCACACGGACAACGACGCGGTCCTCGCGTACAGCAAGCGCACGGGCTCCGACGTCGTCCTCGTGGTCGTGAACCTCGACCCGCACCACACCCAGGAGGCCACGGTCTCGTTGGACATGCCGCAACTCGGCCTGGATCGGCACGCCTCCGTGTCCGTGCACGACGAACTGACGGGTGAGGCCTATCCGTGGGGCAGCACCAACTATGTGCGCCTGGAGCCCGGCCGGGCTCCCGCCCATGTGCTCCATGTCCACAGGCCGCCCGTCTCGCCGCAGAACGGAGGGTCAGCAGCGTCATGACCGTCAACGAGCCCGTGCCGGACACCTTCGAGGACACGCCCGCCAAGGACCGGGACCCCGAGTGGTTCAAGCGTGCCGTCTTCTACGAAGTCCTCGTCCGCTCCTTCCAGGACAGCAACGGCGACGGCGTCGGCGACCTCAAGGGCCTGACCGCCAAGCTCGACTACCTGCAATGGCTCGGCGTCGACTGCCTCTGGCTGCCGCCCTTCTTCCAGTCGCCGCTGCGCGACGGCGGCTACGACGTCTCCGACTACACCGCGGTGCTCCCCGAGTTCGGCGACCTCGCCGACTTCGTGGAGTTCGTCGACGCCGCCCACCAGCGCGGCATGCGCGTCATCATCGACTTCGTCATGAACCACACCAGCGACCAGCACCCGTGGTTCCAGGAGTCCCGCAAGGACCCCGACGGCCCCTACGGCGACTACTACATGTGGGCCGACGACGACAAGCAGTACCAGGACGCCCGCATCATCTTCGTCGACACCGAGGTCTCCAACTGGACCTTCGACCCGGTCCGCAAGCAGTACTTCTTCCACCGCTTCTTCTCCCACCAGCCGGACCTCAACTACGAGAACCCGGCCGTCCAGGAGGAGATCCTGGCCGCCCTGCGCTTCTGGCTGGACCTCGGCATCGACGGGTACCGGCTGGACGCCGTGCCCTACCTCTACGCGGAGGAGGGCACCAACTGCGAAAACCTTCCGGCGTCGCACCACTTCCTCCAGCGCGTCCGCCGCGAGATCGACGCGCTGTACCCGGACACGGTGCTGCTGGCCGAGGCCAACCAGTGGCCCGAGGACGTCGTCGACTACTTCGGCGACTACGCCTCCGGCGGCGACGAGTGCCACATGGCCTTCCACTTCCCGGTCATGCCGCGCATCTTCATGGCCGTCCGGCGGGAATCGAGGTATCCCGTCTCCGAGATCCTCGCCAAGACCCCCGCGATTCCGACCGGCTGCCAGTGGGGCATCTTCCTGCGCAACCACGACGAGCTCACGCTCGAGATGGTCACCGACGAAGAGCGCGACTACATGTACGCGGAGTACGCCAAGGACCCGCGGATGCGCGCCAACATCGGCATCCGCCGCCGGCTCGCCCCTCTGCTCGACAACGACCGCCATACGATCGAGCTGTTCACCGCCCTGCTGCTCTCGCTGCCCGGCAGCCCGATCCTCTACTACGGCGACGAGATCGGCATGGGCGACAACATCTGGCTCGGCGACCGGGACGCGGTGCGTACCCCGATGCAGTGGACGCCGGACCGCAACGCCGGATTCTCCACCTGCGACCCCGGCCGGCTCAGCCTCCCCACGATCATGGACCCGGTGTACGGCTACCAGGTCACCAACGTCGAGGCGTCCATGGCGTCGCCCTCGTCGCTGCTGCACTGGACCCGCCGCATGATCGAGATCCGTAAGCAGAACCACGCCTTCGGGCTCGGCTCGTACACCGAACTGCCGTCGTCGAACCCCGCGGTGCTCGCCTTCCTGCGCGAGTACGAGGACGACCTGGTGCTGTGCGTCAGCAACTTCGCCCGGTTCGCCCAGCCGACCGAGCTGGACCTGCGCGAGTTCGCCGGCCGGTATCCCGTCGAGCTGTTCGGCGGGGTGCGCTTCCCCGCCATCGGCGAACTGCCGTACCTGCTGACCCTGGGGGGTCACGGCTTCTACTGGTTCCGGCTCGTCCGAGTCGCATCGCGTATCGGCCGACGACTGTGAGCGTGCGCCGACGAAAGGAGGCGTCACCATGACGAAGACCGCATCCCTCCTGCCCAGCGACAGCGGGCTCGCCGCGTCCATGACCTCGCTCGACGGGCTGCTGCGCGAGTGGCTGCCCCGGCAGCGCTGGTTCGCCGGCAAGGACCGGCCCGTCACGGACCTTCGCCTGGTGTCGATGACGGAACTGTTCCCGGGCTGTCTGCACCTGCTGGTGCACACCGGCCACGCGGGCGGTCACAGCAGTCTCGCCGGGGTGCCCTCGCCCGGCGGCACGACCCCGCCCGGGGACTGCTACCAGCTGTTCCTCGGCGTCCGGCAGACCCCCTCGCCACGGCTGGGGCGGGCCCTGATCGGCCAGGCGCAGGAAGGGCCGCTGGCCGGGATGACGGTCTACGACGCCCTCCAGGACCTCCGTTCGGCGCAACTGCTGCTGGAGCGCCTGCGTCACCCGGGCACCGCGGGCCCCTTGCGTTTCGAGGCCGATCCCGCCAAACCGATCCCGGCCGGACTGGTGCCGCGCGTGCTGGACGCCGAGCAGTCCAACTCCTCGCTGGTGTACGGCGACGAGTTCATCCTGAAGGTCTTCCGGCGCATCCAGCCCGGCGTCAACCCGGACCTGGAGGTGCCGGGCGCGCTGGCCGGGCAGGGCTGCGAGCGGGTGCCCGCGCCGGTGGCCTGGTTCTGCACGGCCCAGCCGCAGGAGGCCACGCTCGGGGTGCTCCAGCCCTTCCTGCGCAACGCCTCCGACGGCTGGACGCTCGCGCTGCACGCGCTCGCCACCGGCAGCGACTTCACCGCCGAGGCGCATGAGCTGGGGCAGGCCACGGCCGAGGTGCATCTGGCGCTGGCCGCCGCGTTCACCGCCGGCGGGCGGTCCGAGAACGGGCGCATGGCGGCGGCGATGACCGAGCGCCTCGACGCCGCCGCGCACAGCGTCCCGGCGCTCCGGTCCTTCGTGCCCGGCCTGAGGTCGGCGTTCAGCGCGCTGCTGACGTGCGACGCCGGACCACCCGCTCAGCGCATCCACGGCGATCTGCATCTGGGGCAGGTGCTGCGGGCGGGACGCGAGTGGTTCGTCATCGACTTCGAGGGCGAACCGTCCCGTCCGCTGGCGGAACGGCGCGGTGCCCAGTCCCCCGTGCGGGACGTCGCCGGGATGCTGCGCTCCTTCGACTACGCGGCCCGGCAGCGCCGGCCCTGGCGTCCTCAGTGGGCGCGCCGCTGCCGGGAGGCCTACTGTGCCGGATATGCGGCCCGGGCCGGCTGGGATCCCCGTAAGAAGCACGGACTGCTGCGTGCCTACGAGACGGATCGGGCGGTGTACGAGGTGCTGTACGAGGCCAGGCACCGTCCGGACTGGCTCCCCGTACCCATGGCGGCGATCGAACGACTCGCCGTGAGAGGAGACTGAACGCCGTGGCGCTGCGCGACATCACATCCCCCAAGGCCTCCGGCCCGCTCCCGTCGGTGCGGACACCTGGCGGGTGCGCTCCCGAGCTCGATCCGGCCGACCGCGGGCGCCTGCTGGCGGGCGCCCATCACGACCCGCACGCCCTGCTCGGCGCGCATCCCGTACCGGGCGGTCTCGCGGTGCGGGCGCTGCGGCCGTTCGCCCGCGCGGTGAGCGTGCTGGCCGGCGGGGAGCGCTTCGCGCTGACCTCGGAGGGCGAGGGCCTGTTCTCGGCCGTGCTGCCGTGGCGGACCGTTGTGGAGTACACCCTGCTGGTGGCGTACGAGGAGGGGGAGCACGAGGTCCACGACCCGTACCGGTTCCTGCCCGCGCTCGGCGAGCTCGACCTGCACCTGATCAGGGAGGGCCGGCACGAGCAGCTGTGGCAGGCGCTCGGCGCCGAGCCGATGACCCATCAGGGCGTGACCGGCACCCGTTTCACGGTGTGGGCGCCGAACGCGCGCGGGGTGCGGCTCGCGGCGGACTTCTGCCACTGGGACGGCACCGCGTTCCCGATGCGCTCGCTGGGCGCCAGCGGGGTGTGGGAGCTGTTCCTGCCGGGCGTGGGCGAGGGCACCCGGTACAAGTTCGAGATCACCTCCCAGTACGGGCACCGGTTCCTGAAGGCCGACCCGATGGCGCGCCGAACGGAGGTGCCTCCGGACACGGCCTCGATCGTGACCGCGTCGCACTACGAGTGGCACGACCAGGACTGGATGGCGCACCGAGGCGACACGCCGGTGCACCAGGCACCGATGTCGGTGTACGAGGTGCACCTCGCCTCCTGGCGGCCCGGGCTCGACTACCGCCGGCTGGCCGAGGAGTTGCCGCGCTACGTCAAGGACCTCGGCTTCACGCACGTCGAGCTGATGCCGGTCGCCGAGCACCCGTTCGGCGGCTCCTGGGGCTACCAGGTCACCGGCTTCTACGCGCCGACCTCGCGCCTCGGCACCCCGGACGACTTCCGGTACTTCGTGGACGCCTGCCACCGGGCAGGCCTCGGCGTGATCATGGACTGGGTGCCCGCGCACTTCCCCAAGGACGACTGGGCGCTGGCCCGGTTCGACGGGGACGCGCTGTACGAGCCCGGCAACGCGCAGCGGGCCGAGCACCCGGACTGGGGGACGTACGAGTTCGACTTCGGGCGGACCGAGGTGCGCAACTTCCTCGTCGCCAACGCGACCTACTGGTGCGAGGAGTTCCACATCGACGGGCTGCGGGTGGACGCCGTCGCCTCCATGCTCTACCTCGACTACTCACGGGACTCCGGGCAGTGGACGCCGAACGTCCACGGTGGCCGGGAGGACCTGGACGCGGTGGCCTTCCTCCAGGAGATGAACGCCACCGTCTACCGGCGCAACCCCGGAGTGGTGACGATCGCCGAGGAGTCCACCGCGTGGGGCGGGGTGACCCGGCCGACCGACAGCGGCGGGCTGGGGTTCGGGCTGAAGTGGAACATGGGCTGGATGCACGACTCGCTCGAGTACATGAGCAAGGAGCCGGTCCACCGCAAGTACCACCACCACGAGATGACCTTCTCGATGATCTACGCGTACAGCGAGAACTACGTGCTGCCCATCTCGCACGACGAGGTCGTCCACGGCAAGCAGGCCCTGGTCAGCAAGATGCCCGGCGACTGGTGGCAGCGGCGCGCCAACCACCGCGCCTACCTCGGCTTCATGTGGGCCCACCCGGGCAAGCAGCTGCTGTTCATGGGCCAGGAGTTCGCGCAGGGCGGCGAGTGGTCCGTGGAGCACGGCCCCGAGTGGTGGCTGCTCGACCCCGGCCACTGCGCCGCGGGCGACCACCGCGGGGTGCAGGACCTGGTGCGCGATCTCAACGCCGGCTACCTGGACACCCCGGCCCTGTGGCAGCGCGACACCGACCCCGGCGGCTTCCAGTGGGTGGAGTGCGACGCGGCCGACGACAACGTCCTCGCCTTCCTGCGCTACGACGATCAGGGCGTCCCGCTGCTGGCGATCTCCCACTTCTCCCCCGCCGTCCGGCACGACTACCGGCTCGGCGTCCCCGGCGACGTCCCGGCCTGGCGGGAGGTCCTCAACACCGACGCTGCGCGCTACGGCGGCAGCGACGTGACCCACCCCGACCCGGTCAAGGCCGAGGCGCAGGAGTCCCACGGCCGCCCCACGAGCATCCGGCTGACCCTGCCGCCACTGGCCACCATCTGGCTGCGCCCGGCCTGACGGGAGACCGCACGGCACAGGTGTCCGAGGGGCCTTCCGGGGGCATTCGGAGACGTACGGCGGGTCCCGCCGTCCCGGAAGGTCGTCGAAAGGCCGCATGACGTGCGCACCGTCGGAGTGGAGGAGGAACTCCTCCTGGTGGACCCGGAGAGCGGGGAACCGCGCGCGCGGTCGGCCGCCGTGCTGGCGCGCGCGGCTCACGACCATGCCGAGGGCTTCGTCTTCGAGAAGGAACTCCACGAGCAGATGCTGGAGTTCAACACCCATCCGCAGACGCGCATGGCGGAGCTGAGTGCGGAGATCGTGCGCTGCAGGCGGGAGGCGGCGCGCAACGCCGGGGACATCGGCTGCTCGGTGGCGGCGCTGGCTACGTCGCCGCTGCCGGTCAAGCCCGCGATCGGCGCGCACCACCGCTACCAGTGGATGGCGGAGCAGTACGGGATCGCCACCCAGGAGCAGCTGGTCCTCGGCTGCCATGTCCATGTGGCCGTGGACTCCGACGAGGAGGGTGTCGCGGTCGTCGACCGGGTGCGGCCGTGGCTCTCGGTGCTGGCGGCGCTGAGCGCCAACTCACCGTTCTGGCAGGGCAAGGACACCAGTTACAGCAGCTACCGCAGCAGGGTGTGGCAGCGCTGGCCGTCGGCCGGGCCCACCGAGCTGTTCGGCTCGGCGGAGGGCTATCGCCGGCGGGTGGCGGACATGATGGCCACCGAGACCCTCCTGGACGAGGGCATGCTCTACTTCGACGCCCGGCTGTCCCAGAACTACCCCACGGTCGAGCTCCGGGTCGCGGACGTCTGCCTGCACGCCGACACCGCCGTCCTGGTCGCGGCCCTGGCCCGTGGTCTGGTCGAGACGGCCGCGCGGGAGTGGCAGGCGGGCCGGGGCCCCGACGAGCACAGCGTGAGCGTGCTGCGCCTCGCGGCCTGGCGGGCCGCCCGCTCCGGTCTCACCGGGGAGCTGCTGCACCCGGCGGCGATGCGGCCCGCGCCCGCCGAGACGGTCGTCCGCGCCCTGCTGGAGCACGTGGGCGAGGCGCTCGCCGACAACGGGGATCTGGACCGGGTGAAGGAGTCCTGCGCGGAGCTGCTGCGGCGGGGCAACGGGGCGCGGGTGCAACGCGAGTCGCTGCGGCGTACCGGCAGCTTCCGGGACGTCGTACTGGAGTGCGCGCGGCACACCCAGGGTGACGCCGCGCGCCTGGAGTGACGCCCGCCCCCCGGTGGCGTCACGGGACCGGGTGCTCTCAGAGGATCAGCACCAGGCTGTAGACCAGGAAGAAGGCGGCCACCAGCACCACCAGGACGAGGATCATCGTCAGTGGTGCCTTGGCCCAGCCCTTGGTGGGGTTGTGGGTGTCGCGGGGCAGGGCTCCCGGCATGCTGCTCTCCGCGGGCGGGGTCTCCCCCGGCGGCACACCGCCGCCCGGTTCCAGCCCTGTCGAGCGCTCGGGTTCGGGGTCGGGATTGGTGTGACTCATGCCGCCCGAGTCCCCCGAACCTGCCGAGATCATCAGGACGGAAGGCCAGTTCCCGGTTCCTGGCACGAAACGGTCTGACCTGGGCTAGATTCGACCACCGTCGATAACGGTTCTCGTCGGCGGGGTCACAGCCCGTACATGTCAGGAGCAGCGCATGCGCGACTTCGCCCTCGCTCCCCCCGCCGTCTCGTCCCTCACCGGCGGACTGGCCGACAGCCTCTTCGAGACGGCGGCGGCCAACCCGACCCTGCCGTTGATCGCGCGCCGCAGCGGCCCCGCGGGCCCGTGGGAGGAGGTCACCGCGATCGAGTTGCGCGACGAGGTGGTCGACCTGGCCAAGGGGCTGGTCGCGTCCGGGATCTCCCCCGGCCACCGCGTGGCGATCATGGCCCGCACCCGGTACGAGTGGACCGTCCTCAGCCACGCCCTGTGGGCGGTGGGCGCCGAGGTCGTACCGATCTATCCGACCTCCTCGCGCGAGCAGGTCGAGTGGATCCTGCGGGACGCGAACTGCGTGGCCGTGGTCGTCGAGGACGAGCAGGGCGTGATGACCATCGGCCCGGTGTGCGCGCGGCTGCCCGCGCTGCGGCACGTCTGGCAGCTGGACGCCGGCGCGCTGACGGACCTGGCGGCGCGCGGCGAGGTCCTGCCGGCGCTCACGGTCGACTCGCTGCGCCGTATCGTGCTGCCGGACTCGACCGCCGTGATCGCCTACACCTCGGGCACCTCGGGCCGCCCCCTGGGCTGCGCGCTGAGCCACCGGGGCATCGCGAGCCCGTGCGACGTCCTGCTGGCGGGGTGGGGCCACACGGCGGCACCGCCCGGTGAACAGGCCCGGGTCCTCGCCTTCCTGCCCTTCTCCCATGTGTACGGCCTGATGATCCAGGGCCTGTGCATCCGCGGCGGGCTGCTGATGGCGCACGAGCCGGACCCCGGCGCGGAGTCGCTGGCGGCGGCGCTGCAGTCCTTCCGCCCGACGTACTTCTACGCCGTGCCGTCGGTCTTCGAGAAGATCTACAAGAACTTTCTGCTGGCGTCCCAGGCGGCGGGTCGCGGTGCCCTGTTCGAGCGGGCCGCGGAGACGGCGCGGGCCTTCGCCGCGGCCACCGAACGGCAGCGGCTCGGCCGGGGTTCCGGGCCCGGGCTGGAACTGCGGATGCAGCACGCGCTGTACGAGCGGACGGTGTACCGCAGGCTGCGTGCGACGCTGGGCGGCCGGGTCCGCCGGGGGACCTCGGGCGGCTCGTCGCTCCACCGCGAACTGTCCTTGTTCTACGAGGGCATCGGCATCTACGTCCACGACGGCTACGGCCTGACCGAGACCAGCGGCGGCGTGACCATGCAGCCGCTGGGCCGGGAGAAGTCGGGGACGGTGGGGCAGGCGCTGCCGGGTTCGGAGATCCATCTGGCCGAGGACGGCGAGATCCTGGTACGCGGGCCCTCGGTGTTCCAGGGGTACCTCAACGACGAGGGGGCGACGAGGGCCACGCTGTGGGCCGGCTGGCTGGCCACCGGGGACCTGGGGCGGCTGGACTCCGAGGGCTATCTGACGATCACCGGCCGCAAGAAGGACGTGATCGTCACCAGCAGCGGCAAGAGTGTCGCCCCGGCGGCGCTGGAGCAGCGGCTGCGGATGCATCCGCTGATCCACCAGGCGGTCGTCGTGGGCGACGACCGGCCCTGCGTGGGCGCGCTGATCACCCTGGACCCCGATTTCCTGCTGCACTGGCGGGCGTCGCTGGCGTTGCAGGGGGATGCCACCGTCCGGGAGGCGCGTGAGGAGAACGCGCTGCGCGAGGAGGTCGGGCGGGCGGTCGCCGCGGCCAACAGCGCGGTGTCGCGCCCGGAGTCGATCAGGGTGTTCCGGGTGCTGCCGCAGCCGTTCGACGTGGCGAGCGGGTTGCTGACGCCGTCCATGAAACTGCGGCGGGACGCGATCGTGCGGCACTACGCCGGGGAGATCGACGCCATGTACCAGGCACGTTCACGCCCGCCGCGGCTCGCCACGCCGGAGGAGCAGGTCGGCTGGGACGACTCGGACAGCGTGTTCCGGTGAGCCGTCCGTCAGCTGCCGACGTACCAGGAGAATCCGCCGTCGGAGGCGGCCAGCGCCAGCAGCACGCCGAAGATCACCAGGTCCAGGATGCCGAGGACGATTCCGGCCTTGGCCATTCCGGCGCCGCCCTTGGCGGGGGCCTGGCGCATTCCGACGGCACCGAGCACGATCGCTATCGGCCCGAGAATGACGTTGAAGAGGAATATGCCGATGATTCCGCAGGTGAGGCTCGCGATGGCCAGGCCGTTGGTGCGCGAGCCGGGCGACGCGGCGGGATTACTGCCGTAACCGGTCATCACTTTCCCTCCGAGGTGGGGATCGGTGTGGTGTCACGCCCTTTCGGTGACTCCCGGGTGCCCGTCAATTCACGGCACAATCACCTGAGTTGGGCAATTCACTCGGGCCGCGGCCGATCACGGGAAAGGGTGTCTTCGCAGAACCTTTCGGGGACGCGAACAATTTCTTTGCACCCGCCCGACGGCTCGCTGCTCCGGGACGCGGCCCGGCGTTCGCGCCGGCAAGGGCCCGCGTCCGGCGAATCGGGTGCTCCCCGGGGGTGAGACGCGTAGGCCCCACGGGTACGGGAACCCGCACAGTGCGATGCGAGAGACACGAGCGCAGCCTTGCGACCGAAAGGCTGGAAAGGCGACATGGCAACCGAGCCGCGTTGGGACGGAACACTGGCAGGCCAAGGAATTCCGAGCCGGACGGCCGGCTTCCCGGGTGAGCCGCAGGACGTGACCGGGGCGCGCCTGGCCGCGGAGAGTTTTCTCCGTGACCTGGCCCGCACCGCACCGCCCGCCACCCCGGAGTCCTGGCACGACATCCTGCTGGTGGTCACGGAGCTCGCCGCGAACGCGGTCCAGTACGCTCCCGGACCCTTCCATCTGCAGATCAGGCGAACCTACGACGGAGTGCACATCACCGTGCACGACACCAGCAGCACACCTCCGGCCCCCCGCCCGTTCCATCCGAACACCGGCGGTGGCGGCATCGGCTGGCATCTGATCCAGACGTTGTGCGACCAGGTCAGCGTGGTCGGCGAGGCCGAGGGCAAGGACATCCACGTGTTCCTGCCCTGGTGAGACGGAGCGGTGGGCCGGGCCCCGGGCCGAGGGGCTACGCCGGCCGCAGGGGCACCAGCACGCTGACGGTCTTGCCGCCCCCCGGCCGGGGCTCGACGGCGATCTCCCGGGCCAGGCGGATGATCAGGGGCCAGCCGTAGCCGTTGCCGTGGTGGCCGCTCGGCAGGTCCCCGGAGCCGAAGGCCGCGGCGGGGACGACCGCGCTGTGGTCGTGGACCGCGAGACGTACGCCTTCCGCGGTGGGCACCGCCTCGAAGCCGGCCAGCCCGCCACCGTGCCGGATGGCGTTGCTGACCAGCTCCGAGACGACCAGTTGCAGGTCGATCAGATCGCGCTCGTGTGCCGTGCGGGAGACGGAGTTCCACTCGTCGAGGACCACCGACAGAGCATGCGCCCGGGCCTCGGCCGCGCTGCGCACGGGGGCCGAGGGATGTGCGCCGCCGGGCGCAGGCCGGCCGGCGTGGACAGGGGCTGCGACATCGGTCTGGTCCATGCGGTGTGGTCTTCCTGGGCTCCGCCCCGCTGCCGGGGGCTGTCGGTCAGGTGGTGGTCGGCTCGCGCGGCGGCAGGTTGCTGTAGTAGTCACCCACCGTCGTCAGATAGTCCGGGTCGAGGGTCTCGCTGTCGGTGCGGAAGCGCGGGGCCTCCTTGACCTCCGCCCGGGTGCAGGACAGCGAGACCAGACGGTGCTCGGTGTCGATGCCCGTCACCAGGCCCACCGGAACCAGGACACTCCTGCCGAACACCCAGACGCCCGTGTCGACCACCAGATGCCGCATGCCGTGCGGGTCCGCCAGCCGGTCCACGTGTCCGAGCGTGCCGTCCGTTGCGTCGACGGTGAACCCCGTGAGGTCCCGCTCCGCGACTTGGCCGGTGCCCGATGCGTACGACCAGATTCTGTCGATGGTCACGCCGATGACTCCTCCTCCTTCGCGCCTGTGCTCCATGGGTCCCCCTACCCCCGGTGCCTGTCGGCATTCGGCCGGGCCGGGGACTGCATAGGAGACCGATACGGGGGTACGCGCGCCTGGCGTCGACCGACATGATGATCGACGTAGTTGATCGGCTCAGGGGCGTGCACCGAGTGCGCCGAGCTGGGTGACCAGCCCTGGCAGTCGGCCTTGTGGGAGGTACTCGTGACAATTGCCCAGAACCCGCTGTCCGTCGAGGTCACACTGCCGCGGGAGGATGTCGCCCTGGTACGGGTGGAGGGCTATCTGGACGTCGACACCGCGACCGAGTTCCAGCATCACCTGGCGAACCAGCTGCATCACGGCCGGCGTCACTTCGTGCTGGACGTGTCCGAGGTGCCGTTCATGGACTCGTCGGGGATGAACATCATCCTGCGCATCTACCAGGAGACCCGCCGCAGCGGCGGCAGTGTGCACATCCTCTCGCCCACGCCGCCCGTGCAGCGCGTCCTGGACCTCACCGGGGTCAGCATCACGGTGCCGGTGTCCGGGAGTTTCGAGGACGCGCTGGCCCTGATCGACGGGCAGGAGCGGGCGGAGGCGGAGGACTGAGTCCCGGGGCCGGCACGCCGGTCGTCCCGCCCCTTCGTCTGCCTGCCCCGCCCGACTGGCGCGGCCGCCCGTGGCGCGGTGGGATCAAGGGGAGGTGCGAAGCCACGATCCAGGGGCACGCGCATGGCGTCGGGGCAGACCGCCCGGAAGCGCGGAAGGGATGGACATCGTGACACGACCCAGGATCCTGGTGGTGGGCGCGGGCTTCGCCGGAGTGGAGTGCGTACGGCGCCTGGAGCGCCGCCTCTCCCCCGACGAGGCCGCGGTCACGCTGGTGACGCCGTTCGCCTACCAGCTCTATCTGCCCCTGCTCCCCCAGGTCGCGTCCGGCGTGCTCACACCCCAGTCCATCGCGGTGTCGCTGCGCCGCAGCAGCAAGTACCGCACGCGGATCCTCCCGGGCGGGGCGATCGGCGTGGACCTGGAGGCCAAGGTCTGCGTCATCCGCACGATCACGGACGAGATCGTCAACGAGCCGTACGACTACATCGTGCTGGCCCCCGGCAGCGTCACGCGCACGTTCCACATCCCGGGGCTCGTCGACAACGCCTTCGGGATGAAGACGCTCGCGGAGGCCGCCTACATCCGCGATCACGTGATCTCGCAGCTGGACCTCGCCGACGCGAGCAATGATCCGGCCGAGCGGGCCGCGCGGCTCCAGTTCGTCGTGGTCGGCGGTGGTTACGCCGGCACCGAGACGGCGGCCTGCCTGCAGCTTCTGACCTCCAACGCGGTCAAGCGCTACCCCCGGCTGGACCCACGGCTGATCAGGTGGCACCTGATCGACATCGCCCCCCGGCTGATGCCGGAGCTGGGCGAGAAGCTGGGCCGCAGCGCGCAGGAGGTCTTGCGGCGGCGCGGTGTCGAGGTCTCGCTCGGGGTGTCCATCGAGAAGGCGGGGCCGCAGGAGGTCACCTTCACGGACGGCCGGGTGGTGCCGACGCGCACGCTGATCTGGACCGCGGGCGTCGTCGCCAGCCCCCTCATCGCGACGCTGGGCGCGGAGACGGTGCGCGGGCGGCTCGCGGTCACCACCGCGATGAATCTGCCGGGACACGACGGGGTGTTCGCGCTCGGCGACGCCGCGGCGGTCCCGGACGAGGCCAAGCACGAGGAGGGGGCGGTCTGCCCGCCCACGGCGCAGCACGCGATGCGGCAGGGCAGGAAGGTCGCCGACAACGTCATCGCGACCCTGCGCAACCAGCCGATGCAGCCGTACGTCCACAAGGACCTCGGTCTGGTCGTCGACCTCGGCGGCCGCGACGCGGTCTCCAAGCCGCTCGGCGTCGAGCTGCGCGGCCTGCCCGCCCAGGCCGTGGCCCGCGGCTACCACTGGTCGGCGCTGCGCACCAACGTCGCCAAGACCCGCGTCATGACCAACTGGCTGCTCAACGCGGTCGCCGGCGACGACTTCGTCCGTACCGGCTTCCAGGCCCGCCGCCCGGCGAAGCTCAAGGACTTCGAGTACACCAACTCCTACCTGACGCCGGAACAGATCCGGGCGCAGGTGGAGGAGGCGAAGCCGGCGCAGGGCTGACGTACCGGTCGGGCCCGCGTCCGGATGCCGCTCGGCATCCGGACGCGGGCCCGAGTGCGTGTACCTGGGCCGCGGTGCCCCCTTCGCGGGCGCGCGCCGGGCCACGACGCGACCGGGCCCCGCGGTGTCGCGGGGCCCGGTGCGTGTGGCGGTGGGTCAGTGCGCGCTGGATCCGGGCTGGTTCGGTCGGCGGCCGAGGGCCTCGTCCCGAACCCGGGCACAGCTGCGGCTGATGAGGCGGGAGACGTGCATCTGGGAGATGCCGAGCTGGTCCGCGATACGGCTCTGCGTCATGTCCTCGAAGAAGCGCATGTAGAGGATGGCCCGCTCACGCTCCGGCAGATTGCGCAGGCTCTGCTTGGCGGACTCCCGGTCGACCACCACGTCGTACGAGCCGTCCGGCGCGCCGAGGGTGTCCGCGAGGCTGTAGCCCTCGTCGGCGGAGGAGAGTTCGGCGTCGAGCGAGAGGGTGCTGAAGCTCTCCAGGGCCTCCACGCCCGTGGCGACCTCCTCCTCGGTGAGCCCGGTGTGCGTGGCGATCTCCGCGACGGTGGGCTCCGGCGCGCCCGGGTTCTGGGCCAGCTCCCGGCGGGCGAGCCGCACCTTGTTGCGGAGTTCCTGCACACGCCGCGGCACCCGCAACGCCCACATCCGGTCCCGGAAATGCCGCTTCACCTCTCCGGTGATGGTGGGCACCGCGTAGCTCTCGAAGGCGCCGCGGGAGGGGTCGTACCGGTCGATCGCCTTCACCAGGCCCAGCGCCGCGACCTGCTTGAGGTCCTCGAGGGACTCGCCCCGGTCCCGGAAGCGGCTGGCGATGCGATGGGCCATCGGCAGCCAGGCGGTGGCGAGTTCGTCGCGCAGGGCCTCCCGCTCGGGCCCCTCCTGGAGCTCGTGCAGGCGGGCGAAGAGGTCGGCGGTGACGGGGGCGTCGTCGTGACGCCGCCGGGCTGTGGCGGGCGAGTTGGGGGAGTCGGGCGTGCCGGGACGGCTTGTCGACATGTCGATGAGCATGCGGAATCGCTCCTGAACGGTCTTTAAGGGACTTCAGGGACTGTCCGCGGGAAGGGTGTCGGCCCCCCGATCACCCGGAGGCCCTCGGAGCGCGTACCGCTCCCCGCTGGCGCGCCTCCGGTCCGAAGCACGAAAATGCGTCTGCCCGGGTGCCGGAGGAACAAACTCCGGGCCGCCGAAGGTCTTCCGAAGGTCTCTCAGAAAACAAGGTCTCTCAGAAAACAGGGACCGCCGCGGTGATGCGCTTCCCGCCGGTCGGCAGATCGGCCACCCGGACGTCGCACGCCAGCCGGCAGACGATCGGCCAGCCGTGCCCGCCGACCCGCCGGCGCCCCCGCTCGTCCACCGGCGCCCTCGTCACCGGCAGCCGGTCGCTGCGATCACTCACCGAGACCCGCACCTCGTGACCGACGACGTCGATCTCGACGCCGGTCACGCCACCGCCGTGCAGGATGGCGTTGGTCGTCAGCTCCGAGGCGACGAGGAGCGCGTCGGAGAGACCTCTCTCGTCACACGGGGTACCGACGTCCCGGCAGCGGCCGGCCACCGCGTGCCGTATCGCCTGCCGCACGTCCGCCGGCCGGCACAGGTCGCTTCTGCAGGCGCGTACCTCGTCGGCCGGTCCGCCTGCGGGTTCGGTCCACCGCTGCGCGCTCACTGCTCAGCTCCCTGATCGATCGAGTGGTAGAGCAACCACTGGGCCGGAAGGGACGGGGGTCTGTCCGGCGCCGCCCTCATAGGTCGGCTCACCCTCTCGCGGCACACCAAACGCGTCATCCGGCCATCGATCACGGACACGGGGGTATGTGGACAACATGACCGATGTGGTGGACTCAGACGAGCTGTTGCGGCGCATCCGGCGCGGCAGGGCCTGCGCGGAGCAGGAGGAGCGCGCGTGGCGGGAACGCAGTGAGGCCCTGGAACCGACCGACCCGGCCGGAGCCCGGGAGGCCGCCGTACGGCGGCTGACCTACGAGGCGGTGCTCAGGGTCCTGGACGAGATCCTGACCCCCGGCCGCCACGCCGAGGTGGGCTGACCGGCGGCGCGGCGGCGAGTTCGCGTGAAACGGGTCACGTGACCCGCTTGGGAGGGGGTGGCACCGCCCGCGATGGTTTATCGTTCATACATGTGATGACGGGGTCGAGGGCCTCCTCCTCCGGACATCACCCCCTACGGCCCTGGCTGGCCTCCCCCGTCCAGCCAGGGCTTTTCCATGCCCCGAGGTGCTCCGGTCGCCGGCAGCGGCTGAAATGGGCATAGACAGAGCACCGGTCCTTTCCGTCGGCGAGGAGCTTTGCGCCATGACCAAAGCGACGAAACTGCTGACCGCCCTGCCCCCGCCCCAGCGACAGCGCCTGATGACGCTGGCGAAGGAGGTGTCCTTCCCCGAGGACGCCCGCATCTTCGAGGCCGGCGGCGCCGCCGACCGCTTCTGGGTGATCCGCTCAGGGGCCGTCTCCCTCGACCAGCAGGTGACGTCGGCGCAGCGGGTGACCGTCGCCAGCCTCGGCGCCGGAGATCTGCTGGGCTGGTCGTGGCTGTTCCCGCCGCACCGGTGGGACTTCGGCGCGGAGGCCTTCAGCCAGGTCCGCGCCTACGAGTTCGAGGCGGGGCCGGTGCTGGAGCTGTGCCAGCAGGACCCGCAGCTCGGCATGTCCCTGGTCCGGATCGTCGCCGAGATCCTCGCGCACCGGCTGGAGACGACCCGCGGGCAGCTCATGGAGCAGTACACCCTGCGGCGGCGCGGCGGCAGATAGCACCGCGCCACCGCGTCGCCCGGCCCTCAGACGCGATAGCGCCGCAGGTCCGGTACGAGCGCCGCCAGCGCCAGCATCACCACGACGACCAGCACACCCCCGCCCACGACGGCCGTGCGGGCGCCGAAGGCCGAACCCGCCGTGCCGTGCAGGACGTCGGCGAGCCGGGGGCCGCCCGCGACGACGACCGTGAAGACGCCCTGCATGCGGCCGCGCATCTCGTCGGTCGCGGCGGACAGCAGGATCGCGCCGCGGAACACCATCGAGACCATGTCGGCCACTCCGGCGACGGCCAGGAACGCCACCGCGACCCACAGACCGGTGCCCAGCCCGGACCCGGCGACGGCCAGACCCCAGGCGACCACCGCGCCGATCACCATCCAGCCGTGCCGGCGGACCCGCGAGAAGGTGCCGGAGAACAGGCCGCCCGCCACCGCGCCGATCGGGATGGCCGCGAACAGCAGGCCGAGGGCGAGGCCCTCGCCCCAGGGGGCGTACGTCTCGGCGGCGAGCTGCGGGAACAGGGCGCGGGGCATGCCGAACACCATGGCGACGATGTCGGCCAGGAAGGACAGCAGCAGCACCTTGTGCCGGGCGATGTAGCGGAAGCCGGCCACGACCTCGCGCACTCCGGCACGCCGCGCCACCGCGCTCGCGAGCGGCGGCAGCGCGGGCAGCCGCAGCACCGCCCAGACGGCGACGCACAGCGCGAGGGCGTCGATGAGATACAGCTCGGGCAGGCCGATGACGGGGATCAGCGCCCCGGCGAGCAGCGGCCCGGCGACGAGCCCGATCTGCATGACGGTCGAGCCGAGGGCGCTCGCGGCGGCCAGTTCGTGCTCCGGGACCAGTCGGGCGATCGAGGCGCTGCGGGCCGGCGCGTTCAGGCCGAAGAAGGCCTGCTGGAGGGCGAGCAGGACCATCAGCACGGCGACCGAGTCGAGGCCGGCGACCGCCTGGATCCAGAACAGCACGGAGGTGCCGGCGATGCCGGCGTTGGTGATCAGCAGCAGCTTGCGGCGGTCCATGGTGTCGGCGACGGCGCCGCCCCACAGGGCGAACACCACGAGCGGCAGCAGGCCGGCGAAGCTCGCGTAGCCGACCCAGGCGGAGGAACCGGTGATGTCGTAGATCTGCTTCGGTACGGCGACCGCGGTGAGCTGGCTGCCGACCGCGGTGACGACGGTCGAGGCCCAGAGCCGGCGGTAGGCGGGGCGGCGCAGGGGGCGGGTGTCCATCGCCCAGCGCCGCCAGCCGCCGCGGGGCGGCTTCGCGGCGGCGGGATCGTCCGCCGGGTGCTCGGTGCTGCTCTCGCTGGTGTCCACGCGCTTCCCGGTTGCTCGTTACATCTTTCGAATCCGGGGATCACTATCGCAGGCCCGTGTGAGCGCTCACGTCCGGGTGGGCGTGCCCTCGTTCCGCCGCCCGGCCGGGCCGGCCGGGTCGGCGGACTCAGCCGCCGGCGATGAGGGTGACGCCGAGGACGATCATGGTGGCGGCGACCAGTCCGTCGAGCACGCGCCAGGCCGCCGGCCTGGCGAGCCAGCGGCCGAGCAACCGGGCGCCGAAGCCGAGCGCGGCGAACCAGCAGAGGCTGGCGGTGACGGCGCCGATCCCGAACGTCCACCGCAGCGGCCCCCGGTCGGCGGCGAGCGAGCCCAGCAGGAAGACGGTGTCGAGGTAGACATGGGGGTTGAGCCAGGTCATCGCCAGGCACATGAGGACCGCCCGCCGGCGCGAACCCGCCGTCTCGCCCTCCGTGCGCAGCGCCGCCCCCTGGGGCCGGACGACCCGGCGGGCGGCCAGGACGCCGTAGCAGATCAGGAAGGCGCCGCCGATCCAGCCCACGGCGGTCAGCGCGCCCGGCCAGGCCACCACCAGCGCGCCGACCCCACCGACTCCGAGGGCGATCAGGGCGGCGTCGGAGAGCGCGCAGATGCCGACCACGGCGAGGACCGCCTCGCGGCGGACCCCCTGGCGCAGCACGAACGCGTTCTGGGCACCGATGGCGACGATGAGTGAGAGGCCGGTGCCGAATCCGGCTGCCGCGGCGGAGAGAGCTGGGGACATGCTTCGACGCTACGGAGACGATCACTCTAGGTACAGCTAAAGATTCTTACGTATCCTTAGCGCACGTAATGTCGACAGCCACACGGGCGGGCGCGTGATGACGGAGCTTCCTCTCGACCAGGTGCGGACCCTCCTGGCGGTCGTGGACGAGGGCACCTTCGAGGCGGCGGCCGCCGCGCTGCACGTGACGCCCTCGGCGGTCAGTCAGCGGGTGAAGGCCCTGGAGCAGCGCACGGGGCGGATCCTGCTGATGCGCACGAAGCCGGTGCGGCCGACGGAGTCCGGCGAGGTCGTGGTGCGGCTGGCGCGCCAGCTGGGCCGGCTGGAGCGGGACGCGCGCGCCGAACTGGGCATGAGCGGCGCCGGGGAGGCGACCCGGGTGTCGGTCGCTGTGAACTCCGACTCGCTGGCCACCTGGTTCCTGCCGGCGCTCACCCGCGTCCCGCAGGATCTGCGGCTCTGCTTCGAACTGCGCCGCGAGGACCAGGACCACACGGCGGCGCTGCTGCGCGAAGGCCTGGTCATGGCCGCGGTGACCTCGTCGTCGGTGCCCGTGACGGGCTGCTCGGTGCGGGCTCTGGGCATCATGCGGTACGTGGCCGCGGCCCGTCCCGACTTCGCCGCCCGGCATCTGGACGGGCCGCTGCGCGAGACCCTCCCGGACGCGCCGGTCGTGCTCTTCGACCGGCGGGACGACCTCCAGGACGCGTTCGTCCGCCGGCTGCGGCGGGGCGGCGGCGCGAGCGCGGTACGGCACTACGTGCCGACCTCGGACGGCTTCGTCGAGGCCGTGGCGGCGGGCCTCGGCTGGGGGCTGGTCCCCGAGGTCCAGGCCGAGCCGCTGCTGACCTCCGGCCGCCTGGTCCGGCTCGCGCCGGACCGGGCGGTGGACGTGCCGCTGTACTGGCAGCAGTGGAAGCTGGACTCCCCCGCGCTGGCGACGCTGGCGCGGGCGGTGACGGCGGCCGCCGCGGAGGCACTGCGCCCGCGGTGACCCGGTAGGAGCGGGAACCGGCCGGTGCGTCCGATCACGGGTGGCCTCGACCGACACGGGTGGATCTCGGGCCGGGTTCCGCGGTGGCGTCCGCCCGCCGGGCGTACGCTCCCGTCACACCCCTCCCCGTGCGAAAGGCCGCCCGCATGAGTGTCCGAGTCCGACGAGTCTACGAACCGCCGGAGCCCGAGGACGGCGTACGCGTCCTGGTCGACCGGCTGTGGCCGCGCGGTCTGGCCAAGGACGAGGCCCGCGTGGACGAATGGCCCAAGGGGCTCACCCCGTCCACCGAACTGCGCCAGTGGTACCACGCGGGCGAAGGGTCCTACGAGGAGTTCGCGCGCCGGTACGAGGCGGAGCTCGCCGAGCCCGAGGCGGCGCGGCTCCTCGACGGGGTGCGCAAGACGGCGGCCGAGGGCACGGTGACGCTGGTGACCGGCTCGAAGAACCTGGAGCAGGGTCACGTCGCGGTGCTGGCCCGCCTTCTGGAGTCCTGAGGAAGGCGGGCCCTCGCGGGTGTCAGCCGGTCTGCCGGGCGGCCGCCCGCCCCGCCGCGCGGCCCGAGAACAGGCAGCCGCCGAGGAAGGTGCCCTCCAGCGCGTTGTAGCCGTGCACGCCCCCGCCCCCGAAGCCGGCGACCTCGCCCGCCGCGTACAGTCCGTCGATCGGCTGCCCGTCGGCGCCCAGGGCGCGCGAGTCGAGGTCGGTCTGGATGCCGCCGAGCGTCTTGCGGGTCAGCACGTGCAGCTTGACGCCGATCAGGGGGCCGGCCGCAGGGTCGAGGATCCGGTGCGGGGTGGCGACGCGGCCGAGGCGGTCGCCGATGTAGCGGCGGGCGTTGCGGATGCCCTGCACCTGGGCGTCCTTGCCGTAGGGGTTGGCCAACTGCGCGTCACGGGCCTCGATCTGACGGCGTATCGCGTCGGAGTCGAGCAGCGGCTTGCCGGTGAGGCCGTTCATCTTCTCGACGAGCTGTTCGAGACCGGGGGCCGTCACGAAGTCGGCGCCGTTGCGCAGGAACGCAGCCACCGGGCCGGGCGCGCCCTTGCCGAGGACACGTTCGCGCAGGAAGGCCTTGCGGTCCTTGGCGGTGATGTCGGGATTCTGTTCGGAGCCCGACAGCGCGAACTCCTTCTCGATGATGCGCTGGGTGAGGATGAACCAGGAGTGGTCGTACCCGGCGATGTCCTCGGTGGTGCGCAGGTACTTGAGCGTGCCGAGGGTGTCGTAGCCGGGCAGGCAGGGGTCGGGCAGCCGGCGGCCGAGGGCGTCGAACCACATCGAGGACGGGCCGGGCAGGATGCGGATGCCGTGGCCGGGCCATATGGGGTCCCAGTTCCGCAGTCCCTCGGTGTAGTGCCACATGCGGTCGCGGTTGACCAGCCGCACGCCCGCCTCGGCACTGATGTCGAGCATCCGTCCGTCGACGTAGGCGGGGACCCCGGTGACCATCTCGGCGGGCGGGGTGCCGAGCCGCTCGGGCCAGTGGCGGCGGACGACGTCGTGGTCGGCGCCGATGCCGCCGGTGGTGACGATCACGGCCTGGGCGGTGAGTTCGAACTCGCCGGCCCGGTCGCGGTTGGAGGCGACGCCGCGCGGGGAGTCGTCCTCGGCGAGCACCGTGCCGCGTACGCCGCGGGCGGTGCCGTCCTCGACGACCAGCTGGTCGACCCGGTGCCGGTGGTGGAAGGTCAGCAGCCCGTCGCGGGCGGCCTGCCGGGCGTGCTTGACGAAGGGTTCGACGACCCCTGTGCCGGTGCCCCAGGCGATGTGGAAGCGGGGCACGGAGTTGCCGTGCCCGTCGGCGCGCAGGTTCCCGCGCTCGGCCCAGCCGACCGTGGGCAGGAACTTGATGCCGTGCCCCTCCAGCCAGGACCGCTTCTCCCCCGCCGCGAACTCGACGTAGGCCCGCGCCCAGCGCACCGCCCAGGAGTCCTCGTCCTCGGTACGGTCGAATCCCGCGCTGCCCTGCCAGTCGCTCCAGGCGAGGTCGAAGGAGTCCTTCACGCCGAGCCGCCGCTGCTCCGGCGTGCCGACGAGGAACAGCCCGCCGAACGACCAGAACGCCTGGCCCCCCAGGTTGGCGGCGTTCTCCTGGTCGACCAGCGCGACCCGGCGGCCCCGGCTGGTGAGTTCGTGCGCGGCGACCAGACCGGCGAGGCCTGCTCCTACGACGATGACGTCGGCGTCCATGGCGATCGTCCCTTCCTGACTCGTCGGGGGGTGCCGCTGCCGTCGGTCAGCAGCGCGGTGAGCAGCTGCTGGAGCCACCGGCGCGCGTGCTCGACGTCCTTGTCCAGCAGCAGTTGGGTGGTGACTCCGTCGTACGCGGCGACCACCGCGTGGGCGGCGGCGTCGACGCCGCCCAGCACGGCGGGCAGTCGGGTGTGGGCGGGCACGGCACGCGCGAGCCGTTCGGCGATCGCGCCGCGCAGCCGGGCCCGGTGCTCCAGCAGGGTCTGGGCGACGGCCGCGTCACGCGCGGCGTGCACCAGGAAGTCCGTCTTGACCAGCAGCCAGTCCAGGTCGAGGAGCAGCACCTCGGTGACCCGGTCGACTGCGGCCGGGACGTCGAGGTCGGGGCCGTCCTCGGCGAGCGCCGCGGAGACCTGCTCGGCGATCAGGTCGGCACGCTGCCGGTAGAGGGCGAAGAACAGCTCGTCCAGGCTGGCGAAGTTCGAGTAGAAGGCACCCCGGCTGTAGCCGGCGGCCTCGCACACCTCCTCGATCGACACCCGCCCGAAGCCCTTGGCGGCGAACACGTCGAACGCGGCGTCCAGGAGGTTGGCGCGGGTGCGGACGCGCCGCCTGGTCACGCGCCCCGCCGTGCGCTCACCGTCCACTCCTGCCCACCCCTCGTTCGATACGCGAATGTATCCGATACACCGGTGCATCCAAAGGGTCCCGACCATCTTGGAACACTTATTCGAATCGGGGTTACGCTGGGAGCCATGACCAGGCACCTCCAGGGATCGCTCTTCGACCAGACCGACGAGGTCCGGCTCGGCCCCCTCGACGGGCTTCGCCGTACCGTCCTCGGCTCGGGCGCCTGGATCGACGTGCTGCCGGGGTGGCTCGCCGGGGCGGACGCCCTCTTCGAACACCTGGCGGCCGAGGTCCCGTGGCGGGCCGAGCGCCGCACCATGTACGACCACGTCGTCGACGTACCCCGGCTGCTGGCGTACTACGGCGCGGGCGACCCGCTCCCGCATCCGGTGCTGGCCGAGGCCCGGCAGGCGCTGTCCGGGCACTACGCGGGCGAGCTGGGCGAGCCGTTCGCCACGGCGGGGCTGTGCCACTACCGCGACGGCCGGGACAGCGTGGCCTGGCACGGCGACCGGATCGGGCGCGGGGCCCGGGAGGACACGATGGTCGCGATCCTGTCCGTCGGCGCACCCCGCGACCTGCTGCTGCGCCCGATGCACGGCGGCGGCCGAACCGTGCGGCGCCCGCTCGGGCACGGCGACCTGATCGTGATGGGCGGCTCCTGCCAGCGCACATGGGAGCACTGCGTGCCGAAGTCCACCCGCGCCACCGGGCCGCGGATCAGCATCCAGTACCGCCCCCGCGGAGTGAACTGACCCCCATCTGATTTGCTGTCCCCGTCGGGAGCGAACTCACCAGGCGGGACGATCATGCAGGCAGACGTGCGGGAAGTCGCCGAGGGAATCCACCTCGTACACGGCAGCAACACCAACTGGGTCATCATCAAGGACGGGGACGCCGTCACCCTGGTCGACACCGGCTACCTCGGGGACCGCCCCATGCTCCTCGACTCGCTCGCGGCGGTGGGCAGCGCGCCCGAGGCCGTGACGGCGGTACTGATCACCCACGCCCACAACGACCACCTGGGCTCGGCCGAGTACCTGCGCGCGACGTACGGCACGCCGGTGTACCTGCACGAGGCGGAGGTGCCGCACGCGCGCCGGGAGTTCCTGCACCAGGTCTCCGTGGGCCAGGTGCTGCGCAACGGCTGGCGTCCGGGCGTGCTGCCGTGGGCCGTGCACGCACTGCGGTCCGGCGGCACCGCACACCTCCCGGTGGCCTCGCCCGAGCCGTTCCCGGTGGCGGGCCCGCTGGATCTGCCGGGGCGGCCGGTGCCGGTGCACACGCCCGGCCACACCGAGGGACACGCGGTCCTGCACCTGCCGGACGCCGGAGTCGTGATCTCCGGGGACGCGCTGGTCACCGGCCACGCGACCACGCGTGTGAAGGGCCCGCAGCTGCTGCCCGACATGTTCCACCGCGAGCGAGTGCGGGCACTGGCCTCGCTGGAGCTGATCGAAGCACTGGCGGCCGACGTGCTGCTGCCCGGGCACGGGCCGGTCCACCGGGGATCCGTGCCCGACGCCGCCCGCCGGGCGCGGGAGCGCGCCCTCTAGGCTCGCGCCATGGCTTTGCAGATCAGCGCCACCAATCCGGAGCACCCGGCACTTCTGCTGGAGCTGCCGTGGCAGCTGCCGCTGGCGGAATGGCCCGAGGAGTACCTCGTGCTGCTGCCCCGCGGCATCTCCCGGCACGTGGTGCGCTACGCCCGCGCGGGCGGGGAGATCGTCGCCGTCAAGGAGCTGGCCGAGCGCCCCGCCCTGCGCGAGTACGAACTCCTGCGCGACCTGGACCGGCTCGGCATCCCCGCCGTGGACCCGCTCGGCGTGGTCACCGGCCGCACGGACGCGGACGGCGGCCCGCTGGAGTCCGTGCTGATCACCCGGCACCTCGGCGGCTCGATGCCGTACCGGTCGATGTTCGAGACCACCATGCGCCCGGCGACCATGCACCGGCTGATGGACGCGCTGGCGGTGCTGCTGGTGCGGCTGCACCTGGCCGGCTTCGCGTGGGGCGACTGCTCGCTGTCCAACACCCTCTTCCGCCGGGACGCCGGCGCGTACGCCGCGTACCTCGTCGACGCCGAGACCGGTGAGCTGCACCCCCGGCTCAGCGACGGCCAGCGCGACTACGACCTCGACCTCGCCCGCGTCAACATCAGCGGTGAGCTGCTCGACCTGGAGGCGTCCGGCGCGCTGCACCCCTCGGTCGACGCCATCGCGTTCGGCACGGAGATCTGCGCCCGCTACCACGACCTGTGGCGGGAACTGACGCGCACCTCCGTCTACCCGGCGGGCAAGTACCACTACATAGAGCGCCGGATACGCCGCCTGAACGACCTGGGGTTCGACGTCGCGGAGATGCAGATCGAGCACTCGTCCAACGGCGACACCGTCACCTTCGTGCCCAAGGTCGTCGACGCGGGCCACCACCAGCGGCAGCTGCTGCGCCTGACCGGGCTCGACACCGAGGAGAACCAGGCCCGCCGGCTGCTGAACGACCTGGAGAGCTGGATGGCCACCCAGGACGACCACGCGCCCGGCGACCCCGGTGCCGCCCGCCCCGAGGTGCTCGCCCACCGCTGGGTGCGGGAGGTGTTCCGGCCGACCGTGCGCGCCGTGCCGATGGACCTGCGCGGCGCGATGGACTCCGCCGAGCTCTACCACCAGCTCCTCGAACACCGCTGGTACCTCTCGGAGCGGGCCCAGCACGACATCGGTCTCGACACCGCGGTCAAGGACTACGTCGAGAACATCCTGCCGCGGGCCCGTGAGCCGCTGGAGACATCCGGACCCGAGTGAGTCACACGGGCGGCACGACCGCCACGGGGCACGGCGCGTGGTGCAGGACGCCGTGCGCCACCGACCCGATCCTCGACCCCACCGCCGTCCGGCGCGCACGCCGGCCCACGACCATCAGCTGGGCGCGTCCCGCGACGGACAGCAGCACCTGCCCCGCGCTGCCCATCTCCACGTGCTCCACCACGTGCACGTCCGGGAACCGCTCCCGCCACGGCTGCACCGCCTCCCGCAGCGCCTTCGTCTCGTAGGGCTCCGGCCCGCCCGCCTCGTCCAGCAGCTTCAGCGAGCCGGGGCTGTAGGCGAACACCGGGGGCAGCGTCCAGGCCCGTACCGCCCGCACCGCCGCCCCGCGCGCGGCGGCCGTCTCGAAGGCGAACCCGAGGGCATCGGCGCCGTCCTGCGCGTCGCCCTCGTGGCCGACGACGATCTCGCGGCCGTCCACCTCGCTGGTGGCGCGGTCGCCCGAGCGCACCAGCACCACCGGGCGTGACGTCCCGGCGATGACCTGCTGCCCCACGGAGCCGAGCAGGAAGCCCACGACCCGGCCGTGCCCGCGGGACCCGAGCACCAGCATCCGCGACTGATCCCCCGCGGCGGCCAGCACGTCGGCGGCGTCGCCCTCGACCACGTCGGTGGTCACCTCCAGGCCGGCGTACCGGCCCCCGACGGACCGCACGCCCGCGTCCACGGCCTCCCGCACCCACCGTGCCTGCGTCTCGTGGTCGCCCTGGACCGCCTCGTGCGGCTCGAACCGCCAGGCGTGCACCACCCGGAGCGCCGACCCGCGCCGTACCGCCTCGCGGGCCGCCCAGGCCAGGGCGGCGAGGCTCTCCTCGGATCCGTCGAACCCCGCGGTGATCGGGCGCGTCATCCCGGCTGCCTCCTCATGTGGCTTTCCCGTGCGTCACGCCCAGTCTTCCGCACACCGTGGGCACGAGCAGCGAGGGGGAGGCGGGACAGAGCGGCCCCGCCGTCGCCCCGGGGCATGCCTGAGCGAAGCGGCGCGATCGAACATACGATGGCCGGAGCCGGGTGCGGTGACGAGGGGGACGCCGCGTCCTGACAACGACCACTCGGGGTGGGAGACGCATGGCAGAGGCCGCCGACACAGCGCGGACCGTCATCTTGACCGTGGACGACGATCCGGGGGTCTCCCGTGCGGTGGCACGGGACCTCAGAAGGCGCTACGGCCAGTCGTACCGGATCGTGCGCGCGGAGTCCGGCGAGTCGGCGCTGCAGGCGTTGCGCGAGCTGAAGCTGCGCGGCGACCTGGTGGCGGTCATCCTCGCCGACTACCGCATGCCGCAGATGAACGGCATCGAGTTCCTGGAACAGGCCCTGGACGTGTACCCGGGTGCGCGCCGGGTGCTGCTGACCGCGTACGCCGACACCAGCGCCGCGATCGACGCGATCAACGTCGTCGATCTCGACCACTACCTCCTCAAGCCGTGGGACCCGCCCGAGGAGAAGCTCTACCCGGTCCTCGACGACCTCCTGGACGCCTGGCGGCGCAGCGACTACCGGCCCGTGCCGAGCACCAAGGTGGTCGGCCACCGCTGGTCGGCGCGTTCGACGGACATCCGCGAGTTCCTGGCCCGCAACCAGGTGCCCTACCGCTGGTACTCGGCCGAGGAGCCCGAGGGGCAGCGGCTGCTGGACGCCGCCGGCGTGGACGGGCAGCGGCTGCCGCTGGTGATCACGCCGGACGGCACGCCGCTGGTGGAGCCGGAGCCCGCCGAACTCGCCGCCCATGTGGGGCTGGCCACGACACCCGACGCCGACTTCTACGACCTGGTCGTCATCGGCGGCGGCCCGGCCGGTCTCGGCGCGGCGGTGTACGGGGCCTCGGAGGGGCTGCGGACGGTGCTCGTCGAGCGGTCGGCGACCGGCGGTCAGGCCGGGCAGAGCTCACGCATCGAGAACTACCTGGGCTTCCCCGACGGGGTCTCCGGCGCGCAGCTCACCGACCGGGCCCGCCGGCAGGCTTCGCGGTTCGGCGCGGAGATCCTCACCGCGCGTGAGGTGACGGCGCTGGAGGTCAACGGGGCCGCGCGGGTCGTGCGGTTCTCGGACGGCTCGGAGATCGCCGCGCACAGTGTGATCCTGGCGACCGGTGTGCAGTACCGGCAGCTGGCCGCCCAGGGCTGCGACGAGCTGAACGGCTGCGGGGTGTACTACGGCTCGTCGCTGACCGAGGCGTCCTCCTGCCAGGGCCAGGACGTGTACATCGTGGGCGGCGCCAACTCGGCGGGGCAGGCTGCGATGTACCTGGCCCGGGGCGCCAAGTCGGTGACGCTGCTGGTGCGCGGGCAGTCGCTGGCGGCGTCGATGTCGTACTACCTGATCCAGCAGATAGAGCAGGAACCGAACATCTCGGTGCGCTGCGGCACGGTCGTCGAGTCCGCGCACGGCTCCGACCACCTGGAGCAGCTGACGCTGTGCGACACGGCGACGGGCCACACCGAACTCGTCGACGCGCAGTGGCTGTTCGTCTTCATCGGCGCGGCGCCGCTGACCGACTGGCTGGACGCCACGGTGCTGCGCGACGAGCGCGGGTTCATCCTGGCCGGCCCCGACCTCACGCCGGACGGGCGGCCCCCGTCGGACTGGGAGCTGGACCGGCCGCCGTACCACCTCGAGACCAGTGTCCCGGGGGTGTTCGTGGCGGGCGACGCGCGCGCCGAGTCCGCCAAGCGGGTCGCGTCGGCCGTCGGGGAGGGCGCCATGGCCGTCATGCTCGTCCACCGTTATCTGGAGCAGTCATGAGTGGTCGGCAGATGCCGTGCAACCCCCAGGAGATCGGCTCCCTGTTCCTGTTCGAGCGGCTCACGCCGGAGCAGCTCGGACGGCTGTGCGCCGCGGGGCGGGTGGAGCGGTACGAGGCCGGGCCGGTGTACACCGAGGGCGACCCCGCCACCTGCTTCTACGTGATGATCGAGGGCACGGTCGTGCTGTCCCGGCGGGTCGGCGCGGACGACGTCGAGGTCACCCGGACCTCGCAGAGCGGGGTGTACGCCGGCGCCATGCAGGCCTACCTCGGCGACCGGGTGCGGCAGGTGTACAACAACTCGATGCGCGTGACCGGGCCGACGCGCTTCTTCATCCTGCCCGCGGACACCTTCGCGAGCATCATGCAGGAGTGGTTCCCGATGGCGGTCCACCTGCTGGAGGGGCTGTTCTTCGGCTCGAAGACCACCCAGCGGATGATCGGTCAGCGCGAACGGCTGCTGGCGCTCGGCTCGTTGTCGGCCGGGCTCACCCACGAGCTCAACAACCCCGCCGCGGCGGCGGTCCGGGCGACGTCCTCGCTGCGGGAGCGGGTCGCGAAGATGCGGCACAAGCTGCGCGTCATCTCGGCGGGACCGTATCCTCGCGAGGCCCTCGCCAACCTCATCGAGATACAGGAGCGCACGGCGGAACGCGTCGCCAAGGCTCCCGCGCTGAGCCCCCTGGAGGCCGCGGACCGTGAGGACGCCGTCGGCGACTGGCTGGAGGAGCACGCCATCCCCGACGGCTGGCGGATCGCGCCCACCTTCGTCCAGGCCGGCCTGGACCTGGACTGGCTGGACCAGATCGCGGCCGCCGTGGACGAGGAGATCCTGCCGGGCGCGATCGGATGGCTCAACTACACGGTCGAGACCGAGTTGCTGATGGACGAGATCCTGGACTCCACGACCCGGATCTCCCACCTGGTGGACGCGGCGAAGCAGTACTCGCAGCTCGACCGCGCCCCCTACCGGATGGCCGACGTGCACGAACTCCTCGACAGCACGCTGCTGATGCTGTCGGCCAAGATCGGCCCGCAGATCAAGGTCGTCAAGGACTACGACCGTACGCTGCCGAAGGTGCCCGCCTATCCGGCCGAGCTCAACCAGGTGTGGACCAACCTGATCGACAACGCCGTCTCCGCGATCAACAGCGACGGCGGCGAAGGGGCGTTGACGGTGCGCACGGCGCGCGACCGCGAGTGCCTGCTGGTGGAGTTCCGCGACACCGGTCCCGGGGTGCCGCCCGAGATCCGGGACCGCATCTTCGACCCCTTCTTCACCACCAAGCCCGTGGGCGAGGGCACCGGGCTCGGCCTGGACATCTCCTGGCGGATCGTGGTCAACAAGCACCACGGCACCCTCCAGGTGGAGTCCGTGCCGGGCGACACCCGCTTCCAGGTACTGCTCCCGCTCACCGCCACCGAGGACGAGACGGCCCCCGAGGAGTCGGCATGACAAGTGACATCAGCGGCATCGACCCGAGCGTCCCGCCCAGCGGGGCGGGCTGCGCGGAGTGCGACGAGGCCGGAGGGTGGTGGTTCCATCTGCGGCGCTGCGCCCAGTGCGGGCACATCGGCTGCTGCGACTCCTCGCCCGCCCAGCACGCCACCGCGCACTACGAGGCCACCGGGCACCCGGTGATGCGCAGCTTCGAACCGGGCGAGCGGTGGTTCTGGAACTTCGCGACCAAGGAGGCGTACGACGCCGGGCCCGACCTGGCGCCTCCGGTGTGCCATCCCGCGGACCAGCCGACGCCGGGCCCGGCCGGCCGGGTGCCCGCCGACTGGGCCCGCGCGCTGCGGCAGTGAGGTCCGGCCGCCGGGTCAGTGCGCGCCCCCCGGCGCCCCTGTGCGGGGCCCGTCGGCGCATTCGAGGCTCTTGAGGTCGACGGCGTCGGCGAGCGCCTGCATGCCCTTGTCGTTGGGGTGCAGGTGGTCGCCGTTGTCGAGGAACGGCATCATCCGCTCGGGGTCGTAGGGGTTGCGCAGGATCCGGTCGAAGTCGGTCACCGCGTCGAACGTGCCGCTGTCCCTGATGAACGCGTTGACCTCCTGGCGTACCGCCTCGGCGGCCGGGTCCCACTCCGACCAGCCCTTGAAGGGCCCCACGGTGGCGCCGACGACGCACTTGCCCGCCGCGTGCGCCCGCTCGGCGAGCTCCCGGTAGCCGCTGATGAGGTCCGCTGCGGTGACGCCGGTGTGGGCCTTGAGGTCGTTGACGCCCTCGAACACGAAGACGGTGCGGACGCCCAGATGGGACAGCACGTCCCGCTCCAGCCGGTTGAGGGCGCTCTGCCCGGCCCCGTCGGCCAGGACCTTGTTGCCCGAGATCCCCTCGTTGGCCACGCCCCGCACCGTCGCCCCGGGCGCCGCCGCGAGCCTGCGGGCGAGGTAGTCGGGCCAGCGCCGGTTCAGGTCGGTGCTGGACTCCCAGCCGTCGGTGATGGAGTCGCCGAGGGCGACCACGGCGCCGGTCGAGGCGCCGGTGCGCACGGTGACGGCGTCGAGGTAGAACCAGGAGCCGATGGTGTCCGTGAAGTGACCGGCGCCCTCCTCGGCCGTGTGGTCGCCCTGTGCCGCGTACGAGGTCTGCATGGCCATGCCGTGGCCGGTCGCGGGACCGGCCGCGTCGGGACTGTGCAGGCTGATCACGAGGTTCAGGCCTGCGGCGGCCCTGCCGGGCAGCGGGTCGCTGAGGACGGTGGCGCCCGCGGGGACGCTGACGGAGCGCGCGCCGCCGAAGGTGATCCGCCGGTTGCTGCCGGGGACCAGCGCGGCACCCGCCCGCTGGACGCCGGCGTGCACGCTGTCGAAGGTCACCGGCCGGTCCCCGAAGGCGTTGGAGAGCCGGACGCGCAGCTGGTCGCCGCCGACGCTGGTGCGCACGACCAGCCGGTAGCTGCGGTCGGCGACGGCGTCACCGAGCCGGTCGGCGCCGGCTCCCCAGGTGACGACGTCGTGCCGGGCAGGCGCCGCCTGCGCGGCCACCGGGACCTGCGGCACCGACGCCAGCAGCAGGACACCGATGACGCCTCCCAGGCGTGCCCCGCGGCCGCTCACCGGCCGAGGTCCTTCAGTGTGACGGACTCACCCGGCTTCAGCGTGACCGTGCGGGAGGTGCTCCCGTACGCCACGGTCGTGCTCCGGCCGCCGACGCTGCGCAGCCGGACCGAGGTCGGCCGCCCGTCCCGCCACTGGAGGTCCACGACGAAGCCGCCGCGCGCCGCGACGCCCTTGAGGTGGCCGGACGCGGCCCAGGCCGGGGGAAGGGCCGGGAGGACCTCCAGGTGGCCGGGGCGCGAGTACAGCAGCATCTCGCTCAGGGCGGCCGGGGTGCCGAAGTTGGCGTCGATCTGGAAGATGCCGCGGCCCTGCTCGACCTCGTAGATGTCGAACAGGTTGAAGGCGGTGCCGTTGGTGCCGCCGGTGGACGGACGCAGATTGTTCACAATGAGCTGGTAGGCCTTCTCGGCGTTCTTCAAACGGGCCCAGCACAGCGCACGCCAGGCGTTGGCCCAGCCGAAGCTGTTCATACCGCGCGCCGTGAGCTGCGCGGTGGCGCCGTCGACGATCTCCTTCGGCGTGGATCCGTCGGGGCGGATGCGGTCGCCCGGGAACAGCCCGACCAGCCCGGACAGGTGCCGGTGGGTCGTCTCGCCCAGGTTGTCCGGCGACATCCACTCCTGCAGCCAGCCCGTCTTCGGGCTCACCTCGGGCAGGTACAGCTTCTTGCGCAGGCCCGCGATCGTGGCGGCGTAGCCGGTGTCCCTCCCCAGCCGGGCGGACGCCTCGCAGAAGTTGCCGAAGAGCGCCCAGACCATCTCCTGGGAGTAGGTGTTGCCCTTCGCGTCCTGCGGGCCGTGCTCGGGCGACCAGTCGCTGTCCGCGATCAGCACTTCACGGGAGGTGCCCGGCGCGGTGGCGGTCAGCAGCCGCGTCTCCCAGAACTCGCAGGCTCCCTTGAGCAGCGGATAGATCTTCGCCAGGTGGTCAGCGGACTGGGTGTACTCGTAGTGCTCGAACAGGCTGTTGCAGAGCCAGGCGTTGCCCGTGGGGTGCCACCACCAGCCGTTGCCGCCGTACGGGTTGGTGGAGAAGGCCACCGTCCAGCCGGCGATCCGCCCGCTGGAGTTGCGGTAGCGGTTGCGCGGGTCGTTGAAGTGTTCTTGCGTGAGCTCGGTCCAGGACGGGAGCTGGGCGAGACAGTAGTCGGTAAACGCGTCGAAGCAGGGGGACAGTCCGGTGCGGTCGGCCATCCAGTAGTTCATCTGGACGTTGATGTCGGTGTGGTAGTCGCCCATCCAGTCCGGGTCGTTGCCGTCCAGCCACAGTCCCTGGAGGTTCAGGGGGAGGCTGTCGCGGGAGCCGGAGATCATCAGATAGCGGCCGTACTGGAGGTAGGCCGCCTCCAGTTCGGGGTCGGGGACGTCGTCGCGGGCGCGTGCCTTCAGCCGCTCCCAGGTGTCCAGCCCGCGCTGCTCGGCGCTCGACTCGCCGAGGGAGAGGTCCAGTCGGCCGTACAGGTCGCGGTAGTCGGCGACATGGGTACGCAGGAGGGTCCCGGCCGGGTGGGCGGCGGCGTCGCGCACCTTCGTCCGGGCCAGCCGCTCGGGGTCGAGGGACGGATCACGGTAGCCCGTGCGGGCGTCGGGCGCGTAGTTGGTGCCCGCGCTGACGACCACCGTGAGTTCCGCGCAGCCGGCGAAGTCGATCCGGGTGCCGTTCACGGCGACCCGGCCGCCGCTGCCGCGTGCGGTCACGGCGGCGCCGTAGCGCAGCCCGTTCGCCAGTGCCGCCCCGAAGGACTCCGCGCCCGGCTGCTCGCCGTGGGTGCCGTCCAGGGTGATGGTGCCGGTGTACCGGCCGCCGCCGCTCTGGGTGAAGTGCAGCACGATCACGTCGTCGGGCCGGCTGGCGAAGATCTGCCGCCGGTAGGTGACCTTGGAGCGCACGTAAGAGGAGGCCACGACGCCCTGGGCCAGGTCGAGGGAGCGGCGGTAGTCGGTGACGGCCGACAGGTCGTGGTCGGGGATGTCGACGGTGAGCCGGGCGAGCAGCGTGAAGGAGCCGAAGTCGGCGCGGCCGTAGGGGAACTGGCCGTCGGCGTCGAGGGTGTCGTTGAGTCCGCCGGTCCACATCGTGGCGTCGGTGAGGAGCAGCAGTTCGCGGCCGGGGTCGTTGCTCGCGAGGGCGCCGATGCGGCCGTTGCCGACGGGCAGGCCCTGCTCGATCATCGAGTGGGCGTCGCCCGGGGCCCGCCACCACAGGGTGTCGCGCGCGGTGCCGGTGGGGAGCGGGGCGTCGGCGGCGGGGCGCCGGGGGGCGGCGCTCGCGGTGAAGGCGGGCAGGCCGGCGAGGGCGGTGGCGAGGCCGGCCGTGGTGGCGGCGGAGAGCAGGGTTCTTCTGCTGGGTTCGGACATACGGCGGCTCCGGGTGCGAGGGGGGAGAGGGACCCGGCCGGCGCCGGGTCCCTCGGGGTTCAGAGCGACTTCGGTACGTCGATGCGGTCGATGTCCGGCGCGTAGCCGGTGCCGCTGTCGAGCGTGATCGTGTTGGCGCCCGCCTTGAGCTTCACGGGCACGCTGACGGTGGCGGCGGTTCCCCAGTCGCCGGTGGAGGCGAACTTGTGGCGCACGGCGCCGGCCCCGTTGGCCGAGACGTCGAGGGTGCGCGGGTCACCGCTGACGTAGGCGACCTTGACCTGGTAGGTGCCGGCCTTGGCGACGACCACGTCGTTGAAGGTGAGCTTGCCGCCGAGGTAGAGGTTGCCGACCTTGTGCTCGCCGGAGCAGGCGGAGCAGTCGGCGACGGAGGCGTTGCCGCCGAGGGTGTTGGCCTCGGATTCGGCCTCGTAGGCGGTCGTGGTGACGGCGGTGCCGCGCGGGGTGACGGTGAACAGCCGGGAGCCGTGGGCGGGCAGGGCCTCGGTGATGCCGCCCCGGTGCGAGCCCAGGTTCTCGTGGTTCCACAGGTCGCGCACGTCGGCCTTGCCGGTGAAGCCGAGCATGCCCCAGTCGGCGGTGACGGCGGCCGGCGCGTCGCCGAGGTTGAACAGGGCCACCGTGTAGGTGCCGTCGGGGTTCTTCGCCGCCCACACCTGCTGCGGGTCGGACGGCGTGACCGGCTTCGCGGGCGGCGTCGCGGCCTGGTTGAGGGCGATGACCTCGCGGTTGGTCAGCAGGGACAGGCCGTAGGAGTCGAGCCGGGTCAGGTCGTCGCCGCTGAACAGCGGGGACTTGGCGATGGCCCACAGGGTGGCCTGGCTCTGCCGTTCGGCCTTGGTCAGGCCGCCCATCTCGCCGTTGCCGACGACGAGCGCGTCGAGGTCGTTCCAGCCGCCCGGCCCGGCGTGCCGGCTCCAGGCGGGGGCGTCGTCCCAGCGGTCGACGACGCTGTTCTCCCAGGTCGCGAGGGTGTTGCAGTAGCACTCGACGTCGGTGTCGATGCGCCAGCCGTTGGAGTACTTCTTCCAGTCCGCGACGTGCCCGATGTCCAGGGACCAGGACAGTTCGAGGTGGATCGGCCGGCCGGCGGCGGCGATGGCCTTCTGCCAGGCGGCGACGTCGGCGACGTTGTCGTAGTTCTCGCCGCTCTTGAAGGAGCCGGGGCCGACGCCGTCGAGCTTGAGGAAGTCGTACCCCCAGTCGGCGAAGAGCCGGGCCTGGGAGTCGATGTACTTCTGGGCGCAGGGATCGGAGAAGTCGATCTTGTAGGCGCTGTCCCAGCCGTTGGTGGTGCGCAGGTCGTCGTGCACGATGTCGGCGGTGGTGCAGCCCTCGGCGTTCCAGATCGGCACCTTGCCCTCGCCGTACGCCTCCTTCTCCAGGCCGACGGGGAGGTAGATCCCCGCCTTGAGACCCTTGGCGTGGATGTGGTCGGCGACGGCCTTCATGCCGCGGGGGAAGCGGTCCGGGTCGGCCTTCTGGCGGCCGTGGTCGTCGAACCAGGGCTTCCACGCCTTGTCACGCCACCAGCCGGCGTCGATGTTGACGTACTCGTAGCCGTACCGCTTCAGCTTCGTCGCCATGGCGTCGGTCTGCTTCAGCACGTTCGCCTCGGTGAGGTAGCTGTAGTCGCCGTCCGGGTTGAGGCCCGGGTACTTCGACGACTGCATGCTCCAGCTCGACCAGCCCATGTAGGGCTTGGCGGCCAGGGCCGGGGCGGCGGCAGCGGCCGCGGCCCGGTCGGGGGCGGCGGTGCCGTCCGGGGTCCGGGCCTGGGCGGCGGGGACGGCGGTGGCGAGGCCCGCCGTGAGGGCGAGGACGACGACGGCTCTCAGGCCACGTGCGGGCAGGACGGAGTACGAGGGTGACCGCATGGGTCGTACCTCCTGGGTTCGGTACAGCTGGGGGCGGGTCGGGCTAGTTGGGGTCCGTGGTGATGAAGCTCTGGATCGCGGTGGCGGCGGCGCCGCGTGCCCATTCCTCGAAGGGCAGCGGCCGGGTCCGTACCGCGCACCGGGCGGCCGAGCCGAAGGCGGCCGCGGCGAAGGCGTCGCGGATCTGTTCGGCGAACAGGTCGTAGGCGGCCAGTCCCTCGCCGGAGATGGTCACCAGCTCGGGTCCGAAGAGATTGGCGACCGTGGCGATGCCCCGGCCGATGGCCTCGCCGGCGCGCGCGTACACCGCCCGGGCCCCGGCGTCGCCCGCGTGGGCGAGGGCCAGGGCCGCGTCGGCGTCGGCGACCCGGACACCCGTCGCCTCCCTGACCCCGGCGACGATGGCCTCCTCCCCGGCGATGGCCTCGACGCAGCCTCGGTTGCCGCAGTGGCACGGCGGGCCGGCCGGGTCGATCGCCACGTGCCCGATCTCGCCGGCCACGCCGTGCGCCCCGGAGACGACCCGCCCGTGCACGACGAGACCGCAGCCGATACCCGCGCCGACGGTGACCACGGCGAAGTCGGACAGGCCCACCCCGGCGCCGAACCACTGCTCGGCGACGGTCAGGGCCCGGACATCGTTGTCGACGGTCACCGGCAACCCGGTGGTCATGGCGGCGAGTTCGGCGAGCGGGACGTCGTGCCACTCCAGGAACGGCGAGTAGCGCACGGCACCCGCCGCGCGGTCGACGTCGCCGGAGACCGCGAGTCCGATGCCCCGTACCGGGACGCCGAAGCCGTCCGCCTCCGTGAGCAACTCGCGCACCAGTTCCGCGAACTGCGCCAGGACCGGCTCGGGGGCGCGGGCGGGCAGCGGGAGGTGGCGTGCCACCCGGATGCGGCAGCACAGGTCGGTGAGGACGCCGATGAGTTCGTCGCCGGTCACCTTGACCCCGATGAACAGCGCCCGGCCGCCGTCGACCCGCACCGGGTTCGCCGGCCGGCCCAGCGCGCGGCGGGCCTCGGCCTCCTCGTCCGCGTCCTCCACCAGGTAGCCGGCCTCGATGAGGGGCCGGACCGCCTTGGTCACCGCGGCGGCGGACAGCCCGGTCCGCTCGGCCATCTCGGAACGGGTGAGGGGGCCGTGGGACAGGACGGTGGTGAAGATCTGCGAGGCGGCCGGCGTGGGGACCGGGAACACCTCGGCAGGGGTGGTCGAGGGCATGGCGGGAACCTAGGCGGCTTATTTTCCGCTGTCAATGAAAGAAGCAGGAATCAACAGAAGATAGAGTTGAGTAGCCCTCAGGCTTTCAATTCATAGCCGGACAGGACTTGTTGCGGGTCTATCAAAGGCGTCTTCCGGCCCGGGAACCGCCGGCCGTCGGCGTGCGTTCTTCGGCAACGACACCCCTGGACCCTCCATCGCGACGGACACCGGCAGGGCGGCAGCATGAGCGAGTTGGTCCCCGGAGGCAACGCACCACTCCCGGGCGGTGCCGTGACCGTGCGCGTGCCGGGTCCCTTCGACCTGTCCGCGCTCGTCACCGACGACGGCCGCAAGGTGCGCGGCGACGGCGATTTCGTCTTCTTCAACCAGCCCGCCGCCCCGGGGGCCGTGCTGCGGGGCGACACGCTCACGGTCGACCCGCCGCGGCTGCGCGCCGGGGCCACGCGCGTGACGGTCGTCGTCAGCCCCGCCGACCCCACCGTGCCGCTGGGCAGCCTTCCGGTCCCCACGCTGTTCATCACCGACACGCACGGCCGCCACGTGGCCCGGTTCACTCCCCCACGCCCGAGCCAGGAGACGGTGCTGCTGCTCGCCGAGCTGTACCGGCGCGGCGCGGACTGGAAGGTGCGGGCACTCGGGCAGGGATACGCCGACGGACTGGCGGGCCTTGCGCGCGACTTCGGCGTCGACGTCGTGGACGACGGCGCCCCGTCGGCCCCTTCGGCCCCCGTCCCGGCCGGGGCACCGAGCGGCGGGCGTCGGGCCGCCCCGCCCCGCCCACCGTCGGACGCGGAGGCGCCGGGCTTCCTCCCCCTCGTCAACTCCACCCGTGCTCGCGCCGGTTCGCCGCCCGTCTCGCTCGACGCGCGCCTGGCCGAGGCCGCCCGGCGCCATGCCCTCGCCATGGCCGCCGCCGGCCGGCTCGGCGTGGAGGGCGGCGACGGCGTCGCGGTCCACCAGCGCGTGACCGCCGCCGGATTCGCGTACCTCACCGTCGGCGAACATCTGGTCTCCGGCCCGCGCACCCTCACCGAGTTCGTCGACCACTGCCTGCGCACCGAGAGCCTGCGCCGCACCCTGCACGAGCCCGCCTTCACCCACGCCGGGCTCGCCTCCGCCGTGGGCGGCCCGTCCGGGGACACGTTCTGGACCGCGCTGTGGGCGACTCCCCTCACCCCTGCCGGTCTCATCCGCGCGAGGACCGACGTCATCGCCCTCACCAACCACGAGCGCGCCCGCGCCGGTCTGCCGCAACTGACCCCCGACCCGGCGCTGACCAGGGCCGCGCAGGCGCACAGCGACGACATGGTGGCCCGCGGCTTCTACTCCCACACCGCGCCGGACGGCAGTCGCCCCTGGGACCGGGCCGCCGCCGCGGGCTCCGCCCGCCGCTCGATCGGCGAGAACATCGCCTGCGGCCAGCGCTCCCCCGCCGAGGTGGTGACCGGGTGGATGAACAGCCCCGGGCACCGCGCCAACATCCTGGCACCGGGCTTCACGCACATCGGCATCGGGTTCACGGGCGGCGGCCGGTCGGGCACGTACTGGACCCAGTTGTTCGGCGGCTGAACCGGTTCGGCGGCCGATGTTGGCAGAACGGCATACACCGGACAGGATGCCCGTATGAAGGGTGACCTCTTTTCCAATGAGCACATGGTCCAGCCCGCGCAGGCGCCGGGCATGACCGTCGAGAACGCCAAGTGCATCAGATACGCCGTCAACGGCGAGATGCTGGCCCGGCAGGGCGCGATGATCGCCTACCGGGGCAACCTCGCCTTCGAGCGCAAGGGCCAGGGCGTGGGCGGCATGCTCAAGCGCGCGGTCACGGGTGAGGGGCTGCCCCTCATGGCGGTGCGCGGCCAGGGCGAGGCCTGGTTCGCGAACGAGGCGCAGAACTGCTTCGTCGTCGACGTCGAGCCGGGCGACGAGTTCACGGTCAACGGCCGTAACGTCCTGTGTTTCGACGCCACGTTGTCGTACCGGATCGCCACGGTGAAGGGCGCGGGCATGACCGGCGGCGGCCTGTTCAACAGCGTCTTCAGCGGGCAGGGCAGGCTCGGCCTGGTCTGTGACGGCAGCCCGCTCGTCATCCCGGTCTCGGGGCAGTACCCGGTGTACGTCGACACGGACGCGGTGGTCGGCTGGACCGCCGGGCTGCAGACCTCCCTGCACCGCTCGCAGTCCATCGGCTCGATGCTGCGCGGCGGTTCGGGTGAGGCCGTCCAGCTGATGCTCCAGGGCGAGGGGTACGTCGTCGTGCGGCCCAGCGAGGCCTCGCCCCACAAGGCCCAGCAGCACTGAGCGGACCGGGCCCCGCACGAACCGGAAGTGGACGCACCACGCGAGCAACCCCCCGGACCGTACTGACGTCTTGATCGACAACAGCGACGCCCTGGCCCCTCGGGCCAGGGCGGTTTCCCCCCGACCGTGCCGGACGCCGTTTCGGCAGGCGGGACACGCCGGCACGGACTGACGGAACGTCAAAACCGGGCCGCCGGGCGAATAGGCGCTCAGGACGTTGAACACACTCCGTGGCGCCCCGCGTACCTCTGGAAAAGGTGAGAGCCAGGCGTTCAGAGGGATGACCATGAGCAAGGCGTACGTCTCCGCACACCAGTTGGTCGCCGGGAGGTACCGGCTCCTGGAGACCGTCCATCGCGAGTCGAACCGCGTGTGCTGGTACGGCGAGGACGTCGAGGCCGCCCGCCCCTGCCTGCTGACCCGGGTCGGGCTGCCGGGCGAGCCCGACGGGGATGCCGCGCGCCGGACCGTCGGCCGCATCATGCGCACGTCCGAGACGATGGGACGGCTGTGTCCCGGCCGGGTCGCGGGCGTGATCGACGCGGTCGCGGAGGAGGGCGCGCTGTGGACGGTGACGGAGTGGCTCGGCGGTACGCCGCTCGGGGAACTGCTCGCCGGGCACGGCTCGTTCAACTACGTGCGGGCGGCCCGTGTCGGGCTGGAGCTGCTCGACGTGCTGGAGGTCGCACACGGCGAGGGCATCACGCACGGCGAGCTGAGCCCGGGACAGATCCTCGTCCGCGACGACGGACCGGCGGTCGTCGCGGGCTTCGGGCTGGCGGGCGCGACGCTGGCCCCCCGGCTCACGGCGCTGTCGTACGCCTCGCCGGAGCAGGCCCGCGACGAGCGCATCGGACCCGCCGCCGACCTGTGGGCGCTCGGCGCGATCCTCTACACCATGGTCGAGGGCCGCCCGCCGTTCCGGGAGCGGGAGCGGCCCGAGGCCACGCTGAAGGGCGTGGACCGGCTTCCACTGCGCACACCGCTGCGTGCCGGGCCCCTCGCGCAGGTGGTGCAGGGCCTGTTGCGCAAGGACGGCCGGGAGCGCCTCACCCGGCCCGTGGTGCGCGAGGCACTCACCAGGGTGGTCGGCGAGGACGCCGACGCGGCCCCCTCCCCCGCGCCGGTCCCCCGGCTGCGCCGCGCCTACGCCACCGCCCTGCACGTCACCGACCCGGGGTGGAGCAGACGGACCATGGTCGCCGGGACGGCGCTGGCCCTCGTCACGGTGGCGGTCGCGGTGCTGGCGGTGACCCGTGACCCGTCCGGCACGGACACGTCCGCCTCCGGCGGCGAGACCCGCCCGCCGGCCTCCGCCGGGGCCCCGGACCCGAACCGCCCGTCCACCCCCGCGCCCACGCCCACCGCCCCGGCGCCGAGCACTCCGGCCGAGCCGCCCTCCGGTGTGGCCCCGTCGCCCTCGGCCCCCGCCCTGCCACCCGGCTTTCGCACCTATCGCTCCCCCGACGGCTTCTCCGTCGCCCTACCCGAGGGCTGGAAACCCCTGAGCACGACACGCGCGTCCGATCTCGCCTACCGCGTGGTGCTCGGCGCGCCCGGCGACGCGCGCACGCTGGCGGTGACGTACAGCGCGCGCGTCGGACCGGACCCGGTCGCGGTCTGGCGCGACGACGTCGAACCGGGGCTGCGGCAGACCGCCGGGGACTACCGGCGGATCGGCGACATCCGCGCGACGACCTACCAGGGGCGGGCCGCCGCCGACATGGAGTGGCTGGCCGACGCCGACGGCAGCCGGGTCCGCACCCTCGGCCGGGGCTTCCTCATCGGCGGCGGACGCGGCTACTCACTGCGCTGGACGACCCCGGCCGAGGTGTGGGACGACGCGAGCAACCGCCGCGCCCTGGAGACCTTCCTGCGCACCTTCCGGCCGGCCGAGAGCTGAACGCCACCGGCCGGGATCCATGGGGCACTGCGCCGTTTCCCCCGGCCGGTCACGGAAACTCGCCCCCTATGGTGCAAATCGGATACACGATGATGACCGAACAGGCCGGTCCCCGTGATCTCGTGGACCACGTGGTGCGGGCCGAGGCAGCCGGTTTCGACTTCTCCGTGACCTCGGACCACTACTTTCCGTGGCTCCGCTCGCAGGGTCACTCACCGTACGCGTGGAGCGTGCTCGGCGCGGCCGCGCAGGCGACCGAGCGCATCCCGCTGATGACCTACGTGACCTGCCCGACCGTCCGCTACCACCCGGCGGTGGTGGCGCAGAAGGCGGCGACCATGCAGTTGCTGGCCCAGGGCCGCTTCCGGCTCGGGCTCGGGTCGGGCGAGAACCTCAACGAGCATGTCGTGGGGGGCGGCTGGCCGTCCGCCGACGTGCGGCACGAGATGCTGGAGGAGGCCGTCGAGATCATCCGCGCGCTGTTCGCGGGCGGCCATGTGAACCATCACGGCACGCACTTCGACGTGGAGTCGGCCCGGCTGTGGGACCTGCCCGACGAGCCGCCGCCGATCGGCATCGCCGTCTCCGGTGAACAGTCCTGCGCGCTGGCGGGGCGGCTCGCGGACCTCGTCATCGCCACGGAACCGGAAAAGGGGCTGCTGGAGGCCTTCGACCGGCACGGTGGCACCGGCAAGCCGCGCGTGGGCCAGCTGCCGGTCTGCTACGACCCCGACCGCGACACGGCGGTGAAGCGGGCGCACGCGCAGTTCCGCTGGTTCGGCAGCGGCTGGAAGGTCAACGCCGAGCTGCCGCACCCGGACTCCTTCGAGTCGGCGACGCAGTTCGTCACCCAGGACGACGTCGCCGCGTCGATCCCGTGCGGCTCCGACCCGGAGGACTTCGTCGAGGCGGTGCGCCCGTACGCCGAGGCCGGCTTCACGGAGATCGCCCTGGTGCAGATCGGCGGCGACTCGCAGCCGGAGTACCTGGACTGGTCGGCGAAGACCCTGCTGCCGGCGCTGCGCGACGCCCTCGGCTGAACGTCCTTCCGCCGCTCTCCGCGTCGCACGGCGCGCCGGAGAATCACCCTCAGGACTGAGCATCAGACGCACGACGGGGGTACTAGAGGGTCTCCACGACCGTTCTCCTCGGAGGCCCTCTGGTGAACACCGATGTGCACAAGACCCTGGTCATGCAGCTCCAGGCGGGCACCGCGGACCGCTTTCCCGTGCTCGCCCACCTCGGTTACGAGGCCGACGACCCCTTCGCCGTCACCATGGCGTTCAGCCATGACGGCCATGTCCTCGCCCGGTGGCGGCTGGACCGCGAGATGGTCCTCGACGGGCTGCGGCGGCCCGTCGGCATCGGCGACGTGCGCTTCCGCCCGGTGTCCACGGGCATGTGGGACGAACTGCGCATGGAGTTCTTCGGCGACGCCCGGTCGGACGGGGAACGCCATCACGCGGTGGTGTTCGCCTGGGCCGCCGCCGTCGACTCCTTCCTGCGCCGCACCCACGAGATCGTCCCGCCCGGGCAGGAGCAGTTCGAGGTGGACGACTTCCTGGCCGAGGTCATCGCCGACGGCTGAGTAGCCGCGGTGAGTAGCCGTACTCATGACCGGGTCCGGCGGCGCCGACACGATGGGGCTCCCACCAAGAGGAGTGCGCCCATGTCCGCTGTCAGTCCCGACCCCCGCCGGATCTCCCCGCTGTCCGCCGCCCGCGCCGGCCGGCGGCTGCCCCTGCTGCTCGCCGGGCTGGTGACCGTGGCACTCGCGGTGTCCGCCTGGGAGCCGCACGACCGGGCGACCTGGTTCCTGGAGACGGTGTGGGTGATCGTCGGACTGCCGGTGCTGTTCCTGACCTGGCGGCGGTTCCCGATGACGGGGCTGCTGTGCTGCCTGCTGGCCGCGCACGCGCTGGTCCTGATCGTGGGCGGCCACTACACCTACGCGCAGGTCCCGCTCGGCGACTGGGTGCGCGACACCTTCGGCCTGGACCGCAACCCCTACGACCGCTTCGGTCACCTCATGCAGGGCTTCGTACCGGCCGTCCTGGTACGGGAGTTGCTCGTGCGCACCTCGCCGCTGCGCGGCAGCCGCTGGCTGGCGCCGCTCGTCGTGTGCGCGTGCGTGGCCTTCAGCGCGGTCTTCGAGATGCTGGAGTGGGCGGCGGCCGTGATCGGGGGCGAGGCGGCGGACGCGTTCCTGGCCACACAGGGCGATGTGTGGGACACGCAGTGGGACATGTTCTGCGCCCTGGTGGGCGCCATCGCCTCGCTGCTCCTGCTCAGCCGGTTCCACGACCGGCAGCTGGGCGCACCGGCCCGTCGGTGACCCTGAGCCCTCAGTGGTCGTTGCTCGTGTGGCGGCGCCGGGTCCACAGCGGCAGCGCGAACCAGCACAGCGTGTACCAGAGGGCGATGCCGGCCACGATCCACGGGACGTAGGGGTCGTGGGTCGCCACGCGCAGGATCAGCAGCAGCGCGCAAACCATGGTGACGAGCAGCAGGATCAGGCCGACGAAGGTGAGCCGGGAGGCCCAGGTGACCGCCTGCGGCTTCACCCGGCGGCCGGCGACCAGGCGGTGCAGCGACACCGGGCCTATCAGCGCGCCGGTGGCCGCCGCGCCGACGACCACCGTGACGATGTAGATCCGGCGGTCCATGTCCGACAGGTCCGCGAAGGTCGGGGTGAAGACCACGGTGAGCAGGAAGCCGAACAGGATCTGGACGCCCATCTGGGCGATCCGGACCTCCTGGATGAGCTCGCCCCACATCCGGTCGGCCCGCTCCTCCTCGGTCTCGTCCCGCCCTCTGTGCCGCTGCACACTGCCTTCCGCGGTCGCCACGGTTCCTCCCGGTCGAGAACGTCCGAAAACTCTTCCCCACCGGGTTCCCCGGGAGCGGTGCCGTTACCAGCGAGACTCGACCTGGTCCTTGATCCGTGCGGTGTAGAGGTCCTGGATCGCGCCGAGGGTCGCCTCGGACAGGTCCGGAAGGTGGGCCGCGGCGGCGTTGGCGCGGGCCTGCTCGGCGGAGCGGGCGCCGGGGATCACCGTGGTGACGCCGGGCTGCTGGACGATCCAGCGCAGTGCGAGCTGGGCCGGGGTGCAGCCCTCGGGGGCAAGGGCGGCGAACTCGGCCGCGGCCTCGACGCCGGTGGCGTAGTCGACGCCGGAGAAGGTCTCGCCCTGGTCGAAGGACTCGCCGTGCCGGTTGTACGTGCGGTGGTCGTTCTCCGGGAAGACGGTGTCCTTCGTGTACTTGCCGGACAGCAGGCCCGAGGCGAGCGGCACCCGGGCGATGATGCCGACGCCGGCCTCCCGGGCGGCGGGCAGCACCTCACGCAGCGGCTTCATCCGGAACGGGTTGAGGATGATCTGCACGCTCGCCACGTTCGGCCGGGCGATCGCGGTGAGGGCCTCGGCACAGGTCTCCACGCTCACCCCGTACGCGGCGACGCGCTCCTCCTCGACCAGGGTGTCGAGGGCGTCGAAAACCTCGTCGGAGGAGTAGACGGGGGTGGGCGGGCAGTGCAGCTGCACCAGGTCGACGCGGTCGACGCCGAGGTTGCGGCGGGAGCGGTCGTTCCAGGCGCGGAAGTTGTCCAGGACGTAGTTCTCGGGGATCTGCTCGACCCGGCGGCCCATCTTGGTCGCGACCAGCACGTGCAGGTCCGGCCGGCTGCTCAGGAACGTGGCGATGGTCTGCTCGCTGCGCCCGTCGCCGTAGACGTCGGCGGTGTCGAAGAACGTCACCCCCGACTCGGCCGCCGCCTCCAGCACCGTGAGGGCTTCCTTGTCGTCGACGTCTCCCCAGTCGGCGCCCAGTTGCCAGGTGCCCAGACCGACGACCGACGCATGCTGACCCGACCTGCCGAATTCACGTTCTTCCATGGGGATCAGTCTGTCACCTGCCACCGGCGCGCACGGAGGCGGTCGCCCCGGGCGGCCACCCGCGCATCCCTCACTCACACGAGTGAGGGAACACGGGCGGGCGGACGGTGCGCGCCCGAACCGCCCTAGCGTGAACGCGTGACCGACGGTTTGACCGAAGAGCCCCCTTTCCCCACCCGGCGCGGCTTCCTGCGCACCGCCGCCGCCCTGTCCGCCGTACCGGCCGTGCTGGCGCCCGATCCGGCCGCCGCCGCGCGGGAGCTGCCCGGATTCCCCGAAGACGTCAGCCTGTACCGGACCGCGTACCGGAACTGGACCGGCGAGATCACCGCCACCGGCCTGTGGGCCTGTGCCCCGGGCGGGCCGCGGCAGGTGGTCGCGGTCGTCAACTGGGCCCGGCGCGCGGGCTGGACGGTCCGCGCCCGGGGCGCCTCGCACGGCTGGTCCCCGCTGACGGTCCCGGAGGGGACGCGCCCCGACGCTCCCGTCCTGCTCGTCGACATGACCCGGCACTTCACGGGCCTCGCCCTCGACGGACGGACCGCCGTGCGCGCCGGCACCGGCGTCACGACGGAGGCGCTGCTGACCCATCTGGAGGGGCACGGGCTCGGCCTCACCGCCGTACCGGCGCCCGGCGACCTCACCCTGGGCGGCGTCCTGGCCGTCGACGGACACGGCACGGCCGTGCCGGCCCGGGGCGAGCGGCGGCTGCCCGGGCACACGTACGGCTCGCTGAGCAATCTGGTGCTGTCGCTCACCGCCGTGGTGTGGGACGAGGGCAGCGACGCCTACGTCCTGCGCACCTTCCGGCGCGACGAGCCCGACTGCGCCGCGCTGCTCACCCATCTGGGGCGGGCACTGGTGACGGAGGTGGTGCTGCGGGTGGGGGCCGACACCCCGCTGCGGTGCGTCAGCCGCGTCGACATCCCGGCGGGTGAGCTGTTCGCCGCGCCGGGTTCGGGCGGGCGGACCTTCGAGAGCTTCCTCGACGCCTCGGGGCGGGTGGAGGCGATCTGGTTCGCCTTCACGGAGCTTCCCTGGCTGAAGGTGTGGAGCGTGGCCCCGACGCGGCCGCCGGCCTCACGGCGGGTCTCGGGGCCGTACAACTACCCGTTCTCGGACAGTGTTCCGCGACCGGTGGCGGATCTGGTCGGTCGGATCGTGGCGGAGGGCGCCTGGTCGCTGGCTCCGGTGCTGGGGAACCTCCAGTACGACGTGGCCGCGCTCGGGCTGGCGGCGACGCTGTCCGGGGACATCTGGGGGCCTTCCAAGAACACGCTGCTGTATCTGCGTCCGACCACCCTGCGGGTGCACGCCGACGGCTACGCCGTGCTCACCTCACGGGGGCAGGTGCAGCGGGTGATCCACGAGTTCACCGGTTTCTACCGGGAGCTGCTCGCGTCCTACGCGTCCCGGGGCCGCTTCCCGGTCAACGGCTCGGTCGAGATCCGCGTGACCGGCCTCGACGACCCTGCCGACGCCGAACTGGCGGGCGCCCTTGCCCCGTCGCTGTCCGCGGTGCGGCCGGCCGAGGACCGTCCCGAGTGGGACTGCGCGGTCTGGCTGGACGTGCTCACGCTGCCGGGCACGCCGCACGCGGAGTCGTTCCTGCGCGAGCTGGAGCGGTTCCTGCTCGGCGGCTACGACGGCCGGAGCGGCGGCGGGTACGCGCTCGCGCGGGTCGAGTGGTCCAAGGGCTGGGCGTACACGGACTCGGGCGCGTGGCAGGACGAGGACGTCATCGGCACCGCGGTGCCCGCCTCGTTCGGGGAGGGCGTGTGGGGGCGGGCGGCCGGCGTGCTGGACCGGCTCGACCCGCACCACGTGTTCAGCAACGCCTTCCTGCGGCGGCTGCTGGGCTGAGCGGGACTATTTCAGGGTGCGGCCGTGCGCCGTGCGGGCGAGCCGCGGGCCCAGCCAGCGCTTGAGCCGGCGCAGCGCCTCCAGTTGCCCGGCCGCGCGGTCGAGCCGGTAGTACAACTGCGGCGGGACGTAGGGCAGCAGGGGCGAGTGGCGCTGGCCCAGCAGGGCGAACATGCGCTCCGGCGGCAGGTGGATGTAGCGGGGCAGGTTCTCGTACCACTGGGCGCTGTAGCGCGCGGCGCTCTGCGTGGACAGCAGTGCCGCCTTGCGTTCGCGCTCGTAGCGGGCGAGGGCGTCGGGAACATGGGCGTGCTCGCGGAGCGCCGCCGCCAGCGCGATGGCGTCCTCCAGGGCGAGCGTGGTGCCGGCGCCGATGGAGTAGTGCGTGGTGTGGGCGGCGTCGCCGACGAGGACGAGGTTGTCGCGGGACCAGGTGCGGTTGGTGAGGGTGCGGAAGTTCAGCCACTGGGCGCCGCGGCGCGCGCAGGAGCGCGAGATGAGCCGGTGGCCGTCGAGGACGACGGCGAAGAGCTTCTCCAGCAGTGCCAGTCCGTCCGCCTCGTCGGCGCCGTCGAGACCGAGGCCGTGGAGGGTCTCGGGGGCGCACTCCACCACACAGGTGCTGCGCCGGTCGTCGAACGGGTAGCCGTAGCACCAGATCCAGCCGTGCGGGGTCTCGACGAAGGCGAAGGTGAAGGAGTCGAAGACCTTGGTGGTGCCGAGCCAGATGTAGGAGTTCCGGCCCGTCGTCACCTCCGTGCCGAAGTGGCCCGCGTGCCGGGTGCGCAGGGCGCTGCCGACGCCGTCGGCGGCCACGACCAGGTCGGAGTCGGGCAGATGGTCCGGGGTGGTCTCGCGCTCGTACTCCACGCGGACGCCCAGGGCGCGGGCCCGGTCGGCGAGGATCTCCAGGAACCGGTGCCGGCCGATGCCGAAGCCCTGGTCGCCGGGGTGCCGGGTGGTCAGGTCCCGTACGTGCGCGACGCCTTCGTTCCAGCGGACGGAGTGCGCGTCGAGGGCACGGGCCGACTCGGGGTCGTGCGCGTGGAGGGTGTCGAGCAGTCCGCGCCAGTAGGTGACTCCCCAGCCGTAGGTCGAACCCTCCGGGTCACGTTCGTGCACGGTGATGTCATGGGACGGGTCCTGCCGTTTGAGCAGGATCGAGAGATACAGGCCGGCGGGCCCGCCACCGACACAGGCGACCTTCACGCACACCCCTAGGAATTACCCAAAGCGATCATTTCGCGACGCAGGGTAGCAGGCGGGTCGAGGTGCGGGCCGCCTCTCGAAAACGCGTCATCTTCCGGGAGTGAGCCAGGCCACGCGGGGTGCTGCGGCCGGCGAAGGATCGCCGTCAAGATCGCGACCTGGGGAAGGAATTCCCCCTTCCGGGCTGTCCTGGCAGCCATGTCGGCAAGATCAGCTTGCTTCAACCTTGCACGAGATATGGCTGCTTGTCCGGATCGGGGCCAACCACACCCGGGGGATTTCTCCCGCTCTCGCACCGGCCGGTAGGCATGCGGGGTCGTCGATCGAACGACCTGCCGAATCACCCTCATCGAACCTGGAGGTCCGCATGCCGGAACTCAGCCGTCGCCGCGCGCTCACCGCCGCGGCCGCACTCGCCGCGACCGCCGGCGCCACCGCGGCCGTCGCCTCCGGCGCGGCGGCCGACGCCGCCACCGCCACCCCTGTGCCCGGCACGCCGCAAGCGGCCGGGCACGAACACGGCCACCACTCCCCCGCGCCCTTCGACGAGGTCTACAAGGGCCGCCGCATACAGGGCCACCCGGTCGACGGGGGCGGTCACGCACATCACGGCGGCTACGCCGTGTTCGTCGACGGCGCGGAACTGCATGTGATGCCGAACGCCGACGGCACCTGGATCAGCGTGGTCAGCCACTACGACCCGGTGGCGACCCCGCGGGCCGCCGCGCGCGCCGCGGTCGACGAGCTCCAGGGCGCCCGGCTCGTCCCGTTCCCCGCCAACTGACCTTCCCCGCACCACATCTGGAGTCTCCGCACATGACCGTCCGCAAGAACCAGGCGAGCCTGTCCACCGACGAGAAGCGGCGTTTCGTCGCCGCGCTCGTGGAGCTCAAGCGCAGCGGCCGCTACGACGAGTTCGTCACGACGCACAACGCCTTCATCCTCGGCGACACCGACAACGGCGAGCGCACCGGGCACCGTTCACCGTCCTTCCTGCCCTGGCACCGCAGATTCCTGCTCGAATTCGAACGGGCGCTGCAGTCGGTGGACGCGTCGGTGACACTGCCCTACTGGGACTGGACCGCCGACCGTTCCGTGCGCTCCTCGCTGTGGGGTCCGGACTTCCTCGGCGGCACCGGGCGGGCCCGGGACGGGCGTGTGTCGGACGGGCCGTTCTCCGAGGCGAGCGGCAACTGGCCGATCAACGTGCGGGTCGACGGCCGGACGTTCCTGCGCCGGTCGCTGGGCAGCGCGGTCCGGGAGCTGCCCACCCGGGCCGAGGTGGACTCGGTCCTCGCCATGGCGACGTACGACATGGCGCCGTGGAACAGCGCCTCGGACGGGTTCCGCAACCACCTGGAGGGCTGGCGGGGGGTCAATCTGCACAACCGGGTGCACGTCTGGGTCGGCGGCCAGATGGGCACCGGTGTCTCCCCGAACGACCCGGTGTTCTGGCTGCACCACGCCTTCGTGGACAAGCTCTGGGCCGAGTGGCGGCGCAGGCACCCGGCGTCCGGCTACCTCCCGGCGGCCGGGACGCCGAACGTGGTCGACCTCGACGAGCCGATGAAGCCGTGGAACGACGTCACCCCGGCGGACCTGCTGGACCACACCGCCCACTACACGTTCGACACGGACGCCTAGGGCCCCGGCGGACGGGGAGCGCCGCGCCGGGCAGCGGTCACTCGCGTGACCCGGACGGCGCTCCCGCCGTGGCCGACCCGTTCACCACGTCCACGTCGCTCGCGCGGACGTAGGCCAGCCGGTGACCGAACTGGATCTCGTAGTACTCGTCGTCGCCCTTGACGACCCGGAAGGCGCTGTCGGAACCCGACTTGTCGACATAGGTACCGGCGACGCGGTCCTGGGTCACGTAGCGCTGACCGGCGAGGAGGCTGTAGGGAAGCGGCGCGTCGTCCGACACCGGCACGTCGTCGGGATAGGCGTCCGGCTCCGGGTAGGCGCGCCCGTACACCGGGATCTCGCTCAGCCCCGCCTTCGGGGTCACCATCCGGCCGGTCGTGCCGATGGCCGTCGGGCGGGTCCTGGGGTTCTTGAACCAGGCCTGGTTGCCCTGGTACCAGATCGCCGTCCAGTCGCCCTTGCGTCCGGCGACGGCGAAGACCTGGCCCGTGGAGACCCGCGACCCCAGGTCGTTGACGTCCTCGGTCGAGGCATCGCCCTCCGGGCGGCGGCCGGGGTCCTGGATGAGCGGGGCGTCGTCGCGCGGCTCGGTGTGCAGCCGGACCGCGCTGGAACCGTGCGGCGCGCACGGCACGCCGCTGGCCTTGCATCCCGTGAACAGCGGCTTGTGCGTGTCGTAGTCGGGCAGCATGACCACCATGTCGCTGTCCCGTCCCGCCCGGCCGCGCAGCGGGGCGCCGAGCAGGTCGAAGTAGTGCTCCCAGTCCCAGTAGGGGCCCGGGTCGTCGTGCATGTCGGGGATGGTCACGCCCATCGGGGAGGGCACGTTGTCGTGGCCGAAGATGTGCTGCCGGTCGAGCGGGACGTCGTACTTCTTGGCCAGGTAGCGCACCAGGCGGGCCGAGGCCTGGTACATCTGCTCGGTGTACCAGGTGTCCGGCTGGGCGAGGATCCCCTCGTGCTCGATGCCGATCGAGCGGGCGTTGACGTACTGGCTGCCGGAGTGGCGTGCCGCGTCCTTGGTCTTCACGTGCTGGACGACATGGCCGTCGCTGGAGCGGACGGAGTAGTGCCACGACACCTCGGTCGGGTCCTGGACCGTCTGGAGCATGGCCGGCAGCGGGCCCTCGGTGTCATGGATGACGATGTACTCGACCTTCTGGTCGTTGGGCCGGTCGGCGGGGTCGAAGTTGCCGTACTCGCCGTCCCCGATCTCCACGTGCGGCGCCCGGACCCAGGAGCAGGACAACTCCGGCGGGCACTCGATGTCCTTCGCCCGTTTCGGGTCCTTCGGCGGGGCCTTCACGCCGGGGCTCGCGGGCAGGGTGATCTGCTGTCCCGCGTCGGTGGTGCGGCGCGCGCCGCGCCGGATCACGGTGAAGACGTCGCTGGCGAAGGTGTTCGCCGACACGGTGTCGCCCATGCCGGGGAAGCGCGCCACCGCCTCCCACCAGTCCGAGGGGTCGGCGCTGAGCGGCTTGCCGAGCTCGCGCTGCATCGCCGCCAGCAGTGCCGCGCCGCCGCGCACGTTGGCGGCCGGGTCGGTGCGCAGCTGCTCCACCGGCACCCCGACGAGGCGGGCTGCGCGTTGCAGGTCCGCGGGCTGCAGGGAGCGGCTGCCCCGGCCGTTCTGCTTGCCCGGCCCGGACTGCGGGCCCGCGAGGCCGCCCGTTCCCGGCAGCGCGCCCTGGACGTGGGGCCGGTCCACCAGGTGCATCGGGCCGTAGCCGCCGGCGACGCTGGGCGCGCCGAGGTGGGAGTCCCACCGAGACTGCTGGTAGGACACGCCCATCAGCACACTGGGCGGCACGCCGTACTCGGCCGCCGCGGCAGTGAAGACGTCCTGCAGACGGCGGTCCTTCGTCGCGCTGTTCTCGACCTCCGGGCCGCTGTCGGAATGCGGCAGGCTCAGCAGCGTGACCAGCAGCGGAACCTGCAGCGCCACCGACGCGGTCACGCAGACGACCCGTCGGCGGCGCCGCCGTACTGCGTCGGGGACACGGGGGGTGGCGGGATCTGTCATTGCAAGGGCCTCCGGTGATGCTCGGCGCTACCACGACAGCGGAGTCGCTCTCCACGTCACCCCTCGTACGCTTCCGTGCCCGGAGCGCCACGTCGCGCCAAGGGTCACCGAGCTGGACCAGCCGCCCGTCACAGGCCACCCGGTCAGCGGCAGTCCGCCCGTCCGGGCGGCGGAAGCCCCGAGCTCCCCCTACCGACGGGTACCGCCCGGCGCCCACGCACCCCGCTCAGTCCTGGACCCGGTCCACCTCCCAGTCGGGGTGCCCCGGCATCGGCGGGGTGCGGTCCCCGTACAGCCAGGACGTCAGAAACGCCGTCAGGTCCTCGCCCGCCACCTCCGACGCGAGCGCGACGAAGTCGCGGGTGCCGGCGACCCGGCCGCGGTACTTCGTCACCCAGGCCCGCTCGATCCTGTCGAAGGTCTCCTCGCCGACCTTCTCCCGCAGGGCGTAGAGCACCAGTGCCGAGCCGTCGTAGCGCATCACCTTGAAGAGGGTCGGTTCGGTGGGTTCGGCGGGGGCCCCGTCGTCGTGCCGCCACTGGTCGTGCTGTGCGTACGCCGAACGCATCGCGTCCTCGAGGGCGACGCCGCCGTGGGCGTCGGAGTAGAGCCGCTCGTAGAAGCGGGCGTGCCCTTCGCTCAGCCACAGGTCGGACCAGCGCCGGATGGCGACGCTGTTGCCGGTCCACTGATGGGCCAGCTCGTGCACGAGATCGCGTTCGGCGTCGATCCGGTCGCCCAGCAGGTCGGCCTTGGGCACCACGGACAGCGACTGCGTCTCCAGCGCCACCGGCAGATCGGTGTCGCCCACCAGGACGCCGTAGCGACGGAAGGGGTAGGGGCCGAGGCGCTCCTCCAGCCAGGTCAGATGGTCGGACGTCAGTGCGCGAGGTTCCTCGGTGTCGGTCACCAGGCCCTCGGGGACCACGTCGCGCACGGGCAGCCCCCGCGGGCCGGTGCGGTCGACGAAGGAGAACTTCCCGATCGCCAGCTGGATCAGCTGGGCCGCGAGCGGATGCTCGGAGTCGTACGTCCACCGGGTCCGGCCGTCCGGACGCCGGACGCGCTCGACGAGCCGGCCGTTGGCCACGGCGCTGAGGCCCGGCGGGGTGGTGACGCGGAAGGTGACCGGGGCCCGCAGGCTGGGGTGGTCGTTCACCGGGAAGATCATCTTGGCGCCGTTGGGCTGCGCGCAGACCACGGTGCCGTCCGGCGTGGGCACCCAGCCGTACGTCTGGATGGCGTCGCCGCGCTCCCGTTGCTGGGTCGGGTCGGCGGTGTAGCCGACCCGCACGGTGAAGGCGGCTCCCTTCTGGATCGGCTTCGCCGGGGTCACGACGAGCTCGTCGCCGTCGCGTGCGGCTCCGGCCGCCACGCCGTCGACGGTGACCGTGTGCAGCGTGTTGCCCGCGAAGTCGAGGTTGAAGCGGGACAGGGCCTGGGTGGCGGTGGCACTGATGGTGGTCCCGGCGGCGAAGGGGGTGCGCGGGGCGCGCCAGTCGAGGTCGAGCGTGTAGCGGCGCACCGTGTAGCCGCCGTTGCCGTCGAGCGGCAGCAGCGGATCGCCGGCGCCCGGCGCCCCGGGAGCCGGGCCCGGCGAGGCGCCGGACGGACCGGCCGCCGGGGTGTCGCGCCGGCCGGCGGGTGACTGATCGCCGAAGGGGAAGGTGCCCGTGAGGGCGGCGACGGCGGTGATGCCGACGGCCCCGGTGACCGCGAGGGCGAGCGCCCCGCGGCGCCGGCGTTCACCGGCCGGCTCCACCCGAAGGCGCGCGAACGGCCCCTTCACGGGTGCAACCGTCGGACGTCGCGGCAACCGGTAGTCGTGATCGTCATGGGCGCACTATGCCAGCAAGATGTCAGCAAATCTGTTGATATGCGCGCGCCTTCCATCCGTGCGGGCTACAAGGCTCCTCGGAAATGGTTGCAGCGGCACACAGTGACATCCCTCACGTGACCGTGCCGTATCCACGTGGCGCGGTAGTACATGAGCCCCGGGCGATATACGCGGACTTGCCAGCCGGAAACAGACAAACGGCACTCGCGAGAGCCTCGGACGGGACCGACTCGCCCCTTTCGCACCACCTGCCCGGCGCACACATGGCCTTGACGGCGCGTCAGGGACGGCCGTCCGCGCCCTGAGCCGGGTGTGCACACCCGCGCGCCGTGTTCAAGGGCCTTCGGCGCCTACGAGGCCGGGTAGTAGTGATGCGCGTTGCCCCCTCCTCACGCCCCTTTTAACAATGACGGCCCGACAAGGCGTCACCGCAGGTCAGACACAGCGCCCACGCCGTGCCTGCCGCGGAGGCGACCAGCGACGACGACCGAGCGAGGTCCCATGAGGAAGCACCGCAGGAAGACGCGCCATCGGCACATAGCCGTCGCCGCCGTCGCCCTCACCGCACTGGCAGTGCCGTCCGCCGCCATGGCCTGTCTGAACGACGGCAGCGCCGAGGCCGGGCAGACCCCCCGCCCCGACGGGCAGTGGCAGCACTGGAGGAACGCGGCCCATTGGCAGGGAGGGTCCGCCCCCCAGGGCGGCGCCTCGCCCTGGGGCGGCAACAGCGCACCCCAGGGCACCACGACGCCGGGCACGACGGCACCCGGAGGTGGCGCCCCCGCCGCCACGCCGTCGGGCGACTCCGGCGCACCGGCCACGGCGTCCAGCGCCGTGAAGCGCATCGTGACCCTGGTGAACAGCGAGCGCGGCAAGGCCGGTTGCTCCGCGGTGAAGCTGAACGCCGAGCTCACGGACGCGGCACAGGACCACAGCGCCGACATGGCGAGTCACCGGAAGATGTCGCACACCGGCTCGGACGGCTCGGACCCGGGCCAGCGCATCACCAAGGCCGGGTACGACTGGCGGACGTACGGCGAGAACGTTGCCTACGGCTACAGCTCCCCCGAGCAGGTCATGGACGGCTGGATGTCCAGCCCCGGCCACAAGAAGAACATTCTGAACTGCGCCTTCAAGGAGATAGGGGTCGGGCTCGCGCAGCCCGGCAACTACTGGACGCAGGACTTCGGCACCGCCCGCTGAAGCACCCGCCCGATGCCGCCCCGGGACCGTTCCCGGGGCGGCATCGCCGTGTCCGGAACAAGCCCATCCCTGCAGTCCCATACGGGTACTTGCACGGCTATGCACCCAATTTGAACGATTTCAAAAAATAGCCCGTTTCAAGATGCCGCGGTACGCGCGCGGGACTAACGTCTCTCATGAAAGCCGCAAACCGGGGCACACCCCGGTCGGCTAGGTTCCTGCACAACGAGGACCGCGACCGTAGCGCCACCCGCCTGACACAGTGCGGAAGCTGACAGCGGCGCCGGCGGCCGAGAGGTGCTTCTCCATTCTTGCGGCAACGCCCATGACCGTGCCGCTCGCTTCACTGCTGGGTGCGGCCATCCATCTCGTGCTGGGTACTGCGCGAGACGATGGAAGGAAAGGTACAACCATGCGATCACTTCGCGCGAGGCGTCTCATCGCGGCGTCTGCCACCACCGTTCTGATGGCGGGCGGCGCAGCGATCGGCGCAGCGGGCACGGCTTCGGCCGCTGTCCCGACCGGGCACACGTACAGCAACTCCTACGGCAACGACTCGTGGGACGACGACGATGACGGGTGGGGCGGCGGCTACCGCGGCTACGACAACGACGACGACTGGGGCAACGGCGGCTGGGGCAACGGCGACGGCGACGGCTACGGCAATGGCGGTGGCTACGGCGGCGGCGGTCACGGCGACGGCGGTGGCTACGGCGGCGGCGGTCACGGTGGCGGTGGCGGTCACGGCGGCGGCGGTCACGGTGGTGGCGGCGGTCACGGCGGCGGCGGTGGCGGTGGCCACGGCGGCGGCGGTGGCGGAGGCGGCCACTGACAGTCGTACTGTCCAGGCGATGCGCGGCTCCCTGGGGGAGTCGCGCATCGCGGCGTCACCGCGGTGTCACGCCGAGTCCGCCGTCCGGCACTCCGGGTGGCCCCAGCCCTGGGCGTTCTTGGCGATCTGTTCGCCGGCCGCGTAGGGGCGCCCGCAGACACAGCGGCCGGGGAACTTCGCCTTGATCGTGCGGGCGGAACCGCCGCCCTTCCGGCCCGCCTTGGCCGCCGTCGGCCGGCGGCGCGCGACGGTCGGCGGGGTGTCCGGCGAGGCCGGCGGCTCCGGTGAGCCGAGCCCGCTGCCCGCGGCCTCCTGCACGGACGCGGCCTGGCTCGCGGCCCGGTCGGCGAAGTCGTTCAGCGGGTCGCCGTCGACCTGGTGCGCCGGGACGTGGCGGAACTCGACGGCACGGCCTTCGAGGAGTGCGTCGATGCGCACGACGAGGTCCTGGTTGGCGACCGGCTTGCCGGCGGAGGTCTTCCAGCCGTTGCGCTTCCAGCCGGGCAGCCAGGTGGTGACGGCCTTCATGGCGTACTGGGAGTCCATCCTGATCTCCAGTGGTACGCCCGGGTCCGTCGCCGTCAGCAGGCGCTCCAGCGCGGTCAGTTCGGCGACGTTGTTGGTGGCCCTGCCCAGGGGCCCCGCCTCCCAGCGCGTGGGGGACTCGTTCTCGTCGGCCACGACCCAGGCCCAGCCCGCCGGTCCGGGGTTTCCCTTGGAAGCCCCGTCGCACGCGGCCACCACTCGTTCACGCATGCGTCCGATCATGCCACGAGCGGGCCGGGCCCCTGACCGGGGAGTCGCTCAGGACGGGTAGCTCAGGTCCGGCATCTCCCCCACGGTCGTCGTGGTGTCGATCACCGAGAAGTTCGCGCCCTGCGGATCGCTGAGGGCGGCGAACCGGCCGAACGGACTGTCCGTCGGCCCGTACCGCAGGACTCCGCCGAGCTTGGTGGCGCGGGCGACGGCGTCGTCGCAGTCGGCGACGGCGAAGTAGACGTTGATGTAGTGCGGCACCTCGGGCGGGAACTCGTCGGTCATCCTCATCCGGCCGAGGACGGGCCCGCCCTCCAGGTTGAAGATCCGGAAGTCGACGCCGTCGTCCTCCAGCTGCTGTGCCGTGTACGGGAAGACGGCACAGAAGAAGGTGTCCGACTTCTCGGGCTCCCGGGTGAACACCTCCGCCCAGCAGTACGCGCCCGGCTGGTCCATGGGCGCCTCGAACCCCTCGTGCGTGCCCGGTTGCCACACGCCGAAGACGACACCGCTCGGGTCGGTGGCCAGGCACATGCTGCCGAAGTCGCCGACCTGCATCGGATCCATCAGCACCTGACCGCCGTTCTCCCGGATCCGCCCGGCCGTCGCGGCCGCGTCGGGCGAGGCGAAGTACAGGCACCACTGCGACTGGCCCTCCTGGCCGGGCATCGGGGGCACGACGGCGGCGACCGCCTTCCCGCTGGAGTAGGCCTGCGTGTAGTTGCCGAACTCCGACGACTCCTCGCCGAAGGTCCAGCCGAGGACGTCGGCGTAGAAGGTCTTCGCCCCCTCCACGTCGCTGAACATCGCGTCGGCCCAGATGGGGGTTCCCTCGGGTTTTCCGGCCATGGCTGTGGCCCTTCCGGTTCGATGGGGTTGTCCGGTTCCTCACGCTAGTCATCGGGAAGTCCACCTGCGCGCCGAACGCGGGCTTCCGTCCCAGACTGGAAGGGATCCCGGTGCACGGGGCCTGGGGCCGTGGACGCGGGGGCCGTTGCGGAGAGGCGGGGCGCCATGACGGTGGTGGACACGACGATGCGGGCGTGGTCCGTGGTGACTGCGGGGCCGGTGGGAACGGGCGGACTGCGGCGCCTCGACCGGCCGGTGCCGGTCCCCGCGGAGGACGAGTTGCTCGTGCGGGTGCGGGCCTGCGGGGTGTGCCGCACCGACCTGCACGTCGCCGAGGGAGACCTGCCCGTGCACCGGCCGGGGGTCGTCCCGGGCCACGAGGTGGCCGGTGTGGTGGCCGGCGCCGGCGCCGCGGTGCGCGGCTTCGCGGCCGGGGACCGGGTGGGCGTGGCCTGGCTGCGCCGCACCGACGGCACCTGCGCCTACTGCGCGCGCGGCGCCGAGAACCTGTGCCCGGCCTCGCGGTACACGGGCTGGGACGCGGACGGCGGATACGCCCGGTACACGACCGTACCGGCGGCGTTCGCGCACCGGCTGCCGCCCGGCCTGGACGACGTGGCGGCGGCGCCGCTGCTCTGCGCCGGCATCATCGGGTACCGGGCCCTGCGGCGGGTGTCGCTGCCGCCGGGCGGCCGGCTCGGTCTGTACGGCTTCGGCGGCAGCGCCCATCTGTGCGCGCAGGTCGCGATCGCGGAGGGCGCCCGGGTGCATGTCCTCACCCGGGGTGCGGCGGCGCGCCGACTGGCCCTGGAGCTGGGGGCGGCGTCGGCGCGGGACGTGCGCGAGGCGCCGCCGGAGCCGCTGGACGGGGCGATCCTGTTCGCCCCGGTCGGCGATCTGGTCCCGGTGGCGCTGCGGGCGCTGGACCGGGGCGGGGTGCTGTCCGTCGCCGGGATCCATCTGTCGGACATCCCGCCGCTGCGCTACGAGAGCGAGCTGTTCTACGAGAAGGAGCTGCGCAGCGTCACCTCCAACACACGCAAGGACGCACGCGAGTTCCTGGCGCTGGCGGTGCGGCACGGCGTGCGGGCGACCACGCACACCTACCCCATGGCGCGGGCCGACCAGGCGCTGGCCGATCTGAAGGCGGGCGCTTTCGACGGGGCGGCGGTGCTGGTGGAGGACGGGTGACCGGCCGCACGGGGCGGCCGGTCCTGGCCGGGCGCGGGTGGGTCAGCGGAACGCGCGCCGGTCGGCGTGGAGGCGGTCCGTCAGCCGGATGGTGATGAACTCGTTGTCGTCGGCCTTGCCCGGCGTGCGGCCGGTCGAGAACGGGAAGTTGTTGTCGTTCAGGACGGCCAGCGTGCGGTCGTCGAGCAGGACGACGTCCTCGATCGTGGTGAACGGGAAGCGGAAGGTCTCGCCGAAGCCGCCGAGCCCCTTCGGGTTGGCGATGTCCAGCAGGTCGGCGACGAGCGTCTTGTCCATCACGCCGTCGTGGTCGCGGTCCCGGGTGTCGGCGAGGTAGATCCGCTTGAACTTCGCGTCGTCGCCCTGGCCGCCGTCGCGCTCGATGACCAGGAAACGGTGCCGGTCGACGGCGACGGCGTCGCCGATCGCGTTCGCGGTCGACTCCAGGCGGTAGACGAACCGCTTGCCGGTGTACGCGCGCTCGCGCAGATCGAACTCGCTGAACCGCAGGTCGCCGGGCGTGTCGCCGGTGACGGTCCCTTCCAGCAGCGGGTAGAGACGCCGGCCGTCGACGGAGCGGACCAGGCCTTCGAAGCCCTTGCTGCTGCCGATGGTCGGCTGCGCGCCGCCGAGGTAGGGGTTCTCCGGGGCCTGTACGCCGTCCAGCGCGACGGGTGCCTGCAGGAGCCGGCCCTTGGCGTCGAAGTGCAGCAGGAACGGGCCGAACTCGTCGCCCATCCAGTAGGTGCCGTCGGCGACCCGCACGATCGACTCGACGTCGAAGTCGGCGCCGGTCAGCTTCCGGTCGGCGCGGGTGAGCCCGAAGGGCACCTTGCGGTACGGGTCGCTCAGGTCGAAGCCGCCCAGCACCCGCACCTTCCCGGTCCGCACGTCCGGCTCGATGCGGTGGACGCGCAGCAGGTAGTCGGCGCTGTTGGCCTTGTTGCCGTAGCCGTTGTCGGACAGGACGTCGAAGGTGCCGTCGTGCCGGTCGACGACACCGCTGAAGCCCTGGACGGGCTGGTGGGCGAACGGCGCCGCGACGCCGTTGACGGGGCCCTCACCGATGAGCGCGCCGGACGGCTCGCTGCCCGGGACGAAGGTCTCGGCGGGCAGCGAGGCGAACCCGGTGAGGGTGGCACGCCCGAAGTCGTCGTGCGCGGGGCCGTTCCCGGCCACCGCGGGGGAGGCGAGCGCCGCGGTCAGAAGTGCGGCGCTGAGCAAGATCGAAGGTCTTCTCATGGCGGGCACCGTAGGGACACCGAATGACCAGTGCGCCAACGCGGAGAGACGAATCCGGACACGTGTGCGGTCGTGGTTCCGCTGTCCGGCGCGTGTCTTCCCCCTGCCGCCGGGCTGTGCTTGCCTGGGTGGCCTTGTCGGCGGCGGGGCGGGGGTGCCGGATGGGCGGACGGTGGGTGACGGGGATGCTGCTGGCCGGTGCCGTGCTGCTCGGCGCCTGCGGCGATCCGGCGTCCGGACCGCAGGCGGCGCGGCCCGCGCCCTCGGCGCCCGGTCAGGCGGAGGCCTCGCCACCCACGCTCCCGCCATCCGAGCCCTCGGCGCCCGGGGTGCCGGGCACCACCCGGCACAGTGCGCCGCGCGCCCCCGTCAAGGCGCCGACCGTGCTGTATATAGGGGACTCGCTGGCGACGGAGAACCAGCGGGTGCTCGGCCAGGAACTCCGCCGGGACCTGCGGGCGCACTACAGGAGCGTCCCCTACTCCGGCACCACGTTGTGCGACTACCTGGAGGGCACCGGCGAGCGGTCCCTGGTGCCGGACGCGGACAAGGCGGCGGCCTTGGTGCGCGCTGTGCGGCCCGACTTCGTGGTGCTGCAGTTCTGGGGCAACTCCTGGGGCTACACGCCGTGCATGGACGGCATCACGTACGACGCCTCCCGCGGCCGCTATCTGGCGCGGTACGCCGCCGACGCGCGGCGGCTGGCCGAGCAGATCGACGCGGCCGGCCGCGACCGCCGGCCACGCGTCGTCTGGGTGCTGCAGGGCCCGGACCCGGTCACTCCGGACCGGGTCCGGCGCGTGAATGCCGTGTACCAGGAACGGGCCGCCGCCACCGGCGACCTGGTCGCCGACGCGGGCCGGGCGGTGAGCGCCGCCGGGGCCCGCTACTCCTGGACGCAGTACCTGCCCTGCACCCCCTACGAACGTGCCCGTCCCGCCTACTGCACCCAGCCCGGCAGCGACCGCACCGCGCTCCACCGCGACGACGACCACCTGCACTTCTGTCTGGCGCCCACTACGTCCACCCCGAAGCCGTGTCCGGTGCGCTCACCCGGCGTCCTGCGGATCGCCCGGGAGATCACGCGGGCGGTCGGGGAAGCGGCCCGCTCGCGCTGACGTCCCGTCGTGGGGCCCGCCCGTCGTCGTCCGGCGGTCGCCGGCGCGCAAAACCGGTCGACACGGCCCGGCCCGTACCGGTGGGATGGCCGCCATGTGTGCCGTCAGAATGCATGCGGACGAGGTCGAACTGGACGTGCCCCTGGTCCGGCGGCTGATCGACGGCCAGTTCCCGCGGTGGGCGGAGCTGCCGTTGCGCCGGCTGGAGTCGTCCGGCACCGACAACGCGATGTTCCGGCTGGGCGACGAGCTGGTCGTACGCCTGCCCCGCCGGCCGGGCACCGTGGGGGACGTGCGGCACGAGCTGATTTGGCTGCCCGCGCTGGGTCCGCACCTTCCGGTGGACACCCCTCAGCCGGCCGGGCGGGGCGAGCCCGGCGCCGGGTTCCCCTTCCCCTGGTCGGTGTACCGCTGGCTGGAGGGGCGCAATCCCGTCGCCGGGGCGCTCGACGAGCCGGACCTGCTCGCCGCGGACCTGGCGGAGTTCGTCACCGCGCTGCGCCGGGTCGACGCCGGGGACGGGCCGCCGAACCGCCGGGGCGTGCCGCTGGCCGCCCGGGACGAGCCGACGCGGGCGGCCGTCGGACAGCTGGCGGGCCGGGTGGACACGGACGCGATGACCACCCTGTGGGAGGAGGCCCTGCGGGCGCCGCGGTACACGGGCCCGCCCGTGTGGGCGCACGGCGACCTCTCCCCCGGGAACGTACTGGTCCGCGAAGGACGGCTGAGCGGTGTGATCGACTTCGGACTCGCCGGGGTGGGGGACCCCGCCGTCGATCTGATCGTGGCGTGGAACCTGCTGCCCGCGAGGGCGCGGGAGACCTTCCGCCGCCTGGTGGGCGCGGACGACGCCGAGTGGGCGCGCGGGCGGGGCTGGGCGTTGTCGATCTCGCTGATCCAGCTGCCGTACTACTGGGAGACCAATCCGCCGCTCGCCGCGAGCTCACGGCATGTGATCAAGGAGGTCCTGGCCGAGGCGGTGTGAGGGAGCGCCCTCGCGCGGGGCCCCCGCCGCGCTGCCGGCGAGGGCGCCTGCCCCGGCACCGCGATCACTCGCCCGCGTGGGCCTTGCGCAGGGCGGCGATGTCGAGCTTGCCCATCGCCATCATGGCCTGGGTGGCACGGGCGGCCTTCTGCGGGTCCGCGTCGGTGATCAGCTCCGTCAGTCCCTCCGGGATCACCTGCCAGGACAGGCCGTACTTGTCCTTCAGCCAGCCGCACGGTCCGGGCTCGCCGCCGTTCTCGGTGAGCTTGGCCCAGTAGTGGTCGACCTCCGCCTGGTCCGCGCAGAGGACCTGGAAGGAGACCGCCTCGTTGAACGTGAATTGCGGTCCGCCGTTGAGCGCGACGAACTTCTGGCCGTTCGCCGTGAACTCCACGGTCATCACCGAGCCGACGGGCTGGAAGGTTCCCTCCCCGTAGCGGGCGAGCGCGCCGATGCTGGAGTTCTTGAAGACCGAGACGTAGAAGTGGGCGGCCTCCTCGGCCTGGTCCTCGAACCAGAGACATGTGGTGAATCCGTCGGTGGCCATGGGCACCTCCTGTGCGGGGAACGCGGTCAGCTGTATCGACCGGCGGGGACCGCGAAACTCATCGGTCGCGTCCGGCCTCCTTCCGGCGACCCCATCCGGACGGCAGGCCCTAGCATCGCGACCATGACCATGTCCTCGCCCGCCGACGGCATCCGGCCCTTCCGCCTCGACATCCCGCAGCGTGAGCTCGACGACCTGCACGACCGCCTCGACCGCACCCGGTGGCCCGAGGAGCTGCCCGGCGTCGGCTGGGCGTACGGCGTGCCCGGGGACTACCTGCGCGAGCTCGCCGCATACTGGCGGCACACCTACGACTGGCGTGCGGCGGAGGCGCGACTCAACGAGTGGCCGCAGTTCACCACCACGATCGACGGGGCGAACGTCCACTTCGCGCACGTCCGCTCCCCGGAGCCGGACGCCACGCCGCTGGTCGTGACGCACGGCTGGCCCGGCTCGATCGTGGAGTTCTCGGACGTGGTGGGGCCGTTGACCGACCCGGCCGCGCACGGCGGGGATCCCTCCGACGCCTTCCACGTCGTGCTCCCGAGCATCCCCGGCTTCGGGCTGTCCGGGCCGACGCGGGACACCGGCTGGGAGGCGGGCCGGGTCGCCGACGCGTGGGCCGAACTGATGAGCCGGCTCGGCTACGAGCGGTTCGGGGCACAGGGCGGTGACTGGGGCGCGGCGATCTCCCGCGAACTGGGCCGCGCCCATCCCGGGCGGGTGCTCGGGGTCCACCTCAACCTGCTGCCGGGCGGCTCGGCGACGACCGAGCCGACGGGTGAGGAGCTGGCCGGGCTGAGCGCCGAGGAGCGCGAGCAGACGCTCGCCTCGTGGCGCCGCTGGAGCGTGTGGTCGCGGGAGGGCACGGGGTACGCCGCGTTGCAGTCCACCCGGCCGCAGACCCTGTCGTACGCGCTGAGCGATTCGCCCGTCGGTCAGCTCGCCTGGATCGTGGAGAAGTTCTGGGAGTGGACGGACTCCCGGGAGCTGCCCGAGGAGGCCGTCGACCGGGACAGGCTGCTCACCGACGTGATGCTGTACTGGCTGACCGGGACGGCCGGTTCGTCGGCCCGTATCTACTACGAGCGGGCCCACGCGGCCGAGGGTGCGCGCAGGGCCGAGCCGCGGCAGCCGTCCACCGCGCCGACCGCCGTCGCCGTGTTCCCGGCCGAGATCCAGATCCCGCTGCGCCACCAGGCGGCCCGCACCGAGAACGTCGTGCGCTGGACGACGTTCGACCGGGGTGGGCACTTCGCGGCGATGGAGCAGCCGGACCTGTTGGTGGACGACGTCCGGGCGTTCTTCCGGCAGGTGCGGGACGAGCAGGGCGGCTGAGCCGGGGCGGGGCCGCCGCGACGGCGGGACCGCGCGCGCTCGAAGGCGCTCCGCGCCCGTGTCCGGTGCGTGCGCCTCTGCCCTGGGCCGATCTGCCGCGGGCAGAGAGGACCACCACGGGCGGGGCCGCGGGCCGAGAGTGGGGATAGGCACCATCCGCTTCCACTCCCACGACCCGAGGAGCGCGCATGTCTCCACGTACCGCCCCGCCCCTGCCCCGCGCCGAGGAGGACGGGACGCAGCCCACCCGGTTCGACGACCAACTGGCCGCCCAGCTCCTGGGCCGGCGGATCGTACTGCTGGGCACCCAGGTCGACGAGGTCTCGGCCAACCGGGTCTGCACCCAGTTGCTCATCCTGTCGGCCGAGGACCCGCGCACCGACATCAGCCTGTTCGTCAACAGCCCCGGCGGCTCGGTGCACGCCGGACTCGCCATCTACGACACCATGCGGATGATCCCCAACGACGTCTCGACGCTGGCGATGGGGTTCGCCGCCAGCATGGGGCAGTTCCTGCTCAGCGTCGGCACGCCGGGCAAGCGGTTCGCGCTCCCGAACGCGCGCATCATGATGCACCAGCCGTCGGCGGGGATCGGCGGCACCACCGCCGACATCGAGATCCAGGCGGACAACCTGGAGTACACCAAGCGGACCATCGAACGGATCACCGCCGAGCACACCGGGCAGAGCCCCGAGACCATCTCGCGCGACGGCGACCGGGACCGCTGGTTCACGGCCGAGCAGGCACGGGAGTACGGCCTCGTGGACCGGGTCGTGGAGTCGTTCGCCGACATCCGCCCGGCGGACGCACGGCGACGGACGGGGCTGTAGTCATGGGGACGTACACGATTCCGAACGTGGTCGAGCGCACCCCGCAGGGCGAGCGGTCCTACGACGTGTTCAGCCGGCTGCTGTCGGAGCGGATCATCTTCCTCGGCACCGAGATCGACGACGGCGTCGCCAACGTCGTCATCGCGCAGCTGCTGCACCTGGAGTCGGCGGCGCCGGAGAACGAGATCGCGCTCTACATCAACTCCCCCGGCGGCTCGTTCACCTCGCTGATGGCGATCTACGACACCATGACGTTCGTGCAGGCGCCGATCTCCACGTTCTGCGTCGGGCAGGCGGCCTCCACGGCGGCCGTGCTGCTGGCCGGCGGGGACCCGGGGCGGCGGTTCGTGCTGGAGCACGCGCGCGTGCTGCTCGGGCAGCCGGCCAGCGGCGGGCAGCAGGGCACGGTGTCCGATCTCGCCCTGCGGGCCAAGGAGATGGTGCGCATCCGCTCGCAGGTCGAGGAGGTGCTGGCCCGGCACACCCACCACGACCTCGCGACCCTGCGCGCCGACATGGACCGCGACAAGGTGTTCACCGCGCCGGAGGCGGTGGCGTACGGGCTGGCCGACGAGGTGCTGAGCCGGCGCCTCGTGCGGGTCTGAGGCGCCGGGGCGGTATCAGGCGGCCAGGCAGAGGCTGTTGCGGGGCGCGGTGGAGGTGGCACGGCCGCGGCTGGGCGTGTGCCGGGTGAGGTCGCTGTGCACCCGCACCAGCAGGTCGCCCAGGCCGAGCCCGAGGGCGCGGGCCGCGGCCGCGAGCACCTCCGAGGAGGCCTCCTTGCGGCCGCGCTCCACCTCCGACAGATAGGGCATCGAGATCCGGGCGGCGTCGGCGACGTCCTTCAACGTCCGCTCCTGGGCGAGGCGCTCGCGCCGCAGCACGTCACCGACGAGGTCGCGCCAGAGCGGCTCCTTGCCCGTCGGTTGCGGGCGCAGCGGGATGACGTGGGCCTCGTCCTGTGTCGTCTGCCTCTTGGGCGCTTGGTTGCTCACCATCTCAGCCTAGGTACAGGGCCCGTGAGGGGAAGCCCACGGCGTTCCGCTCTCCGTGGAATCGGACGAAACGGTACGGATCGGGAACACGGGGCCCGGCGGGCGGAGTTGGCACGGTTCGGGTCACGCGAATCGGGGGGCATGCAAACGGAAAGCCCGGGTACACGCACGAATACGTCGTCGGGTTCCGGATACCCACCGGAGCATGACAACGGGTACCACCGAGGACAACAGAAGCCGAAGCGGCAGACGTCGCACCATGACTTTCGTGGGAGAGGTAATGGACACCGCCGTGACCGGGTCGCAGGCACGGGCCGTCGAGGACAGCTCCGTGGCCAGGACGGGTGAGGGGTCAACGCCGGAAGTCGTGGACCCCCGCACCGTGGCTCCACGCGACGCGCGGGAGCTGTCCCGCCAGTTCTTCGCGCGCCTGATCGAGCTCGAGGAGGGCACGCACGAGTACCAGTACGCGCGCAACACCCTCATCGAGATGAACATGTCGTTGGTGCGGTTCGCCGCCGGGCGGTTCCGCAACCGCGGCGACGACATGGAGGACATCGTCCAGACGGGGATGATCGGCCTGATCAAGGCCATCGACCGGTTCGAGCTCTCCCGCGAGGTCGAGTTCACCTCGTTCGCGCTGCCGTACATCGTCGGTGAGATCAAGCGGTTCTTCCGCGACACCACCTGGGCCGTGCACGTGCCCCGCCGCCTCCAGGAGCTCCGCGTCGAGCTGGCCAAGGCCCGCGAGGAGCTGGCCAGCCGCCTGGACCGGGACCCCACGGTGGCGGAGCTCGCCACGCTGATGAACCTCTCGGAGAACGAGGTCATCGAGGCCCAGATCGCCGCCAACGGCTACAACTCGGCCTCCCTGGACGCCGCCCTCACCGGCGACGGCCCGGAGAACGGCGAGTCGGTCCTCGCCGACTTCATCGGTGTCGAGGAGCACGGCCTGCGACTCGTCGAGGACTTCCAGTCGCTCGCGCCGCTCATGGCCGAACTCGAAGAACGTGACCGGCAGATCCTGCACATGCGGTTCGTCGAGGAGGCCACGCAGGCCGAGATCGGCGAGCGGCTCGGCTGCTCCCAGATGCATGTGTCGCGCCTGCTCAAGCGGATCATCGTGCGGCTGCGCCAGGGCATGCTCGGCGAGCTGGGCTGCGCGTGACGCGGTAGCCCCCCGCGGTGGAGCCGCCCTCGACCCGCGACGGGAAACGGACCACCCGGAGGTGAGTCCCTGGCCACGCGTCAGGGACTCACCGCGTGTCGGCCAGGGGCACCAGCGCGCGTACCCGCTTGCCCACCGGAACCCGTTCGACGGTCACCTCGGCCGCCAGCGCGTGCACGATCTCCAGACCGTGCCGGCCGACGCGGGCCGGGTCGCGCGGGAACCGCCTGGGCAGGGCGGCACTGCTGTCGTACACGGACACCGCCAGGGCGCTGTCCGTACCCTCCAGCTCCAGGATGTACGGCCCGTTGCTGTGCCGGTCCGCGTTGGTGACCAGTTCGCTCACCACGAGGAGCACCGCTCCCTCGACGCGGTCGTCGATCTCGGCGCACCATTCGGTCCTGAGCCGGCCGAGGAACTGGGCGGCCAGGGACCGCGCCTCGGCGATGCATCCCGGCTCGCCCGTGTAGTGCGCCGCCCGCCGTAGTGGCTCCACGGGCACGTCGAAACCAGTCGGTACGACGGCCCCGTCCCCGTGCTCGATCATGCGTGTCTCTCTCCGAAGCCGGCCATGCCGGACGCTGCTGCACCAGTCCTCGTACCCCGAGCCGGGCGCCGCAGTCCATAGTGCCGGAGACGTCACACCGCCGGAGCGTTTGCGGGCGATTTGGGGCGCGTGTACGCCGAGGACGAACGCTCCCCTGCCTCTGTGGCCGAAGAATACGGGCACAATTCCGGCGCTCCAGGGCGATTCTCCCGCGAACGCGGACGGACCTCCCGGCGCGCGCCCGGCGCACGCGCTGTCTAGCGTGACGGTGTGAGCGCCCGAACCACCTCCGATCAGGCACGGGCCCGTCCTGGCTGGGTGCCGGCCGTGGCCGTGGTGCTGGCCGGGCTGGTCGCCATGGGGCTCACCGCCTCGCTGGGGCTGTGGGCGGCGGGAGCGGCGGATCTGCCGGACGGGGCGTTTCCCCGGGTGGTCGCGGCGACCCTCGTCACCTCGGTGGGGGGCGTCGTCGAGTTCTCGGGAGACGCCGGGGGCCTCGCCGAGACGACGGCGGGGCTGACCGTGATCCCCCTGTCCGTGACGCTGGCCGGCGCCCTGGTGATCGCCGCCGGCTTCCTGCGGCCGCTACGAAACCGGGCACCGGCGGGTGACCGGGAGCTGGGCTCCTGGGCGGCGAAGGTCGCGCTGCTGTGGCTGCTCGCCCTGCTCGGTCTCGCCCTCGGGGCCCGGCAGACCTTCCGGATCTCCCTCGGCGAGGGCGCGATCGCCGACATCGGTGATCTGTTCGGCCTCACTCCGCAGGTCGGCTTCGCGACGGACGTACCGCTGTCCCTGTTCTTCGGCCTGCTGTGGCTCGCGGGTGTGCTGGTCCTGGCGCTGCTGGTCTCCCGCGGCACCCCGCTGTCGGGCCGGCTGCTGCGGCTGCGGGAGCCGGCGCGTCCGGTCGCGTACGCGATGGTCGCCCTGCTCCTCGTCCACGTCCTGCTGGGCCTGGTCGTCGGCCTGGTCACCGCGGGGACGCGCGGACACCCCGCCGAGACCTTCGCGACGCTGCTGCTGGGGCTGCCGAATCTCGCGTGGCTCGGGCTCACCCTGGGTCTGGGTGCCACCTGGGACGGTCGCGTGGAGGGACCGTTCAGCCTGCCGATGCCGCACGTGCTCGACCAGGTGCTGCGCTCCGAGGACGTCCGGGCCCTGAACGTCGGCACCCTGTCCGAGCACGACGGGCGGGTGTGGTGGCTGGTGGTCGCGGCGGCGGTGCTGGTGCTCGCGGCGGCGTTCTTGGCGGCGGCTCGCTCACCCGCCGGGGTGCCGCTCTGGCAGCACGCCGTGCGGATGGCCGTCGCGCTGGCGCTCACCGTGCTCATGATCTGCCTGGTCGGGCGCGTCTCCGCGTCCTACGGCCTGTCCGTCCTCGGCATCGGCGACCTCGGCGGCGACCTCGCCGGAGAGGTGTTCCTGCGACCACGCGTCTGGGGCGCGCTGGGGCTCGCCGTCCTGTGGGGGCTGGTGACAGGCGCCCTCGGCGCACTGCTGGCCGGAGCGGCACGACGCCGGGGTCCGACGCCCTAGCCAGATCGATCAGCCATTTTGCCAGCTTTATGCGTAATGGTCGTATTATCGATGAATGTGTTTGCCCGGGGCCTAGGAGCTCGGCGGCCGTACGCAGGTATCTCCGCAGCGCTGGAGAAGCGAGATATGACGATCAATCCCTCGCAGGGAGACGAGAACCAGCCGGCCGGGGTGGTGCACAACACGTTCGCACTGGTGCGGGCCCTCAGCCAGGCATCCCGTCCGGTCGGTGTCACCGGTCTCGCGTCGGTGGTGGGCATTCCGAAGACGACAGCGCACAGGCTTCTGGAGCAGATGGCCCAGGAAGGCATCGTCGCCCGTCGCGATCACAAGTGGGCGCTGGAACCAGGCTTCACGCATCAGATGCGATCAGGCCACCGGCTCACGGGCCTGTCGGTCGTCGCACGTCCGCGACTGCACGCCATCGCGCGGGCAACGGGAGCGAGCCTGTTCCTCCACGTCGTCTCCCACGATTTCCTGGAGACCGCGTGTTGCTCGTACGGTTCCCAGATCACCGACTTCATGCCGGCCGCAGCACAACGCCTCGCCTCGGTCCATCCGGCTTCCGCGATCTGGCTCGCACTCGACGCCGGGCAACTCGCCGCCGAGTACCAGCAGGTGTACCACCAGTGCAACTGCATCGCGGCACCCGTGCTTCTCCCGTCCGGCGGCACCGCTGTCCTCGCTCTCGCCCGCCCGAAGAACGTCGAGGTCGAGTCGCTGAAGCGCCCACTGGACAGGACGGTGTCCCTGATCCTCTCCGACCTGCGACGTCTGGAGGGCTAGCCGAGCCGTTCCGCTGACCGGAACAACGGTTGAGCCGCAAAGTCCTGCGGGTTTCTCTGGGGTGAACGAACGCTCTTCACCCTGTCGTTCGGGCTTCTGAGGAGCCGCTCCCACGGCAGGCATGTGAACTCACCCAGGAGTGACGTCATGACACCTCACCACCCCACGCTGCTGGAGCCGCACACGTCGCCGTCCCTGCATACGGCACCCCATGTCATCGTCCGAGGTGAAGGGGTGAGGGTGTGGGACAGCGAGGGACGCTCGTACCTCGACGGCACCTCCGGAATGCTGTGCACCAATCTCGGTTACAGCCAGCCCCGGTTGGTACAGGCCGCCGCGCGGCAGATGGCCAAGCTCCCCTTCTTCGCGTCCTACGCGCACCGCACCAACGACGTCACTCTGGCCCTCGCCGACGATCTCGCCCGGCTGTCGCCGATACCCATGGGACGCACCTTCTTCGCCAATTCCGGTTCGGAGGCGACCGATTCCGCCATCAAGCTGGCCTGGTACTACCACGGATGCCTGGGCCGTCGGCGCCGCACCAAGATCCTCTCGCAGGAACGGGGCTACCACGGGACCACGGTGGCCGCCGGTTCGGCCACCGGGCTCGACCACGTCCACAAGGGTTTCGGCCTCCCCCTGCCCTCGTTCCTGAAGGTCGCCTGCCCCGACCCGAACGGCCCCCAGGCCGAGGGACTGACGGAGGAGCAGTTCGTCGAGCGGCTCGTGAGCGGCCTCGAGCAGCTCATCGAAGCCGAAGGAGCGAGCACGATAGCCGCGTTCATCGCAGAGCCGATCCTCGGCGCGGGTGGGGTGGTCATCCCGCCTCCGAGCTACTACCCCCGCGTGCAGGAGGTGCTCGCTCGACACGACATCCTCTTCGTCGTCGACGAGGTCGTGACCGCGTTCGGCCGCACGGGAGCAATGTTCGCCACCACGGAATTCGGCCTGAGCCCTGACCTGATCACCCTCGCCAAGGGCCTCTCCTCCGCATACGCGCCCATCTCCGCGGTCATGGTGGGACGGCGGGTCGCGGACACCATCGCCAAAGGCTCGGCGACCATCGGCGCCTTCGGTCACGGCTTCACCTACTCGGGGCATCCGCTGGCCTCGGCGGTTGCCCGTGAAGCCCTCGCCGTCCTCGTGGACGAAGACCTCCCCGGCCATGTGCGCGACACCGCGCCCCTGCTCCTGAAGGGCCTCGAGAGGCTCCGCGGCGACGCGGTGAGTGACGTCAGGGGATACGGGTTCCTGGCGGCGGTCACGTTCGCCCCTGACGCCGTCGGCCGGCCGGCCGACGGCTGGGCACCGGCCGTCATGGCCAGGGCGGCCGACAACGGCCTCCTCGTACGTGCCTCCGGCGACAGCATCGTCTTCGCACCCCCTCTGGTCAGCACCGCCGCAGAGATCCAGCTGATGCTCGACCTCTTCGAGAAGTCGTACCGATCGGTACTCATGGAGACGCGCTTCGCACCTCGATGAGGCGTCCCAGGCCGCCTCCCGTCCACGGCGGCGTCACCACACCCCCATTCGTCACCCGCATCCCCGATGAGGCGCCATGTCCGATTACTGCATCACCGAACTGCGGCCCGACGCGCAGCCTGAGCCCGGTGAATTCGTCCGCTCCGCGATGCGCTGGCACTTCTCTCCCGACACCGGATCGCCCTTCTGGCTGCGGCGGGCCACCGAGCTGCCTTTCGACCCGCTGACGGACGTGCGGGAGTTCGAGGATCTCGCGCTGTTTCCGCAGCTTGTCGACGAACTGCGCGACGTCCGGGTCGAGGATCTGATGCCGCGGGGACTGGGCCCGAACGTCGCCGGGGTCTACGAGAGCGGCGGAACGACGGGCGCCCCGAAGCGGGTGCTCTTCCACCACGGATGGTTCGAATACGCCCTTGAACGGCTCGCCGAGGCCGTGGAAGCGTGGCGCTTTCCGCGGAACGGGAACTGGCTGCTCGTCGTGCCCACCGGCCCGCACGTGGTCGGGGAGTTCTTCCGGCGGCTGGCCTTCCGACACGGCGGAATCCCCCTCTGCGTCGACATGGATCCGCGCTGGGTGAAAAAGCTCATCGTCCGTGGCGCCGCCGCGGAGACCACGGCCTATCTCGACCACCTCGTGGAACAGGCCGTTCACGTGCTGGAGACACAGAACGTCGAAGTGCTGGTGACCACCCCACGCGTGCTGGAGCGGCTGGTGCTCGACGACGCGGTGCTGAAGCTCGTGCGGCGCAAGATAAGGAGTGTCCTGTGGACCGGGGCGCACATGGACGCCGACACCCGGGACCTGCTGCGCACCTATGTGCTGCCCGAAACCGCGCTGATGGGCGCCTACGGCAGCACCATGGTTCTTGGCGCCTCCCCCGAGCGGGCCGGCCTGCCCGACAACGCGCCGTGCATCTTCGACCCCCCGTCGCCGTACACCTCGTTCCTGGTGGTGGATCCCGCAACCGGCCGGCCGGTCCTCCACGGCGAGCGCGGGCAGGTGGTGACGCACCATGTCAGCCCTTACATGCTGCTGCCCAACAACCTGGAACGGGACACCGCGGTCAGGGTCGAAGGACTCCGCGGGCAGATCGGGGACTCGGTCGCGGACGTCGCACCGCTGGCGGCCTTCGGCGGCGAGATCGTGGTCGAGGGGGTGTACTGATGAACGAGCTCATCCCCCTCGACGCACTCGGCGCCGACGGCCTGTACCGCACGCGTACCCGGCAGAGGGTCCACGACGTGACCGGCGGTGAGGTCGCCGAACTCACCCTGGTGCCCCGGCTCTTCGTGGCCCGCACGATGTCCGCTCTGCGAAGGGCACGCTCCCTCCCCGCGGACGAACGGATCGCCGCGCTGGCCCGTACCGCCACGACGTTCACCACTGCCGGCATCAACGGGCACAGCCTCGCCCAGTACCAGGACATCGTGAGCAGGGTCTCCGGCATGGGCATCTCGGCAGTGCGCTCCAGCACCGAGATGATCGCCGAGGCGGCCCGGCTGGCCCGTCACTCCGTTCTGCAGGGGCGGCCGGTCGGCGCTGCCGGCGACCTGTCCGATCCGGCACGCCGCGACCCGACCGCGGCGTGGACCCGCCGCGGCGACGTCTTCGCCGTGCACGCCGCGGGCAACCACCCCGCCACTCACGCCCTGTGGCTGGAGGCGTTGGCGCTTGGCTACCGGGTGGCACTGCGCCCTTCCGGGCGCGAGCCGTTCACTCCCCACCGGCTGGTCGGTGCGCTGCGCGCGTCGGGGTTCGGGGACGACCAGGTGGTCCTGCTGCCCACCGACCACGAGACGGCCGACGAGATCCTGCGAGAGGCGGACCTGGGCATGGTCTACGGCGGCCAGGACGTGGTCGACAAGTACCGGAACGACACTCACGTCCTGCCCCAGGGGCCGGGACGCTCGAAAATCCTGATCACCGCCGACGTCGACTGGCACGAGCACCTGGACACGATCGTCGACTCGGTGGTCGGTCAGGGTGGGACGGCGTGCACCAACGCCACCGCGGTCCTGATCGAGGGGGACCCGGCCCCACTGGCGCGGGCCCTGTCCGAGCGGCTCGCGGCCATCCCCAGCCTGTCGCCCCAGGACGACAGGGCGCTGCTCCCGGTGCGACCGGTCCGGTCCGCGCGCGCGGTGGAGGAACTCCTGCTGAGCAAGGCGGCCGGAACCCGGCCGTGGCTCGGCGGCGACGGTGTCGTCGACGAACTCCCGTCGGGCGGTGCGGTGCTGCGCCCGGCCGTGCACCAGGTGGACCGACCCGACGCCGAGCAGGTCGGCGTCGAACTGCCCTTCCCGTGCGTGTGGGTGGCGCCCTGGTCGTACGAGGCAGGCACGTCGCCGCTGCGGAACACCTTGGTGCTGAACGTGGCCACCCGGGACGAGCGGCTGATCGGGGACCTGGTGTCGGAGCCGACGGTGGCCAACGTGTACCTGGGCCGGCGGCCCACCCATTGGTATGCCCCCGGCGTGCCGCACGACGGTTACCTGTCCGACTTCCTCATGCGCACCAAGGCTGTCGTACGGGAAGCCCGCGACCAGGAGCGGGCGCCGCACCGGGCCGGGCCCGCCGACGGGTCGTCGCAGGGCCGAAGTCGCCGCTCGATCACGACGCACGCAGCCGAGTGACCCCCGATCCCATGTCCGCTTTTGACTACATCGTCGTCGGTGGTGGCACAGCGGGATGCGTGCTGGCTGCGCGCCTGTCGGAGGACCCCGGTGTGAACGTGCTGCTGCTGGAGGCCGGCCCGCTCGACCCGGTGCCCGACATGGCGGATCCCGGACGCTGGTGGCACCTCGTCGGGTCGGCCGTCGACTGGGACTACGCGACGGTGCCGCAGCCCGGTCTCGGCGGTGGGGTGCTCAAAGTGCCCCAGGGAAAGGTGCTGGGGGGATCCAGCAGCATCAACGGGGTGATGTTCATCCGCGGTGACCGGTTCAGCTTCGACGCGTGGGAAGCCGCCGGTGCCACCGGGTGGACGTACGACTCCCTGTTGCCGTATTTCAAGCGCAGTGAGCACGCCCCCGGGCGCGACCCGGACCAACGGGGCGTGGGCGGCCCCGTGCTGGTCGCGCCGCCGACGGCCACGGCTCCGCTGTGGGAGGCCTGCTTCAACGCGGCTGTAGAGGCCGGACATCGGTTCAACGAGGACTGCAACTCCGGTAACGGGGAGGGAGTGTCATTTCATGACAACAACATCCGTGACGGACGCCGGCTGAGCGCGGCGGACGCGTATCTGACTCCCGCGGCCGCCCGCACCAACCTGACCGTGCGGGGCGGCGCCCACGTCCAGCGACTGCTTCTCGAGGGTGCTGCATGCCGCGGCGTCCTCTACCGGGTGGGCCGCAAGGTGGTGCGCGCCATCGCCGACCGAGAAGTGATCCTCACTGCCGGAGCGATCCCGTCACCGGCACTGCTGCTGCGCTCCGGCATCGGGCCCGCCGATCACCTGCGGTCGGTGGGAATCGACGTCGTGGTGGATTTGCCCGGCGTGGGCGAGAATTTCCACGACCACGTGAAGTCCCAGGTCGCGTACACGGCGCGAACTCCCGTGTCCGTGGGCGACTTGGCGCGCAAGCCGCATGTGCTGCTGCGGAGCGCGCTGTCATCTCACCCTGATGTGCATCTGCTGTTCACGGACTTCCCGGTCAGGCCTCGGTGGCAGCCGCTGGCCTCCAGCGGGTACTCCGTGGTCTTCGGCCTCATGACGCCGGCCAGTCGGGGATACGTGCGGCTGGCCGGCGGGGACCCGGACCGCCCGCCGCTCGTTCACCCGAACTTCCTGGACGATCCGGGCGACCTCGAGCACATGATGCGAGGACTGGAGGCCGCGCGCGAGGTCGGGTCCGCCGCCGCCCTGGCAGGATTGCGTGATCGCGAGGTGTACCCCGGCCCTGACGCCGTCACCGACACGGAATACCGGAACTACATCAGGCACACGGCGACGAGCTACACGCACCTGGTCGGCACGTGCCGGATCGGTGCGGACGCCATGGCAGTCGTCGACCCGGCGCTGCGGGTACGCGGCGTCGAGCACGTGCGTGTCGCCGATGCCTCGGTGATGCCCTCAGTCCCTTCGGCGAATACGAATCCGGCGGTCCTCGCGATCGCCGAGCGCGCTGCCGACCTCGTCAAGGGCGGGCCGTGAGGGGCCATGCTCCAGGTCGACACGTCACGAAAGCAAGCGGCAGTACAGGGCGTCCGGGGTCCGTGCCGAGCCCAGGCGGCCCGTGTAGGCGATCCCGGCCGCGTACTCGTCGTCCGCGCACTGCCCCTTGTAGCGGCCGGCGGCGAAGTCACCGCCCTTGGGTGCCGGTCCCCGGTTGTCGCCGCGGTCGAACCGGACGGTGCGGCCGGCCGTGCCGGGCTCGCCCGCCGGGGCCGGCACGCACGGGGCGGCGGAGACGGCGGAGCCGCGGACGCTGTAGCCGGTGAGCAGGGAGCCCTCGGGGCACTGGAGCTTGGTGTAGCCGGACGCCCAGTCCTGGCCGGGGCGGACGTGCCGTTCGTCGACGACCACCTCGTGGGCGCCCGGCCGCCGGGTGAGACCGGCGTCGGTGCACAGGCCCCGGTCGCCGGTGCGGGCGAGGCCGATCAGGCGCCGACCGGCTGCGCGCACGGTCACCCTCCCGACCGTGTTGTCATGGCAACGTCACCATGGGGGACGGCGCGTCGACGGTCCAGGCCCGCAGGGCCGCGAGCCCCCGATGGCACGTGTCAGGCGACGGGAACGACGAGGGCCGGGATCGTGCGCTGCATCCGCAGGGCGTCGACGGACTCGGCGAGCAGCTCGTACTCCGTGGTGTCGTCACAGGTGGCGATCCTGACCAGCCGCCCGGCCGCCAACTGGTCGGCGATCAGCTCCTGCTGGCCCGCGTCCGCGCACCAGGCGCGCAGCACCGACGGCACGTCGGCCGTGCCGGAGCCGACCGGGATCAGCGCGTTCGGCGGATACGGCGCGTCACCGGGCTGAGGGTCGAGCCGCTCGGCGATCCAGTTGGCGCGATCGCGCAGCCACCACAGCGCGAGTGCCAGAGTGGGTGCCCGGTAGGTGCCGAGCGGTACGCCGATTCGCCGGCCGCCGCAGGTGCCGTACGCCGTTACATGGCACAGGAATTCGTCGTGCACGCTCGCCTCCCCCGTCGCGTTGCCTGCCAGCGGTGATGCCCCGCTTTCGGTGCGGCTCCTGTGCGGTGAAAACAGTCCCTGTACCTTCGAGTATCTTCACTATTGAATCACTGTCACCATGCCTTTCCGGCCACTCTCCTGGCATATTCACCGCCCGTATTGGCCGGAACGCGACGGGTGAGGAGCGCAGGCCGGACGGTACGGATCTTGGCCGGTAGCGGAGCGAGAGCCTCCGCGATGAGTTCTTCCTGTTTACGGGGTCTGATGAGTGAAGCATTTGGCGATCACGGCCGACGGAGGCAGTCATGGGAACGACCGGAAACGTCGACGCGGAATTCACCGCCGTCCTGCACAAGAGTCCGAGCAAAGGCGGATGGACGTATCTCGTCTGGCCCGAATCCGTCGCTTTCTTCGGCACCCGGGGGCTCGTCAAGATCCGCGGCACCATCGACGGCCACCCTTTCCAGAGCTCTTTCATGGCGCTGGGCGACGGCACCCACAAGCTGCCCGTCAAGGCCGAGGTGCGCCGGGCGATCGGCAAGGAGGCGGGCGACACCGTCACCGTGCGTCTTCGGGAGCGGCTCGGCGCGTAGGCCGCGTGCGCCGGTCCCGGCACGAAGACACCCGTGCCCCGGAGGCGGTGGCTCACCTCCGGGGCACGGGTGGGGAATGCGGCGGGTCAGGCCAGGGCGAGTGCGTCGATACGGGACAGCTCGTCCGCGTCGAAGTCCAGGTTGCCGATCGCGGCGACGCTGTCCTCCAGCTGCTGCGGGCTGCTCGCGCCGACCAGGGCCGAGGTCACCCGGCCACCGCGCAGCACCCAGGCGAGCGCCATCTGCGCCAGCGTCTGGCCGCGCGACTTGGCGATGTCGTTGAGACCGCGCAGCCGGTTCACCAGTTCCTCGGTCAGCGCGTCGGACTTCAGGAAGGGGCTGTCGCCCGCGGCCCGCGAGTCCTCCCGGATGCCGTCCAGGTAGCGGCCGGTGAGCAGGCCCTGGTCCAGCGGCGAGTAGGCGATGGAGCCGACCTCCAGCTCGTCCAGGGCGTCCAGCAGGCCCTCCTCCGGAAGCCGGGAGAGCATCGAGTAGCGGGGCTGGTGGATCAGCAGCGGGGTGCCCAGCTCGCCCAGGATGCGGGCGGCCTCGCGGGTCTGCTCGGGCGAGTAGTTGGAGACGCCGACGTAGAGCGCCTTGCCCTGCTGGACCGCCGAGTGCAGGGCGCCCATCGTCTCCTCCAGCGGAGTCTCCGGGTCCGGGCGGTGCGAGTAGAAGATGTCGACGTATTCCAGGCCCATCCGGCTCAGACTCTGGTCCAGCGAGGACAGCATGTACTTGCGCGAGCCCCACTCGCCGTAAGGACCGGGCCACATCAGGTAGCCCGCCTTGGTGGAGATCACCAGCTCGTCGCGGTACGGCGCGAGGTCCGCCTTGAGCGCCTCGCCGAACGCCGACTCGGCGGCGCCGGGCGGCGGGCCGTAGTTGTTGGCCAGGTCGAAGTGGGTGATGCCGAGGTCGAAGGCGCGGCGCAGGATCGCGCGCTGGGTCTGGACCGGCCGGTCGGGGCCGAAGTTGTGCCACAGGCCGAGCGACAGTGCGGGAAGCTTGAGGCCGCTGCGGCCGGTGCGCCGGTAGGGCATGTCCGCGTAGCGGTCGGGGTGTGCCGTGTACAACGCGACTCCAGAGGGGTGGGCACGGATGGTTCGGTGGGATCCCACTCTGCCGTGACCTGCGGACAGTGGTCCAACAGAAGAATCCGATGGAATTGAGCGACTAGGCTTCTCAGTCATGGAACTGCGTCATCTCCAGCACTTCGTCGCCGTCGCCGAGGACCAGCACTTCACCCGGGCGGCGGAACGGCTCATGGTGTCCCAGTCGGGACTGTCGGCCTCGATCCGGGCGCTGGAGCGCGAGTTGCAGACCCCGCTGTTCGTGCGGACCACCCGGCGGGTGACGCTCACCCCGGCCGGGCGGGCGCTGCTGGGCGAGGCGGAGCGGATCCTGGCCCAGGTGCGCTCGGCCCACGAGGCGGTGGCCGCGGTGCAGGGCGTGCTGCGCGGCATGCTCGCGCTCGGCACCGAGCAGTGCATCGCCGGGGTGAACGTGGCGCGGCTGCTCGCGGCGTTCCGGCACCGCCACCCGGATGTGGAGATCTGCCTGCGGCAGGCCGGCTCCGGAGCGCTGCTGGAGGAGGTCGCCGCGGGACGCCTGGACCTGGCCTTCGCGGTGCGCACCGAGGACGACACCGAGCAGTTGCGCTCGGTGGCGCTGACCAGTGAGCCGATGACCGTCCTGTGCCATCCCACGCACCGCCTCGCCGCCGGCGCCGCCGTCACGCCCCAGGACCTGGGCGGCGAGGTGTTCGTGGACTTCCATCCCGACTGGGGGCCGCGTCGCGCCACCGACGCCGTCTTCGCGAGGGCGGGGGTCCGGCGGACCGTGGACCTGGAGGTCAACGACGTGCACAGCCTGCTCGACCTGCTGGACGAGAACCTCGGCATCGCGGTCGTACCGCACCACTTCCGCCACAAGCGCGCCTCACTCGCCGCCCTGCCCCTCAAGGGCACCGGCGAGGCTGCGTACGAGACGGTGGCCCTGCTGCCGGCGCCCGAGGCGACGAGTCCGGCCGCCAGGGCCCTCATGTCCCTCCTCGACGGTCAGCCCGGCACCTGAACCACCCGGCGCCGAAGGCACCTCGGGGGCCGGGGGCTCACACGGCCCGGGCACCATGCATGTGCCGGCCGGCGGGAGGGGCATCGCCATCGGCCACCGCCCGCCGGTACGAGGTCGCGCGGCCGGGCGAGCGCCGGAGCGACGGGGGGGCCGCCGTCACCCCGCCCTGCGGCCGGACCGGTGCGCCCGCCGTCGTGGGGAGCGCGGTGATGGGCCATGGTGGAACGTATGCATGCCAAGGACATCCTCAGCGACGGGTACCACCGCATCCAGGAAGAGGTCCACGCCGCCGTCGACGGCCTCACGGCCGGCGACCTCAACGCCCTCCCCGGGCCCGGCGCGAACTCCGTCACCTGGCTGATCTGGCACCTCAGCCGCGTCCAGGACGACCACATCGCCGACGCCGCGGGGCTCGACCAGGTCTGGCTCGCCCAGGACTGGGACAAGCGCTTCGCGCTCGGGCTGCCCCGCCACGACACGGGGTACGGGCACGGCGCCGCGCAGGTCGCCAAGGTACGGGTCGACTCCCCCGGCCTGCTGACCGGCTACTACGACGCCGTGCACGCACAGACCTTGGGCTTCCTGCGCGGGCTGACCGCCAAGGACCTCGAACGCGTCGTCGACGAGCGCTGGGACCCCCCGGTCAGCCTCGGCACCCGGCTGGTGAGCGTCCTGTCCGACGACCTCCAGCACGTCGGACAGGCCGCCTACGTGAGAGGGCTGATTCAGGCCTCGTAGCCCGGCAGGATCACGTCGCGCAGGAGGGCGTTGCGCTCGTCGAAGGGTATGAAGGCGCTCTTGACGGCGTTCACGGTGACGGTGCGCAGGTCCTCGACGGTCCAGCCCGCCTCCTCGACCAGCAGGGACATCTCCCGGGTCATGGTCGTGCCGGAGACCAGACGGTTGTCGGTGTTGAGCGTGACGCGGAAGCCGAGGTCCTTGAGCTCCGTGATGGGGTGCTCGGCGATCGAGGTGGCGGCGCCGGTCTGGAGGTTGGAGGTCGGGCACATCTCCAGCGCGATCCGGCGGTCGCGGACCCATCCGGCGAGGCGGCCGAGCTTGCCGTCCACGATGTCGTCGGTGATCCGCACCCCGTGGCCGATGCGCTGCGCGCCGCACGTCTGGAGCGCCTGGTGGATGCTGGGCAGTCCGTGCGCCTCACCGGCGTGGACGGTGAACGGCACGTTCTCCTGGCGCAGGTGCTCGAAGGCGGCCAGGTGGTCGGCGGGCGGGAAGCCGTCCTCGGCGCCGGCGATGTCGAACCCGACGACGCCCGCGTCCCGGAAGGCGACCGCGAGGTCGGCGATCTCCCGGCTCCGGTCGAACATCCGCATCCCGCACAGCAGGGTCCCCACCCGGACCGGCGTGCCGGCGGCGGCCGCCTTGGCCATGCCGGCCGCGAGGCCCTCCTGCACGGTCTCGACGACCTCGGGCAGGGTCAGCCCGCCGTCGACCATGAGCTCCGGCGCGTAGCGGACCTCGCCGTACACGACGCCGTCCGCCGCGAGGTCGAGGACGTACTCCTCCGCGGTGCGCAGCAGGCCCTCGCGGGTCTGCATGACCGCGAGGGTGTGCTCGAAGGTGGCGATGTAGCGGACCAGGTCGCCGGAGTTGGCGGCGTCGTAGTACCAGGCGGCGAGCGCGTCGGGGTCGGTGGTGGGCAGGGTGTGCCCGACCGTCGCCGCCAGTTCAACAACGGTGGCGGGGCGCAGGCCGCCGTCGAGGTGGTCGTGCAGGACGGCCTTGGGGAGGCGACGGAGGGTCTCGGTGTCTACGCGCGTAGCGTTCATGGTGCGCCTTTCCTCGGGCGGAGCGTGCGAAGCGAGGGGATCGTGCGGGGCGGTGCGGTCCTGGGCGGTGCCGGTCAGCCGGCGGGCTGGAGCAGGTCCCACCGGTTGCCGTACAGGTCCTGGAAGACGGCGACCGTGCCGTAGGGCTCGTGCCGCGGCTCCTCCAGGAAGGTCACTCCCGCGGCGAGCGCCCGGGCGTGGTCACGGGCGAAGTCGTCGGTGTGCAGGAAGAAGCCGACCCGGCCTCCGGTCTGGTCGCCCACCCGGGCCTGCTGCGCCTCACCCTTGGCGCGGGCGAGCAGCAAAGCGGTACCGGCGCCGTCCGTCCCCGGCTCCACCACTACCCAGCGGGAGCCGTCGGGGCGGGGCGCGTCCTCCGCGAGCCGGAAGCCGAGGGCCTCGGTGTAGAAGCGGATGGCCTCGTCGTAGTCGTCGACGACGAGGGTGACCAGGGCGATACGTGCCATCGGGACCTTCCGGGAGGGCTGGTTGACGGGAGAGGTTATACGTAAAACCTCGGCGGCGCCAGTCGCTGTCGAAGGGCCTGCCGAGGGGCCGCGCTCACAGTCCTCGGGCCAGCAGGAGGGTGACGTCGTCGGCCGGGGTCGGGGAGGGCAGCGTGCCGATCACCGCCGTGCAGAGCTCCTCCAGCGACGAGGCGCCCAGGGACAGCACTCGGGCCACCCGCTCCAGGCCCACGTCGATGTCCTGATGACGCTCCTCGACGAGCCCGTCGCTGAACAGGGCGATCACGGTGCCCGCGGGGAGCTCGATCTCGGCGGCCGGGAAGGGCAGCATGCCGACGCCCAGCGGAGGGCCGTGGGGCAGGTCGGGGTAGTGCACGACGCCGTCCGGGTGGGCGACGGCGGGCGGCGGATGTCCGGCGAGGGCCAGCGTGCAGAGCGAGGTGGCCGGGTCGTAGACCGCGTAGACGCAGGTGGCGCCCATCGACGGGACACCGGCCCCGGCCGCGACCTCGTCCTCGGTCAGCCGGATGAACGTCCGGTCCAGCCGGGTCAGCAACTCGTCCGGCGGCAGATCGAGGTCGGCGAGCGTGCGGATGGACGTGCGCAGCCGGCCCATGGTCGCCGCGGCGTCGATGCCGTGCCCGACCACGTCGCCCACCACGAGCGCCAGGCGTCCGCGCGGGAGGCCGATGACGTCGTACCAGTCGCCGCCGACGCTGTCCCCTGGCGTCGCGGGCAGGTAGCGGGCGGCCACCTCCATGGCGGTTCCGCCGTCCAGGCGGCGCGGCAGCAGACTGCGCTGGAGCGCGAGGGCGAGCGTCCGCTCGCGGGTGTAGCGGCGGGCGTTGTCCAGGCTCAGCGCGGCCCGGGACACCAGTTCCTCGGCCAGCAGTTGATCGGTCTCGTCGAAGGGCGTCGGGTTGTCCGTCCGCACGAACACCGCCACGCCCAGGATCGCGCCCCGGGCCTGGACCGGGACGATCAGCAGCGAGTGCATGTGGAACTCACGGATCTTCGCCGCCCGGTCCGGATCCCGGTCCAGCCAGGTGCCCTCGGAGGTGTCGATCGTGGGGTGCAGCACGGGGCGGCCGGAGGACAGTGCCTCCATGAACGGCGACGTCTCGGGGACGTAGACCACCTCGCCCTCCGACCAGAGGGCCTCGGGGGCGCCCGGGTGGATGGAGGCCCTACCCGCTCGCCGGAACTTGGGAAGGCTCCCCTGCGAGGGACCGAACCGGTCCAGCGGCTCCTCGCCGAGCCGTACCGCCTCCGTCAGGTCGACGGTCACGTAGTCGGCGAGCAACGGCACGGTGAAGTCGGCCAGCTCCTGGGCCGTGCGCATGACGTCGAGCGTGGTCCCGATGCGGGCGCCCGCCTCGCTGACCATGGCCAGGCGGTTCCCCGCCCACCGCCGGTCCTTGATGACCAGCATCACCATGCACACACCCAGCGTGCGGCCCTCGGCGTCGTCGAGGCGCACGAAGGACGCCGAGAACGCGCGGTCGCGCGGCCGTCCCTCGGCGGCCGGCGGCCGGTACTCACGACCGGTGGCGCACGCGCCGGTCTCCAGCACCTGGACGACCACGGCTTCCAGCTCGGTGGCGTCGCCGCTCAGGGCCTCACGTGGCCGGCGCCCCAGCCGCTGGTCGCGGGGGATTCCGTCGATGCCCTCCAGCGCGTCGTTGGCCCAGACGCACCGCAGGTCGCCGTCCCAGACGGCGATCCCGACGGCCGAGTGGGTCAGCAGGGCGCGCAGCGCCTCGGCCGCCTCGCCGCCCACGTCCTCGACCAGGGCGCCCACGGCGTCCGCGCCGTCGGGGTCGCCCGCGCCCGTCACGCCGTTCGGGTCCGGTGCTCCCATAGGTGTACGACCTTCGGCCGGGACGCGACCGGGGCGGCTGCCGCCGTGTGGCCGCGGATGCCCGGCGCGACGCTCACAGCAGGTCCTCGATCGTGATCGGCAGTGTGCGGACCCGGCGCCCGGTGGCGTGGTGCACGGCGTTGGCGATCGCGGCCGCCACGCCGACCTGACCGATCTCGCCGACTCCCTTGACCCCCAGTGGATTGACGATGTCGTCCTCGATCTCGACGAGCTCGACGTCGACGTCGGGGGTGTCCGCGTTGACCGGGACGAGGTACTCGCCGAGGCTCGCGCTGACCCAGCGGCCGGTGTCGGGCTGCATGTGGTTGGCCTCCAGGAGGGCCTGGCCGAGCCCCCAGAGCATGCCGCCCATCAACTGGCTGCGCGCCGTCTTCGCGTTGAGCACCCGGCCAGGCGCGAAGGCACCGGTCATGCGCCGCACCCGGACGAGGCCGAGCTCCGCGTCGACGGCGACCTCGGCGAACTGGGCGCCGAAGGTCATCATCCCGTAGGGGATGTCGTGGGGCGGGTTCCACTGCCCCACCGCCTCGGCGTCCGGCCGGAAGTTGCGTCGCAGCAGATCGCCGTACGACTCGGACGCCGTGCCGGCGGTCATGATCCCGTCCCGGACGACGACGTCGACCGGGTCGGCGCCGTGCAGCGGTGAGCCGGGGTCGCCGACGGCGTTCATGATCAGCTGCCCGCGCAGGGCGGTCGCTGCGCTGTGCACGGCCGCGCTGATCATGCCCGCGCCCGACGAGCCCACCGCGGCCGCGATGTTGGGCAGGTCGGTGTCGCCGAACTCGAACCGGCAGCGGTCCACGCTCATCCCGAGGCCCTCCGCGGCGACCTGGGTCATGACGGTGGCGACGCCCGTGCCGAACTCGGGGGTGGCGGCCTGCACGACCGCCGTGCCGTCGGCGTAGACGCGTGCCCTGGCGCGCTGCGGGTTGGCGAGCGGGGCGACCGGGTAGACCGCGGTGGCCATGCCGGTACCGATCAGCCAGTTCCCGTCCCGGCGCACACCCGGCCGGGGGTCGCGGTCGGCCCAGCCGAAACGCCGGGCCCCACGGTCGTAGCACTCCCTGAGGCCGCCGCTGGACCAGGGCAGGCCCGACATGGCGTCGACGTCGGTGTGGTTGCGCAGCCGCAGCTCGACGGGATCCAGGCCCAGCTCGTGGGCGAGCTCGTCCATCGCGCACTCCAGCGCGTACATACCGCTCGCCTCGCCGGGCGCCCGCATGAAGGTGGGGGTCATGGTGTTGGCGCGGAACAGCCGGTACTCGCCCTCGAACGCGGGACAGGCGTAGATCTGCGAGGAGGTGCCGACGGAGGGTTCGGCCCAGTCGTCGAAGTGGGAGGTGGGCGACAGCTTGTGGTGCCGGATCCCGGTCAGCCTGCCCTCGCGCGTCGCGCCGAGGGTGATGTGCTGCTCCTGTTCCTCGCGGTGCCCGACGGAGGTGAACATCTGCTCCCGGGTGAGGGCGAGTTTGACGGGCCGGCCGATCTCACGTGCCGCCATCGCGGCGAGCGCCGAGTGGGCGTGGATCATCGCCTTGCACCCGAAGCTGCCGCCGACGTAGTGGCTGATGACCCGGATCTTCGCCATCGGCACGCCCAGCAGCCGGGACACCGTCATCTGCGTGGCGTTGACCCCTTGCGTGGAGTCGTAGAGGAGAAGCTCGTCGCCGTCCCACTGGGCCGTGGTGCAGGAGGGTTCGATCGGGTTGTGGTTGTTCGCGGCGTAGGTGTACGTGCCGTCGACGCGGACGTCGGCGTCCTGGAGGGCGGCCGACACGTCCCCGCGTTCGATACGGCCCGGTATCCAGCCGCCGAAGATCCGCTCGGGTACGTAGGACTGGTCGCGGCCCTGGTCGAGGGTGGTGACCGGCGGGGTCTCCTCGTAGGTGACACGCAGCAGCCGCGCCCCGTGCTGGGCCCGTTCCCAGGTGTCGGCGAGGACGAGCGCGATCTGCTGGCCCGCGTAGTGCACGGTGTCGTCCTGCATCGGGAAGAAGGTCTGGCCGGGGGCGGCCGTGCCGGCGAGCGAGGGGACGAGGGGCGGCTGCTCGGCGACCTTGGGCAGTGTCCGGTGGGTGAGCACCGCGAGGACGCCTTCCTCGGCGAGCGCGGCGCTCGTGTCGATCTCGGTGACCCGCCCGGCGGCGATGCGGGAGCCGACGACGCACGCGTAGGCCATGTCCGGGAGGGGGATCTCGGTGGAGTAGCGCGCGGAGCCGCTGACCTTGGCGAAGCCGTCGACCCGGTCGAGCGGCTGTCCGAGGGCGGACGGGACGGTGGCGGTCATGAGGGGCTCCCGGTCCCGGGGCGGGCCGCGGGCCCGTCTCCCGTTCCGTCGCTGAGCGTGTCGAGGGCGCGGACGATCGCGCGCTGGGCGAGTTCGACCTTGAAGGCGTTCAGCGCGGTGGGCCGGGCGCCGTCCATCTCGACACGGCCGGCCAGGGCGAAGTTGTCGCGGTTCAGGGCCGCGCCGATCAGGAAGTCCTCGGCGCGCCGGGCCCGCCAGGGCTTGGTGGCCACCCCGCCGAGGGCCATGCGTACGTCGGCGACGGTGCCGTCCACGACGGACAGGGCGGCCGCGACCGAGACGAGCGCGAACTCGTAGGACTCGCGGTCCCGGACCTTCAGATAGAGGGAGTGCCGTGCCAGGGGCGCCGGCGGCACCTCGATGGAGGTGATCAACTCCCCGTGTTCCATGGGGTGTTCGCGGTGCGGGGAGTCACCGGGCAGGAGGAAGAAGTCGTCGATCTCGTAGGTCCGCTCACCGTTGGGACCCAGGGTGTGCACCCGTGCGTCCAGGGCGACCAGCGCCACGGCCACGTCCGAGGGATGGGTGGCGATGCAGTGTTCGCTGGTACCGAGCACCGCGTGGCCACGGCTGAAGCCCTCGATCGCCGAGCAGCCCGTCCCCGGGTCGCGCTTGTTGCACGCGGACTCGGCGTCGCGGAAGTACGAACAGCGCACGCGTTGCAGCAGGTTGCCCCCCATGGACGCCATGTTGCGCAGTTGCGCGGACGCCCCGAGCTCCAGGGCCTGCGCGATCAGCGGGAAGCGTTCGCGTACCACGGGGTCGGCCGCGACCTCGCTCATGCGGGCCAGTGCGCCGATACGCAGACCGCCTTCCGGGGTGCCTTCGACGGCGGCCAGTGGCAGTTCGTTGATGTCGACGAGCCGTCGGGGGTTCAGCACGTTCTGGCGGAGCAGGTCGACCTCGGTGGTGCCCCCGGCGAGGAAGTCGCTCGTGGGGTCCGCGGTGACGGCGGCGACGGCGGTCGCCGTGTCGGTCGCGCGGAGGTAGGTGATGGGCCGCACGAGGCGCCTCCTACGTCTGGTCGCGGACGGAGCGGATCGCGGCCCGGATGTGCGGATAGGCGGCGCAGCGGCAGATGTTGCCGCTCATCCACTCCTTGATCTCGGCGTCGTCCCCGGCGTGTCCCTCCGCGAGCAGCGCGACGGCGGACATGATCTGGCCGGGTGTGCAGTAGCCGCACTGGAAGGCGTCCTGCTCGATGAAGGCCTGCTGCATCGGGTGCGGTTCCCCGTGGGCGGCAAGTCCCTCGACCGTGGTGATCTCGTGGCCCTCGCAGGTCATCGCCAGCGTGAGGCAGGCGAGCACCCGCCGTCCGTCGACCCACACCGTGCAGGCCCCGCAGGTGCCCTGGTCACAGCCCTTCTTCGCACCCGTCAGGTCGAGACGCTCGCGGAGCGCGTCCAGCAGGCTCACCCGTGGCTCGATGTCCAGGGCGTGCTCGGTGCCGTTGATCGACAGTCGCACCCGGACCGGGCCGGGGCCGCGTTCCACGGGTGCGGTGCCTGTTTCGGTGACGGCCTGGCCGGATGTGGACATGGGACACCTCCTGAGAAAGCACCCTTCATTCTCGTACGGGCGCAGACCGGCTGCAAAAGTTAGATTTGCGACATGGATCAGCATCTGCTCGCAGCCCGAGAACCGGTGACCGTGGTGTACACCTGGGAGGTGGTGCCCGGCAGGGAGCAGGAGTTCGAGCAGTGGGCGCACGGGCTGGAGCGGGAGGCGGCGGCCTTCCCCGGCCACCGGGGCGTGACCTGGCTGCGGCCGGAGGGCGACAGCCGTCGCTACCACGCGGTGGTCCGCTTCGCCGACACCCGGAGCCTGGACCGCTGGATGACCTCCCCCGAGCGGGCCAAGTGGCAGGATCGCGTCCAGCCCTTCGGCCGCTCGGCCCACCCGAAGCTCACCACCACCGGCCTGGAGACGTGGTTCAACCTCCCCGGCACCACGGTCCGGCCTCCCGCGCGCTGGAAGATGTCGCTGGTGACGATCCTCGCGGTCTACCCGTTCGCGCTGCTCTACGACGGGCTCTTCGCCGAGTACTTCCGCGACTGGCCGCTGGTGCCCCGCACCCTGGTGTTCCCCGTCGTGCTGGCTCCGCTGCTCACCTACGCGATCATGCCGCTGCTGAGCCGGCTCCTGCGGGCGTGGCTGTACCCGGACAAGCTGGGCGCTTGAGGGTCGGGAGGGGCGGACGGCCGGGAGGGGGCCGAGCGGCCCCCTCCCGCCTCCAGGGGGACGCTACGACTTCACGAACTCCAGGAGGTCGGGGTTGAGGACCTCCGGATGGGTCGTGAGCATGCCGTGGGGGTAGCCCTCGTACGACTTCAGGGTGCCGTGCGGGAGGAGTTCCGCGGACAGCGGTCCCGCGTCCGCGTAGGGCACGACCTGGTCGTCGGTGCCGTGCGCGACAAGGACCGGGACGTCGATCCGCTTCAGGTCCTCGGTGAAGTCGGTCTCCGAGAAGGCCTTGATGCACTCGTAGTGGGCGTTGGCCGCCCCCATCATCCCCTGCCGCCACCAGTTGTGGACCATGCCGTGGTTGATCTCCACACCGTCCCGGTTGAATCCGTAGAACGGCCCCGAGGGCACGTCGAGGTAGAACTGCGAACGGTTGGCGGCGAGGGCGGCGCGGAACTCGTCGAAGACCTCGATCGGCGTGCCACCGGGGTTGGTGTCCGACTTGACCATGATCGGCGGCACCGCGCCGACCAGCGCGGCCTTCGCCACCCGGCCGGGCTCGGCGCGCGCGACGTAGTGTGCGACCTCTCCGCCGCCGGTCGAGTGGCCGATGTGCACGGCCCCCTGAAGATCGAGCGCGTCGGTCAGCGCCGCGACGTCGGCGGCGTAGGTGTCCATCTCGTGGCCCGTCGCGGACTGGCTGGAGCGTCCGTGCCCGCGCCGGTCGTGGGCGATCACGCGGTAGCCGTGGGACAGGAAGAACAGCATCTGGTTGTCCCAGTCGTCGGCACTGAGCGGCCAGCCGTGGTGGAAGACGATCGGCTGCCCGTCCCGCGGCCCCCAGTCCTTGTAGAAGATGGTCGTGCCGTCGGAGGTGGTGACCGTGCCCATTGCTGATCCTTCCGCTGGAGAGGCCTCGGGAGGCTGAGGCGGCCTGCTCGTGCGACGGACGCCGGCGCGTCGTGGGGCAGCCGGCGTCCAGCCGGACGAAGGCACCGGACCGGCGGGCCGAGGGCCGCGGCCGAGTCCATGCCAGCCACGTTACGCCCGCCTCCCGGATACCTCATTTCCTGCGCGGGGGCGGCAGGGGGCACCCGACCACCGGCATACGCCCTTCCGCCACCCCTGTCGCGCACGGGTGTCACCCGGGGGTAACTCCAGGTGGTTCGATGTGCGGCGCCACTCACCTCTTCACCCCCACAGGGAGATCCAGTGACGCTTCCCGCAGCGCGCCGCGCCCCCGGCGCCGTCGTGCTCGCCTTCTCTCTGGCCGCCGCCGGGCTCGCGGGTTCGGCGCCCGCCGCGGCCGCCGCCGAGCAGACCCCGCCGCTGCGGGTGCTGTCGTACAACGTCTTCCTGTTCAGCAAGACCCTCCATCCCCACTGGGGCCAGGACCACCGGGCCGCGCGGATCGCGCAGGCGCCCTTCTTCGGCGGCAACGACGTCGTGGTCGTGCAGGAGGCGTTCGACAACTCGTCCTCGGACGCGCTGAAGAGCGCCGCGGCGGCGAGCTACCCGCATCAGACCCCCGTGGTCGGGCGCGGCAGGAGCGGCTGGGACGCGACCGGCGGCGCGTACTCGGCGACGACCCCCGAGGACGGCGGGGTGGCGATCCTCAGCAAGTGGCCGATCCTGCGCAAGGAACAGTGGGTCTACAAGGACGCGTGCGGCTCGGACTGGTGGTCCAACAAGGGCTTCGCCTACGTCGTCCTGGACGTGAACGGCAGCAAGGTGCACGTCCTCGGCACACATGCCCAGTCCACCGACCCCGGGTGCGACGCGGGCGAGGCGGCGGCGATGCGCAGCCGCCAGTTCCGGGCCGTCGACGCGTTCCTGGACGGCAAGAACATCCCGGCGGGTGAGCAGGTGCTGGTCGCCGGTGACCTGAACGTCGACTCCCGCAGTGCCGAGCACGCCTCGATGCTCACGGACGCCGGGCTGGTGGACGGCACCGCGCGCACGGGCCACCCGTACTCCTTCGACACCGCGGAGAACTCCCTCGCGCGAGGCCGCTACCCCGACGATCCGCGGGAGGACCTCGACTTCGTCCTCCACCGGGCGGGGCACGCCCGGCCGGCGCTCTGGACGAACGAGGTGGTCAGGGAGCGGAGCGCGCCCTGGACGGTGACGAGCTGGGGTACCGACTACACGTACACCAACCTCTCCGACCACTATCCGGTGCTCGGCCACTGACACGGTGAGGCGGGCCCCGGGTGACCGGGGCCCGCGCCGGCGGGGACCTACGGGTAGGTGTAGGTGTTCAGGGCGTTCACCGCGGAGGCGGCGTCGCCGAGCTCGTAGCGGTCCACCGCCAGGAAGTTGGGCTTCTTGCGGGCGGCCGGCTGGCAGAAGCGGCGGGCGCGGTCGGCGAGTTTGGTGTTGTCGGTGCGGACCGTGCCGGAGAGCGGGACGTCGCGGAAGTGGTTCATCACGAACAGCGGGCGGAAGCCGGGCTCACCGCGGGTCAGCGGGAGGTTGGTGTTCGCGTCGTACCAGCGGCTGTAGCAGGACCAGTCGGACGAGCCGAGGCCGGAACCCATCGACCAGTAGTTCTCGACGGTCCACTCCCGCTGGTACATCACGCCGAAGGTGTCCCGGGTCAGTCCCGCGGCCTCGTCGGCGGAGCGGCTGTGGTCCGTGAGGATCAGCAGCCGGTCGTTCGCCGCCACCAGGTCGGCCAGCCGGGGCCAGCCGTTGTCGCGCACGCCGGTGCGGTCGGGACGGTAGAGGATGTCCTCCAGGCCCGCGACGCGGGCGAGTTCGGAGCGCAGGACGCCCGGGTCGACGTAGTCCTCCAGGAAGACGGTGACGAACTGGTCGGGGTGGGTCCGCAGGAAGTCCACGATCCGCTGGAGGTCGACCCACAGGGCGACCGGCCGGCTGACCAGGGTGCAGCTGTTGTGGCAGAGGATCGCGCCGTCGGGGGTCTGGTGGATGTCCAGCATGAAGCCGCGGACGCCGTCGGCCAGTTGCTGGTCGATGCCGCGGGACTGGTTCGGCACGAGGTTCACGAACGGCGGGGCGAAGCCGCCGTCGACGCCGTTGGCGTAGGCGTTGTGCGAGGTGAGGAACGTGACCTGGTCGAGAGTGCGCCGGTCCTGGTCGGGCATGGGGGAGGTGACCGGCGTGACGGGGGTGAGGTACCAGGAGGCGAGGGCGCCCGGGGCGCCGACGGCCAGCGGGGCCGGGTAGTTGGCGCCGGCGGGCTTGGGGGCGAGCGTGAGGTGGCGGTCGGTACCGGGCGCCTTGAGGGTGTACTGGTCGGCGCCGGCCGGCGTGATCTCCCATGCCGCGTCGGCGCTCGCGCAGGCCACGGTGCGCGCCTGCTCGCCCGCACGGCCGAGGCAGCTGCCGGCGGCGACGGTGTTCTCGAGGACGTACGAGGTGCCGCTCGGACGGAGGTTCCACTGCTGGCGGTCCTCGTTGCCCTTGGGTCTGTGCTGCTCGACGACGCCCTGGTTGTCGGCCGCGTTGAGGCCGGTGGTGGCGCTCTGCACGTAGTACGTGCCCGGCGCCGGGGCCGCCGCGGCGGCCCCCGCCGGGGGTGTGGGGGCCACGACCGCGGCGGCCAGCGCGGCGGTCGTGGCGAGCAGGGCGTGGGGGGTGCGACGCATGACGAATGCCCTTCGTTCGCGGAGCTTTGGTCAGGTGCATGACACCATGCCCCGCGAACCCACGTCAGCAGTACAGGTTGCCGCCCGGTGAAACCCCGAGGATCTGAGTGAACCGCTGGTAGTTGTTCACCCGGCTCTGCACCTGCGCGGGGTTCTTGCCGTCGCACTCCAGGGAGCCGTTGATGCTCCGGATGGTGTGCCCGAAGCCGGCGCCGTTGACCATGGCGTTGTGGCCGGTCATGGAACCCGGGCCGGACTGGGTGTTCCAGTACCACAGGCCCGTCTTCCAGGCGACGGAGGCGTTGTTCTGCACCATCCAGGGGTCGCCCAGCAGATTCAGGCCGAGCGCGTCGCCCGCGGCCTTGTAGTTGAAGTTCCAGCTCAGCTGGATCGGACCCCGGCCGTAGTAGGCGGCCTGCCCGGCCGGACAGCCGTACGGCTGGCCCCAGTCGCAGTAGTGCGGGTAGTTGGCCTGGTTCTGCTCGACGATGTGGACGAGACCGCCGGTCTCGTGACCGACGTTGGCAAGGAAGGCCGCGGCCTCCTGCTTCTTCACGGTGTCGCTGCCCGTGTTGGCGAAGCCGGGGTACGCGCTGAGCGCGGCGGTCAGGCCGCTGTAGGTGTAGAACGAGTTCCGGCCCGGGAACATCTGGTTGAACTGCGCCTCGCTGACCACGAATCCGGCGGCTGACGCGGTGGGGGCCGGCTGCAGGGCCAGGGCTGCGCCCGCGAGGGCGAGCGAGCTCAGGAGTGCGGAGATGCGGATACGACGCCTCGACAAGGTTCGGCTCCTTTGCGGAACACGGCCGCTCCCGGGAAGGACGTCGGGGGCGGCCGTGGTGGGGGGTTGGTCCGCCACTCAACCGCGTTGGTCTGTACCAGTCAAGGGTGTAGACCAGTCAAACGCCCGGGCATCGCCGATGAGTTGAGGCAAGCAGATACCGGACCGGCGCACGGCGCCGGTCCGGCGTGGTGGTTCAGGCCCTAGCTCCTACGCCCCGTGGGCCGCCCCTGGCGCAGAAAGCGGCGCAACCGGGTCAGCGGCCAGGTGTTGATCACGTCGTCCTTGGTCAGCCAGCCGCGCTGTGCCATGCCCACGCCGTAGCGCAGATGGGCGAGATGGAGGACGGAGTGGGCGTCGCTGTCGACGGCGAACTTCACCCCGTACCGCTTGGCCCGCAGGATGTGCTCGTCGTTCAGGTCCAGCCGGTCGGGGTGGGAGTTGATCTCCAGGGCCGTGCCGGTGCGCGCGCACGCCTCGAAGAGCGCGTCCAGATCCACGTCGACGCCGGGCCGCCTGCCGATGAGGCGGGTGGTGGGGTGGCCGATGACGTGGACGTACGGGTTCTCGCAGGCGCGCAGGAACCGCCGGGTCATCGCCTCGCGGCTCTGGTTGAAGTGCGAGTGCACCGAGGCCACGCACAGGTCGAAGCCGGCCAGGAAGTCGTCCGGCCAGTCCACGCCGCCGTCGGGGTCGATGTTCAGCTCCACACCGTGCAGCAACCGCATCCCGCCGCGCCTGCCGCGCCGCCCGTACTCCTCGTCGAGCTCCCGGACGCGCTCGCGCTGCGCCAGCATCCGCTCGTCGGTCATGCGCTGCATGAAGAGGTTGGGCGCGTGGTCGGTGATCGCGTAGTAGGCGTGGCCGCGCGCGGCGGCCGCGGCGACCATCTCCTCCAGCGGGGCGAGCCCGTCCGTGAGGTCGGTGTGGGTGTGCAGATCACCCCGGAGGTCGGACTCCCGCACCAGCTCCGGCAGTTCGCCACGCGCCCCGGCCTCGATCTCGCCGCGGTCCTCGCGCAGCGCCGGCGGGATCCAGGGCAGTCCGAGGAGCGCGTAGACGTCCTCCTCCTTCTCGGAGACGATCCGCTCGCCGCTCTCGACGTCGAACAGCCCGTACTCGGAGAGCTTGAACCCCTGGTGCACGGCCCGCTCCCGGGTGCGGATGTTGTGGGCCTTGGAGCCCGTGAAGTACTGGAGTGCCGCTCCCCAGGAGTCCGGCGGGACGACCCTGAGGTCGACGGCGAGGCCCTTGGTCGTGCGGAGCGACGTCTTGGTCGTGCCGCGCGCGACGACCTCCCCGGTCTCGGGCAGTTCGGTGAAGGCCCGCATCAGGGGCTCCGAGTCCTCGGCGGCGGCCAGGACGTCGACGTCCCCGATCGTCTCGCGCCCGCGGCGCAGCGAACCGGCGTAAGCGCACCGCAGGCAGCCCGGCACCTGCGACAGCCGGGCGACGATGCCCTCGGCGACATCCGTGGCGGCGTCGATCAGGACCCGGTCCCCGGAGGAGCGCAGCAGCGCGATGCCGTGCAGGATGTTCTCCTCGGTCCTCGGCCCGAAGCCCTTCAGGTCCCGCAGCCGTTCCTCGTGGACGGCCTCGGCCAGTTCCTCGATCGAGGAGATGCCCAGCCGCTCGTGGATCGCCATGGCCTTCTTGGGACCCAGCGTCGGTATCGCGGTCAGCCGCCGCACGCCCGCGGGGATCCTCGCCCGCAGTTCCTCCACCGCCGTGACCCGGCCGGCGCCGAGGTATTCGACGATCTTCTCCGCGATCGACCTGCCGACGCCCGGGATCTCCTGGAGGCCCTTGAGGTCGAGCGTCGACACGTCGGCGTGGTGACCGCCGATCGCCCGGGCGGCCTTCTCGTACACCCGGGCCCGGAACGCGTCTCCCCCGGTGATCGAGATCAGGTCCGCGTACTCCGCGAACAGCGCGGCGACCTCATCGTTGGAACGAGCCACGTCTCCAGGGTAGGCACCACGTCGCGGGCCCCGCTCAGCTGAGCGGCCCGTCCCCGGAATCGACACCCCCGGCCACGGCAGCGGAAGATCTTGCCATGACCACCCCATCGCACCCGCTCGTCGCCCGCGCCCAGCGGCTGGCGGACGACCTCCTCGCCCCGCAGGCCGCGGCGGTCGACCGCACGGAGGTGCCCGTCGGGCACATCGAGGCGATCAAGCGGTCCGGGCTGCTCGGGCTCGGCGCGCCCGAGGAGTACGGCGGCTCGGCCGCGCCCGCCGCGGTGGCCCGTGCGACGGCGGAGATCCTCGCGGGGGCCTGCTGCTCGACCTGGTTCGTCCAGACGCAGCACCACACGCCGGTCGCGACGCTGGTGAAGGGCGAGGCACCGGTCCGGGAGCGGCTGCTGGGTCCGATGGCCCGCGGCGAGTTGCTGTCGGGCGTCGCCTACGCGCATCTGCGGGCCCACCCCCGCACTCCGGTGCGGGTGGAGCGGGCGCGCGGCGGATGGCGGTTCGAGGGGACCGTGCCCTGGTACACCGGCTGGGGCCTCAACGACGTGATGCTGCTCGCCGGGATCACCGACGGCGGCGAGGCCCTGTTCGCCTTCACCGAGGCGCGGGAGCAGCCGGGGCTGCGCCCCTCTCCCCCGATGCGGCTCGCGGCGCTCACCGCGGCGCGCACGGTGTCGCTGGAGCTGGACGGGCTGTGGCTGCCCGAGGAGGCGGTCGCCCTGCGGAAGCCGTACGAGCAGTGGGCCGCCGAGGACCGCCCGAAGACGGTGGCCGCCTCCCCCGCGGTCTTCGGCGTCACCGAGGCCGCCCTCGGCCTGCTGGACGACGACGTCGCGGGACCGCTGCGCGCCCGCCTCTCCGGGATCCGCGACCGGGCCTACGCGCTGGCCGACGAGGCGGCGCCGCACCAGCACCTGGACGAACGGCTCACGCTCAGGCTGCGGTCGTACGAGGTGATGCGCGCGGCGACCACCGCGGCCGTGGTGTCGGGCGGCGGCCGGTCGATGGCGCTGGACGGAACGGCCCAGCGGCTCGCCCGCGAGGCCCTGTTCCTGCTGGTCCAGGGCCAGACCGCCGAGTCACGCCGGGCGCACCTGGACGCCCTGGCCTCCTGAGGCGAACGGCAACCCGGCGCGCGCCGGGGGCTCCGGCCGTTCAGCCCGCCGCCGCCAGCAGGGGGGTGCGGCCCAGGGCGGCCGAGAACTGGTCGACCACCTGACCGAGCGCCTCCGCGGCGGCGGGCGCGACGGTGAGGGTGCCGTCGTCGTGCACGGTGATGTCCCTGTCGAGGGTGAACCAGCCCTGCACGATGTGGCCCGCCCCCATGGAGGACAGCACCGGGCGCAACGCGTAGTCGATGGCGAGGACATGGGCGGCGGTGCCGCCGGTCGCGAGCGGCAGCACGGTCTTGCCGGTGAGGGCGTACTGCGGCAGCAGGTCGAGGAGCGCCTTGAGGACGCCGGAGTACGACGCCTTGTACACGGGCGTGCCCACCACGACCCCGTCGGCGCGGGCGAACTGCTCGGTGACCCGGAGGATCGCCGGGTGCCGTAGGTCGGCGCCGAGCAGGGCCTCGGCGGGGACGGTGCGGATGTCGAGCGGGACGACGTCGTGGCCCTGCGCGACCAGCCGTCGGTCCAGGTGGCGCAGCAGTCGGTCGGTGCGGGAGGAGGCGGAGGGGCTGCCGGAGACGGACAGTACGGTGGCCATGGATTCTCTTTTCCGGGCGGATCGGGTTCCGGGCGGATCGGGCGGGTCCGGGGCGTCGTGGCCGTGGGGTCGGGCGGGCCGGAACTCCGTTGCCCCGGACGACCGGACGGTCATGACCGGGCGGCTACCGGTGCGTGCCCGGGCATGCGGGAACTCCTGTCACGCCCAGCCGTACGGAAAGGCCGGCCGCGCCGCAGCGCGGCACGGGTGCGCCGCACGCACACGAAGGAGACCCGGAGTGCCGGGAAGGCCCGACTGCGCTACGGCAGGGGCGAGGTGGAAGCAGCCGCGGCAGTGCTCAGCGCGCGGCGCGACAGGAGGCGCTGGAGACGCGTGCGAGGTCGACATGGCGTCGCCGCGTGAGGTCCAGTCGCATCAGCATGCCCTCGATCGTGGCAGCCGCCGGACGGGACCGTCAAGGAACTCCGGGCCGATCTCGCATCGCGGACCAGGGAGCATCGCGAGGCGGTGACAGGAAAGCACCTGAACCGGCCCCGGGATCCGTCGTGTTCGTCCTCCGGCGGTCCGCCGCCGCGCGCACCGGTCGCCTCGGGCCGCACCGGTGGCCGGAACACGTCGCCGCGACGCGAGGCTCCGGGCGGCCGGTGGTCAGTCCTCGTCGCGGGCCGGGACCACCACGAGGAACGCGTCCTGCTTCAGATCCATCACCACCGTCGCCGACTCGCCCTCGGCGCGCAGCGCGGCGGCGTACTCCTCCGCCGGCCACGAGCCGCGCGGAGCGCCGGCGGGGAAACGCTCCATCACCTTCGCACCCATAGCCGCAGACACCTCCCACGTCCTCCGTCGAGCCCTCGACGGATACGGGCAACTCCCGTACGATTCGCCTGCCCTGGAACTCCGCGATCATGTACATCGGTGTGCGCGGCGCGCGACAGGCGGTGAACGGGCGGGGGGCCGCCGCGGTTCGGGACGCGCGGGCGTCAGTCGCCGGAGGCCCGGTGCAGGGAGAGTTCCTCGTTCAGCGCCGCCAGGAAGCGCAGCGCCACGCCGAGTTCGGCCTCGGAGAAGCGGGATCGGGCGGCCGCGGTGGCCTCGGCGAGCGGGCGGTAGTACCAGTGGGCCGTCGACGGGGCTGCGGAGGCGTAGCGCAGATGGACGACGCGGCGGTCGGTGCCGCCCCTGACCCGGCGGATGAGGCCCGCGCGCTCCAGACGCTCCACGCAGGCGGAGACGGATCCGGAGGTGAGTCCGAGGTGCTTGCGCAGTCGCCCCGGCGTCATGGGGCCGTCGGTGTCCAGGATGGCCGCGAGCGCCTGCACGTCGGTGGCGTTCAGGTCGTTGCCCGCCAGTCCGTGGACCAGACGGTTGATCTCGACGTTCATCCGGCGCAGCTGCACGGCGAGGTGCCTGAGGTCGACGCCTCCCGGGGCCCCGGGAGGGCGCCGGTTACCGGGCCCGTGCGCATGATCGGTTCTCTTCACGATGATCAGAGTAGTGACGTCTACACATAAAGGCGAAATAAGAGCAGAATGGACATACGCGGCGCTTAACGCATACCGCACCAGCCGCGATCTGGCCAGCGAAGTCAGAAGGAGACGAGTCATGGCCAACGTCCAGCCCACCAGAGGTGACATAACCAGCCACCCTGATGCCTACGAGATGCGGGCCCGCTACGCGCGCATGCTCGGCGGCCGTGATGTGGCACTCGTGGACGGACCGGTGTTCCTGCTCGGTCTGTACTGTGCCGTATCACCCTGGGTGGTCCACTACGCCACCAGCCAAGCCGCACTCACGACCCACAACCTGATCATCGGGATCGCGATCGGCCTGCTGGCACTCGGGTTCACACGGGCACCCGAACGCATGTACGGCCTCAGTTGGGCCATGTGCGCGCTGGGTGTGTGGATGATCATCTCGCCGTGGATCGTCGGCTCGAACCCGGACGCGGGTGTCGTCTGGAACAACGTCATCATCGGTGCCCTGGCTGTGATCCTGGGCCTGGTGTGCGCCGGTACGGCAGCGAAGAGCGTCCCCAAGCCGTAGGTATCCCCGACAGGAAGGGAGTCGATGAGACAGCAGCGAGGCCGGCCCGCCATGCCTGGCGGACCGGCCGTTTCCGTGGCTCAGGGGCCCGGGACCAGCCAGGGTTCCTGAGGCAGCGGACTGCCGGTCTCCAGCAGCGACTTGAGGTTGGACAGCACGGCCGCCCAGCCGGACGCCGCGTCGGCACGCTCGGCCTCGTCGGCGAGGTCCTCATGGGTGACGGTCAGGCGGACGATGTCGCCGTGCTGCCGGATGTCGAAGGTGACGCGCGAATGGCCGGCCCCTTCGCCCTCGCCACCCTCGTCGCCGGGCGCCGCCCAGGTGGTGACCAGGCGCGTCGGACGCTCGCTCACGGCGACGGTGCCGACCACGTCGGCGACGCCGGAACCGTCCGTGCGCACATGGGCCCAGCGGGAGCCCTGCCGCCAGTCGGAGACGTTGCTGTGACCCCAGTAGACGGCGGTGAGGTCGGCGTCGGTGAGCGCGTCCCAGACCTTCTCCGGGGTGCTCTCGATGTAGGTGACGTACACGAACGTGGGCTTGTCGGTCATGGCTTCCTCGGCTTGTCGCTTCACGGCGCCGAGCACGCGCAGGCGCGGGTGCTCGAACTTGTCGATCCACCGCTCCTGGATCTCGTGGAGCGGCACCGGATTCAGGTAGTGCAACTTCGTCCGGCCCCGTCGCACCGTGCTGACCAGGTTGGCGTCCTCCAGGACCGCCAGATGCTGGGTCACCGACTGGCGGGTCATCGCGATGCGCTCGCACAGTTCGCCCAGGGTCTGACCGTTCTCCTCGTGCAGCCGGTCCAGCAGGCGCATGCGGGTCTCGTCGGCCAGGGCCTTGAAGACCCTGTCCATCCGGAAGTCGTCGTCTTCTGATCGCACACTCCAAGTTATGCAGCCAATTACCTGCATGTCAATGCGGGACGATTCCGGGAGGCGGCCGCCCCGCAACGGGGTGTGGACTTGACCCGCCGATGCCACCGACGGAAACAGACGGAACCAGACGGAAACAGACGGAAGAGGAGACCACGCATGGTGAGCGAAGCCGAGCTGCCGCATCTGCGCCGCTGTGTCGAGCTGGCGGGCCAGGCACTGGACGCCGGGGACGAGCCGTTCGGCTCGGTGCTGGTCGACGGGGACGGCGCGGTGCTCGCCGAGGACCGCAACCGGGTGGCCTCGGGCGACCGCACCCGGCATCCGGAGTTCGCACTCGCGCGCTGGGCCGCGGAGCATCTGCCGCCGGAGCGGCGGGCGACGGCTACGGTGTACACGTCCGGTGAGCACTGCCCGATGTGCGCGGCCGCGCACGCCTGGGTGGGCCTCGGACGCATCGTGTACGTGGCGTCCTCGCAGCAGCTCGTCTCATGGCTGGCGGAGCTGGGCGTACCGGCACCGCCGGTACGGACACTGCCGGTGAACGAGGTGGCGCCGGGCGTCACCGTGGAGGGTCCGGTCCCCGAGCTCACCGACGAGATCCGGGAGTTGCACCACCGCTTCCACCGCGCCCGTTCCTGACACCCCGGGCCCCTCGGCCATGCCACGGACGGGCCGACCTCCCGCACGCGCCGACCGACGACCCGCGCCCCAGGCCGCGCCGAGCCCGCGTGACCGCAACGGCTACCTGCCCACGCCGCCGCCTCCTGCGCGGCGGCGTTCGCGGCGAACGCGCCGATGCCGAGCAACGCGGCGACCTCGCGCCCCGGCCCGTCCCGGGGGGCTTGAGACGGCGCGCGAACCGGCCAGGGGCAGGGGAGCACGCGGGCCCCGGACGACCACCCCGAAGCCGGCCAACCGATGGCCGAGCCCGGGGCCCCGCAGGAAGACCCGCGCCAGGCCGGACGCCTGCCTACGCCGCCGCCTCCCGGGCGCGTTCGCGGCGAACGCGCCGACGCCGAGGAACACGGCGACCTCACGCCCCGGCCCGCCCCGGGGGCCAGGGGGCGCAGCCACCCGTGGACGGGCGCGCCCGCGACCCCGCAGGGCCGAACGGGCCAGGGCAAAGGGAGCACTCGCGCCCCGGACGACGACCCCGAAGCCGGCCAACCGATGGCCGAGCCCGGGGCCCCGCAGGAAAACCCGCGCCGGGCCGGACCACCTGCCTACACCGCCGCTTCCTGCGCGGCGGCGTTCGCGGCCAACACGCCGACGGCGAAGAACGCGGCGGCCCCACGCCCCGGCCCACCCCCGGGGGCCGGGGAGCGCAGCCACCCGTGGACGGGCGCCGCCGCAGGGGCGAACCGGCCAAGGGCAAGGCGGCACTCGCGCCCCGGACGACCACCCCGGAGCCGGCCGACCGTGGTCGGGCCCGGGTCCGCAGGGGGATCCGCACCCGACCGGATACCGGACAGGCAGCGGTCACGCCGCAAGAGCCCACCCCTGGGCCGGTCGACGGGCGAGCCAGATCCCGGGCACCGGCCGAGTGACGCTCACGGCCCCAGGGCCCGCCACGGAGCCGCCGGGCCGTCGGCCCGCGGTCTCATCAGGGCGCGAGGGGGCGCGGGCCCGGTGGTACTCGACCTCCTGGCCACGGCGGCCCCCGGGGCCGGAACGGCTAGCGCACGGCGTCGGGGCGGAAGCGGCGGTACAGGGCCGCCCCACCCAGCACCAGCGCGGAGGCGCCGATCGCCGTCGGCAGGGTCGCGTCCGCGCCCGTCTCCGCGAGGCCGGGCGTGGTCGGCTCCGCGACGCGCGGGGGCGTCGGCTTCGGCGCCGGGTGGGCCTTCGGCGGGGTCGACGGTCGCGGCGTCGACTCCTCGGGGCGGACCGGGCCGCCGTTCTCGGACTCGTTGCCGACGGCCGCGTTGCCGACGCCGACGACGTTCACGCTGTTGCCGGTGACGTTCACCGGCAGATCCACCGGGAGCTGCACCCCGTTGCCGGAGAGCACGCCGGGCGAATCCTTTCCGCTGCCCTCGGCGGACGCTCCCCCGCCCGCCGCGGAACCCGTGCCGGATCCCTTCGTGGCGTCGCCGGTGTTGGCGCAGCGGTTGCCCGCGGCGGGGTTCAGCAGCCCCACCACGTTCACGGTGTTCCCGCACACGTTCACCGGGACGTGCACCGGGAGCTGGATGGTGTTGCCGGAGATCAGCCCTGGCGAGCCGACCGCGGCTCCGTCGGCCGCGGAGTCCGCGTACGCCGGAAACGTCACAGCCATCGCGCCGGACGCGGCGGCGACGGCGATCACACCGTTTCGGGTAACCCGTTTCATGGGGTCCCTGCCTTCCAGACGAGGTCACGGGCACTCACCCGCACCGGATAAAACGCAGGTGAACCATCCGAGTTATGGCTTATCCGCCTTTCACCCCACCGAGTGACACGTTTGTCGAACTGGCAGTAAAGCCATCCGAATCCTTGCACACAGTCCGTAACCGAACGTACCGGACGTGTGAGCCGAACAGGTGAGAGCGGCTCCCGACGCCGTACCGGCCCCGGAGGCGGCTGTCACGAGTGCCGCTTATCGTGGGCGAGGGCGCCGTTCACCGGTCCCCCGCGGGGCCCCTTGGAGGCATCGATGCTGGCCAAGCCGTCACCGCTGCGCGCGGTACGACGCCACTCGGTCGCCGGAGCCATCGGCCTGGCGATGCTGGGCGCCGGCGTGCCGGCGACAGCCACGGACGACTCACAGCCCGACCTGACGCGGTTCTACCGGCAGAAGGTCGTGTGGAAGAAGTGCGAGGGCGGGACGGTCTCCGGCGATCTGCAGTGCGGGAAGGTCACGGTCCCCCTGGACTACGCCCGCCCGGCCGCCGGAACACTCGACCTGGCAGTCGCCCGGTACCGGGCCAGCGGCCACAAGCGCGGCTCGCTGCTGCTGAACTTCGGCGGTCCCGGCGGCCCGGGCGTCAGCGAACTCGCGCACAGCGGTGACGACTTCATGGCCCTGACCGACGGCTACGACGTGGTGAGCTTCGATCCGCGGGGCGTCGGCCGCTCCTCGCCGGTCAGTTGCGGCGACAGCCCGTACGCCGGAGCGGAGGTCACGGCCGGGACCGACGAGACGCTGCGTGATCCGAACGCGGTGCTGCGGCAGTTGAAGAGGGCGGCCGAGGAGTGCGCCAAGCACTCCGGGCCCGTGATGCCGCACATGGGCACGATCAACGTCTCCCGGGACATGGACGTCATCCGTCAGGCGCTCCGCGACGACAAGCTCAACTTCCTCGGCTTCTCCTACGGATCGCGCCTCGGCGCCGTCTACGCGGCCCAGTTCCCCGACAAGGTGGGCCGCATGGCGCTGGACGGCGTCGACACGCTGACGGAGTCGCTCGCCGAGCAGGGCGTGGCGGGCGCCGCGGGGCAGCAGACCGCGCTGGACGACTTCATCGACTGGTGCGTGAAGGACATCGCCTGCCCGTTCGGCCAGGACGCGCGGGTGGCGCGCGAGGAGGTCGTGCGCCTGGTCCGTTCGATGGACGAGGACCCGGTCCCGACCGCGTTCAGCGGCGAGTTCACCGGTCAGGACCTGGTCGGTGCGCTGAGCCAGGCGCTCTACAGCAGAGACATGTGGCCGTCGCTCGAACGCGCGCTGGCCTCGCTGGTGGAGGACGGGGACACCTCGGGCGTCGAGGCCTTCGCCACCGGTGGCCTGGCGGCCGCGGGAGCGCGCCAGGGCCGCCAGGAGGACTCGCCGTCCGCCGACGGCGGACTCGTGGACCAGGAGAACGTCCCTCTGGACAACCTCCCGGCCGCGCTGATGGCGGTCAACTGCGCCGATGACCCCGACCGGCCCACGGCCCGGCAGATCACCGGGAACCTCGGCCGGCTGCGGGCCGCCTACGAGGCGGCGTCCCCGGTCTTCGGCCCGTTCCGTCTCACCCAGGTCCTGCTGTGCTACGGCCGTCCCAAGGGCACCGATTTCATCCGTGACGAGGTGAAGGACGTCGACGGCCCGAAGATGTTGCTGGTCGGCACCCGCGGCGACCCGGCGACGCCGTACCGCTGGGCCGTCCAGACGGCGAAGCGGCTGGGTCCCTCGGCCGTACTGCTCGACAACAAGGGCGAGGGCCACACCGGTTACATGTCGTCCAAGTGCGTGCGCGGCAAGGTGGACGACTTCCTGCTGTACGGCACCCTGCCGCCGAGCGGCAGCTCCTGCGGTTCCGAGAACGGCGCGGGCGCCTCGCCGTGAGGGGGCGCATTGCCCCAAATGCCTGATACGCGAATCGGCCCTATGGTGCTGTCATGGAGCACGCACTCAGTCCCACGACCCTGTCCGAGCTGCGCCGCCCGCGCCCCTACCCGGCGGTCTCCGTGCTGACGCCGACGCACCGCAGGGAGCCGTACAACGCGCAGGACCGGGTCAGGCTGCGCAATGTGGTGTCCGAGGCCAAGAGGCAGCTGGAGGCCGATCCCGCGGTGACCCGGGAACGGCGCGCCGATGTGGCGGCCCAGCTCGACCAGGCACTCGGCGAGGTCGATCTGACCCATTCCGAGGACGGCCTGGTGATCTATGCCGCCCCTGGTGAGCACCAGGTGTGGTCCCTCGGCCGTACCGTGCCCGAGCGGGTGGTGCTCTCCGACACCTTCCTCACCCGCAACCTGGTCTCCGCCCAGGTGTCCGAGCGGGCGTTCTGGGTGCTGTCGGTCTCCGCCGACCGCGCCACCCTGTGGAACGGCGGCGGGGGCCGCGTCGCCGAGGAGCGCAGCGGGGGCTTCCCGCTCGCCCGCAGGCCGGAGAACTTCGACCCGGAGCGCCTGGAACGCGTCGGCGACATGCCGAGCACCTTCCGCGACGAGGGAACCCGGCACTTCCTGCGGGAGGCCGACGCCGCCGTCGGCGCGATCCTGCGGGAGCGCCCACGGCCGCTGTACGTGACCGGTGAGCAGGCCGCGCTGTCCTGCCTCGACGAGGTCGGGGACGCCTCACGGCGGGCCCTGCACATCGCCTACGGCGGACTCGCGCAGGGCACCCCTGAGGCCGTGTGGCAGGCGGTGGGGGCCATCGTCGAGGCCGAGGACATGCGGACCATCGACACGGTGACCAAGGAACTCGAATCGGCCCGCGGGCGCAAGGAGTTCGCGGCCGGTGTCGACGAGGTCTGGCAGAACGCCCGGGAGGCGCGGGTGCGGCTGCTCGCCGTCGAGGAGAACTACCGCGTGACCGTGCGCGACGACGGCGACCACCTCGTCCCGGCCTCCGGCGGCGACCTCGACGCCCGCGAGGACATCGTGGACGAGATCGTGGAGCAGTGCCTGGAGACCGGCGCCGACGTCCGCTTCGTCCCGGACGGCACCCTGGCCGACGCCGACGGCATCGCGGGAGTGCTGCGCTACTGACGGTGCCCGCGCCCTTGTGCCTACGCTACGCCGGGACATCCGGCGACAAGGGAGGGCGCTCGTGGGTGAGCTGCTGGGCGTGGCGGTGCTGGGCGCGGGGCACATGGGAGCCGATCACATACGGAGGCTGGACCGTGTGGTGAGCGGCGCCAGGGTGGCCGCGGTGGCCGACCCGGACCCGGAGCGTGCGAAGGAGGCGGCGGCCGGGATCGACGGGGTCTCGGTGCACGCGGAGGCGGAGGCGGCGCTGGAGGCGCCCGGCGTCGGCGCCGTACTGGTCGCCTCCCCCGGCCCCGCCCACGAGGAGGCATTGCTCGCGGCCTTCGCCCGCGGGCTGCCGGTGCTGTGCGAGAAGCCCATGGTGCCGGAGTCGGAGGGGGCGCTGCGGGTGGTGGAGGCGGAGGCGCGGCTCGGCCGGCGGCTCGCGCAGATCGGTTTCATGCGGCGCTACGACGCCGAGTACCGGCAGCTGAAGTCGTTGCTGGACAGCGGCAGGCTGGGGCGCCCGCTGATGCTGCACTGCGTCCACCGCAACGTCTCCTCGCCTCCGGGCTTCACCAGCGCGATGCTGGTCAACAGCTCGGTCTCGCACGAGATCGACGCGGCGCGCTGGCTGCTCGGCCAGGAACTGACCGCCGTCACGGTGGTGCGCCCCCGGTCCAGCGCGAACGCCCCCGAGGGTCTGCTCGATCCGCAGTTCGTGCTGTTCGAGACGGCGGGCGGCGCCGTGGTCGACGTCGAGGTCTTCGTGAACTGCGGCTTCGGCTACCAGGTGCGCTGCGAGGCCGTCTGCGAGTCCGGCAGCGCCCGGATCGGGGAGGGCCACACCCTGCTGGTCACCGCGGAGGGCGGAGCCCGCGAGGAGGTGCCGCAGGACTACCTCGTACGGTTCGCGGACGCCTACGACCGCCAGGTGCAGGACTGGGTCGACGCCACGCGACGGGGCCGCGTCACCGGCCCGAGCGCATGGGACGGCTACGCGGCCTCCGCCGTCGCCGAGGCCGGGGTGCGGGCGCTGGAGGGGGGCGGCCGGGTCACCGTGGGCCTCGCCACGCGTCCGGAGCTGTACGCGGGTCACGGCGGCTGACCCGGGCGGCACGGCCCGCGGCCCGGGTCAGACCCCGTCGAACAGCGAGTTCAGCCCGCGCTCGACGGCCGCGCCGACGTCCTCCTGGCCGGCCGCCACGACCGCGTACGTGCGCAGCAGGAAGCGGCGCAGCGCCGAGGTGTCGAACTGGACCAGCGCGAGTCCGCTCGTCGAGTGGAACTCGAGCACCGTGAGGGCCCTCCCGCACGGCCAGATGTGCACGTCGCCGCTGCCCGCCGGTCCCCGCACCCCCTCCTGAAGCAAGGCTCTCGCGAAGGTCCAGCTGAGCGCCTCGCCGTCGAGGCAGGACTCGGGCGGGAAGTCGAAGTGCACCGCGAGGGGGTCGGCGGACACGTAGCGAAGGGTGACGGGGACGGGAACTTCCCGCTCCTCCGCCGTGATCAGCCGGGCGCGGGCGGGCTGCTGGAGGGTGATGTCCATGCTTCGGTCTCCACTGCGGCGAGAGGGCGGCCGGTTCCATGCCGGTTCTCTTACGAGCGCGGTGCGCCCTCTCACGTACACCTTGGAACACCCATGCGACGAACACTCATTTGGGCGCGACCCGAAAGGGCCGAGAGCCCGTCAATTCACGTACGCGCGCTACGACTTGACCGTCCCGGCGCCTAGGCTTCGGCTACGTCGCGAGCAGTCCCGGAAGACGCTGGCATATGCCAGAAGCACCACCGTATCGTGTGTTGCCGAATCCCTTACAGGGCGTCGCGTGCTGTGCAACAGTCGTAACGGTCCCACCGCCAGCCTTGTCGTACCGTCCCCGCATCGGAGTGCGTCATGCCGTCCCATCTCTCTGCGGACCACCCAGCCGCCCCACCGCCAGGACGCGGCACGGTCGAAGCGCTGATATCGCAGGCGCGACGGCTCAAGGGCGACATGGACGCCGTGCGGCGGGACGCGCGCACCGACGACGCCGACCCGCGGGACCGCTGGCAGCGGGCACTCTACGACCTCGCGCTGCACCAGCTCAACGACCTCGACGAGCATCTGGCACAGCTGCGCGACGGCCCGCCCCCCGTCACCGGGACCCCGGAAGCCGCGCGGCCACCGGCGGCCGTCCCCCCGGCGCGCGGCGAGTCGTTGCTCAGCCGGGTCGGCAGCGCGGAGTGGAACCTGCTCACGGACCACGCCAGTTGGTCCGGGGAGCTGTACGAGATCCTCGGCCGCGACGCCGCCGCTCCCCCGCTCACCCTGGACGAGCTGCCCTCGCTGGTCCTCGACGCGGACCGGCCGAAGCTGACCTCGATGGTCACGGACTGCCTGGTCGACGCCAAGCGCATCGACGGCGAGTTCCGGATCGTACGGCCGGACGGCGAGGTCCGGACCGTGCACATGATGGGCGAGCCCGTGCTCGGCGCCGACGGCGGCACCGCCTCGATGTGGGCGGTGCTGCGCGACGTCAGTGAACTGCGGCGCAGCCAGCGGGCGGTGAGCGAGACCCGTGACTCGCTCCTGCGCCCGCCGGACGCCGCACGCACCGAGCACCGGCCGGCGGTCGAGCCGCAGGAGACCGTGCTGCCGCCGTGGCACGGCTCCCTGCGGCTCCCGCGCCCCGGGGGCCCGTACAGCCTGGACCTGGCGGCCCGACGGCTGCCCGCGTCGCCCGGCGAGCCGATCGGCGGCGACTGGTTCGACGCGATGGAACTTCCGCAGGGCGAGACGCTGTTGAGCGTCGGCGACCTCACCGGCCACGGCGTCGCCGTGACGTCGGGCATGGCGATGCTGCTCGGCGCGGTACGCGGCATGGCGATGGCGGGCACCCGGCCCGGCAAACTGCTGGCGTGGCTGAACCACCTGCTGGACACCACCGTCGAGCCGGTCCTGGGCAGCGCCGTCTGCTGCCGCTACCGCCCCGAGACCCGCACCCTGGTGTGGGCGCAGGCAGGACACCCCGCCCCGCTGCTGTTCCGCAACGGGACGGGGCTCAGGTGGAACGCACCGGACGGCGTCCTGCTCGGCGCGACCTCGGGTGCCGCCTACGGCGAGGCCGAGGAGACCCTCGAGGAGGGCGACCTGGTCCTGCTGCACACAGACGGCCTGGTGCCCGGGAGCAGCGGGACGGACGCGGCGCAGCGCCTCACCGGCCTTGCCCCGCGCTTCGCCGGGGCCCGGACCGCACAGGACTGCGTACGGATGGTCGTGGAGGAGTTCGGCGCGACCGATCGGCAGGACGACGCATGCGTCCTGATCGCCAGGGTCACGTCGGCCGAGCTCACGTCATAGGGCAGCGGTACCTACACCGCCGAGCTGGCGCCCCTCCCCTTCTGCTTGGGCAGGGCGAGCTTGATCTCCTCCCGCAGTTGCTGGATCTTCGGGTACTCGGCGTACTGGGCGGTGAGCCGGTACATCTGGCGCAGCCGGTCCCAGGTACGGCGTGAGGAGTTCTGCCCCATGGACATCAGCGCGAGACGGGCGAACCGGTCCGCCTGTTCGGGGTCGTCCGCGATGAAGCAGGCGGACGCCATGGACAGGAAGTCGAAGATCTTGGACCGCTGCTGTGCGTCGACCCGCAGGGCCAGCGCCTTGTCCGCGTAGTGCTGGGCGTGCGCCGCGGCGCCCGGCTCGTGCTCCGCGAGGGTGCGGTAGGCCAGGGCCTGCATGCCGTACAGATCCGCCTCGTTGAACAGCTGCATCCAACTGGGCGGGGGCACATCCCCCTTGTCGGAGACGAACAGGTCCTCCGCCTGCCCGAGGGTGCGGCGCATCGCCTGCCCCTTGCCCATGGACGCCTGCGCCCAGGCCTCGACGGTGTGGAACATCGCCTGGGTACGCGGCAGCACCTCCTCCCCCGAGCCGGACGAGGCGAGCTTCATCAGGTCGAGGGCGTCGTCCGGCCGGCCCAGATGCACCATCTGGCGGGCCGCCCGGGAGAGCGCCTCCCCGGCCCGGGGCCGGTCGCCGCCCTCTCTCGCGGCATGGGCGGCGATGACGAAGTACTTCTGGGCCGTGGGCTCCAGGCCGACGTCGTGCGACATCCAGCCCGCGAGGACGGCGAGGTTGGCCGCGACGCCCCACAGGCGCCGTTGCAGATGGGGTGGGTGACGGTAGGCGAGCATGCCGCCCACCTCGTTGAGCTGGCCCACGACCGCCTTGCGCTGGAGCCCGCCACCGCGGGCCGCGTCCCAGGCACGGAACACTTCGACCGAGCGCTCCAGTTCCTCGATCTCCTGCGACCCGATGGGGGCGGCCTCGTAGCGGTCGAACCCGGCGGAGTCGGCGTGCAGGGGGTCGTCGAAGTGGGGAGCGTCGGCCGCCAGGGCCGGATCGGTGTGCAGCCAGTCGTACATGGCGCTGCTGAGTGCGGATCCCGCGGCGAGCACGGCACCCGCGCCCACCAAGCCGCGTCGGTTGAGCATGAGGTCCATTCCCGTGAATTCGGTGAGGACCGCGGCAGTCCGTTCGGGCGCCCACGGCACACCGTCGGGATGCTCCGCATTCCCGCCGCTCCGCCGTTTCCCCGCACGCCCGTGCCGGACCAGACCAAGGTCCTCCATGGTCACGACACGGCCGAGACGCTCGGTGAACAGAGCCGCCAGCACCCGCGGCACCGGATCGCGCGGGATCTCTCCCGTGTCGATCCACCGCCGCACCCGCGAGGTGTCGGTCGCAAGCTGAGGATGGCCCATGGCCGCCGCCTGCTTGTTGACCAGCCTCGCGAGCTCTCCCTTGGACCAGCCGGCCAGGCCGAACAGGTCCGCCAGGCGGGTGTTGGGTTGTCCGCTCACGTCAAGCCCCCAGGTACTCGGCTGAGTTGACAGTAGCCCGGGGCGAGTTGCCGGGCGACTATTCGCCAGGGTTCGCCAGGGTGCGCCAGATGGTGTGCCACGGGACATCGGGTGTCAGGTAGGAATGCGCCACCCCAACCCGGTCGCCTGCTTGATACGGCTGGTGCATTCCCCAGGGTGCACCCGGGCGGTCGGGGCGGGTGGTGCGACGACTTCGCAGGCACACGAAGGGATCTGTTTCGCCCATGTACACAGCATCGTCCTCCGTGTCCGCCCCGCCCCGGCCGCTGCGCCCGCGCCCCGCGGCTCCCGCCTCCTCGAGGCCGGGAGAGCCCCCCCTGCCGGGCGGCGGCGGCCCCTACCTCGCCCCCCCGCGCCCGACGGCCCCCGTGCTCGGCGCGGGCCGGTCGCGACGCCCCGCGGGGCTCGGCACCCCACCGCTCAGCGGCAGACTCGACCTGTCCGGCCCCCAGGGCGCCCAGCTGCGCACGGCGATCGCGTCGGTGCACCGGATCTGCCCGGAGTTCGCCCCGGTGCAGGTACTGAGGCGCAGCGGCCGGTCCGTGCTGCTGGTCGGCACCACCGGACGCAGTACGGCCGTCGCCAAGTGTTTAGTCGACCAGTCGCCGGCGTGGGCCGAGCGGATCCGCCACGAAATAGCGGCATACCGCTCGTTCGTCCGGCACCGCCCGCCCGTGCGCGCGCCCCGGTTGATCGCGGCGGACCCGGACAACTGCACCCTGGTCATCGAGCGGATGCCGGGACGGGCCGCGGCCCTCCAGCGGCACCCGGCGGAGGCACCGCCGCGCGCGGACATCCGGCAGGCGCTGAGCGCGATCTGCCGGCTGAACGCCTGGCGGCCCCCCGCCGGCACGTTCGACGCGCCGCTGGACTACGCGGCCCGCATCTCCCGCTACCACGAGCTCGGTCTGCTCACCGACCGGGACCTGGGCGACCTGCAGAAGCTGCTGCACGGCATCGCGCTCGCCGCGGGCCGGCAGGGCATGGGCCAGTTCTGTCACGGCGACGCCCTGCTGTCCAACGTCCTGCTCTCACCGGCGGGACCGGTGCTGGTGGACTGGGAGCACGCCGGCTGGTACCTGCCGGGGTACGACCTGGCCACCCTGTGGGCGGTGCTCGGCGACGCGCCGGGCGCGCGGCGGCACATCAGCCAGATCGCCCAGTCCGCGGGGCCGGCCTCGCGAGACGCGTTCCTGGTCAATCTGATGCTCGTACTGACACGCGAGATCCGTACGTACGAGACGGCCGTGCAGCGTTCGATGCACGACATGACCCCCGCGGCACCGGGAACGGCCCACCCGGCTGCTGCGCCGTCCGGCGAGGAACAGCGGCTGCTCCTGAGGCGGCTGCACGACGACTGCCAGCTGGCCCGCCGGGCCGTGCGCGCGGCGGTCGGCACTCGCTGAAGGGGGATGACGGTCCGCGGTGCGCCCGGGACAGCGGCGCACCGCGGACCTTCGTCGTGCCGGGGCCCGGACAGGCCCCATTGGTGTATTCCACTGACGCCGCGCAGGCCGGTCGGCCGCCGCCGCGAAACTCCCCCCACCCCGCGCTGACCGGGGAAATCGCCTTCCTGGACGCATGATTGACGGATCGTCGGAGAGCCGGTACCACTGTCACGCCCGGCCCCGCACGGCTCATCGCGCTCAACCGTCCCAGGAGGCTGCTTTGCGAGGATTCGCCACCGACCCCCGACGAGCGGCCGGGAAGCGACGGCCGCGCCGCGGCGCCGGCGCCGTTGCCGCCGCGGCGCTCCTGCTGCCGCTGCTCGGCGCGGCCCCGTCCGACGCCGGCCCCGACGACAGCGCGGACGGCCGGTTGCAGCAGGCGTTCGAGCGGGCCGCCGCCGCGTACGACGTGCCGCAGAGCGTGCTGCTCGGTGTCTCCTACCTCCAGTCCCGCTGGGACGCGCACGCCGGTGCGCCCAGCGTGTCCGGCGGCTACGGCCCGATGCACCTCACCGACGCCCGTACGGCGCTGGCCACCGCGCCGCATCACAGCGAGGGCTCGGAGGACCCGCGCGGGGACGACGCCCGCCCGGCACTGCTCCCCGACGCGAAGCTGCCGAAGGAAGCCGAACTCCCGGCCCGTCTGCGGACCCTGACGCGGGCCGCCGAGCTGACCGGTATCAGCGCCGAGGACCTGCGCACCGACCCGGCGGCCAACGTGGCGGGCGGCGCGGCGCTGCTGGCCGCCGCGCAGCGGGAGCTCGGCGAGCCGCTGAGCGACGACCCGGCCAACTGGTACGGGGCGGTGGCGCGCTTCTCGGGCGCCGACGACACGGCGACGGCGGCGAGGTACGCGGACGACGTGTACGACGTGCTCCGCGCCGGTCTGCAACGGCGCACGGACGCCGGGCAGCGGGTCGGCCTGGCCGCGCAGCCCGGACTCGCCCCCGACACCGCGCCGTTGCGCGGGGCGGGTCTGCGCACGGCGACCACCGAGGGCACCGAATGCCCCGCGACCGTCTCCTGCGAGTGGATCCCGGCACCGTACGAGGAGTTCGGCGAGGGCGACTACGGCAACCACGACCTGGGCGACCGTCCGGCCTCGCAGGACATCGACTACATCGTGGTGCACGACACGGAGGGCGCCTGGGAGGGTGTCCTCGACATGGTGCAGGACCCGACCTACGTGTCCTGGAACTACTCGCTGCGCTCCACGGACGGCCACATCGCGCAGCACGTCAAGGCGAAGGACGTGGCCTGGCACGCGGGCAACTGGTACGTGAACGCCAAGTCGGTCGGGCTGGAGCACGAGGGCTTTCTGACCTCGCCGGACGCCTGGTACACGGAGGCGATGTACCGTTCGTCGGCCCGGCTGGTGAAGTACCTCGCCAAGAAGTACGACATCCCGCTGGACCGGCAGCACATCCTCGGCCACGACACCGTGCCCGGCACCACCACGGCGACGATCCCCGGCATGCACACGGACCCCGGCCCCTACTGGGACTGGCGGCACTACTTCCACCTGCTCGGCCGCCCCTTCGGCCCCACCGCCCGCCCGGGCGGCGGCATGGTGACGATCCTGCCGGACTACGCCACGAACCGGCCGGTGTACACGGGCTGCGCCACGGCGGGCGAGCCGTGCGCGACGCACGGTTCGAGCGCGGTACGGCTGTACTCGGGGCCGGGCGAGACCTATCCGCTGATCAAGGACATCGGTCTGCGGCCGGGCGGCGGCGACTCGACGACCGGCGTCAACGACCTCGGCTCACGGGTCTCCACCGGACAGCAGTACGCGGTGGCCGGACGAGAGGGCGAGTGGACGGCGATCTGGTACCTCGGTCAGAAGGCGTGGTTCCGCAACCCGGTGAAGGCTCCGACGGCGGTGCCCGCCAAGGGCCTGGCCGTCACGCCGAGGAGCGGGCTGGACAGCGTGCCGGTGTACGGCCGTGCCTACCCGGAGGCGTCCGCGTACCCGGCGGGAGTGCCCGTCCAGGCGGTGTCCCCGTTGCCGTACAAGCTGCTCGCGGGGCAGCGGTACGTGGTCGGTGACAAGGTGCCCGGCGAGTACTACTACGCGGTCACCTTCGCCACCGACAGGCACCAGGTGGTCAGGGGCAAGGACATGTACTACGAGATCCAGTTCGGCCACCGGGTCGCGTTCGTCCGGGCGGCCGACGTGAAGCTGTCGTCGTAGCGCCTCAGCCCTGCTGGAAAAGCTCCGCCGGGAGCGGCTTCAGCAGGGCGTACAGGTCGTCGGTGATGGGGCGGTCCCAGGCGGCGATGGTGACGAGGACGTTGTCGCTGCGGTCGAACTGCACGCAGGAGATCCGGCTCTCGGAGAGCTTCAGCCGACGCACGATGAGGAGGTTGTCGCCCTGCATCACCGGCACGTCCTCGGTGCCGGCGACGGTGACCTCCTCGTCGTTCTCCAGGGCCAGCAGCAGCTGGGCCACCTCGAACGGGACCTGGCCCTCGACGACCTCGCGGGCCGGGGAGCCCTCGGGGAGGTTCCCGATGATCATCGCGGGGCCGCGGCCGCCGAAGAGGTCGTAGCGCAGGAAGACGCCCTGGCACGAGCCGTCGGGGGCGGGCAGCAGGCCGGCGCCCAGGTTGCCGGGCCAGTCGCCCGGGTCCATGGCCAGCACGTCGAAGTCGGGCCCGGCGGGGGTGGCGCTGCGGCGGCGGAGGAACGACATGCGGCCATGGTACGTGCCCGCAGGTCGTCGGCGCCGCCGTGTCCTGGAGGGCGCGAGGAACCGCGCGATCGGCCGCGGCGCGCCGTGGCACGGCCGCGGAGCGGCTACGCGGGCCGCTTGTGCCGTTCGTGGTGGCGGGCGACCCGGGCGCGGTTGCCGCAGGACGGCTCGCACCACTCCTGACGCGGGTGTTCCTTCAGGAAGTAGCGCACGCAGCGCGGCGCGTGGCAGGCGCGCAGCCGCTGCCGGTCGGGGCCGGCGAGGAAGGCGACCGCGGCCTGCGCGAGCAGCGCGGCCGGCTCGATCTCGCCGTGTGCGGGGTGGTGGCGCACGACGGGTCCGGCGTCGTCGGGCCAGAGCAGGACCGGGACGGTGGGGGTGCGGGCGGCGGCGGCGTTCAGCCGGGCCAGGGCCTCGGTGACGGGCAGCAGACGGGTCGCGTCGGCGGGGCTCGGTGCGGCGGGGCGCACGGCGCGGGCGAACAGGGCCCGGAGGGCGGAGCGCAGCTCGCGGACGGCGGTCAGGGTCGCGGCGTCGGCGGTGTAGGCGGCCGCGTCCGGGACGACGTCGGGGTGGGCGCGCACCCAGGCGGTGAGGCCGTCGGTGCCGGTCAGGTCGTCGGCGACGCCGCCGTGCCCGTCGTGCCGGATGGTCAGGGCGAGATCGAGCGCGAGCCGGGCGGCCCGGCTGGTCGGGTCCTGCATGGGCTAATGATAGGAGCCACGGTGGCCATTAGCGCGCGGTGCGGCTATTCCTCCGGCGGCGCGGGCGGCACCACGGCCACGGGGCTCGCGGCGTGCAGCAGCACGGCGTGGGTGACGGAGCCCATCATGCGGGCCGGAGCGAGCAGCCGGCGGCGGTGCCGGCCCACGACGACCAGGTCGGCGCCCTGCGCGTGCGCGACGAGCTGGGCGGCGGCGTCGCCCGGCGTCACCAGCGGCTGCGCCCGGACGCCGGGGTGGCGTCTGCGGTAGGGGGCGAGGAAGCCCTCGGCCAGGGTGCGTGTCTCGCTCTCGACGGCGTCCTGGTCGATCCCGGTCGGCAGCAGTTCGCCCGCCGCGCCGGCCCAGAGCTGGAGCGGCCAGGGGTAGGCGGCGACCACCTGGAGGCGGGCCGCGCGCCGGGCGGCCTCCTCGAAGGCGAAGGTGAGTGTGGCGTCGTCCGGGGCGTCGACGTTCAGCCCGACGACCACCCGGGGCCCTGGTTCCTGCGGCGGGGCGTCGGCGACGTCCCGGCCGGGCCGGGGCACCACGACGACCGGGCAGGCGGCGTCCCGGGCCGCGGCGAGGCCGTTGGAGCCGAGCAGCAGACTCGCGAAGCCGCCGCGGCCCCGCGAGCCGAGCACCAACAGCAGGGCGTCGGTGCCCAGTTCGGGCAGGACGGTGGACGGGGTGCCCTCGGGCCCCGCGTACTCCACGTCCGGCGCGCCGGCCACATGGGCGCGGGCCCGGGCGAGCACCGGGTCGTCCTCGGGTTCCGGCAGCCGGACGACCTCTGCGTCGGCGGGCATCCGGGCGGCGTACTGCCGCACGTGCACCACCCGCAGCGGGGCACCGCGTCCGCGCGCGGCGTCGAGGGCCCAGTCCAGGGCGCGCAGGCTGTCGTCCGAACCGTCGAACGCCGCGATGACCGGCAGGGTGCTCATGGGTTCCTCACCTCCGGAGTGGCGACCCGCCACTTCCCGGGGCCAGCCTCGCTCAGGCCCGGGCCCCGGGATGCCTCCGGGGATCGCGTGTCCGGAAAATCGGGCGGAACACCTCGCGCACCGGTCGGGTCGCCGGCTCAGCCTGGGGGCTCAGGTCAGGTCGAACTCGCCCTCCCGGGCGCCCGACACGAACGCGCCCCACTCGGCGGGGGTGAAGATCAGGGAGGGGCTCTCCGGGCGGCCGCTGTTGCGCATGGCGATGAAACCCTCGACAAACGCGATCTGGACATCCCCCCGGCCCCGGCTGCTGGACTGCCACTCGGCGTTGCTCAGGTCCAGTTCCGGCTTGTCCCAGCCCTTGAGCGGCTGCTGCTGGATGGTGGTCTCGGCCACGTCCTGCTCCTCCCGACTCGTCGTCCGCGGCCAGCCTAGCGATCGGCCCCGGGAGCCGACAGGCCACGTGAGGGGGACCTTTCAGGCGTCCGGTGGCTGCGCTCCCACCAGCCACATGGAGAAGAACTGGGAGCCGCCCCCGTAGGCGTGGCCGAGCACCTTGCGCGCGCCGTCGACCTGGTGGTCGCCCGCCAGCCCGCGCACCTGGAGGGCGGCCTCCGCGAACCGGATCATCCCGGAGGCGCCGATGGGGTTGGTGGACAGCACGCCGCCGGACATGTTGACCGGCAGGTCGCCGTCCAGTTCGGTCACGCCGGACTCGGTGAGCTTCCAGCCCTCGCCCTCGGCGGCGAAGCCGAGGTTCTCCAGCCACATGGGCTCGTACCAGGAGAACGGCACGTAGATCTCGGCGGCGTCGATGTCCCGGCGGGGATCGGCGATGCCGGCCTGCCGGTAGACGTCGGCGGCGCAGTCCTGCCCGGCACGGGGGGAGACGAAGTCCTTCCCGGCGAAGAGGGTGGGCTCGCTGCGCATCGCGCCGCCGAGCATCCAGGCGGGCGGCCGGGGCGCGCGGGCGGCTCCCGCACGGTCGGTGAGGATCATGGCGCAGGCGCCGTCCGAGGACGGGCAGGTCTCGGAGTAGCGGATCGGGTCCCAGAGCATCGGCGAGGCCTGGACCTTCTCCAGGGTGATGTCCCGCTCGTGGAGGTGGGCGTAGGGATTCCTCAGGGCGTTGCGCCGGTCCTTGTACGCCACGAGCGAGCCGATCGTGTCGGGCGCGCCGCTGCGCCGCATGTACGCGCGCACGTGCGGGGCGAAGAAGCCGCCCGCCCCGGCGAGCAGCGGCTGCTGGAACGGGATCGGCAGGGACAGTCCCCACATGGCGTTGGACTCGGACTGCTTTTCGAAGGCCAGGGTGAGGACGGTGGTGTGGACGCGGGCGGCCACGAGCTGGGCCGCGACGAGGGCGGTGGAGCCGCCGACCGACCCGGCGGTGTGCACGCGCAGCATCGGCTTGCCGACGGCGCCCAGCGCGTCCGCCAGGTACAGCTCCGGCATCATGACGCCCTCGAAGAAGTCGGGCGCCTTGCCGATGACCACGGCGTCGACGTCGGCCCAGGTCAGCTCGGCGTCGTCGAGGGCCGCACGGGCCGCCTCCCGGACCAGTCCGGCGAGGGAGACGTCCCGGCGCGCCGCCACGTGCTTGGTCTGGCCGACGCCTGTGACGGCCACGGGCTCCTTGCTCATCGGGGATCCCCTTCGAGGACGGCGACCAGGTTCTGCTGGAGGCAGGGGCCGGACGTGGCGTGTGCGAGGGCCCGCCGGGAGTCGCCCCGGCGGATGCGGGCGGCCGCCTCGCCGACGCGGATCAGGCCGGCGGCCATGATCGGGTGGGCGGCGAGGGCGCCGCCGGACGGGTTGACGGCCACGTCGTCGCCGAGCCGCAGCGCCTTGCGCAGGACGATCTCCTGCGAGGTGAAGGGCGCGTGCAGCTCGGCGGTGTCGACGGGCTGTTCGAAGGCGCCGGCACGCTCGGCGGCCAGGCGGGTGGAGGGCGAGTCGGTGAGGTCGCGGACGCCGAGGCCGTGTGCCTCGATGCGGTGGTCGATGCCGCGGATCCAGGCGGGGCGCGCGCACAGCTCGCGGGCGCGCCGACCCGCGGCGAGGATCACGGCGGCGGCGCCGTCGCCGACGGGCGGGCAATCACCGGTGCGCAGCGGCCGTACGACGTGGTCGCCGTGCGGCACCGGGCCGCGCAGCTGGGCGTGGGGGTTGTCCGCGGCCGCGGCGCGGTTGCGGGCGGCCACGGCCGCGAGGGCGGGCTCGTCGGTCTCGCCGGCGTCGATGAGCGCCTGGGCCTGGAGGGCGGCGAGGGCGACGGAGTCGGGCCAGAGCGGGGCGAGGTAGTACGGGTCGAGCTGGCGGGTGAGGACGTCGCGCACCGCTCCGGGCGAGGACTTGCCGTACGCGTAGACGAGGGCGGTGTCCGTCTCGCCGGTGAGCAGTTTGGTCCAGGCCTCGTACAGCGCCCAGGCGCCGTCCATCTCGACGTGCGACTCGGAGATCGGCGGCCAGGCGCCCACGCCGTCCAGGGCGAGCGTGAAGGAGAAGGCGCGGCCGGCGAGGTAGTCGCTGGAGCCGGAGCAGGTGAAGCCGATGTCCGCGGCCTTCAGGCCGGTGCGGTCCAGCACCTCGTGCAGGACCGGCATGACCATCTCGACCTCGGAGAACTCGTCGCTGGTGCGCCGGTGGACGGTCTGCGCGAACGCGACCACGGCGATCTCTCGGGTCACAACAGCTCCTTGTAGGCGTCGTAGTCCGCGTCCGGCTCGCCGGTCGGCCGGTAGTGGTCGGGGTAGCGGGCGTCCTCGGTCCACACGGGTTCGACCCGCAGGCCCATCCGGACCTGGTCGTAGGGGATGCCGCCGATGCGCGCGTGCAGGGCGAGGTCGGCGCCGTCGAGGGCGATGTGGGCGTAGACGTAGGGGACTTCGATGTCCAGGTTCTTGGCCTTGATGTTGACGACGCAGAACGTGGTGACCGTGCCGCGGGGGCCGACCTCGACCTGTTCGGCGGTGGCGACGCCGCAGGTGGGGCAGGCGCCGCGGGGCGGCACGTACACCTTGCGGCAGGACGGGCAGCGTTCGCCGACGGTCCGCCGGTCGGAGAGCGCCCTGATGTAGGCGGACTGGGCCCGCCCCGGGCTGTAGCTGTAGTCCAGCCGGGCGTGGGCCACGATGCCGGTGACCGGGTCCTGGAACTCGCCGGTGCGGCCGCCCGGCCGCTCGGCCTCGCCGTCGTACGGCTCGAAGCAGGCGATGTCGGTGATGGCGCCGGTGCGTTCCCCGGCCCAGCGGACGCGGACCCGCATGCCGGTGCGGACGGCGTCGGGGCCGGGCGCGTCGAGGGCGTGCAGCAGGGCCGTGTCGGCGCCGTCCAGTCGGACCAGGGCCCAGGCGAAGGCGGTGTCGAGGGGCTGGCCGCGGCGAGGGGCCGGGTTCCAGGCCCAGGTGGTGACCGTGCCGGTGGGGGCCACTTCGACGAGCTCGCGCAGCTCCTCGGCCGTGACGGGGTCGTACTCGACGGGTGGGACGAGGGTGCGCCCGTCCTCGGTGCGCACGCCGAGGACGACGCGTTCACGCAGGCCGGTCAGGAAGGCGCTCTGGACGGGGCCGAGGGAGCGGGTGAACGGGAACTCGACGACCAGGGGGGCTTTGAGGACTTCGGGCATGCCGGGCTCCTTCGACGTCAGGCGCGCTTGTAGTGGGGCGGGCGTTTCTCGGCGAACGCGCGGGCGCCCTCCTTGGCGTCGGCGGTGTCGAAGACGGGCCAGCCGCGCCGGAGTTCGGCGGCCAGGCCGTCGGTCTCCGTCATGTCGGCGCTCTCGTACACCGACGCCTTGACGGCCTCGACGGCCAGCGGACCGCAGGCGTTGATCTGTTCGGCGATCTCCAGGGCCTTGGCGAGCGCGGTGCCGTCGGGGACGACGTGGCCGACGAGGCCGATGCCGGCGGCCTCGCGGGCGCCGTAGGGCCGCCCCGTGAGCAGCATCTCCAGGGCGTGGGTGCGGGGGATCTGGCGGGGCAGCCGGACCGTGGAGCCGCCGATCGGGAAGAGCCCGCGCCGGACCTCGAAGAGGCCGAAGGTCGCGGACTCGCCCGCCACCCGGATGTCGGTGCCCTGGAGGATCTCGGTGCCGCCCGCGACGCAGGGGCCCTCGACGGCGGCGATCACCGGCTTGCGGGGCCGGTGGTGGCGCAGCATGGCCTTCCAATGCAGATCGGGGTCGGCCTTGAGCCGGTCCCGGTACTGCTCGCCCGCCATGGCCTTGCCCGCCAGGGCCTTGAGGTCCATCCCCGCGCAGAAGGCGCCGCCCGCCCCGGTCAGCACGATCGAGCGGACCGCGTCGTCCTCGTCGGCCTCGGCCCAGCCGTCGTGGAGGCCGACGAGCATCGGCAGCGACAGCGCGTTCCTGGCCTCGGGCCGGTTGAGCGTGAGCACCAGTGTGGCGCCTTCGCGCTGCACGGTGAGGTGTTCGGTGCCACCCATGATCGTCCTCCCCGTCGTCCCGTCCTGCCGGCCTCGGGCTCGTACGCCGGAACGAGAACAGGTTGCAGCAGGCGCGTCGGGGCTTCAAGAGTTTTCTGACAGTCAGTCAGATTTCTGTCGCGCGGACCCTTCACACTTGTGCCGCCCTTTGCTCTGATGACCGGCAACCGAGGGGCAGCGAGGTCAGGAGGAGCGGTGGAGTACAACCTTGCCGACCTGTTCGAGTCGGTCGTGGACGTGGTGCCGGACCGCGAGGCGCTGGTGTACCTCGACCACCCCGGCACGGGCGCGGAGCGCCGGCTGACGTACGCCGAGCTCGACGCGGCCGCCAACCGGATCGGTCACCACCTGCTGGAGAGCGGCGTCCGCCCCGGCGAGCACCTCGGACTGCATCTCTACAACGGCGTGGAGTACCTCCAGACCGTGCTCGGCTGCCTCAAGGCGCGGATCGTGCCGGTGAACGTCAACTACCGCTACGTCGAGGAGGAACTGGTCTATCTCTACCGGGACGCCGATCTGGTGGCCCTGGTCTTCGACGCGGAGTTCACGGACCGGGTGGCGGCGGCACTGCCCAGGGCGCCGAAGGTGCGCCATCTGCTGCGGGTGGGAGGCGGGGGTCCGCTCGGGGTGCCCTTCACGCGGGCCGAGAACGGCGGTTCGCCGGAGCGCGGGTTCCCGGCGCGCTCCGGGGACGACCAGTTCATCATCTACACCGGCGGCACGACGGGGATGCCGAAGGGGGTGATGTGGCGTCAGGAGGATCTGTTCTTCTCGGGCCTCGGCGGCGGGGCGCCGACGGGCGAGCCGGTCAAGGCGCCGCAGGAGCTGGCCGAGCGGGTCGCGGCGGGCGGCTCGGGGATCACGTTCTTCCCGACTCCCCCGCTGATGCACGGCACGTCCACGCTGACGGCGTTCATCGGCTTCGGCTTCGGCCAGCGGGTGGTGCTGCACCGCAAGTTCGTGCCCGAGGAGGTGCTGCGGACCATCGAGAGGGAGAGGGTCACCAGTGTCTCCCTGGTCGGCGACGCCATGCTGCGCCCGCTGATCGACGCCCTCTCCGGCCCCCTCAAGGGCACCGACTGCTCCGCCCTGTTCAGCGTGTCGTCGTCCGGCGCGATCATGTCGGAGACGGTCCGGCAGCAGTTCCTGGCGCTGGTGCCGCACGTGATGCTGCTGAACAACTTCGGCTCCTCCGAGTCCGGCTTCAACGGCACGGCGACGGACGACTCCGGGCCCGAACGGGGCTTTCGCATCCGGGTCAACTCCCGTACCCGGGTGGTCGATCCGGCAACGCGCGAGGGGGTGGCCGCGGGCGAGGTGGGCAGGGTCGCCCAGTGCGGCCACGTGCCGCTCGGCTACTACAACGACCCGGCCAAGACCGCGGAGACCTTCTTCGAGAAGGACGGGGAGCGGTGGGTGCTGCTCGGCGACATGGCCACCGTCGACGAGGAGGGCGTGGTCACGGTCCTCGGCCGGGGGTCGCAGTGCATCAACACGGGCGGCGAGAAGGTGTACCCGGAGGAGGTGGAACAGGCCCTCAAGTCCCATCCCGACGTCTACGACGCCCTGGTGGCCGGCGTGCCGGACCCGAAGTGGGGCAGCCATGTCGCGGCGGTCGTCCAACTGCGCGAGGGGGCACCCGAGCCCACCCTGGCCGACATCCGGACCCACTGCCGCGACCGCCTCGCCGGATACAAGATCCCCCGCCAGCTGATCGTCACGGACAGCATCCGCCGCTCCCCCAGCGGCAAGGCGGACTACCGCTGGGCACGCGAGGTGGCGGCGGCGGCCGACAGGCCCTAGAGGTCGGTGGCGAAGAAGCGGGCGGTGCGGTGGGTGAACCACTGCGGGTCGTCGACCCACGGGTAGTGCCCCGCGCCCGGCTGGACGGCCACCTCGGCGTGCGGGAAGACCTCGGCCGTGCGGTGGGCGAGGCCGGGCCGGGGGCCGCCGTCGAGTTCACCGGCGTACACGAGGACCGGAGCGGTCAGCGCGGCCAGCGCCGCACGGGTCGCGGGCGGGTCGAAGGCGCCCTCGGAGCCGTACCGCTGCGCGGCCTCCTCGTTGCTCTCGTCCTCGTCGCGCGCGGCGTGCGCGGCGACCGCCTCGTCCCAGCGCCCGTAGAAGAACGGGATGAACCTCGGGTCGAAGTCCCCGCCGTGCCGCAGCCACTTCTCGAAGGCCGGGAAGGCCTCGGCGAACCACGGCTCGTCCGCGCGCAGCCGCGCGGCGGCCAGCCGGTCCTCGGTCGTCGCCGGCATGTCCAGCGCCCACGGGGTGGCCGTTATCAGCGCGAGCCGCGCCACCCGCCCGGGATGGCGGGCGGCGTACAGCATGGCGAGGCTGCCGCCCGCCGAGTGGCCGAGCAGGTCGATCCGCTCCAGGCCCAGATGGACCCGCAGCGCCTCCACGTCGCCGACCAGGTGGTCGCAGCGATACGTCGCCGGGTCGGCCGGTTTCTGCGAGGCGCCGGTGCCCCGCAGGTCGAGCATGATCAGCCGGCGGTGGGCGGAGAGACCGCCGAGGTCACCGAGGTAGCCGGAGTGCCGCATGGGGCCGCCGGGCAGAACGACCACGGGATCGCCGACGCCGCACGAATGGTAGGCGAGGCGGGTCCCGTCGGGGGCGAGGAAGGAGGGCATGGCGGTCATCCTCGGCGCCCGGAGGCAGCCCGCGCAACAGACTTCCGGCCGCCGCAGAAAGTGCGGGCCGGGGCCTTGCCTTCGGCCCTCAAGGACTGGATAACTGATCCACAACACCTCGACCGAATGATCGGTCGCCCGAATTGCTGCGGTTGGTAAGGAGAGGTCCCATGGCGGACAGGACGGACCTGCTGGACGCGGGGGAACGGCTGGCCCCGCAGGAGCTGCGAGCGGTGCAGCTGGACCGGCTGCGGGGGCAACTGCGGCACGCCTACGACAACGTGCCCTTCCACCGCGAGTCCTTCGACAAGGCGGGGGTCCACCCGGACGACTGCCGCTCCCTTGCCGACCTGGCCCGCTTCCCCTTCACCACCAAGGCCGACCTGCGCGAGCACTACCCGTACGGGATGTTCGCCGTGCCCCGGGAGCGCATCAGCCGACTGCACGCGTCGAGCGGCACCACGGGCCGCCCGACGGTCGTCGGATACACCGACGGCGACCTGGCGACCTGGGCCGACATGGTGGCGCGCTCGATGCGCGCGGCCGGCGTCCGCCCCGGCGACACGGTCCACGTGGCCTACGGGTACGGCCTGTTCACCGGCGGCCTCGGCGCGCACTACGGCGCCGAGCGGCTCGGCTGCACGGTGATCCCCGCCTCCGGCGGCATGACCGCGCGCCAGGTCCAGCTGATCCAGGACCTGAAGCCCCGCGTCATCATGGTGACGCCCTCCTACATGCTCACGCTGCTCGACGAGTTCGAGCGCCAGGGCGTCGACCCGAGGAGCACCTCGCTGCGGGTGGGCATCTTCGGGGCCGAGCCCTGGACCGAGGGGATGCGGCGGGAGATCGAGGAACGCTTCGGGATCGACGCGGTGGACATATACGGGCTGTCCGAGGTGATCGGCCCGGGGGTCGCCCAGGAGTGCGTGGAGACCAAGGACGGTCTGCATGTGCACGAGGACCACTTCTACCCGGAGATCGTCGACCCCGTCACCGGCGAGGTGCTGCCCGACGGCGAGCGGGGCGAGCTGGTCTTCACCTCCCTCACCAAGGAGGCTATGCCCGTGATCCGCTACCGCACCCGGGACCTGACCCGGCTGCTCCCGGGCACGGCCCGCACCTTCCGCCGGATGGAGAAGATCACCGGCCGCAGCGACGACATGGTGATCCTGCGCGGCGTGAACCTCTTCCCCACCCAGATCGAGGAGATCGTGCTGCGCACCCCGGGGGTGGCACCGCACTTCCAGCTGCGCCTCACCCGCGAGGGCCGGCTCGACGCCCTGACCGTCCGCGCGGAGGCCCGCCCGGACGCCGCGCCCGGCGCGCGCGACGACGCGGCGCGGGCGATCGCGGCGGCCGTGAAGGACGGCATCGGCGTGTCCGTGACGGTCGAGATCGTGGAACCGGAGTCCCTGGAGCGGTCCGTCGGGAAGATCAGGCGGATCGTGGATCTGCGTCCGCGCTGACCCGGTCGCCGCCGAACCGGTCCCGCAGCTCCCGCTTGAGGATCTTGCCGCTGGCGTTGCGGGGCAGGGCGTCCACGAGGACCACCCGCTTCGGGGCCTTGAAGGCGGGCAGCTTCTCCCGCGCGTGGGCGATCAGTTCCTCCTGCGTCACCTCGCCGCGCGGCACGACCACGGCGGTGATCGCCTCGATCCACTTCTCGTCGGGCAGTCCGACGACCGCGACCTCGGCGACGGCCTCATGGGTGTAGAGGGCGTCCTCGACCTGCCGTGAGGCGACCAGGACACCCCCGGAGTTGATGACGTCCTTCACCCGGTCGACGATCGTGAAGTAGCCGTCCGCGTCCCGGACCGCGAGGTCGCCGGAGTGGAACCAGCCGTCCCGGAAGGCCTCGGCGGTCTCCTCCGGCTTGTCCCAGTAGCCCTCGCACAACTGCGGGGAGCGGTAGACGATCTCGCCGGGGGTGCCGTCGGGGGCGTCCTGGCCGTCCTCGCCGACGACCCGGGCGTCCACGAAGAGCACCGTACGGCCGCAGGAGTCCAGCCGCCCCTTGTGCTCGCCGGGCCCGAGGACCGTGGCCAGGGGGCCGATCTCGCTCTGGCCGAAGCAGTTGTAGAACGCCAGCCCCGGCAACCGCTCGCGCAGCCGCTCCAGGACGGGGACCGGCATGATCGACGCCCCGTAGTACGCCTTGCGCAGCCCGCTCAGGTCGCGGGTGGCGAAGTCGGCGCGGTTCGCCAGGCCGATCCACACGGTGGGCGGCGCGAACAGGCTGTCGACGTGGCCGGCCTCGATCAGGTCGAAGAGCCGGTCGCCGTCCGGCGCGTCCAGGATGACGTTCGTCGCGCCGACCGCGAGGTAGGGCAGCAGGAAGACGTGCAGCTGCGCCGAGTGGTAGAGCGGCAGCGCGTGCGCCGGCCGGTCGCCCGCGCCGAGGTCGAGGGCGGTGATCGCGCTGAGGTACTCGTGCACCAGCGCGCGGTGCGTCATCATCGCGCCCTTGGGCAGGGCCGTGGTGCCCGAGGTGTAGAGGAGCTGCGTCAGGTCCTCGGCGCGCGGCTCCGGGCCGTCGTAGGGCGTCGTGGACGGCAGCCGGGCGAGCAGGGAGTCGTCGGCGTCCCGCAGCGGCAGCCTCCGTACGCCCTGAGGGAGGCGGTCCGCGAGGCCGGGGTCGGTGAGCACCAGCCCGCTGCCCGACTGCTCCAGAAGGTAGGCCAGGTCGTCGCCGGTCAGGTTCTGGTTGACCGGCACGTGCACGAGGCCCGCGCGGGCGCAGGCGAGGAAGCCGACGAGGTAGGCGTCGGAGTTGTGGCCGTAGGCGGCGACCCGGTCGCCGGGAGCGAGTCCTTCGCCGAGCAGGACGCCCGCCGCCCGGGAGACGGCGTCGTCGAGTTCCTCGTACGTCCAGCGGCGGTCGCGGTACTCGACCGCGACGCGCGCCGGGGTGCGGCGGGCGCTGCGCCGCAGCACCCCGTCAACCGTGCTGCCGTGTCCGGGCGTCATGACTGATGATCCTCGGCCCGCGTCCGGAAGAGGTCAAGAGACGGGGCCGCGCGCGACATACCCGTTGGTACGCTCAACCGCTCCTTCCCTCAATGACGTTGGGAGGCACCATGCGCATCCGCCTGAGACGCTTCACCCTCACGGCCGTCGCCCTGCTCACCGCCGCCACCGCGCTGCCCGCGGCGGCCGCCCCGGCGCAGGGCCGTCCGGAACGACATCCCTCGCACGGCGGCCTGTCGGCCGTCGTCCGCTACACCGAGTACGGCATTCCGCACATCCTCGCGCGCAGTTACGCGGACCTCGGCTTCGGCACCGGCTGGGCGCAGGCCACCGACCAGGTGTGCACGCTGGCCGACGGGTTCGTGACCGTGCGCGGCGAACGGTCGCGCTACTTCGGCGCCGACGCGCCGTCCGACCCGGCGCTCTCCTCGGCGTCCCGCAACCTCGCCGGGGACCTGTACTTCCGCGGGGTGCGCGAGGCGGGCACGGTGGAGCGCCTGCTCGCCACGCCGGAGCCGGCCGGGCCGAGCCGGGCCGCGAAGGACCTGATGCGGGGGTTCGCGGCCGGCTACAACGCCTGGCTGCGGCAGAACCGCATCACCGACCCGGCCTGCCGGAACGCGCCCTGGGTGAAGCCGGTCACCACCCTGGACGTCGCCACCCGCGGCTACGCGCTCGCGGTGCTCGGCGGCCAGGGCCGGGGCGTCGACGGCATCACGGCCGCCCAGCCGCCGACGGCCACCGCCGCCGGGCCGGCGCCGGACGCCGACCGCACCGCGCGGGCCGCGCGCGAGCTGTTCGCCGCCGAGAGCGCGGACATGGGCTCGAACGCGGTCGCCTTCGGCGGCGCCACCACGGCGAACGGCCGCGGGCTGCTGCTCGGCAATCCGCACTACCCGTGGCAGGGCGGCCGCCGCTTCTGGCAGTCGCAGCAGACGATCCCCGGCCGCCTCGACGTCTCGGGCGGATCACTGCTCGGCACGGCCACGATCTCCATAGGTCACAACGCCAGGGTGGCGTGGAGCCACACCGTGGCCACCGGGACGACCCTCAATCTGCACCAGCTGACGCTGGATGCGGCCGACCCGACGGTCTACGTCGTCGACGGCCGTCCCGAGCGCATGACGAAGCGTCAGGTGACGGTGGCCGTCAAGGACGGGCCGCCGGTGACGCGGACCCAGTGGTGGACCCGGTACGGCCCGGTGGTCACCTCGCTCGGCGCGTCGGTGCCGCTGCCGTGGACGAGCACGACGGCGTACGCGCTGAACGACCCCAACGCGGTGAACCTGCGCGCCTCCGACACCGCCCTCGGCTTCAGCCGGGCGCGCGGCACCGACGACGTCCTCGCCACCCTGCGGCGCACCCAGGGCCTGCCGTGGGTGAACACGATCGCCGCCGACTCCTCCGGCCACTCCCTCTTCACGCAGTCCCAGGTCCTGCCGCGTGTCACGGACGATTTGGCGGCACGCTGCTCCACCCCGCTCGGCCAGGTCACCTACCCCTCGTCGGGGCTCGCGGTGCTGGACGGCGCGCGCGGCGACTGCGCGCTCGGCCGGGACGCCGACGCCGTGCAGCCGGGGATCTTCGGCCCGGCGAGGATGCCGGTCCTCAAGGACGCGCCGTACGCGGAGAACTCCAACGACAGCGCCTGGCTGGCCAACGCCGAGCGGCCGCTCACGGGCTACGAGCGGGTCTTCGGGAACATCGGCACCGCCCGCAGCCTGCGCACCCGCGGCGCGCTTCAGGACGTGGCGGCGATGGCCGGACGCGGCCGGCTGACCGTACGGGACCTCCAGGCGCAGCAGTTCGCCAACCGGGTGCCCGCCGGTGACCTCGCCGCCGCCGACGCGGCCAGGGCGTGCGCCGCGCTGCCGGGCGGCACGGCGACCGGCAGCGACGGCAAGGCCGTCGACGTGTCCGAGGCGTGCCGGGTGCTGGCCGGCTGGGACCGCACGACGGACACCTCCAGCCGGGGCGCACTGCTCTTCGACCGTCTCTGGCGGAAGCTGACGGCGACGGTACCGGCGGCCCGGCTGTGGAAGGTGCCGTTCTCGGCCGCCGACCCGGTCGGCACCCCGAACACCCTGGACACCACGGTCCCCGGCTTCGCGACCGCCCTCGCGGACAGCGTGGCCGAACTGCGCGCGGCGGGCGTCGGACTCGGCTCCCGGCTCGGTGAGCACCAGGTGGTGGTGCGCGACGGGCAGCGGATCGCGGTGCCCGGCGGCACCGAGTCGCTCGGCGTGTGGAACAAGGTCGAGCCGGTGTGGAACCCGGCCGGCGGCGGCTACGCGGAGGTCTCGACGGGCTCCAGCTACATCCAGGCCGTCGGCTGGGACGGGAGCGGCTGCCCGGTGGCCCGGACCCTGCTGTCGTACTCCCAGTCCTCGAATCCGCGCTCGGCCCATCTCGCCGACCAGACACGGCTGTTCTCCGGTGAGAGGTGGGTGACGTCCCGGTTCTGCGAGAAGGACATCCGGTCCTCGCCCGCCCTGCGGGTCGTCGTGGTGCGCGAGCGCCGCTGACGGGGGCGGTGGGGTGCCGGCCGGGTCCGGGCGGCACCCGCGGTCAGCGTGCCCGGGACGCCGCGGTCCCGTACAGGAGCCGTCGCAGCACCGCTTCGGCGGGGCCGCGGCGGCCCGTGCGTTCCAGGGCGTACGCGCCGGCCACGGTGAGCAGCCAGACGCCGGTCGCGAACAGCGCCATGCCGGCGCTGCCGAGGTGGGCGCCGAGACCGAGTCCCCAGGCGGCCAGCACCGGGGCGAAGAGCAGCGAGTGGGCGAGGTAGCAGGACAGCGAGCGCTTCCCCACGGCCGACACCGCGGCCACCGCCTTGACGCCGCGCCGGGGTTCCCGGGGGGTCCACCAGTGGGCGAAGAGCGCGACGGCGGCGACGTAGCCGAGTCCGGCGGCGTTGCCGGTGGCGTCCCGCAGAAGGGTCAGCGCGCCCGACTCGCTCTGCGCGTCGGCCGGTACGTCCAGGGCGCCGACGTGGGCGAGCGCCGCGGGCAGGGCGCCGAGCCAGCCGGTCGCGCTGGCGACGACGGCGGTCCACCGCAGCAGCCTCCGGTGCCGGCCGGGTTCCTCCAGGACACGGCGCCGCGCGGCCAGGAAGCCGAGCAGGAAGAGCCCGAACCCTCCGCCGACGAGGGACAGCGGCGCGGCCACGAAGGTGACGAACAGGCCGGTCTCCAGCCGGGTGCCCGCCGCGGCGAGCCAGTTCCCCTCGCCCGCCGCGTACGCCGTGAAGCCGGGCTCCGCCCCGGCGTCGCCGAGCGTGCCCAACTCGCCCCGCAGCAGTGCCGACACGACGGGCTCGGCGGTGGTGAAGAGCAGCAGGCAGGCCGCGACGCCGGTCCACCACTTCAGGGCGCGCTCGCCGCGCCGCGGGAAGGCGAGGCCGAGGACGAGGCCGAGCACGCCGTAGAAGCCGACGATGTCGCCCGCCATCAGCAGGGTGGAGTGGGCCAGGCCGATGACGATCAGCCACAGGCTGCGCCGGCGCAGGATCCGCGCGGCGTCGCGCTCCGCCGTGCCGGCGGCGGTCTGCCGCAGGTGGAGCTGCGTCATCCCGTAGCCGAAGAGGAACGCGACGAGCGGGTGGACCCGCAGATCGAGCACGGTGATCATGGTGAACTGCACCGCGTGGTCGAGCACCGAGCCGTCCGCCGGCTGCCATCCGGAGGGGCCGCGCCGGGCCGCACAGAGGTGGAAGGCGGTGTTGGACGGGACGATGCCCAGCAGCATGAGTCCGCGGGCCAGGTCGGGGGCGAGCGCTCGTTCTCCCGGCCGCACGCCCCCGCGTCGCAGGCGGCCCTCCGTGGTCGTCGTCATGCGTCCACGCCAGGAAGGCGGGGCGGGGGCGGGGATCGGCCGAAGGTCGGGCGCGGTCGAACGGAAGGATGACGGCCGCGCCGACCGCCGGGCCGGGCGGGACCGGCCGCGGCGGCCAAAGGCGTCACACGGTCCGGGTCCGCCCCTCCCAGAACGGCTCCCGCAACCGCCGCTTGTACAGCTTGCCGTTGGGGTCACGGGGCATCTCGGCGATGAAGTCGACGCTCCTCGGGCGCTTGTACCCGGCGAGCCGGGCGGCGCAGTGGTCGAGGAGGGCGGCGGCGAGGTCAGGGCCGGGTGCGTGGCCGGGGGCCGGTTCGACGACCGCCTTCACCTCCTCGCCCCAGTCGTCGTGCGGGATGCCGAAGGCGGCGGCGTCGGCGACGGCGGGGTGGGCGAGCAGGACGGACTCGATCTCCGCCGGGTAGATGTTGACGCCGCCGGAGATGATCAGGTCGATCTTGCGGTCCCGCAGGAACAGATAGCCGTCCTCGTCGAGGCAGCCGAGGTCGCCGACCGTGAAGAAGTCGCCGATGCGGTTCCTGCGGGTCTTGTCCTCGTCCTTGTGGTAGGCGAAGCCGCCGGTGCTCATCTTCATGTAGACGGTGCCGAGTTCACCGGGCGGCAGCCGGTTGCCGTCGTCGTCGAAGACGGCGAGTTCGCTGATGGGCCAGGCCTTGCCGACGGTGCCGGGCTTCTTCAGCCAGTCCTCGGCGGTGGCGAAGGCGCCGCCGCCCTCGCTGGCCGCGTAGTACTCCTCGACCGAGTGTCCCCACCAGTCGATCATGGCTCGTTTGACGTGGTCCGGGCAGGGGGCGGCGCCGTGGATGGCGTGCCGCATGGAGGAGACGTCGTACGACCGCCGGACGTCCTGCGGGAGTGCCAGCAGCCGGTGGAACTGGGTGGGAACCATGTGGGTGTGCGTGCAGCGGTGGGCGTCGATCAGGCGGAGCATCTCCTCGGGGGTCCACTTGTCCATGACGACCAGGCGGTGCCCGATGTGCAGCGAGGCGCCGGCGAACTGGAGCACGGCCGTGTGGTAGAGCGGCGAGCAGACCAGATGGACGTTGTCGTCGTACGGCGTGATGCCGAAGATGCCGAGGAAGCCACCGAGGTAGGACTCCTCGGGCGGCTTGCCGGGCAGCGGACGCCGGATGCCGCGGGGGCGGCCGGTGGTGCCCGAGGTGTAGTTCATGACCCAGCCGAGGGTGCGGCCTTCGGGGGGTGACTCCGGTTGCCCGTCGAGGAGTTCGGCGTACGGCCGGAAGCCCTCGTGGGCGCCGACGGCGTAGCGCCTGTCGGCCGGCAGGTTCGCCTCGTCGGCGGCCTGGCGGGCGGTCTCGGCGAACCGTTCGTGGGCGAGCAGCACCTTGGCGCCGGAGTCGGCGACGATCCAGGCGATCTCGGGGCCGACGAGGTGGTGGTTGACGGGGACCAGGTAGAACCCGGCCTGGGTGGCGGCCAGATAGGCGGTGAGGAACTCGGGCCCGTTGGGCAGCACGGCCGCGAAGGCGTCGCCGGGTCCCAGGCCGGCCGCGCGCAGGCCGTGCACCAGGCGGTTGGCGGCGGCGTGCAGGCGTCCCGCGGTCCACTCCTCGCCGTCGGGCGCCACGAGGACGACACGCCCGGGGTCGGCGGTGGCCTGGGCCCAGAAACCGGTGGGGGGATTCATGAGGGGCCGCTCCTTCCGGCGATGCGGTTGATGCGGTCGACGGCCCGCTCGAAGCCGCGGGTCAAGTCGTCGAAGACGGCCTGGACACCGCGCTCGCTGGTCATCCGGCCCACGATCTGGCCGACGGGCGTGCCGAGCAGGGGGTCGACCTCGTACCTCTGGATGCGGGAGACGGCCTCGGCGACGAGGAGTCCCTGCAGGGGCATGGGCAGGGTGCCAGGACCCGCGGGGTCGTCCCAGGCGTCGGTCCACTCGGTGCGCAACTGGCGGGCCGGTTTGCCGGTCAGGGCGCGGGAGCGGACGGTGTCGCCGGAACCGGCCGCGAGGAGTTTGCGCGTCAGGGCCCGGGAGTGGAGATCGGCCTCGGTCGTGGTCAGCCAGATGGAGCCGGTCCACACCCCTTGCGCGCCGAGCGCCAGCGCGGCGGCCACCTGCTCCCCGCTGCCGATGCCGCCGGCCGCGAGCACCGGCAGCGGGTCGACGGCCTCGACGACCTCGGGGGTGAGCACCATGGAGGCGATCTCGCCGGTGTGGCCGCCGGCCTCGTACCCCTGGGCCACGACGACGTCGATCCCGGCGTCCTTGTGCTTGCGGGCGTGCCGGGCGCTGCCCGCGAGGGCGGCGACCAGTACGCCTTGGTCGTGGGCACGGCGCACGACGTCGGCCGGCGGTGGGCCGAGGGCGTTGGCGAGCAGCCGGATCGGGCGGTCGAAGGCGACGTCGAGCTGGGTGCGCGCGACCTGCTCCATCCAGCCGGTGATGCGCCACCCGGGCACCTCGCCGTCGGGAAGTTCGGGCACGCCGTACTTGGCGAGGGTCTCCTGGACGAACCGCCGGTGCCCCTGCGGGATCATCGCCTCCACGTCGGCCTCGGCGACGCCCTCGACCTTCGTCGCGGGCATCACGACGTCCAGCCCGTAGGGCCGTCCCCCGGCGTGCGCCTCGATCCAGTCGAGGTCGCGTTCGAGGTCGCCGGGGGCGGTGTAGCGGACCGCGCCGAGCACGCCGAAGCCGCCGGCCCGGCTGATGGCCGCGGCGACGGCGGGGAAGGGCGTGAAGCCGAAAAGGGCGTGCTCGACTCCCAGTTGTCTGCTCAGCTCCGTCTGCATGGGCGCAGGATGCCGCAGTCCTCCGGACGACGGAAGAGCTTTTCTGACATGGCGTCAGTTCCTTGCCGGTCCACCCACGGACCGCACCACGGAGCGCACGCCCCATTGACACGCACCCGCCCCTGACAGGAAAGTTTCACCCCGCACGGTGGTCCTCGAAAGATACTTTCAGCCGGGTACGGGAGGGTCCTCGATGGGCGAAGAGATGGCCGACGGATTCAGCCGACGTCAACTGGGTGTGCGGGCACTCGCCTTGGGCGGGGCACTCGCCCTGACGCCCTTCCCGGCGGGCCCCGCGGCGGCCGCCGCACCCGCCGGAGCCGCGCGGCCGACACTGCGGCACGGCTCGCCCGAGCGCGCCGGGCTGCTCGGCTCGCACTTGCGCCGGCTCGTCACCGACGCCGAGACCTTCCTCGGGCCCTCCCCCAAGCACCCGTGGTACGCGGGGGCCGTGCTGCTCGCCGGGCGGGGCGGGACCGTGGCGTTGCACGAGCCGATCGGGACGGCGGTGCGCTACGCGGCGTACGACGAGAAGACCGACACCGGGGTCGAGTTCCCGGCCGCGGAGCAGATCCCGATGACCGAGGACACCGTCTTCGACCTGGCCTCGGTGTCCAAGCTGTTCACCTCGATCCTCGCCGTGCAGCAGATCGAACGCGGCGCGCTGGAGCTGGAGGCGACGGTCGCCTCGTACCTGCCGGAGTTCGCGGGCGCGGGCAAGCAGGACGTGACCGTGCGGCAACTGCTCACCCACACCTCGGGGTTCCGTGCGTGGATCCCGCTGTACGCGGCGCCGACGTACGAGGAGAAGCTGCGGCTCATCTGGAACGAGGCGCCGCTCAACGCGCCCGGGACCAAGTACCTGTACTCGGACCTCAATCTGATCTCGCTCCAGCTGGTGCTGGAGCGGATCACGGGGCACCGGCTGGACGCGCTGCTCCGCAAGGAGATCACCGCTCCGCTCGGGATGCACCGTACCCGCTTCAATCCGCCGGCCTCCTGGAAGCCCCGGATCGCGGCGACCGAGGACGCCCGCAAGCCGTGGTCGGGGCTGGACCGGGGGCTGGTGTGGGGCGAGGTGCACGACGAGAACGCCTACAGCCTCGGCGGGGTCGCCGGGCACGCCGGGGTCTTCTCCTGCGCCTGGGACCTCGCGGTGCTCGGCCGGACCCTGCTCAACGGGGGTGTCTACGGGCGGGCGCGCATCCTGCGCCCGGAGTCCGTGGAGCTGATGTTCACCGACTTCAACACCGCCTTCCCCGGCGACGAGCACGGCCTCGGCTTCGAGCTCTACCAGCACTGGTACATGGGCGCGATGGCGACGCCGCGCACCGCCGGGCACACCGGATTCACCGGCACCTGCCTGGTCCTGGACCCGACGACCGACTCGTTCCTGGTGGTGCTCGGCAACTCGGTCCACCCGGTGCGCAGTTGGCGCTCAGGCTCCGCGCCCCGGGTCGCCGCCGCCACCCATCTGGCGCGGGCCGTGCCGGTCCGCCCGGCACGCGGCCGCACCGCCTGGTTCGCGGGGACGGCGAACGCCACGACCGCCACGCTCACACTGCCCGCGCTCGACACGTCCGCGGGCGGGGCCCGGCTGCGCGGCGCCCTGTGGTGGGACACCGAGCCGGCGGCCGACGGACTGGTGCTGGAGTCCTCCACGGACGGCGGCACGGTCTGGCAGCCGGTCCCGTTCACCACCGAGCGGCGCGGCGAGGAAGCCGAGGAGCACCCCTCCGGGCGGGTCACCGGCTGGTCGGGCCGCGTCTGGCACCGGCTCACGGCGCCCCTCCCGGCCGCCGGGCAGCTCACCCTGCGCTGGCGGTACACCACCGACCAGCTGTACGTCGGCCGCGGTGCCTACGTCGACGGTCTGCGCGTCGAGGCGCCCGGCACCGTCCTCTTCGACGAGACCCGGCCGAGGGACGCGGCACGGATCACGCCGACGGGGTGGACGGCTTCGGCCGACTGAGCAGGCGCGAGGGCGCGCGGGGGCGCCCCGCGCGGCGGCGTGGTGCCCGTCCCGCAGCCGTACGGGCACCACGGCGCCGTCTCCCGCCGGGAGCACCGGGCGGTGCGGACCGGCCCGCACCGTCGCGGCCGGGCGTACGCCTTCGGCTCGGCGGCGGGTCACCCTGCGTACGAGGATGACCCGCCCCGCGACGGGCATCAAGCCGCCTCCCCAAGGTCATCGGGGCGACTCGTCGCCGCCCTCCAGCACCGCCATCGCCGCGTTGTGCCCCGGCACCCCGCTCACCCCGCCGCCGCGCACGGCGCCCGCGCCGCACAGCAGCACGTTGGCGTGCCGGGTCTCCACTCCCCAGCGGCCGGTGCCCTCCTGGGCGTACGGCCAGGACAGTTCACGGTGGAAGATGTTGCCGCCGGGCAGCCGCAGGTCACGTTCCAGGTCGAGCGGGGTCTTGGCCTCGATGCAGGGCCGCCCGTCGGCGTCCGTGGCGAGGCAGTCCGCGAGAGGCTCCGCGAGATGGGCGTCGAGCTGCGCGAGGGTCGGCTTCAGCAGCGCTTCGCGGGCCGCGTCGTTGTCGGCCGCGAACAACCGGGCCGGCGTGTGCAGACCGAACAGGGTGAGGGTCTGGTAGCCCTGCTCCACCAGCTCCGGGGCCAGGATCGACGGGTCGGTCAGCGAGTGGCAGTAGATCTCGGAGGGCGGAGCGCTCGGCAGCTCCCCGGCGGCGGCCTGGGCGTGGGCGGTGGCCAGTTGCTCGTACCCCTCGGCGATGTGGAAGGTCCCGGCGAACGCCTCGCGCGGGTCGACCGAGGTGTCGCGCAGCCTGGGCAGCCGCTTCAGCAGCATGTTGACCTTGAGCTGGGCGCCCTCGGCGGGCGCGGGCGGGGTGTCGCCGGTGAGCGCGGCCAGTTCCCGCGGCGAGGCGCCCACGAGGACGTGCCGGGCGACGGCGACGCCCTCGCCCTCGTGCGTGCGGTAGGTGACCTCGGCGGTGCGGCCGTCGGTGTCGATCCGCAGCACCTCGTGGCCGGTCGCGAGGACCGCGCCCGCCTCCCGGGCGGCGGTGGCGAGCGCGCCGGTCAGGGCGCCCATGCCGCCGACGGGGACGTCCCAGTCGCCGGTTCCGCCGCCGATCACGTGGTAGAGGAAGCACCGGTTCTGGCCCAGCTGCGGGTCGTGCGCGTCGGCGAACGTCCCGATCAGCGCATCGGTCAGAACCACACCGCGTACCAGGTCGTCGGCGAACCGGTCCTCGACGGCGACCCCGATGGGCTCCTCGAAGAGCATCCGCCAGGCGTCCTCGTCGTCGATGCGCCGGCGCAACTCGTCGCGGGTGGGCAGCGGCTCCGTCAGCGTGGGGAAGACCCGCTGGGCGACGCGGCCGGTCATGCCGTAGAAGCGCTGCCAGGACTCGTACTCGCGGTCCCCGCCGGTGAGCCGGGCGAAGGCCTCCCGGGTCCGCTCCTCGCCGCCGCCGACCAGCAGGCCCGTCGCCCGGCCGTCGCGTTCCACGGGGGTGTACGACGAGATGGTGCGGGTGCGCAGCCGGAAGTCCAGGCCGAGGTCCCGCACGATCTTCGGCGGGAGCAGGCTGACCAAGTAGGAGTAGCGCGACAGGCGCGCCTCGACGCCCGGGAAGGGGCGGGTGGAGACGGCGGCGCCGCCGGTGTGGTCCAGCCGTTCCAGCACCAGTACCGACCGGCCGGCGCGGGCCAGGTAGGCGGCGGCGACGAGACCGTTGTGGCCACCCCCGACGATGACGGCGTCGTACGCGCGGGATCCCTCGTGTGCAGGCATGGTTCTTGGTAACACGCGATGATCCCGCCCGGCCAGAGCGGAGCCCGCCGGTCAGGCCCCGTGCGGGACACCCTGCCGGCGCAGTTCCGCCACCTTGCGGTACAGCTCCGCCGCCTCCTGCGCCCGGCCGAGCTGTTCCAGGCAGTGCGCCTCGTCGTTGCGGCCGGCCAGCGCGTCGGGGTGACCGGCGCCCAGCACGCGCTCACGGGCGTCGGCGACCTCGCGGTACTCGGCGAGCGCGTCGGCCCAGCGGCCCAGCCGGCCGAGCCCGGCGGCGACCTCGCGGCGGCTGACCAGGGTGTCGGGGTGGTCGGGGCCGAGGACCCGGTCCCGGATCGCGCGCACGTCCCGGGACTCGGCGAGGGACTCCTCCCAGCGGCCGAGGCGGCCGAGGTTGACGCCGAGGCCGTGCCGCGCGCGCAGGGTCTCGGGATGCTCGGGGCCGTGCACGCGGGCGCGGTCGAGGACCAGGTCACGGTAGAGCTCCAGGGCCTCCGCGCCCCGGTTCAGACGGCCGAGACTGATCCCGATCTCGTGGCGGGCGGCGAGGGTGTCGGGATGGTCGGCGCCGAGCGCCCGGCCGCGGGCCTCGGCGACCTCGCGGTAGGCGTCCAGCGCCTGAGGCCAGCGGCCCAGCTGACCCAGCACGTAGGCCACTTCGTACCGGGTGACCAGCGTGTCGGGATGCCCGGCCCCGAGGACCCGGGCGCGGGCCTCGGCCACCTCGGAGGCCAGGCGGTAGGAGTCCTCCAGGCGGCCGAGTCGGCTGAGGTTGAAGGCGAGGTTGTGACGGCAGCGCAGCGTGTCGGGGTGGTCGGCGCCCACGGTGCGCTCGCGCGCGGCGAGCACCGACGTGTACGCCTGGTGCGCCTCCAGCGGCCGCCCCAGCTGGCCCAGCACGTACGCCGTCTCCTGCCGGGCGGCGAGCGTGTCCGGGTGGTCGGCGCCGAGCAGCCGCTCACGCGCCCGGGCCACGTGCGTGTACTCGCGCAGGGCGTCGGCCGCGCGGCCGGTGCGGCTGAGCGTGAAGGCGACCTCGTAGCGGCTGGCGAGGGTGTCGGGGTGGTCGGCGCCGAGGAGGTGCTCGCGTTCGGCGGCGACCGCGCGGTGCACCTCGCCGGCCTCGGCCCAGCGTCCGAGCCGCGCCAGGCTGAGACCCGCGTTGTGGCGCCCCGCCAGGGTGGTGAGCGCCTCCTCGGGCGGCTCGGGCGGGGTGTCCGGCACCGGCAGGGGCGCGGGGACGGTGGCGGGCCGGGCGATCCACTCGCGGGTGAGCCCCTCGCCGGTGTCCGGCGGCGGGGTGCGCGGCGCGGCACCGGCCGCCTTGTGGCCGGTGGTCATGCCCAGCGTCCAGGCCGGCAGCCGTGCCTCGCGGGCGGGAGGCGCGACGGCGAGCACGGTCGGGACGTACGCGGGGACGGTCCGGGCCGCGCCGATGCGGCGGCCGAGCTCGGCGGCGTCGCCCGGCCGGTGCTCCGGCCGTTTGGCGAGCAGGTCCAGGATGATCTGCTCCAGGGGGGCCGGCAGGTCCGCGCGGTGGCTGGTCGGCGGTTCGGGCGGGGTGTCGCGGTGGCCGACGAGGATCGCCCACGCGTCGCCCAGGTCGAACGGCGGTACCCCGGTGGCGAGTTCGTACAGCACGCAGCCGAGCGAGTACAGGTCGCTGCGCTGGTCCACCTCGTCACCGCCGATCTGCTCGGGGGACATGTAGTGCGGGGTGCCCATGGCGACGCCGGTACCGGTCAGCCGGGAGGTGACGCCCATGTCGGCGCCGGGGCGGGCGATGCCGAAGTCGCATATCTTCACCGTGCCGTCGGTCAGCCGCACCATGTTGGCGGGCTTCAGGTCCCGGTGCACGATGCCCTGCCGGTGGGTGTAGGCGAGGGCCGCGGAGACCTGCTCGGCGATGTCGACGATGTCCGGGACCGGCAGCGGGCGGCGCTCGTTGTCCTCCAGGACCTGGCTGAGGTTGCGCCCCTGGAGCAACTCCATCACCAGGTACAGAAGTCCGTCGGACTCGCCGAAGTCGTGGACGACGGTGACCCCGCGGTGCTGGAGCGCGGCGGCGACCCGGGCCTCACGGCGGAATCTCTCCCGCAGCACGCGGGTGAATGCCTGGTCGTGCAGCGGGCCGAGGGGTTTGAGGCACTTCACGGCGACGTGCCGGCCGAGCGACTCGTCGCGTGCCCGCCACACCTCGCCCATGCCGCCGCGCCCGATCGGATCCAGCAGCCGGTAACGGCCCTGGATCAGCGTGGTCTCCCCCATCGCCTGCTGTCGCCCCCGTCGCTGTGAGCCCGCCCTCCCCTGGCAGGACCAGTATGGCCACCTACGGTTCGGGTGGGTACGACCCGGGGCGGGCGTCCGGGCCCAGTCGGGCCATGGCGCGTAGGATGTGCCGGGGCGGAAGTTGCCATCGCACATGTGCGGGGACGGCTCGCAGCAGGGCGCCGGTGCGGCGCAGTCGCCGGGTGACGACGTCGGGGGGCGGGGCGGGACGGCCGTACAACTCGTGGGCGTAGGAGGGCAGGGCGTCGTAGGCGAGGCCGGCCACCCGGCTCCACAGCAGCTCTCGCAGGGGCACCAGCGCGGCGGGTACCGGAGGCCGGCGTAGGAAGTCGTCGACGTCCCTGGCCTCGGGGCCGGCGGCGAGTCGGGGCCGTACCTCGGCGAAGTAGGCGGCCAGCGCGGCCCGGTCGGCCGGCACGGTGCCGGGGTCGAGGCCCACGAGGCGGGCGCCGACCCGCTGTTCGCGTACGTAGCGGTCGGCCTGGGTGTCGGTGAGCGGGTGGCCGGAGCGGCGCAGCACGTGCAGATAGGAGTCGATCTCGGCGCAGTGCACCCACAGCAGCAGGCCGGGCTCGTCCACCGGGTACCGCTCGCCGGTCTCCGGGTCGGTGGCCCGCAGCATGCGGTGGATCTTCCGGACGCGGGCGCCCGCGCGCTCGGCGGCGTCGGTGGTCCCGTACGTCGTGGTGCCGACGAAGTTCGCGGTGCGCAGCAGGCGGCCCCAGGCGTCGCGCCGGAAGTCGCTGTTCTGCAGGACGCCGCGCACCGCGCGCGGGTGCAGGGCCTGGAGGTGGAGCGCGCGGATCCCGGCGATCCACATCATGGGGTCGCTGTGCAGCTGCCAGGTCACGGAGGCGGGGGTGAACAGCCCCGGATCACCCGCGCCCGGCGACGCCACCGAACTCCGTGCTGCCAACGAGCTCACCTCGCCCGAGTCCGTGTCCCGCGCCCGTCTCCCCCATTCTCCGCGCATTTCGCCGTGCACCCCTCCCCGCACCTCTCCCCGCGCCGCCCTCGCCGTGGCTCGCCACATGCAAAGGCGCGCCATCCGGTGCAGGCTGGCAGGGGAGGGAACGTGCATCGCTTTCCCCGTTCGCCCGCCGCGCCCGGCAGGCGCCGGCAGGAAGGAAGCGCGATGGAGATCGCAGGATCGGTCGCCCTGGTCACGGGCGCCAATCGCGGCATCGGCCGCGAGTTCACCCGCGCGCTGATCGACCGCGGAGCGGCCAAGGTATATGCCGGTGCCCGCGACCCCGCGAGCGTGGCGGACGAGGGCGTCATCCCGTTGCGCCTGGACGTCACCCGGCCCGAGGAGGTCGCGGCGGCGGCGGACGTCGCGGGCGACGTCACCATCGTGATCAACAACGCCGGGGTCGGCGGCTTCAGCACCGAGCTGCTCACAGGGTCCCTCGACGGCGCCCGCGAGGCGATGGAGACCAACTACTTCGGCACCTGGGTCGTCTCCCGCGCCTTCGCGCCCGTCCTCGGCCGCAACGGCGGCGGGGCACTGGTGAACATGCTCTCCGCCGCCTCCTGGGCCTCCCGGCCGCAGTACCCCGGGTACGCGGCGTCCAAGGCGGCGCAGTGGTCGCTGACGGGCGCGTTGCGGGAGGGGCTGCGCGAGCAGGGGACCCTGGTGATCGGGGTCCATGCCGGTTTCGTGGAGACGGAACTGAGCTCCTTCACGGACGCGCCGAAGATCAGCACGGCGGACGTCGCGAAACAGACCCTGGACGCCCTCGCGGACGACCGGGTCGAGGTGCTGGCCGACGAGCGGTCCAGACAGGTCAAGCAGGCCCTGTCGCAACCGCTCGAAGGGTGAGCGCCGGCCGGCCTCGGCCGCCTCGGCACAGGAGGACGCATGAGCGACGAGCCGACGGCCCCTCACGACCCGCGGGAGCCGGCCCTTGCGGGACAGACCGTCGTGGTGATCGGCGGGAGCGCGGGCATCGGGCTGGCGACCGCCGCGCACGCCCGCGCCGAGGGGGCGGCGGTGATTCTCACCGGCCGCGATCCCGAACGGCTGCGCGCGGCGGCCGAAGAGGTCGGGGCGCGTGACACCAGCGCCTTCGACGCGGGCGATCCGGCCCAGCTGCGGCGGTTCTTCGAGCACCTGCCTCGTCCGGTCGACCATGTGATGGTCACGGCGGGACATCCCACCTACGGCAGTCTGCTGGAGCTGGACGACCAGGAGGCGCGCGAGGCGATCACGGGGCACATGCTGCTCGCCCTCGGGGTCGCGCGCCACGCCGCCGGGGCGGTGCGACCGGGCGGCACCCTGGTGCTCCTGGGCGGCACGGGCGCCCGGCGGATCCGGGCGGGCCTCGGCGTCGCGCCGGCGGTCACCGCGGCGCTGCCCGCCCTGACGGCCGGCCTCGCGCTCGAACTCGCGCCGGTCCGGGTCAACCTGATCGCCGCCGGCTTCGTGGACACACCGCTGTCGGCCAGGCTCCTCGGCGAGGGGCTCGACGCCCGCCGCGAAGAACTGCGCGCCCGGTTGCCGATCGGCCGCGTCGTCGTACCGGCCGACGTCGCGGCGCTCGCCGTTCACCTCATGACCAACACGGCGCTCACCGGGGCGACCTACGACATCGACGGCGGACAGCAGTTCGTCGGCTGAGGGCGTCGGCCCGGGCGGCAGCGGTCACCGGCGCACCCGGGGCATGCCCAGGCCGATCCACGAGATGATCTCGCGCTGGATCTCGTTGTTGCCGCCCCCGAAGGTGAAGATCACCGCGGAGCGGTAGCCGCGCTCCAGTTCGCCGTGCAGCACCGCGCCGGCGGAGCCCTCCTGCAAGGCGCCGGTCGCGCCCACGACTTCCATGAGCCAGGCATAGGCGTCGCGGCGCGCCTCGGAGCCGTAGACCTTGACGGCGGAGGCGTCCTGCGGGGTGAGTGTGCCGTTCTGGACGGCGCCGACCATCTGCCAGTTGAGGAGCTTCAGAGCCTCCAGGCGGGCGTGGGTCCGGGCGAGCCGGTGACGCACCCAGGGCAGGTCGATGACGCGGCGGCCGTCGGTCAGCTTGGTGCGGCTCGCCCAGCGCCGCACGTCGTGCAGGGCGCGGATCGCCATGGTGCCGTGCGCGGCGAGGGTGACGCGTTCGTGGTTGAGCTGGTTGGTGATCAGCCGCCAGCCCTGGTTCTCCTCGCCGACCCGGCGGGAGACGGGGACGCGGATGTTCTCGTAGTAGCTGGCCGTGGTGTCGTGGCCGGCGAGGGTGTTGATGAGGGTGCAGGAGTAGCCGGGGTCGGCGGTCGGCACGAGGAGCATGGTGATGCCCCGGTGCGGCGGGGCCTGCGGATCGGTGCGCACGGCCAGCCAGACCCAGTCGGCGGTGTCGCCGTTGGTGGTCCAGATCTTGTGACCGTTGACCACGTACTCGTCGCCCTCGCGCACCGCGCGGGTCTTGAGGGCGGCGAGGTCGGTGCCCGCGTCGGGCTCGCTGTAGCCGATCGCGAAGTCGATCTCGCCGGCGAGGATCTTCGGCAGGAAGTACGCCTTCTGCTCCTCGGTGCCGTACTGCATGATCGTCGGCCCGACCGTGTTCAGGGCCATCAGCGGGAGCGGTACGCCGGCCTGGGCGGCCTCGTCGAAGAAGATGAACTGCTCCATGGCGGTGAGCCCGCGCCCGCCGTACTCCTCGGGCCAGCCCACGCCGAGGCGGCCGTCGGCGCCGAGCCTGCGGATGGTGTCGCGGTAGAAGCGCTTCTGCGCGGCGGCATCGGCGTGCCGCACATGCGCGTCGTCCGGCACCAGTTCGGCGAAGTAGGCGCGCAGTTCGGTGCGCAACCGCTGCTGGTCGGGCGTGTATTCGAGGTGCACGGCGCCTCCAGGCTCCCCAGGGCCGGTCCTGCCTGACGGCGCACACCGTAGAACGTGTTCCAGAAATTGGGAATGGCGGCGGTGCGGGAAGTAGCGCCGGCCGGGCCGCGGGTCAGCCCAGCGCGCCCAGGAACTCCGTGCACGCGCGGGCGCAGGCGCGGCACGCCTCCGCGGCCCCCTCGGCGGCGGGATGGCCGTCGAAGACGTGCGCCGCCTCCAGGCACACGGTGCGGCACCACTCCAGCTGGATCCGCAGTCCGTCCTCGTCCATGAGGGTCTGCTCGGACAGCATCCGGCACGTCGCGTCACAGATCTCCGCGCACATGATCCCCTTGCGGCGCAGGAGTTCCTGGTCCTCGGTGCCGTCCGGGTCCACCAGGCTCGCGCGCAGCGCACACGCGCGGGCACAGTCCGTGCACGCCTGCGCACAGGCGAAGCGGTCCTCCAGGAAGCGGAAGACGTCCTGCTGCGAAGTCGTAGTCACACCGCGCGGGTAGCCCTGGGACGCTCCGCCAAACCCGTACGCGGGCGGGGGTTCCCGGCGGCCCGGTTCGCTGTCCGATTTGAGGGTATTCATGCGATATGAACACTGCCCCCATGCAGCTGGCAGCGCCGAGTGGACTGCTCAGCCTCGTCCTGTTCGTGGTCGCCATCGCCGTCGTCGGCGTGCTGGCGGGAAGTTTCTGGCTCGGCAACCGGATCAAGTTCAACGAACCTCCGCGTCCGCGCCCCGAGGAGCAGCCGCACCTGCCGCCGGAGGGAGCCGTCCACGAGGTCCGGCAGATGCGGGAGCCCGAGGACGTGCCCGTGATACCCAAGGGCGGCCGCCCGCTCACCCCGTACGAGCTGACCAACATGCAGACCAGGCCCAGTACGTCCACGGACCGGCCCCGCTGGGGCAGGGGCACGACCGGCTCGTTCGGCGGCGGCGGGCTCGGCGCGCACTGACCGCCGCGGCGGCGAGCGGGCCGCCGTGGGAGAAGGGTGCAGGCGGCCGCGAGGCTTCGGTCTCGCGGCCGCCGACGCGTGTCAGGGCATGGCCCGGATGTCGTCCAGCTGTTCGATACGGGTGACGTTCCCCCGGTCCTCCGCGTCCTCGCTGCGCTCCCCGGCGAACCAGGCGTCGAGGATCTCCTTCAGGACCGGCCCGGAGGTCAGCCGCAGACTCAGCGCCAGCACGTTGGCGTCGTTCCAGCGGCGGGCCCCGTCGGCCGAGTAGGCGTCCGCGCACAGGGCGGCACGGACGCCCGGCACCTTGTTCGCCGCGATGGACGCGCCGGTGCCGGTCCAGCAGCACACCACGGCCATCGCCGACGTCCCGTCGGCCACGTCGCGGGCGGCCGCCGACGAGCACGCCGCCCACTGGGGGTCGTCGCCCGGGCGCAGCGCGCCGTGGGTGAGCACCTCGTGGCCACGGTCCTGCAGCTCCGTGACGAGCAGCCGGGCGACGGGTTCGTCCATGTCCGAGGAGACGGAGATCCGCATGTCTGGGAGCCTACGCCGACCCGGCTCAGGTGGTGGCCTGGTCGCTGTCCTTCAGGGCGCCCCAGCCGTGCCAGCGCTCGACCGCGATCCAGGCGCTGACCCGGCCGCGCACCCGGTCCGGATAGGCCCTGCCGTTGTAGTGCCGGGACAGCCGGTCGATGTCGGCCAGCCCCTCGTCCTCGTGCATCTCGGTGACGCGCCCGACGAGGGTGACGTGGGTGTACCAGTCGTCCGCGTCCAGGACGGTGAGCGTGACGCGCGGATCGCGCCGCAGGTGCTTCAGCCGGACCCGGCCCTCGTCCAGGTTGATCAGCACCCGCCCGTCCTCCCACAGGTACCAGGTGGGCGTGGAGACGGGGGTGCCGTCGGAGCGCAAGGTGGCCATGACACAGGGGTTGGCACGGGCCAGCAGGGCCTCGGCCTCGGGCGGCAGCGGCGGCTTCGACATCAGGTCTTCTCTCTCCTCGGTCGCGGGGGACGGGATCGGACTGGGGTGATCGTTCGGGGGGTCAGGCGGGCGGTGCCTCGTCGAAGCTGGCGAAGTAGGCGGCGGCCATGTCCTCGTCGCCGTGGCCCTGCTCGGCGGCGCGGGCCAGCCGCCGCGCACCGGCGGCGGCGACGTCGAGCCGCACACCGCTGCGCTCCCCCGCCTCGACGATCAGACGGGCGTCCTTGGCCGCCGTGGTCACCGCGAACTGGGGCGGGGACAGCCGCCCGTCGAGGATCATGCCGCTCTTGACCCGCAGGTAGCCCATGTCGAGCGGACCGCCCGCGATGGCGTCGAAGAAGTGCTGCGGGTCCACCCCCAGCGCCTTGGCGAGGGCGAGCGTCTCGCCGGCCGCGTTGGTCGCGGCCAGGACCCAGCTGTTGGCGACCAGCTTCAGCCGGGTCGCGGTGCCGGCGGCGCCGTCGTCGCCGGTCCACACGGTGCGGGCGCCGACGGCGTCGAAGACGGGGGTGACCGCCGCCCGGCCGTCGACGGGTCCGGCGGCGAGCACCAGGAGCTTTCCGTCCTCGGCGGGCTGGCGGGTGCCGAGGACGGGTGCGTCGTAGAAGACCAGGCCGTGCTCCCGGGCGAAGGCGGCGAGTTCGGTGACGGACTCCAGGCCCGCGGTCGTCGACTGCGACCATGCGGTGCCGGGGCGCAGGGCGGGGGCGGCCTGACGCATCACGTCCAGGGCGGTGTCCCCGTCGTACAGGATGGTCAGGACGACGTCGGCGCCCTCGACGGCTTCCGCGGGGCTGTCGGCGACGTGCGCGCCGACGGCGGCGAGCGGTTCGGCCTTGGCGCGGCTGCGGTTCCAGGCGCGGAGGGTGTGTCCCGCCCCGGCGATGTTGCGGGCCATGGCGGCGCCCATGATGCCGGTGCCCAGGACGCTCACGGTGAGTGTGTCGGTCATGCGTCAACTTCCCTGTCGGTGCGGTGATCGGTGCCCCGCTCGGACTGTCGTTCCCGAAGGTGCCACTCCTCGGTCGCGTCGCGCGCGGCCGGGTACCCCGCGGGGCCGGGGGTGCCACATGGCGGTGGTCGCCTCGCCGCGCTCACTCCGGCAGCACCAGTTGCCCCGTCTCCCCCGGCATCAGGCGCACGGCCCGGTCCGGCAGGCGTACGTCGACGGGGGTGGCGTCGGACGAGGGCACGGTGACCTCCAGGCGGCCGTGGCGCAGGCGCAGCCGGACGCCCCAGTTGCCCTGGTAGCGCAGCGAGAAGCCGTAGGACGACAGCTCCGGCAGCGGCACCGGGTCCAGCCACAGGGCGCCCTCGCGGGTCTCCAGGCCGGTCAGGCCGCGCTGGACGAGGTCGAGGGTGCCGGCCATGGCGCCGAGGTGGATGCCCTCGCCGGTGGTGCCTCCCTGCACGTCGGCGATGTCGCCGCGCAGGGCCTCCTGCACGAACTGCCATGCCTCGGCCCGCCGGGCCCGGGCGAGGATCCAGCCGTGCACCAGACCGCTGAGGGTGGAGCCGTGGCTGGTGCGGTGGAGGTAGTAGTCGACGGTGCGCTGCCAGGTCTCCTCGTCGAGCCGCAGCCCCAACCGGGTGAACAGGCCGCGCAGTTCGGCCGGTGAGAAGAGGTAGCCGAGCATCAGCACGTCGGCCTGCTTGGAGGCCTGGTAGCGGTTGACCGTGTCGCCCTCCGCCTCCAGGATCCGGTCCAGCCGGCGGATGTCGCCGTACTCCGTGCGGTACCGGTGCCAGTCGAGCTCGGCGAGGGCGCCGAAACCCTCGAACTGGCTGATCACGCCCTCGTGGAAGGGCACGTGCAGGGCGCGGGAGACCTCCTCCCACCGGTCGAGTTCGCCGTCGTCGAGGCCGGTGCGCTCGGCGAGTTCGCGGCGCCGCGGCTCGGGCAGGCCGCCCAGCAGCTCCAGCGTGCGGGTGAGCACCCAGGAGGCGGTGACGTTGGTGTAGGCGTTGTCGTCCAGGCCGGGCTTCTCGGCGCCGGGGTAGGCGTCGTGGTACTCGTCGGGTCCGACGACGCCCCGGATGCGGTACCGGCCGAGGGCCTTGTCGTAGCGTGCCGCGTCGGCCCAGAAGCGGGCGATCTGGAGCAGCATCTCGGCGGCCCAGGTCTGCCGGAACTCGATGTCGCCGCTGGTCTCGCAGTACTGCCACACGTTGTACGCGATCGCCGAGCCGACATGGTGCTGGAGGTGGGAGTGGTCCGCGAGCCAGCGCCCGGAGCGCGGGTTGAGGTGCAGCTGCTGGGCCTCCTCACGGCCGTCGCTGCCGCTCTGCCAGGGGTACATCGCGCCCTGGCGGCCGGCGTGCAGAGCGGCGGTGCAGGCCTGTTCGAGCCGGCGGTGGCGGTAGCGCAGCAGGGCCCGGGAGACCTCGGGGAAGTGCACGTTGAGGAAGGGCAGCACGAAGAGCTCGTCCCAGAAGACATGGCCGCGGTAGGCCTCGCCGTGCAGCCCGCGCGCGGGAACGCCGACGTCGAGGTCGGCGGTGTGCGGGGAGAGCGTCTGCAGCACATGGAACAGGTGCAGGCGCAGGACGCTACCGGCCTCGCCGGCCACGTCGAGGTCGGCGCGGCGCCACAGCTGGGCCCAGGCGGTGCGGTGGCCGCGCAGCAGCTCGTCGAAGCCGGGGGCGCGGCCGACCCGGGCCACGGCGGCGTGCAGCGGGTCGCTGATCGCCGGGTCGCGCGAGGTGTGCAGGGCGACGGTCTTGTCGACGGTGGCGGTGCGGCCGGACACCAGGTGCAGCCGGATCCGCTGGGTGGTGCGCGGACGGGCGTGCCGGACGGTGACGGGCGCGTCGGCGGCGAGCCGGGAGGCCATGCCGACGCGGATGTCGGAGGTGCGGGTGCGGCAGCGCAGCCACACCGTGTCGTGCTCGGCGGTGCCCGCGTGCTCGTGGGTGAGGTGCCGGCCGTCCAGGTCCCGGTAGCGGGCGACCCCGGCGTTGCGCACGCCGCCGTCGAGGCCGGCCTCGACGTGCAGTTCGCCGGAGAAGCCGTCGGCGGTGAACTCGGTGCGCAGCGCCGCGAGATGGGGGTCGCCCATGTGCACCAGCCGCTGCTGGCGCACCGTCAGGGCCCGCCCGTTGCCGAGTCCGAAACGGGTCAGCCGCTCCAGGACTCCGGAGGACAGGTGCAGCATCAGGCGGTGTTCGAGGACGGTGGCGGTGTCCGGGGTGAGCCAGGGCCGGCCGCGCAGCCGGAAGCGCAGTTGCAGCCAGTTGGGCAGGTTGACCATGTCCTCGTTCTCGACCCTGCGTCCGGCCACGTCGGAGCTGAGCCGGTTGTAGCAGCCGGCCACATACGTCCCCGGGTAGTGCACATCGTCCGCGGAGCACTCGGGGAGCGCGCCGCGGGTGGCGAAGTAGCCGTTGCCGAGTGTGCACAGCGACTCGCGCAGCCGCTCGTCGGCCGGTTCGTAGCCCTCGTACTCCCAGGTCCAGCCGGTCACCTCGGTGCTCCTCCCGCAGCGGGCGGCTCGCCGAGATCCGTTACGGCTGTCTCGGCACCGTGCGGAAGCAGTCTCTCCCCGACGCGCCGCCCAGGGGCGCGGCCCACGCCGGTGACGAGGGGGAACCGCGGAAGGGCCCGCCCCTAGGGAGCCGGCTGCGCCACGCCGGCCGGGTCGCGGCGCAGGACCGTGACCCGGTGGAAGTTGCACCCGGCGGACGGGGCGGGCTCGCCCGGGGGCTGGTCCTGGGCGTGCAGGGCGACGCTGACGAGGCTCAGCAGCAGGTCGACGTCCGTGTCGCAGTCGAGGTGGACGGTCACCCAGCGGGAGCCGGGCACCAGCCGGATCGCCGAGGAGACGGTGAGGTCCTGGGCGAACCGCCCGACGGCCCGGCTCGTGAGGTTGAGGTCCACGTCGTGGTCCGTGTGGAAGTGGGCGATCTCGCTGCGGGTGGAGCGAACTGCCCGCCCGGTGCCGCAACTGGCCTGTCCCGCCGTGAGGTCGGGCCAGGCTTCCAGTTGCTCCAGGGCGCGCTGGGCCAGAGTCATGTCTCCATCGTCACCGCATCACCCGACGGATACCAGTGGTTGGACACTTCGTAACCCAGGCGTGAGGATCTCACGCGGGCAGCCGCCGTGCCGGACGCGACCTGCGGGCCGCCGCCAGGGCGTTCAGATGGGCCTCGACGTACGGCACGGCCGCCGTCTCGAGCTCGCCGTCGACGAAGGCGGGCTGGACGTTCACCTCGAAGACGACCCCGCCGTTCTCGATGGCGAGGTCGACCCCGGCGAAGGGCAGTCCGACCGACGCGGTGGCCGCCACGGCGAGCTGGGCGAGGCGTGGCGGGAGGTCGGCGGGGGCGATGGGGACGGCGGTGGCGCCCTGGCAGGTGTTGCAGGGGATGTCGGGCTCGGGCTGGAGGTGCTCGCGGGCGTGGATGACGCGGCCGCCGAGGACGAAGACGCGGAACTGGTGGCGGGAGCCGTCGGTGGTGACGTTGCCCGCGTCCCGCGACAGCAGCCAGTCGGTGCCGCGGTCGGCGTAGAAGGCGGTGGCCCGCTCCACCCCGTCCTCCGTGGTGAGGTGGAAGGTGTCGCCGCCGCCGGTGCCGACGACGGGCCTGGCCCAGGTGTCCCGGCCGAGCTTGTCGAAGGCGGCCAGCGCCTCGGTCACGCCGGGCCGGGAGAGCACCACGGTCTCCATGTGGGCGATGCCGTCCCGCCGGAAGCGCTCCACGGTGAGGTCCTTCTCGGTGGCGGTCCGCCATGCGGCGACGCCGGTACCGAGGGTCACCACGTCGTGGTGCTCGAGCAGGCGCTGGAAGGCGACCAGTTCGCGGCGGCGGTGCGGGGGGATCTCGTAGAGCACGATGATGTCGGGCACGAGGTCGAGCTGCTCGGCGGGGACGTGCAGCCGTAAGCCGTCCCCGGCCGGGAGGCCGCGTCCGGTGCCGCCGGTCGCGAAGTGCCGGGAGTCGATGGGCACCGGGGCGGCGCCGGTGAGGAGTTCCACCGCGCGGGTGAGGTACTCGGCGCAGCCCTCGGGCGAGGTGGGGTCGGTGATCAGGGCGATGCACGGGCGGGACACGGCGGCCTCCAGTGGTTCTCGACGCGCGCGGGTGCCGCGCCACACTCGGTCGCGCGGTCCGAGCGAACTCACGGGGTGAACCCGGTCGCGCGGGCGGTCGGCGGCGGCCGGTGCTGCGGGGGCCACGCGTGCCGAACACCCGGCGCGGACCGGGGCGCCACACTGTAGGCGCAGGGCGGAACGCCACAACAGGGCGCACACGTGCCCGCCACCTGCTCCGGTCTCTGCGCCGTCCGCCCCCTCCCGTGCGCCTTGCGGGCCGCGTCAACCGCGGCGGCCGGACGCCGAGCCGGTGAGGTCCTCCTTGCGGGCGACGCACAGCGCCCAGATGACGAACCCGGAGAACGCGATCATCAGGACCGACCACACCGGGGAGTACGGCAGCGAGAGGAAGTTGGCGAGGACGATGAGCCCGGCGATCACCACGCCCGCGACCCGCGCCCATGTCGCCGCCTGGAACAGTCCGACGCTGACGGCCACGGCGACCACTCCGAGCAGGAGGTGGATCCAGCCCCAGCCGGTGAGGTCGAACCGGAAGACGTAGCTCGGTGTGACGGCGAAGACGTCGTCCTGGGCGATCGCCATGATGCCGCGGAAGACGGCGAGTATGCCGGAGAGCAGGAGCAGGATGGCGCCGAAGACCATCAGCCCCGCGGCCCACTCGTGCCGTGCCGTGTGCGTGCCCGGGGTGTGTGCGCCCGGCGTGTGTGGTGCGGCCATGTTCTGCCTCGTCTTCCTGTCGTTTCGTGCTCTCAGTGCCGTGCTTCGGTGCCGGTGCCGGTCGCGGTGCCGGCGGGCGGCCCGTAGTCGGCCAGGACGAGCTCCTTGGCGCGGCGGAACTCCTCGTCGGAGATGTCGCCGCGGGAGCGGATCTCGGACAGCTTGGCGAGCTCGTCGACGCTGCTGCGACGGCCGCCGCCGCCCGCGGTGTCCCGGATGTAGGAGTCGAATGCCTGCTGCTGCGCCCGGGCGTGCTTGATCTCCCTGCCGCCCATCTCCTTGCCGCGGGCGATGAGGTAGATGAACACGCCGAGGAACGGCAGCAGGATGACGAGCACCAGCCAGCCGGTCTTGCCCCAGCCGCTGAGGCCGTCGTCGCGGAAGATGTCGCCGATCACGCGGAACAGCAGGATGAACCACATGATCCACAGGAAGAACCAGAGCAGGGTCCAGAACATGCTCAGCAGCGGATAGTCGTAGGCGAGGTAGATCTGAGTGCTCATCGGTCGTCTCCGTTCGGAGCAGGGCACGACGGGCGTCGCCCGCCGATCCAGACTGCGCGTGACCGCGCGCGGCGGCCTCACCCCGGCGGGGTGAGCCGGGGGCCCGCGCGGGAGTCAGGGCGCGCGGGTCGCGGTCCGCCCGGGCCCGCCGGCCGCCGCGAGCACCGCGAGGACGAGCAGGACCAGGAGGACCAGGCCGACGACCAGGGCCACGGCTCCGACCGTCGGGTAGTTCCAGAGCACGAGGGCCAGGACACCGCCCGCGATGACGATGCCGGTCGTCCACGAGCGGTGGGTCTCCAGCCACTGCCCGGCGCCGCCGGTGCGCAGCCCCCGGCGCCGCAGCGCGTGACCGCTCGCGGTGGTGGCGCGCGCCACCATGCGGCGCACCCCGCGGGCGGCGCGCCCCGGGCCGTGGAGATAGGCGGCGAGCGCGGTGATCACGGCGACCACGAGCAGGGTGCGCGTGCTGTCGCGCAGGAAGCGCACGAAGGTGTCGTAGATCGCCTGGGCGGCGTCGGGGGGCAGTGTCGAGGGGGGTACGGCATCCAGGTAGACCCTGCGCATGACGGCCAGGGCGATCAGCAGCAGCACCATCATGAGCCCCACGCCCACGGCCGTGACCAGCAGCATCGCGCGGTGTGCCGGGGCGGTCCACACGGCGAGGGCGGCCAGCACGACGGTCAGCACGGGCAGCCAGAGGCCCATCACGTCCAGCAGGCGCATGCCGGCCTGCGCCTCGGAGAGTTTGTCGCTCTCGAACAGGGTGATCTGCCGGTCCGGAGCGGGAATGGCCGAGGCCCGCTCGAAGCCCGCGTCGACGAGCCGCTTCTTGACCTCGTCGACGACGGTCCCGAGGTCCAGGACGACCTTGTCCTGCTCGGCGCGCACGGCCCCGCTCTGGCTGCCGGTGAGGACGTTCACCACCGCCGTGTGGGCGCGCCGGTTGGCGGCTACCCACGCCTGCTCGAAGACCTCGCTGGTGACCACCCGGTTCACTACGCTGTGCACGGCGCTGGTCACGGCGGCGCGGAGCGGCCCGGCGAGCGCCCCGGTCCGGTCGACGACGGCGGGCGGTGCCCCGGCGTCCGTGAGCGCCTCGCCCAGCCACTTCGTGACGGCGTCGACGTCGACCTCGGCGACGACCCGGTCGGTGAGCCGGTCGGTGACCGCCGACTGGACCGCCGGGTCGGAGCCGAGCGGCGCGACGGTCTGGACGTAGCGGTCGGTGTCGGCGACCTCCTCGTCCAGCCAGGTGGCGACGACGGCGAGGGGGGAGAGCAGGAGGGCGATCAGGAGCAGCAGCGACGCGCCGGCGTAGCGGGCCTTGCGGTGGTGCACGGCCGCGGCGCGGCGGAGCCGGTGGTACTCGGCCTGCTCGTCGGCGGTCAGGGTGACCCGGTTCTCCGCGTCGCCGCCGGAGGGTGGAGGAGGTGCGGGGGGCTGGGCCATGGGGTCTCCTCCTCACGCCTTCGTCGACGTGCCGGCGCCTTGGTCCGCGGCCGCTCTGCGCAGCGCGGCCCGCCAGGCGAAGGCGACCGCCACCTCGACCAGGCCGAGCAGCACCAGCCACAGGCCGAGCAGCCGGGTCAGCGCGACGGCGGACTCGGTGGGCAGGGCCAGTACGACGACCCCGGCCACGACGCCGAGCGCGCCCGCGCCGAAGAGGACACCGCGGTGGGGCAGGGCCTTGACGGCGAGGGCCGCGTAGGCGGTGAGCATGCCGGTGACGAGCCAGACGATCCCGACGATCAGGGACAGCGCGGCGATCGTCTGCAGCGGATTCCTCAGGCACAGCACCCCCGCCAGCACGTACAGCACGGCGAGCAGCAGCCCGGGCAGCCTCTCGCCGTGCTGCTGGGCGAAGACGGCGACGAACCGGAAGCATCCGGCCACCAGCAGGTACAGCCCGACGACGACCGCCAGGACGTGCAGTGTGCCGTCCGGCCAGACCAGGAGGACGACGCCCGGCACCAGCGTGACCAGCGCCGAGCCGAGGAGCCACGTCCACGAGCCGCCGAGGCTCCCCAGCAGGTCCGCGGGATCGCCTCCCGGGGCGAAGGGCGCCTCGGCGTGGCGGCCGGGCCGGGGTCCCGGATCAGGCGAATCGGTCATGGCTCCTCCTCGGGCGTTCCGGCCGGGCGCGTACGCACCGCCGGCGCGGGGGATGTGTGGTGCCCGCCTGTCGTGCCCACCCGGCCAGCGTCGCGCCCGCCGCCGGGCTCCGGGTCACCCATGACGGGTGATCCGCGGGCGTCGCCGAGGCGCTGAGGTGGTTGCGGAGCGGGCACCGGTTCCCGGCGGAACGGAGCGGAGATGAACATGCCGTCGCGTCCCGGCCGTCGGCTGGCGCTCATGGCACTCGCGCGCGGGACGGTCATCACGGCCGGACTGGTGAGCGCCTACTTCCTGATTCCGATGCAGACCGTCGACGCGGAGACCGTCGTGTGGCTCGTGTGCGGTCTGCTGGCCGTCGTGCTGGTCTTCTCCTGGGAGGTGCGCACGATCATGCGCTCGCCCCATCCGCGGCTGAAGGCGGTGGAGGCGCTGGCCGCCACCGTGCCGCTGTTCCTGCTGCTCTTCGCGAGCGCCTACTACCTGCTGGGCCGCTCCTACCCGGCCGCCTTCAGCGAGCCGCTGACGAGGACGGACGCCCTGTACTTCGCCCTGACGACGTTCGCCACCGTGGGGTACGGCGACATCACCGCCCGCTCCCAGGCCGGGCGTGTGCTGGCGATGCTGCAGATGGCCGGCGGACTGCTGCTGGTGGGGGTCGCGGCGCGGGTGCTCGCGGGCGCGGTCCAGGCGGGGCTCAAGCAGCGGCACAACGGCGCGCCGGACGGCGCGGGAGGTGAGCGACGATGACCGTGGCGACCGCGTACTCCGTCCCCCTGACCGTGGCGGAACGGGCCGCGTACGGCAGAGAGGCACGCGCCCGCGCCTCGCGGTCCTGCCATGGCTGGTTCGAGGCGGATCAGCAACGGCCCGATCCCGTCGAGGTCCTGGAGCGGCAGTCCGCCACCCGGGTCCCGGAGCTGGTGCCGGTCCGGTACGGACGAATGCTGGAATCCCCGTTCCGCTTCTACCGGGGAGCGGCGGCCGTCATGGCGGCGGACCTCGGCCCGCTGCCCAGCACGGGACTGACCGTGCAGCTGTGCGGTGACGCCCACCTGCTGAACTTCCGGCTGCTCGCCTCCCCCGAGCGGCACCTGGTCTTCGACATCAACGACTTCGACGAGACCCTGTCCGGTCCGTTCGAATGGGACGTGAAACGCCTGGCGGCGAGCTTCGTGATCGCCGGGCGGGCCAACGGGTTCTCCACCGAGGAGCAGAACCGCGCGGTGCACGCCTGTGTCCGCGCCTACCGCAAGCGGATGCGCACGTTCGCCGGCATGGGGACCCTCGACGTCTGGTACGCGCAGGACGACTTCGGTCACCTGCGCGCGCTGCTGGACGCCCCGTTGGACAAGGAGGCACGGCGGCGTGCCGACCGGGCCACGGCGAAGGCCCGCACCCGCACCCACCTCCAGGCCTTCGAGCAGCTCACCCGGGCCACGGCTCAGGGGCGGCGCATCGCACCCGACCCGCCGCTCATCACGCCGCTGCGCGACCTGGCGCCCGGTACCGGCGAGGACGCGCAGGCCAAGGAGCTGGGCGCGCTGCTGGACACGTACGCCCACACGCTGTCCTCCGAGCGCCGCCATCTGCTGCGCCGCTACCGGCTGGTGGACGTGGCCCGCAAGGTGGTGGGGGTGGGCAGTGTCGGCACCCGCTGCTGGATCGCGCTGCTGCTCGGCCGGGACGACGACGATCCGCTGCTGCTGCAGGCGAAGGAGGCCCAGGAGTCGGTGCTCGCCCCGCACACGGGCGGCGAGCGGTACGACAACCAGGGCCGTCGGGTCGTGTCCGGGCAGCGGCTCATCCAGACGTCCAGCGACATCTTCCTCGGGTGGACGCACACGGTCGGCCTGGACGGGCGTGAGCGGGACTTCTACGTCCGTCAGCTGCGCGACTGGAAGGGGATCGCCCGCCCGGAGACCATGGATCCGGGCCTGATGGCGGTCTTCGGCGGGCTGTGCGGGGGCTCGCTCGCGCGTGCCCACGCGCGCTCCGGGGATCCCGTCGCGATCGCCGCGTACCTCGGCGGCAGCGCCCGCTTCGAACGGGCGCTGACCGAGTTCGCCCAGTCCTACGCGGACCGCAACGAGCGCGACTACGAGGAGCTGCGGGCGGCCGCCCGGTCCGGCCGTGTCACGGCCGAGGGCGTCTGAGGGCGTCTGAGGGGTCTGAGGGCGGTCGTCACTCCGCCAGCCGGCGCATCTCCACCACGGTCAGGCCCAGCGCCTGGAAGCGGGCCAGCAGCCCGTACAGGTGCGACTCGTCCACGACCGGACCGTAGAAGACCGTCTGACCGGCCATCACCACGTGTTCCAGCTCGGGGAACGAGGCGGTCAGCGTCTCCGACACCTGCCCGTCGACGCGGATCTCATAGCGCATGGGCTGCTCTCCCGCGGGCGACTTCGTCCGGGCCGATCTGCGGCCACCCTGCGATCGTGCGCCCGCGCGGCCCGCGCGGCCTCACCCCGTACAGGTGACCTGGCGCGTTTCCCGGGGTCAGTGGGTCACCGCGAGCTTGAAGCCGACGATCAGCATGCCGATCACCAGGTTCACGACCGCGGCGCCGGCCACCATGCGCGGCCCGGCCCCGGTGCGGCGGGCCGCGGCCACCGACCAGCCCACCTGCCCGGCCACGGCGACGCCGAGCGCCAGCCAGGCGGCTCCGCGCACGTCCAGACCCAGTAGCGGGCTGAGCGCCACCGCCGCCGCGGGCGGTACGGCGGCCTTGAGGATCGGCCACTCGTCACGGCACACGTGCCCGAGCACCCGGCGGTCCAGCGGCTGCTGCGCCAGGCGGGCCCCGAACAGCTGGGCGTACACGTGCGCGATCCAGAACACCGCCCCCGTCAGCAGGAGCAGCAGCGCCAGCTCCACCAGCGGGAACGAACCGAGGGTGCCGGCCCCCACCACCACGGAGGCGGCGAGCATCGATCCGTAGACGCCGCCCGTGTAGTCGGCGTGCGCCCTCCGTTCGGCGGCCCGTCTGGTCGGGGCGGGGGTGCGGCGCGGCGTCTCCATCAGGGTCTCCGTTCCGGATCCGTCCCCCCGGCCGTCGGCGCCGTCCCCGGCCGGCGCCGAGCCGTCCCGGCGTCCGGCAGATGCCGCGTGACCAGGAAGCTCGCCAGGGTGATGCCGCCGACCGCGAGGACGGCCACCCGCAGACCGCCGAGCTGCGCCTGCGCGTAGGAGCTGGTGAGCGCCTCGACCTCGGCCGGGGGAAGTCCGGCCCGTTCGGCGGCCGAGCGCACCTCGTCGGCGGGGACGAAGCTGACCCCGGCCTCCAGGGCGATGCCGGTCTCCTGCCGGGCCTGTTCCGACAGGAGGGGGTCGTCCTCGACCTGGGTCGTGAAGGCATGGGCCAGCGCGCCCACGAGGAGGGAGCCGATGAGGGCCGTGCCGAACGCGGAACCCAGGTTCTGCGCGGTGAACTGCAGCCCTCCGACCTCGCTGCGTTCCCCCTCCCCCGCGCCGGACTGCACGGCGTTGCCGAGCTGCGAGGCGAGCAGGCCCATGCCGACGCCCAGGACGGCCATGGCCCAGAAGAACTGGGCGTCGTCGATGACCGGGTCGATGGTGGCCAGCAGCCACACGACGGCCACCAGCAGCGTCACCAGCGCCAGCCGGACCACCCTGCGCGCGCCCAGCCTGCGGCCGAGCCGGGCGGCCCCGAGCGAGGTCACGAGCATGGTGGCCGAGACCGGCAGCAGGCGCAGCCCGGTCTCGAAGGCGTCGAAGCCCTGCACCACCTGCAAGTACAGCGGGATCGCGAAGAACAGGCCGAGCAGGATGAGGTTCTGGCTCAGCAGGACCATCAGGGCCGACCGCAGCGGTGGCCGCCCGAGCAGGGAGAGGTGCACCAGGGGGTCGTCGCCGTGGGCGACCCGGTGCCGCTCCCAGGCGGCGAAGAGGGCCAGCACGACCGCTCCGGCCGCGATGACGAAGAACGTGGGCGCGAAGCCCAGCAGGGTGAACGGGGGATTGCGTGGCTCCACCCATCCCCAGGTGCCGCTCTGCAGCACGCCGAGCACGCACAGCCCGAGGCCGGCCGCCGAGAGCGTGGCGCCGACGAGGTCCATCCGGGGGCGCGGGCCGCCCGGGGCGGTCTCGGCGATCAGCCGGTGGCAGCACAGCACGGCCACGACGACGACCACCTCGCCGGCGAAGACCAGGCGCCAGGTGAGGTACGTCGTCACCCAGCCGCCGAGCAGCGGGCCCACGGCGATCCCGGCACCCGCCAGGCCGCCGATGACGCCGTAGGCCACCGGGCGGTCGCGTCCCCGGTAGGACTCGGCGACCAGCGCGGCCATGGACGGCAGCACCATGGCCGCACCGAGCCCCTCGATCACGGACCAGCCGAGCGCCAGCACCCCCAGGGTGGGTGACAGGGCGGTCACGGCCGATCCGGTGCCGTAGACGACCATCCCGAGGAGGAAGACCCGCCGGCGGCCGAGGATGTCGCCGAGCCTGCCACCGACGACCATGAAGGCGGCCATGACCAGGGCGTACAGCGTGATGACGGCCTGGATGGCGGTGACCTCGGTGTCGAAGTCCTCGACCAGCCGGCTGATGGACACGTTCATCACGGACGTGTCCAGCACCATCAGGAACTGTGCGGTGCCGAGGACGATCAGAGGACCCCAGTGCTTCACGGGTCCATCGCAGCAATCGGCGCCCCGGGCCGCCTCACCCGCCGCGGGCGAGGCGGGCCGGTGACGGGGGGAGCCGTCCGGGGGTTCACAGGAGCCGCAGTGCGCGGGCGCGGCGCACCGCTTCGCCGCGCCGGTTGACACCGAGCTTGCGGTAGGCGCTCTTCAGGTGCGTCTTCACCGTGTTCACGGACACCTGGAGGTCCGTGGCGATCTCCTCCGTCGACATCATCCGGGCCAGCCGTCGCAGCACGTCGCGTTCGCGTGCGCTCAGTTCCTCGACGACGAGCGCCGTGGGCTCCTCGGCCGTGGGCCGGGTGGCGGGGCCGCCGCTGCCGGGGGCGTCGGTGAGCCAGCCGTACGTCAGTTCCCGCAAGGGGTCGGCGCGCAGCAGCGGGCGGATCCAGGGGCCGGCCTCCGCGAACGGTCTGCGCAGCCGCTCGCGCCGGGCGTCCAGCAGTGCCCGGGCGACGAGGCGCCGCGCGGTCGCGAGGTCCCCCGCCTGGTGGGCGGCCTGGGCACGCAGCAGGGTGGCGCGCACGGTCACCGCCGGACCCGGACGGTCGTCTCCGGGCAGGTGGTCGATCAGGTCCCGGGCCTCGTCGAGGCGCCCGGCGGCCAGGCAGGCGCGTGCCGTCGCCACGGCGGACACCGCCCCGTGGCCCGGGCCGTTCCGCAGGTCCTTCAGGGCCGAGTCCGGACTGTTCTGCGCCAGATGGGCCGCCGAGACGATCAGGGCGATCTGCTCCTGCGCCCAGGGCGAGGGGACGGCGGCCGTGACGGCGCGGCCCGCCGTCTCCAGCGCGGCCCGCGCGTCGCCCCGCGCCAGGAGAAGGCGCCCTTCGGCGATGATCCGTCCCGCCGCGGTCACCGGGTCCCGTGACCCCGGAGGTTCGGCCACCTCTTTGAGCAGCGCCCGGGCCGGGGCCAGTTCGTCACGGTCGACGGCGACGGCCGCCAGGACCAGTCGGCCGATGCCGGACCCTGCTCCCTGCGGCAGGCCGTGCCGTTCCGCCTCGGCCGCCGCCGCCCGCGCCCTGCGCTCCGCCAGGCCCGGCCGGCCGGTCAGGTGGTCGATCAGTGCGAGGTGGCCCAGCGACTCCAGCCGGGGCAACGCCGTCGACGCCCCGCCCGGACACTCGGCGGCGACCCCCAGGGCGGCCCGCGCGGCGTCGAACCGGCCGCCCCACAGCCGCGCGCAGCCCAGGTGCGTCAGCAGCAGCGCGGTGAACTCCGGGTGGGCGTCCAGGAGATCCGCGGGTACGTCCGCCTTGGCCTCCTCCGCCGCACGTGCCGCCTCCTCCGCCTCGTCGGGCGATCCGTTCAGCCGCGCGGCCAGCGCTTCCAGCAGGGCACAGCTGAGCCGGACCGCGGCGGAGCCGGGGTCCCGGGCGAGGTCCGCTCGGGCCCTGCCGAGGGCGGCAAGCGCGTGCCGGAGGTCGTGCCGGGCCAGCGCGAGGGCCGCGCGGACGAGGTCGGCGGCCGGGCCCGCCGTGGTGGGGGGCATGCGCTCGAACAGGACGCGGAGGTCCTGGGCGCGCAGACCGGTGAAGAGCTGCCCGATCGCCAGGTCGTCGACGAGGGCCCGCGCCGTGAACTCCCAGTCGCCCGCCGCCGCCCCCTGGGCCAGCGCTTCGGGCAGGGCCCCCGAGCCGCGGAGCCAGCGCGCGGCCCGGCGGCGGAGTTCCGGCTCCAGCCCGGGCGCCCGCTCGCGCAGATGAGCCCTGAGGATCTCCGCGAACAACGGGTGCAGGCAGTACCAGGAGTGGCCCAGTTGCTGGAGGAACGCGTTCTCGCGGTGCAGCGCCGCCAGGTGGGCCTCCGCGTCGGTCCGCAGCGTCAACGCGTTCAGCAGGTCGGGGCAGAACCGGTCCAGGACCGCGGCGCGCAGCAGCAGGTCCTGTCTCTCGGCGCTCTGCTGGTCCAGCACCTCGGCCAGCAGGAAGTCGGCCACGGTGCTGCGGCCGGCCTCGAACTCCTTGAGGTAGGTCTGGGGGTCCGGGCTCTGTCCGGCGGCCAGCGCGCACAGCCGCAGCCCCGCCGCCCAGCCCTGGGTGCGCCGCACCAGCGCCCGCACGGTGCTCGCGGGCAGGGAGATGCCGTGCAGCGTCAGCAGTTGCGCGGCCTCCTCGGGGGTGAAGGCGAGATCCGCGTTGCGGATCTCCGTCATCCGGCCCGAGGCGCGGTACCGGTGCAGCGGCAGCAGCGGCTCGGCGCGGGTGACGAGAACCAGCCGGAGCCCGTGGTCCGCGTGGTCGAGGACGAAGCGCAGCTGCTGCGCGACGTCGGGCGTGGTCACGCGGTCGTACTCGTCCAGGACGAGCACCACGGGGCGGTCCCGGGCGGCGAGCCCGGCGGCGAGGCGGGCCAGCAGCCCGCCGTCCACGCGTCCGGCCGCCGCGGGGCTGCCGATCTCGGACGTCACCGGCATGCCGGCGCCGTGCAGTGCCTCCAATACGTAGGCCCAGAAGACACCCGGAGCCCGGTCGGCGGCGTCACAGGTCAGCCAGGCGACGGGGTGCCGCAGGCCGGCGGCCCAGTCGGCGACCAGAAGAGACTTGCCGCCGCCGGCCGCTCCGTTGACCATGGTCAGCGGCACGGAGAGGGCCTGGTCGAGGCTCCTGGTCAGGCGCTCCCGGCACAAGAACGTGGCGGGCCTCGCGGGCGGGGTCAGCCGGGTGCGCAGATACGGCACCCCCGCGGGATCGACGCGCGCGGGCGTCGGCTCCTGTTCGTTGTCGTTCCTCACCGTCACGGCGCTCACCACCGTCGCTCGCCAGGTGGTCGGGGCAGCGCTGGCCCCCTCATGATCCCAGCGTTCGGGCGGACCCGCATGCCCAGCTCGGTCAGGCCGGTGCGCGCGCCCGGGTCAGGCCGGTGCGCTCAGGCCGTCCAGGCGGGCACGGTGATCGAAGGACAGTTCGAGGCCGGCCGCGGCGACGTTGTCCTCCAGGTGGTCGACGCGGGCGGTGCCGGGGATGGGGCAGATCACCGGTGAGTGGGCGAGCAGCCAGGCGAGCGCCACCTGGGTCGGTGTGGCGCCGAGTTCGTCCGCCACCGCGGCGATCTCCGTGTGCGCGCCCGATGTGCCGTGCGCCACGGGGCGCCAGGGCAGGAACGCGATGTCCGCCGCCTCGCAGGCCCGCAGCACCGGCTCGTGCGCGCGGTCGAGCAGGCTGTACCGGTTCTGCACACTGACGACGTCGACGACGGCGCGCGCCTGGTCGAGCTGGTCGACGGTGATCTCGGACAGGCCGATCCGGCCGACCTTGCCCTCGGTCTGCAACTCCCCCAGTGCGCCGAGTTGTTCGGCGAGCGGGGTGTCCGGGTCGACGCGGTGGAGCTGGAGCAGTTCCAGCCGCTCGACGCGCAGCCGGCGCAGGGCCTGGTCCACCTGGTCGCGCAGGACGGCCGGGCGGCCGTCCAGGCGCCACTCCCCACCGGGGCCGGTGCGGGCGACGCCCACCTTCGTGGTGACGAGCAGGTCCTCCGGGTAGGGGTGCAGTGCCTCGGCGAGGAGCTCCTCGTTGGCGCCGCCGCCGTAGAGGTGGGCCGTGTCGATCAGGGTGACACCCAGTTCGACCGCCCGGCGGGCCAGCGCGAGGCCGGTCCGGCGCTCGGCGGCGGGCTCCGTCGCCAGGTGCATCGCCCCGAAACCCAGTCGTCCCACGGTCAGTTGCCCGCCGATGCGGAACACCTTCGGCGCCATGCACGCTCCCCCCTCGTCCGGGACGGAACGCTACCGACCACCCAGCACCTGGGGGGCGTTGTCCTTGAGGTGGGCGTTCGCCCAGCGCAGTTGGCGCAGGGTGTCGGGGTGACACTGCCGTACCAGGTCCAGCAGCCCTTCGTCGGCGCTCGCCTGGGCGGCCTGGGCGACCAGTTCCCAGTCGAGGCTGACCTCCGACGCCCGGACGTGGACCTCGCGCAGGTCGCGCAGCAGGAGCAGGCCCGCGTCCGGTTCGCCCTCCTGGGCGTGCCGGCCGTGCGCGGGTTCCTGGTCCTGGACCAGGTCGACGCCGTAGCGTCCGCCGACGGCGGCCAGTTCGCGCAGATGACGACGGGACCAGGCGGCCAGGTCGAGGGCGAGATGGTGGACGTCGTGGGCGGACCGGTGGTGCTCCGCCGTACGCAGCAGGGTGCGCACCAGTTCCACCTCGGCGTCGTGCAGTTCGCGTAGTGCCAGGCCGATCCTCATCAGCGGTCTTCCGTCCCTTCCCGTCCAACGTCCTCGCCGGCCACCGCCGCCGTGCCGCCGTGTGCGGGGGAAGCAGCGGCGGGCCCGGGGTCGTTCGGCCCGCACGCCCCCGATTTCCCTCGCCCGTGAGGCATCGCCGGGCGCGTCCCGGTGGGAGTGCGCCACCGGGGTCGAGCGCGGACCTGCCCGACGTCCTCGGCCGGGCGCGGGTCGGCCCTCGACACCAGGTGCCGGGGCCGGGTTCCCCACGCGGCGGCGCCGAACCACCTCCCGGCTCAGCGGGCCGCCGCGCGCCGCTCCAGCCGCCTCAGCGCCAGCTCGCACCAGCGCAGGTTCTCCCGCTCGAAGGACATGCCCCGCAGCAGCGTGAGATACGGCCCGATCCGCTCGGCATGCGCGAAGTACTCGTCCTCCGTGCGCCCGTCCAGCAGCCGCTCCCTGGTGCGTTCGTAGCGGGCGAGCTTGGCGGCGGACCACTCACGGCGCCCGGTGATCGCCGCACGCACGGCCTCCGGGTCGCCGACGTCCGCGCACTGCACCTTGACGAGCAGTTCGTCCCGGATCGCGGTCGGCCGGGCGGGGGGCTCGGCGACGTAGTCGCGGACGGCGGCGAGCCCGGCCTCGGTCAGGGAGAAGAGCCTCTTGTTGGGGCGCCGCTCCTGCTCGACCACCCGGGCGGCGACGAGGCCCTCGGCCTCCATGCGTTCCAGCTCCCGGTAGAGCTGCTGGGGCGTGGCCATCCAGAAATTGGCGACGGACGCGTCGAAACCCTTCGCGAGGTCGTACCCGGAGGCCTCGCCCTCCAGAAGCGCGGCCATCACCGCGTTGCGCAATGCCATCGCGCCAAGCTAGCACCGCCTTGACCAGTCAACGAGTTGACTAAGGGCTGGGCCCTGGACAAGCGCGGCGCGGCGCCCGTAGCCTCGCAGCCACCTATTCAATTCGTTGACTATCTCGTCGACTACCCGAGTGCCCGAGGTGAGCCGGATGCATCCCTTCCGTCAGGCGGTCGAACGCAAGGACATGGACGCCGTGGAGGCCCTGTTGGCCGACGACGTCGTCTTCACCAGCCCCGTGGTCTTCAAGCCGTACACCGGCAAGGCCGTCACCGCCGCGATCCTGCGCAACGTCGCCGAGGTCTTCCAGGACTTCACCTACGAGCGGGAGATCGGCGCCCCCGGCGCCCGCGACCACGCCCTCGTCTTCACCGCGACGGTCGACGGGAAGCAGCTCCAGGGCTGCGACTTCCTGCGGGTGGACGAGTCCGGGAAGATCGAGGAGCTCATGGTCATGGTCCGCCCGCTGTCGGCCGCCAACGCCCTGGCCGCGGCGATGGGCGCCCGCTTCGACGCCATCGCACGCGAGGCGGCCGGAACCTGACACGGCGTCCGGGTCCGGCGCGGCTTCAGGACTGGTAAGGCTGCTGCTGCGGCTGTCCGTTCGGCCGGCCGTCCTGACCGCCCTGCCCTCCCTGACCGCCCGCGGCCTGCGCGAGCAACTGCTCCGCCTGCTCCTTGGTCACCGGCTGTTCCGCACCGCAGAAGGTGCACTGGGTCGCGTACTTGGTCGAGAACGGGAACAGCGGGACGAAGAACAGGGTGAACTTCGTGACCCGCTTCCTGAGGGTGTGCGCGGCGGGGTTGCCGCACCGACCGCACAGCAGGGTCAGTATCGCGAGCTGGTACAGGTATCCCTTGGTGCCGAAGATGATCATTCGGTCGTTCCTTCCCGGGGCGGCGACGGCGGGCGGCGAGCCGGCGAGCGGCACGGAGCGCTCACGGTACACAGCCTCGTACACGGCGACGCACCAGGCCACATGCCGGTTCGCCGCGCCCCCGCGCACCCGGGGCGCACTCCCGCGCTCCCCGACATGGTGCGTGTTCACGACGGATCGGGGAACGCGATCGGGGACCGCACAACCGTGACCTGGGAGATCCTCATGATGATCGCCGGCATCGTCGTCGCCTGCGTGGTGCTCGCCGTCCTCGCATTCCTGCTCCCCCGCCTGTCCAGGCATCCGCAGAACGGCGCTCAGCGCACCCTCGGCTTCGGATCGCGCGCCGGTTCGAAGGCGCCGGGCGTGCTGGGGCGACTGTTCAGCAAGCCGTTCCAGTCCAGCTCCCGGGCGCTCGGCCGCAGTGGATCGGCGGGCCGCCGGGCACGTGGCCGTATGCCGTTCTGACCCCGGCACGCGCCGCGATGTCCGGGAGGGTGCTGTTAACCCGCCCTGATCGGGTACTCGCTGCACGTGCCGAGATCCGCACGGCAGGCCCGCGGCCTGCCGCACACGATCGCCAAGGAGGTCGGACATGAGCACCGTCAAGGAAGCAGTCGAGGTCGAGGTCCCCCTGCACACCGCCTACAACCAGTGGACGCAGTTCGAGGAGTTCCCCCGGTTCATGGAGGGCGTCGAGGAGATCAGGCAGCTCGACGACACCCACAACCACTGGATCACCAAGATCGGCGGCGTACGCAGGGAGTTCGACACCGAGATCGTCGACCAGCTCGCCGACGAGCGGATCACCTGGCGCACGACGTCGGGTGACACCCACCAGAAGGGCACCGTCCGTTTCCAGCGCCTGGACGACTCGCACACGCGCGTCGAACTGGTCATGGACGTCGAGCCCACGGGTGTCGCGGAGAAGACCGCGGACATGGCCGGTGTCATCGACCGGCGGGTGAAGGGCGACATGCGGCGTTTCAAGGAGTACATCGAGCACCGCGGCGGCGAGAGCGGAGGCTGGCGCGGGCGCGTCACGCCCGGCCCCTCCTGACCCCTGCCGACCCGGCCCCCGAGGGAGCCCGCCGCACGACGCGCGCGGGCCGTCTCGGGGGCCTTCGCGTGCCCACGGACGTGTCGCGACGCCGACGCGTGACACTGCGTGATCGCCGGGTGCAACCTTCCCGGGGTCCCGGGTGTCATAGGAGATATCGGCAACATGCAGACGTTGGGGGATGCAATGGCGCGAAAAGGGACTGTGAACAGGACGACGAAGGGGACGGTGTGGGTGACGCTCGCGCTGGTGGGCGCGACGTCCGCGGTGGCGGTCACCCCGGCGCAGGCCGCCCCGGCGGCCCGCGCGGCGGCGACGGCGTGCCCGACCGGCTGGGGCAGCACGGTCGAGTCCCGTACCGCCGGAACGACCGAGTCGGTCACGAACGTCAGGACCGGCGGTCAGGCGTGCTACGACCGGATGGTCGTCGACGTCCCCGGCGCCGGCACCAGCGGGCTCGGCTACTGGGTGGGCTACGTCGACCGGCTGCACCAGGACGGTTCGGGCACCGTCATACCGGTGGGCGGCGGCGCGATCCTCGAGGTGCGGGTCACCGCACCCTCGTACGACCCCGAGACCGGCGCCCCGACGTACCCGGCCCGCGCGGGCCGCCCGCTGCCGGGCGTGGACCTCACCGGCTACCGCACCTTCCGGGACGCCCGGTTCGGCGGCAGCTTCGAGGGCGACACCCAGATCGGCCTCGGGCTGCGGGCGCGGCTGCCCTTCCGGGTGCTCGTGCTGAGCGACCGCGTCGTGGTGGACGTGGCGCACAACTGGACCGGCACACGCTGAGACCGGCGGCCCGCCGCGGCGGGCCCGTCAGTCAGGGCGAAGCTCGCCCGACTCAACGAGCGCGGCGAGCTTCGCCAGCGCCATCCGCGTGCCGGTCTCGTTGTCCGCGGCCGGCACGGCGTCGGGGATCCCCTCGTGCACGACGAGGACGTCGGTGCCGCCGTCGGCGTCGGTGAGCGTGGTGGTCAGCGTCATGACACCGCGCAGGGCCGGATCGGCCGTCTCGAACTCCAGGATCTCCACCACCTGTTCGTCCGGCACGAGCCGGGCGAAGTGACCGTGGTAGGTGTCGGTGTGCGCCTCCGTCTTGCCGGACCCGTCCGGCATCTCGTACGTGAGCGACACCCGGAACCGGCCGCCCTCCCGGGCCTCGAACTCGTGCACCCGGCCGCGCATCCCGTCCGGCACCCGCCACCGGGCGACGGCCCGCCCGTCCACGAGCGCCCGGTACACCTCCGCGCGCGGGGCGTCGACCCGCCCCGAGACTCTCGTCGCGTACATGGCCTCAACCTACTGGGCGGGACACGCCGCCGCAGTGCGGCCCGGCGTCGGATGGCCCTCCCCGGCCCCCCGTGACGCCTTCGGCGACCTGGACGAGACCCATGTCCGTCCGTCTGCCACCACGCCCTGCGGCCGACCGTCCCCTCGCGGCCTGTTCCGCGTGTGTCATACTCGGCGGCATTCTGCATGGTCCAAGTCGGGGGATCTTCGTTGAGTTTGCGGTGTGCGCGCTCGGTCGCGGGCGCGTGGTGCGAGTGCCAGGACCGTGCCGGATGAGCGGCATAGCCCTGGCCACGCCGTATCTCGACACCGACGCCGACCAGTTGTCTTTCGCCCTCGGCCATCCCCCCTGCCCCGCGCTCGCGGTGCGGGATCTGACGGTAGGGGGACTCGACGTGCAGCTCAGGCTCCTCGGGGCCTCGCACCAGGTCTTCGCGGGCCCGGTCCGGGAGACCGTGGCCTGTCTGCCCGGCGTCGAGGGGGGCCTGCCGGAGGCGGCGGAGCACGAGGCGGACGGCTGGAACTACCGCTTCGGCGCCCGCGTACTGCGCCTTCCCGAGAGCGAGTTCGGCGCGCGGGTGGCCGAGATCCGCGGCCGTGCGGAGGCACACCCGCACGCGCTGTGCGGGATCTTCCCCGGCTCCCCGGAGGCGGTCACCGCGCTGACCGTCGAATGGCGCGGCACCGGACCGACCTGGCGTACCTGGCACACGTATCCGCAGAGCCGCACGATCGTGGCGACGCACACCCGGCTGGAGGTCCGTTGAAGACCGCCCGACGCCTCGGCGTCCTGATCCTCGCCACCGCGGCGCTCGCCGCCTGTTCCGGCGGCGGATCCGGCGGCGGATCCGGCGGCAACGCCGTTCCGTCGAGCTGGATACGCAACGAGTACCGGGCGGGCGGCGGGGGGTACCTCGACCGGACCGACCCGGCGACCACCGTGGCGAGCGAGATAGACAAGCACACCTCGGCCCAGGACCGCACGACCAGCGGCTCCATGGTCTTCCTGCGCTACCGGGACGACATCGTCGCGGTCAGCCCCTACCGGGGCGGCAGCCGGATCGAGATGGACGACTACCGCAACGGCTACCACCGCTGGCGGACGCACCTGGGCTCGGTGTGGCCGGATCCCGACAGCGACTCGTTCCGCGGCGGAGGCCCCGGCTCCGGCAAGTAGGGCCGCACCGGCCGCCGTCACGCACGCACGCACCACAAGCCACCGCACCACACCCCTCCGAAGTCCCCGAAAGGCACCCCGTGGCAGAGATCTTCGAGTCCGCAGGCACTGCCCTGCTCTACGGTCTGGTCGGTTTCGTGGTGATGGCGATCGGGTTCATCGCCCTCGACCTCGTCACCCCCGGCAAGCTGGTCCATGTGGTGTGGACCGAGCGCAACCGGGGAGCTGCCGTCCTCCTCGCCGGCCAGACGGTCGCGATCGGTCTCGTCATCGACCAGTCCATCCGGGCCAGCGAGTCCGAACAGGGCCTCGGACACGGCCTGTTCAGCACCCTGCTGTACGGCCTGTCCGGTGTCGTCGTGATGACCCTGATCGCGTGCGTGGTCGGGCTGCTGACCCCGGGGCGCCTCGGCCACACCGTCCTGGACGACCAGGACGGGCGGGCGCATCCCGCCGCCTGGGTCCAGACGGCCATGTACATCGGTACGGCCTTCATGGTCGGCGCAGCGGTCTCCTGAATCCGGCACCGTGAGTACCACCCTGGATCGCGCCGATCCGGCCGTCGCACCTCCGCCCGCGGGTTACTCGCGGGCGGCGCGTTTCCTGCTCCTGCTCGCGGTGTTCGTCTGTGCCGCCTGCGGTCTGGTCTACGAACTGGCGCTGACCGCGCTGGGCAGCTACCTCATCGGCAACTCCGTGACGCAGACCTCCGTGGTCATCTCCGTCATGGTCTTCGCCATGGGGATCGGCTCCCTGGCAGCCAAGCCGATGCAGCGGCGCGCGGTCGGCGCCTTCGCGCTGCTGGAGGGCGCGCTCGCGCTCGTCGGCGGCCTGTCCGTGCTGATCCTGTACGTCACGTTCGCCTGGCTGCGCATCTACATGCCGGCCATGGTCGCCGTGTCGTTCCTCGTCGGCCTGCTCATCGGGGCGGAGATCCCGCTGCTGATGACGCTGCTCCAGCGGATCAGACGGCAGGAGGCGGGCAGCGCGGTCGCCGACATGTTCGCCGCGGACTACGTGGGGGCGCTCGTCGGCGGGCTGTGCTTCCCGCTGCTGCTCCTGCCCACCTTCGGGCAGCTCCGGGGGGCCCTGGTGGTGGGCGCGGTCAATGCCGTGGCCGGGGTCGTGGTCGTGCTGTGGATCTTCCGACGGGAGACCAGACGCGTCGTGCGCCTGTCGCTCCTGGCCGGGGCGGCGGCCGTGCTCGCCGTGCTCGGCACGGTCTACGTACTGGCCGACGACATCGAGGTGACGGCACGCCAGCAGCTGTACCGGGACCCGATCATCCACGCCGAGACGACTCCGTACCAGGACATCGTCATCACCCGGTCCACCGCGTTCACCGGCCGTGCGGACACCCGGCTGTTCCTCAACGGGGACCTCCAGTTCTCGTCCGTGGACGAGTACCGCTACCACGAGGCGCTCGTGCATCCGGCGCTGTCGGGCGAGCGCTCCTCGGTGCTGATCCTGGGCGGCGGCGACGGCCTCGCCCTGCGCGAGGTGCTGCGCTACGAGGACGTCGAGGAGGTCACGCTGGTCGACCTCGACCCGGCGATGACCCGGCTCGCCCGTACCTTCGGGCCGTTGTCCGAGCTCAACGGGGACGCGTTCGGCGACCCCCGGGTCCACGTCGTCCACGCCGACGCCTTCAACTGGCTGCGGGACGCGGGCCCGCGCCACGACGCGGTGATCATCGACTTCCCGGACCCGGACACCGCGGCGCTGGCCAAGCTCTACAGCGTCGAGTTCTACCACCTGCTCCGGCACACGCTGAAACCCGACAGCCGGGTGGTGGTGCAGGGCGGCTCCCCGTTCTTCGCCCCCAAGTCGTACTGGTCCATCGCCGCCACCGTCGAGAAGGCCGGGTACCGCACCACCGAGTACCAGGTGGACGTCCCCAGCTTCGGCAACTGGGGGTTCGTCCTCGCCACCCCCGGCGCCACGGGGCCGGCGCCCGCGCTGGAGCTGGCCGAGGACGCCCCTCGGCTGCGGTTCCTGGACGACGCCGTGCTGGCGGCCGCCTCCGTCTTCCCGGTCGACCGCCGCCCCCAGGACGTCCGGGCGAGCACCCTGATGGATCCCGCGGTGCTCGAGTACTCGCGGCACGAGTGGCAGAACTACTGACCGCGGGTACTCGGCATGCCGGGAGGTGAGGCATGGACGACGGCGGTCGCGCTCCGGCCCGCCCGAGGGCGGTGCCCGCACGACGGGTCCGGCTGCGCTTCGACGGCTGGATCGCGGGCCTCGGGACCTCGTCCGGCACCCGGATCGTCCTCGGCCACTGGCCCGGTTCCCCCTTCGGGTCGTTCAGCGACGTGATGATCGAACGGCCGGACGGGCACCGGATCCTGCTGGCGCCCTCCCCGAACGTCGCGCGGTTCGTCGCCGCGACCTACGTCTTCGACGACGTCCAGGTGGCCCCGGTCCGGGTGCGCGTCGCCGGGGCCGAGTGGAGCGTGGCCGCGGCGGCGCTGACCCTGCGTTTCGTCACCGGCCGCCGCGGCCCCCTCGGGCATCTGCTGGGCGCGGTGCCCGGGGCGCTCGCCGCCCGTCCGGCCTGGGCCGCGGTCATGGCGCCGCCCGCCCGGCTGCTGGGCCTGCGCACCCGCGGCAGCGCCCGCGACGGCCGGCGCGAGTGGTACGGCGCGCAGGACCTGCACAGGATCACCGACGCCGCCGCCACCTACGAGGGCGAGGACCTCGGCCGCCTCGCCCGGGTGGAACCCCCCGTGCGTTTCGGTTTCGGCTCGACCCCCCGCAGGCCCTGCGTCGTACGTGTCACCACGACGGTGGCGCTGCCCACCGGCGTCCGGGACACCGCGGACCTACGGGGTGATGCGCAGGGCGTCCACCATCCCCACCGAGGTGCTGCGGTTGACGATGCGTAGGGTGTGCGTTCCGCGGGTCAGTCCGCCGCGTTGCCAGACCGTCTGCTGCACCTGGCGCGGGCCGGAGACCCGCAGGTCCACCGTCGCTTGGAGTACGCCGTCGAGATAGACGTCGACGGGTCCCATGTCTCCGTTGCGTTCCGAGAGGTAGGCGACCCCCGTCCCGGTGAAGGTGTAACTGGCCGCGGCGTTCGGCGTGGTGCTGTGGTGGGTGTCGTCGTTGTAGTCGCCGTAGCCCCGCCCGTTCGTCAGGTGCCAGTTGGCGTCATAGGTCAACTGGGTGTTGTTGACCATGGGGTTGGGGGTCCGCGCCATGCCCAGCGTGGAGCTGGTGCCGCTCAGTGCCTTCTCGCCCTGGTTGGCGGAGCCCGTGAGCCTGACCTGGCCGTAGGAGGAAAGCGGCTTGGCCGTGCGCTCCACGACGTAGACGTTCCCGGCCGTCGTGGGCAGGTCGAACTCCGTGGCGCTCGTCGTCAGCACGGTCGTGCCGCGGGTGACGTCCCGGACCCGGAGTTCCTGGCTCCCCCACGGGTTCACGACCCGTGTGCTCTTGCCGTACAGGCTCTTGAGGCCGATGTACTTCACCTCGCCGGCCTCGCGCTCCGAGCTGACGGTGAAGCCGCCCTTGGCCAGCAGGGTGAACCGTCCGACGAACGACGCGTCGCTCGGCGCCGCGGGGAAGACCCGGATCTTGTCGTTGTAGGACTGCAGCAGCGACTCGTTGAGGGCGGCGAGGTGGACGCCGAGATATTCGAAGACGCCGTTGGTGTTGTCCGTCATGCCGTTGGGATAGCTCTGGTACTTGCGGAGCATCGTCTTCATGCCTTGGTACGCCTGGTCCCCCAGTCCCAGCCGGGCGGCCTGCACGGCGTCGTTGGCCCAGACGTTGCCGTAGGGGAACGGGCGTGCGTTGAAGGTGTTGACGGCCTTCTGCTGGTCCGGGTAGCCGATGCCGGTGCGGTCGTAGGGCCAGATGATCTCGGACGCCACGTTCTCGCCGTTGCGGGTCTGGGCGAGCGGTGGGGTGTGGGGCAGATAGACGTCCGCGGTGGAGGGATAGGCGATCAGGTTGTCCACGATCCGCTGCCACTGCGGCCGCAGATCGGCGTCCAGGCCGAGGGACTGGGACGCGCTGATCGCGAGGGGGAACAGGGTGCGTACCGCCGCGAGGTCGGTGATCGCGTTCGGCACGTTCCAGTACGTCTCGTGCGCGTGCGAACTCGCCACGAAGTACTTTCCGGACGCCGAGTCGTAGGACAGCTTCGCGGCGTAGAACTTCACCACGTCCCGCATGAAGGGGTACGCGGTGTTCCTCAGGTAGGCGGAGTCGTTGGTGTACGCGTACTGGAGGTACATGTTGTACGCGGCCTCGGTCCCCGTCGACCAGATGTTGTTGGTGAAGTCGCTGTTGACCGTGCCGCGGGCGTTGCCGTCCCAGCCCATGGTCTCCGGCACCCACAGCCCGTCGACGTCGTAGCGGGTCCGCGTATAGGCCTTCAGGGCCGCTGAGTTACGGCTGTAGAGGCGGTTGAAGCCGGCCAGCAGGTCGACGTGGTTCGAGGCCAGGAACGAGTTGTAGACGTCCCGCTGGTTCCAGAACCAGTAGGCGTTGCTCCACTTCGTCTCGTCCCGTGTGGCCCGGAAGACGCCGTTGATGAAGTGGAACGGATTGGTCCCGTAGCCCCCGGCGGCGATCATGTACGTGCTCAGGTAGTAGATGTTCTCCAGGTAGTCCGCGTCCCCGGACAGTCCGGAGTACTGCACGAACGACTTGCCCCAGAAGTCGTGCCACCAGGACTTGAAGGCGTTGAGCTGCGTGCTGTAGCCACGGCTCTTGGCCGAGGCCAGGGCGCGCTTCGCCTCGGCCACCGAGTCGTGGGAGGGCGCGTTGAGCCGGCTGCTCGCGGTGAACCAGATGGTGTAGCTGGAGGACGGGGTGATCGACAGCCGGACCGTGCGGCCGTCGACGACCCGCGCGGTGTACGGCGTTCCCTCCACCGTGGCCGCCAGGGTGTAGCCGAAGTTCTGCGGGTCGGCCTGCCCGCGGCTCAGTCCGGCGCCGGTGGCGTCCGCGTACGTCGAGACCGTCTTCCAGGTGCCCAGGTCGGGCACGTCACCGCTGTTGCCGAGCTGGCTGGTGTCCCACAGGCCCAGGTCGAGATTGACGGCGGAGACCCCGGGGCGCGTGTCCTCGACGTGCACGCCCATGACCTCGGAGTTCGGTACGCCCATCACCGTCACCGTGCGATTGGCGTCGTACTTGGTGGTCAGGGTGCCGTCGTGGAGCGACAGGCGCTGCTGGAAGGTGCTGTAGCCGCTCTCCAGGGCCGGGGTCGTGGACAGGTTGAGCAGTCCCGCGCCGAATGCCGTCTGCTGCGAGGTGTCGACGCCGGAGACCTGCATCGTCAGCCCGTTGCTCTGCCAGGCCATGGCGCCCGTACGGCCGTTGCCCACGGTCAGCCCGTGCAGGGGGTTCGTGGTGGGCCGGTTGTAGACGAGGTCGTGCTTGGACAGGTACGCGGCACGGTCCACGTTCAGAGCGCCGGGGGCGGAGTCGAACGCGGCGTCCGTCGGCGCCGCCGCGGCGGGCGCCGACAAGCCGACCGCCGTCACGGCGATGATGGAGACGGCCGCGAGCGCGGCCCGCACCAGTCTGCGCGGTCCCATCGAATGTCCTCCCTGCGGGTCCTGGTGGTACCGACCGGTTCCGGAATGCTGGGCTGGAGTGCGACCGCGTGACGTGGAGCGTGATTGATCCGATGATTGTTCCCTCAGACACGGCGTACGGATCTGCTCGACGACGTCATGAACGCGTCACGGGCAGTGAACATCGGATGTATGCGACGGTCAACCCTCGGCGCAGACTTTGACCGACTCGCGGGCGCCGACCGCGTCCGGGCGCGGCGGGCGGTGGCCTCCGTGACCGTCGACGGGCATCAGTGGTCGTCGGCATCGAGGTAGGTCCGCAGCAAGGCGTCCAGCGCCTCCCGTACGCCCGCCTCCCGCGCCACCGCCAGGAGCGCGCCGGCCAGCACGGAGGGAGGGTCGTCAGGGCCGGTCACCAGCCCCACCCTCGGTCCGTGCGCGGGCCCCTCCAGGGGGACGACCCGCAGCCCGTCGGGTACGCCGAACATGTGCAGCCACGCGTGCGAGATCACGCTGGACCAGCGGCCGGCGGGCAGATGCGCGTACAGGCCGGCGACGGTGTCCGACTCGATCGCGGGGGCGGCGGTGGCCCCGTCGGCGGCGAAGCACTCGTCGATGATGCGGCGGTTGCGCATACGGGAGTTGAGCAGGCACAGCGGGAGAGCGGCGGCCTGCGACCAGGTGGCCGACCGGACACCGCCGAGCGGGCCGTCGAGGGGGGTCAGCAGCACGTACCGCTCCTCGTACAGCGGCAGTCGGCGCAGCGCGTCGTCGTCGAGGTACGTCATCGCCGCGTCCAGCTCGAACTCGGCCAGGCCGTGGGCGATGTCGGCGGAGGACAGCGACTCCATGCTGACCCGGGCGCCGGGGTGGCGCTCGCAGAACGGGGTGGTCAGCAGGGATGCGGCGGGCAGTGCCGTGGGGACGACGCCGAGGCGGAGCGTGCCGGTCAGTCCGTCGCGCAGCGCCGACAACTCCTGGCGCAGTGCGTCCTGTTCGGCGAGGATGCGGTGCGCCCAGGCCAGGACCACCTCGCCTTCCGGGGTGAGGCCTTCGTAGCGTCGGCCGCGCCGGACGATCGGAACGTTCAGCTCGTGTTCGAGTCGGCGGATCGCCGCGGACAGCGAGGGCTGGGAGACGTAACAGGCGGCCGCCGCGCGGACGAAGTGGCGCTCGCGGGCGAGGGCGACCAGGTATTCCAGCTGGCGCAGTTGCATACGTGATCTCCCAGGGCTGCGGTGGGTCGGACGGCCGCGTCCGGACGGCCCGCCCTCGGGCGGAGGCGGGAGCGGGACCTCGACGCGGGTCAGCCCGCGCGCCGCAGCGACCTGGCCAGGAAGTCGGGGGCGCGGTCCTCGTAGCTCTCCAGGTCCCACCCCTCCGCGTGCAGGGCCGGGCGCAGGTTCTCCTCGGCCAGCAGGTCGTCGGGGTCCGGAGGGCGGCCGTGACGGGCGGCGCGCTCGGCCCGGCTGGAGGGATGGTAGAGCAGCAGGACTCCGCCAGGGGCCGTCACTCTGGCCCATTCACGCAAGGCCGCCCCAGGGTCGGGGACGTGATCGACCAGGCCCGCGCTGAACACGCCGTCCAACGACCCCGCCCGCAGCGGGAGTCGGCAGGCGTCGGCGAGCAGCAGGCCGGTGCGCCCAGCCCTGGCGGCGGCCGTGAGCATCGCGGGAGTGAGGTCGGCGCCGAGGACGACACCCTCCTGCCCGACCTGGGCCCGGAGCGCGGGCAGGGCACGGCCGCTGCCGCAGCCCACGTCCAGGACCCGCTGCCCCGGGCGCAGTTCCATACGGGCGACGGCGGCCGCGTACCGGGGCCCGTCGGCCGCGAAGCGCTCCTCCCAGGTGTCGGCCCTGGAGGTGAAGAAGGCGCGGGTCGCGGTCGTGGCCGCCCGGGACGCCACCAGCGTGGCGAAGCGTGCGACCAAGTCGTCGCTGCGCGGGAGGGCTGCCACGAAGGCGTCGCCGGCGGCCTTGTCCGACTCCGGGTGGAACTGCAGCCCCCAGGCCGAACCGTCGACCCGGAACGCCTGGACCGGGTAGCGGTCGCACGAGGCGAGGACAGTGACCCGGGCCGGCAGATCCACGAGGTCGGCATGCCGGTGCGGCATGCGCAAGGGCGGGCGGAGTGCGGCGAACAGCGGGTCGGCACACGCGGCGGCGGTCGTCCGTACCTCGCCCCTGCCCCTTCGGGCCGGGCCGGGGCGGACGGTGCCGCCTGCCGCCAGGGCCAGCAGATGCGCACCCAGGCATACCCCGAGCACCGGGACCTCGGCCGCGAGCGCGGCACGCAGCAGCGACAGCTCCGCCGCACGGGCCGGGAAGGCCGAGGAGTCGTCGTACGCCGCCCCAGGCCCGTCCCACAGCACCAGCGCGGCCAGTCCCGACGGCGACTCCGGCACCGGATCGCCCGCCCAGGTCCTGCACATCCGCACGGTCAGTCCGGCGGCCTCCAGTGCGGCACCGATCGCGGACGGGCCCTCGGGCGCGAGGTGCTGGACGACCAGGACGCCGGCCGGCTCCACCCAACTCACGCGACGTTCCCTCCCGTTGCCGGGCGGGGGCAGCCCGGTCTCACGCCCACGAGGTGTAACCGCCGTCGACGCGTATGGCGTTGATCCCGCTGATGTGCCGGGCACCGCAGCGGTCCTGCGGCAGGACGAGCTGAGGACCGGCGCCGTCGAGCGCGGTGCCGTCGACCGTGGCCGCGAGCAGGACGGGGGCACGGCCGAAGTCGGGGTCGATCTCCGCCCAGGACAGCAGGGCGTGATGGCCGTCCGAACCGGAGACCGCGATCAGGAAGCGCAGGCGGTCCTTGCGGCGGGCGGGGTCGAATCCGGGGCCGAAGTCGGCGAGCACGTCGTGCAGCAGGGGGCCGGTGAAGCGGTGGTGCTGGATCCCGCTGGTGGCGCACTCGAAGCTGACCTCGGCCTCGTGCTGCGGCCAGGTGAGCAGGTCGGGCACGGTCAAGCGGGCCGGACGCGTCAGATCGCCGGTGAGGACGACTTCCGCCGCCGCGCCTACCGCCGTACCGGCGGCTGTGCAGGCCTGAGTCACTGGCTACCACCTCCCTGAGGACCGTACCCGGACCCACGTGCCGTACAAACGCACATGCCACCTCCGACGATCACTATGACGGCTCATGCGAAGCCACAGTAGGCTTTCCCCTCGCATCTGCGGCAGTATGATCAGCGCATGCACACCTGCCGGATCGGGGAGGCCGCCGCGTGTCGGTGCCGACACCGACACGGTGCGGCGCCTGGTCGACGGGGGGAAGGGATCACGTCGGCCCACGTGGTCGTCGCAAGACCGTAGGCGGTCCGTCAGGACCACAGGTGATCGTGTCCGTGAGGACCAGAGGGAGTGGACCCGTGATGACCCGTACCGCGCGCCGGAACCGCCGGACGCTGCAGTGGGCCGGCGCAGGCGCCGCCGCGCTGCTGGCCCTGAGCGCCTGCTCGTCCTCCGACGACTCCTCTTCGACCGGATCGGGCTCCTCCGCGTCGGCATCCGCCTCGTCCTCCTCTTCGGAGCAGGTCTCCGGCACGGTGACCGTCTTCGCCGCGGCCTCGCTGAAGGAGAGCTTCGAGAAGCTGGGCGAGCAGTTCGAGCAGCAGCACCCCGGCACGAAGGTCACCTTCAGCTTCGGCGGCAGCGACTCCCTGGCCGCGAGCATCACCGGCGGAGCCCCTGCGGACGTGTTCGCCTCCGCCAGCCCCAAGACCATGAAGATCGTCACGGATGCCGGGGACGCCGCCGGAACCCCCGCGACCTTCGTGCGCAACCAGCTGGAGATCGCGACCCTCCCCGGCAACCCCGACAAGGTCGGCTCCCTCAAGGACCTCACGAACCCTGACCTGAAGGTCGTGCTGTGCGACGAGGCGGTGCCGTGCGGTGCCGCCGCGCAGAAGGCGCTCGACGCGAGCAAGCTGAAGCTGACGCCGGTCTCCTACGAGGAGGACGTCAAGTCCGCCCTGAACAAGGTGGTGCTGAAGGAGGCGGACGCGGCGGTCGTCTACAAGACCGATGTGAAGGCGGCCGGTGACAAGGTGGAGGGCGTGGAATTCCCCGAGTCCGCCGACGCCGTCAACGACTACCCCATCGCCCTGCTCAAGGACGCCCCCAACGCCGCCGCCGCGAAGGCGTTCATCGCGCTCGTGCAGTCCCCGGAGGGACGGCAGGTCCTGACCGAGGCCGGGTTCCTCGAGCCGTGACCCCGACCGACAAGACCGAGGCCGCGACCGGCACCCCGCGGGGCGGGCCGCGGCCTCGGCGGGTCCGGACGGGTGAAGGTCGCGGCGTGCCGCTGCCCCTCCTGGTGCCCGCGCTGATCGGGCTGGCCTTCCTGGTCGTGCCGCTGATCGCCCTGCTGGTCCGGACGCCGTGGCACAGCCTGCCCGAGCTGCTGACCAGCGCCGAGGTCTGGCAGGCGTTGCAGCTGTCCCTGGTCTGCGCCACCGCGGCCACCGCGGTGAGCCTGGTCCTCGGCGTGCCGCTGGCCTGGCTGCTGGCCCGCGTCGAGTTCCCCGGCCGGGGTCTGGTGCGGGCGCTCGTCACGCTCCCTCTCGTCCTGCCGCCGGTGGTCGGCGGTGTGGCGCTGCTGATGGCGCTCGGCCGCAACGGCGTCGTCGGCCGGTGGCTGGACGCGTGGTTCGGGATCACGTTGCCGTTCACCACGACGGGGGTCGTGGTCGCGGAGGCCTTCGTGGCCATGCCGTTCCTCGTCATCAGCGTCGAGGGCACCCTGCGCGCCGCCGATCCGCGCTACGAGGAGGCGGCCGCCACGCTGGGTGCCTCCCGCTTCACCGCCTTCCGCCGCGTCACGCTGCCCCTGATCGCTCCGGGCATCGCGGCAGGCGCGGTCCTGGCCTGGGCGCGCGCGCTCGGCGAGTTCGGCGCGACCATCACGTTCGCCGGCAACTTCCCCGGACGGACCCAGACCATGCCGCTGGCCGTGTACCTGGCCCTGCAGAGCGACCCGGAGGCCGCCATCGCCCTCAGTCTGGTCCTGCTGGCCGTGTCCATCACGGTGCTGGCCGCGCTGCGCGACCGATGGGTGGCAGCGGGATGACCGGGATCCACGACGCCGTTCACGAGGTCCGCACCCAAGTCTCCGAGGACGGGCTCGATGCCCGCCTCGTCGTCGAGCGCGGTACGTTCCGCCTCGACGTGGCGCTGAGCGTCGCGCCCGGCGAGGTGGTCGCCCTGCTCGGCCCGAACGGCGCCGGAAAGACCACGGCCCTGCGCGCGCTCGCCGGGCTGACGCCGCTCAGCGGCGGCCATCTGCGCCTGGACGGGGAGGCGTTGGAGCGCACGCCGCCCGAGTCCCGGCCCGTCGGCGTCGTCTTCCAGGACTACCTCCTCTTCCCCCACCTCACCGCACTGGACAACGTGGCCTTCGGCCCCCGCTGCCAGGGCGCCACCAAGGCGGAGGCACGCGCGCGGGCCGCCGAGTGGCTCGACCGTCTGGGCCTCGCGGAGCACGTCGGCGCCAAACCGCGCAGACTCTCCGGCGGCCAGGCCCAGCGCGTCGCGCTGGCCCGCGCGCTGGCCACCCGCCCACGCCTGCTGCTCCTCGACGAGCCGCTGGCGGCGCTCGACGCCCGTACCCGCCTGGAGGTCCGCGCCCAACTGAGACGTCATCTGGCCGAGTTCGAGGCCGTCGCGGTGCTGGTCACGCACGATCCGCTGGACGCGATGGTGCTGGCGGACCGTCTGGTCGTCGTCGAGGAGGGCCGGATCGTCCAGGAGGGCGGCCCGGCCGACATCGCCCGGCATCCCCGTACGGACTACATCGCCCAGCTGGTCGGCCTGAACCTCTACCGGGGCGAGGCCGACGGCCACACCGTCCGTCTGGACGCGGGCCCGCCCGTGACCACCACGGAGGCCCTGACCGGACCGGTCTACGTCGCCTTCCCTCCCAGCGCGGTCACCCTCTTCCGCGACCGCCCGACCGGCTCCAGCGCCCGCAACCTCTGGCGCTGCGAGGTCGGTGGCATGGAGACCCACGGCGACCAGATCCGCGCCGTCCTCGGCGGCGAACTCCCGCTCGCCGCCGACCTGACCGCGGTCGCCGCCGCCGAACTCGACCTGCGGCCCGGCGCGGAGGTCTGGGCGACGGTAAAGGCGACGCAGACCCACGCCTATCCGGTCTGAACCGGCGCCCCGAGGCAACGCACTCGGACCACAGGCTGCGCGTTACGACCCCTTGGTGAACGCGGCGGCGTGGTCGGCGGCCCACTGGTGGAACGTTCGCGGCGCCGTCCCGAGGACGTCGGCCACCGCGGTGGTGAGGTACGCGGGCTGTCCGACCGCCGCGCTCCACGCGGCGAGCAGCATGTCGACGACCGACCGGGGCGCCGTGCCCTCCGCCAGGCTCCGGAACTCGTCCGGCGTCATCTCCTCGAATACGATCCGGTTCCCCAGGGCGTCACCGATGACGCCCACCTGCGCGGCCTGGGTCAGCGACTCGGGGCCCGTCAGCACGTAGTCGCCTCCGGCATGTGCGTCCTGACCGAGCGTCCGCGCCACGACGGCGGCGACGTCGCGGTCGTCGACCGGTGCCGTCTCGGCAGCGCCGTAGGGCCACCGGACGACCTCGCCGGCCCGGATCGCGGGCGCCCACCAGGCCAGAGCGTTCGACGCGAGCATCCCGGGCCGGATGATCGTCGACGTGAGTCCGGTGGCCGCGATGAGCCGCTCGATGTCGGCATGCAGCGCCGCCATGGGGTTGGGCTGCTGGAAGAACGGGTGCGGCGTCCGGTGCGGGGAGGAGAGGAGGACGACGTGCCGCACGTGGGCCGCCAGCCGCTCGACGACGGCCGCGGCGGTACGCGGCGGGGCGGTCCAGACGAGGAAGACCGCACCGACGCCCTGGAGTGCCGGGTCGAGCGACTCGGGCACGGTGAGGTCGCCGGTGAAGACCTCGGCCTTCGTCGGCAGCGTCGCCACCGCCTCGGCGCGATGGGTGAGGGCACGGACCGGCACGCCGGCGTCGAGGAGTCGGTCGGTGACGAGGCGGCCTATCCGGCCGGTCGCCCCGGTGACGAGCACGGGAGGAATGTCTGTCTTGTTCACGCCACCCATGAAAACGTTACTCGGTTAAAAAAGCAACTCGGTTAAGAATGTTACTGTGGTCAGATGAGCGAGCCGACGGGACTGCGGGCCCGCAAGAAGGAGCGGACGCGCGACGCCATCAGCGACGCGGCCGTCTCGCTGTTCCTGGAGCACGGTTTCGACCGCGTCTCGGTCAACGACGTCGCCGCGGCGGCCGAGATCTCCAAGCCGACCCTCTTCCGGTACTTCCCCACCAAGGAAGACCTGGTGCTGCACCGGTTCGCGGACCACCAGGGCGAGGCGGCGCGCGTCGTGCGCGACCGCGGGCCCGGCATCGAGCCGGTGACGGCGCTGCACCGGCACTTCCGGGCCGGCCTCGATGGGTACGACCCCGTGACCGGCCTCAACGACCATCCCGAGGTGGTGGCGTTCCACCGGCTGGTGTTCACCACACCGAGCCTGGCGGGACGGCTCACGCGGTACCAGCTCGAGGACGAGGAGGCACTGGCGGACGCCCTCGGCGAGGGCCTCCAGGCCCGTCTGCGAGCCGCCCAGGTACTCGCGGTCCAACGGGTGCTCGCCCGGACCAACTGGCAGAAGATCGCCGACGGTCGAACCGCCCGCGACGTCCACCCCGAAGCCGTCGCCGACGCCGACCAGGCATTCGGCCAACTGCGGTGACAGGCGGCCCTCCCGGCCGCAGAGGGCTCCGTGGCCGTCAGCCGACCCGTCCGCGGGCCGGCGCCAGGTCCTGCCCGGCGGCCCCCAGGCGGCGGATCGCGACCACGGCCGCGTCGTCGTCGAGGTGGCCGTGGACGTGGGCCAGCAGGTCGCTCTGGAGATGGCGCAGCAGTTCGTCGGGGTCCTCGGTGGTCCACTCCCGTAGCCGTTCGGTGAACGGGTAGAAGACGCCGTCGGCGTTGCGCGCCTCGATGACGCCGTCGGTGTGGAGGAGGAGCAGGTCTCCGACCTCGAAGGGGAAGGTCTGCACGGCGTAGGTGGTGACCCCGAAGGCCCCACCGAGCCCGATCGGAAGATTGCTCTCCTCGCTGGTGAGGGCGGTGAGCCGGTCGCCACGGAGCCGGAGCGGCGGGGGGTGGCCGCAGGCGATGAGGTGGACGACCGGTTCCTCGTCGGGGATGTCGAGCAGCAGCGCGGTGGCGAAGTCCTCGTCGGTGTCCTCCGTGGCCCCCGCACGCCACTGGCTGCTGTCCCAGCGGAAGGCGCCGTCCAGATGGACGGCGAGGCGCGGCAGCGGGGCCTGACGGTGCGCGGCGGCGCGGAACGCGCCCAGCAGCAGGGCGGCGTTGTTGATCGCGGCCAGTCCGTTGCCGCGCACGTCGCCGATGAGGAGCCGAGTGCTGTGGTGGGCGGTGCGTGCGGCCGCGTACAGGTCTCCGCCCAGCTCGGCCTCCTCCTCGGCGGGGATGTACAGGCCCGCGATCCGCAGCGGCCCGGCGCGCGCGGGCAGCGGCCGCAGCAGCACGCTCTGCGCCGCCTCGGCCACCGACCGCACACGGTGCAGCTGTCGCTCGCGCCGGTCCCGCAGGACGCAGACGGCGACACAGACGCTCGAGACGACGATCAGCGCGGCGATCTGGGCCTGGATGTTGGCAGTGGTCAGGACCCCTCTGAGGACGCCGATCAGCACCTGGGCCGCCACCGCGAGCGCGCCCATCAGGGCCGTTACGCGGGCGCCGGCGAACGCCACCGTGATGGCGGGGGCCGCCACCAGCAGGGGACCGAGGTGGATGTGGGGCGGAGCCAGCACGTCCACGACACAGACCGTGACGATCAGCCCGAGCGGGATGACGACCAGCGCGGGTGCGTAACCCGGCCGCCAGGAACCGCGCCAGTCCAGCCATGGTCGTCGGGCCATGCCCCAAGCCTTCCACCTACCCCCGCGTAGGGGAGACCGCGGCCCACCGGGGCGCGCCCATGACGTTCTCGCGCGTGACCTTCACCGGCACAAGGTCGATACTGCGAGAGGCGGCGTCCCAGCCGGGGCCGCGCGCCCGCCCGACCGACGTGACAGGCCGTCACCGAAGCCCTTACCACCTCGCCGACACCCGCACGGACCAGCAGAAATGCAGGTCACCGGCCCGCCTGCCCACCAGCCCAGGAGGTACCCATGAAGATGCTCATCAACGTCCCGGAGACCGTCGTCGCGGACGCGCTGCGGGGTATGGCGGCGGCCCATCCGGAATTGACCGTCGATGTCGAGAACCGGGTGATCGTGCGGCGGGACGCACCCGTCCAGGGGAAGGTCGGGCTCGTCTCCGGCGGCGGCTCGGGGCACGAGCCGCTGCACGGTGGATTCGTGGGGCCCGGCATGCTGTCGGCCGCCTGTCCGGGCGAGGTCTTCACGTCACCCGTGCCCGACCAGATGGTGCGGGCGGCGGCCGCCGTGGACAGCGGGGCCGGGGTGCTGTTCGTCGTCAAGAACTACACCGGTGACGTGCTCAACTTCGACATGGCCGCCGAGCTCGCCGAGGACGAGGGCATCCAGGTCGCCAAGGTGCTGGTCAACGACGACGTGGCGGTCACCGACAGCCTCTACACCGCCGGCCGGCGGGGCACCGGCGCCACCCTGTTCGTCGAGAAGATCGCCGGCGCCGCCGCCGACGAGGGACAGCCGCTGGAGCGGGTCGAGGCGGTCGCGCGGCAGGTCAACGAGAGCGCGCGCAGCTTCGGCGTGGCGCTGAGCGCCGTCACCACGCCCGCCAAGGGCTCCCCCACCTTCGATCTGCCGCCGGGCGAGCTGGAGTTGGGCATCGGCATCCACGGCGAGCCGGGCCGGGAGCGGCGGGCGATGATGACCTCGCGCGAGATCGCCGACTTCGCGGTGCACGCCGTGCTGGAGGACCTCGACCCCCGCAATCCGGTGCTGGTCCTGGTCAACGGCATGGGGGCGACGCCGCTGCTGGAGCTCTACGGCTTCAACGCCGAGGTGCAGCGGGTGCTCGCCGACCGCGGTGTGGCCGTCGCCCGCACCCTCGTCGGCAACTACGTGACCTCCCTCGACATGGCGGGCGCCTCGGTCACCCTGTGCCAGGTCGACGAGGAGCTGCTGCGTCTGTGGGACGCGCCGGTCAGCACGCCGGGGCTGCGCTGGGGCATGTGAGACGGGACGATCAAGGCACCTACCACGCAAGGAGACCCAGTGCTCGACGCCGACTTCTTCCGCCGTTGGATGACGGCGACCGCCGCGTCCGTGGACCGCGAGGCGGAGCGCCTCACGGCGCTCGACTCCCCCATCGGGGACGCCGACCACGGCAGCAATCTGCAGCGCGGGTTCACCGCCGTGGCGGCGGCGCTGGAGAAGGAGGCACCGGCCACGCCGGGCGCCGTCCTGATCCTGGCGGGACGGCAGTTGATCTCGACGGTCGGCGGGGCCTCGGGGCCGCTGTACGGCACGCTGCTGCGCCGCACGGGCAAGGCGCTGGGCGACGCCGCCGAGGTCGACCGGGCGACGCTCGCCGGCGCCCTGCGGGAGGGTGTGGACGCGGTGATGACGCTCGGCGGGGCGGCGCCCGGTGACAAGACGATGATCGACGCGCTGGTGCCGGGCGTGGACGCGCTCGCCGACTCCTTCGGTGCCGCGCGCGGCGCCGCCGAGCAGGGCGCGCTGGCGACGACCCCGTTGCAGGCCCGCAAGGGCCGGGCCAGTTATCTGGGCGAGCGCAGCATCGGCCACCAGGACCCGGGCGCCACGTCGTCGGCGCTGCTGATCGCGGGGCTCGCGGAGGCGGCCGGTGAGTGACGGGAAGCTGGTCGGGATCGTGCTGGTGTCGCACAGCGCCGAGGTGGCCGCCTCGGTGGCCGAGCTGGCGCAGGGGCTCGCGGGCGGCGGCACGGCGGTGCCCGTCGCCCCGGCGGGCGGCACCGAGGGTGGCGGGCTGGGCACCAGCGCGGAGCTGATCGCGGCGGCGGCCGCCGCCGTGGACCGTGGGGCCGGGGTGGCCGTCCTCACCGACCTCGGCAGTGCCGTGCTGACCGTGAAGGCGCTGCTCGCCGAGGGCGACGAACTCCCCGCCGGGACGCGTCTGGTGGACTGCCCGTTCGTCGAGGGCGCGGTCGCGGCGGTCGTCACGGCGAGCACGGGGGCGGACCTGGACGCGGTGGCGGCGGCGGCCTCCGAGGCATACAGCTACCGGAAGGTGTGAACCCGCCGGGTGCCCTGTCGGTAGGGCGGCCGGGACGTCCCGTTCGTGTCCCGGCCGCCGTGCCGGGCGGCTAGCCGCCGTCCACGAACCGCCGTGCCAGCCGCTGCCCTTCGGCCGCGGCGGCGGCATGGTCCTCGATGGGTGAGATCCGCGAGCCCTTGAAGACGATGTAGGTGACGCCCGCGTCCGTCCCCCCGCCGCGCGGGTCGGGCGGGATGCCGAGTGCCTCGGCGGCGGCGTACGACGCCTCGCCGATCACCTCGTGCGGCCCGGTGTCTCCGACGACCGCGTACCGCACCCGGCCGTCGTGGACGAGGGCCACCACGGAGCCCTCACGCACGTCGTGCTCGCGGTAGTCCCAGATGTCGCTGGGCACCGGCACGACGACGAAGGGCAGGCGCTCGGCGTCCAGATGGCGGCCGTCGGAGGTCTGGAAGGCCGTACCGGGGGAGAAGTACGGGTCGGTGCGGCGGTTGCACAGGCGGCCGGGCCGGCCGTCGCAGTCGATGTCCAGGTCGGCCGTCCAGAAGACGGCGTCGGGGGTGCCGCAGACACGGACGGAGGCCGGGCCGCCCGCGTCGGTGCGGTAGCGGCCCTCGGACACCTGGGTGCAGTCGCGCACCGCGGCCAGCAGGTCGGCCGCGCGGACGGGACCGTCCGCGGATCTCTCGTGCCGTGTGCGGGGTTCCTTGGGCGGGTGGGCGGTCGAGGACGTCGCCGGGGCGAGCAGGGCGGCACTTGCCGCGGCCAGCGCGAGGGACTGGACACGCACGATAAGGGACTCTCTGCTGGGGGACACTGACGGTCGCTCAGCACCATCGGATGCTGGTTCCGATCATGGGGCCACCCGAGGGGTCCGGACGGTGCACGCCACGCCCGTCCCACCCGGGGGCCGGGTGGCCGAGCCCGTGTCGGCTCCGGCCACCCGGCCGCTCCGGTCCGGCGCGGCATGGGCGACGACAGCGAATCCGCTCCGGGAGCCCGAACTCCCCCTCTTTGGAGCGGAGTTCGGCCGTGCTTGCTTCAGCATACGTAACGGGGTGGCGTGCTCGACACGGACCGCCCTCTTGATGTGAGCGCGTCAGTGCCGTCATATTGGTCCGGACCATTGCCGCCGCGACGTCCCTGGAGGCCGAGTCGTGCGACGCGTTCCCGTGCCCGTTGCCCTGGTCCTCGGCGCGCTGCTGTTCGTCCCGTCCTGCGGCTGGGGCGGCACGGGGGAAGGCGACGAGGGGCGGCTGCCCGCGGCGCCGACGGGGGTCACCGCGGCGGCGGGGAGCGCGACCAGCGTCCACGTCATGTGGAACGCGGTGCCCTCGCGCGAGGTCGCCGGCTACGAGGTGTACCGGGGCGCCACCAAGGTCCAGGAGGTCCCGGGCTCCGCGCACATGGTCGACGTCGTCCGGCTCGATCCGGCGACGACGTACGTCTTCACCGTGCGGGCCCGGGACACCGAGGGGCGGCTCGGGCCGCGCAGCCGTGAGGTGCGGGCGCGCACGCCCGCCGCGGCCGCGGCCGACGCCTCCGCCCCCTCCCGGCCCGGCAAGGCGCGGGGGCGAGCGGCGGGGAGCCGGGCCGCGCAGTTGTCCTGGACGGCGTCGAAGGACGACCGGGGCGTGGCGTCGTACGACGTCTACCAGGGCGCGGCGAAGATCCACAGCGTCGGCGGGGGACAGACCGCGACCGTGGTGACCGGGCTGCGGCCGGGCACCCGCTACACGTTCACCGTCCGGGCCCGGGACGCCGCGGACAACGTCTCCCCCGCCAGCGCCGCCGTCCGGCTCAGCACCGCGCCGGGCACGGACGACGGGCGGGACACCGCCCCGGCCGACTTCCGCGCGACGACCCGGCGCGCCGACGGGGCGTACCACATCGACCTGTCCTGGATGCCGCCCGAGGTGGACGGGGTGATCACCGAGTACCAGGTCCAGCTCGACGGGCGTCCGGTCACCTCCCTGGTCTTCGGCGGAACACCGCCCCGGGACCGGGCGACGTACAGCTTCTACATCGGGCAGGAGGCCGGGGAGCGCCATCGGGTGCGGATCCGTCCCCGGCTGCCGGACGGCACCTGGGGCGGTTTCTCGGCGGAACGGACGGTGACGACCGGTCAGGGCCGCTGAGGGGCCCTCACGTCCCCCGGACGACGGTACGCGTCACCTGAGCGGGTGCGGTCCCCATGCGGGACGGGCCCGGGGCACGTTGGCTGCCTCTGTGAGGCAGCACGGGCGTTCCCCGACCTAGGCGGCGCAAGGGATGTACCGCCACCGTGCCGCCGGAGGGCAGTCCCATGCGTACTTCTCAGCCTCTCCTCGGGGCGGCCGTGGCAGCCGCCGCGCTGCCGCTGGCCCTGGTCGCCGGGCCGGCCGCCGCGAACTCCGGGATCTCGGTGAGCACCAACGGTTCCACGGTGTCGGTCACGACCAGCGCGTGCACCCAGTTGAACGGCAGATGGGGCACCGCGTCGATCCTCAACAGCAACCAGACCAACTTCGCCCAGGGCCGCCAGGTGGTGCTCACGGGTTCGAGCACCCAGCAGGGCTCGGCCTGGACGAACGTCACCCCGGGCACGTACACGGTCATCGTCATGTGCTCCAACGGCAACACCGCCGGAACGCAGTCCGTCGTCGTCTCCGCCGGGTCGACGCCCACCGGCTCGGCGACCGTCACACCCACGGCCTCCCCCACTCGCGGCGTGGTCGGCGGTGTCGGCGGCGCCACCCGCGACTTCGGCGCACTGACGCTGGTGGGCGGCGGGGCGCTGGTGGCCACCGCCCTGATCGCCACGGTCTGGTTCCTGCGCCGCCGCTCGAAGCCGTACCGCCTCTAGGACTGCGGCGAAAGCGGCGTCCCGGCCGTTGCGCCTCCCGTTCGTGGCTCCTCAGCCGTCCTGTCCCGGGGGCAGCTCGGCGAACTCCGCCAGGGCGTGCTCCAGCCAGCGCGTCCAGAAGGTCTCCAGGTCGATGCCGGCCCGCAGGACCAGGTGCTGGAGCCGGTCCTGCGGGCTGTCCTTGCCGGGCGGGAAGTCGCGGCGCTCGATCTCCTCGTACTCCGTCAGCTGGACCCGGTGCAGGTCGAGATGGCGGCGCAGGTCCGCCTCCAGGCCGGCCGTGCCGACCACGGCCGCCGCGCGCAGCCGCAGCAGCAGCGTGTCGCGCAGCGGCTTCGGGTCCTGGGCGGCGGCGGTCCAGCGGGACAGTTCGGCGCGCCCCGCGGGCAGTACCCCGTAGCTCTTCTTCTGCCCGCGGGCCGGCTGCTCGGCCGGCAGGGCCCGGATCAGCCCGTCGGCCTCCAGCCTTCCCAGCTCGCGATAGATCTGCTGATGCGTCGCCGACCAGAAGTAGCCGATCGACTTGTCGAAGCGGCGGGTCAGCTCCAGCCCCGAGGACGGCCTTTCGAGCAGGGCGGTGAGGATCGCGTGCGGGAGTGACATGGGGGCCATCCTAGGGACGCCCTAGGCGCCTACAGCGCGGCCGCCACTTCGGTGCCCTGCTTGATGGCGCGCTTGGCGTCGAGCTCGGCCGCCACGTCGGCGCCCCCGATGAGGTGGGCGTGGCATCCGGCGGCGACCAGTTCCTCGTACAGGTCCCGGCGCGGCTCCTGTCCCGTGCACAGCACGACGGTGTCGACCTCCAGGACCGTGCTGGTGTCGCCGACGGTGACGTGCAGCCCGGCGTCGTCGATCCGGTCGTAGCGCACGCCGGGGACCATGGTGACGCCGCGGTGCTTCAGCTCGGTGCGGTGGATCCAGCCGGTCGTCTTCCCGAGGCCCGCGCCGACCTTGGTGGCCTTGCGCTGGAGCAGATGGACGGTGCGCGGCGGTTCGGGCCGCTCGGGGGCGGCGAGGCCGCCGGGGCCCTCGTAGCCCATGTCGACGCCCCACTGGCGGAAGTACGTCGCCGGGTCCTCGTGGGCCTTGTCGCCGCCGTCGGTGAGGTACTCGGCCACGTCGAAGCCGATGCCGCCGGCGCCCAGGACGGCGACGCTGTCGCCGACCGGCACCTCGTCGCGCAGGACGTCGAGGTAGCCGACGACCTTCGGGTGGTCGACGCCGGGGATGTCCGGGGTGCGCGGGGTGACGCCGGTGGCGACCACGACCTCGTCGTAGCCGGCCACGTCGGCGGCCGCCACGCGGGTGTTCAGGCGCACCTCGACGCCGTGCGCGTCAAGCTGGTGGCGGAAGTAGCGCAGCGTCTCGTCGAACTCCTGCTTGCCGGGGACCTTGCGGGCGACGTTGAGCTGCCCGCCGATCTCGCCCGCGGCATCGAACAGCGTGACGTCGTGGCCGCGTTCGGCGGCGCTCACGGCACACGCGAGGCCCGCGGGGCCCGCGCCGACGACGGCGACGCGCTTGCGCAGCCGGGTCGGGGACAGGACCAGCTCGGTCTCGTGGCAGGCGCGCGGGTTGACCAGGCAGGAGGTGATCTGGCCGCTGAAGGTGTGGTCGAGGCAGGCCTGGTTGCAGCCGATGCAGGTGTTGATGGCCTCGGGGCGGCCGGCCGCGGCCTTGGCGACGAAGTCGGGGTCGGCCAGCATCGGGCGGGCCATGGACACCATGTCGGCGCAGCCGTCGGCCAGCAGTTCCTCGGCCAGCTCCGGGGTGTTGATGCGGTTGGTGGTGACGAGCGGGACCGACACCTCGCCCATGAGCCGCTTGGTGACCCAGGTGTAGGCGCCGCGCGGCACGGAGGTGGCGATGGTCGGGATGCGGGCCTCGTGCCAGCCGATCCCGGTGTTGATGATCGTCGCGCCCGCGGCCTCGACGGCCTTGGCGAGGGTGACGACCTCGTCGAGGGTGGAGCCGCCGGGGACGAGGTCGAGCATGGACAGCCGGTAGATGAGGACGAAGTCCTCGCCGACCGCCTCGCGCACCCGACGGACGATCTCGACCGGGAAGCGTATGCGGTTCTCGTAGGCGCCGCCCCAGCGGTCGGTGCGGTGGTTGGTCTGCGCGGCGATGAACTCGTTGATCAGGTAGCCCTCGGATCCCATGATCTCGACGCCGTCGTACCCGGCCGACCGGGCCAGGCGGGCGGCGCGGGCGTAGTCGTCGATGGTCCGCTCGACCTCGGCGTCGGTCAGCTCACGGGGCGGGAACGGGCTGATCGGGGCCTGGAGCGGGCTCGGGGCGACCAGGTCCTTGTGGTAGGCGTAGCGGCCGAAGTGCAGCAGCTGCATCGCGATCCGGCCGCCCTCGCGGTGCACCGCTTCGGTGATGCGCCGGTGTTCCGCGGCCTCGGCCTCGGTGGTGAGCTTGGCGCCGCCCTCGTAGGGCCGGCCCTCGTCGTTGGGCGCGATGCCGCCGGTGACGATGAGGCCCACTCCCCCGCGGGCCCGGGCGGCGTAGAACTCCGCCATGCGCGCGAAGCCGCCCTCGGCCTCCTCCAGGCCGATGTGCATCGAGCCCATCAGGACGCGGTTGGGCAGGGTGGTGAAGCCCAGGTCGAGCGGGCTCAGCAGGTGCGGGTAACGGCTCATGGCCCCTCCGTGCGCGGTGACGTCCCTCTGTTGTAGAGGACCGCGCACGGTTTATGCAACTAGTTGCACAACGGAAGGGGCGTCCGTCGCGTCACATCGGTGAGCGGCTCTCCAGCCGTACGTGCAGCTCCCGCTCCTGGTCGCCCGAGGCCGTGCTGAGGTCGTGGACCTTGAACAGGTCGTGCAGCGTGGTGCGGAAGCGGTCGATCGCCCAGTAGCCGCCGTGCGCGTCGGCCTCGACGGAGGCCGACAGCCGGGGGGCGGCGGGGTGGGCGCCTTCGTGCGGCGAGGCCACCTCGAAGGTGCCGAGCCACACCGTCGGCCGGACCTCGTGCCAGTCCTGCGGTACGTCCTCGGAGCACCGGTCGGAATCGAAGTACGCGCACAGGCTGTCGAAGACGATCCTGGCGTCCTCCTTGCTGCATCCACTGATCTCCAGAGAGACCGATTCCGGGTGCAGTCGCTCGCTGTCCATCGTGGTGGCTCCTCTCGTGGCCGTGCCGCGTCACGGCAGGCGAGTTCCCACACGGCGCCGTGCCGCACTCCCAGAGAACCACCACATTCCCGGATGTACAGCCCCAGGCGAAGCGCCCGCTCAGCGCCATCGGACCCGCACGGTGCCGCGGGGCGAGCGGGCCCCCTCGGACGGGCCACGCCGATCCGCCCTCATCGCCGGACACCCCAGTCATGTTGAGGGATGGTGGAGTAGGGCTGTCGTGGCGTAAAGAGATGGTTGAGCGCGGGCGGCGAGGGGAGTCGGCACGGGACGGCGTGCCGTGGTGGAAGGCGAAGGCGGTGCGTGCGATGGGACCGACCGGGCCCCCGGTGGACGACGGGGCCGAGCCGGGCAGCGGGCCGGGGCGGCCCAGCGGGCTGCTCGACGTGCTGGGCGTGGCCTCCGTGGTGCTGGACGCCGAAGGCCGCATCGTCCTGTGGAGCCCTCAGGCCGAGGAGCTGTTCGGCTATCCGGCGGGCGAGGCGCTCGGCGCGTACGCCGCCCGGGTGATGGTGCACGAGGAGCACCTCGACCTGGTCAAGAAGCTGTTCACCGACGTCATGGCCACCGGCCGGAGCTGGGCCGGCGCCTTCCCGGTGCGGCGCAAGGACGGCAGCACGCGCCTGGTGGAGTTCCGCAACATGCGACTGCTGGACGACCAGGGCCACGTCTACGCCCTCGGCCTGGCCGCCGACCAGTCGACCGTGCGCCAGCTGGAGCAGGACGTGGCCCTGTCCACGCGGATGATCGCGCAGTCCCCGATCGGGCTGGCCGTCCTGGACACCGGGCTGCGCTACGTGTCCGTGAACGCGGCGCTGGAGAGGATCAACGGCGTCCCGGCCGAGGAGCACATCGGCCGACGGGTCGGCGAGGTGCTGCCGATGCTGGACATGGGTCCGCTGGAGACCGCGTTGCTGCACGTGCTGGAGACCGGGCAGCCGCTGGTCGACCACCCCATGTCGGGCCGCACCCCGGCCGACCCGTACGAGGACCACGCCTGGTCGGTCTCGCTCTACCGCCTGGAGGACGCCCTGGGCACGGTGCTGGGCGTGGCCAAGTCGGTCACCGACGTCACGGAACAGCGCAGGGCCGGTGTCGAGGCGGAGACCGCCCGGCGCCGGCTGGCGCTCATCGCCGACGCCTCGGCCAGGATCGGCACGACGCTGGAGCTGGAGCGCACCGCCAACGAACTGGCCGACGTCGCCGTGCCGGAACTGGCGGACGTGGCCGCCGTGGACCTGCTGGACTCGGTGATCGGCGGCCGGCGCAGCAGTGCCGACCCGTGCGAGCCGGCCGTGATCCGGGCGCTGGCCGTACGGGCGGACAACGCGCCGGAGGCCCTGGAGGCGGCCGACGTCCCGGGACAGGTGGCCCGCTACGGACCGGACCGCCTGGTCACCGAGTGTGTGCGCTCGGCGCGGCCGGTGATGGTCCCGCAGGTCAAGGACGAGGACCTGCCGCGCATCGCCCGCTCCCCGGAGGCCGCCGCCCTGCTGGCCCGCGCCGGTGTCCACTCCTATCTCGCCGTCCCGCTCATCGCGCGCGGCGAGGTGCTCGGCGCCCTCGACCTCAAGCGCATCGACAACCCGCTGCCGTTCAGCGAGGACGACCTGCTGCTCGCCCGTGAACTCGCCGCCCGGGCGGCGGTGCAGATCGACAACGCCCGCTGGTACCAGAACGCCCGCGACACCGCCATCACCCTCCAGCGCAGCCTGCTGCCCACTCATCCGCCGGTCACGGGCGGCCTAGAGGTCGCCTCCCGTTACCAGCCGGCCGGCGCCGCCACCGAGGTCGGCGGTGACTGGTTCGACGTCATCCCCCTGGACGGCGGCAGCACCGCGCTGGTCGTGGGCGACGTGATGGGCAGCGGCATCACGGCCGCGGCGACCATGGGGCGGCTGCGCACCGCCACCAACACGCTGGCCTCGCTGGGCCTGGATCCCGCGGTGCTCCTCGAACACCTCGACCGGATCACCTCGGACCTCGACCACTCCATCGCCACCTGCGTGTACGCCGTGCACGAGCCCCGTGAGGGACGCTGCCTGATCGCCAACGCGGGCCATCTGCCGCCCGTCCACGTGCGCCGCGACGGGGCGCGGGCACTGCTCGACCTGCCGACCGGCGCGCCCCTCGGCGTGGGCGGCGTCGAGTTCACCACCACGGTCTTCACGCTCGACCCCGGCGACGAACTCGTCCTGTACACCGACGGCCTGGTCGAGACCCGCACCCACTCCCTCGACGAGCGCCTGGACACCCTGCTGCGCCTGCTCGACGACCCGGCCCGCCCCCTGGAGGAGGTCTGCGACCTCCTCGTCCGCACCCTGCACCACCCCGACAACCACGACGACGTCGCGGTCCTCATCGCGCGCGCCCAGCCACGGGAGTGACCGGCCGGGTCAGCGGGTGCCGATCACCACGTGGGCGTGCAGTTCCTCCGACACCGCCGGCCGGGCCGTCAGGCCCGCTCGGGTGAGGACGGCCACGGCTTCCGGGGCCTGGCGGCCGCTCGTCTCCGTCAGGAGGCAGCCGCCCGGGGCGAGCCAGTCGCGGGCCCCGGCGGCGACCCTGCGCAGCACGTCCAGTCCGTCGGTGCCGCCGTCGAGGGCGACCGTCGGTTCGTGGTCCCGTGCCTCCGCGGGCAGGAGGCCGACCTCGGCGGTGGGGACGTAGGGGACGTTGGCGGCCAGGATGTCGACGCGGCCCCGCAGTCGACCCGGGAGGGCCGCGTACAGGTCGCCCTGGTGGACGCGGCCGCCGTGCCCGGCGAGGTTGCGCCGGGCGCAGTCCACCGCGGCCGGGTCTATGTCGGCCGCGTGCAGTTCGACCGGGGCGAGGGCCGTGGCCAGGGCGGCGCCCACCGCGCCCGAGCCGCAGCACAGGTCGACGACGAGCGCGGCGTGCGGGGCAGCGTCGAGCGCCTGTTCGACGAGGAACTCGGTGCGGCGGCGCGGGACGAAGACGCCGGGTTCGACGGCGATCCGCAGGCCGCTGAACTCGGCCCAGCCGACGACGAGTTCGAGGGGCAGGCCTTCGGTACGGCGGGCCACCATGGCGGCGAGTTCGGCCGGGCCGCGGGCGGCGCCGAGGATCAACTCCGCCTCGTCCTCGGCGAAGACGCAGCCGGCGGCGCGCAGGGCGGCCACCACGGAGGACGGGGAGGGGGAAAGCGGCAGGGACATGCGGGGCGAGAGCCTTTCGGAAGCCGAAGGGCGCTCTCGCGGTCGACTACTGCCGGTGGCCGGCGCCGACGCGGGAGGAGAGCACCCGATCTGACACAGCGGTGATGGGTCTCACCTCCTCGGTCACGCACGGCTGGGACCGCCCTCAGCCGGACGCCACCCTATCCCACGTCACGAGCGGTCCTCGTCCGGTCTCCGCACACCCCGCCCGCACTACAGTTGTACCGTGCAACGAGATGTGGGAAGGGAGGGCCTCGCCATGGAGAACCCCGCTGCGCCACGCATGGAGGGGCCTGCGGGTCCCGCCGATCCCGCGCAGGTCACAGAGATCGCGGAGATCGCCGTGGAGACGATTCAGCGGGAGCTGACGGCCCTGGCTCGCCGCGCCCGGGCCTCGGCCGGGCGGATGCACCCCGAACTGTCGCTGGTCTCGTACACGCTGCTGGGGCATCTGGAGGAGCGGGACGGACTCCGGGCCACCGACCTCGCCGCGCACTGCGCGCTGGACAAGTCGACCGTCAGCCGGCAGGTGGCCGCGCTGGAACAGGCCGGGCTGATCGGGCGCCGCCAGGACCCGGAGGACCACCGCGTGCAGGTGCTGGACCTGACCGACGCGGGCCGGCGGATCCTCGCGCAGGTCACGGTGAGCCGCCGGGCGGTCGTCCGGAAGCGGCTGACGGACTGGCCGGAGGAGGACCTGCGGCGGTTCGCCGGATATCTGGAGCGCTACAACGCGGCTGCCGCGGGCGGCTGAGGGGACGGCACCACGGACCCCTTACGGTGGTACGCGTACGCACTGATCAGGCTCTGTCCGCGGGGCCGCCGCGCGGCGGTCTGGAGGCACCACCCGCATGAACGTCACCCGAGGCTTCACCGGGCGTCCCCGTGTCGACAATCCGGGCCTGCCGCCCGGGCAGTACGACGCGGGCGACGACTGGCCCGTCCTGTCCGCCGAGGTCACCCCCGACCTCGCGCCCGCCGACTGGACCTTCCGGGTCGACGGCCTGGTGGCCGAGCCCCGGGCCTGGGACTGGGCACAGGCGCACGCGCTGCCCGCGTCGGCCTACGAGGGCGACATCCACTGCGTGACCGGCTGGTCGAAGTTCGGGGTGCGTTTCGGGGGCGTCTCGCTGGACGCCTTCCTGGAACAGGCGGGCCCGCTCCCGGACGCCACCCACGCCGTCGCCTACGCGCACACCGGGTACACCGCGAACCTCCCGCTCACCGACCTCACCGGCGGCCGGGCCTGGATCGTATGGGAGTACGACGGCCGCCCGCTCGCGCCGGAGCACGGGGGCCCGGCGCGGCTGATCGTGCCGCATCTGTACTTCTGGAAGAGCGCCAAGTGGATCGCCGGCATCCGCCTGCTCGGCCACGACGAGCCCGGCTTCTGGGAGCAGAACGGCTACCACGCGCGCGGCAACCCGTGGGAGGAGCAGCGGTACTCCGGTGACTGACACCTTCACTGCCCCGACCCGGTTCGCCGTGCCCGGCCGGATCGCCGTGGGAGAGGGCACCGCCGGTCGCTGGCAGACCGCCACGCTCACCGAGGTCCGCCGGGAGACCCCGCGCGCTGCCACCTTCCGGTTCGCGGTGCCCGACTGGGCCGGGCATCTGCCCGGCCAGCACCTGATGCTCCGGCTGACCGCCGCCGACGGCTACGTCGCGCAGCGCCACTACTCGATCGCGTCCGCGCCGGACGGCTCCGGGCACATCGAGCTGACCTTGGACCACGTCGAGGACGGTGAGGTGTCCGGCTGGTTCCACGGTGAGGCCCGGCCCGGCGACCGCGTCGAGGTGCGGGGCCCGCTGAGCGGCTTCTTCGCCTGGCCGGGCGACCGCGCCGCACTGCTCGTCGGCGCCGGGTCCGGTGTCGTACCGCTGATGTCGATGGTCCGCCACCACCGGGCGCGGGGCCTGTCCGTGCCGCTGCGGCTGCTGGTGTCCGCGCGCGGGCCCGGCGAGCTCATCTACGCGCGGGAGTACGGGGCCGAGACCACGCCCGTCTTCACCCGGACGGCCCCGCCGGGCGCACCGGTGGGCCGGCTCGCCGCGGCACACGTGGCGCCGCTCCTGGAGGCCGCGCCTCCCGGCGGGTGGGAGGCCTATGTGTGCGGGTCCAACGCCTTCGCCGAGCACGCGTCCCGCCTGCTCACCGCCGCGGGCCAGCCGGTGGACCGGATCCGGATCGAACGCTTCGGCTGACGATCCCGCCTTCTCGCGGCCCCCCTCTCGATGCAGGAAGTGCCTGTGACGGGGTACGACATTCATGTGGCACTCGCACGCATGCGTGGACCCGAGGGCGGCGGTGCCGCTCCCCGGCTCCGGTGACGGCGAGGAGGCGGAGATGCGAACCCGGGTGCGTGGCTGGCGCTGGCGGCGCAATTCGCTGCGGCGCAGGTCGGACGTCATAGAGGCATGGACGGTGGTGGCCGTCGCCCTCCTGATCCTCGTGGGCGCGCCGCTGGTCGGCGTGCTGACGGGCTGGTGGGCGTACGGCCAGGCGCGGCGTACCGTGGTCGCGCAGACGGAGGACCGGCGGCACGTCCGGGCGGAGGTCGTCGGCAGAACACCCGACGCGCTGCCGTCGGCGGAGGCCGGCCGGGAGTACACGTACCGCGCGACGGTGCGCTGGACCGAGCCCGGTGAGGGGCCTCGTACGGGCACGGCCCGGGTCCCGGCGGGGACACGGCCCGGGGAGACGGTCGACGTGTGGTTCGACGGGCGGGGCCGCAGCGTGCCGCCGCCCCCGAGCGCGACGACCGTCTGGCAGCACTCCCTGACCCTGGGCATCTGCGCGACCGCCGGCTCGGCCGGGGTGGTGCTGCTGGGCAACATGGCCGTCCGGCGGGCGGCGAACCGGCACCGGATGGCCGAGTGGGAGCGCGCCTGGGCGCGCAAGGAACCGGAGTGGACGCGCCGGCGGGCCTGAGGCCCGGTCCCTGGCGACAACCCGTCGGAACGTGTCGTCAATGCCCCTGTGGGGTCGCCGGAGGCGGTTCTAGCGTGTGACCGGTCCACGCGCGCGGACGCCCCCGTCACCTCACCAGGAACAGGCACTTCCCATGACCTACGTCCTGCCGGTCGTCATCGGCGTCGGCTACGCGCTCCTCATGTCCCTCGTCCGCGAACCGCACCGGCGCCGCCTCAACGCGATCATGGTCGCCGGCGCGGGGGCCGCCTACCTCAGCGGGGGCGGCCTGGGCGGCTGGGAGTTCGCCTTCACCGCTCTCGTCACCTACTGCGCCTTCCGCGGGCTGGAGTCCTGGACCTGGATCGGCGTCGCCTGGCTGCTGCACACCGTCTGGGACGCCGTGCATCACCTCAAGGGCAACCCGATCATCCCGTTCGCCCACGACTCCTCGCTCGGCTGCGCGATCTGCGACCCGGTCATCGCCCTGTGGTGCCTGGCCGGCGGTCCCACCGCGCGCGAGCTGTTCCGGCGCAGGCACGGGCGGGCGGCCGGGCCCGGCGCGCGCCCTGGCGAGTGGCCGGACCCCGCGCGTACGGTGTGATCACCGACGCCGTCCGCACCCTAGGTGGTCCTGCATGGCCCTGTTCGACCTCCCCCTCGACGAGCTCCGTGAGTACCGCGGTTCGGCCACCGAACCCGAGGATTTCGACGCCTTCTGGTCCAAGACCCTCCAGGAGGCACGCGAGCACGACCTGGACGCCCGGTTCGAGCCCGTCGACGCGGGCCTGGAGACCGTGCAGGTGTTCGACGTGACGTTCGCCGGGTTCGGCGGCCACCCGGTGAAAGGCTGGCTGCTGCTGCCCGCCGGCGCGACGGCGCCCCTGCCGCTGGTGGTCGAGTTCGTCGGGTACGGGGGCGGGCGCGGGCTGCCCCACGAGCATCTGCTGTGGGCGTCCACGGGCCGCGCGCACTTCGTGATGGACACCCGGGGCCAGGGCAGCGCCTGGGGCGGCGGTGGCGGCACCCCGGACCCGGTCGGCGGCGCTCCGGCGTATCCCGGTTTCATGACCCGGGGCATCGACGCGCCCGAGAACTACTACTACCGCCGGGTCTTCACGGACGCGGTGCGGGCCGTCGAGGCGGCCCGCTCGCATCCGCTCACCGACCCGGCCAGGACCGTCGCGCTCGGTGCCAGCCAGGGCGGCGGCATCAGCATCGCCGTCGGCGGTCTGGTCCCGGACCTGGTGGCGGTCGCGCCGGACGTGCCGTTCTTGTGCGACTACCCGCGCGCGACCACGCTGACGGACCGTCACCCCTACCGTGAGATCGGCCTCTACCTCAAGACGCACCGTGGCCGCGCGCAGGACGCGCTGCGCACGCTGTCCTACTTCGACGGGGTGCACTTCGCCGCGCGCGGCCGGGCCCCCGCCCTCTTCTCGGCGGCGCTGGAGGACCAGACGTGCCCGCCCTCGACGGTCTTCGCGGCGTTCAACGCCTGGGCGCACCCGGACAAGGCGATCGAGGAGTACGACTTCAACGACCACGAAGGCGGCGGCCCGTTCCAGGCCGCCGCCCGGATGCGCTGGCTGCGCTCGTACGCCTGAGGGGCCGGGGTGGGGACCACGGAGACACGTCAGGCCGCCGAGCGGTTCGTCCGCGCATGGGAGCGGGGCTGGGCCGCGCACGACGTGGACACGCTGCTCGCGCTGTACGCCGAGGACTGCGTCCACCGCTCCATGCCGTTTCGCGAGCCGCACCGGGGGCGCGCCGAACTGGGCGAGTATCTGCGCTGGTCGTTCGCGCAGGAGCGGGTGACCGACGTGCGGTTCGCCTCGCCGGTGGTGGGCCCGGACGGGGTGGCGGTGGCCGAGTTCCGGGTGCTGTCGCAGGAGGGAGGCCGGCACGCCACTCTCGCCGGCTGTGTCTTCGTCCGGTTCGGCGCCGACGGGCTGGCGGTCGAGACTCGGGACTACTGGCACACCGCCGACGGCCACCAGGAACCGACCGGCCCGCTGTTCTTCACCTGAGCCGCGTCCCGGCGGGTGACCCGCTCGTCGGGTGACCCGCTCGTCGGGCGCCGCGCCCTTCCGCGCAGTCCGACCAGTCGGTACGTTCGGGTGGCCCGGTCCGCAGGGTCGTGGACCGGGCTTCCCACGGACCACGGAGGCCGCATGTCCGAGCGCGAGCCACAGATCCACGGCCACTGCGACGCCCGCTTCGCGGCGGTGCGTGCGGCGTTCGAGGAGAACTTCCGGGAGCGGGAGGAACTGGGCGCCGCCGTCACCGTGGTCGCCGACGGTGTGACCGTGGTCGATCTGTGGGGCGGCTGGGCCGACCCGGCCCGCACCCGGCCCTGGGAGCGCGACACGCTCGTCAACGTGTGGTCGACGTCCAAGGGCCCGGTGGCGCTGTGCGCGCACATCCTCGCCGACCGGGGGCTGCTGGACCTGGACGCGCCGGTCGCCGCGTACTGGCCCGAGTTCGCCGCGGCCGGCAAGGAGAAGGTGCTCGTACGCCATCTGCTCTCCCACCGTGCCGGCCTGTCCGGCCTGCGCGAACCGCACTCGTTCGCCGAGCTGTGCGACTGGGAGGTGACGACACGCCGGCTCGCGGCGACGGAGCCGTGGTGGGAGCCGGGGACGCGCTCGGGGTATCACGCGCTGACCTACGGCCATCTGGTCGGGGAGGTCGTCCGCCGGGTCTCGGGGCTGCGGCCGGGCGCGTTCCTGGCACGGGAGGTGACCGGGCCGCTCGGCATCGACTTCGGCATCGGGCTGCCGGTACGGGAGGCCGGCCGAGCGGCGGAGCTGACGCACCGCCGGGTCGCGCCGAGCAGCGAACAGGCGGCGATCTTCAGCCAGTTGTCGCCCGCCGCGCTCGCCGCGCTGACCAACCCCGCGGTGGGCGCGGCCGAGGCCAACACGCCCGCGTGGCGGGCCGCCGAGATCCCCGCGGCGGGCGGCCACGGCACCGCGCGGGCGGTGGCCGCCCTGTACGGGATATTCGCGGGCCGCGGGATGCACGACGGGCGTCGCGTGCTGTCCCCCGACGCCGCCGAGCGGGTGCGGGAGGGGCAGGGCAGCTGCCGTGACCTGGTGCTGGGCGCCGGTTTCCCGCAGGAGACCGAGATCGGCCTCGGGCTGTGGCTGAGCGGACCGAACGGCTCGTACGGGCCCAATCCGCGCGCCGTGGGGCATGACGGATTCGGCGGCTCCGCCGGGCTCGCCGATCCCGAGGCGGGCGTGTCGCTCGGCTATGTGATGAACCGCATGGGACCGCACATCGCCGACGACCCCCGCAAGACGGCGCTGGTGAACGCGGTGTACGACGCCCTGTGACCGGCTCGCGCGCCCTGCCGCGGCCGGTTCCCGCCCAGCCTGTTTCGGCCGAACCGCCGGGCCGGTCTTCCCTGGTGGTTTAGACCAATGCTAATTCTGGTGGCGCAATGAGCCCGCACGGCTACGGCACGTCACCAACAGGAGGGCGCGGCATGGCCCGCACCACCACCCCGCACGACCGCCCGCACACCGACGAACAGCCCCGGTACTGGCGGGTGGCGACGGAGTTGCTCGGCGAACTACGCGACGGCACCGTCCGACCCGGGGAACGGCTGCCGGGCGAACGGCAGTTGGCGGAGCACTTCGGGGTCAGCAGAGAGACCGTACGACAGGCGCTGGAGGTGCTGCGCCGGGACGGCCTGGTCACCACCGACCGGCGCGGCAGTCACGCCACCCTGCCCGGCCCACCGGTCGAGCACTCGACCTCGGCCGCCTTCCCGATCGGCGTCCGGCCCGGCCCCGACGAGCGTGCCGTCGACCGGGCGACCGTCACCTGGGAGACGCCCCCGGCGGCGCACGCGGCGGCGCTGCGGCTCGCGCCGGACCGCCCGACCCTGATGCACCGCTACGAATCCGCCCGCGCCGACGGACGCGGCCTGCGCAGCGCCGTCACCTCCTTCTCGGACGTGGCCCTGACCGAGGTGGTGGAGCTGGGCCGCTACCGCGACCGCGCCGACGGCACCTCGGCGGCCCAACTGCGCCGCGCCTACGACTGGATGCGCACCGCGGGGCTGACCCTGCACCACCGCGACGCCATCACCCGCCTCCCCGACAGCACCTCGGTCCGGGTGACCCGCCTGGTGCACGACCAGCACGAGCGGCCGCTGGAGTTCACCGAGCTCGTCGTGGACGCCCAACGGGACGCGCTGGTCTACGAGTTCACCCTGCCGGCAGCGGTCTGACCCGGCAGCCGCCCCAGGGACTCCTCCCCGGGCGCGTGCTCACCCGAGGCGCCGGGCGACGACCATGCGCACCCGCGGGCTTCCGTCCCGCCGCAGCCCGAAGTCGGGCAGCGGGTGCAGATCCACCCGGAACCCGGCGCCTTCCAGCTCCCGCAGCAGACGCCCGAACCGCACGGCCCGGTAGTACATGACGAACGGGGGCCGCCACAGCGCGTTGCGGACCCGCATCACCAGGTCGAAGCCCAGCAGCATGCCGTTCACGACCGAGACCGTCCGGGGCGGGCCCACGACCGGGAAGGCGAAGCATCCGCCCGGCCGCAGCACGGAGCGGACCTGCCCGAAGAGCACCGGCAGTTCTTCCGGCAGGAAGTGCCCGAACGCCCCGAAGCTCACCGCGAGGTCGAAGGAGGGGCGGAACGGCAGGGCGCGGGCGTCCGCCCGCACGAAGGACACCCGGGGCGCACCGGACGGGACGCGCTCCCGGGCGATCGCGAGCATGCCCGCGCTGAAGTCGACCCCGGTGACGCTCCCCTCGCACACCTGCCGCAGCACGACGGCACCCGCGCCGGTACCGCAGCACACGTCGAGCCCGTCCTCGAAGGGCCCGATCCGCCGCAGCGCCGCGGCGACGGCGTCCAGCACCGAGTCCGGCGTACGGAAGGGCGTGTGGTCGAACTTCGGCGCGAGCAGGTCGTAGCCGCGCTCGACCGACGACAGCGCCTGGACGGCGAGTTCACGCAGGCTGGGGCCTTGGGGGCTGAACATCGGCCTCAGCTTAGTCCCACCCGGCCGGTCGCACCCGGCGATGACGGCGGCATCCGTGACCCGGCCGTCGGGGACAGCGGACCCTCCGGGCCGCGGTGGCGTGCGTCACAGCGCGCACGTCCGCCGAGTGGTACAGTGACGTAAGCACTTGTGTACGCCCCGTCGTGGCGCCGGTGCCAGTTCCTTCCTCAGCCCGCGCAAGCATCGCCGTTCCCGGCCGGTGCAGCGGCTTTCCGCACCACCTCATCGGCGGACCCCCGTGTCCGCGGCCGAGGTGCTGTTCCAGCCGCCCGGAGGCCTTTCCGTACGCCTCGTCCGCGGCCCCTCCCCCTTCCCTTCCTCATGTCCGCCTGCGTCGCAGGCCCCCGAGTCCGTGAGAGGACCGACCCCATGACCACCACACTCGAACACCCTCCCCTCCAGCAGCAGGCCCCGGCGTCCCGGACCGTGACCGGTGTCCTCGACGTCGACGCGGGCGGCAAGGGGCACCTGCGCGGGCTCGACTGCCTGCCCACACCCGCCGATCCCCAGGTACCGGCGGCCCTGATCCGCACGTACGGACTCCGCAAGGGCGACCTCGTCGAGGCCGTCAGCGGCCCCCGGCGTACCGTGACCGAGGTCGGACTCGTCGGCGGCGAGACGCCCGGACGGCTCCGGGACCGCCGCCACTTCCGCGACCTGACACCCCTGCACCCGCGCACCCGGCTCCGCCTCGAACACCCGGCGTCCGGCCTCACGGGGCGCGTCGCCGACCTGATCTCGCCCGTCGGCAAGGGGCAGCGCGGACTGATCGTCGCCCCGCCCAAGACCGGCAAGACCGTGCTGCTCCAGCAGCTCGCGGCCGCCGTCGCGGGCAACCACCCCGAATGCCGGCTGATGGTCGTCCTGCTCGACGAGCGCCCCGAGGAGGTCACCGACATGCGGCGCTCGGTGCGGGGCGAGGTGTACGCCTCGACCTTCGACCGGACGCCCAAGCAGCACATCGCGCTCGCCGAGCTGGTGATCGAACGGGCCAAGCGACTCGTGGAGGCCGGTGAGGACGTGGTGATCCTGCTCGATTCGCTGACCCGGCTGTGCCGGGCGCACAACAACGCGGCGGCCTCCGGCGGCCGTACCCTCTCCGGCGGGGTGGACGCGGCGGCGCTGCAGGGGCCCAAGCGGTTCTTCGGTGCCGCGCGCCTGGCCGAGGAGGGCGGTTCGCTGACCGTCCTGGCCACCGCCCTGGTCGAGACCGGGTCGCGGGCCGACGACTTCTTCTTCGAGGAGCTCAAGGGCACCGGCAACATGGAGATCCGGCTGAGCCGCGAACTCGCCTCGCGCCGTGTCTTCCCCGCCGTCGACATCGCCGGCTCCGGCACCCGCCGCGAGGAACTGCTGCTGTCCCCGGCCGAGTTGGCCGCCGTGCACGGGCTGCGCCGGGCGCTGCGAAACCGTGACGGCGAGAGCGGCCCTGAGACGCTGCTGGAGCGGATGCGCCAGAGCCCGGACAACGCGACCTTCCTGCGCCGGATCCAGCCGACGCTGCCGGCCAGGCCGTAGAGCCCAGCGGTGCAAGCGGCGGCCGCCGTGGGAACCGCGTCGCGGCAGGCCGTGGAGGGCCGCCGCCTGCCGGGCGACGCGCCACGCCGGGCCCCCGTGCGGCATCCGGGTGCACGCAGGCACCGCTCGGCCCGGCCAGCACCGATCGAGGCCGGTCCGTTCCTAGGTTGATCGTATGACGATCGGATTCTCTACTCGGGCGGCCGTCTCGACCTGCGGTCTCTGCCTGGCCGGTGCCCTGACCCTCGCGCCTGTCGCCGCGGCCGCTCCGGCCGGCGCCGACCCCGCGACGCCGGGTTCGCCCCGCGGGGCGGCACCGGCGCCGGCGGTGCTCCACCGCCACGGCACCCAGGTGCGCCCCCGGCCGGGCGCGCCGGAGGTCCCGGACGTCTCCGCGCTGTCGTGGCTGGTGGCCGACGCCAAGACCGGCGAGGTGCTGGCCGCGCGGGACGCGCACCGCAAGCTGCCGCCCGCCAGCACCCTCAAGACCCTGTTCGCACTCACCGTGCTGCCCGTGCTGCCCGGCGGCATCCAGCACCGGGTCACGTACGGCGAACTGGCGGACGTCGGTGAGGGCAGCAGCCTCGTCGGTGTCAGCGAGGGGCACTCGTACCGCATCTCCGACCTGTGGCGCGGGGTGTTCCTCAGCTCGGGCAACGACGCCGTGCACGTGCTGGCCGGGCTCAACGGCGGCTGGCACGTCACCTCACGGCAGATGGAGGCCAAGGCGCGCGTCCTCGGCGCCCGCGACACGCGGGTCCTGTCACCCGACGGCTACGACGCGCACGGCCAGGTGTCCTCGGCCTACGACCTGGCCGTCTTCGGCAGGGAGGGGCTGCGCAACGCGGAGTTCGCCCAGTACTGCGCCACCGTGGAGGCCAAGTTCCCCGGGGAGGACGGCCGGCCGTACGACATCCGCAACACCAACCGGCTGCTGACCGGCGACGACGGCGTGCGCCGCTACCCGGGCCTGATCGGTGTCAAGAACGGCTACACCAGCGACGCCGGGAACACGCTCGTCGCCGCGGCCAGGCGCAACGGGCGCACCCTCGTCGTGACGGTGATGAACCCTCAGTCGGGTGTCCCCTTCGACGTCTACGAGGAGGCCCGGTCGCTGCTCGACTGGGGCTTCGGCGCCGCCGACCGGGTGGACCCGGTCGGTTCGCTGGACGCCCTGCGCGGCAAACCCGGCGCCGAGGCCGGTCCGGACCCGGTGGCCGCCGCGGTCACGCCGGATTCCGAGCCCGGCTGGCCGGAGACGGCGGCCATCGCCGTGGCCGCCTGTCTGGGCGCGGCCGCCGCCGCACTGGTCCTGCGGCTCAAGGTGTTCCACGTCGAGGACTGACCTACCGGCAGCCCCAGCAGCAGCCCGAGGGTGATCCAGGCGTAGGCGTTGCTTCCGAGGAACCCGTCGACGCCGGACGCGTCGTCGTACCACAGCCACACCAGGCTGGTGCACATGACCGCGTACAGCACGGCCGCGAGCCGTGGGCGGCCGGCGCGGACCAGCAGCACGAAGGCGGGCAGCAGCCAGACGAGGTGGTGCACCCAGGTGATCGGGCTGACCAGACACGCCGTCAGGCCGGTGAGGGCGAACGCGGCGTACCAGTCGCCGGCGGCCACCGCCTTGCGGGCGCGCCACACCCACACGCCGAGCACCAGCAGCACGGTGACCGCCCAGACCGCGCGGCTCTCGATGTCCAGCCGGGCCAGGATGCCCTGCAGGGACTGGTTGGAGACGTAGTCCAGCCGGCCCACCCGGGTGGTGTCCCACATGGCCTGCGTCCAGTAGAAGCGCGACCCCTCGGGGGTCACCAGGGCCGCGAGACCGGTCGCCCCGGCGGCCACGCCGGTCGCGACGGCGGCGGCGCGCCGGCGTCCGGCGAGCAGCAGCAGGCCGATGAAGAGGGCGGGCGTGAGCTTGACGGCCGCGGCGAGACCGATGCCGATGCCGGCCCAGCGGCCTCGCCCGGTGGCGAGCAGCCAGGCGTCCACCAGGACCAGGGCCAGCAGCAGTACGTTGACCTGCCCGAAGCTGAAGGTGTCCCGCAGCGGTTCGTACAGCGCGAGGGCGCAGGCGGCCAGGGCGCAGCCGTACCAGCCGTGCCGGCGCCAGGCGCGGCCGGTCAGCACGCGCATCGTCACGGCCAGGGCCGCCAGGTTCAGCAGCAGCGCGAGCACGATCGCGGTCCCCATCCCGACCAGGGCCATGGGCAGCATCGCGACGGCGGCGAACGGCGGGTAGGTGAACCCGTACATCGTGCCCGGCACCCGGTAGTCGTAGAGTCGGCCGCCGTCGTGGATCCAGTGGTGGATGGCCCCGTGGTAGACGCGCAGGTCGAACCAGTCGCGCAGCAGCGGCACGGTCGCGGTGAAGAAGGTCAGGGCGGCGGCGAGGAGCACCACGAGCAGCAGCCGCCCGCGGTCGGTGCGAGGAGTTCTCATGCGGTACGCCCCAGAACCGGGGCCTGCGCGGCCTGATGGGCCTGCCACAGCACGACCACGGCGAGCACGCCGCCGGAGACGGCCAGCATCAGCTGCCCGAGGTCGGCGGGGCCGCCGCTCGGCAGGACGCCGAGCGCGAGCACGCCGGTGACCGCCGCGACCCGGTGCCGTACCGAGGTGTCGGGCGCCGCGGCGGCGATGAGGAACAACCCCCACAGCGCGTACCAGGGCCGGATCGCCGGGCCGAAGGCGGCCACCGCCGCCAGGCTGAGGCCGAGCGCGTACACCGGACGCGGGCGCAGCCGCACCCATATGACGAGCAGCACGGTCGCCGTGATCAGCAGGCCGATCGTGTGCCAGACGGGCACGGCGAGCGGTGCGAGGTCGCTGCCGAGCCGCTCCAGCAGGGCGCCGGTGGCGCGGCCGAGCAGGCTGGTCAGGGCCCAGTTGTGCGGGGAGACGGGGGTGTTGAGGGCGGCGATCCAGCCGTATCCCGTACCGGCGACCGCGGTCGCGGCGACCGTCGTCGCGGCCGCCGCGGCGACGGTCGTCAGCACGGCTCGCACGGCACTGCGGCCCGCGCGCATCTGGAGGACGACGATCGCGGCGAGCCCGAGCGCGGCGGGCGCCTTGACGAGCGCGGCGAGGGTGACGAGGACGGCGCCGAGGACGGGCCGGCGGCCCAGCGCGGCGACCAGGCCGACGCCGAGCAGGCCGAGCATCATGGCGTCGTTGTGCGCGCCGGCCACCAGGTGCAGCAGGACCAGCGGGTTGAGGGCGCCGAGCCACAGCGCGGCGGCCGGGTCGGCGCCGCTGTGCCGGGCGAGGCGGGGCAGGGCGGCGGCCATCAGGGCCACGCCCAGGAGCGCCAGCAGCCGCATGCCCATGAGGCCGGCCGGGATCTCGCCGCGGGTCAGTCCGGACAGGGCGGAGGCGGCGGCGAGGAACACCGGGCCGTAGGGAGCGGCGGTGTGCCGCCACACCGGGGAGACCTCGTCGGCGAGCGGGCCGCCGAGCTGGGAGGGGCCGTGGGTGTAGACGTCGATCTGCGCGTCGACCATGGCGCCCTGCGCGAGGTAGCTGTAGACGTCCCGGCTGAACAGCGGCGGCGCCAGCAGCAGCGGGGCGGCCCAGAGCGCGAGGACCAGCAACAGGGAGCGGGGCGTGGGTGGTTCGGGGCCGCGCAGCAGCCTGCCGAGCAGGGCCCAGGCCGCTATCAGCAGGACGACGCCGAAGTAGACGCCGACCAGTCCGAGCGCGGCGCCGGCCGAGGACGGCGACAGCAGATCGCGGACCGGGAGGGCTCCGGCCGTCTCACCGCCCAACGCGAGAAAGGCGGAGCCGGCCAGACCCAGCATCTGGCAGCGGCGGAGATCGACGGAGGAAGCCATGGCCAACACTCGGTCAGCCTGTCAACACCGGGTGGCCGGAAAACGACGCGCCGCCCTCGCGGGGTTAACCTGCGCATGACCTCCGCGTGATCAGGAGACCGACACTCCGGTGAGCGCGGTGAAACGGTCCAGGGCAGCGCCCCCGGCCACCGAGACGCCGCACTCGTCGACACCCGGGCTCCGCAAGCTCGACGCTCCCTTCGCCCGACCCGCCTCTGCCGGCCAGACCGACGCGACAGACGAAGTCGCCGGCCGCGTCGACCTGACTGCAACTCAGCGGCCGCGAGGCGAAAGCAGCGCCCCTCGGCCCGAGCCGTTCGGCGAACGATCCAGCGCCCGCGTCGGGCGCACCCCCCGCCCCGCCGCGGCTCGCCCCCTGCTGCGACTCAGCGGCGGCGAGCCGAACTGGCGCGCCCCTCAGGCCTGAGTCGCGAGCGGCGACGCGGCCAGCGCTCGCGTTGGGCGAACCGCACCCACCCGGCTTGCCTCCGCCCAGCAGCGGCTCCTGACTTACTGCGAGCCAACGGCCACGAGCCGAAGCAGCGCCCCTAGGCCCGAGCCGCAACCGGCGAACGGTCCAGCGCCCGCGCGGCCGCGCCCCCGCCCAGCAGCGGCTCGCGCCCTACAGAGGCCCAGCGGCCGCGAGCCGCACCCGCGCCCCTCAGGCCTGAGTCGCGAGCGGCGACGGGGCCAGCGCTCGGGCTGGGCGTACGGCACCCACCGGCTTGCCTCCGCCGAGCAGTGGCTCGCCCGCGAACTGCGTGAGCAGGTCGGGGTCCACGCCGGCGCGGGCCAGTGCGGCGGCGGTCACCGGGACCCGTGCCCTGCTCGCGCCGTCGGAGATCTTCACGGCGACGGCACGGCCGTCGGGGAGCGCCGCGACCTGCACGCCCTCGTAGCCGTCCTTGGCGAGCAGCCCGGGCACCGCCCGCATCAGGGCCGCGACGTCCCGACCGGAGCCGGAGGCCATCTCGGCGTGCTCACGCATCGCGTCCGCGACCCGCGACCCGGGGGTGCCGGGCGCCGCGGTGAGGATCCGGGAGGCGGCGCGGGCCAGGCCGTGCAGGGAGACGGAGAACAGCGGCGCGCCGCAGCCGTCGACGGTCACCTGGGCGACGCGCTGACCGGTGAGTTCCTCCACGGTCTCGGCGACGGCCTGCTGAAGGGGGTGGGCGGGGTCGAGGTAGTCGTCGAGGGACCAGCCGTTGAGCTTGGCCGTCCAGAGCATGGCGGCGTGCTTGCCGGAGCAGTTCTGGGCGAGCCGGGACGGCGTGCGCCCCTCGCGCACCCAGGCGTCCCGCACCCCCGGGTCGAGCGGCATGTCGGGCACGTTGCGCAGATCGCTCTCCGCGAGTCCGGCCAGTTCCAGGACGCGCAGCGTGCCGGCGAGATGACGGTCCTCGCCGGAGTGGCTGGCGGCGGCCAGGGAGAGCAGCGCGCCGTCGAGCGGAAGCCCCGCCCGCACCATGGCCACGGCCTGGACGGGCTTGAGCGCCGAGCGCGGGTAGAACGCCGCCTCGATGTCGCCGAGCCGGAACGCGACCTCGCCGTCCGCTCCGAGGACGACGACGGACCCGTAGTGGACGCCCTCCACGACCCCGCCCCGTACGAGGTGGGCGACGGGGGCGTGACGGGGCTCCCGCACCGGGGGTGCCTCCTCGGCGGAGTCGCCGTGCGTCACCGATCCGTCCGCCCGCACCGCGGGGTCGAGGTCGACAGTCTCGGGGGTCATCGGTCGGTCCCGCCTTCCTTGGGGAGGTCCGTGCGCGCGGGGCGCACGATGTCGGTGAGGGTGGTCTCGACCCGGTCGAGGTGGTGGGACATCGCCTCGGCCGCGTCCTGCTCGATTCCTTCGGCCAGCGCCTCGACGATGGCCCGGTGCTCGCGGTCGGACTGCTCACGCCGTCCGCCGAGCTCGTTGAGGAACGCCGACTGGCGGGCCAGCGCGTCCCGAATCTCCTCGATGACCCGGCGGAACACCGGGTTCTGCGCGGCCTCGGCCACGGTCAGGTGGAAGAGGGTGTCCATCGCGACCCACGCGGTGGTGTCCGTCTCCCGCTCCATGCGGTCCAGGAGGTGGTGGAGACGGTCGAGGTCGTCGGGGGTGCGGCGCAGCGCCGCGTACCCGGCGACCGGGATCTCCACGTGGCGCCGCACCTCCAGCAGGTCGCTGGCCGAGTAGTCGCCGAAGGTGGGGTCCTCGACACTGTCGGCGACGACGAAGGTGCCCTTGCCGGTCTTGGCGACCGTCAGCCCCATCGCCTGCAGGGCACGGAGCGCTTCGCGCAGCACGGGCCGGGAGACCTCCAGCTTGCGGCAGAGCTCGGCCTCGGAGGGGAGCTTGTCGCCGATCGCGTACTCACGCCGCTCGATGGCACCGCGGAGGTGGGTGAGCACCGCTTCCATCGCGCTCACGCGCCGCGGGCCCGTACCGGCTGTCTGGCTGTCTGACAGGTTCACGGGAGCGATGGTCCGGGCCACCCGTGGCCCGTGTCAAGCGGGGCCGAGCGGCCCCCACGTGCACAAACCCCCGCGGCGGCGGTGGTGCTACCTCCACCCCGCCTCGGGGGGCCGACGCCATTCTGCTGCCCGGAACTCCTTCACATACTGAAGCGCATGACGCAACCAGTGGTGCTTCCGAGAAACTCTTCCCCACGCGAGGAAAGGGACGACCGACGCGAGGGAAGCGACTTCTCCGAACTCGCCCGCCGTATGAACGAGGCCGGACTTCTGCGCCGCCGGCCGCTTTATTACACCGTGCGCTTCACCGCCGTGGGCCTCGCTCTCGCGGGCGGTGTCGGGGCTTTCCTGCTGGTCGGGAACAGCTGGGGTCAGCTGATCGTGGCCGTGTTTCTCGCCGTGGTCTTCGGCCAGCTCGGGCTCGCGGCCCACGATCTCGCCCACCGGCAGGTCTTCACCCGTCGCCGGCCCAGCGAGGCGGGCGGACTGCTGGTCGCCGACCTGCTGCTCGGCATGAGCTACGGCTGGTGGATGAACAAGCACACCCGGCACCACGCGAACCCGAACCACGAGGGCAAGGACCCGGACGTCTCGCCCGACATCCTGGTGTGGTCCAGGCGCCAGGCGCGAAAAGCGAAAGGGCTGCCCCGTTTCATAGGGAAGCATCAGGCGGCGCTCTTCTTTCCGCTGCTCACCCTGGAAGGGCTGAATCTGAGTTTCAGCAGTTTCAAGGCGCTGCGGAATCCTTCGGTGAAACGGCCGGTCCTGGAAGGGTCGCTGCTCGTCGCCCATTTCGCGGTCTATTTCGGCGCCCTGTTCACCGTCCTCTCCCCCGCCAAGGCGCTCGTGTTCCTCGCGGTCCACCAAGGCCTGTTCGGTGTCTACCTGGGCTCGGTCTTCGCCCCCAACCACAAGGGGATGCCGATGATCGAGGAGGGGACGCGACTGGACTTCCTGCGCCGTCAGGTGCTCACCTCGCGCAACGTCCGGGGCGGCGCGCTCGTCGACGCCTTCATGGGCGGGCTCAACTACCAGATCGAGCACCACCTCTTCCCCAGCATGCCGACGCCCGCGCTCGCCAAGGCCCAGATCATCACCGAGCGGTACTGCGCCGAGCTGGGCATCCCCTATCACCAGACGGGTCTGCCGGCCTCGCACCGGGAGGCTCTGCGTCATCTCCGCAGCGTCGGGGAGCCGCTGCGCCGGGCTGGCGGCTGAGACCTCGCCGGAGGGGGCGGAGGTCCTTCGCCCCCGTTCCGCCTCCCGTCCTTCACGACCACAGGGCCTCGCCGAGGGCGGCTCCCGCGAACGCCGCGACGAGGCCCACGACCACGCTGCCCACGACGTTGAGCGCGGCGGAGCGCCTCGCCCCCGTCTCGGCCAGCCGCAGGGTTTCGTACGAGAAGGTCGAGTACGTCGTCAGCGCCCCGCACAGGCCGGTGCCGAGCAGCAACTGAAGGTGGGAGCCGGCGGCGCCGGCGACGGCCGCGCCCGTCAGCAGACCGAGGACCGCGCAGCCGAAGACGTTGACCACGAAGGTGCCCCAGGGGAAGGCGGAGCCGTGCCGGGACCGCACCGCCCGGTCGGTGAGGTAGCGCAGCGGGGCGCCGACCATGGCGCCCGCGACGACCAGTAGCCAGTTCACGAGCCCTGCCCGGCCTTCCCGCCCTGGTCCCCCTGGCCGTCGGACCCAACCGCCCGCCCCAGGAGACGGCGGGTCGCGGCCGTCGCGGCCCACACCGCGGCCAGCGCCGCGACGACCGTCGCCGCCAGATAGGCCACGGCGGTCGCCGGGTGGCCGGAGTCCGCCAGCCGCTCGATGTCCACCGCGTAGGTCGAGAAGGTGGTGAAGCCGCCCAGCACCCCGGTGCCGAAGAAGGGGCGGAGCAGACGGTGCGGCGACCGGAACTCGGTGACGAGCACCATGAACACGCCGATCACCGCGCAGCCGACGGCATTGACCCAGAACGTCGACCAGGGGAATCCGCCCGGGTGCGGGGGCCACCACAGGACCGCCGCGTACCGGGCCACCGCGCCGATCGCACCGCCGACGGCGACGACCGCGACGACAGGCACCTGGCCGCGCAGACCGGTCCCGCGCGGCGCTCGCGCGTGACCGGGAAGGCTCTCGGCATCGGGGGTTGTCATGCCGGACGTCTCCTCCTCGCCGGGGCCCGGGCACGCGGCGCCCGCTCTCGCGAAGTGGGACCGTCGACGGCGCCGACGCCGCGCCTCGGGTGCGGCGGGCCGCTCCGCCGCGTCGCGCGCACAGGGCGGAGTCAGGCTAACTCCGCGGCCGCGCCACCGTCACTTCGGCGCCGGCGCCTCCCGCACCCCGACGCCGCATGCCGCGTCGGGGACCGACGGGGCGCCGCCTACCAGCCCTTCTCGAACATGCGGGCCACCTCGGCGATCCGGACCTCGTCACGGCGGTAGTAGAGGCGGCGCCGGACGCGCTTGGCGCGCAGCAGGCCGAGGTCGGTGAGGAGGGTGAGGTGGGTGTGGGCCACCGCGCGCCGCACACCGAGCTTCGCGGCGACCGCGCCGACGTCGACGCCGTCGGTGACGAGGTCGGTGTGGCGCCGGCGTGGGAAGTGGGCGGCCGGGTCCTTGAGCCATTCCAGGATGCGCAGGCGGGCGTCGCCGGCGGGAGTCCTCAGCATCGCTTCCCCCTTGGTCCGGACCCTCTACGTGGCGTTTCCCCACTGTGGGGCCGGGCAAGCGGCCGCAGCCGGCACACGGCCGGAGTTGACCGGGATCGAAGGGGCTTTCGACGCAATGTCGCGGGAGGCGGCTTCGGGAGGAGTCGTCAGGATGGGCCGTCGTGAGGAATCGGCGGCCACGACCGGCTGAGCGGGTTGCACGCGCACTAGTTGCACCTTCAATAAATGACCGGATCGGTGTTACCGTGCGGACATGGCAGCGAACACGGTCGACACCTCTCTGGAGCAGCGGTGGCGGGACGTCCTGCGGGTGCACGCCCGCACGATGGGGGAGATCGACCGCGTACTGCATCCGCACGGGCTCGGTGCGAGCGACTTCGAGGTGCTGGACATCCTCGTCGCCGAGACGCCCGAGGCGGGTGACCACTGCCGGGTGCAGAACCTCGTGGGCCGGGTGCACCTCAGTCAGAGTGCCCTCTCCCGGCTCATCGGCCGCCTGGAGAAGGACGGCCTGGTCGAGCGCAGCGTCTGCGTGGAGGACCGGCGGGGGGTGTGGGTCTCCTTGACCGAGAAGGGCCGCGCCCTGCACGCGGAGGTGCTGCCGTTGCAGCGGTCGGCGCTGCGGCGGATGCTGACCGCCTGAGCCGGACGGGGCCGCGTCCCCCTGATGGGGGGCCACCGCTGGGGTACCTGGTCGTGACGGGCTTCCAGCCTCGGGAAAGGCTGCCCAGACGGGGCCGGCGAACACGAGAGGTACCGAACATGACCGATTCCGACCCGACCGCGCTCCAGCTGCTGAGGGAGCGGGCCGACAGCGGGGACCCCGACGCCATCGACGAGCTGGTCGAGCTCGCGGGCGAACGCGGTGACCTGGACGAGCTGCGCCGCCTCGCGGACCGGGGCAGCAGCGTCGCCACCGACCAGCTGATCGAGGTCGCCACCGAGCAGGGGAACCTGGACGAGCTGCGGCGGCTGGCCGACGCCGGCAACACCACCGCCGCCGATCAGCTGCTGGAGCTCACCACCGAGTGACGGCCTCGGCCGTTCACAGCACGAACTCGGCCCCGTCCGCGAGGACCTCGACCCCCGTCCGCCCCTCCTGCGCGCAGGCCGCCGAGGCGGGGTCGAGCAGGGGGCTCGCGTCATGGAGGCGGGTGGGGACACGGCGCAGCCCGGGCGGAGCCGCCGGAGCCGTCCCGGCTTCGCCGCCCGTCAGGAGACAGCCGCTGTCCAGCACCGCGCAGTCGGCCCCCGCGAGCAGCTCCTTCAGTGCGGCGCCCGGCGCGCTCAGGCGGGGCGCGTAGACGAGGACACCGCCGGTGGCCAGGTCCTCGATGCGGTACGCCGTCACCCAGCTCTCGTCCGCCGTGCGCCGCGGCAGATACGACGGCGCCGACGCGCCGACGGGGTGGGCGGTGACGACGAGGCCGCCGGAGAGGACGAATCCGCCGGCGGTGAGGCTGTCGCACCACTCCCAGGGCTCGTACCGGTCGACCATGGCGCGGGCCGGGGTGAGCGCCGTGAGGACCGGGGGCGCGGCGTACACCTTGAGGCCCGGACCTCCGCGCAGTTCGGTCAGTCCGCCGACGTGTTCGGGTTCGGCGTCGGTCAGGAGCACCCCGCGCACCGGGGTGGCCCGGGGCCCGGGGGCGGGCCACAGCGCGGAGGTGGTGGTGAGCTGGGCGCGGATGTCCGGCGAGGCGTTCAGCAACCACCAGTCGCGGTTGTTGCCGGTGACGGCAGCCGCCTCCTGGGTACGGGAGGGCAGCTTGCCGTCACGGGCGGCGGCGCACGGCGCGCAGCCGCAGTTCCACCGCGGGAAGCCGCCTTCGGCCGCGGTGCCGAGCAGGACGACCCTCAAGACGACCCCCCACGTTCCTTCGCTGTGGATCCTTCCGGTGGGGTCTTCCCACCGCGCGGGGCGCGACCACCCCGCCGCGGGGCAGATTTCCGGCCGACCTCGGTGTCCTTCGGCCTGGCGGATACCGTGTGACGTGGGCGTTCACCCGAGGTGAACGCCCGGTCTCAGTGCTGCGGCCGGGCCAGCAGGGCCCGCACCCCGTCCGAGGTGAGCGTCAGACCGTGCGACGAGCTGCCGTCGATGGTGAGGGACAGGTCGTCCGACGGCCACTGCGAGGCGAGGGCGCCGAGCGGCACGAGGCGGTACCGGGAGACGAACGGCAGCAGCTCCGCCATCTCCAGCTCGGAGGTGAACACGGGCACCACCGGCCGCCCGTCCGGTTCCTCCAGGACGGGCAGCGCCACCGCGCCCGGGTCGGCCGCCTCCTCCTCGACGGCGTCGTCCGGCACGGGGATCAGCACGTCGCTGCTCGCGAGCGTGTCCAGCGCCGCCTCGTCCTCGGTGTTCACGACGAGCGCGTCCAGCGCGCGCTGGGCCGGTGTGGGGGTGGGGTCGTTCGCGGGTGTCTCCATGACGGATTCCCTGATCGTGGGGGTTCGGGGGGCCCGCCCGGGCCAAGATCGGTCCCCGGTGCGGCCCTCGACGCGTACCCCGGCGGAGCGCGGGCCATACCCCGCCGGCCCGAGGAATCGCGCCCGACGGACATGCCGTCCCCGTCCCACGCCCCGTGCGTCCGCGTCCCGCCCACCGCAGCCCTGCGTTTCCTGCCGGCCATCTGAGAGGCAGCGCCGGACCCCCGCCGTGGCCGCACCGCAACAGCGCGCACCCCGCCGGTGGGCGAGCGGCGACGCGTCACGAGACGGGGGGTGACCACCGCGCGGAGCGAGCGACGCCGCGGGGTCGCACAGGCCGAGGGCCACCGCGCGAAGCAAAGCCCGCCGCGCGGGACGCGGCGCGAGAGGGCCTCGCCGAGTCGGTCGCCCGGCGCGAGGGCCGTCTCTCGGAGCGCGGCATGCCGTCGGCCCGTCGCACGGGGCAAGGACGTCACACGAAGCGCACGGCGTCGGGGCCCTGCCGGAAGGGGGTGCCGCGGCTCGGGGCGGGGGGCGTGGGCGGTGGTCAGCCGGGCGACCCGGGTGTGGCTCGGGGCTCGGAAGGGCGAGTCAGGCGCGGCCGAGGGGCGTCTAGTGCTTCGGGGGGCCTCCTGCCGGCCCGTCGGCGCGGCCGGCGCCGTAGTCCAGTTGCTGCGCCGTCCTCACCAGCGCGGCGAGCGGGTCACTCGAAGGAGTGCGCGGCACCACCCGGACACCCAGGGTTCTCCGCACACGGAGACGGACCAGCCATCGTGCGGCCGTGATCCCTGTCAACCGTCTTCCCCTTTCCAGCACTTCGGGGACTCCAACGCCCGGCGGCGTCGTGCGCCAGGGTAATTCGCCATACCCCGCCACCCTTTCCACGGCGTAGAAATATCCACCGGTTCGGGCACGGCGAAGCCAATCAGACAGCCGGAAATTCGCACAAGATGCGCGCTCGTCGTGCATACGTGCGCGGGGTGGTGGGCGGACCCCGCCGCCGGGGCGCACGACGAGCGGGCCCCGCCAGAACCGTCCGGCGGGGCCCGCGGATGTCGTTGTGTCAGTTGCTGTGGACGCCCACCTCGTAGAGCGAGTAGCCCCAGTCGGTGGCCCGGCCCAGACCCTGGACGCGGACGTAGCGGGCGGGCGTCGCGGTGAAGCGCGCGGTGTCCAGCCCGCCGTCGCCGGCGGTGGTGGACCAGACGGTCTTCCAGTCGGTGCCGTCGGTGGAGAGCTCGACGCGGTACGCGTTCCCGTACGCCCGCTCCCAGTCGAGCGTGACGCGCCCGACCAGGTTCGTGGACCCCAGATCGATCCGCAGCCACTGGTCGTCGTTCCAGTCGCTGGCCCAGCGGGTGTCGCGGTGACCGTCCACGGCCCGGCCCGGCGCGTAGCTGGTGAAGGGGTTCCACTCCGCCGAACTGGCCGTGGCCGAGGCGCCCGAGGCGAGGTTCACTCCGGACCGGTGCCGCTCGGACGCGCCCCAGGTGCCGAGGTAGGACTCGGCACCCCGGAAGAGGTCGTCCACCACACGCTGGCCGCCGACCCGCCGGATGTCCTCGATCCAGTCCGGCACGAGGCCGTAGTGCGCGGCTCCGTCGGTGTTCAGGTCCCAGGTGCGCTGCCCGGTGGTCTGCCGGTCGAGGACCGAGCCGCCGTCGACGCTGCGGAAGGGGTACTGCACCGCGCTGGGGGCGTCCGCGCCGCGCGGTGCCGGCCAGCCGCCGACGCCGTTCATGTCGGTGCCGTACCCGTAGCCCACGCCGTACTTCTCGCGCAGCGCCACGGTCCGGTCCGCCTCGGCGATGAAGCCCTCGGAGCCGTGCATGTACTGCGCGATGAAGCCGCCGAGGGAGTAGACCCGCTCCGTCCAGTCCAGGTCCATCCAGCTGTGCGAGGACAGCACGCCCGGGTACGACTCGGCCTCGAAGATGTCGAGGACCCGGCCGGTGGCCTTCACGCTCATGTGGTCGATCTCGAGCATCATCTTGCGCTGCATCATGCCGCGCACGGCGTACTCACCCAGTGCGGTGAGGCCGCGGACGTTGCACTGGGCGTCCGCGGCGTAGGAGGGCACGTCCACCCCGGCCGGGAGCTCCTTCTCGGCCGCCGGTGCCGCCGCACCGCCGATGGGGTTGTCGTGCTGCGGGCCCGTGCACTTCTCCGTCTTCCAGAAGGTCCCGGTCGACAGGAACTGGCCGACGTTGATCGCCGTCCCGAGGCTGCCCGAGTCGAAGCGGACGCCGCAGAGCGCGTTGTCGAACTTGTGGCACAGGAACATGCTGCGCACGCCGAGGGCGTACAGCTCGTCGAGGCCCTTGTCGATGTCCTCCTTGCTGCACTGCGCGATGTCCAGGATCTGCTTGCAGCCGAAGGGTTCGGAGGTCTCCACGCCCAGGACGACCGCCAGCTTGCCCTGCTCGACGACCTGGCGGGCCTGCGCGCTGTCGGTGACGATCCGGAACCAGCCCTTGCCGGGCCCGCCGTACATCTTGTCGACGTAGGCCTGGAGGTCGTACGTCAGCTTGGCCTGCAGCCGGATCGACGTCATCTCGTCGCAGCTGCGGTCCTTGAAGAAGTACACCGAGCAGATGACGCCGTTGGTGACGAGGTCGTTGACCATGACGCGCTGGCCGCCGCGCCAGGCGCGCTCCACCCAGGCGTAGTAGTTCTGCTGGTGGGTCAGCGAGTCGTGCGCGGGCCAGTCCTTGAACGTGGGCCAGCCCACCGGGTCGTGCCTGCCGTCGCCGCCGTTGGTGATGAAGTCGAAGATGGCGAGCGAGCCGTCGGGATAGTGCTCGGGGCAGTCCTTGAGGGCGTCGGCGACGCCGGCCTCGGAGAAGGTCTTGCCGCAGATGAGCCGGCCGCCGAACGCCTCGTTGGAGAACAGGTGGTTGTGCGCGTCGACGAAGCCGCGCACCTCGCCCTGGGCGTCGGTCCCGGTGAACGGCTGGCCGGTGACGTTGATCTGGGAGTCCGGGGCGGGCCGCGCGGTGGGGTTCCACCAGTCGGTCCCGGCGGCCGAACTCGGCGCGGGGCCGAGGACGGTGGCGAGCACGAGGAGCAGCAGCGACACGACGGTGACGTGCCTGCGGCGGCGGTTCGGGCTTCGTGGAGCCAAGGTCATTACCCACGTCCCTCGGTCGGCGGGATGGCAGGGGCGCCAGGGGCCCTCGGGTCCTTGGGCCCTGGCCCTTCTGGGGCCGCTACTGACGGGTTGTCATGAACGGCGAGAGATATGCGTCGAGGATGGCCAGCGGTGCCGATGACGTCAAGAGCCGTGCGTGGGGCGCCTGTTGGCTGGTACCGGTACGGCCGTTCCCCGGTCCGCCGGACGTCACGGCGGACCGGGGAACGGACCCAGACCCCTCGGGTCAGTCGTCGGGGCACTCCTTCCACGCCAGGTGGTAGATGGTGCTGATGTCCCCGTCGGTCGAGTCCATCGTCATGAAGCTGGTGCTCGCCGGGGCGGAGCTGCCCGCGTTGACCCGCAGCTCCGTGTTGATGTTGAAGTTGCGCTGGACGCCGCAGGGCGCCCACACCAGCTGGGCCCAGTCGGTGGAGTCGGTGGCCTGCCAGTTGTCGTTGTAGGGGCCGCGGAAGGGGTGGCTCCTGAACTCCGTGTTCGAGGAGCCCTGGAAGTAGTACGAGGCCCGCTGCACGCTGCTCGCGCCCGGCTGGAGGGCGGCGAAGCCCCGGTAGTCGGCGCTGGCGACGGCGTAGGTGAAGCCCTGCGGCACATGGACGATCAGGTTGAGCTGGCAGTTCTTGCGGAACGCCGTGGGGTCGGAGCCGCCGCCGACCTGGGCGAGGTACTCGCTGTAGGTCACCGTGAAGGCCGTGTTGTCGGGCGAGACGGCCACGGCGGCGGTGCCCTGCGGGCAGCCGGAGCCGTTGACGGTGGCGACCTTGATGACGATGCGGTCCGGGGGCGGGTCGACGATGCCGGTCGACGGACCCTGCGCGGGTACCGCCGTGGCGAGCAGCGCGCCGATCGCGCCGCTCATGAGCAGGCCAGCGGCCATGGTTCTCCCATCTGTGCTTCTTCGAGGCCGGATGCGGCCTCCGAACGGGGGGTGGCAACCACGATGGTTCAGTCATGAACATGACAAACTTGTACTTGTTCATGGCGGACCTGTCGCGCTCCCGACCCCGGGAGGCACCTGTGAAGACGCTGTGAAGGTCGGGAGCGCTCGCATCGTAGGGGCCTTGCCGATCGGGCGGCCAGGGCTGGATCCGGACATCCCCGTCGGCCGGACGCGCCTCGCGCACCTCACGCCCGAACGTTCCGGGGCCGGCCGCCGTCGTAGCGGTAGCCGCTCCGAGGGCCGAAGGGACTGCCACCATGAAGAGTGCACGCGTCGGCGACCACGCCTTGTTCGCTCCCCGACCGATCGCCGGACTGGTCGCCGGATTGCTGTGCGCGACCGCCGCGTGCGGCGGCGCACAGCGTGCGACGGACTGGGAGGAACCCTCCTCGTACACTTACACCCTCCTGTCGACCGAGGGCGAGCGATCGCTGATCGGGACGTTCCGCGTGACCGTGCGGGACGGCGAGGTCGCGACGGCGGTCGGCCTGGACGACAGCGGACGGCGCGTGGTCCGGCAGAATCCCGACGCGGTGCCCACCCTCGGGGAGTTGCTGAGGGAATTCGACCGGGCCCGGCAGGACGGCGCCGACAGGGCCGAGATCGAGTACGCGGCGGACGGGCATCCACGCAGCATCGTCCTCGACCGGGACGAGCGGGCCATCGACGACGAGGCCGCCTACGTCATCAGCGCCTACGAGCCGCTGGCGCGGTGAGATGAGGCACGGCCGGGCGAGGTGAGGCGCCGGAATCCCTACCGAGCCGCTTCCCCGCTCCCGCACACGACTTGGCACACACTCCCGAGTCGTCCCGGCCCCCGCGCACGACCCGGCACACCTCCCGAAGTCGCCCCGGCCCCCGCGCACGACCCGACACACCTCCCGAAGTCGTCCCGCTCCCCCCGCACGACCCGACACACCTCCCGAAGTCGTCCCGCTCCCCCCGCACGACCCGGCACACCTTCCGAAGTCGTCGCGACCCCCCGCACGACCCGGCACACCGCTCCCGCGTCGACCCGCTCACGCCTCACGGCCGCCCGAACCGGCCGGCTCCCGCATCGTGGCAGCCGAACCGTCAGGTCCCCCCGCCTCACAGCCGGCCGGACCGGCGACCACGCCCCCTTGCCTGGCGCGACGCCGTCGGTCGCCGGGACGGCGGCACTCGCTCCGATCCGCGGCGACTGACATCCCGCGCGCAGGGGTATCTCTCCCGTCGCACATAATGTGCAAGTACGATCGGCCAGCAATAAGAGTGTGAGGCTCATGACGACCCGTCGAACAAGAGGAGCCGCCGTCGTGGCGGCGATGGCGGCAGGGGTCGCCGCCTGTTCCGCCCCCAGCGAGGGCGGCGCCGGCGGCGGTGCAGCCGACTCGGTCGTGATCGGCGTGGGCTACGAGCCGGACACCTTCAGCCCGCTGCTCGGCTACGGCAAGGACGGCAATTCCAAGATCTTCGACGGGCTGCTCACACGGGACGCCGACCTCGCACTGAAGCCCGCGCTGGCGACGTCGCTCCCGGAGATCGGCGACGACGGCCTGACCTACACGTACACCCTGCGCGACGGCGTGAAGTTCAGCGACGGCGAGCCGCTCACGCCCGCCGACGTGGTCTTCACCTACAAGGCCGTGCTGGACGAGAAGACCAACAACACGGCCAGGAGCGAGCTGGACGCCGTCAAGGACGTCCGCGCGAGCGGTGACGACAAGGTCGTCTTCACCCTGAAGTACCCGTACGCGCCCTTCGCCGGGCGCACGGTACTGCCCATCGCTCCCGAGCACATAGCGGGCGAGCAGGACGCCAACACCGGCTCCTTCAACACCAAGCCGGTCGGTACCGGGCCGTACGTCCTCTCCGCCTGGAGCAAGGGCGAGAAGATGACGTTCAAGGCGAATCCGCACTACTGGGGCGGCGCGCCGAAGGTGAAGACGTTCACCATGGCGGTCATCACCGACGACAACGTACGCGCCACCCGGCTGCGCTCCGGCGACCTCGACGGCGCCGTCCTGCCGCCCAACCTCGCCGCCACCTTCAAGAACGACGACGGCGCGAAGTCGTACGAGGCGAGGTCCTACGACTTCCGCGCGGTCACCCTCCCGACCGCCGGCAAGGTCACCGGCGACCGCGCGATCCGGCAGGCGCTCGACGCCGCCGTCGACCGCGAGGCCATGGTCGACAAGATCCTCGACGGCGCGGGCACCCCGGCGTACGGACCGCTGCCCGTCGACGATCCCGCCTTCGCCGAGGACGTCGAGCGCACGCAGGACCTGGACAAGGCCCGGCGGATCCTCGACGCGGCGGGGTGGAAGGCCGGCGCGGACGGCATCCGCGCCAAGGGCGGGCAGAAGGCCGCCTTCACGCTGCTCTACCCCTCCGGCGACAAGGTCCGCCAGGACCACGCCCTCGCCTACGCCTCCGACGCCAAGAAGGCCGGGATCGCCGTGACGGTGGAGAGCGCCACCTGGGAGGTCATCGAACCGCGGATGAAGGACACCGCGGTCCTCGCGGGCTTCGGCAGCACCGGCGACCCCGACTTCGGCCTCTACACCCTGCTGCACTCCTCCCTCGCCGGCGACGGCTTCAACAACATGGCGCGCTACGACAATCCGGTCGTGGACGAGGCGCTGGACACCGGCCGCCGTACCCAGGACCCGGGCGAGCGCAGGGCCGCGTACGAGACGGTGCAGCGCGAGCTGGTGAAGGACCCCGGCTACACGTTCCTCACCCACATCGACCACCTCTACGTGCTCGCGGACCGCTGGAACGGGCTGACCACCCAGCTCGAACCGCACGAGCACGGCTTCGCCAGCGGCCCCTGGTGGAACATCGAGGACTGGCAGCCCCGGACATGACGCCACTGCCCTGGGGGGCGATGGCACGACTGGCGGGACGGCGGACCCTGTTCGCCGTCCCCGTGCTGCTCGTCGTGACGTTCGGCGTGTTCGCCATCGCCGCCGCCTCCCCCTTCGACCCCGTCAAGGCGTACGCCGGCACGGCCGCGCTCGGTGCCGACCAGGAGACCCTGGACCGGCTGCGCGACAACCTCGGTGTGGACCAGTCGTTCCCGGCCCGCTGGTGGGAATGGCTGACCTCGGCGCTCACCGGCGACCTCGGCCATTCCAGCGTGCTGCGGCAGCCGGTGGCGCAGGTGATCGGCGAACGCCTGGTGTGGTCCTCGTTGTTGTGCGCGGTCGCGTTCACCGTGGCCGTGCTCGCCGGGACGGTGCTCGGGGTGCTCGCCGCCCGCCGTCCCGGATCGATGCTCGACCGGGCCGTCACCTCGCTCGCCTACACCCTGGAGGCCGCGCCGGTCTTCTGGATCGCCCTGCTCGCCGTGTGGCTGTTCGCCCTGCAACTCGACGTGCTCCCGGCGGGCGGCCTGACCGACACGGCCAGCGAGCGGGTCACCGCCGGTCAGGTCGCGAGCCACCTCGTGCTGCCCGCCGGGGTCCTCGCCGTCTCCCAGCTCCCCTGGTTCGCCCTGTACGTACGGCAAGGGGTCGGCGACGCCCTGGCGGAGGACCCGGTCCGGGGCGCACGCGCCCGGGGACTGGGCGAACGCACCGTCCTGCTCGGGCACGCCCTGCGCTCGGGGCTGCTGCCGGTGCTGACCCTGATCGGCTCCCGCGTTCCCGAACTCATCACCGGAGCACTGCTGGTGGAGAGCGTCTTCAGCTGGCCGGGCATCGCCGCGGCCACCGTCGAGGCGGCCACCGCCGTCGACTTCCCGCTGCTCGCCGCCCTGACCACCCTCGCGACCGCCGCCGTCCTGGCCGGCAACCTCGTCGCCGACCTGCTCTACGGCCTCTTCGACCCGAGGGTGAAACTCAGTGACATGTGACCTTGGTAATTGCCGTGGCTGACACCGCGATCAAGACCGAGCCGCCGGCGCCGACCGCGTGGCGCGCGGCCGGCACCGCCCGCCGCTCGACCCGCGCGCTGCGCGTGCGCGTCTCCGCCACGCTGGTGACCCTGACCGTCCTCGCCGTCCTGCTCGTCCCGCCGCTGGCTCAACTCGACCAGCAGGCCGTCGACCTGTCCGCCAAACTGCTGCCGCCGTCCTGGGACCATCCCTTCGGCACCGACGACGTGGGCCGGGACCTGCTGCTGCGTTGCGTGTACGGCCTGCGGGTCTCGCTGCTCGTCGGTGTCGCGGCGGCGCTCACCGCGACCGTGGTCGGCACGGCCGTCGGCGCCGCCGCCGGCGCGCTGGGCGGCTGGTTCGACCGGGGCATCATGCGCCTGGTCGACACCTTCTCCTCGGTGCCCCATCTGCTGCTCGGCATCTTCATCGTCGCCATGTTCCGGCCGGGGGTCTGGCCGGTCGTCGTCTCGGTGGCGCTCACCCACTGGCTGTCGACCGCGCGCATCGTGCGCGCCGAGGTGCTCTCGCTGCGCTCGCGGCCGTACATCGACGCCGCCGTCTCCGGAGGCGCTTTGCGCCGGCGCGTGGCGGTACGGCACCTGCTGCCCGGGGTGCTGCCCCAGGCCGCGCTCGCCGCGGTGCTGATGGTGCCGCACGCCATGTGGCACGAGTCGGCGCTGTCCTTCCTCGGGCTGGGACTGCCCACCCACACCGCGAGCCTGGGCACCCTCATCCAGAGCGCGCGCGGTTCGCTGCTCGCCGGGCAGTGGTGGCCGACCCTCTTCCCCGGCCTGTTCATCATCGTGCCCACCCTCGCCGTCGCCGGGCTGGCCGGCGCCTGGCGGGAGCGGATCAACCCCCGCCGCCGATCGGAGCTGATGCTGTGACCGAGCGACCGCCACGCGGACCGGCCGAACGACGGGCGAGTCACCCGTCGTCACCCTCCGCCGGACAGTCCCCCGTGCTCTCGGTGCGGGGCCTCTCCGTGCGCTTCCGGATGCCGGGCGGTGCCCACGTCGCCGCCGTCACCGGCGCGCACTTCGACGTGGCGGCGGGCGAGTGCCTGGCCCTCATCGGCGAGAGCGGCTGCGGCAAGTCCGTCCTCGCGTCCGCGCTGCTGGGCCTGCTCCCGGCCAACGCCGAGACGGCCGGCGAGGCCCGGCTCGGCGACCTCGACCTGCTCTGCGCCGACGAACGGACCCTCGCCCGACGGGTGCGGGGCCGCCGGATCGGGCTCATACCGCAGAGTCCGGCCGCGCACCTCACCCCGGTGCGCACCATCCGCTCCCAACTGGAGGAGACTCTCCGGGAGCTGACCCCGGTCCGGGGCCGGGCCGCGCTGCGCGCGGCGGCGGAGTCGGCCGCCGGCCGTGCCGCGTTCCCCCTGGACCACCTCGACCGCCACCCGCATCAGCTCTCCGGCGGCCTCGCCCAGCGCGCCGCCACCGCGCTCGCCCTCGTCGGCGACGCCCCGCTGCTGCTCGCCGACGAGCCGACGACGGGGCTCGACCGCGACCTGGTGGACCGTACGGTCGACGAACTGCGCCGCCACGTCGACGGCCGGGACGGCACGGGCACTTCGGTCACCGCAGGCGTCCCGAAGGGCGCAGACGCTCCGGCCGTCTCGGGCGGCCCGAGGGGTAGGGGCACGCCGACCATCGCAGGCGACCCGGAGAGTACGGGCGCTGCGGCCGACGCCGACGGCCCGGGCGCGCCAGGGGGCGCCGATGGCGCGCGGGACGGCGAGGGCACCCGGGACGCGAACGGCACCAGGCGCGCGCTGCTGATGATCACCCATGATCTGGCGGCGGCCGAGCGCATCGCCGACCGGATCGCGGTCATGTACGCGGGCCGTATCGTCGAGATCGCCGACGCCACGGCGTTCTTCGGCTCCCCCGGCCCCCGCCACCCCTACAGCCGCGGCCTCCTCCAGGCCCTTCCCGACCGTGCCTTCACCCCCATCCCCGGTCTGCCCCCGGAGCTCGGCGCGCTCCCCGACGGCTGCGCCTTCGCCGCGCGCTGCGACCGGGTCAGCGACAACTGCGGCGCGCTGCCGCCGCTGACCGACTCCGTAGCCTGCCACCACCCGCTCACAGGTCACGGCCCGCGAACAGCGCGCCCTGCCGTTCCGGCTCCCGAGGACATCCGTGCTTGAACTCCGCGCCGTCACCGCCGGATACGACCGCCACGCACCGGTCGTGCGGAACGCCTCCCTGGCCGTCGCGCCGGGCGAGGCCGTCGGGCTGCTCGGCCCCAGCGGCTGCGGCAAGTCCACCCTCGCCCGGGTCGCCGCCCTTCTGCACCGCCCGGACTCCGGCACGGTGCTGCTGGACGGCGAGCCGGTACGGCAGTGGCGTCACCGCGCGCCCCGCGCGCTGCGCACCGCCTTCGGGGTCGTCTTCCAGCAGCCACGGCTCTCCGCCGACCCCCGCCTGCGGCTCACCGACCTGATCGCCGAACCCCTGCGCGCCACCGGCCGGCGCGACGAGATCCCCCAGCGGGTCGCCGAACTCGCCGACACGGTCGGCCTGACCGCCGACCTGCTGCGCAGGCAGCCCCACGAGGTCAGCGACGGCCAGCTCCAGCGCGCCTGCCTCGCCCGTGCCCTGGTCCTGCGTCCCCGCTGGCTGGTGTGCGACGAGATGACCGCGATGCTCGACGCCTCCACCACCGCCGCCCTGGTCGCGGCCGTCGAGGAGTACCGCGCCACCACGGGCGCGGGACTGCTCGCCGTGGGGCACGACCGCGTGCTCCTGCACCGCTGGTGCGACCGCACGGCCCCCTGGGAGACGGTGTGCGGCAAGGAACCGGTCGCCGTGGGCGAGCCGGTCTCCGGCGCCGCCTGATCCACCGGGCGCACCCCATGTGGCACACGCCACACGCCGAGGTCCGCGCGGGCCGGAACCCGGAGGGGGTCCCGTCCGACTGCTCTTGCTGGGAGGTGCGTCTGTGACGACGGGTCGGAGCGCGACGGGGACGGCGGCCGAGGTGGACAAGGCGGGGGCGGGCGGCGCGGGCGGCGCCCTGACCGCGCTGCTCACCTGCGCCATGGCCTTCTCGATGATGCAGTTGTTCCTGCTGGGTGCCCTCGGCCCCCGGCTGGTGACGGAACTCGGCGTCTCCCCCACCGTGCTGGGGCTGACGACGACCGTCGGGTTCGCGACGGCGACCGTGCTCTCGCCGGTCGGCGGGCGGGTGGTGGACCGGGTGGGACCGCGCCGGTGCCTCGTCGCGCTGCTGGCGGTCTCCGCGCTCGCGCTGGCCCTGATCGGGGCGGCGCCCGGCACCGGTCTCCTGCTGGCGGCGGTGGCGCTCGGCGGGGTGCCGCAGGCGCTGGCCAACCCCGCGACGAACAAGGCGATCCTGGCCGTCGTACCTCCCGTCCGGCGTGGCTCGGTGACGGGCATGAAGCAGTCGGGGGTCCAGCTCGGGGCGTTCGCGGCGGGGCTGCCGCTCGCGGCGCTCGCCGCCGTCGTGGGGTGGCGGGGAGCGGTGTGGACGGCGGCGGGTGCCGCGGTCGTGGCGGCCGTGTGGGCGGCGCGTGCGCTGCCCACCGACCCGCCCGCGAAATCCACTCCGGCGGCCTGGGTGCCACGTGGCACGATCGCCTGGCTGATGGTGTTCTCCCTGCTGCTGGGCTGCGGCATCGCCTCCGTGAACACCTATCTGGCGCTCTACGGCGCCCAGCGGCTCGGCCTCGGCGCGACGGCGGCGGGCGCGCTGGTGGCGGTGCTGGGCGTGGCGGGGATCGCCGGGCGGGTCGGCTGGTCGCGGCTCGCCGGACGCCCCGGGCGGGCGGTGTGGTTGCCGGGTGCGCTGGCCGCGGGCGCCGTGCCGGCGGCGGCGCTGCTCGCCCTCTCCGCGCACACCCCCGCGCTCGCCTGGGTGGCCGCGGTGGCGGTCGGGGTGTTCGCGGTGGCGGCCAACGCGGTGTCCATGGTCCTCGTGATGCGGCGTGCCGCGCCCGGCCGGGCGGGCCAGGACTCGGCGCTGGTCTCGGCCGGGTTCTTCGCCGGGTTCGCGATCGGGCCGCCGCTGTTCGGTCTGCTGGCGCAGGAGGGCCGGTACGGGGCCGGATGGTGGCTCGTGGCGGGCGAGTTCGCGGCCGCGGGCGTGGTCGCCGTGCTGTGGGCGCTGCGGGGAAGCCGCGAGGACGGCGGGAGGTGAGCGGGTCCCTCCCGGCCGTGCCGCCCGCGTGGGCCGCTCCGGCTCTCGCCTCCATGCTCGACCGGGTCGCCGTCACCCGTGCCGCGGTCGGCGACCGCTTCCCGCTGTTCGCGGACCCCTACGACGGGACGTGGACGACGAGCGGGCGCGGTTCGTGGACCGGCGGCTTCTGGGCGGGGCTGCTGTGGCTGCGCGCCCGGCGCACCGGCACACCGGCGGACCGGGAGGCCGCGCGGCTGTGCACCGCCCGGCTCGCCGGCTGGACCGGGGCGGACACCGCGACCCGCGGGCTCATCTTCTGGTACGGCACCCTGCATGCCGCCGACGGCGACGGCGGACTGCGGGAGCGGGCCGCCCTGGCCTGCCGGGACTCCTTCGACGCGGAACTGGGCCTGGTGCCCTGGGGTGCGGCCTTCGGCGGGCCCCGCCTGCTCGCGCGGGTGGACGCGGTGCCGGGGCTGGTGCCGCTGCTCGCCACCGTGGACGCGGCGGCGGCCCGGTCCCACCTGCGGCGCCATCTCGACCTCTGCCTCGGGCGGCCCCCGCGCCACTGGGCGTGGCGGCACGACCCGGCGCGGGGCTGGACCGCCGTCAAGGATCCGCCGCCGGGCTGGAGCCGGGGGCCGGCGTGGCTGCTGCTGGCGGTGGCCGAGGCCGTACGTCACGTGGGCTTCGGGGAACTCGCCGACGTGACGACCGAGTCGATGGCCGGGGACCTCGTGCCGCTCGCCGACGCGGCGCGGCCCGACGGCCCTCGTGACAGCTCGGCCGCGGCCGTCACCGCCACGGCGTTGCTGCTTCTCGGACACCGGAGCCGGGCCGTCGCCGTCCTCGAAGAGCTGGTCCGCTCCCATCTGAGCGTCGACGGCCGCCTGCTGGACGGCTGTTACGACCTCGCCTCCGCGACGGCCGTCCGGCACGAGCTGATCTGGGGCGACTTCTTCCTCGCGTACGCGCTCGCCCTGCTCACCGGCCTCGTCGCACCGGCATGACGACGAGCCCGAGTCCCTTCTAGGAAGTTCCTGTCCGCAGGACGCGGCGGGCCACGGCGGTGATGTGCAGCTCGTCCGGACCGTCCAGGATGCGTGCGGCGCGACCGGTGCGGAAGAAGGCGGGCAGCGGGGTGTCGGGGCCGAGGCCCTCCGCCCCGTACACCTGGATCGCCGCGTCGGCGACCTGCTGGAGTGTGCGGGCCGCCGCCACCTTGGCCAGGCCCACCTCGACGTGGGCGTCGAGACCGGCGTCGAGGAGGGCCGCGGCCTCGTGGACGAGCGGCCGGGTGGTGCGCAGGGCCAGCAGGGACTCGAAGACGTGGCGCTGGACCAGCTGGAGGTCGCCGAGCGGACCGCGGGAGCGGGTGCGGGACAGGGCGCGGTCCCGCATCAGGGCGAAGGCCCGTTGCGCCTGTCCGAGCCAGCGCAGACAGCGCAGCGTGCGGCCGAGCTGGAGCCGCTCGCCCGCGACGGCCAGGGCCTTGCCGCGTTCACCGATCAGCTGGTCGGCGCCGACCGTGACGCCGTCCAGGGCGATCTCGTACTGGCCCGCCGCGCCGAGCACCGGCAGGTCGCGCACCACCCGGAAACCCGCCGCGGCAGTAGGCACCAGCAGCAGTGACAGCCCCTCACGATCGGGTGCGGAGCCGTCCGTCCGCGCCAGCACGGTGACGAGGTCGGCGTCCGCGACGCCGCTGGTGAACCACTTGCGGCCGGTGAGCCGCCAGGCCCCGTCCGTCGTCCGTTCGGCGCGGGTGGCGGTGCGGAAGGGGTCGGTCCCGGGAACGTCGGGCTCGGTCATGGCGTAGCAGGCCCGCAGGTCCCCGGCCACCAGCGCGGGCACGTACGTCTCGCGGACGCGCGGGCTGCCGTGCCGCCACAGCATCAACACGTCCAGCAGCGAGGCCGACCCGAGGGCCGCCGGGCCGTGGTCGCTGGCGCCCTCGGCCTCGGCGACATGCGCGTACGCCCGCAACGGCAGCCCCTGGCCGCCCAGTTCGGCGGGATGGGGCAGGGCCCACAGCCCGGCGTCCTTCGCCTCCTGCCGGAGCCGGGCCAGCACCGCGCCCGCCTGCGGGCCGCCCGCGTCCAGCACCGGCTCCTGGGGCATCACCCGCCCCTGGACGAACTCCGCCACCCGGTCCCGCAACTCCACGATGTCGGGCGGGCATTGCGGCTCCCCCTGCGTCACCAGCACCACTTTCCTCCGCTCCCGTGGGAACTCCGGCCGTCGCCGGTCCGACTGCTCTTGTCGTGGAACAGGTCGGGGGCGACCGCCCCCGGGTTCCCGAGCGTCAGGAAGGAACGGCATGGCAACTCCAGCCACACCCATCACCCTGCGCACGGCCCGGCCGCTGGAGGGGCTGCGCGGGGAGGCCTCGGGGCCGCCCGGCCCCGCGGACGGACTCGTCGCGGAGCATCTGCGGCTGCTGGGCGCCGACGGCGACGGCCGTCCCGGTGGCCGGTTCGCCCTCTCCGGGTTGCCGTCCTCGCCGGAGCCGGTCACCGCCCGCACGACGTGGGGTGACGGGCTCGTCGACGAGGCGACCGTGCAGGCGGCGACCGGCGTCATGGCCGTCCACGGCCGTCGTGACGGCGCCCCCCGCGGCCTGGCCGTCGACTACGCGGCCACCGCCACCGGCGTGCTCACCGTGCAGGCGCTGCTGGCCGGACTGCTGGCGCGGGCCCGCGGCGGAGGCCTCCCCGGCGCGCACGTGAGCGCGGAGCGGGCCGGGCTGCTGGCCGTCTCGCAGTACGCGGCCGCCGCCGGCGCCGAGGAGGGCGAGGCCGCCGAACTCGCCCCGGGCGGACCCCCGTTCACGGCGGCGGACGGCACGCTCTTCGAGCTGGAGACGCTCGACCCGGGCGGCTGGGCCGCGTTCTGGCGGGCGCTCGGCGCGCCCGAGGAGGCGGTACGGCGGGGCTGGCGGCCCTTCCAGTTCCGTTACGCGACCGCCTGCGCGCCCTTCCCGCCCGTACTGCACGAGATCGTGCGGGCGTCTTCCTGGGAGCGGATCCGGGAGGCCGCCGGGGACGCCGGTGTCGACGTGTGCCCCCTGTCGTCGCTGGCGCGGCGTGCCGCCGAGTACGACGGGGCGCCACCGTGGGAGCTCGCTGCGCACCAGGCGTCGTACGCCCGGACGACGGCACCGGTGGACGCCCCGCTCGCCGGCCTGACCGTGCTGGAGGCGGGGCGGCGCATCCAGGCGCCGCTCACCGCGCATCTGCTCGGCCTGCTGGGCGCCGAGGTCGTCCGGATCGAACCGCCGGGCGGTGATCCGCTGCGGGGCATGCCGCCGGCCTGCTCGGGGATCTCCGCACGCTGGCTGGCGCTCAACCGGGGCAAGAAGGCCGTGGAGGTCGACATCAAGTCGGCGGCGGACCGCGAGCGGCTGCGCGCGATGGCCGCGGGCGCCGACGTGTTCCTGCACAACTGGGCGCCGGGCAAGGCGGCCGACCTCGGTCTGGACCACCAGCACCTGGCGGCCGCCAACCCGGCGCTGGTCTACGCCTACACGAGCGGCTGGGCCGGACGGCTGCCCGGCGCGCCCCTGGGCACCGACTTCATGGTGCAGGCCCGCACCGGGGTCGGTGAGGCCGCCAGGCCCGCCGACGAGGCGCCGGCACCGTCGCTGGTGACGCTGCTCGACGTGCTGGGCGGACTGCTGGGCGCCGAGGCGGTGCTCGCGGGCCTGCTGCTGCGGGAACGCACGGGGTGCGGGGTGCGGGTGGACTCGTCCCTGCTCGGTGCCGCCGACGTACTCACCGCGCCCGCCCGCGCCCGAGCGGCGCGGGGGCTCGACCCCCGGCGTCCGGCCGGCTTCCGCCGTCCGCTGCCGACGGCCGACGGCTGGATCGCCCTTCCCGACCACACCGCCGCCCCGGTCGACCCGCGCCCGCTGTCCACCGCACAGGCGCTCCAAGAGCTGCGGGGCCGCGGGCTCGCGGCCGTCCCCGTCGTCACCGACCTCTCCGACCTGCTGACCGCCGGCTCGATCAGCCGCGACGCGCACGGCGCCCCCGCCGTCCCCGACCCCTGGAGCTTCGCATGACCGTCACCCTGCACGACCTGCTGCCCGCCGAACTGCGCCGCACCTGGGCCGTCGACGGCACCTGCCCCGATCTGGACCTGTACAGCCTCTACCGCGCCCATCAGATCGCCGACCTGCACCGTACGGCGATCCTCGACGCCAAGGGCAAGCTCTGCTACACCGCGCTGGACCGCAGGGCGCGATGTCTGGCCGCCGGCCTGTCGGGGCTCGGGATACGCGCCGGCGACGTGGTCGGCGTACAACTGCCGAACGGCCGGAACGCCGTCGTCGCCGATCTGGCGCTGGCCGCCCTGGGTGCCGTCGCGCTGCCGTTCCCCGTGGGGCGAGGCGGGCGGGAGGCGGCGTCGCTGCTGGCCAGATCGGAGGCGGTCGCGGTCGTCGCGGCCGCCGAGCACCGGGGCAACCACCACGCGGCCGACCTGCTGGCGTCGGCCGGTGAACTACCCGCCCTGCGCACCGTGGTGGCGGCCGGGCCCGGTGCCGTCCCCGAGGGGGCGGTCGCGCTGTCCGCGCTGCTGCGCACCGACCCCAGGGCGTTCGCCCCGGCCCGCCCGCACCCCGACTCCGCCGCCCGCATCCTCGTCTCCTCCGGCTCGGAGGCGGAGCCGAAGATGGTGGCGTACTCGCACAACGCGCTGGCCGGCGGGCGCGGCAACTTCCTCGCCTCGCTGATGACCGGCGGGCAGCCGCCGCGCTGCCTGTTCCTGGTGCCGCTGGCCTCCGCGTTCGGCAGCAACGGCACCGCCGTCGCGCTCGCGCGGCACGGCGGCACGCTCGTCCTGCTCGACCACTTCACGCCCGAGGCCGCGCTGGAGGCACTCGTCGAGCACCGGCCCACCCATGTCCTCGGCGTGCCGACCATGATCCGGATGATGCTGGACCGCGTCGCCGAGGGCGGCCTGGCGGAGTTCACCCCGCCCACCGCCCTGGTGGTCGGCGGCTCCCCGCTGGACGAGGCCACCGCCGAGGAGGCGCGGCGCGTCTTCGGCTGCCCGGTGGTGAACCTCTACGGCTCGGCCGACGGAGTCAACTGCCATACGGGGCTCGCGGCCGAGGACACGAAGGGCGCGGGGCCCGGCGTCCTCGCGGGCCACCCCGACCCACGCGTCGCCGACATCCGCATCGCCAGCCCCGGCACCCGCGAACTGCGCGAGCTGCCGAGCGGCACGGTCGGCGAGATCGTGGCCCGCGGCCCGATGACGCCGCTGTGCTACGTCGCCGCCCCCGACCTGGACGCCCGCTACCGCACCGACGACGGCTGGGTGCGCACCGGGGATCTGGGACTGCTCCAGGAGGACGGCACCCTGCGGGTCGTCGGCCGGCTCAAGGACGTCGTGATCCGCGGCGGGGCCAACATCAGCCCGGCGGAGGTGGAGGTCGAGCTGGCGGGCCATCCGCTGGTGCGGGACGTGGTCTGCGTGGGGGTGCCCGATCAGCTGATGGGCGAGCGGCTCGCGGCCTGCGTGGTGCCGCGCGAGGGCCGCGCGCCCACGCTGGCCGAGCTGTGCGCCCACCTCGACGCGCGCGGACTGGAGCGGCGCAAGCACCCCGAACGGCTGCTGGTCGTTGCGGAGTTGCCGCTCACCCCCGCGGGCAAGCCGGACCGCACCGTACTGCGGGAACGATTCGCCGCGCAGCCGGGCCCGGAGCGGCCGCTGGCTCCGGCCGGCTGAGTGCGCCACGCGCTGAGGGGGCCGTCCGGCGCGGGCGGCCCCCTCGGTGCGTGACGCGACGCCGTCACGAGGCGGCCATCGCCGTCTCCACCGTCTTCGCCGCTTCCCGGTAGACCGCCAGCAGGTCCAGGTCCGTCCCCGGGTAGTTGACGATCTCGACCTGCTCGGCGCCCGCGTCGGGCAGCACCGTGCCGGTCGTCATGTGCGCGTTGTCCAGGACGAGTCGGGGCTTCGTCCGCGACAGCTCGGACAGCTGCTTCGCCGTCACGGCCTCGGGCCCGAAGGTGCCGACGAGTTCGGCACCCGCCAGCTTCGCCGCCCAGGTCGTGAACACCTGGGCGACGACGGTGGGCTGCTTCCCTCGCGGCCACTTGGCCTTCAGACCCTTGTGCAGCGCCGCGTACTCGGAGTCGAAGGAGGCGGTCCACCGCGCGGCGGCGTCCTCGGTGCCGAACAGCTGCGCCAGCCGGGCGACTTCGGCCTTCGCCTTGTCCGCGTCGTTGTCGAGGGCGACCTCGACCAGCTCGGCGTCGGAGCCGGCCGCTTCCTTGATTTTCGCGGCGTACGGTTCGAAGGGCGCGTAGAGCACGTAGTCGGCGCCCGCCACCGCCGCGAGGTCGGAGGGCTTGGGGTCGTAGTCCGGGGCGTGCTGCACCGACTGCGGGACGATGACCTCGACGTCCGCGGCGCCGGCGGCCTTGGCGAGGGCGCCCTCCCAGGTGGTGGTGGCGACGACGACCGGTGAGGAGTCCTTGGCACCGGAGGACGAGGACGACGACGGCTCGTTCTCGCCCCCGCACCCGGTCGTGGTCAGGGCGAGCCCCGCGGTGAGGGTCAGTGCGAGGAGGGAATTCTTGCGGACGCGGGTGCGCGCCATGAGCTGATTCTCCGTTCGGGTAGGAGATGGACGGCGAGGACGACCACGCCGGCGGTGAGGACGAGGACGGGCCCGGGGGGCCAGTCGAAGCGGAGCGCGAGAAGGAACCCGGTCAGGTTCACGGCGACTCCGATGCCGACCGCCCAGGCGGTGATGGACTTCAGGGACGTGCCGAGGCGGCGGGCCGCGAGCGCCGGCAGCAGCGTGAGGGCGTCGACGAGCAGCGCGCCGGTGAGCTTGATGGCTCCCGCGACGGCCACCGCGACCAGGACGAGCAGCACCAGGGTGAGCCGTTCGACCCGTACGCCGGAGGACAGGGCGAGTTCGCGGTCGTACAGCAGCAGGGCGAGGTCGCGGCGCCGCCACCAGAACAGGGCCGGGACGGCGACCGCCAGGGCGCCCAGCACCCACAGGTCGGCGGTGCCCACGGACAGGATCGAACCCCACAACAGGGCGAACGCGCCGGCCGCGTTGACCCCGGACACCGCGAGCACGAGCAGCGCCGCCGCGATGGCCAGGCTCATGAGCAGGCCCATCGCCCCCGACAGCCCGTCCGGGGTGCGGGCCAGCGGGGCGACCCCGGCGCCGGCGAGGGCGCAGGCGAGCAGCGCGCACAGCATCGGGTCGAGGCCGGTCAGCAGGCCCACCGCGATGCCGAGCAGTGCCACGTGCATCATCGCGAACCGCACCGGCATGATGTCCAGACCGACGATCACGACGCCGATCACGGGCAGGCCCACGGCGGCCAGCAGCAGGGCGACCCCCGCGCGCTGGACCGGGACGAGTTGCAGCAACTGGCCGACGTCGGCGGCGGCCTGGGCGTTCACCGCACCTCCCGCAGCCGGCCGGCGGCCATCTCCAGCACCTGGTCGCAGCGGTCGGCCAGGGCCCGGTCGTGAGTGACGACCACGACGGTCACGGGCAGGGACAGCAGGACGTCGGCTGCCTCCTCCTGCCCCGCGAAGTCCAGCGCGGCGGTGGGTTCGTCGGCCAGCAGCACCCCGGCGCCCGCCGCGACACAGCCGACCGCACGCGCCAGGTACATCCGCTGCAACTGGCCGCCGGACAGGGTGTGCAGCGGCCGTCCGACGAGCTGCCCGACGCCCAGCTTCGCCGCCGCCTCGACGGCCTCGTCCCGCGCGCCGCCGCTGTCCAGCAACTCCCCGGCCAGCAGCGGGAACCGGCCGACGGCCGGTTTCTGCGGGATCCAGGCGCAGGCCCGGCGCCGCCACGCCCACTCGGCCGCGCTGCGGGTGTCCCGTCCGCCCACCAGGATCCGGCCGCCCGCCCGGCGGTGCAGACCGAGCACGGCGCGCAGCAACGTGGTCTTGCCCGAGCCGTTGGTACCCGTCAAGGCCACCCGCCGGCCGGCCGCGACGTCGAGGTCGACGCCCCGGACGGCCTCCACCCGGCCGTGCCGGCAGGCGACGTCGCGCATCACGACGTCCAGTCCTTCCATGCCACCTCCTCGCTCCTCCACAGCAGTCGGAAGGGAACGGCGGCTGGTTCCCGGGTGCCGGCGACGGCCGGCGCGCCCGCGTGTCCGACTTCACCTTCCGCATGCCGGACCTGCCCGCCTCGCCCGCCTGTCACGGCGTAGGGTGGTCGGCGCAGCTGGTTCGCCCCGTCCGCCAGGCGGGACGTCGTAAGAGGGAACCCGGTGGGAATCCGGGACTGCCCCGCAGCGGTGAGTGGGAACGACCGCCGTCATACGCACTGGACCCAAGGAGACGGGTCCGGGAAGCGACGGCCAGTAGGTGCCTCGTACGACACGAGGCGGGCCCGCGAGTCCGAAGACCTGCCAACTGCCCGTGCGCGACCCCTCGTGCGCGGACATTCCGGTGACCTCGAGGGCGGGTCGGCGTACTACCAGGCGGACGACCGCGCGGTGCTCGCAAGCCGCGCGAGGTCGGGTCCGTCCGGTTCCGTCACCCTTCGCGCTCTCGTCCCGTCCCCGGGATCTCAGGGATTCATCTCGCGAAGGAGATCTCCGTGACCACCAAGCCCGCAGCCGCGGCAGCACGGGCCACCGTGTACGGCTACCCCCGCCAGGGCCGCAACCGGGAGCTGAAGAAGGCGATCGAGGGCTACTGGAAGGGCCGCGTCACCGCCGACGCCCTCCGGTCGACCGCCGCCGAACTGCGCGCCGCCACCTGGCGCCGCCTCGCCGGGGCCGGCGTCCACGACGTGCCGAGCGGCGACTTCTCGTACTACGACCACGTGCTCGACACGACCGTCATGGTCGGCGCGATCCCCGACCGGCACCGGGAGGCCGTCGCGGCCGACGCGCTCGACGGGTACTTCGCCATGGCGCGGGGCACGCAGGACGTCGCGCCGCTGGAGATGACCAAGTGGTTCGACACCAACTACCACTACCTGGTGCCCGAACTGGGCCCGGACACCGTCTTCGCAGCCGACGCCTCGAAGCAGGTCGCGGAGTTCGAGGAAGCCCGCGCGCTGGGGCTGACGGCCCGTCCGGTCCTCGTCGGACCCGTGACGTACCTGCTGCTCGCCAAGCCCGCGCCGGGCGCCCCCGCGGACTTCGAACCGCTCACGCTGCTGGACCGGCTGCTGCCGGTGTACGCCGAGGTCCTCGCCGACCTGCGCGCGGCGGGCGCCGAGTGGGTGCAGCTCGACGAGCCCGCCCTCGTCCAGGACCGCACCCCGGCCGACCTGAACGCCGCCGAACGGACCTACCGCGAACTCGGCGCCCTCACCGACCGGCCGCAACTCCTCGTGGCCTCGTACTTCGACCGGCTCGGCGACGCCCTGCCGGTCCTGGCCAGGTCCCCCGTCGAGGGACTCGCGCTGGACTTCACCGGGGCCGGCGCGGCCAACCTCGACGCCCTGGCGGCCGTCGGCGGACTGCCCGGCAAGCGCCTGGTCGCCGGTGTGGTCGACGGGCGCAACATCTGGGCCGCCGACCTGGAGAAGTCCCTCGCCACCCTCGGCACCCTGCTGGGCCTCGCCGACCGGGTCGACGTGGCCGCCTCCTGCTCGCTGCTGCACGTGCCGCTCGACACGGGCCTGGAGCGGGACGTCGAGCCGCAGATCCTGCGCTGGCTCGCGTTCGCGCAGCAGAAGACCGCCGAGATCGTCACCCTCGCCAAGGGCCTCGCCCAGGGCACCGCCGCGATCACCGCCGAACTGGCCGCCAACCGCGCCGTCCTGGCCTCCCGCGCGAGCTCGCCGATCACCCGGGACCCGGCGGTCCGCGCCCGCGCCGCCGCCGTCACCGAGGCCGACGCCCGCCGCTCCCAGCCGTACCCCGAGCGGGCCGCCGCCCAGCGCGCCCACCTCGGCCTGCCCCTGCTGCCGACCACGACCATCGGCTCCTTCCCGCAGACCGGCGAACTGCGTGCCGCCCGCGCCGATCTGCGGGCCGGCCGGATCGACGACGCCGGGTACGAGGAGCGCATCCGGGCCGAGATCCAGGAGGTCGTCGCCTTCCAGGAGAAGACCGGCCTCGACGTCCTCGTGCACGGCGAGCCCGAACGCAACGACATGGTCCAGTACTTCGCCGAGCGGCTCACCGGCTACCTCGCCACCCAGCACGGCTGGGTCCAGTCCTACGGCACCCGCTACGTCCGCCCGCCGATCCTGGCCGGGGACATCTCCCGCCCCGGGCCGATGACGGTGCGCTGGACGACGTACGCCCAGTCCCTCACCGGCCGCCCGGTCAAGGGCATGCTGACCGGGCCGGTGACCATGCTCGCCTGGTCCTTCGTCCGCGACGACCAGCCCCTCGGCGACACCGCCCGCCAGGTCGCCCTCGCGCTGCGCGACGAGGTGAACGACCTGGAGGCGGCCGGTACCTCGGTCATCCAGGTCGACGAACCGGCGCTGCGCGAGACCCTCCCGCTGCGCTCCGTGGACCACGCCGCCTACCTGGCCTGGGCGACGGAGGCATTCCGGCTCACCACCGCCGGCGTACGCCCGGACACCCAGATCCACACCCACATGTGCTACGCCGAGTTCGGGGACATCGTCCAGGCCATCGACGACCTCGACGCGGACGTCATCAGCCTGGAGGCCGCCCGCTCGCACATGCAGGTCGCACGGGAGCTGGCCGCGCACGGCTACCCGCGCGAGGCCGGGCCGGGTGTCTACGACATCCACTCCCCGCGCGTCCCGGGCGCCGGCGAGGCCGCGGAACTGCTGCGCACCGGCCTGAAGGCCATTCCGGCCGAACGGCTGTGGGTCAACCCCGACTGCGGTCTGAAGACCCGGGGCTGGCCCGAGACCCGCGCGTCGCTGGAGAACCTGGTGGCCGCGGCCCGCACGGTCCGGGCGGAGCTGTCGGCCTCCTGATCCCGCCGTGCCGAAGAGGCCGGGGCGTCGGTGGCGCCCCGGCCTGCGGGAGGCGGTTCAGGTCGCGGTCGCCTCGGCCGCCGCGCGTCCCGCCGTGCGGCCGGAGAACAGGCAGCCGCCGAGGAACGTGCCCTCCAGCGAGCGGTAACCGTGGACTCCTCCGCCGCCGAAACCGGCGACCTCACCGGCCGCGTACAGGCCGGGGACCGGGGTGCCGGAGGCGTTCAGGACGCGGCCGGACAGGTCGGTCTGGAGGCCGCCCAGGGTCTTGCGGGTCAGGATGTTGAGCCGCACGGCGATCAGCGGCCCGGCGGCCGGGTCCAGGATCCGGTGCGCGGACGCGGTGCGGCTGAGCGTGTCCCCGGGATAGGCGAGCGCGTTGCGGATGCCCATGACCTGGACGTCCTTGGTGTAGGGGTTGGCGATCTCGCGGTCGCGGGCCTCGATCTGCCGCCGGAGGTCGGCAAGCCGGATCAGGTTCTCGCCCGTCAGCCCGTTCATTCCCGCCACCAGCTGCGGCAGGGTCTCGGCGACGACGAAGTCCTCGCCCCGCTCCTTGAACCGCTCGATGGGCTCCGGGGTCTGCCAGATGCGTGACAGCAGCTGCCAGACGTTCTTCTCGGTGAGGTCCGGGTTCTGTTCGGAGCCGGAGAGGGCGAACTCCTTCGCGATGATCTTCTGTGTGGTGACGAACCAGGAGTAGTCGTATCCGCTGTCGGTGATCGACTTGAGGGTGTGCAGGGTGTCGTAGCCAGGGATGTCGGGGCTGGAGAACCGCTTGCCGGTGGCGTCGAACCACAGGGAGGACGGCCCGGGCAGGATGCGGATGCCGTGGCCGGGCCAGATGGGGTCGTAGTTCTTGAGGCCCTCGGTGTAGTGCCACATCCGGTCGGGGTTGACGATCCGTCCGCCGGCCCGCTCGGTGATGGCGAGCATCCGCCCGTCCACGTGCGCGGGCACTCCGGTGATCATGGACTTGGGCGGGGTGCCGAGGCGGGCGGGCCAGTTCCGGCGAACGAGGTCGTGGTCGGCGCCGATGCCGCCGGAGGTCACGATCACGACCGGCGCGCGCAGTTCGAAGTCGCCGATCACCACGCGGGAGCTGGGCTTGCCGCGGGCGGCGTCGCTCGGCTCCAGGACCGCGCCGCGTACCCCGGTGACGGCGCCGTTCGTGACCACCAGCTCGTCCACCCGGTGACGGAACCTGAAGGCGACCCGGCCGTTCTGCGCGGCGGCCCGCACCTTCTTCTCGAAGGGTTCGACGACGGCGGGTCCGGTGCCCCAGGTGACGTGGAAGCGCGGCACCGAGTTGCCGTGGCCGTCGGCGAGGCCGCCGCCCCGCTCGGCCCAGCCGACGATCGGGAACCACTGCACTCCGAGCCCCGACAGCCAGGACCGCTTCTCCCCGGCGGCGAAGTCGACGTATGCCTCGGCCCACCGGTACGCCCAGTGGTCCTGGCCCTCCGGATCGTCGGTCCCGCGGTCGAATCCGGCCGTGCCCAGCCAGTCCTGCCAGGCGAGTTCGCGGGAGTCCTTGATGCCCATCAGCCGCTGCTCGTGGGAGTCCACGAGGAACAGGCCGCCGAACGACCAGAACGCCTGTCCGCCGAGGCCGGTCCCGGGTTCCTGGTCGAGCAGCAGCACCTTGCGTCCGGCCGCGGCCAGTTCGGCCGTGGCGACCAGCCCGGCCAGACCGTGGCCGACGACGATGGCGTCCGCGTCCGACGCGGCGGAGGCGGCGTACGCCGGGGTCGCGGCCTGGGCCAGGGCGGCGCCGGCGAGCACGCCGCCCGCCACGGTCAGGGCATGGCGGCGGGTGATCGGGGCCGGTGATGACGAGTGCTCCATGGGCTGCCTTCCAATGGGGGTGAGGAGGGGGCCGGAGAGGTGCGGGATGCTGCTGCGAGAGCAGGGGTTACCGACGGTAGATCAGGGAGTACGCGGACCACCAGAGTCGTGCGCCGCTCAACTGCCTGTGTGCATAGGCGAGTTGACCTGTCCAGCCGGTGAGCGGTCGGCGGCGACGGGGGACGGGGCCTCGTGCGGGGCGTTCACGGCAGCAGCGTGATGTGCGGTACGCCGGTGCGGGGATCCTCGGTCACCTCGGCGTCGACGCGGTAGACGTCGGCGAGGAGTCCGGGCGTGAGGACCTCCGCGGGCGGCCCGGTGGTCACCACGCGGCCGCCGTCCATGACGCAGAGGCGGTCGCAGAAGGCGGCGGCGAGGTTGAGGTCGTGCAGGGCGACGACGGCGGTGACGCCGAGCCGGCGCACGAGGCGCAGCGTGTCCAACTGGTGGCGCAGGTCCAGGTGGTTGGTCGGCTCGTCCAGCACCATCGTGCCGGCCCGCTGGGCGAGCGCGCGGGCGATCAGCACCCGCTGCTTCTCACCGCCCGACAGCCGGCTGAAGGGGGCCTGCGCGAGGCCCTCGGCGTCGACCTCGCCCAGTGCGGCCATGATGACGGCGCGGTCGCCGGCGTCGTCGCCCTCGAAGACCCGCTTGTGCGGGGTGCGTCCCATGGCCGCCACGTCGTACACCGAGAGCTCGAACTCCCCGGCCGACTCCTGCAGAACGGCCGCGAGTCGCCGCGCGAGGCTCCTGCCCGGCATCCGCCGGACGTCCTCGCCGTCCAGCAGCACCCGCCCCGAGGTGGGGCGCAGCGCCCGGTAGACCGTGCGCAACAGGGTGGACTTCCCGGCGCCGTTGGGGCCCACGAGGCCCACCACCTCGCGCGGCGCCACGTCCAGCGACGCCCGGTCCACCAGTGCCCGGCCGTCCACGACGACCGAGACGTCCCGCACGGCCAGCGCGCCGGGCGCCGCCGCGGCCGGGGTGGCGGGCTCGGCCGCGAGTGTCCTCGTCATGCCGTCCTCCGACGCATCAGCCACAGGAAGAAGGGGCCGCCGACCAGGGCGGTGAGGATGCCCACGGGGATCTCCTCCGGGTTCATCACGGTGCGTGCCACCAGATCGGCGGCGATCAGGAAGGCCGCGCCGAGCAGTGCCGCCGCGGGCAGCGCGCGGCGGTGGTCGGCGCCGACGAGCAGCCGCACGACATGGGGCATGATCAGTCCGACGAAGCCGATCTGGCCGCTGACCGCGACGATCGTGCCGATCATCACGGCGACCAGGGTGAACAGCGCCGCGCGGAAACGGTGGACGTCCAGGCCGAGCGCGACGGCCGCCTCCTCCCCCGCGAGCAGCAGGTTGAGGGACCGGCAGACGCCCAGCAGGACGGCCGTGCCCATCAGGACGGCGCCGACGGGGATCCACACCACCGTCCAGGTGGTGCCGGCGAGACCGCCGAGCATCCAGCGCAGGGCCGACTGCGTCTTGTGCGGATCGCCGGAGGTCACCACCAGGAAACTGGCGAGCGCGGAGAGCACCTCGGCCGTCGCCACGCCCGCCAGCACCAGCCGCACGGTCGTCATCCGACCGCCGGACCGGGCCAGGAAGTAGACGGCGACGAGTGCGGCCAGCGCGCCGAGGAACGCGGCGACCGGCAGTGAGAACACGCCGAACAGGGTGAGGTGGAAGACGACGACCAGCACCGCGCCGACGGAGGCGCCCGACGACACACCCAGCAGCATCGGATCGGCGAGGGGGTTGCGCACCAGCGCCTGGAGCGCCGTGCCGCACACCGCGAGGCCCGCGCCCACGACACCGGCGAGCAGGACCCTGGGCAGCCGTACGTCGACGACGATCGTCTCGCGGACCGGGGTCCAGGTGGGGTCGGCCAGGGCGGGATGCACCCGGTTGAGCAGGATGCCCCAGACCTGGTCGGCCGGGACGCTGATGGAACCCGCGGCGATCCCGAAGGTGGCCGCGAGCACCACCAGCGCGGCCAGCAGCATCAGGACGAGGGGGTAGGGAAGCCGGGTGCCGCGCCGGACGGCGTCCGTCCCGGCCGGCTTTCGCGTGCCTGCCTGCGCGGTGGCGCTCTCGTCGGTCACGCCCGCGGCATCGGCCGTGCCGCTCACTTGAAGCGGTCCGGGTGGAGCTGGCGGGCCAGGGAGTCCACGCCGGCCGGCACCCGCACGCCGAGCACGGTGGACGACAGCGGCAGTACCGCGAACCGCTTGTTCCTGATGGCGGGCACGTCCTTCAGCGCCGGGCTGGCCAGTAGGAACTTCTTCTTGTCCGCGACCGGCTGATCGCCGTAGTCGTAGATCACGACGACCTCGGGCGCCCGCTCGGCGACCTGCTCGAACGACACGTCGCCGAACGCCTTGTCCAGGTCGGCGAAGACGTTCACCCCGCCCGCGCGTTCGATCATCTCGTTTCCGATGCCGGCGCCGCCCGCGGTGAAGGCGGTCTTGTCGCCGCTGTCGTAGACGAAGAGCTCGACCGGGGTGACCCCGGCGAGTTCGTCCTCGACCGTGTCCAGGGTGGTGTGGAGCTTCTTCAGCTCCGCCTCCGCGCGGTCCGGCACCCCGAAGATCTTGGCCACGTTGCGGATCTCCTGGTCCATCGTGGCCATGGTCACGGGTCCGGACGGGCATTCCTCCACGTTCAGGTAGGAGTTGATGCCCGCCTTGGACAAGGCGTCACGGCTGCGGCCCTCCTTCTCGTCGAAGGTGCTGGCGAACCCGCCGTAGGCGAAGTCGGGTTCGGCGGCCAGCAGCGTCTCGAACGACGGGTACTCCTCCGCGACGACCTCGATGCCGTCGTAGGCGTCCTGGTACTCGGGGAGGATGCTGTCGTCGAGGTAGGCCGTGCCCACCATCGACCTCTCCAGACCGAGCGCCAGCATGACCTCGGTGGCGTGCTGGTTCAGCGACACGGCCCGCCGCGGGGGCCGCTGATACGTCGTCTCCACCCCGCAGTTGGACAGCGTGACCGGGAAGCCCTCGGCCGCGGGGCCCGCCTGCGCGGCGTCGTCCCGGGTGGAGCCGCCACCGCAGCCGGACATCAGCAGGGCCGCGGCGGCGGTGGCCGACAGCAGGGACAGCGGGCGCTTGCCCATCATGGAGGGTCCTCTCACCGGAGGGGGAACAGGGAACGCGGAACGGTCAGGACGGACGGGGTCCGGGACACGGCCGGGAACGGCGGAGGGCGGCCGCGAACGGTCCGACCGGAGGTGGGGTGTGGGCGTCGGCGCGGTCAGGCCGCCGGTCCGGGAGCCGGCGTCGCCCCGGACCGGGCGGGCCCGGGCGGGGTGAAGACGTGGAGCTCCAGGATGTCCGGCAGCGCCACGAGGCCGGGGCCGCCCGCGCGCACCCAGGCGGCGACGTCCTCCGTCGCGGCCGGGTCGTTGACCAGGCCGAACCAGACCGGCCGGCCACCGGCGGCGCGCCCCTCGGACGAGGGCCGCACGACGACCACGTTCGCCTGGTCGCACGCGTCGAGGCAGTCCGTGACGAGGACGGGGGCGTCCTCGGCGAGCCGCGCGGTCTGCGCCGCGTGGTCCACCCCGGTCACCTTGGGGCTGCCGCAGCAGCAGTCACGGCACACGACGACCCGGCACGGCACCGAACATTCCGGCGACGTCTCGACAGGCATCACGACATACCCTCCTCCCCGGGGAAATCCGCCCCGGTCACGTCGAGGAGGCGACCGCGTGAGTCTCCTGGCTCTCGGGTCAGTGCTCGTCCCGGCCTTCCCACCCGCATCCGGGCAGTGGTTCGTTCGGGATCCGCTCGCCGATCACAGTGGCGGGACCGCGCCGGATTCACACCGGCTTCCTCGTTCCGCCGTCGCCTTTTCGCGGGACATCATGTCAGACGGGCCAGTCATCTCATACGCCGGCGGCGACGCCGGGCAGGGTGAGGTGGTGCACACGACCGGCGGGCGGCATGCGCAACGCGCCGCCCCGTCGCATCGACCGGGCGGCGCGTTGCGCGCTGTTGGGGGGGAGCCGGGGGTCAGCTGACCGGCGGCATGTCACTGGGACGTGAGTCGAGGCCCGCGCGGCGGTTGACCCACGAACCGCGCGTGAAGTCGGGCACGGCGACCGGACGGCCGCCCGCCGCGAGGGACTTGACGCTCAGCGGCACCGGGGAGCACCAGGCGGCGGCGTCGTACACGTCCATGTCGGGGACGAGTCCGGCGCGCATCTGCTGGACGGTGCGCCACTGCAGGACGTAGTCCATGCCGCCGTGCCCGCCGTTGTTGGCGGCGTCGTCACCGATCTTCTGCCAGAGCCAGTGGTCGAACTCCTTGAGGTACGCGTCGAACGACCGCCAGGTGTGGCCGCTGTGATCGGGCTCCACGTAGATGCGGCCGCCGCCGGCGGAGGTGACCCCGGCGTAGTCCTCGAAGATGCCGCGGCTGCCGGCCAGCGAGTTGATACGGCTGTACGGCCGCGGCGAGCTGACCTCGTGCTCGGCGCGGACGACCCGGCCCTGGGCGGTGTCGATCAGGCAGGTGACCAGGTCACCGTTGATGTAGGTCTCCTTCCAGCTCGGGTGGGAACGCGGCACGAAGCGGGCGCGGTAGTCGGCGAGGCCCCTGGGCTCGGTGGCGGTGGCGCGCAGCGTCGTGAAGCGGTCGCCACGGTTGATGTCCATCGCGGCGGCGATCGGGGCGAGTCCGTGCATGGCGTAGAAGGACGCGGTGCTGCGGGTGTGCCACAGCCGCCGCCAGGAGTCGGTGTAGTACGTGTCGGAGAAGAGCAGCTCGCGCAGGTCGTGCAGATAGCCGCCGTGGCCGTTGGTGACGTCGCCGAAGAGGCCGTCGTGGGCCATCTTGAGCATCGCCAGCTCGTTGCGGCCGTAGCTGCAGTTCTCGGACAGGAACAGGTGCCGCCGGGTCCGCTCGCTGGTGTCGACGAGGTCCCACAGCTCGTGCAGCTCGGTGGCGACGGGCAGTTCGACGATGGCGTGCCTGCCGGACAGCAGGGCGGCGCGGCCCTGCTCGTAGTGGAACTCCCAGGGAGTGGCGACGTAGACGAGGTCGATGTCCTCACGGCGCAGCATGCGGGCGTAGGCGTCGGCCGAGCCGCCGTACTCGGCGGGGCGGGGCCGTCCCTCGGCGACCAGTTTGTCGGCGGTTCGCCGGGCGCGCTCGGGGCGGATGTCGCACACGGCGGTCACCGTGCACCCGGGGACGGCGGCCCATCCCGAGGCCATGCCGTTGCCCCGGTTGCCGAGGCCGATCAGGGCGACGCGGACCGTGCGGTACGGGTCGAAGGGGACGTTGACCATCGACTTCTGACCGTGCCGCCGGGCCGGAGGGGCGTCGGCGGCAGGAGGGGCGGGGGCGGCGCCCGGTGCGGCGGCGGCCGTGGTGCCGAGCCCCGCGACGACGGCGCCGGAGGCCAGGGCCCCGCCCATGAGAGTACGGCGTGAGACAGCAGGGATTTCATGCATGACGCTGAACGCTCCCTTGTGGGTGGCCGACAGCTCTTGTTGCCGAACGACTTTGGCGAGCGGACGACGGAGTGTCAATAGGTGCTCGAAGAGAGGCTGTTGCGAGCAGAAATGAGCATCCAGCTGTCACGGGGGTGAGGGTGGAGCCGATCAGGCCCGCGGCGAGGCCTGCTGCTCCGCCTCGCCGAAGCGGGCCAGGGCGAGGGCGCCCGCGATGGAGGCGGCGAAACCGGCGACGGCCAGCGGTGCGAGGCCGTGGCGGGTGGTGTCGCCCAGCCAGACGATGCCGAACAGGGCGGGCCAGACTGTCTCCCCGATGACCATCGCCGCCGTGGCGGAGGTGACAGAACCGGACTGGAGGGCTTCGATCAGGAGCAGATAGCCGGTGATGCCGGAGAGGACCACGGCGTACACCGACGGGTCGGCGAGCAGGCCGGGCAGCGACAGTTCCGGCATCAGCCGGGCCCCGACGGCCGTCACGCCGAAGCTGATCCCGGCGAGGCCGCCGAGGACGGCCGCGCGGTGGCGCACGTCGCGCAGACGCGGGGTCAGCGCCCAGCTCACCAGGGCCAGCCCCACCGAGCCCACCAGGACCGCGAGCCGCATCCTCATGTCGCCGTCCCCGCCGGTCTCCCGGCCGGCCGCGATCGCCATCACCGCGAGCCCGCCGCACACCGCGACGACGGCGGCCCACTCCACCCGTCGCAGGCGGATGCGCAGCACGAACGCCGAGACGATCGCCGTCACGGCCAGCGCCCCGGCGACCGCCGCCTCGACGAGGAAGAGCGGGACCGAGCGCAGGGAGACCAGTTCGGCGCCGAAGCCCAGCGTGTCGAGGGCGACCCCGACGACGAACGGCCACTGCCAGGTGGCCCGCACGGCCGCGCCGGCGCCCCCGCCGGCCACCCTGCGCGCACCGAGCGCCTGGAACACGGTCGCCGTTCCCATGAAGAGGGCGGCGCACAGCGCGAACAGCAGCCCGAGTCCCATGACCGCAGGCTAATGCGCCGAGCGCGCGTGACCTCGGAGGACAACCCCCCGTGGTGTCGCCCCCGCCGGGTCCGGCCCGGGCTCCTGCGGCGCGTCCGCGCCACGGCGCTCGAATCCGGCCTGCACGCCGGAACAGACCCGGCACCGACGGCGAGGGCCAGGCCGCTGCGGCAATCCCGGCACGGCCGGACCGAGCCACCGCGGCGAACCCGACCCGCAGCGGGTGCCGCGCCCGATCTCCGGCCCTACGGCGGGCCCGCGCCGCCGCAACAGACCCGCGGCGCCGCACCATCCCACCGAAGCCCTACCCGCACCGAGTGCCTTGTCGCTGCGGCTAACCAGGCACGACGGGACCGCGCCGCCGCGGCGCACACCGGCACCCCCACCGCCGCAGTGCGCTCCGGCACCCGCAGACGCGGCGGACCCCGCACGACGGGACCGGGACGCCATTGCGTACACCGGCACCCCCACATGCGGCGGCTGCGGCGGGGCCCCGTTGCTCAGAAGGCGTCCTCCGTCTCGCCCTCCAGGAACGTCCCCAGTACCTCGATGTCCGCGATCCGGGAGGGGTCCACCCGGTAGGGGTCGTCGCCGAGGACGACGAGGTCGGCACGCTTGCCCGGGGCGATGCTGCCCGCGTCGGACTCCCAGTGGCAGGCGTGGGCGGCGTCCACGGTGTAGGCCCGCAGGGCCTCGTCCACGGTGATTGACTCCTCGGGGCCGATGGCGAGGCCCGACTCCGAGGCCCGTTCGACCATGAACTGGACCGCCCGCAGCGGCGCACCGTCGGCGACCGGCCGGTCCGAGCTTCCCGCCACCCGGACGCCGTGGTCGAGGAAGCCCCGGCCGCGGTAGAGCCAGCCGGCCCTGTCCTCCCCCATGACCGTGGCGTAGTCGTCCCCGTAGTAGCGCAGGAAGTTCGGCTGGACGACGACGGTGACCCCGAGCGCGGCCAGCCGGGGCAGCTGGTCCGGGCGGACCAGGCCCGCGTGTTCGATGCGGTGGCGCGCCTCGGGGCGTGGCAGCAGGCGCTGCGCCCGCTCCAGGGCGTCCAGGGCGACGTCGACCGCGCGGTCCCCGATGGCGTGGATCGCCAGCTGCCAGCCGGCGCGGTGCCCGGCGACGATGGTCTCCTCCAACTCCTCGGGGGAGGCCTGGAGTTGCCCGGAGGTGCTGGTCCCCCGGTAGGGGCTCGTCAGTGCCGCCGTACGGGCCATCATCCCCCCGTCGGTGAAGATCTTCAGGGCACCCAGGGACAGCGCGCCGTCGCCGAAGCCGGTGCGCAGACCGAGGGTGAGGGCGTGGGTCGTGGCGTCCTCGGGGGCGGCGCGTACGGCGTCGAGGGCGTCGGCGGCCACCATGAGCTGTACGCGTACCGGCAGGCGGCCCCTCTCGTGGGCGAGCTGGTAGGCCGCCGCCTCCACCGGGCTGTGGCGGAACAGCCGGGCTCCGACGCCCGCCTCCGCGCAGGCGGTCACGCCTTCGGAGCGGCAGACGCGGGCCGCCCGCTCGATCGCCTCGGCGAGTTCGTCCAGGGAGTGCGGCGGCCGGGTGCGCAGGGCGGCTCCCATGGCGCCCTCGACGAGGAAGCCGTCACGGCTGACCGCCTCGGCGGGCAGTCCGTCGAGGATCGCCGTGTTGACGAGGCAGGCGTGGCCGGAGAGATGGCCCAGATACACCTTGCGGCCTGCGCTGACGGCGTCGAGGTCGGCGGCCGTCAACGGGCGGTCGAGGGTGCGCTGGTCGTAGCCGCCGAAGTCCAGCCACGCCCCGGCCGGCGCCTGGGCGACCGCGTCGGCGACGACGCGGAGCACGTCGTCGGCGCGGGTGCTCGGCGCCACACCGGGGACCGCCGCCTTCAACCCGGCCCAGGCGAGATGGACATGGCTGTCGATGAAGCCCGGCAGCACCACGGCGCCCCCGAGGTCGTGGGTGCGCCGCGCCGGCAGCCCCGCCACCTCCTCGTCGAGACCGACGACGCGACCGCGCCAGATGCCCAGTTCGCGGGCGACCGGGCGGTGCGGATCCATCGTGATGACGCGGGCGTTGGTGATCCTCGACGACAGCAAGGACAACTCCTTTTCGGTTCTCCCAGGCGAAACTGCTGGCACACAGCCCGTACATGTGTTTAGGTAAGGCTAACCTAAGGGGGTTACCGGTGGAGGAACCACTGGGCCCCGACCGCGAGTTGGCGGCCTGGGCCGATGGTGTGCTCGCGCGTATCGACGCGCAACAAGGTATCGACGAGGAACTGCTCGCCGCCCTCGGGCGCGGTCCGAGCCTGCGCGAGGAGACGCTGGCCCGGATGGCCGAGGCCGTGCGGGCGGCGGCCCTCGGCTTCGGACCGGCGGGCTGCGCCACGGCCGCCGGAGTGCCGGAACGGCTGCTGCGCAACTGGCAGGACGGGAACCCGGCGTTCGCCGCGGCGATGTCGGGCGCACGCGCCCTGGCCCGCTCCCACGCGCCCGAGGGCAGCGACGCGGCACGGCCGCCGACCCCCGCCGCGCTGCTCGTGCTGCTCCAGGCGATCCGCTCGGGCGCCCAGCACGCCTCGGCGGCGGCGCTCGCCGGTCTGCCCCGCGCGGCCCTCTACCGGTTGCGCAAGGAACGCCCGAAGGTCGACGCGCTCGTGCTCGCGGCCCGCCGCGCCCGGTCCAGGCGGACCGAGCGGCGCGGCGGTTCGGCCTACGAGCACCGGTACCGGCTCGTCCGCCTCGACGACGCTCCCGCGCATCACCAAGGGGGTAGCCGCGAGCGTCAGATCTGATTAGCCTTACCTAAGTTTTGTGCACTCGGTGCAAGCGCGGTGACCCCCTTCCGGAGGGATGCGTGAGAAGAGCGGACCTGCCGGGACGGCGTGTCCTGTGGGGTGCGGTGGGTGGTCAGCGCCGGGACGTCCTGCTCGGCGCGGTACTGGGCATGGGCCACCAGACCGGCGAGGCCCTGGTGCCGGTGCTCATCGGACTGGCCGTCGAACGCGGCGTCGTGGCCGGTGACGTGGGCGGCCTGCTGCTGTGGCTCGGTGTCCTGGCCGTCGTCTACGTCGGGCTCTCCTACAGCTTCCGCTTCGGCGCCCGGGCCGGGGAACGCGCCGCCGTGACCGCCGCGCACCGCCTCAGGGCCCAACTGGTCGGCCGCGTGCTCGCCCCCGAGGGCGGCGCGCAGGAAGGCCGGTTGCCGGGCGAACTGGCCAACACCGCCACCGAGGACGCCAAGCGGGTCGGCGCCGTCACGATGGCCCTCGTCGTCGGCATCGGCGCCGCCACCGGCCTGGTGGTCGGCGCGGTCGTCCTGCTGCGCATATCCCTCCCGCTCGGCCTGCTCGTCCTGCTGGGCGCGCCGCTGCTGCTGTGGCTGGTGCACCTGCTGAGCAAGCCGCTGGAACGGCGCAGCGAGACCGAGCAGGAACGCGCCGCGAGGGCCTCGGGCGTGGCCGCGGACCTGGTGGCGGGGCTGCGGGTGCTCAAGGGGATCGGCGCCGAACCGGCGGCCGTCGCCCGCTACCGGCGCACCAGCCAGGAGTCGTTGGCCGCCACCCTGCGCGCGGCCCGTGCCGAGGCCTGGCAGAACGGTGTCGTCACCATGCTCACTGGAGCCTTCCTCGCGCTGGTGGCGCTCGTCGGCGGGCGGCTGACCGCCCGCGGCGACATCGGTCTCGGTGAGCTCGTCTCCTCCGTGGCGCTCGCGCTCTTCCTCATCGGCCCGCTCTCCGAGTTCTCCTGGGTCAACGCGGAACTCGCGCAGGGCCGGGCGTCCGCCGCCCGGATCGCCGAGGTGCTCGACGCCGACCGCGCCGTGTCGCCCGGTCCGCCGCCGGACGGCGCCCCACCGGGGCGGACCGCGGGCCGGCTGCGGCTGAGCGGCCTGTCCTACGGCTGCCTGCGCGAGGTGGACCTGGACATCGCCCCCGGCGAGACGGTGGGCGTGGTCACCACCGACCCGGCCGACGCGACGGCGCTGCTGCGCTGCCTGGGCCGCCACGCCGATCCGGCGGACGGGGCCGTGGAACTGGACGGCATCGCCCTGCCCGCGCTGAGCCTCGCGCACGTGCGGGCCGCGATCCTCGTCGCCGAGCACGACGCCGACCTCTTCGAGGGCACGCTCCTCGACAACGTGACGGCCGCGATCACCACCGCCGACGCCGCACCCGTCGCCGCCGCGCTCGCCGCGTCGGGTACCGACGAGGTCGTACGCGCCCTGCCCGAGGGCACCGGGGCGGCCGTCACCGCGCGCGGCCACTCCCTCTCCGGCGGGCAGCGGCAGCGGGTGGCCCTCGCCCGGGCGCTGGCCGCCGACGCGCCGGTGCTCGTGCTCCACGAGCCCACGACGGCCGTCGACGCGGTCACGGAGGCGGGCATCGCCGTCGGGATCAGGGAGGTCCGCGGCGAGCGCACCACCGTCCTGGTGACCAACAGCCCCGCGCTGCTCGCCGTGACCGACCGGGTCGTGCTGATCGAGGACGGCAGGGTCACCGCGACCGGCGCCCACGACCGGCTCGTGCACGAGCGCGCCGCCTACCGGACGGCGGTGCTCGCGTGACCGGACCGCACCAGGGGACAGGGGCTCCTGCGAACGCCGCCCTGCTGCCCGTCGCCACACCGGCCCGGACCAGGGCCGCCGTCGCCGAACTGCTGCGCCCGCAGCGCCGGCTGGCGGCCACCGCGTTCACCGTGATGGTCGTCTCCACCGCCGTCGGGCTGCTCGTGCAGCCGCTGCTGGGCCGGATCGTCGACCTGGCCGCGGGCCGCGGCTCCGTGGACGCCCTCACCACCACCGCGGCCCTTCTGCTCGCGGTGGCCGTGGCGCAGGGCGTGACCGCCGGGTTCGGCCTGTCACTGATCTCCCGGCTGGGTGAGACGACCCTGGCCCGGCTGCGCGAGCGGTTCGTGGAGCGGGCGCTCGGGCTTCCCCTGGAGCGGGTCGAACGGGCCGGTGCCGGCGACCTGACCGCGCGGGTCACCGCCGACGTCTCCCTCATCGCCGAGGCCATCCGCAACGCCCTGCCGGAGCTGGCCCGTTCGCTGCTGACCATCGTCCTGACCCTGGGCGCCCTGGCGCTGCTCGACTGGCGTTTCCTGCTGGCCGCCCTGATCGCGGTGCCGGTGCAGGCGGCCACCGCACGCTGGTACGTCTCCCGCGCCGTCCCGCTCTACGCCGAGCAGCGCAGGGCCGCGAGCGCACAGCAGCAGCAACTGCTCGACACCCTCGCCGGCAGTTCCACCGTGCGCGCGTTCCGGCTGGAGCGGGAGCACACGGAGCGGGTCACGGAGCGGTCCTGGTCGGTGGTGGCGCTGACGATGCGCGGGGTCCAGCTCGTGCTGGGCTTCTACAGCCGGCTGCACGTGGCGGAGTACGCCGGGCTCGCCGCCGTGCTGTTCACCGGCTACTGGCTGGTCCGCGACGGTGCGGCGTCCATCGGCACGGCGACGGCCGCCGCACTGTACTTCCACAGCCTGTTCACCCCGGTCAACGCCGCGCTCGTCCTGCTCGACGACGCCCAGTCGGCGACGGCGAGCCTGTCCCGGCTCGTCGGGGTCACCGACCAGCCCACGCCCCCGGAGGGCACCGCTTCCGTGCGTGCGGGCGGCGTCGACGTCACCGTGCGGGGTCTGCGCCACGCGTACCGGCCGGGGCATCCCGTCCTGCACGACGTCGACCTGACGGTCCGGCACGGTGAGCGGGTGGCCCTGGTCGGTGCGAGCGGCGCCGGCAAGACCACGCTGGCCCGGCTCGTCGCGGGCATCCAGCCGCCCACCGCAGGGACAGTCCTGATCGGCGGTGTGCCCCCGACCGAGCTCGGCGCGGCGGCCACCCGCACGGTCGCCCTGATCACCCAGGAGACCCATGTCTTCGCGGGCCCCCTCGCCGACGACCTGCGCCTGGCCAAACCCGACGCCACCGACGGCGAACTGCGCGCCGCGCTCGACCGGGTGGACGCCCTCACGTGGGCCGAGGCGCTGCCCGACGGCCTGGCGACCGTGGTCGGTGACGGCGGCCACCGGCTCAGCGGCGCGCAGACGCAGGCCCTCGCGCTCGCCCGGCTGATCCTGGCCGATCCGCCCCTGGTCATCCTCGACGAGGCCACCGCCGAGGCGGGCAGTGCCGGGGCGCGTGCGCTGGAGAAGGCGGTCGCACAGGCGGTCGACGGCCGCACCGCGCTGATCGTGGCCCACCGTCTCAGCCAGGCGGCGGCCGCCGACCGTGTCGTCGTCATGGACGCGGGACGGATCGTCGAGAACGGCACGCACGACGAACTCCGCGCCGCCGACGGGCGCTACGCCGCCATCTGGAGGGCGTGGTCGGACACCCGCGACACCGGCACCTGACCCCACGCGCACACCCCGAAACCCCCCGCACCGCCCGGCTCCACAGGAACCCGAACAACGAAGGACCAGCGATGTTCCGCTCCCGCAGAGCACCACGGCTCGCCGCCGCGCTCACCTCCGCCCTCCTGCTCCTGACCGCCACCGCCTGCGGCGGTGACGACTCGGGAGCCGACGACACGGGTGCGAAGGCTCAGCAAGGCGCCTCCGGCGAGTCCGCCTTCCCGGTCTCCGTCGCGCACAAGTACGGCAGTACGACGATCAAGTCCGAGCCCCGGCGGATCGTCACCGTCGGCCTCACCGACCAGGACGCCGTCCTGGCGCTCGGCAAGGTGCCGGTCGGCACCACCGAGTGGCTCGGCGGCTACAAGGGCGCCGTCGGCCCCTGGGCCGAGGACAGGCTCGGCGGCGCCGAGGTGCCGACCGTCCTCAAGGACACCGGCACCGGCCCGCAGGTGGAGAAGATCGCCGCGCTCAGGCCGGACCTGATCCTCGCGGTCTACGGCGGACTCACCAAGGAGCAGTACGAGTCGCTGTCCAAGTTCGCGCCCGTGGTCGCCCAGCCGAAGAAGTACAACGACTACGGCGTGCCGTGGCAGGAGCAGACCGAGACGATCGGCAAGGCGCTCGGCAAGCCGGAGGAGGCCGCCAAGGCGGTCGAGGAGACCGAGGCGCAGATCGCGGCGGCCGTCGAGGAGCACCCCGAGTTCAAGGGCCGCACGGCCGTGATGGCCACGCCGTACGAGGGCATGTTCGTCTTCGGCAGCCAGGACCCGCGCTCGCATCTCCTGACCGACCTCGGCTTCACCCTGCCGCCGGACCTGGACAAGGTGATCGGTGACCAGTTCGGCGCGAACATCAGCAAGGAGCGCACCGACCTGCTCGACCAGGACGCCCTCGTGTGGCAGGTCACGGACGTGACCAAGGACGCCGGCAAACTGCACAAGGACGCCTCCTACAAGGACCTGAACGTGGTCAAGGAGGGCCGCGAGGTCTACGTGAGCGAGACCAGCGACTACGGCAACGCGCTGTCCATGGGCACCGTTCTGGGCCTGCGGTACGTGGTCGAGCGGCTGGTCCCGCAGCTGGCGGCGGCCGTCGACGGCAAGACCGACACGAAGGTGGAACAGCCCGCGTCCTGAACCGGCGCGGCTGTGGGCACGACTGTGGGGCGGTCCCCGGGGACCGCCCCACAGTCGTGTTCAGCTGTCCATGGCCTCGGCCAGGCTGCGCGGCCTCATATCCGTCCAGTGGGTCTCGACGTGGTCCAGGCAGGACTGCCGGTCCGCGGGCCCGTGCACCACCCGCCAGCCGGCCGGCACGTCGACGAAGTCCGGCCAGAGGCTGTGCTGGTTCTCGTCGTTGACCAGCACCAGGAAGACGCCCTCGGGGTCCTCGAACGGATTGCTCATGTTCTTCCTCTCCTCATGGTTCACGACCGTGTGTTCCGCTCCGCCCACGCGACGAGCCCTTCCAGTGCCCTGAACCAGGTCTCGGCCAGGTCCTGGACCGTCTCGCGCGGCAGCAGTCCTTCCAGGTAGGACCAGTGGGCGGCCAGCACCGGCCCGTCCGCCCGGTCCTCGGTGACCACGTTGATGCTCAGCGCGTGGCCTTCGCGCATGGCGCCCTCGGGGCCGATGTCGGCCGCGTCCTCCTCCGGCGCGTACGACCAGTCCGTCTCCTCGGGGATGCCGAACCGCCCGAGGTAGTTGAACTCGATCCGGGCCGCCTCTCGGCCGGCGAGCACCTCACGGGTCCGGGGGTTGAGGTGCCGCAGCATGCCGTGCCCGATGCCGCCCGCGGGCAGCGCGGCCAGGTGCTCCCGCACCCGTCGCAGGGCCTCCCCCGCCGCCGGGCCGCCCGCGAAGGCGTCGGCCGGATCGACCGGGCCGGGGTCGAGGCGGACCGGGAAGACACTGGTGAACCAGCCGACCGTACGGGAGAGGTCGATGTCCTCGCCGCCCAGTTCCTCGGCGCGGCCGTGGCCTTCGAGGTCGACCAGGACGGAGGTGTCCGAGCCGCCGTCGCGCCGCCGCCGGTCGGCGAAGGCCAGGGCGAGTCCGGCCAGCAGCACGTCATTGACCCCGGCCCCGAGGGTGGCGGGCACCGTGGACAGCAGCGGCCCGGTGTGCTCGGCGGGCATCCGCAGGACGACCTCCCGCTGGGTGGCGGTCGTGTCGCGGTCCGGGTCCAGCGCGCGGACGAGCGGGAAGGGTTCCGTGCCGCCGTCCGACACGGCCGTCCACAGCGGCAGTTCCGCCTCCCTGGCCGGGTCCTGGGCCAGCTCGGTCAGCAGCCGCGACCAGCGGGCGAAGGACGTCTCGACGGGGGCGAGCCGCGCCGGCCGGCCGGCGGCGACGTGCTGCCAGGCGGTGGCCAGGTCGGGCAGGAGCACCCGCCAGGAGACGCCGTCCACCACCAGGTGGTGGGCCATCAGCAGCAGCCGTCCCGGGGCGTCGCCCGCGTCGAACCACACCGCCCTGACCATGGCGCCGGCGTCCGGGTCGAGCAGCGCCCGCGCCGCGTGCGCCTGGTCCCGTACGGTCGCGGAGAGCACCTCGGCGGTAAGGCCCGTCACGTCCACGCGGTCGATCCATCCGGCGGCGTCGACCGCGCCGGCCGGCGGCACGTGCAGCGACCAGTCCTCCAGGGCGTCCGGCGCGGGCCGCACCAGTCTCGCCCTCAGCAGGTCGTGCCGGTCGGCCAGCGCCTGGAGCACGGCGGTGAGACCGGGCAGGTCCAGAGCCGCGGGGGTGCGCACGAGCGCCGCCTGGTGGTAGGTGGCGAAGGGGCCGCCCAGTTCGCGCAGCCAGTGCATCACCGGGGTGAGCGGCACGGTTCCGGTGCCGTCGTCCACCGGGCGGGAGCCGGTCTCGCCGGCGGCCTCGGCGACGGTGCCGAGCGCGGCGACCGTGCGGTGCCGGAAGACCTGCCGGGGAGTGATGCGCAGGCCCGCGGCGCGGGCGCGGCCGACGAGCTGCATCGCGACGATGCTGTCGCCGCCGAGGGCGAAGAAGTCGTCGTCCACGCCGACCTGTTCCAGCCCCAGCACCTCGCCGACGACCGTGCAGAGCAGCTCCTCCACTTCGGTCGCGGGCGCGCGGCCGGAGGACAGGGCGGAGAAGTCCGGGGCGGGCAGGGCGGCGCGGTCGAGCTTGCCGTTGGCCAGGTGCGGGAACCGCTCCAGCGTGACCACGGCCGCCGGCACCATGTGGTCCGGGAGCCGGGCGGCGACATGGCCGCGCAGTGTCCCCGGGTCCGGGTCGGCGCCCGGGGCCGGGACGACGTAGGCCACCAGGAGCTTGCGCGGGCCCTCCTGCCGTACCGTCACCAGCGCCTGTGCGACGGCGGGGTGGGCGGTGAGCGTGGACTCGATCTCGGCCGGTTCGATGCGGAAGCCGCGGATCTTGACCTGGTCGTCGGCGCGGCCGAGGTAGTCGAGGCGCCCGTCGGCGGTCCAGCGGGCCAGGTCGCCGGTGCGGTAGAGCCGCCCGCCGGGCGCGCCGAAGGGGTCGGCCACGAACCGCTCGGCCGTGAGTCCCGGTGCGCCGAGGTAGCCCCGGGCGAGGCCGCCGCCCGCCAGGTACAGCTCGCCCGTGACGCCGGGCGGCACCGGCTGGAGCAGCCGGTCCAGCACATGGGCGCGGGTGCCGGCCACCGGCCGTCCCACGAGGGGGCGTTCGCTGTCACGGACCCGCGCGACCAGGGCGTCCACGGTGGACTCCGTCGGCCCGTACAGGTTGAAGGCCTCGGTGCCGCGCAGCGCGGCGAGCCGCTGCCACAGCGCCCCCGGTACGGCCTCGCCGCCCACGCCGACGACGGCGAGGGGACAGTCGTCCCCGGTCAGCAGACCGCTGTCGGCCATCTGCGCGAAGAAGGACGGGGTGACCTCCAGGAAGTCGAACCGGTGCTCGGCGACGGCCGCCGCGAGCAGTTCGGGGTCGCGCCGGACCTCCTCGGACACCACGTGCACGCAGTGCCCGTCGAGCAGCCACAGCTGCGGCTGCCAGGAGGCGTCGAAGAAGAAGGACCAGGCGTGACCCGCCCGCAGGTGCCGGCGCCCGGTGGCCTCGGTGGCGGGCCGGTACAGCGTCTCGCGGTGGCTGTGGAAGAGGTGACCGAGGGTCTCGTGGGTGACGACGACCCCCTTCGGCCGGCCGGTGGAGCCGGAGGTGTAGATGACGTACGCCGGGTGGCGGGGCGTCAGCGGGGCGGTCCGGTCGGCGTCCGTGAGGCCGGACGCGTCCTGTGCCGCGATCCGCTCGGCCGTGCCGGGCTCGTCGAGGACGAGGGGCTCGGTGCCGGGCGGCAGGGTGGCGGCGAGGGCGCGGGTGGTGAGCGTCAGGACCGGGCGGGCGTCACCGAGGACGTCGGCCGTGCGTTCCCCGGGCGCGTCCGGGTCGAGCGGCAGGTAGGCGGCTCCCGCCTTGTGCACCGCGAGCACGGCCGTCAGGAAGTGCGCGGTGCGCGGCAGGGCGAGGGCGACGTACCGCTCGGGGCCCGCGCCGTGCCGGACCAGGAGGCGGGCCAGCCTGTTGGCCCGCGCGTCGAGCTCGGCAAAGGCGAGCTCGACGCCGTCGGAGGCGGCGGCGGGAAGGTCAGGGTACCGGCGCACCGCCTCCTCGAACAGCGCGGGCACGGTGGTCGGCGCGGCGCCGAGGGGACGGCCGTGCCAGCCGCCGCGCAGCCGCGTCTCCTCCTCGGGATCGAGGATGCCGACGCGTGCGAGCGCGACGTCCGGGTCCGCGGTGACGGCCCGCAGGACGCGCCGCAGCCGGTCCGCGAAGGACTGCGCGGTCGCGTGGTCGAACAGTTCGGCGCTGTACTCCAGCACGCCGTCGACGCCTTGGCCGTCGGAGCGCTCCACGAAGTCGAAGGACAGGTCGAACTTCGCCGTCGTCTGCGCCACGTCGTCCCGGTGGGCCCGCAGGCCGGGCAGCCCGGCGTCGTCGCCGCCGGACGCGAGGTACACCACCATCACCTGGAACAGCGGGTGCCGGGCCAGGGACCGGGTGGGGTTGAGCACCTCCACCAGCCGCTCGAAGGGCACGTCCTGGTGGTCGAAGGCGGCGAGGTCGGCCTCCCGTACCCGGGCGAGCAGCTCCCGGAAGGAGGGGTCCCCGGAGGTGTCGGTGCGCAGCACCAGGGTGTTGAGGAAGAACCCGACCAGGTCCTCCAGGGCCGCGTCGGTGCGGCCGGAGATGGGGCTGCCGATGGGGATGTCGTGGCCCGCCCCCAGCCGGGTGAGCAGGGTGGCCACGGCGGCCTGGAGGACCATGAACACGCTGACGCCGTTGTCGCGCGCCAACCGGTGCAGTCCCGCGGCCAGTTCGGCGTCCAGCGACAGGTCGGCGGAGCCGCCCCGGTAGCTCGCCTCCAGGGGACGGGGCCGGTCGACGGGCAGCGCCAGTTCCTCGGGCAGCCCGGCCAGCGCCCGGCGCCAGTGGGCGACCTGCCGCGCGGCGAGGCTTCGGGGGTCCTTCTCGTCGCCGAGGACGTCACGCTGCCACAGCGTGTAGTCGGCGTACTGGACGGGCAGCGGCTCCCACTCGGGGGCCCGTCCGGCCGTACGGGCCGCGTAGGCGAGGGCCAGGTCCCGGTTGAGGGGCGCCTCGGACCACTCGTCACCGGCGATGTGGTGCAGCAGCAGGAGCAGGGTCCAGTCCCGCTCGCCGGTGCGGAACACATGGACGCGCAAGGGCGGTTCGCTCTCCAGCCGGAAGCCGTGCGCGCCGGCCCGCTCCAGCAGGCCCGGCAGCTGTTCCTCGGTCACGTCCTCCACCTGGAAGGGGATCCGGACCTCGGCCGGATCCAGCACTTGCTGGAAGGCCCGGCCCTCCTCGTCGGGGAAGACCGTGCGCAGCGTCTCGTGCCGTGTCACCAGGTCGTGCACCGCGGCGCGCAGCGCCTCCACGTCCAGGGCGCCGGACAGCCGCCACGCGGCGGGGATGTTGTACGTCGCGGAGGGGCCCTCCACCTGGTACAGCACCCACAGGCGCCGCTGGGCGGAGGAGAGCGGCAGGCGTTCGGGTCGCGGCCGGACGGTCAGGGCGGGGCGGCCGGTGTCCCGTTCGTCCGTGAGGCGTTCCGCGAGCCGGGCCACGGTGGGCGCGTCGAAGACCGTGCGCAGCGACACCTCGGTGCCGAGCACCGCCCGGATCCGGGCGGTCAGCCGCATGGCCAGCAGCGAGTGGCCGCCCAGGGCGAAGAAGTCGTCGTCGATGCCGACCTCGGGGACGTCGAGGACCGCGGCGAACGCCTCGCAGAGCAGGTCCTCGCGGGGGGTGCGGGGCCGGCGTCCCGAGCTGAGCGCGGCGAAGTCCGGCGCGGGCAGCGCCTTCTCGTCGAGCTTCCCGGAGACGGTGCGCGGCAGGGCGGTGACGCGGACGAAGGCGGCCGGGACCATGTGCGCGGGCAGCGTGGCGGCGACGTGGGCGCGCAGGTGCGACGGGTCGGGTTCGCGGTCGCCGGCCGCGCGGACGTAGGCGACCAGCCTGCGTACGCCCGGCGTGTCCTCCCGGACGACGACGGCGGCGGTGGCCACGTCGGGGTGTTCGGCGAGCCGTGCCTCGATCTCGCCGAGTTCGATGCGGAATCCGCGCAGCTTGACCTGGCTGTCGGCGCGGCCGAGGAACTCCAGCGTGCCGTCCCGGCGGCGCCGGGCGAGGTCGCCGGTGCGGTACATGCGGCTGCCCGGCGCGCCGAAGGGGTCGGCCACGAACCGTTCGGCGGTCATGCCGGGCCGGTTCAGGTAGCCGCGGGCAAGCCCTTCGCCGGCCAGGTGGAGTTCACCCGTGACGCCGACGGGGACGGGCCGCAGCGCGTCGTCGAGGACATGGGCGCGGATGTTGCCTACCGGGGCCGCCCAGGGGCCGGACGCGCCGTCGTGCCAGCCGTAGGCGTCGACGGCGCACTCGGTGGGCCCGTACAGGTCGTGGACCTGGACGCCGGGCAGCGCGCGCAGTCGCTCCCACAGCGCCGCCGGGGTCGCCTCGCCGCCCACCGTGATGACGCCGGGGACGTGGCCGCCGGGGGCGAGGAAGCCGTGGTGGACCAGTTCGCGCAGATAGGTCGGGGTGACGTCGAGGTAGTCGATCCGCTCCCGGCCGAGGTAGGCCAGCAGCGCGGCCGGGTCGGCCATGGTGGCCTCGTCGGTCACGTGCAGTTCGTGGCCTGCCAGCAGCCAGAGCAGCGGCTCCCAGCTGCCGTCGAAGCTGAACGACGCGGCGTGCGCGGCCCGCAGGCCCGTACGGCCGGCCGCCCGCTCGGCGGGGGCGACGACGTCCTCGCGCTGCACGGCGTAGAGGTTGCTCAGGCCCCGGTGGGTGCCGACGACACCCTTGGGCCGGCCGGTGGAGCCGGAGGTGAAGATGACGTAGGCGGCGTGCGACGGGGCGGGTGCCACGGGGGCGAGGGGCTCGCCGTCCGCGGCGGGAGCGGCCTCGTCGAGCAGCACGGGCACGCAGTCCCGCGGCAGCCGGGGCGCGAGGGCGGCCGTGGTGAGGACGCACAGGGACGCGGTGTCCCGCAGCATGAACTCCAGCCGCTCGGCGGGATACTCGGGATCCAGGGGCAGGCAGGCGGCGCCCGCCTTGAGCACGCCGAGGAGGGCCGGGACCATCAGGTGCCGGGGCAGGGCCAGCCCGACGACCGTCTCGGGGCCAGCGCCCCGGTGCCGCAGCAGCCGGGCCACCGCGTCCACCCGTGCCGCCAGTTCGCGGAAGCTGAGCCGTACGTTCCCGGCGACGAGCGCCGGCGCGTCGGGCCGGGCCCGGACGACGTCGTCCAGGATCTCCGGCACGGAGCGCGGCTCCAGCGGCCTCGCGGTGTCGTTCCACACGGTGGTGGTGGCCGACTCCTCCTCGGCCGTCAGCACGCTCAGCGAGCCCACCGGCCGGGCCGGGTCCCGCGCGACCTGCTCCAGCAGGCTCACCAGCCGCTGGACGAGCCCGGCGGCGGTGTCCGCGTCGGTGAGGTCGGTGGCGTACTCCAGCAGCAGCGCCATGTCGTGTCCGGCGCCGTGGTCGACGAAGGTGAAGTCCAGGTCGAACTTGGCCATGCCGGTGTCCATGGCGAACCACTCGGTGGGCAGTCCGAACAGGTCGGGGTCGCCGTCGGGCCGGTGGTGGTAGCCGAGCATCACCTGGAACAGCGGGTTGCGGTCGGCGACGCGGGCCGGGTTGACGGCCTCGACCACCCGGTCGAACGGCACGTCCTGGTGCTCGAAGGCGGTGAGCGCGGCCTCCCGTACCCGGCCGAGGAGTTCGGTGAACGTCGGGTCGCCGGACAGGTCCGTGCGCAGGACGAGGGTGTTGACGAAGAAGCCGACCAGGTCGTCCACCGCACTGTCGGTGCGTCCCGCGATCGGCGCGCCGAGCGGGATGTCGTCCCCGGCTCCCATCCGGTGCAGCAGGGCCGCCGTCGCCGCCTGGAACAGCATGAACATGCTGACCTGATGTCCGGCGGCCAGTTCCCGCAGCGCGGCCCCCGTCGCGTCCGGCAGGGAGCGGCGCACGGTGGCGCCCCGGCCCGTGGTGCGGGCCGCGCCGGGGCGGTCCAGCGGCAGCGGGATCTCCTCGGGCAGGTCGCGCAGGGTCCGCGTCCAGTAGGCGAGTTGTCCGTCGCCGACCTCGGCGAGCAGGCGCTCCTGCCACAGCGTGTAGTCGGCGTACTGGACCGGCAGGGGCGCCGGGTCCGGCCGCTCGCCGGCGGCGCGGGCCGCGTAGGCGCGGTTCAGGTCGGCCAGGAACGGCCGGTCCGACCATTCGTCGGTGGTGATGTGGTGCAGCACCACCGCCACCACGTGGTCCTCGGCTCCCAGCCGCAGGACCTCGGCCCGGACGGGGAGTTCGGTGCCCAGGTCGAAGGGGCGGCGCTGGGCCGCCTCGATCCGCGCGGCGAGTTCCTCCTCGGCGCAGTCGGTCACCCGGACGTGGGGCTCGGCCGCGCCGGGCGGCGCGATCCACTGGTACGGCTCGCCGTCCTCGCTCACGAACCGGGTGCGCAGCGCCTCATGACGGTCGGTCACCTCGCGCAGCGCGGCCCGCAGGGCGTCGGTGTCGAGTGCTCCGCGCACCCGGACGACCAGCGGGAAGTTGTAGGCGACGCCGCCGCCGGTGATCCGCTCCACCAGCCACAGCCGCCGCTGGGCCGCCGACAGCGGTATGCGTGCGGGCCGCTCGGCCGCGGGTACGGCGCGCAGCACCGGACGGGCGGGCCGTCCCGCCTCGGCGCGCAGCGCGAGCGCCTCGGGCGTCGGTGCCTCGAACAGGTCCCGGATCGCGAGCTCCGCGCCGAGTTCGGTGCGGGCCCGGCTGATCAGGCGGGTGGCGAGCAGCGAATGGCCGCCCAGGTCGAAGAAGTTGTCCTCCGCGCCGGTGCGCGGCAGCCCCAGCACCTCGGCGAAGAGACGGCACAGCACCTCCTCGGCGGGCGTGCGCGGCCCGCGGCCCTGCGACAGGGCCACGGCGGGCTCGGCGTCCGGCAGCGCCCGCACGTCCAGCTTGCCGTTGTCGTTCATCGGCAGCCGGGGCAGCACCACGAAGGCGGCGGGGACCATGTAGCCGGGCAGCCGCTGCCCCAGGTCCTCGCGCAGCCGGCGGACGAGCGCGCCGTCGCCGCGGGCGGCGGTGGGGGTGTTGGCGTAGGGGGCGGTGCCCCGGTCGGGGCGGGGGCGGTGCAGTCCCCAGGTACGCCGGGGCCGGGAACCGCGCACGAAGACGGCGTCGAAGTGGCCCGGTTCGTCCGACCAGGTCGTCAGGACCCGGTAACCGCGGGACTCCCCCAGCCACCGCAGCCGCTCGGGCTCCTCGCCCGCCGGAACGGGGACGGGGCGTCCGGCGTCCATCGCCCGTGTCGCCGCGAGGTCGTCGACCGTACGGGCGTCGGGGACGCGGCGGACCCGGAGCAGGTCCACGCCGTCCAGGCGGGCGGTGAGGTCGCCGGTACCGGCCCAGTCCAGCGCCGGGGCGTCGTCGAGGCGCAGGGCGTCCTCGCCCTCGTACAGCACCACGTCGTAGCGGTAGCGGGTCAGTTCGTTGTGGTGCCGGCCGGCCTTGGTGCGCAGTTCGGTGCCGAGGCCGAGGGTGCTGAACCAGTCGGGGTCGACGAGGAGTTCCTTCTCCAGGGCGAGGCCGCGCTCCACGGCCCGGCGCAGCGTCTCCCGGTCGGTGTCCGTGCCCGCGCGGGCGAGCTGGATGCCGGTCTGGAAGACCCGCGCCTGCCGCAGGTCACGCACGTCGCCGAGGAACAGGGCGCCGCCCGGCGCGAGCAGGTCCATGGCACCGCGGATCACCTTGTGCAGGTGGTCCAGGCTCGGGAAGTACTGCACGACGGAGTTGATGACGACCGTGTCGAAGTACCCGGTCGGCAGGCCGTCGGTCACCTCGGCGGCCTGGCAGCGCAGTTCGACCTTGCGCGCCAGCTCGGGGTCGGCCTCCAGGTCCTGGCCGATCTTGCGGATCACCGGCGCCGCGAAGTCGGTGGCCCAGTAGGCCTCCGCGTCGGGGGCGAGCCGCGACAGCAGCAGTCCGGAGCCGACGCCGATCTCCAGGACGCGTCGCGGCCGCAGCTCGCGGATGCGCTCCACGGTGGCCTCGCGCCACTCGCGCATGTGCTCCACGGGGATGGGCGCGCCGTCGTAGGAGCTGTCCCAGCCCGCGAAGTCCTCGGTGAAGACGGCCGTGCCGATCTCGCTGTACTCGGCGGAGTAGATCTCCCGCCACTCGCCGATCTGGGCCCGCTCGGCCGTGTCGACCGCCTCGGCGTCGGGTTCCGCCGGGACGACGTAGCCCACGAGCCGCTTGGTGCCCGGGGCGGCGGTGTCGTCGCGGGCCACGACCGCGGCCTGGGACACCTCGGGGTGCTGGGCGAGCGCCGTCTCGATCTCGCCGAGTTCCACGCGGTGACCGCGGATCTTGACCTGGTCGTCGGTGCGGCCGAGGAAGTCGAGGTTGCCGTCCGGGCCGCGCCGCACCAGGTCGCCGGTGCGGTACATGCGCTCGCCGGGCCGCCCGTACGGGTCGGCCACGAAGCGCTCGGCCGTCAGGCCCGGCCGGTCGAGGTAGCCGCGGGCCAGGCCCACGCCGGCGATGTACAGCTCACCCGCCACGCCGTCCGGCACCGGGCGCAGCCAGGCGTCGAGGATGCGGGCCCGGGTGGCGCGGATCGGGCGGCCCACGGTGGGGGTGGCGCTGTCGTGGGTACCGCCGCCGAGCGTGTTGATGGTGTACTCGGTGGGTCCGTACAGGTTGTAGCCGTAGGTCCCCTCGGTGTCCCGCAGGGCGTTCCACACCGTCTCGGTCACGGCCTCGCCGCCGAGCAGCACCAGCGGCGGCCGGTGGCCCTCCAGCAGGCCCTCCTCGATGAGGAGATGGGCGTAGGTGGGCGTCACGTTCACGACGTCGACGCGGTGTTCCTCGCAGTACGCCACCAGCGCGGTGGCGTCACGGCGCAGTTCCTCGTCGCAGATGTGCACCTCGTGTCCTTCGACGAGCCACAGCAGCTCCTCCCAGGACATGTCGAACGCGAACGACACGGTGTGCGCGATGCGCAGCCGGCGCCCGCCCGCCGAGGCGATCGCCGGGGCGAAGATCTCCTTCTGGTGGTTGAGCTGCATGTTCGTCAGGCCGACGTACGGCGTGACCACACCCTTGGGGCGGCCGGTGGATCCGGAGGTGTAGATGACGTACGCGGGGTGGTCGAGGCTGAAGGTGACGTCCACGGCGTCGGCGGGCAGACCCGTGAGCTCGGACGCCACCTCCGGGTCGTCGAGCAGGACGCGCGGGGTGTCGCCGGTGAGGGTCCGTGACACCGCCTCGGTGGACAGCAGGAGCAGGGGGCGGGCGTCGGCCAGCATCAGCGACAGCCGCTCGGCCGGGTGGTCCAGCTCCAGCGGCAGGTACGCGGCCCCGGTGCGCAGCACCGCGAACAGCGCGACCACCATGTCGATCGACCGGGGCAGGCCCAGCGCGACGACCTTCTCGGGGGCCGCGCCGCGCGCGAGGAGCAGCCTGGCCATGCGGTTGCAGCGGGCGTCGAGTTCGGCGTACGTGACGGTCTGGGCGCCGAAGACGAGGGCGGTCGCGTCGGGGGTGCGGGCGGCCTGGGCGGCGAGCATGTCCGCGACGGTCTCGTGCGGCACCGGCTGCCGGTTCCCGGACTCCTCGCGGGCCAGCGCCTCGGCCTCGGCGGGCAGCAGCGGGTCGAGCGAGCCGACGGGCGCCGACGGATCGGCGGCCAGGCGGCCGACCAGGAGCACGAACCGGTCGAGCAGGCCGCGCGCGTACCCGTCGTCCAGCAGGTCCGGGCGGTAGGCGAGGGTGACCCGGACCCGCTCGCCCGGGGTGACGACCAGGTTGGCCGGGTAGTGGGTGGCGTCCACGTTGGCGACGGCGCTCGCCCCGTGCCGGTCGCGCAGTTCGGCCAGGCGCTCGTCGGTGTCGGCGTTGCGCAGCACGAACAGCGTGTCGAACAGGCGCCGGTGGCCCGTCTCGGCCTGGAGGACGCCGAGGCCCAGGTACTCGAACGGCATCAGCGCGAGGCGCTCGCCCTGGACGCGGCGCAGCAGGTCGAGGACCGGCTCGCGCGGGTCGAAGGCGAGGCGGGCGGGCACGGTGTTGAGGAACATGCCGATGACGTTCTCGACGTCCGGGACCTCGCTGGGACGTCCGGCGACGGTCGTGCCGAACGCGACGTCGGTGCGGCCCGTGACGGCTGCCAGAGCGAGGCCCCAGGCCGCGTTGAGGACCGTGTTCAGGGTGAGGCCGTGCCGGCGGGCGGTGTCGCGCAGCCGGTCGGCCACCTCGGGGGCGAGGACGGCGTCGAGCTGCTCGGGGATCACCGGCTCCAGCCCTCGGTCGGAGACCGCGGGGACCAGCAGCGTGGGCTCCTCGAACCCGGCGAGGGCGGTCCGCCAGGCGCGCGTGGCCTCGGCGTCGTCCTGGCGCTCCAGCCAGGTCAGGTAGTCGCGGTAGGAGCCGGGCCGGTCGAGGCCCTCGGGGTCTCCCCCGTTCTCGTAGAGGGCGAACAGCTGGTCCAGGAACAGCCAGGCCGACCAGCCGTCCCACAGGATCAGGTGGCGTCCGATCACCAGGCGGTCGCCGCGGCCGTCCCCGAGCCGCACGAGCAGCATGCGGAACAGCAGCGGGCTGGTCAGGTCGAAACGGCGCGAGCGCTCCTCGTCCATCAACTCGCGCATCCGGGTGTCCTGTTCGGCCGTCTCCAGCCCGGAGAGGTCGACCTCGGTGAGCGGGATCTGCGCGTCGCGGACGATGAACTGCACCGGCTGGGGCAGGCCTTCGCTGGTGAAGCCGGCCCGCAGGCTGGGGTTGCGGGAGAGCAGGGTGCGGGTGGCGGCCACCAGCCGTGTCGTGTCGACCCGTTCGGCGAAGTCGAAGGACTCGTGGACGGTGTAGACGTCCAGGACTCCGTCGTCGTAGGTGGAGTGGAAGAACAGGCCTTCCTGGAGCGGCGCGAGCGGCCACACGTCCTCGACGCGGCCGGGGGCGAGCCGCTCCACGCGGGCGCGTTCCTCCTCGGTGAGGACGAACGCCGGCGCCGACGCGGTGGGTTCGGCCCGCTCGTCCACGGTGGCGGCCGCGGCGAGGGCGGCCGGGGTGCGGTGCTCGAAGACGTCGCGCGGGCCGATCGCCAGACCGGCTCGGCGGGCGCGGCTGGAGACGGCGATGGAGGTGATGCTGTCGCCGCCGAGCAGGAAGAAGTCGTCGTCCACGCCGGCGTCGGGGAGCTTCAGCACGGCCGCGAAGATCTCCGTGAGGAGCTGCTCACGCGGATCGCGGGGTGCGCGGGCGACGGCCCGTACGGCCTGCGGGACGGGCAGCGCGGCCCGGTCCAGCTTGCCGCTCGGGGTCAGCGGCAGCGCGTCGAGCGGGACGTAGGCGCCGGGGACCATCGGGGCGGGCAGGGCGGCGGCCAGGGCCGCACGAAGCGCCGTGGCGTCGACGTCGGCGGCGGCCGACGGCACGACGTAGGCGACGAGCGCGTCGTCCCGTACGGTCACGGCGGTCTGCGCCACCTCGGGCAGCCGTGTCAGCGCGGCCTCGATCTCGCCGAGTTCGATGCGGTTGCCGCGCAGTTTGACCTGCCGGTCGGTGCGGCCCAGGTACTCCACCACGCCGTCCGCGCGGCGCCGTACGAGGTCGCCGGTGCGGTACATGCGGGTGCCGGGCGGACCGTAGGGGTCGGCGGTGAACCGCTCCGCGGTCAGCGCCGGGCGGCCGTGGTAGCCGCGCGCCAGCTGCACACCCGTCAGGTACAGCTCGCCCGGGACTCCGTCGGGTACGGGCCGCAGGCACCGGTCGAGCACCCGCAGCCCGGTGTTCCACACCGGCCGCCCGATGGGCACGGTCGTGCCCGTGTCCCCGTCGTACGGATGGTGGGTGACGTCGACGGCTGCCTCGGTCGGGCCGTACAGGTTGTGCAGGGGTACGCCGGTGAGCGCGTGCCAGCGGCGCGCGGCGGCCGTGGGCAGCGCCTCGCCGCTGCTCAGCACGCGGCGCAGGGACGCGGCCCAGGCGGGGTCGGCGGTGACGTCGTCCGACTGGAGGAACGCCTCCAGCATGGAGGGCACGAAGTGCAGGGTGGTGACGGACCGCTCGCGCACGAGCGCGGCGAGGTAGGCCGGGTCGCGGTGGCCGTCGGGCCGGGCGAGGACGACCACCGCGCCTTCGAGGAGCGGCCAGAAGAACTCCCACACGGACACGTCGAAGCTGGACGGCGTCTTCTGCAGCACCCGGTCGTCGGCGCGCAGGCCGTAGGCGCCCTGCATCCACGCCAGCCGGTTGACGACGGCGCGGTGGGTGACGACCACGCCCTTGGGCAGGCCGGTCGAGCCGGAGGTGTAGATGAGGTAGGCGGGGTCGCCGGGGCGGGCGGCCCGCCCGGTGACGGGACCGTCCTTTGTCGCCGGGGCGTCGAGCAGCAGGGCAGGCGGTGCCTGCCGGGGCAGCCGGCCGGCGGACGCGGACAGCGTGACCACCGTCGTGGCGCCGGAGTCGGCGAGCATGTGGGCCACCCGGTCGGCCGGGTAGTCGAGGTCCACCGGCAGATAGGCGGCGCCCGACTTGAGCACGCCGAGCAGGGCGACCATCAGCTCCGCCGAGCGCGGGAGCGCGACCGCGACGAACGTGCCGGGGCGCGCGCCGCGGGCCCGCAGCCGGGCCGCCAGCGCCTCGGCGCGTGCGTCGAGTTCGGCGTAGGTCAGCCGTTCGTCCTCGAACAGGACGGCGGTCGCCTCGGGGGTGCGGGCGGCCTGCGCGGCGAACGCCTCGGCCAGCGTGGTGTCCGGGACGGGGCGCTCCTCGCCGGCCGGGTGGGCGCGCAGCGCCTCGTCGGGCGTGAGCAGTTCGACGGAGGCGGCGGGACGCGCCGGGTCCTCGGCGATCGCCTCCAGGATGCGCACCAGCCGGTCGCCGAGCGCGCGCACGGTGTCGGCGTCCAGCCGTTCCGTGTGGTGCTTGAGCCGCAGGTCGAGCCTGCGGCCGGGCTTGACGACGAGGGCGAGCGGATAGTGGACGGCGTCGTGGAACGCGTCGCCGGTGATCCGGACGGTGCCGGAGGCGTCCCGCAGGTCCGTCTCGGCGGGGTAGTTCTCGAACACCACGAGGGTGTCGAAGAGTTCGCCCCCGCCCGCGTGCCCGGCCAGCCGCTGGATCTCGGCGAGTCCGAGGTGCTGGTGGTCGAGGAGGCGGGCCTGCTCCTCCTGGAGGCGGACCAGCAGATCCCCGAGCGGCTGCCCCGGCGCCCAGCGGAACCGGGTGGGCAGGGTGTTGATGAACAGGCCCACCATGGTGGCGATGCCGTCGACCTCGCTGTCCCGGCCGGAGACCGTGGTGCCGAAGACCACGTCGTCCCGGCCGGTGAGCCTGCCCAGCAGCAGTCCCCAGGCGGCCTGGACCACGGTGCCGAGGGTGACGCCGTGGGCGCGGGCCCGTTCGGTGAGGCGGGCGGTGGTCGACTCGGGCAGCTCCACCCGGACGTGCGCGGGCCGCACCGGCGCTCCCGTCCCGGGCGCGTCCACGAGCCGGGTGGGCTCGTCGAGCCCGGCCAGGGCGGTGCGCCAGGCCTCGCCCGCGGCGTCGCGGTCCTGCTCCGCGAGACGCCGCAGGAAGGCGCGGTACGGGGTGACGTCGGCGAGGGGCGGCGCGTCCTCGCCGTAGCAGGCCATCAGCTCGCGGTGCAGCACCGGCAGGGACCAGCCGTCGGCCACGATGTGGTGGAACGTCAGGACCAGCCGGCTGCGCCGGGCGCCCAGCCGGACCAGCGCGCAGCGCAGCAGCGGCGGCGTGGCCAGGTCGAAGCCCCGGGAGCGCTCGTCCTCGGCCACCGCGTCACCCAGCGCCTCGCGGACCTCGCCGTCCTGTGCCGACAGGTCGATCTCCCGCCACGGCAGTGCGGCGTGCTGGGTGATGATCTGCACGGGGGTGCCGTCCGCTCGCTGGCGGAACGCGGCCCGCAAGGGCGCGTGCCGGTCCAGCAGGCGCTGTGCGGCGCGGCGCAGGGTCTCGCCGTCGACCGGCCCGGCCAGGTCGAGCACCTGCTGCACCACGTAGGCGTCGCCGTCCGGGCCGCCGCTCTGCGCGTGGAAGAAGAAGCCCTGCTGGAGCGGGGTGAGCGGAAGCAGCTCCGCGACGGGCAGCGGCCGCGTGCCCTGGATCTCGGCGAGTTCGGCCGCGTCCGCCTCGACCAGCGGGTGGTCGGAGGTGTGCTCGTGGGTGCGGGCGACGGCGGCCTTCGCGAGGGCCTCGGCCGTGCGGCGCCGGAACACGTCGCGGGTGGTGAGACGCAGCCCCGCCTCCCGCGCCCGGACCAGCAGCTGGATGGCGGTGATGCTGTCGCCGCCGAGGGCGAGGAAGTCGTCCTCGGCCGTCACGGAGTCCAGCCCCAGCACCCCGGCGTACAGCCCGCAGAGCAGCTTCTCGCGCGCGGTGCGCGGGGGGCGGCCGGAACTCATCGCGGAACGGTCCGGGACGGGCAGCGCCTTGGCGTCGATCTTGCCGCTGGGGGTGACCGGCAGGGTGTGCAGCGGGACGAAGGCCGACGGGACCATGTACTCGGGCAGCCACTCGGCGGCGTGCGCGCGCAGGTCCCGCATCAGGGCGCCGACGTCGCGGAAGGGGGCGGGGCGGTTGGCGTGCGGGTGGGCCGCCGCGGTGCGGTACGGCCCGGTCAGCGGGCCGTCGAGGCCGAGGAGCACGTCGAACGCGCCGTCGTCGGCGGCGCCGTTCCAGGTGAGGGCCACCCCGTAGCCGTGCTCGGCGGCGAGGCGGTCGACGTCCTCGGGGTCGGCGCCGGGTGCCGCCTCCTGGCCGCTGCCCTCCAGCCTTCGCAGGTCCGCCAGGTCGTCGGCGAGCCGTGCGTTGGGCACACCGGTGACCCGCAGCCGGCCCGGCCGCGATGCCAGCAGTGCGGCCAGGCCGGTGAGGCCGCCGACGGCGGCCCAGTGCACCTCGCGCTCGTCCGGCACGGGCGCCACGGCCGTCGCGGGGCGCAGGACGACGTCGTACCGGTAGCGGCTCAGCTCGTTGTGGTGGGCGGCGCGCTTGATGCGGATGTCGGCGTCGAAGCCGTCGAGCGCGGCGAAGAAGTCGGGGTCGAGGAGGAGTTCGTTCTCCCAGCGCACCGACTGTTCGACGGCCGCGCGCAGGGCGCTCTTGTCCGTCTCCTCGGCACCCGCCGCACGCCGGGTCTCGACCGCGGCGCGCAGGGTGCGCAGCAGCCGCAGGTTGCGGATGTCGCCGACGAAGACGCGTCCGCCCGGCGCGAGCAGCCCCGAGATCCGGGTCAGCACATCGCGCAGGTACTCGGCGCTCGGGAAGTACTGGGCGACGGAGTTGAGGACGACGGTGTCGAAGTACCCGGTGGGCAGGGCGTCGGTGTCGTGGGCGGCGAGGGCGCGCAGTTCGACCTTGGCGGCGAGTTCGGGGGCGGCGGCCACCTGGGCGCGCAGGGCCTCGATCGCCTGCTCGGAGAGGTCGGTGCCCCAGTAGGACGCGCATTCCGGGGCGAGACGGGACAGGATCAGGCCGCTGCCGACGCCGATCTCCAGCACGCGGCCGGTGGCGCCGAGTCCGCGGATGCGCTCGACGGTCGCGTCCCGCCACTCGCGCATCTCCTCGACGGGGATCGGCCGCCCGTCGTACATGCTGTTCCAGCCCGCGAAGTTCTCGCGGAAGCCGCCCGCGCCCTCGCGGGAGCCCTCGGACCCGGCGGCGCCGTACAGGAGTTCGTGCAGCTGCTTCCAGTCCTCGACCCGCGCGTCCCGGTCGGCGTCGCGCGGCCCGTCCAGTGCGGGCACGACGTACGCGGCGAGCCGCCGGTCGCCGGAGCGGTCCTCGCGCGCTACCACGGTGACCTGGTCGACGGCCGGATGGCCGCGCAGCACGGACTCGATCTCGCCGGGCTCGATGCGGAAGCCGCGGATCTTGACCTGGGCGTCGGCGCGGCCGAGGAACTCCAGTCGGCCGTCCGCCTTCCAGCGGACCAGGTCACCGGTGCGGTAGAGGCGTTCGCCGGGCGCTCCGAAGGGGTCGGCGACGAACCGCTCGGCGGTCAGGTCGGGCCGGCCCAGATAACCGCGCGCGAGGCCGGCTCCGCCGAGGTACAGCTCGCCCGTGACCCCGGCGGGAACCGGCCGCAGGAAGGCGTCGAGGACGTACGCGCGCGTGCCGGGGTCGGGGACGCCGATCGGCACGATGGAGCCGGCCGGGATGTCCGGATCGCACAGTCCGAGGGTGGAGTTGGTGGTGGCCTCCGTCGGCCCGTACGCGTTGAACATCATCCGTCCGCGCGCGTAGCGCCCCACCAGCTCGGGCGAGACCCGCTCGGTGCCCGCCAGCAGCGTCGCGGCGGCCGGGAGCCGCACGTCGTCGGGCATGGCGGCGAGCAGCGCGGGCGGCAGGATCATGAAGGTGATGCCGTGGGCGTTCGCGTAGTCGGCGAGCGGTGCGCCGGGCACCCGCCGTTCGGCCGGTACGACGACCAGCCGCCCGCCGGAGAGCAGCCCGAGGCACAGGTCCCAGAAGGCCACGTCGAAGCTGGGCGAGGCGAACTGGAGCACCCGGCTGTGCGGTCCGATGCCGAACCGCTCGCTCTGGGTGGCGACGAGCTTCGCGACGCCGCTGTGGGCGAGCACGACGCCCTTGGGGCGGCCGGTCGAGCCGGAGGTGTAGATGACGTAGGCGGCGTTCAGCAGGGAGAGGGGCACGGCGGGGTCGTGGGGGGCGTGCCCGGCCAACTCGGCGGCGATGGCGGGCGTGTCGAGGGCGAGCAGGGTCATGCCCTCGCGCTCGGGCAGTTCTCGCGCGCTCTCCTCGGTGGTCACGAGGCAGACCGGTGCGGCGTCGCCGAGCATGTAGGCGACGCGGTCCACCGGGTAGTCGTGGTCGATCGGCAGGTAGGCGGCGCCCGACTTGAGGACGGCGACCTCGGCGACGATCAGGTCCGTGGAGCGCGGCAGGGCCAGCGCGACGATGCGTTCGGGGCCGGCGCCGCGCGCGATCAGGGCGTGGGCGAGTCGGTTCGCCCTGGCGTCCAGCTCGGCGTAGGTGAGGTGCTCGTCCTCGAAGACCAGGGCGACGGCGTCGGGACGCGTCCGTACCTGCTCGGCGAACATCGCGGGCCAGGTCAGCGGCGGCACCGTGTGCTCGGTGGCGTTCCATTCGGCGACGACCTGGCGCACCTCGTCCGGATCCATCAGGTCCAGCCGGGCGACGGGGGTCCCGGGGCGGGCGAGCGCGTCGCGGAGCAGGACACGGTAGTGGCCGAGCAGCCGCTCGACGGTGGTGCCGTCGAACAGACGCGGGTCGTACGTCGCCCGCGCGAGGCCTTCGCGCACCTCCAGCACCACGTCGGCGGGGCCGGGCAGGTCGTCGGCGGGGCGGGCGGCGGTCGCGAACGCGGTGTTGAAGAACAGGCCGCCGCCGCGCGTCGGGCGGGGGCGCAGTTCGTCGACGAGGAGTTCGGCGGGCACCCGGTGGGCCTCGGCGCCCTCCCAGGCCTCCGTCACGCGGCGCACGAGTTCCCCGAAGCTGGGCTCGTGGTCGAGGGACACCCGCACCGGCAGTCCGTCGTGGCCGACGGTCAGGTCGGGCGCGCCGGTGTAGCGGTGCAGCAGGGCGACGAACGCCGCGAGCCGCACGGCGTCCGGGGCGTCGGGGACGCCGGCCAGTGTGCGGGTCTCCCGCTTCGCCTCCGGCTCCGCCGGATGGGGGCGGTCGGTGGGCAGGGATGTCTCCAGCGGGAGCGGGGTGAGTATCCGCCGCCAGTACGCCAGCACTTCTTCGGAACCGCACACAGCAGCGTGCCTCCCCAGCGGGTCTGTCCCGGCCCTGGGCCGGGGGTCGGCGACATACTAAGGTAAGGGTTACCTTATTCACAGGGTCAGCACCTGGATCGCCCAGGGGTGGGATGCCGGGCCGTCTCGTCCTACGCTTGGCTAAGGCAAGCCTCATCAAAGGAAGTTCACGTGGGGACCTCAGCGGTCCGGGCGGCGAAAGGCCCCCGCGCAGTTGCACTGCTCGCGCTCTGTGGCGTCGCGCTCCTCGCGCTGTGCGCCCTCTCCATGGCGTACGGCGCGCTCGCCGTACCCCTCGACCAGGTCTGGGACACGCTCACCGGGGACGCGCCCAACTCCCGCATCGAGAACGTGATCTGGTCAGTACGTCTCCCCCGCACCGCCCTCGGCCTCGCCACCGGCGCGGCGCTCGGCCTGTCGGGAGCCCTGATGCAGGCCCTCACCCGCAACCCGCTGGCCGACCCCGGCATCCTGGGCGTCAGCGCGGGCGCCGCCTTCGCCGTCGTGGTGTCCGTCGGCGTCCTGGGGATCGGGACGGTCCACGGCTACATCTGGTTCGCCTTCGCCGGCGCGCTGGTGGCCAGCGTGCTGGTCTACCTCCTGGGCGGACTGGGGCGGTCGGGATCCACGCCGGTCAAACTGGCCCTGGCCGGCGTGGCCGTGACGTCCCTGCTGTTCTCCCTGACCAGCGCGGTGGCACTGACCGACCCGGACGCCCTCAACCGCTACCGCTTCTGGTCCGCGGGCTCGCTCGCCGACCAGAACGACGAAGTCCTGCTGCGCGTCCTGCCGTTCCTCGTGGTCGGCGGCGTCCTCGCCCTCGCCTGCGCCCCCGCGCTCAACAGCCTCGCCCTCGGCGACGACGTCGCCAAGTCGCTGGGGCTCAAGCTGGGCACGGTCCGCGTCTGCGGGGTGGTGGCGGTCACGCTGCTCACCGGCGGGGCGGTCGCCGTGATCGGCCCGGTCGTCTTCGTCGGCCTGGTCGTGCCGCACATCGCGCGCGTCCTGACCCAGTACGCCGGCATCGGCCCGGACCACCGCTGGCTGCTGCCCCTTTCGGCGGTGCTCGCCCCCTGCCTGCTGCTGGCGGCGGACATCACCGGCCGGCTGATCGCCCGCCCGGTCGAGATCCAGGCCGGCATCCTGGTCGCCTTCATCGGAGGCCCGTTCTTCATCGCCCTGGTCCGCCGCCGGCGCCTCGCGGAGCTGTGAGCCATGGCGTCGCCGCCGAGTCCCTGGGCCGCACCGCACCGGCACGCCGGGCAGACCCCCGCCGAACCCCCGCACGAAGGTGTGAGCGCATGACGACCGAACTCGTGCCCGGAGCCGGACGAGGGGAAGTGGCGGACCGGGTCCCCGTCCCCCGCTCCCCCGGCCGCCTCCCGTTCCGGCTCGGTGTCCCGCCCGTCTCCGGAGTGCTGCGGCCCCGGCTGGCGGCCGTCTGCCTGGTCCTCGCCTGCTGCGCCTTCCTCGCGTTCTGCGTGGAGACCGCGGTAGGCGACATCGGCCTTCCGCTCCCCGACGTGATGCGGGCCCTGTTCGGCGGGGGCGATCCGGGCACCCGCTTGATCGTCCACGAACTGCGCCTGCCGCGCGCCCTGGCGGGCCTGCTGGTCGGCATCGCGTTCGGCATCTCGGGCGCCCTGCTGCAGACCATGACGCTCAACCCGCTCGCCAGCCCCGACATGATGGGCGTCACGCAGGGCGCCGGCGCGGCGGTGGTCGCCGGCATCGTCCTCGGCTGGGACGGCGGCGCGGGGACCCAGGTCCTCGGCCTGATCGGCGCGTTGACGGCCGCGCTGCTGGTCTACGTCCTGGCGTGGAGCCGCGGCACCACCGGCTACCGGATCGTCCTCGTCGGCGTCGGGATCGCCTGGATCTGCACCAGCGCCACCGACTACCTCATGGCGCACGGCAGCCGGTTCCAGGCGCAGGCGTCGCTCGGCTGGCTGGTCGGCAACCTCAACGGCCGCACCTGGGGCCAGATCGGCCCGCTCGCCGTGACCATGGCCGTCCTGGTGCCGGCGGCCCTGCTGCTGGGCCGGCAGATGCGGATCCTGCAACTGGGCGACGACGTCGCCCGGGGCCTGGGCACCCGCGTCCAGACCGTGCGGGTGGCCGTGCTGCTCATCTCCGTCGGTCTGGTGGCCTTCGGCACGGCGACCGCCGGTCCGGTCGCGTTCGTGGCGCTCGCCGCGCCCCAGGTCGCCCAGCGCCTGGCCGGCACCTCCGTCCCGCCGCCCGTGGCCGCCGGGCTGACCGGCGCCGTGATGGTGCTCGTGTCCGACCTGATCGCCCGGAAGCTGATCCCGGACACGGAGCTCCCGGTCGGGATCGTCACGGGCGTCCTGGGCGCCCCCGTACTGCTGTGGCTGCTCGTCCGCGCCAACCGCGCCGGTTCAGGAGGCTGAAGACGTGTCATCGAAGCACGAGGTGTACGAAGGTCCCGCCGAGGGGCCCGACCTGCGCGCCGAGGGCCTGCGCCTGGCGTACGACGACCGGGTCGTCGTCGACGACCTCGACGTGGTGATCCCGCCCGGCCGGATCACGGCGATCGTCGGGGCGAACGCGTGCGGCAAGTCGACCCTGCTGCGGGCGCTTGCCCGGCTGCTGACCCCGAAGGCCGGCGCCGTCCACCTCGACGGACGCTCGGTGCACTCGATACCCACCCGCGCCCTGGCGCAGCGGCTCGGCATCCTGCCGCAGACGCCGGTGGCGCCCGAGGGGCTGACGGTCATCGACCTGGTGGGGCGCGGACGTTCACCGCACCAGACGTGGTGGCGGCAGTGGTCGGCCGCCGACGAGGAGGCCGTGCACGACGCGCTGCGGGCCACCGCGATGACGGACCTCGCGCACCGGCCCGTCGACGCGCTGTCGGGCGGTCAGCGGCAGCGGGCCTGGATCGCCATGGCGGTCGCGCAGGGCACCCCGGTGATGCTGCTGGACGAGCCGACGACGTATCTGGACCTCGCGCACCAGATCGACGTCCTCGACCTCGTCACCGACCTGAACCGGCATCAGGGCCGCACCGTCGTGATGGTGCTGCACGACCTCAACCAGGCCTGCCGGTACGCCGATCACGTCGTCGCGATGAAGGCGGGCCGGGTCGTGGGCGAGGGGGCGCCCGCCGACGTCGTCACCGCCGCGATGGTGGAGGAGGTCTTCGGGCTGCGCTGCGTGGTCGGCGAGGACCCGGTCAGCCGGACGCCGATGGTCATCCCGATGGGCCGCCACCACGAGGGCGCGGACGCCGGCGGGGGCACCTCGGGCGCCGCGGACACGGCTCCGCTCGCGGTGCCGGGCGCGGCCGGCTGACCTGGGTGCGGACCGCCCGGCTCACCGGCCCGCGCCCAGGGCGGCACGCTAGGGACGGGGCGTCAGATAGCCGCCCATGGTGCGGAAGTAGTCGGTGGCCGCGTGCTCGGTGCCGTCCGCGGTACGCACCCGCCGGACGACCAGACCGGGCAGCCGCCCGGACCGCGCCGCGGCGCCGGCGACGACGACCACCCCGTCGCCCTCACGGATGAAGATCCGGCCCGGCGTGCCTCCGTAGCGGCCCTCGGAGACGGCGGCCGAGACGATCCGGATCCGTTCGCCGCGGTGGTGGGTGAAGGCGTTCGGGTACGGGTCCGACTGCGCCCGCACGAACCGCTCCAGGTCCTCGGCCGGCCAGGTCCAGTCGATCCGGCTGTCCTCCAGGGACCGCTTGTGGAAGAAGCTGGAGCGGGAGCGGTCCTGCGGCGTCCACACCGCCTTGCCGGAGGAGATGAGGTCCAGGGCGTCGGTCACGATCGGGCCGATCAGGTCGACCGTGCGGTGGAACAGGTCGGTGGCGGTGTCGGTGGCACCGACCGGCACCGCGCGCTGGAGCAGGATGTCGCCCATGTCGAGTTCGGCGTCCATGCGGTGCGCGGTGACGCCGACCTGCTTCTCGCCGTTGATGAGCGCCCAGATCAGCGGGGAGAAGCCGGCGTAGGAAGGCAGCAGCGAGTCATGGACGTTGAGCGTGCCGTGCGGTGGCAGGTCGAAGATCTCCGGGGGCAGCCAGGTACGCCAGTTGTTGGCCACGATGATGTCCGGCTCGGCCTCCTTGAGCGCGCGCAGCAGCTCGTCGTCGCCCGGCCGGTTGCGCAACAGCACGGGCACACCGTGCTGTTCGGCGAGGTCGGCGACCGAGTCGCTCCAGATCCTCTCGTACGCGTGGTCGCTCTTGGGGTGGGTGACGACGAGGACCACGTCGTGGTCGGAGGCGAGCAGAGCCCGCAGCGTCCGGTGCCCCCACGTCTGATAGCCGAACATGACGACCCGCATATAGGCCTCCTCAGGCATTGCTAGGTAAGGCTAACCTTATCTAGCATGTGCCTGCTTGGGGGAGGCAGTGTTCCAACTTTGGGAACGCCGCGTCCCCCCTTCATGGGAGGCGATGAAGCGGTGACGACACTGCAGAGCGAGCCGGATGACGTCCACGACCTTCTGGGCATCGGCTTCGGACCGTCCAACCTCGCACTGGCGATCGCGCTGCAGGAGCACGGCGCGACGTCGGACCGTGGGGGCGGGATCCGGGCGCTGTTCCTCGAGAAGCAACCTCGATTCGGCTGGCATCGCGGCATGCTCATCGACGACGCGACCATGCAGGTGTCCTTCCTCAAGGACCTGGTCACGATGCGCGACCCCACCAGCGACTTCAGCTTCCTGTGCTACCTGCGGGAGCGCGGCAGGCTGGTCGACTTCCTCAACCAGAAGACGCTCTTCCCGCTGCGCATCGAGTTCCACGACTACTTCGAGTGGGCGGCGAGCCGGGTCGCGCCGCTGGTCGAGTACCGCGCGGAGGTCGTCTCCGTACGGCCCGTCACCGAGGACGGCGAGGTCCGCTGGTTCGACGTCACCACCCGCGACCCGGCCGCCCCGGAGCGGCTGACGGTCCGCCGGGCCCGCAACGTCTGCGTGGCCACCGGCCTGGAGCCGCATCTGCCGCCCGGCGCCGAGCGGTCCGGACGGGTGTGGCACAACAGCGAGTTGCTGCCCCGGGTGGAGCGGCTCGTGGCCTCCGGGACGCCCGTACGCCGTGCCGTCGTGCTCGGGGCCGGGCAGAGCGCCGCCGAGGCCGTGGACTACCTCCACCGCACGTTCCCCGACGCCGAGATCTGCTCCGTGTTCGCCAAGTACGGCTACACCCCGGCCGACGACAGCCCGTTCGCCAACCGGATCTTCGACCCCGAGGCCGTCGACCTGTACTACGGCGCGCCGCGCGAGGTGAAGCAGTCGCTGTTCGAGTACCACCGCAGCACCAACTACTCCGTGGTGGACATGGAGTTGATCGAGGCCCTGTCCCGGACGATGTACCAGGAGAAGGTCCAGGGCAGGCAGCGGCTGCGGATGATGAACGTCTCCCGCATCCGCGAGGTGGAGGCCGGCGCGGACGACGTCAGGGTGACGGTGGAGTTCCTGCCGACCGGCGAACGGGAGGTCGTCTCCTCGGACGTGCTCGTGTACGCGACGGGCTACCAGCCGCAGGGCATCGGCGACAACCTCGGCGAACTGGCCAAGCTGTGTGTGCGCGACGAGGAGGACACCCTCGAGGTCGGCCGCGACCACCGCGTGGTGACCACTTCGAACGTCACCGCCGGCATCTACCTCCAGGGCGGCACCGAGCACACCCACGGCCTCACCTCCACCCTGCTGTCCACCACCGCCGTCCGGGCCGGGGAGATCCTCACCTCCCTGCTGGCCCGCCACGGCGCGGACACCTTGAGCGCGGACCGCGTGCCGGGCTAGGTCCGCACGCGCAGGGGCCGGGGTGTGCGGGACGGCTGCCGTCCCGCACACCCCGGCCCGTCGGCGCGGGGCGGCCGTGACGCTACCGGCGGCTGCGCACGAGGAGATGGAGGAAGTACGGCGTCCCGATCACCGCGGTCATCAGTCCGGCGCCGAGCTGGGCCGGTGCGATCACGGTCCTGCCGATCAGATCGGCGGTGCAGACCAGGACGGCGCCGAGGAGCATGGCGACCGGCACCACCCGCACGTGCTGCCGGCCCACCAGGGCACGGGCCGCGTGCGGCGCGACGAGGCCCACGAAGCCGATGGTGCCCGCGGCGGCCACCGCGGTGGCGCTCAGCAGGACGCTCACCACGAGGAAGCCCAGGCGCCCCCGTGCGACGTCGAGTCCGAGGAGCCGCGGCGTGTCCTCGTCGAGCGACACCAGGTCGAGTTCCGTACGCCGCGTCACCGCCACCGCCGTACCGACGGCGAGCACCAGGGCGAGCGGCACCACGTCGGGCAGTGTCCGGCCGTAGGTGGAGCCCGACAGCCAGGTCAGCGCCTTGGTCGCGTTGAACGGGTCGGTGAGGATGATGAGCATGCTGATCAGGGCACTTGCCCCGGTCGCGACGCCGAACCCGACGAGGACGAGCCGGTTCTGCTGGAACCCGCCCCGGGCCGCGAGCCCGAAGACGAGGACCGAGCTGACGGCCGCGCCCGCGAACGCGGCGCCCGCCACGCCCCACGACCCGGCCACGGGCACGGTCGTCACGAAGAGCACCGCACCGAGCGCCGCGCCGCCGGAGACTCCGAGGACCCCCGGCTCGGCCAGCGGGTTGCGGGTCACGGACTGCACCAGCGTCCCCGCCAGGGCCAGCGCCGCGCCCGCGAGGACCGCGGCGGCGACCCGGGGCACCCGGGTGTCGAGGACGAAGCTCACGGTCCGGCCGGCCCTGCCCTGGGCCCAGTTGACGACGTCGCCCAGCAGCAGCTTGCTGTCGCCGAGCAGCACGGCGGCGATCGCCACACCGACGAGCACGGCCACGAGCACGGCGGTGGTCGTGAGGAAGACGGCCCGGCTCCTGATGCGCAGCCGGTCGGGCGCGGCGGCGGCCGCGCCGTCGCGGACCCGGGTGGCCATCACGACCAGGAACACGGCGCCGACCAGGCTGGTCACGACGCCGGTCGGCACGGCGACCGCCAGGTCCGCCGGTACGACGGCGCGCAGCAGCACGTCCGAGCAGAGCACCAGCAGCGCGCCGACGAGCCCCGCGAGCGGCAGGGCCGCGCGGGTGCGGTGGAAGCCGCGGAACCTGCGGGCGAGGGGGCGGACGAGCGCGGGGGCGCACAGGCCCACGAAGCCGATCGGCCCGGCGAGCGTGACGGCGGCGGTGGAGAGCAGCGCCGTGAACACGACGACGGTGACCCGGGTGGTGCGGACCCGCACGCCCAGACCGCGCGCGGCGTCGTCGCCGAGCGCCATGGCGTCGACGCGCCGGGCGACGAGCAGCAACCCGACGAGACCGGCGACGCCGACGGGCGCCGTCTGGAGCACGCCGTCGAAGCCGTTCTGGGCGATGCTGCCCTGGTTCCACCGGTAGAGGCCCTCGGTCTGCTGCGGGAACAGCAGGAGCAGCCCCTCGGTGACGGCGGTGAGGCCGAGCATGAGGGCGCTGCCGGCCAGCACGAGCCGGACGGTCCCCGTGCCCGGACCGGACAGCCCGAGGACGACGGCCGCGGCGGCGAGGCCACCGGCGAACGCGACGCCGGTGGAGGCGAACAGCGGCAGCGAGACACCCGTGACGGCGGCCACCCCGAGCGCCAGGTAGGAGCCCGCGTTGACGGCGAGCGTGTCGGGGGACGCGAGGACGTTGCGGCTGACGGCCTGGAGGGCGGCGCCCGCCGTCCCGAGCAGCACCCCGACGACGAGTCCGGCGGTCATCCGGGGCAGCCGGGAGGCGATGACGACGGACGAGTCGCCCGGGTCGGCCCGGCCGGTGAGCGCCTTCCACACCTCGGGCGCGCCGACCGCGGCCGTGCCCTGCGTGATGTCCACCAGCGCGAGGACGACGACCAGCAGGACCAGCGTGGCCGTCACCGCGGCGGCGCCGCTCCGGGACGTGGCGGGCGTCGGGCGGGTGGTGGGAGCGGTTGCGGTGACGGCCACGGTGTTACTTCGCCAGGGCTTCGACGACCGCGTCGACGTACTGCCCCATCGACTCGGGGCCGCCGAACATCCAGATGCCGTCGGGCAGCCGGTGCACGTCGCCCTTCTTCACGAACGGCAGCGAGGTCCACACCTTGTCCTTGGCCAGCGCGCCGGCGAACGGGGTGCTGTTCTTGTCGCCCTCGCTGCCGATGTAGGCGAACTGCACGTCACCGAGTGCGGTGAGGCCCTCGACGTCGGTCGAGCCGAGCCCGTAGTCCTTGTCGCCCTCGACCTTCCAGGCGTTCTTCAGGCCGATCTTCTCGTTGACCGCGCCGATGAGCGAACCGCCGGTGTACGGGCGGATCGAGACCTGGTTGGAGACGACGTACCCGTCGGCGAAGGCGTAGTCGGCGCCCGCGAGTCCGGCGTCGGCGAGGGCCTTCCTGCCCTCGGCGAGCTTCGCGTCGAACTGCTCCTTGAGCTCGTCCGCCTTCGCGGTGGTGCCGGTGGCCCGGGCGATGAGGTCCAGGTTCTCCGTCATCTGCCCGATGGGGTCGGACCCGTCGGCGGAGCGGAGCTCCAGGACCGGGGCGACCTCGCGCAGCTGCTTCACGGCGGCCGGCGGCAGGTCGGTGGTGGCGACGATGAGGTCCGGGGAGAGCGAGGCGATGGTGTCCATGCTCGGCTCGCCGCGCGTGCCGATGTCCTTGGGCTCGTTCTTCAGCGCGACCGCGGTGTCCCAGGTCTTGTAGCCCTTGACGTCGGCCACGCCGACGGGGTCGACGCCCAGCGATATCAGGTTCTCGACCACGTTCCACTCGGTGCCGACGACCTTCTTGGCCGGACCGTCGAGTTCCACCTTCGCGCCGTTGGCGTCGGTGAGGGTGATGCGCTCGCCGGTCTTCTTCGCGGCGTCGTCGGCGGCGGGCTCGGTGGTTCCGCAGGCGGTCATGGTGAGCGCCGCGGCGGTGGTGACCGCCGCGGTCAGCAGGAGGCGTCTCATGAGGTGGTGCTGAGCCTTTCGCTTCGCGTGTGGTGTCGGCCGATGGCGCGGGTGCGCAGCCGGCCGGTGAGGGGGTCGGTCTCGACCTCGATACGGATGCCGTACGTGTCGGTGAGCCGCTGTGCCGTCAGGACGTCCTCGGGCAGGCCGTCGGCGATGATCCGGCCCTCGTGGAGCAGCACGATCCGGTTGGCCACGGCCGCGGCCTGGTCGAGGTCGTGCAGGACGGCGCCGACCGCGATCCCGTGGTCGTCCGCCAGGTCGCGGACGAGGTCGAGGAGTTCGATCTGGTACCGCAGGTCCAGATAGGTGGTGGGCTCGTCGAGGAGCAGGACACCGGTCTCCTGGGCCAGGCAGCCGGCGAGCCAGACGCGCTGGAGCTGGCCGCCGGAGAGGTGCTCCGCGCCCCGGTCGGCGAGTTCCGCGACGCCGGTGAGGGCGAGCGCGCGGTCCACCGCCGCCCGGCCGTCCGCGTCGCCCCGGCCCCAGCGGCCCCGGTAGGGGTAGCGGCCGAACTCGACGACGTCGCGGACGGTCAGACCGCTGGGCGTGGGCCGACCCTGTGTCAGCAGGGCGACACGGCGCGAGAACTCACGCGGGGCCAGCGCCAGCCCGTCGGTCTCGCCGTCGATGACGAGCGCGGCGGTCCTCGGGCGTTGCAGCCGCGCGAGGGTGCGCAGCAGCGTCGACTTGCCGCTGCCGTTGGGCCCGACCAGCACGGTCACCTCGCCCGGCCGCAGCCGCAGGGCGGCACCGTGGACGACGTCGACGCCGTCGTAGGCCACGGTGACATCCGTGGCCGACAGCTCATGACCGCGTGGACGCACGGTCCCGGAGGTCTCTTCAGCAGCTCGCACGTTGCGAAGGTTAGCCTAACCTAAGCTCGCTTTGAAGCGGGGGGTGGCCGTCGCGCAAGACGAAGATCCGCCGGATCAGACGACCGTGACCGGATGACGCACCACGGCGTCGAAGAGATAGCCCTGCGTGTTGGGCACGGCGACGTCGGGCTGGCGGCGGCCGTGGGTGTCGGTGGCGCGGGCCAGCAACTGGGTGGCGCCCGGCCGCTCGGGCGTCCAGGCCACGGACCAGCGCGTCCAGGTGCCGGCCCGGGGACGGTCGTGCAGCCGGGCCCGCCGCCAGCTCGCCCCGCCGTCGGTGCTGACGTCGACCCGCGCGACGGCGCCCGCGCCCGACCAGGACCTGCCGTGCAGCACCTGACCCTCCCCCACCGCGAAGGTGGCGCCGCCCGCCAGCTCGAAGGCGCTCTTGACCGTCTGCCGGGTCAGCGGCGCGCTGCCCTGCGCGGGGTGGGCGGGCCCGAACAGCCGGTAGAACGTGGTGTTCCAGGGCGAGAGGAGCGGCTGCGCGGACACCTCGATGTCGCCCACCCATTTGACCGACGAGATCCCCACCCACGAGGGCACCAGCACCCGCACCGGATACCCGTGGTCGTACGGCAACGGCTCGCCGTTCATCTCGTACGCCAGCAGGACGTCGTCGAGCGCCTTGGCCAGCGGCAGCGGACGGCGCACCCGGCCCAGGTTCTCGCCCCCGCTGACGTACTCGGCGTCCAGGCCACGGGGCTGGACGTCCACGGCGCGGGAGGAGAGCCCGGCCCTGCGCAGCACATGGCCCAGCGGCACCCCGCGCCAGCGGGCGACACCGACCGCGCCCAGCGTCCAGGCGGTACCGGTGACCGTCTCGCCCTGCTGGGTCGCGTAGTGGGAACGGCCGTTCCCGGCGCACTCGACGAACGCGGTACGGGTGACGGCGGGCAGGGCCCGCAGGTCGTCGTACCCGAACTCCACCGCTCCGTCCTCGCCGGGTGCGCCCCGCAGCCCGCTCCCCCACAGCCGCAGCCGCCAGTCGCGGGCCTCCAGGACGGGGGTGGCGGTGTGGTTGCGCACGAAGAACAGTTCGTTGGGGGTGTGGTGGCCGGTGCCGCGCAGGGCCTCCCAGCGGGTCTCGGCGTTGGTGCCGCGCTGGATGAACCACTCGGGCGGCAGCGGCTTGACGATCGGTGCGGCGGCGGCGGCGCGGGCCGGGCCGGGCGCCGGGAGCGCCGTCGCGGCGGCGGTGGCGGCGAGCAGGCTGAGCAGACGGCGTCTGCTGACCCCGTCCGCCCGGGCGTCACCGGCGAGCCACTGGCGCAGCCTGTGCCGGTCGTAGGCGGTTTCGCCGGTGCGGCCGGCGGGGCGGGGTGACGGCGTGACGGATGCGGTCATGGCGGCTCCTCGACGTCGTGCGGAACTCGGGGGTGGCGGGCGGGGACGGCGTCCGGGACGCCGCCGCCGTACCGCGAAGTGACGGAGTGTCAGTGCAGGTGAGGGAGAGAACCCGGCCCGGGACAGGGCCACCGCAGGGAAGGCCGGCCGGGGGCCCGAAGCCGGGTCAGGCGCGACACGCCGCGGACCACACGCGGCCGAAGTCGATGTGGGCGCGCGAGACCAGAAACGGCTCGTGATGCATGCGGCCCAATTGAGCAGCAGCTCCCGCTCCTCGTCAAGCCTGTGCCCGGCGGCCGCCCGGCGCGTCGGAACCCCCTTCCCCACTTTCCCTATCGAATTACTAGGAAAGTATTGACGGGGCACCGCGGGGGCGCGCAGGATGCGGTACATGTCCCGTACACAGCAGCGACTCGTTCGCCGTCGGCATGTCGACTTCGGTCACGTCGTCAGCGCCGCCTGCTGTCGCGCGTAAGGCACGCGGCCCCCACCTCCGCCCGCGCCTCTCCACCCCTTCCCCCAGCCGGCCGGACGGCCGGGGATCTGCCCCGCCGCACCCGACGGCGCCGCACACTTACCGAGGGACGACCGCCATGACCACGGCACTCCCGGCCCAGGCCGGCCCGCACGATCCCGCCCACCCCGACACGCGCAGACTGCGCCTGGTGGGCGACCGCATGGCGCGCGGCGGCGCCGGGGCACCCGCCTCCCCGCCGCTCGTCGGCTACCTGGTGCTCGTACCCGAAGGCACCGACCCCGCCGAGCTGTTCGTCAAGGACAGGCCGCGGCCCGCGATCCTGCCGGTCCCCACCACGGGCCCGGCGCCCGCCCGGGGCACCGGGGACGACGTCGTCCGGATCGACCCGGAGCGGCACCTCGCCGAGGTGGACGGCCGCGAACTCGACCTGACGTACCTGGAGTTCGCGCTGCTCGCGCATCTCGTCCGCCATCCCCACCAGGTGCACGCGCGCGACCGGCTGGTGGCCGCCGTGTGGGGCTACGACCACATCGGCGACGGCCGCACCGTGGACGTCCACATCGCCCGCCTGCGCCGCAAGCTGGGCGAGGCGCACCGCCACCGGATCGTCACCGTACGGCGCGTGGGCTACAAGTACGTGCCCGGCCGGCAGGACGGCCTCCACTCCCCCTCCTGCGACCGGTTCTGAGGAGTCGACCGCCATGGGCCTTGCCACCGCGCCGCCGGAACCCGAGGCACCCTCGGAACCCGCGTCCGCAGCCGAACGGAACGGACCCGGACGCGCGCACTGGCTGCGTGTGGCCCGCGAGGCGGCCGACGACCTGGCCACCGACGCGGTGGCCAGGGAGCAGGCGGGCAAGACGCCCTTCGACGAGGTGTCCCGGCTGCGCGAGGCCGGGCTGCTGACCCTCCTGGCACCCGCCGGGTCCGCGGGAGGCGGCGCGGACTGGACCACGGCCTACGCCGTCGTCCGGGAGATCGCCGCGGCGGACGGCGCGATCGCCCAACTGCTCGGCTGTCACTACTTCCTGTCGTGGAGCGCCCGGTTCTTCGCGGACCCGGCCGTCGCCGCGCGGATCGAGCGACGCTCCGCGGCGCGGCAGTGGTGCTGGGGCGGCGGGCTGGCCCCCCGGGATCCCTGTCCCACGCTGGCCAGGACGGCCCACGGATCGGTGCTCGACGGTCGGCAGAGCTTCGTCACGGGCGTCGCCGTGGCCGACCGGCTCGTGGTGCGGGCCGTGCGGGCCGGCTCCGGCGAGCCGGTCGCCGTCGTCGTGGATCCCGGCCGCCGGGGGGTGCGGATCGAAGCCGACGCGGACTCCTTCGGGCTGCGGCTCGCGGGCGGCGGCAGCGTGGAGTTCGACTCCGTACCGGTCGCGGCCGACGACGTGCTCGGCTCGCTCTCGGCGGACGAGGACGACCTGTCTCCCGCGGCCGCGCTGGCGTCCCCGGTGGGGCGTCTCGTCTCCGTCCAGTTGCTGCTGGGGACGGCGGAGGGAGTGCTCGCCGAGGTCCGCGAGTACAGCAGGACCGCTCCCCCCTGGCAGTACGCCCGGCCCGCCGGCACCCCCCACGACCCGCAGGCACTCACCACCTTCGGGGAACTCACGGTCCTCACCCGCTCCGCCGCCGCGCTCACCGATCAGGCCGTGGCGGCCCTGGACGGCGGGCTGGCGCGCGGCGAGGACCTCGCCTACGACGCGTACGCGGAGATCTCCGTCCTGGCGGCGATGGCCGAGGCGGCCGCCGCGACGGCCGCGCGGGAGTGCACCACCCGCGCCCTCGACGTCGTCGGCGCCCGCGCGGTCTCGGCACGGCTGGGCCTCGACCGGTTCTGGCGCAACGCCCGTACCCACACCCTGTACGAGCCCGGCGCCCACCGGCTGCGCGAGGTCGGGGACTACTTCCTCGACGGCGCCCACCCGCGCTTCGTCCTGCCGGCCTGATCTCGGATCACATCTCGAAATGCGAGATGACTACGTCCAGCATACGATCACACTCTTGGGGAGAGCGAGACTTTCTGCCACGATCCCTAGCAGTCAGGTAGGAAAACTAGGGATCCCGGGGGTGGCCATGCGCGCGTACGACCGATGCGACCGTGCCGGCCGGTTGCTCCCCCTGCTGACCTCGCGCCGGCACATCGACCTCGGCCGCACCTCCAGCGCCATCTGTCGGCCCGTCTGAGGCCGTCCGCACGGACGCCACCGGACCGGCAGCGCCCCTCGCGCCCGCCGGCGCCCGCCTCCGCCCGCCGGTGCCTTCGCCCCGAACGGCCGCCGTGCGCCGGGTCGTCGCGCGCTCCCGCGCCGGCCGCACCCACCCACACCCCCCGCACCTCCTTGATCAGCCCTTTCCTCGAAAGGACACCTCCGTGTCTGCCGCAAGACCGTTCACCACCCTGCGCACCCTCGCCGCCGTAGCGGCGCTCCCCCTCCTGCTGACCGCCTGCGGCTACGGTGCCGAGTCCACCGACGACGGCAAGCGGACGGAGGTGGCGGCGGACGCCGAGAAGCTGTCCGCCGACGAGGTACGGATCGGCTACTTCCCCAACCTCACGCACGCCACCGCCCTGGTGGGGGTCGAGGAAGGCCTGATCCAGAAGGAACTCGGCGGCACCCGGATCAAGGCGTCGACCTTCAACGCCGGCCCCTCCGAGATCGAGGCGCTGAACTCCGGCTCCATAGACATCGGCTGGATCGGCCCCTCCCCCTCCATCAACGGCTACACCAAGTCGGGCGGCAAGAACCTGCGCATCATCAGCGGTTCCGCCTCCGGGGGCGTGAAGCTCGTCGTCGACCCGGACAAGATCAAGTCCCTCGACGACCTCAAGGGCAAGAAGATCGCCACCCCGCAGCTCGGCAACACCCAGGACGTCGCGTTCCTCAACTGGATCGCGGAGCAGGGCTGGAAGGTCGACGCGCAGAGCGGCAGCGGCGACGTATCCGTGGTGCGCACGGACAACAAGATCACCCCGGACGCCTACAGGTCCGGCTCCGTGGACGGCGCCTGGGTGCCCGAGCCGACCGCGTCCAAGCTGGTCTCCGAGGGCGCGAAGGTGCTGCTCGACGAGTCCGACCTGTGGCCCGACAAGAAGTTCGTGATCACGAACATCATCGTGTCGCAGAAGTTCCTGAAGGAGCACCCCGACGTCGTCGAGGCCGTGCTGCGCGGTTCCGTGAGGACCAACGAGTGGATCAACGCCAACTCCCAGGAGGCGAAGGCCTCCGCCAACGCGGCGCTCAAGAGGCTGTCCGGCAAGGAACTGCCCGCCGAGGTCGTCGACCCGGCGTGGAAGTCCATCACCTTCCTCGACGACCCGCTCGCCGCCACCCTCGACGCCCAGGCCGAACACGCCGTCAAGGCAGGCCTGCTGGAGGAGCCCCGGCTGCAGGGCATCTACGACCTCACCCCGCTCAACGAGGTCCTCAGGGCCGAGGGCAAGGACGAGGTCGACGACGCCGGTCTCGGCGTGAAGTGACGTCCGACCGGACCCGATGAGTTCCCAGGAGGTGACGACCATGGCCACCACGCTCGCCAAGGCCGCAGAGGACGCCCCGCGCACGACGTACGCCGCGCGTGTCGAGCACGTCTCGAAGTCCTTTCCCGCGCCGGGCACGCCCGGCGGGCGGCAGCTCGTCCTCGACGACATCACCCTCGATGTCGCGCCGGGTGAGTTCGTCACCCTCCTGGGGGCCTCCGGCTGCGGCAAGTCGACGCTGCTCAACCTGGTCGCGGGGCTGGACCTGCCGTCCTCCGGCTCGATCGGCACGGACGGCCGGCCCGCCCTCATGTTCCAGGAACACGCGCTGTTCCCGTGGCTGACGGCCGGGAAGAACATCGAACTCGCGCTGAAACTGCGCGGGGTCGCGGCCCCGCGGCGCCGCGTCGAGGCCGAGCGGCTGCTGGAGGTCGTCCGGCTGCCGGGCGCGTTCCGCAAGCGGGTGCACGAACTGTCGGGCGGCATGCGCCAGCGCGTCGCTCTGGCGCGCGCGCTGGCCCAGGACTCCCGGCTGCTGCTGATGGACGAACCGTTCGCCGCGCTGGACGCGATCACCCGGGACGTGCTGCACGACGAGCTGACCCGCGTCTGGCACGAGACGGGGGTCTCCGTCCTGTTCGTGACGCACAACGTGCGCGAGGCGGTACGGCTGGCACAGCGCGTCGTGCTCCTGTCCTCCCGCCCGGGACGGATCGCGCGGGAATGGACGGTCGGCGTTCCGCAGCCCCGCCGCATCGAGGACGCCGCGGTCGCCGAACTGTCCGCCGAGATCACCGAGGAACTGCGTGAGGAGATCCGCCGCCATGGCCGGCACTGACCACGTCGTGGGCACCGAGCCCGACGTCCGCGAGGACGGCCCCCGGACCGCCGGGGCGCCGCGGGACCCGCACGACCTGGCCGGAGTGGAGGCCGGGCTCGACGCGCTGGACTCGGTGCAGGTCGGCCGCACCCCGTTGCGGGAGACCCTGACACGCAAGGTGCTGCCCCCGGTCACCGCCGTCGTACTGGTACTGGTGGTCTGGCAGTTGCTGGTGTGGGCCGAGGTCGCCCCCGACTACAAGCTGGCCTCGCCATCCGACGTGTGGGGCGAGGTGCGCGACGCCTGGCTCCAGGGCACCCTGCTCGACTACATCTGGACCAGCGTCTCGCGCGGTCTGCTCGGCTTCCTGCTGGCGCTCGCCATCGGCACCCCGCTCGGCCTGCTGGTCGCCCGCGTGCGGTTCGTGCGGGCGGCCGTCGGCCCGATCCTGTCCGGACTGCAGTCGCTGCCGTCGGTGGCCTGGGTGCCGCCCGCGGTGATCTGGCTCGGCCTGAACGACTCGATGATGTACGCCGTGATCCTGCTCGGCGCGGTCCCCTCGGTCGCCAACGGCCTGGTCGCGGGGATCGACCAGATCCCGCCGCTGTTCCTGCGCGCCGGGCGGACACTGGGCGCGACGGGACTGCGCGAGGCCCGGCACATCGTGATGCCGGCCGCGCTGCCCGGCTACCTCGCCGGCCTCAAGCAGGGCTGGGCGTTCGCCTGGCGGTCCCTGATGGCCGCCGAGATCATCGCCTCCTCCCCCGACCTGGGCGTGGGACTCGGCCAGTTGCTGGAGAACGGCCGCAACACCAGCTCCATGTCCATGGTCTTCCTCGCCATCCTGCTCATCCTGATCGTCGGTATCGCCATCGACCTGCTGATCTTCAGTCCGCTGGAGCGGCGGGTGCTGCGCGACCGCGGCCTCCTGGTCACCCGCTGAGGGGGCCCCGGCGGCCGCCCGGGCGCCCGGTCGGCGAGACTGTCCGCTGTGAACGACCACCGCCCGGTCCACCGGGACCCCGCTCCGGAGCAGTACGGGCGCCTGCGGGTGCGGACCGCCGACCTCACCCCGGCCGCCTGGCTCACCGGATGCTCGGCCGGCTTCGGTGAGCCCGGCGGCCTCGGCACCGTGACCGGCGTGACGGGGCCCGGGTTCCCCGCCTACGTCCGGGTGCTGCACCCGGCCGGCCTGGACGAGCGGCCGGTGCGCTGGGAGACGGTGGCCGCCGCGCACGGACGCACGGTCACGCCGACGGCCCGCTGGCACGAACTGGTCGGGATGGACGACCTGTACCAGAACGCCGCCGAGTACGGCCTGCCCGGCGTCTGGGACGAACATCCGGCGGAGGGCCCGACGCCGCTCCCCGTCGCCGACGCCCTGATCCCGGTGCTGGAACGGCACACCCGGACACCGGAGGAGTGCTGGTTCGGGCTCTGGCACGGCTACGGGCGCCTGGACTTCGACCGGTTCCCCGTCTTCGCGACCCCCGGCCGTGACGAGGTCCTGCTCACCGGCGCGCTCGCCGACGCCGTGTCCCCCGCCGAGGTGGACGAGTTCGCCGAGCTGCCCGACCTGTGGTGGCCGCGGGACCGCGCCTGGTGTGTCGGCGGTGACGTGGACCTGGTCAGCACCTACGTCGGCGGGTCCCCCGAACTGATCGCCGACCTGCTGGCGGCCCCTGACCTGGAGACACACCCCGTGGCGGCGGGCGACCCGGTCGGCTGACGAGCGGAACGGCCGGTGCCGAGGGAGTTGTTGGGGTTGGGGCCGCCGACCGAGGGGAATGGTCCGGCGTAACCGGTGATCGGGTCGCTCGTCCAGGGCCGGCCGCCGGCCGAGGACAAGGTTCATCTGCACGCGGAGCGCAGGACGGCGACCCGCGGAACCCCCGAGGAGGCGACGGTCATGAAGCGTATCCAGGAGGAGAAGCGTCCACGGCCGCCGCGCCGCCCCTCGGGTCTCGACCTGAGAACACCTTCGGGGCGCACGCTGCCCTACTGAAGTCCCCTCAACTGTCCCAGGACCAGTCCGCCACCTCCGGCAGGTCGGTGCCGTGCAGGCGGATCCAGTCGTGGTGCCGCAGCCGGGCGTCCTCCATGCGCTGGCGCACGGCGGCCGCGCGCACCCCGAGGCCGGGAACGCGGTCGACGACGTCCATCACCAGGCGGTACCGGTCGAGGTCGTTGCGGACGACCATGTCGAACGGCGTGGTGGTGGTGCCGATCTCCTTGTAGCCCCGCACGTGCAGGTTCGCGTGTCCGTTGCGCCGGTAGGCCAGGCGGTGGATCAGCCACGGGTAGCCGTGGTACGCGAAGACGACCGGCTTGTCCCGGGTGAACAGGCCGTCGTACTCGAAGTCGTTCATGCCGTGCGGGTGTTCCTCGCGGGGCAGCAGGCGCGCGATGTCGACGACGTTCACGACGCGGACGGCGAGCCGGGGCAGCTGGTGGCGCAGGAGCTGGGCGGCGGCCAGCACCTCCTGGGTGGGGACGTCGCCCGCGCAGGCCAGCACCACGTCGGGCTCCCGGTCGCCGTCCTCGGTGCCGGCCCAGTCCCAGATGCCCGCGCCGCGGGCGCAGTGCACCCGGGCCTCGTCCATGGACAGCCAGTCGTAACAGGGCTGCTTGCCCGCGACGATCACGTTCACGTAGTCACGGCTGCGCAGTGCGTGGTCCGCCACGGAGAGCAGGGTGTTGGCGTCCGGCGGCAGGTAGACCCGTACGGCCTCGGGGCTCTTGTTCAGGATGTGGTCGACGAAGCCGGGGTCCTGGTGGGAGAAGCCGTTGTGGTCCTGCCGCCACACATGGGAGGTGAGGAGGTAGTTGAGGGAGGCGATGGGCGCGCGCCAGGGCAGACGGCGGGTCACGCGCAGCCATTTGATGTGCTGGTTGACCATCGAGTCGACGATGTGCGCGAAGGCCTCGTAGCAGGAGAACAGCCCGTGACGGCCGGTGAGCAGGTAGCCCTCCAGCCAGCCCTGGCAGGTGTGTTCGGACAGGATCTCCATCACCCGGCCGTGGCGGTCGAGGTGTTCGTCCACGTCCAGGGTCGCCGCCTGCCACGCCTTCCCGCTCGCGGCGTAGACGGCGTCCAGGCGGTTCGAGGCGGTCTCGTCGGGTCCCACGAGGCGGAAGTCGCGTCGGTCCGCGCTCTCCCGCATCACGTGTTCGAGGAACCCGCCCAGCACGCGGGTGGGTTCGTGCACGGTCGCGCCTGGCTTGTCGACCGGGACGGCGTACCGCTCCAGTGGCGGCAGGGGCAGTTCGCGCAGCAGGAGGCCACCGTTGGCGTGCGGGGTGGCGCCGAGCCGGCGCGAGCCCGCCGGGACGCAGTCGAGGACCCGCGGCCGGGGAGCGCCCCGCTCGTCGAAGAGTTCCTCCGGGCGGTACGAGCGCAGCCACGCCTCCAGCGCGCCCAGGTGCGCGGGATTGGTGCGCACGCCTGCCAGCGGGACCTGGTGGGAGCGCCAGGTGCCCTCCACCGGCAGGCCGTCGACCTCCGCCGGTCCCGTCCACCCCTTCGGTGTGCGCAGCACGATCACGGGCCAGCGGGGGCGTTCGCGGGCCCCGTCGTCGCGGGCGGCGCGCTGGAGGGCGGCGATACGGTCCAGCGCGGTGTCCATGGCTTGCGCCATGGCCCGGTGCACGGCCTGCGGGTCGTCGCCGGTGACGTGGAGGGGGTCGTGGCCGTAGCCCTTCAGCAGCTCGTCCAGTTCGCCCTCCGGCAGCCGGGCCAGGACGGCCGGGTTGGCGATCTTGTATCCGTTGAGGTGGAGGATCGGCAGCACGGCACCGTCGTGGACGGGGTCGAGGAACTTGTTGGAGTGCCAGGACGCCGCGAGCGGTCCGGTCTCCGCCTCGCCGTCGCCGATGACGCAGGTTACGAGGAGACCGGGGTTGTCCAGTGCGGCGCCGTAGGCGTGCGACAGGGAGTAGCCCAGCTCACCGCCCTCGTGGATGGAGCCCGGGGTCTCCGGGGCGACATGGCTGGGCACGCCGCCCGGGAACGAGAACTGCCGGAACAGCCTCGCCATGCCCGCGCCGTCCCGGGTGATGTCCGGGTACGTCTCCGTGTACGAGCCCTCCAGCCAGCTGTTGGCGAGGACGGCGGGCCCGCCGTGCCCGGGCCCCCAGACGCACAGGGCGTCGAGCCCCCGCGCCTTGATCACCCGGTTGAGGTGGGTGTGCACCAGGTTCAGGCCCGGTGAGGTCCCCCAGTGGCCGAGGAGCCGGGGCTTGATGTGCTCCGGGCGCAGCGGCTCGGTGAGCAGGGGGTTGGCCATCAGGTAGATCTGGCCGACGGAGAGGTAGTTCGCGGCACGCCAGTGGGCGTCCAGTGCCTGGAGTTCCTCGTCGGTGAGGTCGGCGGTCGAGCGTCGCGTGTCGACGGACATGGACGGTCCTTCCCGTTCGGGCGGAGGCGGACGGTTCGGGCGGGTGCTCTCTCCCACTCCGCCCGGCGACGGGTACCCCGGCGGCGCCGGTCGCGCCACCCGTTGACGGGCCGCCGGGTCAGGGGCGGCTGAGGAGGATGCCGGCCGCGCCGCCCTCACCGGCGGAGACGGCGCCCTGCGGTTCGTTCGCGGAGAACGGCGGCCTGTCCTGCCGGCACGTCGTTCCCTCCGGCGGCAGGGTGCCGTCGACGAGGTAGCGGCTCTCGTGCGCCTGCACGCAACTGCTGGGGTTGACCAGTGCCGTGTGCCCGTATCCCTCGTGGGTGAGCAGGCGGGCGTCGGCCAGTTCCCTGGCCATGGCCCGCGCGCCCGAGAAGGGGGTCGCGGGGTCGTTCGTGGTGCCGACGACCAGGACGGGATGGGCCGTCCGTCTGTCCCACGGGCCGCGATAGCTGTCCTGCGCGACGCCCGGCCAGGTGGCACAGGCCACCGTGGCCCACGTCCAGTAGCGTCCGGCGTCACCCGCCCTGGCGGCACTGGCCTCCTCCATGGCCGGATAGGCCCCCGGATCGCGAGGGTTGGGGCTGTCGCCGCACATGACCGCGACGGCCTGCTCCTCGCCCAGGTACGGACTCGGGTCCGGGACGGCGAGCTCGGGCGGCAACGCGGGCTGCCGCGGGACACGGCCCTGCCACAGGTCCTGCAGCCGGCCGGCGAGTTCCGACCAGCCCGGCAGGACGGAGTAGAGGCCGCTCACCGCGTCGCCGACCGTGCGGCCGTAGCCGTACGCGCCGACGGGATCCGTCTTCAGCCGCGACAGCAGCGCGTCGAACTTCTCCCGTGTCTCCTGCGGGCTGCCGGCGGAGAAGGGGCAGCGGGCGCTCGTGGCGGCCCCGCACAGGCGGAGAAACTCGTCGAGGACCGCCGCGGCACCGCGGTCCGATCCCAGACGCAGCATGGTGGCGAGCCGCGCTGCGGCCTCGGAGGCGTCGTTCGTCCAGGCACGGGGGTCCCAGTTGCTGTCCAGGACCATGGCGCGGACCGTGTCGGGGAAGAGGTTGGCGTAGGTGGCGCCCAGATAGGTGCCGTAGGAGATGCCGAGGTAGGTGAGCCGCGCATCGCCCACCGCCTTGCGGAGCAGTTCGAGGTCGCGGGCGGTGTCGGTGGTCGACACATGGCGCAGCAGCTCCGGGTCACGTTGCCGGCAGCGTTCGCCGAGTTCCCGGTACGCGGTGATCCAGGCGGCGCGTTCCTTCTCGCCCACCGGGACACCGGTCGTCTTGGTCGTCGTCCACTTCTCGGCCTCCGCGGTGCTCGGGAAGCAGTTGACCGCGGTGCTGCTGCCGATGCCCCTCGGGTCCCAGCTGACGATGTCGAACCGCTCCCGCACCTCGCGCGGGAAGAACGCGTAGTTCTGGGGCATCTGCACGGTGCCGGGACCGCCGGGGCCTCCCGGGTTGAAGAACAGGGTGCCGATACGCCGCCCCGGGCCCGTCGCCTTCCGCTTGACGACCGCCAGGTCGATGGAGCGTCCCGTCGGGTCGCCGTGGTCCAGCGGCACCTGCGCGGTCGCGCAGTCGTACGGGCTGCCCTTGACGCAGGGGCTCCAGTCCAGCTTGGGGGCGGACGCCGAGGGTGCCCGGGTGCCGTCGGCGGTGGCGAGGCCCGGAACGGCCGGCGCCGTCGCGCAGATGACCACCGCGGCGACCGCGGCACAGGCCCGGCGGCGGCCCGTGGGTGCGGATATGTGCATGCGTTGTCCATTCACGGGTGGGCGCCCGACGCCGCCCATGCGCTGGGCGCCGGCACGCGTGCACGTCAACACCACCGTGGTGCGGCGAGGCGCGCGAGCCGGCCGCCGCCGAATGGCGGAGCCCCCGCCCCGTCCCGTGTCACGCGGCGGGGACCCGTGCCCCCGACCGGGCCGTGCGGGCGACCCGCGCGCGGCGGACCGGCGTCGCGGGGGCCGGCGCGCGCGGCACCTTCACCGTCTGGCGCCGAAGTTCTGCGTCCACCACGGTCCGCCGGAGCCCTCGTGGATGCCGACGCCGATGTCCTTGAAGGAGCAGTTGAGGATGTTGGCGCGGTGGCCGGGGCTGTTCATCCAGGAGTCCATGACGGCCTGGGGGGTCTGCTGGCCCCGGGCTATGTTCTCCCCGTACGTGGACCAGTCGTAGCCCGCGGCGGTGGTGCGCTGCCCGGGGTCGGCGCCGTCGGGGTTGGTGTGGTCGAAGAAGTCACGGGCGGCCATGTCCTGCGAGTGTCCCTGGGCCGCCTGGTTCAGCTGCCCGTCCTCCGAGAGCGGACCGCAACCGGCCGCCGACCTCTCCTCGTTGACGAGCGCGACCACCTGCGCGACGGCGCCCGTCGGGGCCGGCTGGGTCTGCGGCGGGGCGCTGGGCGCGCTGCGGGTCGGCGTGGCGGGCGGCCGGGGCGCGGGCACCGTCTTCCTGGTGGGCGACGGGGTGCTGGAGGGGGTCGCCTTCTTCGACGGCGAGGCGGACGGCGACGCGGACCTGGAGGCCGACGGCGAGGCGGTCGGGGTGCCGGGGGTCGAGAGGTCGACCGCGGGGAGCGCGGTGGTCCGGGCGGCGGAGGCCTCCTCGGTGGCGGTGTCGGGGTCCGGGTCGAAGTACCAGAGGCCGCCGCCCGTGACGCAGGCCGCGACGACGGCGACTCCCGCGGCCCGGCGCCGGACGCGCCGGCGCCGACGGGCCTCGCTGCGGGACGCCGCCCGGCCCTGCGGCGCCCGGCGCCCGGCCGCGGGGCCCGATCCGTCCCGGCCCGCGGACGGGCCCGGCCGGGACGCCGAGCCCACCATGGCCATGCCACCGGAGGCGCCGAGCACCCGGTCCAGCAGCGCGGGCGTCGCGGCGACAAGCGCCAGGCCGGCCAGCAGCCCCTCGGCGGGCATCAGCCCGCTCCACAGCCCCGAGCAGCGTGCGCAGCCGCGGGCGTGCCGGGCCGTACGCTTGCGCCACAGCGCCGAGGGGCGGCCGTCCCAGGAGGCCAGCAGCCCGCTCAGTTCCTCGCATCGCGGACGCGCGTCGAGCGCCCGCACGACCACCCGGGCCGCCTCCAGCTGCGCCTTCATCCGCTGCACCCGGACAGCCGTGTGCTCGGGCGAGAGTTCCAGTGCCTCGGCGACCTCGGACCGCGTCAGCTCACCGGCGCACTCCAGCCACCACAGCGACAGCAGTCCCCGGTCGTCTGGCTCCAGCCAGCGGGTCGCGCGGGCGGTCTCCTGGCGTTGCCCCGACAACTGGAGCCGGACCATGGTCAGGTCGACGAAGTCGGCGCCGGGGTCGGCGAGGTCCTGCGCCTCCTCTACGGTGGCGGGCGCCGACCGGCGGTCGTGCCAGTACGCGCGGACCTGATTCATCGCGATGGCCACGAGCCAGGAGCGGAAGTTCTCGGGAGCGCGCAGGGAGTCCAGCGAGTCGAGGGCACGGAGCATCGTGTCCTGCACGACGTCGTCGACGTCGACGGAACCGTTCAGCGCCCGGCCGACGACGTTGTAGACCAGCGGCAGGAACGCGCTGACCAGAGCGTCCTGGGCCTGGGGGTCGCCATCGGCGGCGGCGGTCACCAGTGCCGCCGTCTCCCTCGTGCGCTCTGTACTCATCAAAGTCTTCCTGTCCTCGACGCCGAACGGTCCTGTCCGATACATGGGAGATCGATCCCGGGCCCCGGGATAACAGTTCTTCGGACGCGTGTTCCCGAGAGCCTTCACGGGATCGTCTCCGCGGCGCAATGGGAGCCGTCACAGTCGCGGCCCGCGCGGCTTTTTCCTGCCGGCGCGGATGGGATCAAGTCCCGACTTGTCGCGCCATGCGCCCCCCGTGCCCGGACGACTGGCCGCCGACCGAGCCCGGCAAGGACGACGCGAGCAGCCCGTCGGTCCCCGCCGCGCCGGCTCCACAGGCGCCGCCGGCTCCGCCTTTTCCGAAGGACGACGTGGTCGTCGAGTGAGCGAACACCGCACACCGAATGCCTCGCCCGAGCCAAGTCGCGGGCGAGGCATTCGAGGAGTGCGGGGTCGGCTCAACCCTGGTTGCCCGATTCGGGGTTGGGGTTGGGGGCGGGCTGCTGCTCCTGCTCCGGCTGCTGTTCCTGGTCCTGGTCCTGGTCCTGCTCGGGCTGCTGCTCTTCTTGGGGCGGCTGCTGCTCTTCCTGAGGCGGCTGTTCCTCTTGGGGCTGTTGCTCTTCCTGGGGCTTTTGCTCCTCTTCCGGAGGCTTCTGTTCCTCCTCCGGAGGCTTCTGCTCCTCCTCCTGCGGCTTCTGCTCGTGCTGCTGATCCTGCGGGGGCTTATGTTCTTCCTTGGGTTTCTGCTCCTCCTGCGGCTTCTCCTCTTCCTGAGGCTTGTGCTCAGGCTTCTCCTCCTTGGGCTTCTCTTCCTTGGGCTTCTCCTCCTTGGGCTTCTCCTCCTTGGGCTTCTCCTCCTTGGGCTTCTCCTCCTTGGGCTTCTCCTCCTTGGGGTTCTCCTCCTTGGGCTTCTCCGGTTTCGGCTCCGGCTTCTCCTGCTCCGGCTTCTGCTGATCCGGTTTCTCTTCAGGCTTGTTGGGCTCGTCGGGCTTCGTTCCGGGATCGTCGGGCCTGTGTTCGGGCGAGTCGTAATCGGGCTTGGGCTCGGACTCCTCCTCCGGCTTCGGCTCGAACTCCCCGCCACCCGGCTCGTCCTGCGGCGACTGCTGGTCCGGCGACTCCTTGGCCGGAGGCTCCGGCGGCAGGGGCCAATGCCGGGCAGGCGCAGTGGTCCTCCGGTCGGTGTCGCCGTCGTCACCCGAGTCGCGGCGGATCCAACTCCGTTCCTGCGTATCGAGGATGACGAATTCCTTGACCTCCGCGGCCGAGCGGTTGACGACCACGACGTTCTGCGGCCGGTACCCGGCCCACGGGGTCCCCTTCTGCTGCGGCGCGGTCTTGTGCGGCACCGCGCGCGTCAGCGGATTGCCGCAGGCACAACGCACCTTCGGCTCGCCGCGGTTGTCGACGAGGACGGCCGTCCCGGCCTGCAGCACCGCCTGGAAGCGGGTTGCCTCGCCGTCCCGGTAGCCGTGATTGGTGACACGGGTGTCGGACCGCAGCACCACCGGCGTCAGCGCGCGCAGATAGCCGGCGACGCCGGGCTCCCTGAGGGCCAGAACCGACGCGAACGCCTTGTTCTTGCCGCGGTCGGAATGCAGATGACGGATCTGCTTCTCGACGTCGCAACTGGCGGTGTTGAGCGTCCCGCCGTAGAGCCCCGGTTCCGATCCGGCCACGCTGCGAAGGGAGTTGTCCTTGGCCGGGGCCGTGCCGGGCGCGGCGGACGGCAGTGAGGAAGTCGACTTCGCGGTCGACGGGGTGTAGGGGTCCGGACCGGTCGAACTCGTGGGCTGGAGGATGACCTCGCCGGCCTGCGCCGGTTCCGTGCCGGGGCGGATGAGGACGACGGCGACGCCCACGGCCGCCGCCACGACGGTGACCGCCATGATCCGTGGCACGGACCGCCGCCAGGGTCTCGCCCCTCCCCCACCGGATCGCCGCTCGGGCCGGTCCCCGTCCTCACCGGAGCCGCCCGGACCACTCGCTCCGCCGGGACCGCGTGGCGGACCACTCGGACCGGACGGCGGGCCACCCGGCCCTCGGCCGCCGGGCGGAGGCGGTGGCGGCGGTGGCGGATGTCCCGCCGACTGGCTGGAGGGACGGCCGGTGAGGGGCCCGGAGGGCGGGCCCGTGGGGCGTTCTGGCTGCGATCCGGTGCTCACGGCTTCACCTCCCGCCGGGCGTGGGAGTCGCGCAGGGAAGGGTCCCGTCGACGATCCGGTCGATGATCCGGGACGCTTCTTGTGAAAGTGTGCTGTGATCTCATTGTGCGCTCCGGCGCCACCAGGCCCAAGCTCAACAGCCCGGCTCGCCCGCCGGAAATCCTCCGGCACCGCCCACCAGGGCTCCCCCGGCACCGCCCGTCAGTTGTCCCCCGGCCAGTCCACGATCCGCGTCCGCTCGGGCGTCCCACCGGAGGGCCGCGACGGCGCCGGGGTCTCGTCCGCGGACGGGGCGGAGGAGACCGCCCAGGTGTCGGTCTGCCCACCGTCGCAGTACATCCACCGCTCCTCTTCGACGTCGTAGAGCCACGCCGCCTCCCCGGCGATGACCACTCCCGCCCGCAGCCCCTCGGTCCGCTCCCGGAAGGTCTCGCCGTCGGCCCTCCCTGCCGCAAGCTCGTCCGTGGCCTGTCCGTAGCGTTCGAGCGCGTCCATGACCCGGGCGAGCAGCCGACGCAGGTCCGCCGAGCGGGTCGGTGGCGCCGCGGACACCGGCGGGGCCTGGGGCACCGGTACCAGCAGCCGGCCGTCGACCCAGGCCGACCAGCCGTTGAAGCAGACGATGCGCCCCCAGTCGCCGCGTCGTTCGACGAGTTGGACGGGCAGCAGCGCGTCGAGCGGCACGGTCGGCCGCGAGACGTCGGGAGCCTCCCAGGCGGCCAGCCCCTCGCTGGGGATGACGTGGGTCGGAAGGAAGTCGGCGTCGGGCGTGGCCACGTCTTCCACCATGTCTGAATTTTAACTTTCGGCCCGTTTCCTCGCCTACCGGTCGTCCCGCCCCGCACGACCCACCGTCCCCCGCGCCGTCGCCCTCCCCCTCGCCCTCGCCCTCACGGCGGCACTGCGTTGGTGCTCGCGGCCCCGCTAAATCATGCTTGTCAGTGGAGTCCTCTGCCGTGAGGCGTCCCCGTGAGGGACCACGGAAGAGGAGCTGACGAGGGCGAGATGAGCGGCGATGGAACGATTTCCCGTCCCTCCCGGTGAGCGGCCGCAGGACCCGGACCGCTCCCGTGAGCCGGCCGGAACGGCGACGGCCACCATCAACGCGCAGGGCATCGTGATCGGCTGGAGCGACAGCGCTCGCCGGCTGCTCGGCTACGCGACCTCGGAGGTGATCGGGCAGCCCGCCACCCGCCTGCTCGCCGAGTCCGTCACCGGTGCGCCCACGACACGGCGTACCCCGTCGGGCCAGGAGCGCTGGAACGGCACCGTGGCGCTGCGGCACCGCGACGGGCACCGGCTGGACGTCGGACTGCTCGCCCACCGCTGGACCCCCACCGACGAGGATGCCGAGTGGCTCGTGGTGACGCCCGTGCCGGGCGGCCCCGGCGCGCCCTGGAGCGAACCGGTGGAGCAATGGGCGTTCACCCAGTCCGCCTGTCTCACGGCCATCTTCGGCACGGATCTGCGCCTGCTGCGGGCGAACGCCGGCATGGAGCGCGCGCTCCGTCTCCCGGAGGCCGCGATGCGCGGGCTGCGGCTCCCGGACATCGCGCCGGATCCCGCGAGTGACGAGACCGAGCGCGGGATGCGTCATGTCCTGGAGACGGGTGAGCCCCAGCACGTGGGCGCCTTCGCCCGCCGTGCGGGAAAGGACGGCGACGACGGCTGGGGGGCCTCGCTGACCCCGCTGCGGGATCCCGACGGCCGGGTGCGAGCCGTGTGCCTGGCGGCGCACGACCTGACCGGAGCGGAGCGCGCCCGGCAGCAGCCTTCGCCGCCCGCCGACCGGGACCTTCTCGTCGGGACCAGCCTGAACAGCGCCCGCACCGCGCAGGAGTTGTCCGAGGCCGCGGTCCCCCGGCTCGCCGACTTCGTGGCCGTCGACCTGCTCGATCCGCCCCCGAGCGGCGACGAGCCGTACTCCGTCCCCGTGGCGGAGCCGGTCACCCTGTGCCGTACCGCCGTGCGGTCGGTCCTCGAAGGCGGCCCGGAGTCGCCCGTCGGGATCGGCGGGACGATTGTCTGTCCGCCGTTGTCGCCGCCCGTCGAGTGCCTGGCCGCGGGCCGCGGGGCCGTGCATGCCGCGAACGCCCCTGCCGTCGCTGACTGGGTGGCCGAGGATCCCGGGGCCGCCTGGATCCGTGAGCACGGCGTCCACTCGCTCATGACGGTGCCGCTGCGTGCCGGGGGAACGACCGTCGGTCTGGCCGTCCTCGGCCGGCACCGGCGTCCGGAGCCCTTCGGCCCCGAGGACCTGCGCCTCACCGAACGGCTCGCTACGAGGGCCGCCGTGAGCATCCAGAACGCGCGCCGCCACAGCCGGGAACGCACCAACACCATGACGCTGCAGCGCAGTCTGCTGCCGCAGTCCCTCCCGGCCCAGTCGGCACTGGAGATCGCCTCCCGCTACCTGCCGGCCAGCACCGAGTCGGGCGTCGGCGGCGACTGGTTCGACGTGATCCCGCTCTCCGGCGCGCGCGTGGCCCTGGTCGTCGGCGACGTCGTCGGCCACGGCATGCGCGCCGCCGCCACCATGGGCCGGCTGCGCACGGCGGTGCGCACCCTGGCCGACGTCGATCTCCCGCCCGACGAGCTGCTCACCCATCTCGACGACCTGATCATCCATCTCTCCGCCGACGAGGCCGGCGCGGAGGGCACCGGGGACGCCGCCGGGGGCATCGGCACCACCTGCCTGTACGTGGTCTACGACCCCGTCTCCCGCCACTGCACCATCGCCCGGGCCGGCCATCCCCCGCCCGCCGCGGTCTCCCCGGACGGTGCCGTGTACCTGCTCGACGTCCCGGCGGGCCCGCCGTTGGGGCTGGGCGGCCTGCCCTTCGAGAGCGTGGAGACCGAGCTGGCCGAGGGGAGCGTCCTCGCCCTGTACACCGACGGCCTGCTGCAGATCCGCGACCACGACGTCGACGACGCCCTGGACCGGATGTTCGCGGCCCTCGCCCGTCCCGCCGCCACCCTGGAGACGGTCTGCGACCGGCTGCTGACGGGGCTGCTGACGCACCGGCCCGAGGACGACGTCGCCCTGCTCGTCGCCCGTACCCGGGTCCTCCACGGTGACCGGGTGGCCGTGTGGGAACTGCCGCCCGACCCGTCCCTCGTCGCCGAGGCCCGTCGGCGCACCACCGACCAGTTGGCGGCCTGGGGGCTGGAGGAGGCGAGCTTCGTCACCGAGCTCATGGTCAGCGAGCTGGTCACCAACGCCATACGCTACGGCCGGCCGCCCATCCAGCTGCGACTGATCCATGAGAACACCACGCTGATCTGCGAGGTCTCCGACTCGAGCAGCACCGCCCCGCATCTGCGGCGGGCCCGGACCTTCGACGAGGGAGGGCGTGGGCTGCTGCTGGTCGCCCAGCTCGCCGACCGCTGGGGCACCCGGCACGCGCCCGTGGGCAAGACCATCTGGGCCGAGCAGTCCCTCGCCGGTTCGTGAGGCGTGCCTCCGCGCCGAATTCCTGTCCCTGTGACGCGCCTGTGACAGTCCACGGACGCCGTCATGAAGTGGCGGGGTCAGGCTTTTCGGTACGAGGACAAAAACGACATACCGGCATATGTCACCCGCTTCCGAGGTCGCGAGCAGGGATGGCCGAGCCGACCCATCGGAGTGAATCCCATGAGCCTCACCATCGCCACGCCGCTCGTCGAAGCCCCCGCCCCCGCGCTGGCCCCGCGCGAGCAGGAGACGTTGCGGCACATCGCCGCCGGACGCACCTATCTGCAGACGGCTCGCCACATGGGACTCTCCAAGCACACGGTCGACGCCTATCTGCGCCGCATCCGGGCCAAGCTCGGCATCAACAGCACGGCGGAACTGACCCGTCTCGCCATCTCGCTCGGACTGTGACGACGCGGCGCCACCCGCACCTGGCAATCCGGTACCGCCTCGGCCTACGCCCACCCGGGCGGGCCCCGGAAGACCGGCCGGGCCCACTCCGGCGGCTCCGGGGGCGGCTCCAGGTCGCCCGCCGAGGCGGCCGAATCGGCACCCGTGAGGGACGGCGCGTGAGCGCCGAGGACGGCGCCGCCGCCGGCGGCGTCACGCAACGCGGCGACGAATTCCAGGCAGGAGCCGTAGCGGTCCTCCGGGACCTTCGACAGGGCCCTGGCCAGGACATCGGCGGCAGCGGGCGCGATTCCCGGCCGCCGCTCGGTCAGACGGGGCGGCCGGTCGTACTGGTGGGCCCAGAGCAGCGCCACGTCCTCCTCCCGCTCGAAGGGCGGACCACCGGCGAGGGTCTCGTACACGACGCAGGCGAGGCTGTAGAGGTCGCACCGCCCGTCGACCGGCCGGCCGGAGATCTGCTCCGGCGCCATGTAGTCGAGCGTGCCGACGAACTCGCCCGCGGCGGTGAACCCGCTCAGCGAGAGCGACTTCTTCGTCAGTCCGAAGTCCGTGAGGTAGATGTACTCGGGGTGGTCGCTGTCGGTGCCCGCGGCGACCAGGATGTTGCCGGGCTTGACGTCCCGGTGCACCAGGTCGTGCGCATGGGCCGCGTCGAGGGCGGACGCCACCTGGACCGCGATCCGCAGGGCGGTCGCGACGGGGAGCGCGCCCTCCCGGTCCAGCAGGGCCCGCAGATCCTGGCCGCAGACGTACCGCATCGCGATGTACAGGATCCCGTCCGTCTCACCGGCCTCGAAGATCGGCACGATGTGGGGGTGGTCGATCGCCGCGGCCACCCGGGACTCGTGGGCGAAGCGGCGCCGGAAGGTGTCGTCGCGGGCCCGCTCCGGGGCGATCAGCTTGAGCGCGACCGTGCGGTCCAGCCGCAGGTCCCTGGCCCGGTAGACCACGGCCATGCCGCCGCGGCCGATCACGTCCTCGATCCGGTATCCCGCGATCTGCTGCCCGACCAGGCCGGACGGCCGACCCGTGTACAGGCTCATGTCCCTCGCCGCCGGGTCCGTCGACGCCCGCTCACCGGGCCGGCTCCCTGAGGGATCCGCACCGCCGCGGCAGGCCGCTCGTCCATACCTGCGATTCTATCCGCCGGACCCTTCGGCGGGCCCGGCCGCGAGGTGCGGCCGCCTCGGGTCAATTCGCAACGGGCTATTCTCGTTTGACGATCAACCTTTCCCTTGCGTTTTTGGAGCCCGCCGTGCCCGCCTCCCTCGCCACATTGCTCGAAGACCACCCGATCGTCGCCAGCGTGCCCGACGAGGCCAAGTTGAAGGCGGTACTGGAATCCGACTGCCAGGTGGTCTTTCTTCTGTACGGGTCGATTCTCGACCTGACCGAGACGGTCGCCACACTCAAGGCGGCGGGGAAGATCGTGCTGGTCAATGTGGACCTGCTGGAGGGATTCGGCGGAAAGGACATCGTGGTGCGTTACGTGAAGGAACGCACCGAGGCGGACGGCGTGCTCAGCTCCAAGGCGTTCATGGTGCGGGCGGCCCGGGAACTGGGGCTCTACGCCGTACACCGCTTCTTCCTGATCGACTCGATCTCGTACCGGAACCTGGCGAAACAGGTCGCGATGTCCAAGGCCGACAGTGTGGAGATCCTGCCGGGCTGCATGCCGCGGGTCATCGGATGGGTGGTCGCGGACATCGACGTCCCGCTGATCGCCGGCGGCCTGGTCTGCGACCGTGACGACGTGATCGCCGCCCTGGGCGCGGGCGCGGCGGCCGTCGCGTCGTCGAACGAGGACGTCTGGCGGATGTGACCGCGGACACATCGTCAGCCATTGACCGGAGCGACGCCCGGAACGTAGCTTGGGCGGCGCTCGACACAAAACTTCATATCGGCCGCGGCCATGCGTCGCGGTAGTTACTAGAGACGAGAGAACAGTAACTCCCTTTCCACAGGGTGTTTGCTGTTCTCTTTTTTTTGTCCCCATCTTTCGTTGTGCTCGAAATCACCACAAGGGAGTGGTCATGGCGGAGGGAACCGGCCGGTCGCGGCGGTGGATCGCTTTTCTGATCCTGTCGACGACCGGCGGCATCATCTACCAGGTGGCGTACATCCGGTTCGTCTTCCTGGGGCCCACGGCCAAGGCACTGGAACTGTCGGCCCAGGACTACGGAAACATCGTCTCCGTGTTCGGTGTCGTGGCGATGGTGATGTACTTCTTCGGCGGCTGGTTCGCCGACAAATTCTCGCCGCGACTGCTGATCACCCTCGCCCTCGCGGGCACCGGAGTCGCCGATGTCTACCTGGCGACGGCGCCGGGTTATTCGGGCACCCTCCTCGTCCACATCGCCTTCGCGGTCCTCGGAATGGGCCTTTACTGGCCCGCTCTGGTGAAGGCGATCGGCATGCTGGGCGACGCCTCCGAACAGGGCCGGCTCTTCGGCTTCCTGGAGGGCGTGCGCGGCATCACCTCCACACTCGTCGGCCTGGTGGGCACCGCGATCGTCGCCATGGCCGTCGTCCCCGCCCACGGCGTCCTGTGGCTGATCCGCATCTACGGCATCCTCTGCTTCGCCCTCGCCGCGGCCGTCTGGTTCTGCGTGAAGGAGGACAGGGAGAAGCTGTCCGCCCTCGGTTCCTCCGCCGTCACCCTGCGCCAGCTGCTGCGCGCGGCGAAGAACAAGTACACGTGGCTGATCGGCTCCACGGTCATGCTGATGTACTGCTTCTACACCACGCTCGGCTACTTCTCGCCCCTGCTGGAGCACCAGTACGGACTGGCCGCCGGGGTCATCGGGGTGATCGGCGTCGTGCGCACCTACGTGTTCCAATTCGTCGCCGGGCCGACCGGCGGTGTCCTGGTCGACAAGGTCACCAGGTCCTCGCCGAAGTTCCTGCGCTGGATGTTCGCCGGCTGCGCGGTGATCGCCGCGGCCTTCCTGCTGATGCCGCGCACCAGCGCGCTGATGTGGGTCGCGCTCGCCCTGATGTTCACGCTCTGCCTGTTCGTGTTCGCCGCCCGCGGCGTCTACTGGGCGACGGTCGGCGAGGTGGAGATCCCCGAGAACGAACGCGGCGGTGTGATCGGTCTCGCCTCCGGGCTCGCCTACCTCCCCGACGCCTTCCTCCCGGCGCTGGTCGCCTGGTGGATCGGTGACCCGACCGCCGAGCCGGCCGTTCCCGAGCGCGGCGGCGGCTACACCACCCTCTTCGCCGTCCTGCTCGCCACCGCCGTACTGGGCCTGGTCGTCACGACGGTCACGCAGCGGGTCCGCGCGCGCGAACTGGCGGCCCGCGCCGCCGCCCCCCGGACCCGGCTCGCCACCGGCTGACCTCCCCCCTCCCGACACACCTCCCGGAGACGCACCCATGGACATCACCGAGTTCCACCGCGACTTCTTCTCCCTCGACGGCAAGAACGCCGTCGTCACCGGCGGCAACACCGGCCTCGGCCAGGCGTTCTCGCTGGCCCTTGCCAAGGCGGGCGCCAACGTGTTCGTGCCCAGCGTGATGCCGGACGACGGCACGACCGCCCGGCTGATCGAGGCCGAGGGCCGCCGGATGGAGTTCCTCCAGGCCGATCTCACCGAGCCCGGCGTGCCTGCCCGGATCGCCCAGGGCTGTGTCGACGCCTTCGGCTCCCTGGACATCGTCGTGAACTCCGCCGGCATCTCCAAGCTGGCCTCCGTCGAGGAGTTCGGGCGCGCGCAGTGGGACCCGATGATCGACGTCAACCTGACCGCGCCGTTCGAGCTGAGCCACGAGGCGATCAAGTTCATGATCCCGCAGCGCTCCGGCAAGATCATCAACATCGCCTCGATGTTCTCCTTCCTCGGTGGCCGTTGGTCCCCGGCCTACGCCGCCACCAAGCACGGCATCGCCGGTTTCACCAAGGCCTACTGCGACGAGCTCGCGCAGTACAACATCCAGGTCAACGCCATCGCCCCGGGCTACTTCGCCACGAAGATCACCGAGGAGACCCGCGCCGACCCGGAGACCAACCAGCGCGTGCTCGACCACATCCCGGCCGGCCGCTGGGGCGAGGTCGCCGACCTCATGGGAGCGACCGTGTTCCTCGCCTCACGCGCCTCCGACTACGTCAACGGGCACGTCCTGGCCGTCGACGGCGGCTACCTGGTCCGCTGACCGGGCCCCCCTTCACCACCACCCCCCACCGACCTCCCACCTCCCACAAAGAAGCAAGAGGAAGATTCACCATGGCACCGTCCGTCTCCAAGCTGGACCGCGGGAACATCGTCGCCGGGCTCGCCGACCTGGTCGGCCCCGAGCAGGTCGTCACCGACGAGCAGCAACTGCGCGAGGCGAGCGTGGACCGCTTCAAGAAGTTCACCTCCGTCCACGGCATCTACGACGGCCCCTTCCCGAGCGCGATCGTGAAGGCGCGGAGCACCGCCGACGTCGCCGCGGTGCTGCGGTTCGCCAACGAGAACCTGATCAACGTGGTGGCCAGGACCGGTCGCACCGGCACCGAGGGCGGCCTGGAGACGGCCGTCCAGGACACCATCGTCCTCGACGGCTCCGGCATCGACGAGATCATCAAGATCGACGCCGAGAACATGCAGGTGACGGTCGGCTGCGGCGTTCCGCTGCAGAAGCTGGAGGACGTCCTGCGCGCGCAGGGCCTGACCACCGGGCACTCCCCGCAGTCCAAGCCGCTGGCCCAGTACGGCGGTCTGGTCGCCACCCGCTCCATCGGGCAGCTCTCCACCCTGTACGGCGCCATCGAGGACATGGTCGTCGGCCTGGAGGCGGTCTTCCCCGACGGCACCGTCTCGCGGATCAAGAACGTCCCGCGCCGCGCCGCCGGCCCGGACATCCGGCACATCGTCATCGGCAACGAGGGCGCCCTGTGCTACATCACCGAGGTCACCCTCAAGGTTTTCCGGCACCACCCGGAGAACAACGAGTACCACGGCTTCCTCGTCGACGACATGGCGACCGGTGTCGCGATCATCCGCGAGGTGGTCACGGGCGGCTTCCGCCCCTCCGTCGTGCGCGTCTACTCGCCCGAGGACGCCCGCCAGCACTTCTCCCACTTCTACGAGGGCAAGTGCGTGGTCGTCTTCGTCGCGGAGGGACCCAAGGGCCTGGTCGAGGCGACGAGCGAGGAGATCCGGCGGGTCGCCGGTCTGCACCCGCACTCCGCGGTCGACCCCGCGCTGATCTCCACCTGGTTCGCCCAGCTCAACTGGGGCCAGGACAAGATCGACGCGGAGAAGGAGACCATGCTCCGCGACAACGAGCTGGGCTACACCACGGAGGTCTCCGTCGACTGGTCGCGCACGGTGGAGCTGTACGACAACGTCATCGGCCGGATCCGACGCGAGTACCCGGACGCGGGCGACCTGACCATGCTCGGCGCCCACTCCTCGCACTCCTACCAGACCGGCACGAACCTCTACTTCGTCTACGACTACAAGATCAACTGCGAGCCGCGGGAGGAGATCGAGAAGTACCACATCCCGCTCAACGCGATCATCGTCGAGGAGGCCCTGAAGGTGGGCGGCTCCATGGTGCACCACCACGGTGTCGGCAAGTACCGCACCCCGTGGACCAAGGAGGAGCACGGCTCCGCCTACCACATGCTCGCCAAGCTCAAGGCCGCCTTCGACCCGAACGGCATCATGAACAAGGGCACGATCTTCCCCGTCGAGGGCTGACTCCCGCCCCGGTGCCGGACCGCCCGCGCGGCGGTCCGGCGCCCGCCCGCACCTCCTCCTGAACCCCTCTCACTTCCCGCCTGGACGACGGCGCCCGGGCCCCGCACCCCCGGAGTGGGCATGACCCGGTACTTCATCGGCATCGACAACGGCTCGCAGTCCTCGAAGGTCGGCATCTTCGACGAACACGGCCACGTCGTCAGCGAGGGCCGCTGCGCCCTGCGCCCCTACGACACCCCGCGCCCGGGCGTCGTGGAACATCCCGGCGACGACCTGTGGAGCTCGATCGGCACGGCCGCCCGGGCGGCGATGGCCGCCTTCCCCGGCGACCCCGCCGACATCGCCGGCGTCGGCCTGTGCACCATCCGGTTCTGCCGCGCCGTCCTGAGGGCCGACGGCACCCTCGCCCAGCCCGTCATGAGCTGGATGGACGCCCGTGTCTCCCGCCCCTACGAGCGCGAGACGCCCGACGCCGCCTACGTCACCACCTCCTCCGGCTACCTCACCCATCGCATGACGGGCCGGTTCCGCGACACCGCCGCCAACTACGCCGGGATGTGGCCGCTCGACTCCGACACCTTCGACTGGACGGACGACGACGAGGTGATCGCCGGGCTCGGTCTCGACCGCTCGATGCTCTTCACCCTCGTCCAGCCCGGCGACGTGCTCGGCACCGTCACCGAGGCCGCCGCCGCGCACACCGGCATCCCGGCCGGCCTGCCCGTCGTCGCCACCGCCAACGACAAGGCCGTCGAGGCCCTCGGCTCCGGCCTGCGCTCCACCGACACCCTCCTCGTCTCCCTCGGCACCTACGTCGCCGGCATGACCGTCGGCAGCCGCAACGTCAAGGACGGCGCCGACTTCTGGACCAACTACGCCGCCACCCCGCGGGCCTACCTCTACGAGAGCAACGGCGTGCGCCGCGGTATGTGGACGGTCAGCTGGTACCGCGACCTGCTCGGCGAGGAGGCCGCCGGTCCGGCGCGCGAGGCGGGCATCAGCGCGGAGGAGTACATCAACCGGCAGGCCGCCCTCGTCCCGCCCGGCTCCGACGGCCTGATCACCGTCCTGGACTGGCTGGCCCCGACCGAGGCCCCGTTCCGCAAGGGGTCCATCCTCGGGTTCGACGGCCGCCAGGGCCGCTTCCACATCTACCGCTCCATCCTCGAAGCGCTCGCGCTGACGATCGGCGACACCGCAGGCCGGATGGAGGCAGAACTCGGCACGGAATTCCAGGAACTCGTCGTCTCCGGCGGCGGCTCCGCCTCCGACGTCCTGATGCAGATCTTCGCCGACGTCTTCGGCGTCCCCGCCCGCCGCTCCGCCGTCGTCGGCGCCGCCGGCCTCGGCGCGGCCGTCACCGCGGCCGTCGCCACCGGCGCCTACCCGGACTTCGACACCGCCACCGCCGCCATGGTCCGCCCCGGCGAGCTCTTCACGCCCGACCCCGCCGCCCACGCCCTCTACACCAGGCTCCAGAAGATCCACGCCGAGGCCCGCAGCCACACGGACGGCATCTATCGGCAGTCCTACGAGCTGTTCGGCTGAGATCACCGAAAAGCACCTTGTGAGGCTTTTCACCAGGAAATTCCTGGACGGTCGCGCATCGCGGATTTAGCTTCGCTGGAAAGAGCAGCTTTGCGTTCGAAAAAGCCGAGATCGGCCGGGAAGGTGGAAAAGTGAGCGAAGACGCCGTGTGGGTCAGGGGTGTGACCGGCATCCAGCTGCACCACGTCACCGACCTCCAGGACGCACGACGATTCCTGGGCAACGCCGTGATGGCGCTGAAGGCCGCCCATGTGCGGACCGGCGACACCAGGTTCTCCGGCCTCGCCGACCAGCTCAAGACGATGGTCGCCGAGACGCGGGACCTGGAGGGGCGGGCCCGGGACGGCATGGAGCGGCTGCACTCCACGGATCCGGAGCGGTTCGTGCGCTGCCGGGAGGGCGAGGAGCCCTGGCCGGACGAGCTTCAGGCGGGCTTCGTCCCGCGTCACACCTGCCGGGACGAGTGCCTCTACCACGACCGCGACGTGCTGGACGCGATCATGCAGTGCACCTGCGGCCGGCCCCCGTGCCGCGCGTGCGCCATCGCGGGCGCGCCCTGACGGACGGCGAGGACGGCGTGCGTGCCGGGGCGTTCCGTCCCGCCTTGACACGCCGTCGTCACGGGCGTTGCCTTGAAGGAGAGATGACTTCTCCGGCGGAGACGATTCATGGCGACGTACGAGTATTCCTGCAATCGCTGCGGTTCGTTCGACGTGAAGCGACCCATCGGCACGGCATCGGCCGAGGAGATCTGCCCGCGGTGCTCGGGTACGTCCCGCCGTGTGTTCTCCGCTCCCGCAACTGCCCTCACGCCGCCCGCTGTCACGGCGCTGCACGAGCGAGAGGAAAAGTCTCGGGAAAACCCCGTGGTGGTATCGCGGGGGCCTGCCAAGGAGGCAGCTCCGAGGCCCGTTCATCCGGCCCACGCCCGGCTTCCCCGGCCCTGACGGGGAAGCCGGGCGTGGGCCGGTCGGCCCTTTCCGCAAGGGTGTGACCCGGCTTCGGCACCACTGCCTCCCCAAGGATCGGGAGGTGCGTTCCCTTGGCCAATGTCGGACTTCTCTTCGTGGGCGCGGTGCTGTTCCTTAACGGCCTGATGCTGCTGGGAAAAGTGGACAGCCGGGCAGCCGCGGTCTTCAATCTGTTCGTGGGCGGACTTCAGGTTCTGACACCCACGTACCTCATCATCGCCGCGAACCAGGACCCCCGGCCGATCCTGCTGGCCTCCGGCATCTTCCTCTTCGGCTTCACCTACCTCTACGTGGGGATCGGGCTGCTGATGGGGCTCGACAGCACAGGTGTGGGGTACTACTCGCTGTTCGTGGCGATCGTGGCTCTGGGCTATTCCTTCGTCAGCTTCCGCCAGTTCGACGACCAGCCCTTCGGAGTCATCTGGCTCTACTGGGCGTTCCTCTGGTTCCTTTTCTTCCTGCTCCTCGGACTGAAGCGGGAGACGCTGACGCCCTACGTCGGCTGGGTGACCGCGATCGAAGGCTGGGTGACCGGCGTCATTCCGGCATTCCTGCTGCTGTCCGGTTACTGGGTCAAGGAGAACTACCACGACATCGCGATCGCGCTGGGCGCGTTCGGCGTGCTGACCTTCGGCGGGCTGTGGTTCGCACTGCGCCACAGGCGGCCCGCGCGCCCCACGGAGGAGTACGGCACCCCCGGCCATCCCGCCGGGAGCCACGGCTAGGCGCGGCGGGACGTCTCGCCGCTCACCTCACGGAAAAAGATGGGGAATTCACATGCCGGAAGTAATCTTCAGCGTCGACCAGTCCCGTTCGATGCGTGACCAGGAAGTTCCGGGACACAACAGATGGCATCCCGACGTTCCCAATGCGGCGATGGTCCGCCCGGGAGACGAGTTCCGCGTCGAATGCCGTGAATGGACGGACGCGCAGATCGGCAACAACGACTCCGCCAACGACGTCCGCGACGTCGACCTCAAGGCGTGCCACATGCTCAGCGGTCCGATAGGCGTGGAGGGCGCGGAGCCGGGAGACCTGCTCGTCGTGGACATCCTGGACCTCGGACCGGTCCCCCAGCAGGTCGGGAACGCGCCCGGTGAGGGCTGGGGATACACCGGCGTCTTCGCCAAGGCGAACGGCGGAGGGTTCCTGACGGACTACTTCCCCGACGCCTACAAGGCGATATGGGACTTCCACGGGCAGGTGGCGACGTCCAGGCACCTGCCCGGTGTCCACTTCACCGGCATCACCCACCCCGGCCTCTTCGGCACCGCGCCGTCCGCGGAACTGCTGGAACGGTGGAACAGGCGTGAGCAGGCGTTGATCGACACCGACCCCGACCGGGTACCGCCGCTGGGACTGGCACCCGACCCCGACGAGTCCCTCGCCGGCCAGGCGAGCGGATCGGACGCCGAGCGGATCGCCCGGGAAGGGGCGCGCACCGTGCCCGCGCGGGAGAACGGCGGCAACCACGACATCAAGAACTTCACTCGTGGATCGCGCGTCTTCTACCCCGTGCACGTCAAGGACGCGAAGCTGTCGGGCGGTGATCTGCACTTCAGCCAGGGAGACGGCGAGATCACCTTCTGCGGTGCCATCGAGATGGGCGGCTACATCGACTTCCACGTCGACCTGATCAAGGGCGGCATGGAGAAGTACGGTGTCACCACCAACCCCGTCTTCATGCCGGGCAACGTCGAGCCGCGTTACTCGGAGTTCCTCTCCTTCATCGGGATCTCCGTGGACCACGACACCGACACCAACTACTACCTGGACGCGACGGTCGCCTACCGCCGCGCCTGCCTCAACGCCGTCGAGTACCTGAAGAGGTTCGGCTACACCGGCGAGCAGGCCTATCTGCTCCTCGGCGCGGCCCCGATCGAGGGACGCATCAGCGGGATCGTCGACATCCCGAACGCCTGCTGCTCCCTGTACCTCCCGACCGGAATCTTCGACTTCGACGTCCGCCCCACCTCGGAGGGACCGAAGTCCGCCGACCGCGGCCAGTGCGCGGTGTCGACCTGAGGCCGGTCGCCTCGCTCCCGGCGAGCACGCATAGGGGCCGGACGCATAGTCCGGCCCCGAACTATGTTGTCCCACCACATGTGCGCTTGACCTGCGTCTTTCTACGGTGTGCCGACACGTACCGTCCCCACCGCACACGAGGAAGTGGCGCACATGGCCTCCGCAGCATCCGCTCCACCGACGCCGAACAACCTGAAGCGCATCGTCGCCGCGTCCCTCATCGGCACCACCATCGAGTGGTACGACTTCTTCCTCTACGGCTCCGCCGCCGCGCTGGTGTTCAACCAGCTGTTCTTCCCGGACTCCGACCCGCTCGTCGGCACCCTGCTGTCGTTCCTGACCTACGCCGTCGGCTTCGCGGCCCGGCCGCTCGGCGCGCTGGTCTTCGGGCACTACGGCGACCGGCTCGGGCGCAAGAAGCTGCTGGTGCTGAGCCTGCTGCTGATGGGCGGGGCGACCTTCGCGATCGGCCTGCTGCCCACGCACGCCACAATCGGCAGCGCGGCCCCGGTGCTGCTGACGGTGCTGCGCCTCGTACAGGGCTTCGCGCTCGGTGGTGAATGGGGCGGCGCGGTCCTGCTGGTCTCGGAGCACGGGGACGCGAAGCGCCGCGGCTTCTGGGCGTCCTGGCCGCAGACCGGCGCGCCCGCCGGGCAGTTGCTCGCGACCGGTGTGCTGTCCTTCCTCACCGCCGTCCTGTCCGAGAGCGCCTTCAACGGCTGGGGCTGGCGGATTCCCTTCCTGCTCTCCGGTGTTCTGGTGATGGTGGGACTGTGGATCCGGCTGTCCGTCGACGAGTCGCCGGTCTTCCAGCAGGCGCTCGCCCAGGCCGAGGCACGCAAGGCCGACCGCAGCGCGCCGACCGAGAAGATGCCGCTCGTCGCGGTGCTGCGGCACCACTGGCGCGACGTCCTGGTGGCGATGGGTGCCCGCATGGCCGAGAACATCAGCTACTACGTCATCACCGCCTTCATCCTCGTCTACGCCACCACCGCCGCCGGCATCTCCAAGCAGACCGCCCTCAACGCCGTGCTCATCGCGTCGGCCGTGCACTTCGCGGTCATCCCGCTGTGGGGCGCGCTCTCCGACCGGATAGGCCGCCGTCCCGTCTATCTGATCGGCGCGGTCGGCGTCGGTCTGTGGATGTTCCCGTTCTTCTCGCTCATCGACACCGGCGGTTTCGGCAACCTGATCCTCGCCGTGACCGTGGGCCTCGTACTGCACGGGGCGATGTACGCGCCCCAGGCCGCCTTCTTCTCCGAGATGTTCGCGACCCGGATGCGCTACTCCGGCGCCTCCATCGGCGCCCAGTTCGCCTCCGTCGCCGCGGGCGCCCCCGCCCCGCTGATCGCCACCGCCCTGCTGTCCGAGTACGACAGCTCGGCACCGATCGCCCTCTACGTGATCGCCGCAGCGCTCCTGACGATCGTCGCCGTCGGGGTGGCCAAGGAGACCCGCCACCGGGATCTGTCCGACGTCGAACCCGGCACCGGCACGGCCCCCTCGAAGGTCGAGGCGGCCGACGCGCACACCGTCTGACCCGCCCACCGACCCCCGTACGCCGTGCGCGTGCGGGGGTCAGCCGCGTGTCGTCGAGGCCGCCAGCCGGTGCAGCCGCAGGGCGAGTTGGATCTCCAGGGCCCGCGCGGGGCTCTGCCAGTCCTCGCCCAGGAGGCGGCCGACGCGCTCCAGTCGCTGGGCGACCGTGTTGACGTGGACGTGGAGTTCGTCCTTGGTGCGGGCCGGACTCATCCCGCAGGCGAAGTAGGCGTCGAGCGTGCGCAGCAGGTCCGTGCCGCGGCGTTCGTCGTAATCCACCACCTGGCCGATGGTGCGGTCGACGAACCCGGCGATGTCCCGGTCGCCGGCCAGCAGCAGGCCGAGGAATCCGAAGTCCTCGGCGGCCGCCCCGTCGCCGCCGCGTCCGAGCAGGCGCAGGGCATCCAGGCAGCGCCGCCCCTCCTGGTAGGCGGCGGCGACCACGTCCGGACGGGCGGTGAGGTCCTCGACCGGGGCGGACGCGCCGACCGTGACCGCCTCGTGGACGGCTGTGCCCAGTTGCCGGGCGGCGCGGCGGGCCAGGGCCGTCGCGGTGTCGCCGGCGTCCAGCGGCAGCAGCAGGACCGTGCCGCCGTCGCGGGCCGCGGCCAGGCCGTGCCGGGTGGCGGCGAGATGGGAAGCGGCGGACCACAGGCGCCGCCGGGCGTCCGCCTCCTGGTCGGCGTCGGCCGCGGGGCCGTCGAGACGGGCGGCGAGGACGACATGGGTGGCGTCGAGGTCGGCGTGCAGCCGGGTGGCGCGTTCGCGCAGCAGGCGCGGGTCGCGGTCACGGGCGTCGAGCAGGTCGTCGAGCAGTTCGCCCCGGACGCGCTGCTCGGCCTCGGCCGCGGAGCGCCGGGCGAGCAGCAGCAGGGAGGTGACCATCGCGGCGCGCTCCAGGGTGCGCTGGTCGACGGGGTCGAGGCCGGGATGGCCGCGCAGCACCAGCGCGCCGAACAGTTCGCCGCCGGCGGCGACGGCGGCGATCCAGTCGTCGGCGTGCCGCACCGCGTGCCCCTCGGTGCGGAAGGCCTCCAGGGCCTGCGCGGGTGCCGCGGTGGCGTCGCTGAACTCGACCGTGCCGTCGAGGACCTCGGAGACGGCGGCGGCCACGTCGTGCACCCCGCCGCCGCGCAGCACCAGTTCGGCGAGCCGGTCGTGCACGTCGGAGGCGCGTTCGATGACGGCGCTGCGGTCCCGGATGATCTCGTTGGCGCGCTCCAGGCCGGCGAGCGCCGAGCGCGTCTCGGTGAGCAGGTTGGCGGTGTCGATGGCGGCGGCCGCCAGGGCGGCGAAGGAGCCGAGGAGCGCGATCTGCTCCCGCTCGAAGACCCGGGCGCGGCGGTCCGCCGCGAAGAGCACGCCGATGACGTGGTGCCCGAGCATCAGCGGCACGCCGAGGATGGCGACAAGGCCTTCGTCGCGGACGCCCGTGTCGATGGTGTCGGTGTGCTGGAAGCGGTCGTCCTTGAAGTAGTCGTCGGTGACGTACGGCCGGGCCGTCTGCGCGACCAGGCCGCCCAGGCCCTCGCCCATGCCGAGCCGCAGTTGCTGGAAGCGGGCCGCGACGGAGCCCTCCGTGACCCGCATGTAGGTGTCGCCGCGGGCCGGGTCGTTCAGGCTGAGGTAGGCGACGTCGGTGCCGAGCAGCGACCGGGCGCGCTGCACGATCGCCTGGAGGACGGCGTCCAGGTCTCGCAGTCCCGCCAGGTCGTGGGCGGTCTCGAAGAGCGCCGACAGCTCGGCCTCCCGGCGCCGCCGCCCCTCCAGCTCGGACCGGACGCGCAGCGCGAGCAGCTTGGCGTGCTCGAGCGCCGCCATCCACTGCGCGGGCCGTCCCTGGGCGCGGGCCAGCAGCACCGGCTGCTCGTAGGCCTCGGCGGACGCGCCACGGGCCAGCAGCTCCAGGAACGGCGCCTCGGCGCCCGGACCGGATGCCTCGGGGGCGCCGGTGGGGCGCTCGGCGGACTGCACGTGATCGCGGGACATGGTCACAGGATTCCTCATCGCCGGGCCGCCCCGTCAGCCCTGTGGAAAACTCCGGGCGCCCCCGGACCGGGGACGGGTCAGTGCGCGGTCCAGCCGCCGTCGAGCACGAGCGACGCACCGGTCATGAAGGAGGCCTGGGGGCCGCACAGGTAGGCCACGGCCTCCGCGACCTCCTCGGGCTCGATGAGCCGCTTGATCGCGCTGTCCTGGAGCATGACCTCGGACAGCACGCGCTCGTCGGGGATGCCGTGTGCCCGGGCCTGGTCGGCGATCTGCTTCTCGACCAGGGGCGTGCGCACATAACCGGGGTTCACGCAGTTGGAGGTCACCCCGTGCGGTGCGCCTTCCAGGGCGGCCGTCTTGGACAGGCCCTCCAGCCCGTGCTTGGCGGCCACGTACGCCGACTTGAAGGCCGAGGCGCGCAGGCCGTGCACCGAGGAGATGTTCACGATGCGGCCCCACCCCTGGCCGTACATGTGCGGCAGCGCCCCCCGGATGAGCCGGAAGGGCGCCTCCAGCATCACGGTGAGGACGGTGTGGAAGACGTCGGGCGGGAACTCCTCGATGGGCCGGACCAGCTGCAGTCCGGCGTTGTTCACCAGCACGTCGGTGCCGGCCGCCGCTGCCTCGGCGGCCGCCAGGTCGGTCAGGTCGAGGACGCTCGGTTCGACGCTGCCCGGCAGGCCCGCCGCCTGCTCGGTGAGCGCCTCCAGGCCGGCCTCGTCCCGGTCGACCGCTCTGACCTTGGCACCGGCGGCCGCGAGCCGCAGGACACAGGCGCGGCCGATGCCACCGGCGGCGCCGGTGACGAGGGCCGTGCGGCCACCGAGGTCGAGCACAGGGGCGTGGGGGCCCGGGAGGGCGCGGGACGCGGTCATGAGATCGACCCTAGGCAGCCCTCGCCCTCCGACCCATGTGGTCGGCCCCCATACTTCGTTAGAAAGCGGTGGGGTCGAACCATGTGGGTGAGTCCGACAGGGCCTGCTTGATCCGCAGCCGCGCGAACTCGTGGAGATCCGGCAGGGCGTCCACGTCGAACCACCCGACGTCCAGCGATTCGTCGTCGTTGACGCGTGCCTCGCCGCCCACGGCCCGGCAGCGGAACGTGATGTCCATGAACTGGCAGACGTCGTCGTTGTCGTAGGTCACCGGCTTCAGCGCCTGGACCATCACCACCCGCTCCGGCCGGCAGTGCACCGCGGTCTCCTCGTGGACCTCCCGCACGGCGCAGGCGGCGGGCTGCTCCCCGGGGTCCGGGATACCGCCGATCAGCGCCCACCGTCCGGTGTCCGAGCGGCGGTTCAGCAGCACTCTGCCGTCGGCGTCGAAGACGACCGCGGTGACCCCGGGGAGCCACAGCAGCTGGTGCCCGGCGGACGCCCGCAGGGTGCGGATGAAGTCAGGAGTAGCCATGGGGCGACCCTAGCCGGGGGTTCGGGCGGTCCCGGAAGCGGTCCCGGACGCGTTCCAGGAGCGGACGGCGGGCGTACCGCTATCCGTCACCCGCTCGCCGCCCGCGCGCGGCCGCGGCGACCGCCCAGCCGAGACCGCCCGCCGCGACCAGCACCAGGACGATCTCCGGCAGGACGCCGAGGCGGGTCGCCGGCGTCCAGGAGGAACGCAGCGGCACCTCCTGGACCAGCGAGTCGGCGACGAACATGCCGGTCCGCTTGGTGATCGTCCCGTCCGGCATGATGATCGCGCTGACCCCGCTGGTGACCGGCACCGCGACGGTCCGGCTGTGCTCGACGGCACGGACGCGGGACATGGCGAGCTGCTGGTAGGTCATCTCGCTGCGGTCGAAGGTCGCGTTGTTGCTCGGCACCGAGATCAGCTGCGCGCCGTCGACGACCTCGGAGCGCACGGCCCAGTCGAACGCCGCCTCGTAGCAGGTGACGAGGCCGACCGTGGCGCCGTCCATGGCGAACACGCCCGGCTCGCTGCCGCGGCTGAAGTCCTGGCGGACCATCGACGTCCAGCTCTTGTTGATCATGTCGAGCATCGAGCGCAGCGGCAGGTACTCGCCGAAGGGCTGGATCTGCCGCTTGTCGTAGGTGTCGACGGGCCCCTTCTGCGGATCCCACAGGATCTGCTCGTTGAGGAGCCTGCCGTCCCGCTCGACGACGGCGCCGACCGAGATGGGCACCCCGATCGCCTTGGCCGCCCCGTCGATCACCGCGTAGGCGTCGGGGTTGGCGAAGGGGTCGATGTCGGAGGAGTTCTCCGGCCAGAGCACGAAGTCCGGCCGGGCGACCTTCCCCGCCTCGACCTCGGCGGCCAGGCGCTCGGTCTCGCGCGCGTGGTAGTCGAGCACGGCCCGCCGCTGGGAGTTGAAGTCGAGTCCCGCGCGCGGCACGTTGCCCTGGACGACGGCGACCGTCGCGGTGCCGTTCTCGGCCCGGTCGCTCACCAGGGGCCGCGCGGCGAAGGCACCGAGCAGCGGCACGGCCACGGCGAGCAGTGCGACGGCCGCCGCACCCCGCCGCGGCGCGCGCGTGCGGCGCGCCTCCAGACCCAGGCGTACGACGTCGTACAGGCCGAAGCCGCACAGGACCACGGCGAAGCCCAGCACCGGGGTACCGCCGATCGCGGCCAGCGGCAGGAAGAGACCGTCCGCCTGCCCGAAGGCGATCTTGCCCCAGGGGAAGCCTTCGAACGGCACGCGCGCGCGGAGCGCCTCACCGGCCGTCCACACGGCGGCGGCCCACAGGGGCCGGCCGGGGAGTCCGGAGACCGCCGCGACACCCACGCCCACCAGGCCGACGAAGACCGCCTCGATCACCACCAGCGCGAGCCAGGGGCCGGGGCCGACCTCCACGCCGGTCCACACCAGAAGGGGCAGCAGGAAGCCGAGACCGAAGAGATAGCCGAGACCGAAGGCCGCCTTCCAGCTCCGGCCGCGCAGCACCCAGCCGAGGACGGCGAAGGCGGGCAGGGCCAGCCACCACAGGGTGCGGGGCGGGAAGCTGACATAGAGGAGCACTCCGGAGAGCGCCGCTGCGGCGGCCGGGACAAGGGCGCGCAGCGATCGCGCGGCGCGCGACTGGGTCGCGGTGCGCGGGGTCGCGGCGTCCGACTCGTCCACGGAGGTTGCGGTGACGGTCACTCCGGGAGTCTACGGGGGCCCGCTGTGAAGCCGACAGCGTGGCCGGGACGCCCCCCGCCTCGTCGGCCACATCGTTTCTGCACAAGTCGGTGCGACACATCCACAAACCGCCCACAAGCCGTTACGGTGTGGCCGAGCCCAGGTCGCGCGGCGGGACGGCCCGGGCCCGTACAGGTCGGGAGAACGGCCGGTCGCGGGGGGACGGGTGGGGTCCACGGGAGTGACGTCTGTGGCCGATGCGCAGGCCGACGACGAGAGACGCAGCGCCTCCGACGCGGTGGGGGTCGTCGCGCTCGGTGCCTGCGCGCTGTGGTCGCTGATCACGGCGGCCGTGCACGGTGGGCGCCCCGAAGGCGTGCTGCTGGCGGTGCTGGCCGTCACGGCCGGCTATGCGGCGGGCCGCATGAGCGGGGCGATCGCGCCGGTTGCCGCACCCTTGACCGGCGCGCTGGCGGGAGGCGTGCTGACGATCGCCGTTCCGCACCTCTCCCCGGGGCCGCCCCCCGGTGTGCCGCTGGGGCACGCGGGTGCCACGGCCGCCCTGCTCACGCTGGCGACCGGCGCCGCGTGCTGCGCCGCCTGGTCCACGGCCGTCCCGGTGCTGCGCACGGCCCTGTGGGCGGTGGCGGCCGGGATCGTGGCGACCGCGGCCGTGCTCGGCACGATCACCGGGTTCGTCGCCTGTGCGGGGGTGCTGCTCTGCTCGCTGGCGGCCGGGCGGATGGGGCACCGGGGGGTCGGCCTCTCCGGCCTGGCCGTGGTGGCGGCGTCCGTGACCGGCCTGACCTGGGCGGTCGCCGCCGGCGTGCTGCCCGCGGGACCGGCCTCCGCCTTGGAGGGTCCGCTGACCCGGCACCGGGTGGAGCTGTGGCGCGACGCGCTGGCACTCGCCCGCCAGGACCCCGCCCTCGGGGCAGGACCGGGGCGTTTCGGTGAGCTCAGCGCGACCTCGGCGGCGTCCGCGCTGTCCGACGGCAAGCCGCACTCCGCGGTGCTTCAGCAGGCGGCCGAACAGGGGGCCATTGGAGTGACGCTGCTGGCCGCCGCCTTCTGCTGGGTGCTCTACGCGCTGTGGCGCACGGCACGGCCGACGCCGGTCGCGCTGAGCGCGGGCGCGGCGCTGACGGCGCTCGCGGCCATCGCCGCGGTGGGCAACGCGCTCAGCTTCACGGCGGTGTCGGTGGGCGCCGGCCTGCTGGCGGGGCTGGCCACGGCCCGTCCGCTGACGCCGGAACCGGCCGACCGGGAGGGCAGCGCCCCCACCGATCGCCTGGTGACGTGATCCTCGGCGCCCTGCCGGGCAGGTCGGTGCGCCGTAGCGGCGGCATGACCCGGGCGGCCGCCTCGGGCCGCCTCGGTCTCAGCGCACGGCTCCAGGCGTGGTCGGCCGCAGCCGCTCCTTGATGACCCGTACCGCCGCCTCCGCGTCGTCCACGGTGATCGTGAAGGTGTGGCCGTCCCACAGCCGCAGCTCCAGACCCTCACCGCGGCGCACGACGACCGCGGTGCCCTTCTCGGGCCGCCAGCGGTACCCCCAGCCGCCCCAGTGGCGCGGGGTGACGTGCGGCACGAACTTCGCGCCCGCGACCTGCGACAACGGGATGCGCCGACGCGGCACTCCGATGTGGCCGCAGCGCACTTCGAGGCACTCCTTGTCCACCCGCAGCGCGACGTGCACGAAGGCGAGGGTGCCGAACAGCACCAGCAGTCCGGCGGCGATGCAGCCGACCACGGACATCACCAGCGGGGCCAGGCCCTCGTCCGTCCACGCGGAGGCGACGGCCAGCTGGATGCCGAGCGCCAGGCAGGCGGCGCCGACGAGCGCCAGCAACCACTGGACCCGGTTGGTCGCGCGGCCGGTCCAGATGTCGGGATGCGAGGTGCGCTTGCCGTGGGGGTGGTGCCTCATGCCATTGAGACTACTCAGGTTTCGCTGCGCGGGTAGGGGGTCGCGCACAGTGACGAACCGGCACGGGACCCGGTGCGGACCGAAGGATTCCGGTCAGTGACCGGGGGTCACCGCACGGGGCTGGCGGCCGTGAGCAGGCGGCCTTCCTCGTAGGTCAGGGCGGCCGCGGGCAGCGCGCCCTCGCGCCCGCTCAACAGCACGGTCACCGTGCCGAGCAGCGTCGCGGAGGGGGCGGGACGCGCGCCGATGCGCCGCAGCGCCTGTGCCGCCACCGCTCCGGCGGAGCCGTGCAGGACGAGCGGGGGCAGGCCGGGGCGCTGCACCGCGGCGCGGATCCGCTCGGCGACCAGTTCGTAGTGGGTGCAGCCCAGCACGACGGTCGTGACGTCGTCCGGGGTCAGTGCGGCGGCTGCGGTGACCGCGGCGTCGACGGCACTCTCGTCGGCGCGTTCGACCGCCTCCGCCAGACCCCAGCAGGGCACCTCGGCGACGTCCACGCCGTCGGCGAAGTTCTCGATGAGCCCGCGCTGGTAGGGGCTGCCGGTGGTGGCGGGCGTCGCCCAGATCGCGACCGGTCCGCCGCCCGCTGCCGCCGGCTTGATCGCCGGTACCGTGCCGACGACCGGCAGCGCGGGCTCCAGGCGGGCGCGCAGGGCGGTCAGGGCGTGCACGGTGGCGGTGTTGCAGCCGACGATGAGCGCGTCGGGACGGTACGCGGCGGCCGCCTCGGCGACGGCCAGGGCGCGCCCGGTGAGGTCCTCCGGCGTGCGGGGGCCCCAGGGCATGCCGTCGGGGTCGAGGGAGAGCACGAGATCGGCGTCGGGCCGCAGGCGCCGTACCGCTGCGGTGGCCGCCAGCAGACCGATTCCGGAGTCCATGAGCGCGATCTTCACCCGGTCACGATAGACGATGGGCCTCTCGGGGCCGGTCCCGTGGGGCAGACTGCGCGGGTGAGCGCCCTCCTGTGGACCGTCGCCGGATCTCTCGCCGCCTGGCTGTGGCTGCTGCTCTGTCAGGGCTTCTTCTGGCGAACGGACGTTCGCCTTCCCCCTGGTACGCCACCCGCCGTCTGGCCGTCCGTGTGCGTCGTCGTGCCCGCGCGCGACGAGGCCGGTCTGCTCCCTGCCGCCCTGCCCTCGGTGCTCGCGCAGGACTATCCCGGGCGGGCCGAGGTCTTCCTGGTGGACGACGGCAGCACGGACGGCACCGGCGAACTGGCGCGAGAGCTGTCGCGCCGGCACGGAGGGCTGCCGCTCACCGTGTCCTCTCCGGGTGAGCCGCCCGCGGGCTGGACGGGCAAGCTCTGGGCGGTCCGCCACGGCATCGGCCTCGCCCGCGCGCGGGGGCCCGAGTACCTGCTCCTCACGGACGCCGACATCGCGCACGCGCCGGACAGTCTGCGCCGGCTGGTGGCGGCGGCGCACAGCGGCGGCTTCGACGTCGTCTCCCAGATGGCCCGGCTGCGCGTCGAGAGCCTGTGGGAGCGGCTCGTCGTACCGGCCTTCGTCTACTTCTTCGCGCAGTTGTATCCGTTCCGCCGGATCGGGCGGCCGGGCGCGCGGACCTCGGCCGCGGCGGGCGGCTGCGTACTGCTGCGCGCCGAGGCCGCCGCCCGCGCGAGGATCCCCGACGCCATCCGGCACGCCGTCATCGACGACGTGGCGCTCGCACGGGCGGTCCGCCGGAGCGGCGGGCGCATCTGGCTGGGGCTCGCCGACGGCGTGGACAGCGTGCGCCCCTACCCCCGGCTGCACGACCTGTGGCGCATGGTCGCGCGCAGCGCCTACGCCCAGTTGCGGCACAACCCCCTCCTGCTGGCCGGTACGGTCGCGGGGCTCGCCGTGGTGTACCTGGTGCCGCCCGTCGCGCTCGTCGCGGGCCTGGCCCTCGGGAGCATGGCGACCGCGGTGCTGGGCGCGCTGGCCTGGCTCGTGATGACGGGGACGTACCTGCCCATGCTCCGCTACTACGCGCAGCCCCCGTGGCTCGCTCCGCTGCTCCCCTTCACCGCGTTCCTGTACCTCCTCATGACGGTCGACTCGGCGGTGCGGCACTACCGGGGACGGGGCGCGGCCTGGAAGGGCCGCACCTACACGCGTCCGGACGCCGTCCCCGACGAGGGCTGAGCCGGACCGGACTCACTTGCGGCCGGGCGTCCAGTTCATGCCCCACCCGTAGGCGCGGTCGACGGCGCGCTGCATGCTGACGCCGCGGTCGGGGACCAGGTAGCGGGCCTCGCGCTGGACGACCAGGTCCTGGCCGGTGTTGGTGATGAGCGCGAGCGCGCACACCGGGGAGGGGACCGTGCACTCGTCGAGGGAGAACTCGATCGGCGCGCCGAACTGCGGGTGCAGGGTGACCGTGGCGTGCAGGTCGGCGAAGGAGCGGGCGCCCTCGTAGATGGTGACGAAGACGAGGATGCGCCGGAACGCGTTCTTGTGGTCGAGGTTGATGGTGAGGTTCTCGCCGCTCGCCACGGCACCGGTGCGGTCGTCGCCGTCGAGGTGGATGTAGGGCGGCTGGTGCAGCGATCCGAAGGTGTTGCCCAGGGCCTGGACGACGCCCTTGCTGCCGTCGTTGAGTTCGAACAGGGCACACAGGTCGAGGTCGAGGTCCGCGTGCAGGGCGACCGCCCGGCCGCGCTTGCTGCCCCATCCGGAGAACTGTTTGCGCACCTGCCAGTTGAGGTTCACGCGCATGGCACCCGACGTTCCGCCCTGCTTGGTGAGCGACACCGAAGGGGACGCCTTGGTGAGCGTGACCTTGGTGAGCTGGACGGGGGCGGGCGGGGCCGGAGGGGAGACCGGCGGCGGGGCCGGGAGGGGCGGGGTGACGTTCGCCGGCCGGGGCGGGGCGACCGGGGGCGCGACGGGCGCGGTGGGCTGCGGCTCGTCCACGGTGATGCCGTAGTCCGTGGCCAGACCCTCCAGGCCGCTGCTGTACCCCTGACCGACGGCGCGGAACTTCCAGGCGCCCTGGCGCCGGTAGAACTCACCCAGTACGTACGCCGTTTCGACGGTCGCGCCCACGCTGTCGAACCGGGCCGCCACGGTTCCCCGGCCGGCGTCCTTGACCTCGATGTAGAGCCCCGGTACCTGGGCGAACGTCCCGCCGTCGGCGGAGGCGACGAGCACCACCGTCTCGATGGCCGGCTCCACGCGCGTGAGGTCGACGACCAGGGTGTCGGTGACCCGGCCGCCGTCGTCCCGCTTGCCCTCGTGCCGGATCGCCCCGGAGGAGTGCTGCGGCTGGTTGTAGAAGACGAAGTCCGCGTCCGAGCGGACCTTGCCGCCCACCAGCAGCAGCGCCGAGGCGTCGGTGTCGGGCACACCCGGCCCGGAGCGCCACCCCAGTTCCACCCGCAGCGCCGTCGTCGGCACCGGGACGTTGGATCCCTTCGGCATTGACATGTCCGCCCCCATCAGCAGTCACCACGCCAGGTCTCAGGCCCCGGCATCGCGTCGCGTTCGTCGCGCCTCCCAACGTATTGCCCACGACGGCGGACGCCCATGAGGAGTGCGAAAAGACGGGTGGTCAACCGCCGGTAACCCCCTGGGAACTGAGCCTTTACACGATCCGAACACCGCGTGGTGCCCTTTTTTCCCAAGTTCGCTCGCATTGGGGATCCCACGTCACCGCCGACACGGAAAAGAACCCTCTTATCGGTCTCCCCAACCAGCACATCGTGGGCTTAACTTATGTGCCATGACCTCCCCCCGCTCCACCTATGGCGGCGGCTACTACTCCGCCTCCTTCCCGGACACCCCGATCTACGACTCGCTCGTGGCCGAACGGGGCACCCCGCAGATCGCCCCGATCCGGGTTCCCGCCGCGTACGACACCCCGGGCAGCCACCTGGCGCCGAACAGCCACCTGCCCGCCCTCCCGTCCGCGCTGCCCGCCCTCCCGGCGGCCCCCTCGCAGCCCTCGTACGGCTACCCCCAGGCGCAGCAGCCCGCACCGCTGCAGCAGGCGCCGACGGCGTACATCCCGCAGCAGGCGGGCCCGCCGCGCGGTTACCCCGGCCCGCAGCAGCCGCGCCCCGCGGCGCCCGGCGGCACGGGGTACGAGGCGATGCGCCCGGCGGCTCCCCGGCCCAACCCGGCGCCGTACCAGGACCCGTACAACAACCAGCAGTACCGGGGTTACTGATCCTTCGGTGAGGTCGTCGGCGCCGACTGGCACGATGGCCTCATGGGGAACGCGGAGCTGCTGTCGATTCACGTCCATCCGGTCAAGGCGTTCCGGGGCCAGGCACCCCGTGAGGCCGTCGTGGAGCCCTGGGGGCTGGCCGGGGACAGACGCTGGGTGCTGATCGACGACGGGGGAAAGGTCGTCACCCAACGCCAGCAGCCGCGCCTCGCGCTCGCCGCCGCCGAGCTCGTGCCCGGCGGCGTCCAGCTGTCCGGCCCCGGCCTGGAGCCGTTGACCGTGCCCGTCCCGGAGGCGGCGGGCACGGTCACGCTGGACATCTTCGGCACCAAGGTGGAGGGGGTCCTCGCCGGCGACTTCGCGCACGCCTGGTGCAGTGCCTATCTCGGGGTGCCCGCGCGTCTGGTCCACATGGACGACCCGGCCACGCGCCGGCCGGTGGACCCGGGCTACGCGCTGCCCGGCGAGACGGTCTCGTTCGCCGACGCCTGCCCGCTGCTGCTCACCTCGGCCGCCTCGCTCGACGCCCTCAACTCGCTGATCGCCGAGGACGGTCTGGCCGAGGAGGGCCCCCTGCCGATGAACCGGTTCCGGCCCAACGTCGTCGTCGGGGGCACCGCGCCCTGGGCCGAGGACGGCTGGCGGCGCATCGCCGTCGGCGAGGTCGAGTTCCGCGTCGCCAAAATGTGCGGCCGCTGCGTCGTGACCACGACCGACCAGGAAACCGCCGCACGCGGCCGGGAGCCCCTGCGCACGCTCGGACGGCACCGCCGGATCGGCGGCAGCCTGATCTTCGGGCAGCATCTCGTGCCCCGGTCCCTGGGCACGATCCGCGTCGGCGACCCGGTGCGCGTCCTCGACTGAGCGACGTCGCCGGCGGCGGGCCGGGCGGGAACCCGGCGGCGGGACCCGGGCGTTGGATTTCACGTGAGGCGTTCGTAAGAGGTAGGGGGACGCCCGTGACATCGCTCTCTCTTCGAGCGGTGACGCGGGCGAACGGCTCCGCCGGGGGTTGTCATGGAGCGGGAAGGGGGGCGGCAGGATGCGCGCTGTTCGCGGTCTGTGGCACTGGCGGCACAATCCGCTGTGCCGAGCTACCGATCTCATGGAGGCGTGGGTGGCACTGGCCGCCCTGCTGCTGATACTCCTCGTCGCGCCCGTGATCGGCGCTCTCGCGGGCTCCGCCGCCCAGGAGGACCTCCAGCGGGCGGTCCGGGAGCAGGAGGAGTCCCGGCGGCTGGTGACCGCCACGGTGGTGCGGAAGCTGGAGCGGTCCGCGCTCGCCGCCGATCCCGAGACGGCCGTGCGGGACAACAGGTCACGTGTGCAGGCCCGCTGGACCGCCCCGGACGGCACCGGGCGCAGCGGTCCGGTCACCGCCCGGCTCAGGGATCCGGAGCCGGGTGACCGGTTCGCGCTCTGGACCGACGCGCAGGGGCGCACGGCGGCGCGCCCGCTGGATTCCGCGACGGCGACGACGCACGCCGTGCTCGCCGGGTTCGGCGCCGCGCTGCTGACCGTGTGCCTGGTCGAGGGCGGCAGACGGCTCGTGGTGTGGCGCATGGTCCTTCGCCGGTACGCGCGTTGGGACCAGGCATGGGACCGGGCGGGCCCGGACTGGGGCAGGACCGGCACCGGCAGCTGACGGCCTTCCGGCTCCGGTCAATGCGGCGTCCGCGCGCACGCTACGGTGGACCGGCCGAAGTGCGTTTCGGCATCGACCTGCGCACGAGCTAGCTTCCGGGGCAGTGGTGTCCCGAGGGCGATCGAGCCATCAGTACGACCGAGGTGGGGGCACAGCAACGCCATGGCACAGGGCACGGTCCAGGTGACGCACGCCGGTACGTCGCGGTGGCGGCGCCGCACAGGTGAGTACGCCTCGCTCGCCGCCGCCCTGGAGGCCGCGGCGGACGGTGACGTCCTCACCGTCGCCCCGGGGACCTACCGGGAGAACCTCGTCGTGCAGCGGGCGGTGACCCTGCGCGGACCCGAGGGCTCCCCCGGCTCGGTGCGGATCGCGCCCGTCGACGGGGTGCCGCTCACCGTGCGCGCCTCCGCGGTGATCCAGGACCTGCTCGTGGAGGGCCAGGACGCGGCGGCGCCCGCGCTGCTCGTCGAGGAGGGCACACCGGAGCTGACCGACGTCCGGGTCGTCACACGGTCCGCCGCCGGGATCGAGGTCCGCGGCAGCGCCCGGCCGACGGTGCGGCGGTGCACCGTCGACAACCCGGCGGGCATCGGGATCGCCGTGGTCGACGGCGGCTCAGGGGTGTTCGAGGACTGCGAGGTCGTCGCCGCCGGACAGGCGGGCGTGGCGGTGCGCGGCGGCGGGCATCCGCGCCTGGAGCGCTGCCGGGTGCACCACGCCGCCGGTTCGGGCCTCACCGCGACCGGGGAGAACTCCGCGCTGGAGGCCGTGGGGTGCGAGGTGTACGAGGTCCGCGGCAGCGGTGTCCAGATCACCGGCCGGGCCACGGCCCACCTCACCGACTGCGACGTCCACCGCACCACGGCCGACGGGGTCACCCTCGACACGGACGCGGTGCTCACCCTCGCCGACTGCCGTATCCACGACATCCCGGAGAACGCGGTCGACCTGCGCTCCCGCTCCGTCCTCACACTGACCCGCACCAGCGTGCGCCAGTTCGGGCGCAACGGCCTGTCGGTCTGGGACCCGGGCACCCGCGTGGACGCCAACCAGTGCGAGATCTTCGACAGCACCGGCGACTACCCGGCGGTGTGGGTCAGCGACGGCGCCACGGCGGTGCTGGACTCCTGCCGGGTGCACGACGTGCCCGACGCGCTGTTCGTCCTCGACCGCGGCTCGCGCGCGGACGTCGTCGACAGCGACCTCTTCCAGGTACGCAACACGGCCGTGTCGGTGAGCGACGGCGCGACCGCGCAGCTCGACGACTGCCGGATCAGGGACGCCGCGACCGGCGCGTGGTTCCGCGACCACGGCAGCGGCGGCACGCTCGCCAACTGCACGCTGGACGGCACCCAGACCGGGGTGATCGTCACCAAGGGCGCCGACCCCACCATCGAGCGGTGCACCGTCGACTCCCCCGCCGAGGCCGGTTTCTACGTGTCGGCGGGCGGGCGCGGCAGCTTCCTGAACTGTCAGGTGCGCGGCAGCGGCGGGTACGGCTTCCATGTCCTCGACGGCTGCCGCTCGACGCTCCGCAAGTGCCGCACGGAGCGGTGCGCGCGCGGCGGTTACGAGTTCGCGGAGGGCGCTCCCGACGCCGAGTCGGGCACCGGACCCGTCGTGGAGGACTGCACCAGCGACGAGAGCGCGGGGCTGCGCACCCCGACGGCGCCCCCCGAGCCGGCCGTCCAGACCACCGGTCGCACGCCGGGGCTGCTGGGCGCGATCCCCGGGCAGCGCACGACCGAGCAGGAGCCGCCGGCCGGTGCCGCCGAGCCGCAGCCACCCGCCCGGACCTCCAAGGCCGTCCTCGGCGAACTGGACGCCCTGGTGGGCCTGGACAGCGTCAAGCGCGAGGTGCGGGCGCTCACCGACATGATCGAGGTGGGCCGGCGCCGCCAACAGGCGGGCCTCAAGGCCGCGTCGGTCAAGCGGCACCTGGTCTTCACGGGCTCCCCCGGCACCGGGAAGACCACGGTCGCCCGGCTGTACGGCGAGATCCTCGCCTCGCTCGGGGTGCTGGACAAGGGCCACCTGGTGGAGGTGTCCCGTGTCGATCTGGTCGGCGAGCACATCGGCTCGACGGCCATCCGCACCCAGGAGGCCTTCGAACGGGCGCGTGGCGGCGTGCTGTTCATCGACGAGGCGTACGCGCTGTCCCCCGAGGACGCGGGCCGGGACTTCGGCAAGGAGGCCATCGACACGCTCGTGAAGCTGATGGAGGACCAGCGGGACGCGGTGGTGGTGATCGTCGCGGGCTACACGGCGGAGATGGAGCGCTTCCTGTCCGTCAACCCCGGTGTGGCGTCCCGCTTCTCACGCACCATCACCTTCAGCGACTACGGCCCCGAGGAGCTGCTGCGGATCGTCGAGCAGCAGGCGGAGGAGCACGAGTACCGGCTGGCGCCGGGCGCCGCGGAGGCGCTGCTGAAGTACTTCACGGCCGTCCCGAAGGGCCCCGCGTTCGGCAACGGCCGCACCGCGCGGCAGACCTTCGAGGCGATGGTGGAACGCCACGCGAGCCGTGTCGCCCAGGTCGACGAGCCGAGCACGGACGAGCTGACCCTGCTGTACGCGCAGGATCTGCCCGACCTCACCTGAGCCCGGCCGGTCCGGGCGGGTCCCCGGGGCGCTGGGCCGGCAGCCCCGGGCCGAGCCGGTCGAGCAGGTGGCCGCGCTCGCGGTCGAAGGTCGGATCGGCCTGGTAGTCGGAGTGGCCGAGGATCGGGGCGGGCAGCGGGTGGAGGTCGCTGCGGGCGTGGGCCATGGGATCCCGCATCGGCTCGCAGTCGACCTGCGGACCGTCGCCGGCGGACACCCGCACGGGGCCACCGATCGGGTCGGTGAGCCGGTACAGGTTGCGCCAGCAGTCGACCTCCTCGTGCAGCGCGGCGAGCGAGGCCGGGCCGAAGTGGGCGGGGAACCAACGACCGTACAGCCGCTCCAGCGGTGAGCCGTACGTCAGCAGCGCGACCCGGCTGCGCACGGCCGGGGTCAACTGCCAGGCCGCAGCGGCGGCGAGGACGCTGCCCTGCGAGTGGCCGGAGATCACCAGCCGGCCGCCCGTGGTGCGGGTCCAGGTGGTGATGCGCCAGGTCAGGTCCGGCACCGCGCGCTCCGCGTAGCAGGGCGGGGAGAAGGGGTGGGCGGCGCGCGGCCAGAAGGTGCCGACGTCCCACAGGACACCGACGGTGCGCCGCGCGGACATGTCCTTGTAGGCGCGCCGGCCCAGGGTGACGAACAGGATGAAGCCGAAGCCGACCAGCCAGGAGCCGAGCGCCTGGGAGGTGTCGGCGGCGCCGTGGACGAACGGGTGGGTGTGCCGCGCGGCCGCGCCGGGGGTTTTGTCCGTCGCCATCGCGCCGACCAGCGCGCCGGTGCCGAGGATCAGGGAGACGGCGGAGACGGCCGCGATGAAGAGGGGGCCGCGGTCGGTGAGCGTGGCCATCGCGCGGGTGCGGGCGATACGGCGGGTGCGGTCCGGGTCCTTGGCCTCTCCCGCGTAGTCCCTCTCGACGACGGCGCGTTCGGCGCGGGCCAGCCGCAGGGTGCGCGAGGCCTGCCAGCCGGCCAGCAGCACCAGGACCACGAGCAGCGCGGGGATCACCGACGCCTGCCAGGTCAGCACGACCGGCGGTCCTGACAGGGAGGCCCGGGTGCCGTCCAGCCAGTCGGCGACCCGCTGGGACACGCCGCCGGACATCACGCCGCCCAGCGCGCAGGCCAGCATCGCGACGGCGGGTCCGGCCAGGCCGCGCATCGCGGTGCGCGGGTCGGGGTCGCTGCGGTACAGCAGGTGGGCGACGACCGCGAGGACGATCACCAGCAGGCCCTGGGCCAGTGCGAGGCCGCCGAAGGCCGCGTCGCCCGGCAGCCGGCCGGCCGATTCCCATGCCGGGCGGTCCCAGCAGGCGTACACCAGGGTCAGGGCGAGCAGGACGAGGGAGGCGAGCGGCAGGTGCCGTACGAAGGAGGCGTCGATCTCGCGGTCGAGGTGCTTCTCGCTGCGGCCGCGCCGGCAGACCACCACGACCACCGCGGCCGCGGCGAGGACCAGCGCCACCTCCAGCGCCCGGCCCAGCGTCTCCAGGACGGCCGGGCCGCCCGCCTCGCGGTCGTGGCGGGCGGCGGCCTGGACGACGGCGGCGGCCACCGTGAGCAGACCGGCGGCGGTGTGGGCGCCACGCAGCCGGGCGACCAGGCGCCTGCCGTACCAGAAGCCGGGGCGGCCGAGCGCGCTGCGGGCGTGCTCGTCGGATTCACGGACGAGCGGCTGCTCCGACTCGTACGCGCTCCAGGTGCGCCGGGAGAGGTACCAGAGCAGGCCGACCAGGGCGGCAGGCACCAGGGAGGCGAGGGCGAGGCGGCGGCCCGGCGGGCTCCACCAGCCGTCGCCGGACGCGGTGGGCGACAGGAAACCCAGCCAGGTGTGCCGTTCGGCGCACGCGCGCGTGCCGGCGCACTGCCAGGCCGTGAGGTCCAGGGCGACCTCGCAGGCGGCCGCGACCAGCAGCACGGTGAGGCTGAGACCGACGAGCCGCACCAGCAGTCCGTACAGGCGGATCGTCGCCGCCCGGTCGCGGGCCGAGGGGCGCATCCAGTGGGCGAGGTTGGCCACCATGAACGGGAGTAACAGCAGCCACAGGGCTCGCGCCCCGTTCCCGGAGGTCAGGTTGCACCAGACGTAGGCCTCCGGCACCGGGCGGCGGTCGCCGCTCTCGCGGCCGGCGGGGCGGTCCTCCGCGTCCACGTCGTCGGCGCGGCGGAAGACGGCCGCCGTGTCGTCGCCGGAGACCCGTACGGTGCGGGGGTCGTCCAGCATGTGCTCGGGCGTCGCGCCGCCCACGCCGTGGACCAGCAGTTCCAGGGTGGCCCCGGTCCCCGCCGCCCGTGTCGCGGGACCGGCCGCCCCGTCGTTCCGCCCGTCCAGCCCGTCCCGGCCGTCCAGGCCGCGTTCCTGCGCGCTCTCCACTGTCCGCACTTCCCCCGTGTCCTTCGCACTTCCCCCGGGACGCGCCGTCGGCATGTCCATGCGGCACCAGGATCTCCCGTCCGGAGGGCTTGCACACCCCTCGTCACGGAATCTCCCCGATCCGTGTGAGGGGCGAGCGCCGGATGGGACGCAGGTGACATGTGCGCGTCGCGCAACCGGTGGCGCGGCTCCGGCCAAGCCGTGCGAATATGGGACGCCCACGCGCCGGGCGCGCGAGAATGGCCTAGTGGGAGCAGGTGCGAGGGTGTGCAGGACGGCTTGAGGAAAGGACCGGAGCGTACGTGAGTGAGAATCAGAACCTCCTCGCGGAGCAGCGGCGCGCCCTGATCCTGGACGAGGTGCGGCGGCGCGGCGGCGTACGCGTCAACGAGCTGACCCGCAAGCTCGGCGTGTCCGACATGACCGTCCGCCGCGATCTGGACTCGCTGGCCCGCCAGGGCGTCCTGGAGAAGGTGCACGGCGGTGCCGTGCCGGTGCTGGAGGCGAGCACGCACGAGCCGGGCTTCGAGGCCAAGTCGGGCCTGGAGCTCAGCGCCAAGGAGGACATCGCGAAGGCCGCCGCCCAGCTGGTCGCGCCGGGCTCCGCGATCGCGCTGTCGGGCGGTACGACGACGTACGCGCTGGCGCATCATCTGCAGGAGGTCGCCGACCTCACCGTGGTCACGAACTCGGTGCGCGTGGCCGACGTCTTCCACTCGGCGCAGCGCTCCTCGGGACAGCGGCAGGGCGCCGCCACCGTCGTGCTGACCGGCGGGGTGCGCACGCCCTCCGACTCCCTGGTGGGGCCGGTCGCCGACCAGGCCGTCGCCACGCTCCACTTCGACGTGCTGTTCCTCGGCGTGCACGGGATATCGGCGGAGGCAGGTCTGTCGACGCCGAACCTCGCCGAGGCCGAGACCAACCGGCGGCTGGTGCAGTCGGCCCGGCGGGTCGTGGTGGTCGCCGACCACACCAAGTGGGGCACCGTGGGGCTCAGTTCGTTCGCGACGCTGGACCAGGTGGACACGCTGGTGACCGACTCCGGGCTGGCCGACGAGGCGCGCGAGGAGATCGCGGAGCATCTGCGGCAGCTGATCGTGGCGGGCGAGGACGAGGGCGCCGACGAGCTCTGAGCCCGTGCGCGGCGCCCACGCGGCGCAGACACGCGGCGCGGTGCCCACTAGGGTGAGCGGCCCGGTCACCGCCCGTCGCACAGGGGGTTTCGCATGGCGCGCCGACTGCGTCCGGTGGAGGTCGACTTCGCCCGGTCCGCTCCGGTACGGCTGGTCTTCGCACGGCGGATCACCGCTTCCCCCGAGTCCGTCTTCCGGGCGCTGGCCGAGGACGTGACCGACTGGCCGCGGTGGTTCTCGGCCGTGACGCTGGCCCGGCCGACCGAGGACGGCGCCGGGCGGGAGGTCAGGCTGCGGGGCGGTACGCGGTTCGCCGAGACCGTCCTCGTGGCCAAGGCGCCCGAGGTGTACGCGTATCGCGTCGACGAGACCAACGCGCCGGGCGTCCGCGCGCTCGTCGAGGAGTGGCGGCTCACGCCCGCGGGGACCGGTACGCGGGTGCAGTGGACGTTCGCGGCCGACGGGCCTGTGGCGTTCCGCGGGGTGCTGAGGCTGGCGCGGCCGGGCCTCGCGCGGGCGTTCCGCGACGCGGTGACGGCGCTGGACCGGCGGCTGGCCGGGTAGGGAGCCGGAAGTCCGCCCGGGGGCGGTGCGGCTCAGTCCGGCCAGACGCCCGTGGCGAGCAGCGAGTCGATGGCGGCACTGTACGGGGCGATGTCCAGGCCCTGTTCGGCGAGCCAGGCGTCCGAGTAGTACTTGTCGAGGTAGCGGTCGCCCGGGTCGCACAGCAGGGTGACCACGCTGCCCGTACGGCCCTCGGCGACCATCTCGGCGACGATCTTCAGGGCGCTCCACAGCCCGGTGCCCGTCGAGCCGCCCGCCTTGCGGCCGATGCCCTGCTCCAGGGCGCGCACGGCGGCGACGCTCGCCGCGTCCGGCACCTTCATCATCCGGTCGATCGCGCCGGGCACGAAGCTCGGTTCCATCCGGGGGCGGCCGATGCCCTCGATGCGGGAGCCGCAGTCGCAGGTGACGTCCGGGTCGCCGGTCGTCCAGCCCTCGAAGAAGCAGGAGTTGTCCGGGTCGGCGACGCAGACGCGCGTGTCGAACTGCATGTAGTGGACGTAGCGCGCGATCGTCGCGGAGGTGCCGCCGGTGCCGGCCGTGGCGACGATCCACGCGGGCTCCGGGAACCGCTCCAACTCCAGCTGACGGAAGATGGATTCGGCGATGTTGTTGTTGCCGCGCCAGTCCGTGGCCCGTTCCGCGTAGGTGAACTGGTCCATGTAGTGGCCGCCGGTCTCGGCCGCGAGGCGGGCCGACTCCTCGTACATCTTGCGGGAGTCGTCCACGAAGTGGCAGCGGCCGCCGTGGAATTCGATCAGACGGCACTTCTCGGCACTCGTCGTGCGGGGCATCACCGCGATGAAGGGGACGCCGATCAGCTTCGCGAAGTACGCCTCGGAGACGGCCGTCGAACCGCTGGACGCCTCGATCACCGGACGGTCCGGACGGATCCAGCCGTTGCACAGGCCGTAGAGGAACAGCGAGCGGGCGAGGCGGTGCTTGAGGCTGCCGGTGGGGTGGGTCGACTCGTCCTTGAGGTAGAGGTCGATGCCCCAGTGCTCCGGCAGCGGGAAGCGCAGGAGGTGCGTGTCGGCCGAGCGGTTGGCGTCGGCCTGGACCTTGCGCACGGCGTCCTTGAGCCAGACGCGATAGGCGGAGTCGGTGCGGTCGACGTCGAGGGTGGCGCCGGTCCGGGTCTGCTGGGGGATGGTCACGGCGGGGCTCCTTAGGGGCTGCACGCCGACGGCGGTTCACGCGGCCGACACACCGATCATAAGCAGCTTGCGCACGCTTCTCACCTGCATAAACGCATCTTTGGGGCGCTCAAAGGGGGGTGATGGGGGCGGGGTGGGGTACCGGTGCGCCGCGGACCCCGCGGCCGGGCACCTCACCGCGGGGCGGCGCGCTCCTCGGGGGCGCATTCACGTGAGTGCACCGGGTGGCCTATGCCTCGGTGACGTGCGCACTGGTGCGCGACTGCGGGGCCGTGCAGACTGCACCGGGTGCGACGGACACCCGGAAGAGGACCCGCAGGCGACGAGGGGGCGGGAGGGCATGGCGGAGTCGGAGTTCACGGCCTTGGGCGTGCGCATCGGACAGGGACTGCGCTCACTCACCCGGGCCGGGCAGGTCCGGATCAGCGGCGGCCGGGTCGAGCTGCTCACGAGCTACGGCAGCGAGATCGACAGCGCCCCGGTGCAGGCCGTGCGGGCGTCGCGGCCGTGGTTCGCGGCCGGGGACCGGGCACTGGCCGACCTCAACGGCAAGCGGTACGTGCTGACCCTGGGCGAAGGGGACCCCGCCCCGGGCGAGCCGGGGCCGCCCGCGGCACGCCGGTTCATCGAGGCCGTCCGCAGGGCGGCGGGGCGCGGCACCTGAGCGGGACCCGACACCGCGGGCCGCACAGGGCCGGCCTCGGACCGGTGCCGACGGACACCGCCGTCCGACCCGCACGCGCACGGCCAGGCCCGGACAGCGGGCGTTCGCCGGGGCGTGCGGCCTCCGGTGGGCGGGGCGACCCGCAGCGCACCGGCGCCGACAGGAAGCGCGTACGCGTACGGACAGGCCCGGACAGCGGGCGTTCGCCGGGGCGTGCGGCCTCCGGTGGGCGGGGCGACCCGCAGCGCACCGGCGCCGACAGGAGGCACGTACGCGCAGGGACGGCCAAGGACCAGCGCCGCGAGCCGATGCACGGGCGCGAGCCGAGGTGGCGCGGCCCCGCCGGACGGCGCGACCCGCGGGGAGCCGGACCCGGCAGACGGCACATGCCCGCACGGGCAGGCACGAACCGGCGGCACAAGCCGACGCACGCCGCCATCGCCGAACGGCACCAACCGACCCACACCGCCATCGCCGGACGGCACCAACCGACCCACGCCGCCATCGCCGGACGGCACCAGCCGCGACGGCCCGCCTCCGTCGGACGGCGCGCACCGAAGTGGGGCGGCACGGACCGACACCGCGAGCCGCGGTCGGGCGGTTCCGGTGGACGGCGCCGGCGGCGCCGGCCGATGCGCACCCGCGCCGGCAGGGGGCGGCCAGCGATGTGGCCGAGACGCGACGGCCCCACCCCCCGTACGGAACACCGCGAGTTGCGGCCTCACACCCCTTGCGCCACTCTGGTCTCACGTCACTCTGGGTTTACCGGCGATAACGCTGCGAACCAGCCCGCCGGACACGACAGCAGGCGGCCGTTTTCACGCAGGCGCTGCTGGATCCGAACTCCGTGTTCTTCCGGACCTCACGTCGGGGAGTCGCAGCCGTGATCAGTCACCCAAGCAGGCACTGCACGGTGGAGCTCCAAGCCCTGCCGTCGCGGATCGGCCAGGTCCGCAGAATCGTATCTGCGCAGTTGCGCTACTGGCATCTGGATCCCCTGATAGACCGAGCGGCGCTCGGTGTGACCGAGTTGCTCTCGAACGTCCACCGGCACGCCCAGCCCGACAAGACCTGCACCGTCGAGATCGAGCTCCTGCTCGACCGCCTCACCGTCTCCGTGCACGACCGTGACCCCCGCCTGCCCGTCGTGGCCGACGCGGACCCGCTGGCCACCTGCGGACGCGGACTCGCCATGGTGGCGGCGATGAGCGAGAGCTGGGGCGTGCGGCCGGACGGCGACAACGGGAAGATCGTGTGGTTCACGCTGCCCACGACGACGCCCGCCGTGAAGGCACCCCCGCACCCCGCCCGCCGCACGCTCACGGAACCGGTGCGCCGCTTCGCGGAGGTCGAACCGGTCGGCCGGGCGCCCGAACACACTCCCGCCCGGTCGGCCGTTGCCGGCTGACCGGGCGGTGAGCGCACCACGCGCCGCGCGCTGAGCGGCGGCACCGCGCGGCACCGGCGGGCGTCGGGTCGAGTCCGGCGGGGCGTCAGACCTCCTCGCGCCCGGCGCCGCGGCCGAACTGCTCGTCGAGGACGGACAGTCGGCGCCAGTACTCGTCCTCGTCGATCTCACCGGCGGCGAAGCGCCGGCCGAGGACGGCGAGGGGCGAGTCGCCGGCCGGGCGGGCGACGTGGGCCGGGTGCCAGGGCGCGCGGCGGCCGCGCCATACGGTGCGGCGTGCCAGGGTCACGGCCCCGAGGATCACGGCGGCCCAGATCAGCGGGAAGAACAGGATCCACGGGCCGGGGCCGCCGTATCCGTGGGCGAGTGTCTGCATGGCGGGTCGTCTCCAGTCGTCTCGGTCGGGGGCGTACGTCGATGCCTTCGAGCCTCCCGCCGCGGGCGGCCCGGGTCGTCGTCCCCCCGAGGGCAGTGGGGGTACCTCGCGGGGAGTGGATGAGCATCCGGCGGCTGCTCCAGGACCCGGGGCGGCACCGGCCTGGATCTCTGTAACTACCAGTATGTACAGTGACCTCATGAGCACCTCGGAGCGACTGATCGAGTCCACCCGTGAGCTGTTGTGGGAACGCGGCTACGTGGGCACCAGCCCCAAGGCGATCCTGGAGCGCGCGGGCGCCGGCCAGGGCAGCATGTACCACCACTTCCAGGGCAAGCCCGACCTCGCCCTGGCCGCGATCCGGCGGACCGCGGACGAGATGTGGGCCACCGCCGAGGCGGTGCTCGGCGGGCCGGGCACGCCCTACGAGCGCATCGCGGCGTATCTGCGGCGCGAGCGCGACGTGCTGCGCGGCTGCCCGGTCGGCCGGCTGACGATGGACCCGGACGTGATCGCCAGCGACGCGCTGCGCGCACCTGTCGACGAGACGCTGGGCAGGCTCCGCACACGGCTGGCCGAACTGGTCGAGGAGGGCCGGGAACAGGGCCAGTTCCCCCCGCATCTGGACGGTGCGGAGATCGCCGCGACGATCGTCTCGACCGTGCAGGGCGGGTACGTCCTGGCGCGCGCGTCCGGTTCCCCGGCCGCCTTCGACGCGGGGGTGCGGGGCCTGCTCGCCCTGCTCGCCCCGGCGGGCCGGGAGGACTGAACCGGTGCACGCCATGCAGTACGAGGCCACCCTGCCCGCCGACTACGACATGGACATCGTCCGCGCGCGTGTGGCACGTCTCGGCCATCTGCTGGACGACTGGGAGGGCCTGGGACTCAAGGCGTATCTGCTCCGCGAGCGCGGGGTGCACGGATCTCCCGTGAACCAGTACGCGCCGTTCTACCTCTGGCGCACCATGGAGGGCATGAACTCCTTCCTGTGGGGAGGCGGATTCCAGCGCCTCAGCGACGACTTCGGGCGGCCCGCCGTGCGGCAGTGGACGGGGCTGGCGTACGAGGAGGGCGTGGATGCCGACGCACCCGCGCGCGTGGCGGTGCGCAGCAGCGTGCCCGTGCCGCAGGGCGCGGTGCTGTCGGAGGCGGTCGGGGACGCGGTGCGCGAGGCGGGGCGGCTGGCCGCCGGGGACGGGGCGGTGTGCGCGGCGGCTGCCGTCGACACCGCGCGCTGGGAGCTGGTCCACTTCTCGCTCTGGGCGGACGTCCCGGCCGAGGCGGTGGGCGAGGTGTTCGAGGTGCTGCACCTGTCCGCGCCGCAGCGGCGGTCGCTGCCCCGGGGGCGTCAGTGGTGAGCACGGTCCGTACCGTGCTGGGGGACGTCCTTCCCGAGCGGCTGGGCGTGTGCGACGCCCATGATCACCTGTTCCTCTCGACTCCCCTGCTGCCCGGCAACGAGCTGCGGGACGCCGCGGCGGCGCGGGCCGAGCTGGCCGCTTTCCGCGCGCAGGGCGGGGGCTGCGTCATGCAGTGGACGCCGTACGGGCTGGGGCGCCGGGCCGCCGATCTGCCCTCGCTCGCCCGGGACAGCGGGGTGCACGTCGTGGCCGCCACGGGGCTGCACCAGGCCGGTCACTACGGCGAGGGGACGCTGGAGCGGCTGCGCGGGCGGCTCGCGGAGGTCTTCGTCGCCGAACTGACGGCGGGCATCGGCACGTCGGGCGTCCGTGCGGGCTTCGTCAAGGTCGCGGGCGGTTTCCACGCGCTGGACGCGCACGCCCGCTGGACCATGGCCGCCGCGGCCGAGGCCCAGCACGCAACCGGGGCGCCCGTCGCCGTCCACCTGGAGCTGGGCACGGGCGCACTGGACGTACTGGACCTGCTGTGCGGGGAGTTGGGCGTGCCGCCGCACCGGGTGATCCTCGGGCACCTCAACCGCTCCCCCGACCTCGTGGTGCACCGCCAGGTCGCCGAGGCGGGCGCCTACCTCGCCTTCGACGGCCCCTCACGGGCCCACCACGCCACCGACTGGCGCATGCCCGACGCCGTACGGGAGCTCGCGGAGGCCGGATTCGGGGACCGGCTGCTCCTCGGCGGCGACACCACCACGGCGGGGGCGCGCTCGGTGAGCGGCGGCCCGGGGATGCCGTATCTGCTGCGCCGGGTGCGGCCGAGGCTCGCACCGGAGGTGGGCGCGAAGGTGGTGGAGCGGATGCTGACGGAGAACGCGTGGCGCGCCTTCTCCGCGGAGTGGGCCTGAGAGGCGACGCCCCTGCGCCACGGCCGACAGGTCTCAGACCTCCGCGAGCGCTCCCAGGGGATCGTCCAGCACCGGCTGCCAGGCCAGCTCCGCCGCTCCCACCAGGCTGTTGTGGTCCAGGGAGCAGGCGAGGATCGGCACTCCCCCGCTCTGGCCCCACAGGCTGCGGTCGGCGACCACCGCCCGCAGCCGCTCGGGGTCGGCGCCGAGCAGGCTGCGGTGCAGGCCGCCAAGGATGATGCGGTCGGGGTTGAGGATGTTGACCAGACCCGCGAGGCCCAGTCCCAGCCGGTCGATGAGGGCCTCGGTGGCCATGCGGACGGCGGGGTCGGCGTACTCGTGCCGGATGAGGTCGTCGGCCTGCTTCAGCAGGGACACCTCGGGGCCCGGTTCGAGGCCGGCCGTGGTGAGGAAGGCGAGCGGGTCGGCCTCGACGTCGAGGCATCCGCGGCTGCCGCAGTGACAGGGGCGGCCCTCGGGGTTGACCGTGAGGTGCCCGACCTCCAGCGCCAGGCCCGAACTGCCGGTGTGCAGCCGCCCGTCGAGCACCAGCGCGCCGCCCACGCCGCGGTGCCCCGTGGCCACGCACAGCAGGTCGCGCGAGCCCCGTCCGGCGCCGTGCCGGTGCTCGGCGAGCGCGGCGAGGTTGACGTCGTTGGCCGCGAACGCGGGGCCGGTGATCCCGGCCGCGCGCACGCACTCGGCGAAGATCTGCCGCACCGGCGCCCCCGCCGGCCATGCCAGGTGCAGCGGGTTCAGTGCCAGCCCCGCCGGTTCGGCGACCGCCGACGGCACGGCGAGCCCGGCGCCCACGCACCGCCGTCCGGTCTCGCGCAGCAGCTCGGCGCCCGCCTCCACCACTGAACCCAGCACCTTGGCCGGGTCGGCGTCGACCGTCTCGCAGCCGGGCGCGGTGGCGACGATCCGCCCGCCGAGACCGACCAGCGCCGCCCGGAAGCCGTCGGCGTGCACCTGCGCGGCGAGTGCCACGGGGCCGTCCTCGGCGAGTTCCAGCCGGTGCGAGGGGCGGCCCTGGGATCCGGCGGCGGCACCGGGCCGGGCGTCGACGCGGATCAGTCCGAGCGCCTCCAGTTCCGCGGCGACCGCGCCGGCGGTGGCGCGGGTGACGCCGAGTTCGGCGGTGAGGACGGCGCGGGTCGGGGCGCGCCCGGTGTGCACGAGCTCCAGCGCGGGTCCGAGCGCGCCACGCCCCCGGTCCAGCCGCGTCCTCGAGGTCCCTTCCCCCGCTGTCCGGGGGTCCGCCTTGCCGCTCATGAGGGCGAGTCTCCCATGATCCGTTGGTTCGGCGGCGGCCGCCGGACGCTCCGCGGCAGGTGCGGCAGCGCACGGCCGGCCGGCCGCCCTGCCGTCGTGACCGGCCGGGCGGTTCCCCGCCGCCCTCTCGGGGCGCCGTACGTCACTTGGCGGGCTCTGCCGTAAAGCCGCTCACCCGCAGGGTGACGTTCAGCCGGCCGGTCAGCCCGAGCCCGTCGGGGGCGGTGCCGGGACGCACCCGGGGGACGCCGTGGTAGGCGAGCCGGGACGGTCCGCCGAACACGAACAGGTCGCCGCTGCGCAGCTCGACGTCGGTGTACGGGCGTGAGCGGCTCTCGGTGTTGCCGAACCGGAAGACGCAGGTGTCGCCGAGGCTCAGGGACACCACCGGCGCGTCGGACGTCTCGTCGCCGTCGCGGTGCATGCCCATGCGGGCTTCGGCGTCGTAGAAGTTGATCAGCGCGATGTCGTAGGCGGCTCCGGTCGCCGCCCGCGCGCCGAGCGTCTCGGACACCGCACGCCGGCCCAGGTCTCCGAGCCAGGCCGGGAAGGGCTTCACCGGGGCGCCGTCGCCGTCGACGACCGTGCGGGCGTAGGCGTACGGGTACCAGTGCCAGCCCAGGCAGACCTGCCGGGCGGTCATGACGCCGCCGCCCGGGGTGCGGACCGTGCGCAACCCGGCGGGCTCTCGCGCCCAGTCCCGGCAGGCACGCAGCAGCGCGCGCTGGGCCTCCCCGTCCAGCCAGTCCGGCACGTGCACCGCGCCGGGCGCGACCTCGGCGCGCTGCCTGGGGAAGAGTTCGGCGTCCATGTCCTCCATCCTCGCGCACCGGCCGTGAGCTGCGGCGGCTAGCCTGGACGGCACGATGAACGACCGTATGACGACGCCCTGGGGCGAGCTCGCGCTGGCCCGCTTCCCCGAGGACCCGCGCGACCGCCTGCGCGCCTGGGACGCCTCCGACGAGTATCTGCTCAGGCATCTCGCGGCCGAGGAGGTCCCGCTGTCGGGGACGGTCGTGGTCGTGGGGGACCGCTGGGGCGCGCTGGTGACGGCGCTCGCGCGGCACGCGCCGCTGCAGATCACCGACTCGTACCTCACCCAGGAGGCGACCCGGGCCAACCTCGCGCGGTCCGGGGTGGCACCGGGCACGGTGTCGCTGCGCACCACGCAGGACCCGCCGCCCGAGCGGATCGACGTGCTCCTCGTCCGTGTCCCGAAGAGCCTGGCGCTGCTGGAGGACCAGTTGCTGCGGCTGGCGCCCGCCGTGCACGAGGGCACGGTCGTCGTCGGCACCGGCATGGTGAAGGAGATCCACACCTCGACGCTGGACCTGTTCGAGCGGATCCTCGGCCCCACCCGCACCTCGCTCGCGGAGAAGAAGGCGCGGCTGATCCTCTGCTCTCCGGATCCGTCGCGGCGGCGCCCCGTGAACCCCTGGCCGTACCGCTACACGCTGCCCGCGGACGTCGGAGCGGTCTCCGGGCGCACGGTCGTCAATCACGCGGGGGTCTTCTGCGCGGACCGGCTCGACATCGGCACGCGCTTCTTCCTCGCCCATCTGCCGCGGACCGGTGGCGCCGGCCGGGTGGTGGACCTGGGGTGCGGGAACGGCGTGGTCGGTACGGCCGTGGCGGTGGCCGACCCGGCCGCCGAGCTGCTGTTCGTGGACGAGTCCTTCCAGGCCGTGGCGTCGGCGGAGGCAACGTACGAGGCGAACGGGGCGCCCGGGCACGCCGAGTTCCGGGTCGGCGACGGGCTGGCCGGGGTGGCGTCCGGCAGCGTCGACCTGGTGCTGAACAACCCGCCGTTCCACTCGCACCAGGCGACCACCGACGCGACGGCCTGGCGGATGTTCACGGGCGCGCGGCGGGCGTTGCGGCCGGGTGGTGAGCTGTGGGTGATCGGCAACCGGCATCTCGGGTACCACCTGAAGCTGCGGCGGCTGTTCGGCAACAGCGCTCTGGTGGCGAGCGACCCGAAGTTCGTGGTGCTGAGGGCCGTGAAGCGGTAGGCCCCTTCGCGGGGCCCCGGGTTCGCGCGTCAGGCCGGGCCGCGGTCGCGGGGCGCCGTACGTCAGGGCCGGGGCGCGGCCGCCGGGGCGCCGAGCCGTCAAGGACCGGAGCGCCGCCGCCGGGGCGCCAAGCGTCAGAGCCGAGGCGCGGCCGCCGGGGCGCCGAGCCGTCAAGGACCGGAGCGCCGCCGCCGGGGCGCCGCACGTCAGAGCCGAGGTGCAGCCGCCGGGGCGCCGAGCGTCAGAGCCGAGGTGCAGCCGCCGGGGCGCCAAGCGTCAGAGCCGAGGCGCGGCCGCCGGGGCGCCGAGCCGTCAAGGACCGGAGCGCGGCCGCCGGGGCGCCGTGTGTCAGGGCCGGGGCGCGCCGAGCGTCCGCAGGAGCGCCGCGACCGTCCGCACCATCGCCTCCCGCCCCACGCTGAGGTACTTGCGCGAGTCGACGGCCTCCGGATGCGCGGCGAGGAACTCCCTGATGGCGCCGGTCATGGCGAGGTTGAGGGCGGTGCCGACGTTGACCTTGGTGACACCGCCCGCGACGGCCGCCGTCAGTTCGCCGTCCGGCACTCCGGACGAGCCGTGCAGGACGAGAGGGACGTCCAATGTGCCGGAGAGCCGCTTGAGGAGGGTGTGGTCGAGGGTCGCGGTGCGGGTGGTCATGGCGTGGCTGCTGCCGATGGCGACGGCCAGCGCGTCCACGCCCGTGTCGGCGACGAAGGCGCGGGCCTGGGCGGGGTCGGTGCGGGCGCCGGGCGCGTGGGCGTCCAGCGGCGGCCGGCCGTCCTTGCCGCCGACCTGGCCCAGTTCGGCCTCGATCCACAGTCCCTGGGCGTGCGCCCAGTCGGAGGCGGCGCGGGTCGCGGCGAGGTTCTCGGCGTAGGGCAGGCGCGCGGCGTCGTACATGACGGAACTGAAGCCCGCGTCCGGTGCCTGGCGCAGCAGGCTGTCGCTCTGGATGTGGTCGAGGTGCAAGGCGACGGGGACCGCGGCGCGTTCGGCGGCGGTGACGGCGGCGCGGGCCAGCGGGAGCAGCCGGCCGTAGCGGAAGGTGACGGCGTTCTCGCTGACCTGGAGCACGACCGGGTCGCCGGTGCTCTCGGCGCCGGCGACGACGGCCTCGATGTGTTCCAGCGTGATGATGTTGAAGGCGGCGACGGCGGAGCGGGCCTCGGCGGCGCGCGTCACGAGCTCGCCGGTGGTCACCAGGGGCACGGCTTCTCCTTGCTGGTAATGCGCGGAGGATCACGCGGGCAGGGGCGCGTCGGCCCGTCCTCGCGGGCGGGTGTCAGAGGATCACCGAGCGGGTGAGGTGGCGGGGCCGGTCGGGGTCGAGGCCGCGGGCCGTCGCCACGGCCACGGCGAGGCGCTGGGCGAGGACGAGTTCGGCGAGCGGGTCGAGGCCGCCCGCCACCCACTGCCCGCCGGTGGCCCTCACCTGCTCGGCGAGCCCTTCGGGGGCGGGTCCGAGCATCCAGGTCGCGGTGCCCTCGGTGGTGATGCTGAGGGGGCCGTGCCGGTACTCCATCGCCGGGTACGACTCGGTCCACGCCTGGGCCGCCTCGCGCATCTTCAGGGCGGCCTCGTGGGCGAGTCCCACGGTCCAGCCGGTGCCGAGGAAGGTGAACTGGCCGCGCTCCACGAGCCCTTCGGGCAGCTCGGCGTCGAGTGCGGTGCGGGCGTCGGTGACGGCGGCGTCGGTGTGCCGGCCGAGGTGGGCGCGGAGCAGGGTGAGGGCGGTGGTGGCGAAGCGGGTCTGCACGACCGAGCGCTCGTCGGCGAAGTCGAGGACGACGACGTCGTCGGCGGCGGCCATGACGGGCGTGTGCGGGTCGGCGGTGATCGCGGAGGTGCGGGTGCGTCCGTGCACCGTGCGGAGCAGGTCGAGCACCTCGGTGGTGGTGCCCGAGCGACTCAGGGCGAGGATCCGGTCGTAGCCGCGGCCACGGGGGAACTCCGAGGCGGCGAAGGCGTCCGTCTCGCCCTGGCCCGCCTCCTCGCGCAGCGCCGCGACGGACTGCGCCATGAAGTACGAGGTGCCGCATCCGACGATCGCGACCCGCTCCCCCGGGGCGGGCAGCGCCTCGCGGTGCTCCGGCGCGAGCGCGGCGGCCCGGGTCCAGCACTCGGGCTGGCTGCGCAGCTCGTCCTCGACATGCGTCATGCCGTACCCCTCCCTGCGTTTGATTGTTCCTGCAAGATACAGCGCCGTTTCGAGCAGAATCAAGCATTCTGCCGATCAAGGGCTGCGCTAGGGTCACCGGTACCGAGGAACGTGCAGGGAGGTGCGGATGTCGCGGGACGCCCGCTGGAAGGCGCTGCTGGAACTGCTCGTCGAGCGCGGCCGGCTGGACGTGGAGGAGGCGGCGGCGGAACTGGAGGTGTCGACCGCGACGATCCGCCGGGACTTCGACGGGCTCGCCGAGCAGCAGATGCTGGTCCGCACCCGGGGTGGCGCGGTCGTGCACGGAGTCTCGTACGAACTGCCGCTGCGCTACAAGACCGCCCGCCGCGCCTCCGAGAAGCAGCGCATCGCCCAGGCGGTCGCCGATCTGGTCGCGCCCGGCGAGGCGGTGGGGCTGACCGGCGGCACGACCACCACCGAGGTGGCGCGGGCCCTGGCCGTGCGCGGCGACCTCGCCAGCGGGGCGCCCGCGCTGACCGTCGTCACCAACGCGCTGAACATCGCCAACGAGCTGGCGGTGCGTCCGCAGTTCAAGATCGTGGTCACGGGCGGGGTCGCGCGGGCGCAGTCCTACGAGCTGATCGGGCCGCTGGCGGACGGGGTGCTGAGCCAGATCACGCTGGACGTGGCGGTGCTCGGGGTCGTCGGACTGCACGTCACGGACGGGGCGGCGGCGCACGACGAGGCGGAGGCCGCGATCAACCGGCTGCTGTGCGAGCGCGCCGAGCGGGTGGTCGTCGCGGCCGACTCCAGCAAGCTGGGGCGGCGCGCCTTCGCCCGGATCTGCGGCACCGAACTGGTGGACACGCTTGTCACGGACTCGGCGGCGGACGAGGAGACGGTGCGGCGCTTCGAGGAGGCGGGCGTGACGGTGGTGGCGGTCTGACCCCCGGCGGGCCCTTGTCGTCCCGCCGCCTCGACCGATCGCGCCTAAGCTTAAGAGACGCAGTGCGGGCCGGTTGCGGGAGGCTGCGATGGACGGGACACCGCGCGGGACGGCGCCCGGGCGCTCCGGGTATCTGCCGATCTCCGAGCACGGGCTGATCGGCGATCTGCGCAGCGTCGCCCTGGTCGGCTCCAACGGCACGATCGACTGGTACTGCTGTTCCGCGTTCGACGCGCCGAGCGTCTTCGCGTCGATCCTGGACGCGGAGCGGGGCGGCTGCTTCGAGCTGGCGGCCTCCGTGCCCGCGCGTACCAAGCAGTTCTACTTCCCCGACACCAACGTCCTGATCACCCGCTTCTTCACCGAGGACGGCGTCGGCGAGGTGCAGGACTTCATGCCGATCACCGGGGCCGCCGAGGCGGAGCGGCACCGGCTGATCCGGCGGGTGCTGTGCGTGCGCGGCGCGATCCCGTTCCGCGCCCGGGTGGCACCGCGCTTCGACTACGGCACCCAGCCGCACACCCTGCGCATGGTGAACGACGTGGCGGTCTTCGAGTCCGCCGACCTGTCCCTCGGCCTCACCTCCACGGTGCCCCTGGACGCCGCCGGTCTCGACGCCCGCGCCGACTTCAAGCTCTCCGAGGGCGAGTCGGCGGTGTTCGCGCTGGACCAGGTCGGCGAGGACGTGGCTCCGCGCTGCTGCCCGAGCCGGGAGGCGGAGGCGCAGTTCTCGGCGACGGTGGCGTACTGGCGGCGCTGGCTGTCGGCCTCCAAGTACCGCGGCCGGTGGCGGGAGATGGTGCACCGCTCGGCGCTCACCCTGAAGCTGCTCACCTACGCGCCCACCGGTGCGATCGTGGCCGCGCCGACCACCAGCCTGCCCGAGCAGCTGGGCGGCGAACGCAACTGGGACTACCGGTACGTGTGGGTACGCGACGCCGCCTTCTGCGTGTACGCGCTGCTGCGGCTGGGCTTCACCGGCGAGGCCGACGCGTTCATGAAGTTCGTGACCCGGCACATCACCCCGGGCGACGGCAAGCCGTCGGGCCCGCTGCAGATCATGTACGGCATCGACGGCCGCACCGACCTGCCCGAGCGGGAACTCGGCCATCTGGAGGGGCATGAGGGCGCGACCCCGGTACGGATCGGCAACGCCGCCGCCGACCAGCTCCAGCTCGACATCTACGGTGCGCTGATCGACTCCATCTATCTGTACGACAAGTGGGCGCAGCCGATCTCCAGCGCCCAGTGGGACGACGTGTGCGCCCTGGTCGACTGGGTGTGCGAGAACTGGGACCAGCCCGACGAGGGGGTCTGGGAGACCCGCGGCGGCCGCAAGAACTTCCTCTACTCGCGCCTGATGTGCTGGGTGGCCATCGAGCGGGCCATCCGGATGGCCACCCGGCGCGGGCTGCCCGCGGACATCGTGCGGTGGCGGGGCGTACGGGACACCATCTACCGGCGGATCATGAGCCATGGCTGGTCCGAGCGGCGTCAGGCGTTCGTCCAGCACGAGGACGACGAGGTGCTGGACGCGGCGGTCCTGATGATGCCGCTGTCGAAGTTCATCGCGCCCACCGACCCCAAGTGGCTGTCCACGCTGGACGTCCTCACCGAGGACCTGGTGTCCGACTCGCTGGTCTACCGCTACGACCCGCGGGCCAGCCCCGACGGGCTGCGCGGCGACGAGGGCACGTTCTCGATCTGCTCGTTCTGGTACGTCGAGGCGATGGTGCACGCCGGGCGGGTGGAGGAGGCACGGCTGGCGTTCGAGAAGATGCTCACCTACGCCAACCATCTCGGCCTGTACGCCGAGGAGATCAGCCACACCGGCCAGCAGCAGGGCAACTTCCCGCAGGCGTTCACCCATCTCGCGCTGATCAGCGCGGCGTTCAACCTGGACAAGGCCCTCGGCTGACCGGCCGGGCGCACGGGCGCCGGCCGGTCAGCGGGAGGGACGGCGGGGTCAGTCGCGCAGGATCAGGGCGTCGCCGACGAGCCGCTCGGTGGTGCCGCTCGGCCGGTTCACCAGTTCGCCCCGGACGGACATGGCGGTGGAGCCGCCGCCGTCGAGGTTGACCGCGTCGTGCATGCCGAGCGCCTGGGCGACGGCGGCGGTCTCGTCCATGGTGGTACCGACGCTGCTGGTCATCCGGCCGTCGATGGTCGCGAGGACGATCCGGCCGTCCTTCGTGGTGCCGCCGACGGTGCGGGGGTTGCGGTCGAAGAAGCTGCCCGTGCCGTCCGGGACGACGATCTCGCCCTCGGCGGTCAGCCGGTAGCGGCCGTTGACGCCGGTGAGGCCGCTGTGCAGCGCGACCCGCCGGCCCTGCTCGTCGACCAGGTCGGAACGGGTCCGCAGGCAGTCCTCGCCCGCCACCTGTAGCAGCGAGGCCGTCTCACGGCCGGTCGCCTGGAGCGACGTCTGACCGGTGGTCAGCTGCGTGCCCCGGGTGGTGGAGCTACGGACGACACAGCCGCGCCGGTCGAGGACGACCTCGGCGCCGGCGCCGGACGGGGTGGCCGCGGCGAACTCGGGCGTGAAGCGGACGACGTCACCGGGCTGGGTGCACTGGGTCTGGTCCGGGAGCGTGGTGCACCCGGCGGGGACGACCGGCGGGTGGTTGAGGAACTCCAGCGGCAGGCTCGCCCCGGTGGCCCGGTTGTGCACGCTGCCCGACCAGCTCAGCTTGCCCATGACGACCCGGTCGGTGCGGGAGTCCACGACGAAGTTGACCTCGGCGGGGTCGCTGGACGGCTCGCTGAGCAGCTTGCCGCCGTACAGACCGAGCCCGACCGGGTCACCCGGGTACTGCGGGTTGGCGGTGAAGGTGAAGAAGGAGGCGTTGACGCCCACGAGCGCCCCGGAGGCGCGGACGAGGTCGGTGGTCTTCTCGGTGCGGGCGAGGTCGGGGCCGTAGGTGGCCTCCAGGTGGCCGCGCGCCTTGCGGGGGTCGATGGTCAGGACGTTGACGACCCAGGGACCGCGGGTCGTGGTGTTGATCTCGTCGGCCGGTGCGGGCTCGGTGCCCCGGACGATACGGGTGAGGGTGACACCGCGGGCCAGGGTCTGGCTGGTGCGGGTCTCCACCAGGTCGGCGTCGCCGAGAGGCAGGGTCCGGGCCACGGGGGCGGCCTGAGCGGCGGTTGCGGCCTGAGCAGGAGGGGCGGCCTCGGCGGAGGGGGCGGCCAGGAGGGCGAAGGCCGCGGCGGTGGCCGCGGCGACACGGGACAGTCCGGCTCTGGTCGTTGTCATGCTCGCGAGGGTCCGAGCCACAGGCAACAGCCACCGCTTCGCCAGTTGGCCCCATACCACCGCGTGGGTTAACAACCACTCCCACAGCGGGGCAAGTTGGCCGGGAGGTGACGGCCACGGGTAACGACGCGTTGCCTGCCGGTGAAGAGCCTCGGCCCGGTCGGGCATCGGGCGACGGGCCGTCAACTCCGTGCCGCCAGGCGCTCTGTGTTCGTCATGAGGGACAGGGTAGGGATGTGCCGAGGCGCGTCCAGTACCTGATCGGCCAAGCCGATGTCGACCAGTTCGCCCGCTTCCAGGACGGCGACGCGCCGTGCGAGACGGGCGGTGGCCAGGTCGTGGGTGATCAGGACGAGGGAGAGGTCGTGGCCGTGGCGTCCGCCTTCTCGTCCGCGGTGGCCGCCGCCGTCACCGCGGTCGTCGCCGTCGCCGGATCCGTCGTGGAGGAGTCCCGCGAGGACGTCGAGGATGCCGCGGCGGGTGACCGGGTCCAGCCCGGAGGTGATCTCGTCGCAGATCAGGACCCGGGGGCGGGCGAGGAGGGCACGGGCCAGGGCGGCACGCTGGAGTTCCCCACCGGAGAGCTGCCCGGGCCGGCGGCCGGCCAGTCGCTCCGGGAGGCCGAGGCGCGCGAGCGTGGCGAGCGCCTCCGTCCGGGCGGTCGGCTCGTCGGCGCCGCGCAGGCGCACGGCCGTACGAGCGACCTGGGAGACGACGGGCCGGAACTCGTCGAAGGCGGCCCGCGCGTCCTGGAAGACGTATTGCACCGCCGCCAGTTGGGCGCGATCACGCTCGCGCAGACTGCGGGGCAGCGCGCGGCCGTCCAGCAGGATCTCCCCGACGTGGTCACGGTGCAGCCCGGCCAGGCAGCGCGCCAGGGTGGTCTTGCCGCTGCCGGAGCGACCGACGACGGCCAGGCACTCGCTCGCGCCGAGGGTGAGAGCGGGGACCCGCACCGCCGTGTGCGTACCCCGGCGACCGTCTCGGTGACGCGCGGTGAGGTCCCGCACGGTCAGTACCCCGGCAGCGCCGGGCGGCGCGGTCCCGTCCCCGGCGGCCGGCGTCCCCGCCCGCAGGAGCCGCCGGGTCCATGCGTGGCGCGGCGCGCTCCACAGCCGCGCGGGCGGACCCGACTCCACGACCCGGCCGGCGCGCATGACCAGGACGTCGTCGGCGAGGGCCCGTACGACGTCGAGGTCGTGGCTGAGCAGCAGCACTGCGATGCCCTGCGCGGCCACCGCCGCCAGGTGGTCGACGATCCGGCTCTTGGTGAGGGCGTCCTGTCCGGTGGTGGGTTCGTCCGCGACGACGATCCGGGCGCCGGACAGCAGCGCCTGGGCGAGGACCACGCGCTGTTGCTGACCACCGGAGAGCTGGTGCGGGTAGCGGTCCAGCAGGGCTTCGCCCTCGGTGAGCTGTGCGTCGGCGAGCGCGCGCAGGACCCGTTCGCGGGCCGCCGCCCGCCGCGCGCGACGGGGCAGGTCCCGGACCCGGACGTGGGCGATGTCGTCGAGGAGCGCCGACACGCGCCGGGCGGGGTTGAGCACGGCGGACGGATGCTGGGGGACATGGCCGACAGCCGCCGCAGCGCGGACGTCGCCGGTGACACGGGCGCCCGGCGGGTATTCCCCGAGCAGCGCGAGACCGGTCGTGGTCTTGCCGCTGCCGGAGGCACCGACGAGCGCGGTCACCCTGCCGGGCAGGAGCCGCAGGTCGACGCCGTCGACGACGGCCCTGCCGTCGATCTCGACGCGCAGTCCGGTGATCTCCGCGACGGGATCCGGCTGATCCGGTACGTCGTTCACGGCTGTCGTCCCCTTTCTGTGCCGCGCTTGTCGAGCGCGGCGTCGAACAGCAGGTTGCTGCCCGTCGTCAGGGCGACGATCAGCAGGGCGGGCACCACGACGGCCCAGGCCTGCACGGCGAGGCCGGTGCGGTTGCGGTCCACCATGACCGCCCAGTCGGCGGCGTCCGGCGCGACCCCGACGCCGAGGAACGCGGCGGTCGCCACCAGATGGAGCACGCCGGTGAGGCGGACGCCCGCGTCGGCGGCGAGGGTGCCCAGCGTGGAACGGGCCACGTGCCCGACGGCCATGCGCCACCAGGACTCGCCCTGCATGCGCAGCGCCTCGACGGCGGGCCGTGCGGCGGCCTGCGCCGCCGCGGCGCGGACGATCCTGGCCGCGTCCGGGATGTTGACCACCGCCACGAGCAGGGCCAGTCCGCCCGCGCCCGGCTCGAACACCGCGGCCACCAGCAGGATCAGCAGCAGCGACGGCACCGCGAGCAGCACGTCCAGGGGCCGCATCAGCAGTTCCTCCAGGGTGCGCCGGTGGGTCAGCGCGGCCAGCAGGCCGAGGGGCAGGGCGACGGCGTAGGCCAGCGCGGTCGCCGCGAGCGCGGTCACCACCACCGGCCGGCCGCCGTGGAGCACCTGGTGCCAGACGTCCCGGCCGACGAAGTCGGTGCCGAGCAGGTGGCCGTCCCCCGGTGCGAAGGACATGCCGCGCGGGCCCGGTTCGCCCGCGAACAGCGGTCCCAGCAGGGCCAGTGCGAGCGGTACGGCGACGACGACCGCGCCGAGCAGGAACCGGGGCCTCACGCGGCCACCCCCGCCCGTGGCGCGAACCGGTGGGCGACCAGGTCGGCACCGAGGTTCAGTACGACGGCAAGGACGCCGAAGACGACGGCCAGGCCCTGCACGACCGGCACGTCGCGTTCGGCGACGGCGTCGAGCAGGACGGTGCCCAGTCCGGGGACGACGTAGAGGGCCTCCACGACGACGACGCCGCACAGCAGCCAGTCGATCGTGCGCGCGAGTTGCTGGGCGGCCGGTCCGAGGGCGTTGGGCAGGGCGTGCGCGTAGCGGACCCGGGCGCCGGCGACGCCGTAGCGGCGGGCGTGCACCGCGTACGGCGCCGCCAGGGCGTCGACCATGCCGGCCCGCACCAGGCGGGCCAGCGAGCAGACGGGCCGCGCGACCAGGACGAGCACCGGCAGGACCAGCGCGGCCGGATGCGCGAGCAGATCGGTGCCGTAGCCGAGGGCGGTCGGCGGCAGCCAGCCCAGCTGGAGCGCCAGGACGCCGACGAGCAGCACGCCCAGCGCGAACTCCGGGACGGCGTACACGGCGAGCGTCACCGAGCTGACCAGGCGGTCGACCGGCCGCCCCGCGTGCCGTGCGGCCAGCACGCCGAGGCCGAAGCCGAGCGGCACGAGCAGGGCGACGGTGAGCGCGGCCAGCAGCAGGGTGGGGCCGAGACCGCCGCTGATGTACTGGGCGACCGGGCGGCCGGAGGCGAGCGAGGTCCCGAAGTCGCCGTGCGTGAGGCCCGCGGCCCAGTCGGCCAGCCGTTCGTGGGCGGGCCGGTCGAGCTGCATGGCCTCCCTGATCGCGGCGACGCGTGCCGGGTCGGGCTGGTCCCCGGCAAGCGCGACCGCCGCGTCGCCCGGCAGCGCCTCGGTGAGCGCGAAGACCAGCAGCACCACGGCCGCGGTCTGCACGACACCGAGGAGCAGCCGCCGGGCGACGAAGGAGCGCAGTCCGCTCACCCCAGCCACACCTTGTCGAACCGTGCCCAGTCGAGGGTGTTGGCGGGCGCGTCCTTCGCGACGCCTCGGACGTTGCGCGCCGTGCCGAGGATCCAGTCGGCGAAGCCCCACACGAGGAAGCCGCCCTCGGTGTACAGGCGGCGCTGCATCCGCCCGTACACGGCGGCCCGTTCGGTCCTGTCCCTGGTGGACTGGGCCTGCCGGTAGAGCGCGTCGAAGTCCTTGTGCCGCCATTTGGTGGCGTTGGTGGCGGAGTCGGTGAGCAGTCGCTGGGAGATGTGCGCCTCGATGGGCATGGCGCCGGAGCGGTAGCAGGACAGGGTGCCGCTGTCGAGGATGTCGCTCCAGTAGGAGTCCTTGCTGCCCATCCGCACCTCGACGGTGACACCCGCCTTCCTCGCCTGGTCGCGGAAGATGCTCGCGGCCTCGGCGAATCCGGCGGCGACGGCCGAGGTGTCCAGGGTGACCCGGAGGTCCTCGGCGCCGGCCCGCTTGAGCAGGGCCCGTGCCCGGTCGAGGTCCTGCTCCCGCTGCGGGAGACCGTCGGCGTAGTACTCGTAGCCCTTGCCGAACAGGTCGTTGCCCACCTCGCCCGCCCCGGACAGGGCGCCGTCGACGAGTTCCGCCCGGTCGGCGATGAGGAAGAAGGCCTGGCGGACCCGCGCGTCGTGGAAGGGCGGCCGGTCCGTCTTCATCGCGAAGGCCTGCATGGCGCTGTTCCGCAGGCGGACGATCGCGATCCGCCCCTGCTTCTCGTGGGCGCGCGCGGTGGTCGGGTTGAGTTCGTGGGCGTACTCGACCTGCCCGCCGAGCAGGGCGTTGACGCGCGCGGACTCCTCGTTCGCGACGACGAACTCCAGCTCGTCGAGGTACGGGGCGCCGTCCCAGTAGCCGTCGTACCGGCGGACCACGGCCGAGCGGCCGGGGGCGAAGGAGACGAACCGGAAGGGCCCCGAGCCGATCGGCTGCCGCCCTGCCCCGGGCGACGCGTGGCGGGGCACGATGTACGCGCCGAACGCGGCCAGCACGTTGGGGAATTCGGCGGTGGGACGCTTCAGCACGAACTCGATGCCGCGCTCGCCGGTGGCGCGGCTGGCGTCGAGGTCGATCGGCTCCAGGGAGGCCCTGGCGCGGAACGCCTGCTTCGGGTCGGCGATCCGCCGGTAGCTGTGCAGGACGTCGGCGGCGGTGACCGGCCTGCCGTCGTGGAAGGTGGCCTCGCGCAGTGTGACCTGCCAGCGGTCCAGCGTCCTGTTGGGCTCCCAACGGGCGGCGAGGCGGGGGCGTGCGGCGAGGTCGGGGCCGTGGTCGGCGAGCTTGTCGTACAGCGCCTTGGCGCGGGCCACGTCGACGAAGAGGTTGGCCAGGTGCGGGTCGAGGGTCTCGCTCGCGCCGCCCCCGGCGAACGCGGCGCGCAGCCGTCCGCCGCGCCGTGGCTTTCCGTCGCCCGCGCCGGTCCCGGTGTCGCCGGAGGAGTCGCAGCCGGGGAGCGCGAGGGCGCCGAGGGAGGCGGCTCCGGTGGCGGCGAGGAAGCCGCGCCGGCGCAGGCCTGGGAGGCGTTCGTGGTGCATGAGGGTTCCTTGGGGTGGGAGGGACAGGTCAGTGGGGGGTGGTGAGGCGCGCGACCAGGTGCAGCCGGTCGGCGTCCGTCGTGGTGCCCGGGGCCATGCCCTCGCTCCACCGCGGCTCGGTGCGCGGCCCCGGTCCGTCGTGCAGGTCGAGGACCTCGAAGCCGTGCGCGGCCAGCACGAACCGCAGCTCCTGCGGGAGAAGCAGCCGCCAGGCGGAACGCTGGGTGACGGGAGCCGATCCGTCGTCGGCGCTCCAGGTCCTGACGCGGCGCAGGAGCCCGGCGGTGCGGTCCACGGTGAGGGTCGTGGTGGACCGGTACTCCGTGCCCCGCCAGGTGAAGGAGTCGGCCTTCGGCGTGTCGAGCAGGTCGGTACGGCCGAGGAAGTAGGCGCCGTTGCGCATCTCGGCGACCAGCAGGCCACCCCGCGTGAGGGTCAGTCGGCAGGACCTCAGGAAGCCGTCGAGCTGTTCGTTGGTGTGGCAGTACAGCAGCGCGCTGTCCAGGCACACCACCGCGTCGAATGCGCCCCGGCCGAGGTCGAAGCCGTGCAGATCGGCGCGGACGTAGTCGGGTCCGCGATGGTGGGCACGGGCGTGCGCCAGCATCGTCTCGGAGACGTCGGCGCCGGTCACCCGGCGCCCGGCGCCGTGCAGATGGGCGGCGTCGCGCCCGGTGCCGCACCCCATGTCGAGGACGCGGGGGCCGGCGCCGTACCGCCGCAGGCGGTCCTCGGCCCAGCGGCCGGCGAGACGGCCGGGATCGGGGAAGCGGGCCTCGTACAGCTCCGGGTGGTCGCAGAGGAGGTTGTGCGCGGGTGTCGTCGGGGACATGGCTCTCCTCAGACCGTGGCCGGTACGGGCGTCGGTCGCGGGGACGGCAGCGCGTCACGCCGGTGCAGCAGGGCGACGCCGAGGGCGGAGCCGACCCCGAACAGGGCGCAGCACGCCCAGGGCAGCCATGGCGCGCGGTGCTCCCCGGTGTCCATGGCCCAGCCGACGGCGGTGTTGCCGAGGGCGGCGGCGACGCCGGAGACGACGTAGAAGATCCCGTAGTAGGTGCCGGTCAGTCCGGGGCGGCCGAAGCCGGGGATCAGCTCCATGACGAACGGGGAGGCCGTCATGATGCCGACGTAAAGCAGGAGGGTGCCGAGCAGGAGCGCCACGGCCGCAGGCGCCCCGGCGGAGCCGGTGCCCGCCACGGTGGCGGGCGGCACGAAGGCCAGGCCCATCAGCAGCAGTCCGGCGGCTATCCAGCGGGCCCGGTGACCGCGCCGCTTCAGGGCCCGGGTGAGGCGCAGTTGCAGGGTGAGGTTGACCAGGGTGCCGACGAGGAAGACCAGGCCTGCGGCGCCGTCCCAGCCGGTGGCCTCGCGGGCGCCGGACGGCAGCAGCAGGTAGAGCTGGTTCTCCAGGGTGAACATGCCGACCATGGCGAGCGCGAACGCCAGGAACGCACGGTTGCCGACGACTTCGCGCCAGTCGGCGAGGACCCCGCCCTCGCTGGGCTCGGCTCGGCGCGCGGGCAGGACCAGGGCCTGCGCGAGCGTCAGGAGCCCGAAGATCGCGGCGGCGGTGAGGGCAGAGGTACGGAATCCGACGAGCAGGAGCATGCTGCCGAGCAGCGGGCCGATCAGCGCCCCGGCCGTGGCGAACACGTTGAACAGCGCGAAGGCCTCGGCCCTGCGCTCCCCCGACTCCTGCGCCAGATAGGCCCGTACGGCGGGGTTGAACAGGGCCCCGGCGAGGCCGCTCAGCGCGGACGCGGCCAGCAGCACGGCCGGACCGTCGCCGAGCGCGAACAGCGCGAACCCGACGGTCCGCAGCGCGCACCCGGCGATGATCACGCCGCGCGCCCCGAGACGGTCGGCGGCGGATCCGCCTATGACGAACAGTCCCTGCTGGCTGAGGTTGCGTATCCCGAGGACGACGCCGACGAGCGCCGCCGACATGCCGAGGTTCTCGGTGAGATGGGTGGCCAGGTAGGGGATGAGCAGGTAGAAGCCGACGTTGACGCCGAACTGGTTGACCAGCAGCAGGCGTACGGCGAGGGGGAACCGTCGTATCTCGTGCCACGTCCTCATGCCGCCACCTCCTCGACGCCGAGCCCCGGACGGTCGGGCGCGCGGACGAAGCCGTCGGCGCCGCCGATCCCTGTCCACGGGTCGTGCGCGAGCAGCAGATGTCCGTCGAGGTCGGCCCAGCGGGCGCGGTCGGCGAGGTGCACGGCGGGCGCGAGGCCGAGGGTGCTGGCGGTGAGACAGCCGAGCATCAGCGCGGTCCCGCTGCCCTCGACGGCCTCGGCGATGCGCAGCGCCGCGTGGACGCCGCCGCACTTGGCGAGTTTGACGTTGACACCGTGCACCCGGCCGGCGAGGCGGCGGACGTCGTCGAGGCCCACGGCGTCCTCGTCGGCGACGACCGGCAGCGGGGAGCGTTCGGCGAGGGCCGCCAATGCCTCCGGGTCGCCCGGGGCGAGGGGCTGTTCGACGGCTTCGACGCCAAGGTCCGCGAACCGGGCGAGCAGTTCGGGTGCCCGCGCCGGTGTCCAGGCCCCGTTGGGGTCGAGGAGCAGCCGGGTGCCGGGCGCGGCGTCGCGGATGACGCGGACGCGCTCGATGTCCTCCTCCGGGTCGGGGGTGCCCGCCTTGACCTTCAGGACCTCGAATCCGGCGGCGGCCAGGCGCCGTGCCTGGGCGGCCGCGTGCAGCGGTGCGCAGATGCCGAGGGTGCGGGCGGTGGCGGCGACGGGCGGGGCGGCGGCACCGAGGAGCCGGTGGACGGGGCTGCCCGCGCGCTTGCCGACGAGGTCGAGGAGCGCGGCCTCGACGGCGGCGGTGACGGCGGGCGGCGCGTCCCCGGCGAGCCGCCCGGCCCGCAGTGCCTCCAGCGCGCTCTCGGGGTCGGCGTACCGGGCCAGAGGGACGTCGGCGAGGAGCCGCTCCAAGGTCTCGGTGCCGAGGCCGTAGTACACGCTGGTGACGGCTTCGCCGTGGCCGTGCAGCCCGTCGTGTTCGACGGTCAGCCACACGGCGTCGCGGGCGGACATGGTGGAGCGGGAGATGCGCAGCGGCTCGGCGAGTTCGAGGCGCACGGTGCGCCGGGTGGCCTTCACAGGGGGTCTTCCGGGGAGTCGAGGGGGTCGGTGACACGGGTGCAGCGCACCCATCCGGTCGCCTCGGTGGCGCGCGGGTGCGGGATTTCGACGGGGCGCCGGGCCGCGGTGGCGGGGTCGATGCCGTGCGCGGTGGTGAAGTCGTCGTCGAAGACGGTGCCGAGGTAGCGGTGCGGCCCGTCCGGGAAGACGGTGGCGACGACCGCCCCCGGATGGACGCGGGCCGCCCAGGCGGAGACGAGCGCGACCGCGCCGGTGCTCCAGCCGCCGGTGACGAAACTGCCGCGGGCCAGGCGGCGGCAGCTGTCCACCGCCTCGGCGGGACCGACCCAGTGCACCTCGTCGAAGGCGTCGTGGGCGACGTTGCGGGGGTGGATGCTGCTGCCGAGGCCGCGCATCACCCGGGGCCGGGCCGGCTGGCCGAAGATCGTCGACCCGGTCGCGTCGACCCCGATGAGCCGCAGGGCCGGCCAGTGCCGGCGCAGCGGGGCGACGATGCCGGCGCTGTGGCCACCGGTGCCGACGCTGCACACCAGGCCGTCCAGGTGGTCGAGCTGGACGGCCAGTTCGGCGGCGAGCGAGGCGTATCCGGCCGTGTTGTCGGGGTTGTTGTACTGGTCGGGCCAGTAGGCGCCGGGCAGGCCGGCGAGCAGTTCCCGCAGGCGTGCGAGCCGCGCCGCCTGCCAGCCGCCGCGCGGGGCGGGCCGGTCGACGATCTCCAGCCGTACGCCGTGGGCGCGCAGCAACTGCCGCATGGACGGTTCCAGTTCGCGGTCACCGACCAGCACCACGGGATGGCCGAGGGCCGCTCCCGCGAAGGCCAGCCCGAGGCCGAGCGTCCCGGACGTCGACTCCAGGACGGGTGCGCCGGGCAGCAGCTCGCCGCGCTCGCGGGCGCCGAGCAGCATCGACACGGCGGCGCGCGCCTTCATCCCGCCGGCCGCGAGACCTTCGAGCTTGGCCCAGAACCCCGGGTGCGGACCCGGCAGTTCGGTGCCGATCCGGACGAGCGGGGTGCGGCCGAGGAGGTCGAGCAGTTCGGGGCGCGCCGGTGCGCGGAGGGCGGTGGTGGTGGTCATCGTTCCTCCTCGCGGTAGCGGTGGATCACGCCGGGTCCGCCGTCCAGCCAGAAGAAGGGGTACGGCTCGGCGCACACCGCGCTCACGCCCTGCCCGAGGAAACGGGGCAGGACGGCACCGCCGGTCTGGGCGAACATCACCAGCCGCTTGCCGTGCCGCTGGGCGTGCGAGCGCAGCGGGTCGAAGGTGCCGTTGCCGAGCGTCATCCCGGACACGAGCAGCGCGTCGCAGCGGGCGGCGGCGGCAAGCGCGTCGGTGCCGACCGGCTCGCCCCACTCGGTGACCCCGCCCTTCAGGTCGCAGGGAACGCAGTGGACCCCGCGCGTCCGCAGCTCCTCCAGCAGCGAGTTGACGACCCCGACGACCAGCACGGTCGATCCGGCCGGCGGATCGAGCAGCTCGACGACGGCCCGTGCGCGGGCCCGTGACTTCTCCAGCGAGGAGCCGGCGGGCAGCCGTACCGGCTCGGCGCCGCGCTCCGGCGTGTGCGGGAGGTGGTGCGTCAGTGCCGCGTCGAGCGCCGCCACGCGCACCGGCAGCAGCGGGTGGGCGAGCAGCCGGGCCACGTCCGCGCCGACGCAGTCGTCGAGGGCGCTCTCGGGCAGGGCCCCGGGTTCGACGGCGCACGAGCCGACGGCCTCGGCGAGACGCAGACTGAGGACCTCGTTGCGGTAGCCGGTGCCGCGCCCGGCGTGCCGTACGGCCTGGCGGGTGGTGAAGGCGACGGCGATCCGCACAGCGGCGGGGTCGAAGCCGAGCTCTCCGGCCCGGACGCGGTCCACGAGGCCGGCGAGTGTCCCGTCCGTGGCGGTGCCGAAGGTCATCGGATCACCATCCCGGCGCGTACTTCGGTCAGCAGGGTCTCGACGCGCTCGCGCGCGCCGGGGCCTTCGGGGTCGCCGGCCATGACGTGGCCGAGGTACTCGTTGTTGCTCCCGGCCGCTTCGACCGGGCGGCCGGGCTCGGCGAACCGCGCCTCCAGCACGCCGGGTGCGGCCCCCGGTCCGGTGCCGTCGAGGGCTTCGAGGGTGCCGCTGGTGTGCGGCACGAGGAAGCCGATGGCCGCGCTGCGCAGACCGGTGTCCGTGCGGCGCAGGTCCGGGGTGCGGCCGAGGGCGACGTCGACGAAGGCCGCGGCGAGGTCGACGCCGGTGACGTGGCGGACCAGCTCGGTGATGCGGTTGCCCGCGGGGCGTGGGTTGACCTCGACGACGCGTGGGCCGGCGGAGGTGAGTTTGATCTCGGTGTGCGCGACCACCCCGTCGGTCAGCCCGAGCGCCTCCAAGGCGTCGCGCGCGGTCCGTTCGGCGGCCTCGGTGCTCTCGGGGCCGAGGGCGGCGGGGAACATGTGGCCGGTCTCGATGAACGCGGGTGCTCCGCCGACGCTCTTGTCGGTCACGCCCACGACGTGCACGGTGCCCGCGTGGGAGACGGTCTCGACACTCACCTCGGGCCCGTCCAGCAGTTCCTCCAGGAGGACGAGCGGTGCCCGGCGCTGCCCGCGCGCGTTCACGGGGAAACCGGCCAGCGCCCGGAAGGCCGCCGCCAGTGCGGCCTCGTCGTCCACGCGCCGCACGTACATGCCCGCGCACAGGTCCACGGGTTTGACGACCAGCGGGTAGCCGATCTCGCGGGCGGCGCGCGCGAGATCCGCCCACTCCTCGTGGACGGCGAACCGCGGCTGGGGCAGCCCTGCCGCGGCGAGGACGCGACGGGTGGCGTCCTTGCGGCAGGCGTTCCGGACGGCCTGGGGACCCGGTCCGGGAAGGCCGAGACGGCCGGCGACCCGGGCCGCCGTCGGCAGGTAGTAGTCGCAGGACGTCAGGACGCCGTCGAAGCCGAGCACCGAGTGCAGCCGCTCGACCTCGGACAACAGGGCATCGGTGTCGTTGGTGTCGGCGGTGACGATGGTGCGGGCCCCGAGCAGGGGATGCGCGGTGCCCTCCGGTGCCGACCGCAGGTAGTGGTGCAGGTCACGGGTGAGGAACGTGAACTCGTGTCCTCCTTCCCGGATCGCACGCGGCAGCAGTCTGCTCATCGAGCCGACCCAGCTTTCGATCACCAGCAGATGACCCACAACTCCCCTTTTCAGGCGCTTGGTTCAGACGTCAGGGCAGCCCGGCGGGGCCCTCGCTGGAGAGCGGGGCGCCAGGTTGTGCGCAGCACACGTTAGCGATAATGATTCCCATTGTCATCTGACCGTCCAACAAGCGTTCGGAGCGCCGCGTGCCGCTTTCCCCCCGCCCTTCCCTCCGCCCTTCCCTCCGCCTTTCCCCCCGCCCTTCCTCCCGCCGCACCGCCCTGCTGTGCGCACTCGCGGCCGGTGCCGCGGCCCTCGCCCCCTCACCCCCGGCGGCCGGGAAGGCCCACACCGCCGCCCCGGCCCTCCGCTTCGGGGCCTGCCCCGCCTCCGTGCCGGCGCCGCCCGCCCCGGACCGCGTCGAGTGCGGCAGCGTCACGGTGCCGCTCGACCGGGACCGCCCCCGTGGGCCGCGGATCGAGATAGCCGTCTCCCGTGTCCGCGCCTCGGGAACGCCCGCGCAGCGGCGCGGCATCCTGCTGGTCAACCCGGGCGGCCCGGGCGGCTCCGGACTGCCGTACGCGGTGACGAAGCGGGCCAAACTCCCCGAGAGCGTGCGGCGTTCGTACGACGTCGTCGGGTTCGATCCGCGCGGCGTCGGCCTCAGCGCGCCGGCCGACTGCGGTCCGATGGGCGGGCTCTTCGACAGCCCCGGCGCCGACCCGGTGCCGGTGGGCCGGGCGGCGGAACGCGCGTACCTGGCCTCGCTGCGCAGGACGGCCGACGACTGCGCGGCGGGCTCGGCCGGCGTGACGGCGCACCTCTCCACCGAGCAGACCGCCCACGACATGGACGCGATCCGCGCCGCGCTCGGCGAGCGGTCGGCGAGCTTCCTGGGTGTCTCGTACGGCAGCCGTCTCGGCGCGGCCTACGCGGCCCTGTTCCCCCGGCGGGTGGACCGGATGGTGCTCGACAGCGTGGTCGGGCCGTCGAGTTGGTACGACTTCGACGTCCTGCAGAGCCGGGCGCTGCTGCGGCAGCGCGACACCTTCTTCGCGTGGACGGCCGCGCACGCGGACCGCTTCGGGCTGGGCGACCATGCGGCGGCGGTCCGCGAGGCCTACCTGCGGGTGCGGCGGGAGCTGGCTCTGCGGCCCGTGGAGGGGATCGGGGCGGCCGGGTTCGACCGGGCGGTGTACCGCGCCCTGGGCCGCACCGAACGCTGGTCGGGGCTCGCCGACGCACTGCGCGCCCACCTGCGGGACGGCACGGTGACGGGCCTGCGCCCGGCGTCACCCTTCGACGGCGCCGCCTCACGCAACTACGAGGCGGCGAACCGGATCGTCAAATGCGCCGACGGGCCGGCGCCGACGCCCGCCCGCGTCCTGACGGACATCCGTCGCACCCGCCGTGTCGACCCTCAGCCGGTACTGACCGGCATGGAGGCGTCCACCTGCGCCTACTGGCAGCATCGCCCGTCCCGCCGCACGCCCCTCGGTGGCGCGGGCGTGCCGCCCGTGCTCCTGGTGGCCTCCGCGCACGACCCGGTCACGCCCGTCGCGGGCGCGCGGGAGCTACGGCGGCTGCTGCCCGGCTCACGTCTGGTGACGCTGGAGAACGACCACTCGCACGGGGTGTTCGCCAGCCGGGGCGACGCGTGCGTGGACGGCACGGTGGCGGCGTACCTGGTCGACGGGCAGGTCCCGGCGGCGGATGTGCGGTGCGCGGGACCTGGGTTGCCGGAGCCGTCGCCCCGGTGAGTACGCCGCCGCCCGGACCGTGGCGAATCTCGGTCCGGGCGGCGTGCAGCGTGCAGCGTGCGGCGGGTCAGGCGACCGGTGCCGGGTAGGTCGGATACTCGACGCCGGAGACGTACTGGACGACCCGGACGACCTGGCAGGAGTAGCCGAACTCGTTGTCGTACCAGAGGTAGAGGATCGCGTTGTCGCCCTCGACCTTGGTGGCGCCGGCGTCGACGATCGAGGCGTGGCGCGAGCCGATGAAGTCGCTGGAGACCGCGTCGGGAGCGCTGGTGAAGTCGATCTGGCGCTTGAGCGGCGAGGTCAGGGACACCTCGCGGAGGTGGTCGAGGACCTCCTCGCGGGTGGTCTCGCGGGCGAGCTGCAGGTTGAGGATCGCGATCGAGACGTCCGGCACGGGGACGCGGATCGAGCTGCCGGTGATCTTCGCCTTCAGCTCGGGCAAGGCCTTGGCGACGGCGGAGGCGGCGCCGGTCTCGGTGATCACCATGTTCAGCGGCGCGGAACGGCCGCGGCGGTCGGCCTTGTGGTGGTTGTCCAGCAGGTTCTGGTCGTTGGTGAACGAGTGGACGGTCTCCACGTGGCCGCGCAGCACGCCGAACTCGTCCTCCATCGCCTTCAGCGGCGGGACGATCGCGTTGGTGGTGCAGGACGCGCAGGACAGGATGTTCTCGTCCGGCTTGAGCATGTCGTGGTTGACGCCGTGCACGATGTTGGGCACGTCGCCCTTGCCGGGGGCGGTCAGCACGACCTTGTCGATGCCCGGCCGCAGGTGCTTGGACAGGCCCTCGCGGTCGCGCCACTTGCCGGTGTTGTCGATGAGGATGGCGTTCTTGATGCCGTACGCCGTGTAGTCCACCGACGTCGGGTCGTCGGAGTAGATCACCTTGATCTCGTTGCCGTTGGCGACGATCGTGCTGCTCGCCTCGTCGACGGTGATCGTGCCCTGGAACTGGCCGTGGATGGAGTCGCGGCGCAGCAGCGAGGCCCGCTTGACGAGGTCCTCGTCGGCCCGGCCACCGCCGCCCCGGACGACGACCGCGCGCAGCCGCAGTCCGTTGCCCGAGCCGGCCTTCTCGATCAGCAGCCGGGCGACGAGGCGGCCGATGCGGCCGAAGCCGTAGAGGACGACGTCGCGCGGCTCACGCCGCTCGGCCCGGTCGTCACCGGTGGCGCCGGCGACGGCCTCCGCGGTGAACTCCTCGACGCCGAGGCCCCGGTCGTCGGCCATGTACGTGGCCGCGAGCATGCCGATGTCGATCTGGGACGGGCCGAGGTCGAGGGTGGTCAGCGCCTGGAGGAAGGGCATGGTCTCGGTGACCGAGAGCTCGGCGCCGGCGATCTGGCGGGCGAACCGGTGGACTTTGAGGATGCTGATGACCGACTTGTTCACCAAGGAGCGGCTGTGCAGCAGGACGGTGACGTCCCGCTCGCGGTGCAGCTTCCCGATGATCGGAATCATCGACTCCGCGATCTCCTCGCGGTTCTTCCAGTTGGTGAACGAGTCGTCGTTGATCGTCACGGGCCTATCTTTCGAGCTAGGTGGCGCTCATATGCTAACCACACCACCGTTTCGTTCATTCACCGGGTGGTCGCGCGGTGTTCTCCGGCCGGCCCGGTTCGAAAATGCGTGGCGGCCGGATCGGGGCGGCGCTACGCTCGCCCGCGATGACGACTCACTCCCTTGGCAGATTGGGGGTCCCGTCCGCGCAAGGTGAGTGCTGATGAGCACTCCCACCGCCGCGAACGGCGATTCCCGCCTTTCCCTCTGGCTGCGCGTGCGCGAGTTCGCCGTGCCGCCCTCCATGATCGAGACCGCGACCGCCCGCCGCCGTGCCGGGGACTGGGCCGGGGCATGCGCCGCCGCGGGCATCGACGTCGACCTCAACCTGCGCGCCGTGGCGCGCGCTTACGGCCGCGAGCCGGCCCGTCTGCTCCGCGCCGACCTTCGCCATCTGGCCCCGGACCTGCTGCGCTGGCACATGCCGAGGGCCGCACCCGACGGTCTGCTGCGCCCCGGCCTGACCGTCGCCCTGGCCCGGTACGACACCGGGGACGAGGGCGCCGACCCGGTCCACCTGGTGGCCCGCACGGCCCCGGCCTGGGCGGACGCGGGACAACGGATCAGTCTCGCGGTGTGGGGCGGGGCGGGGGCGGGCTCGGGGAGGGGGCCGGGTACGGATTCAGGTCTCCGTACGGATCCGGGTGCCCGCGTGGGTGCGGGGCACCTCCCGGCGGCCGATGCGGGTGCCGGTGCCCGTCCGATGCCGGGTGGCGGTGACCGCACGGACGCCGGTGCCCGCCCGGGGGCCGATGCACGTGACCGCACGGATGCCGGTGCCTCCTCGACGCCCGGTGGCGGGGACCGCACGGACACGCGCGCCGGGGGCCGGGATGCGGACGCGGCTCGCGGGCATCTCGTCGACGCGAGTGCCCGCAGTCACCCGCACCCGCACCCCAGCCGTCGCTTCCGGCTCGACCTGCACCGGCACCTGTGGGACGCACGCCGGACGGACGAACTGCGGACCCGGTCCGGGGCCGATCTGCCGCCCGGCGCGCGTTCCGACGACGGGGAGCGCGGCTGGGCCGTCGACCGGTGGGCCGACGAGGCGGCGATCCTGCTCCGGGCGGAGGGACGCTCCACCGGCCCCGTAGCCGTGCGGATCGGCGCACGGCGGCGCCTGGTCCTGGACTGCGGACCGGAGCTGCCGGCGCCGCGGACCTGGACCGCGTCGACGGCCCGTGACCCCTCCGCGCTGCCGGTCCTGCCCGACGCCGCGACCTGGGTGCTCCCCGACCTGGAACTGCTCCGCGCCGGCCTGATCGAGGCCGACCGGCTGCACCCGCTGGTCGCCTCGGCACTGCTGCCGGACCACTCCCCAGCGCCCCAGCCGGTACGGGCTCCTGGCCCGGCGGAGCAAGCGCACCTCGTCGACTGCCGAGGAGCGCGGCACCGTATCGGCCTGGTCGACGGAGTACTGACCCCGCTGGACCACGACCCGGCCGAGATCCGCCGGGAGGAACTGCTCGCCGAGCTGACCGGCACTCCCCTGCCCTGCCTCCGGGCCGTCGACACGGCGCGCCAGGAACTGGAGGCCGCCGCCCGGCAGCGGATCGTCTACGGCATGTACAGGTCCGGCCTGCACGGGGCAGGTCCGTACGGTTCCGGCCTGTACGGGTCAGGTCCGTACGGTTCCGGCCCGTACAGGTCAGGTCCATACGGTTCCGGCCCGTACGGGTCAGGTCCGTACGAGGCAGGCCTGTACGGATCCGAGCCCGTCCCCCCGCCCTCGCACCGCCGACGCCCCCGCGACCAGCGCACGCACCCGCGCCACGCGACCCGCCCGTGAGTCGTCACTGACGCCGGGCCCTCGGCCGACCGACGACTCCCCGTGACCCGACCCCTTCCGACCTGCCCCCAAGGTGATCACACATGTCCACACGCATGCCCTCCTCCCCGACCACCGACTCCCGACTTGCGGTCGCCGACGCCCTGTTGGCCCTCCTCCGCGACACCACCACCGAAGCCCGTCCCGACACCCAGCTGGAGGCCCTGACCCTGGCCGTGTCGGCCGACCTGCCCGTACTGCTGTGGGGCGAGCCGGGGATCGGAAAGACCGCGGCCCTGACCCAGCTGGCCGACTCCCTGGACCTGCCGCTGACCACGGTCATCGCCAGCGTGCACGAGCCGTCCGACTTCTCCGGACTGCCCGTCGTCGGTGACGATCCCGCCACGCAGGGCGTCCCGATGGCACCGCCGGACTGGGCGGTGCGCCTCGTACGCGCCGGCCGGGGACTGCTGTTCCTCGACGAGTTGTCCACCGCCGCGCCCGCCGTGCAGGCGGCCCTGCTCCGCCTGGTCCTCGAACGACGGGTCGGCGCCCTCGGGTTGCCGCCCGAGGTGCGCATCGTGGCCGCGGCCAATCCCCGCTCCTCCGCCGCCGACGGCTGGGAGCTGAGCGCCCCGCTGGCCAACCGGTTCGTGCATCTGTGGTGGACCCACGACCAGGACGTCGTCATACGCGGTCTCGGCGGGACATGGCCGAGGGCGACACTGCCCCGGCTCGCCCCGGAGAAGCTGCCGCACGCCGTGGACTTCGCGCGCCGGGCGGTGTGCGGGCTCCTCGCCGCCCGCCCGGGGCTCGTGCACCGGCTGCCCGGCAACGAGGCGCGCCGGGGCGGGCCCTGGCCGTCGCCCCGCAGCTGGGAGGCGACCCTGCGTCTGATCGCCTTCGCGACCGCCGCCGGATCCTCCCGGGACGTACTGTCCCTGCTGGTCAGGGGCGCCGTGGGGGACGGTCCGGGGCTGGAGTTGCTCGCGAGCCTGGACCGGATGGACCTCCCGGATCCCGAGGTGCTGCTCGCCGACCCGGCGGGTGCCGTGCTGCCCGAGCGGGGCGATCTGCGCCAGGCCGTGCTGGACGGGGTGGTGGCGGCCGTCCGCAAGCGCCCGGACCGGGCCCGCTGGGACGCCGCCTGGTCGCTGCTCGTCCGGGCGGTGGAGACCGGGGCACCGGACCTGGTCGTGGTCCCCGCGACGACGCTCGCCTCGCTGCGCCAGGAGGACTGGGACGTCCCGGCGTCGATCGAGCGGCTCGCCGGAGTGGTGACGCTGTCGCGGCGCGCGGACCGGGCCGCCGCCCGGGCGGCCGAGCTCACCGCGAAGGCGGGCCGGTGAGCGCGCCCTCACCGCCCGGGCTCGACCTCGACAAGCTGCTCGCCGCCCGTCTGCAGGCCGCCCGGGCGCGGCCGTATCTGGCGACCGCCCTGTTCGCCCTGCACCCCGTGGAGTCCCGGCAGGTGCCGACCATGGCGGTCGACACGCACTGGCGCTGCTACGTGTCACCGGCGTTCGTGGACCGGACCCCGGTCGAGGAACTGGCCGGCGTATGGGTGCACGAGGTGTCGCATCTGCTGCGTGACCACCACGGGCGCAGTGACCGGGTCGCGCACCGGCACGGGCTGACCGGGGCCGGCGAGCGGCTGCGCATGAACATCGCCGCGGACCTGGAGATCAACGACGACGTGTTCGGCGACGGGCTGGTACGGCCCGAGGGCGCCGTGGAACCCGCGACCCTGCTGCTGCCCACGGGGCAGCTGATGGAGGACTATCTGCGCCAGTTCCGGCTCGGGCCGCGCACCCAGAGCCTCGCCTGGCTGGACTGCGGCAGCGGCGCCGACGGCCGGGAACGGGCCTGGGACCTGGGCCCGGACGGCGCCCACGGCCTCAGCGCGCAGGAGCGGGACGCGGTGCGGTTCCGGGTGGCCCAGGGCATCACCGGGCGCCCCGGCGACACCCCGCAGGGCTGGCGGAGATGGGCCGAAGAGGCTTTCCAACCGCCGCAGCCCTGGCGGGAGTTGCTCGGCGCGGCGGTCCGCTCGGCGACCTCGGGACCCGGCGTCGGCGAGGACTACACGTACGGCCGCCCCTCGCGGCGTTCGACCGCGGTGCCCGGCGCCGTCCTGCCGAGCCTGCGCCGCCGGCCGCCCCGCGTGTGCGTGGTCGTCGACACCTCCGGCTCGGTCAGTGACGCCGAGTTGGGCAGCGCGCTGCGTGAGGTCGCCGCGATCACGCGTGCGGTGGGCGGGCGGCGGGACCTGGTCACCGTGCTGTCGTGCGACGCCGCCGCCCAGGTCGTGCACCCGCTGTGCCGCGCCGAGGGCATCCAGCTGGTGGGCGGTGGCGGCACGGATCTGCGCACGGGCTTCGCGGGGGCGCTGCGCACCCGGCCCCGACCGGACGTCGTCGTGGTCCTGACCGACGGCCAGACGCCCTGGCCGAGTTCGCGGCCACCGTGCCGGACGGTGGTGGGCCTGTTCCCCCGGCCGGACTCGCGCCGACGGCCGAGGGACGGTGAGGACGACCCCGACTACGTCCCGGACGCGCCACCGGAGTGGGCCCGCGTGGTGGTCCTCGGCTAGGGCACCGACGGTCATCGGCCAGGCACCCGCCCGGCCACGCCGAGCACCGGGCCCCTCCACCCGCCGTCCGCGCCACCACCCCTCCCCTGCTCTTGCCTCCCCGCCCCTCCCTGCTCATGCCTCCCCGCCCTTCCCCTGTCCTTGGCTCCCCGTCCCTCCTCCGCCCTTGCCTCCCTCCCCGTCGTCGACCTAACCTCATTTTGTGCCGCTGATAAACAAAACCCGTTCGCACAGCGCCGTGCCGGGCAAGGGCAACGACCTCACCCGCCTGCGCATCGTCCTGACCACCTTCTTCGCCCTCGACGGCTTCATCTTCGCGGGCTGGGTCGTCCGTATCCCCGCGATCAAGGAGCAGACGAACGCCACCGCGAGCACCCTCGGGCTGGCTCTGCTGGGCGTCTCCGCCGGGGCGGTGATCACGATGACGCTCACGGGGCGCCTGTGCCGCCGCTTCGGCAGCCACCCGGTGACCGTCGTCTGCGCGGTCCTGCTCTCCCTCAGCGTCGCCCTGCCGCCGCTCACCCACTCCGCACCGGCTCTCGGCGCCGTCCTGCTGTTCTTCGGCGCGGCCTACGGCGGGATCAACGTCGCCTTCAACAGCGCCGCCGTCGACCTCGTCGCCGCCCTGCGACGCCCGGTGATGCCGAGCTTCCACGCCGCGTTCAGCCTCGGCGGCATGGTCGGCGCCGGCCTCGGCGCGCTGGTCGCGGGGTCCCTCAGCCCCACCCGGCACCTGCTCGGACTCACGTGCATCGGTCTGCTGGTCACGGCCCTGGCGGGACCCACGCTGCTGCGCATCGCACCGCCCGTGCCGCCGGAGCGGATCGCGCACGACGCCGGCGCCCGCCCCCGGATGGCCCCGAGGACCAGGGGACTCGTGCTCGTCTTCGGCCTCATCGCCCTGTGCACGGCCTACGGCGAGGGTGCGCTGGCGGACTGGGGTGCCCTGCACCTGGAGCAGGACCTGCACGCCTCGGCCGGGGTGGCGGCGGTGGGCTACTCCTGCTTCGCGCTGGCCATGACGGTGGGCCGGCTCAGCGGCACCGCGCTGCTCGAACGCCTCGGCCGCACCCGTACCGTCGTCGCCGGCGGCGCGACCGCCGCCGCCGGGATGCTGGTCGGCGCGCTGTCGGACACCCTGTGGGCGGCGCTCCTCGGTTTCGCGATCGCCGGACTCGGACTCGCCAACCTCTTCCCCGTGGCCGTGGAACGCGCGGGCGCGCTCGCCGGCCCGAGCGGCGTCGCCACCGCCTCGACGCTCGGGTACGGCGGCATGCTGCTCGGCCCGCCCGCGATCGGGTTCATGGCCGACTGGTTCTCCCTCCCGACCGCGCTGACCAGCGTGGCGGTGCTGGCCGGGATCGCCGCGCTGATCGGCGTGGCCACCCGCAAGGTGGGCGGAGGGTGAGGGTGCGGAGCGCCCCGCACCGCGCCGGGAGGTGCCACCGCGGCCCCGGCGATGTGCCGTCCGGCAGGCCCCAACTCCCCCACGCGCTTGCTCCGTACGGCAGACTCACCCGCATGGAGACCGCGGACTTCATCCACACCCTCGACCGCGAGGGCCGGCTGCTCGCCACGGCCGCCGCCGAGGCCGGGACCGGCGCCAAGGTGCCGACCTGCCCGGACTGGCAGGTCAGGGACCTGCTGCGGCACACGGGCATGGTGCATCGCTGGGCGAGCGACTTCGTCGCCGAGGCGCGGACCTCGTACCGGCCCGGCGGTGAACTGCCCGCCCTGGACGGCGAGGACCTGCTGCACTGGTACGAGGAGGGGCACCGCCGGCTCGTCGACACGCTCGCCGCCGCCCCCGCCGACGTGGAGTGCTGGCAGGTGCTGCCGGCCCCGTCCCCGCTGGCGTGCTGGGCCCGGCGGCAGGCGCACGAGACGACCGTGCACCGCGTCGACGCGGAAGCGGCACGGGGCGGCACGGGCGCGGAGATCGCCCCCGAGTTCGCGGTGGACGGCATCGACGAGTTGCTGCGCGGCTTCCACGGGCGCCGCAGGAGCGCCGTGCGCACCGACGAGTCACGGGTCCTGCGGGTGCGGGCGACCGACAGCGACGAGGCGGTATGGACCGTACGTCTCTCCGCCGAACCGCCCGTGACGGAGCGGGGCGACGCCGGTGCCGCCGACTGCGAGATCAGCGGGCCGGCCGCGCGGCTCTATCTGTCGCTGTGGAACCGGCTGCCGTTCCCCGCGGTCGTCGGGGACAGCGCGGCGGCCGAGCTGTGGCGGGAGAGGTCCGCGATCGTCTGGAGCTGACGCCGCCCCTCACCCGGGAACAGCCGAAGCTCCAGCACCCGGGCACCTGGAGTCCCGAACGCCCGGACCCCGGACACCTGTCCAGACCGACTCAGTCCGTCAGCATCCGGCTCAGCACCGCCCGCTGCACCGGCAGCACCTCACCGTGCAGGTCGCGTCCCTTCGTGGTGAGCGCGACGCGGACGCCGCGCCGGTCCTCGGGGCACATCGCGCGCTCCAGGAGCCCGTCCTTCTCCAGCCGGGCGACCAGCCGGGACAACGCGCTCTGGCTGAGGTGGACCCGCTCGGAGATCTCCTGGACCCGCAGCGCGCACGAGCCGGTGTCGGCCGTGGAGCCGACGGCGAGCACGTCGAGCACCTCGAAGTCGCTGGCGCACAGGCCGTGTTGATGAAGGGCGCGGTCTATCTCGCACTGCGTGCGCGCGTGCAGCCCCAGGATGTCCCGCCACTGGTCCACGAGCGCCTGCTCGGCCTTCTCCGCCGCCATGACCGCACCGTAGCAGAGAGATGAATTTATTGCATCGGCATTAAATGCATTTGCATTGAATGCATGCGCATGTAGTGTCTCCGGCATGACCTCTCCGCTCACCCCTTCGGCGTCCGAGGGACGCTGGACCCCGCGCCTGTGGGGCACCCTCCTGGTGCTCTGCGCCGCGATGTTCCTCGACGCGCTGGACGTTTCCATGGTCGGCGTCGCCCTGCCGTCCATAGGTGCCGACCTCGGCCTGTCCACCTCGTCCCTGCAGTGGGTCGTCAGCGGCTACATCCTGGGCTACGGCGGTCTGCTGCTCCTCGGCGGCCGCGCCGCCGACCTGCTCGGCCGGCGCCAGGTCTTCCTGGTGGCCCTCGGTGTCTTCGCCCTCGCCTCCCTGCTCGGCGGCCTCGTCGACTCCGGCCCGCTGCTGATCGCCAGCCGCTTCATCAAGGGCCTCAGCGCGGCCTTCACGGCCCCGGCCGGCCTGTCGATCATCACCACGACGTTCCCCCAGGGCCCGCTGCGCAACCGCGCCCTGTCCATCTACACCACCTGCGCCGCCACCGGCTTCTCGATGGGCCTGGTGCTCTCCGGCCTGCTCACCGAGGCCAGTTGGCGCCTGACCATGCTGCTGCCCGCGCCCATCGCCCTCGTCGCCCTGATCGCCGGCCTGAAGCTGCTGCCGCGCAGCGCCCGCGAACGCGACCACAACGGCTACGACATCCCCGGCGCCGTCCTCGGCACCGCCTCGATGCTGCTGCTGGTCTTCACCGTGGTCCAGGCACCCGAGGCCGGCTGGACCTCCGCCCGGACGCTGCTGTCCTTCCTCGCGATCGCCGTCCTGCTGACCGTGTTCGTCATGGTCGAGCGGCGCTCGCCCGGCCCGCTGATCCGGCTCGGCGTGCTCCGCTCGGGCACCCAGATCCGCGCCCAGCTCGGCGCCATGACGTTCTTCGGCTCCTACGTCGGCTTCCAGTTCCTCGTCACGCTGTACATGCAGTCCCTGCTCGGCTGGTCCGCGCTGCACACGGCGCTCGCGTTCCTGCCGGCGGGCGCGCTGGTGGCGCTGTCCTCGACGAGCGTCGGCTCGATCGTGGACCGGTTCGGCACCCAACGGCTGCTCGCGGCGGGCTTCGCGCTCATGGTCGTCGGCTACGCCCTCTTCCTCGGCATCGACCTCGACCCGGCCTACGCCGCCGCCATCCTGCCGAGCATGCTGCTGATCGGCGCGGCCTGCGCGCTGGTCTTCCCCTCGCTCAACATCCAGGCCACCGACGGCGTCGACGACCGTGAACAGGGCATGGTCTCCGGTCTGCTCAACACGTCCGTGCAGGTCGGCGGCGCGATCTTCCTCGCCGTGGTGACGGCGGTGGTGACCGCGGGAGCACCGGCCGACCCCACCCCGCAGGCCGTCCTCGACAGCTACCGGCCCGGCCTGATCGTGGTGACGGGCATCGCCGTCGCCGGACTGCTGATCGCCCTGTCCGGCCTGCGCCGCACGACGGGCGCGCAGCAGACGGTGGTGGTCGCCCGGTCCGACACCCGGTCCGTGGTGAAGGAGACGGCGACCGGGACGGAGGCGGAGACGGAGCGGGTACCCGTCCGCGACTAGCGGAGGGCGGTACCGGTCCGCGACCCGGGGGACGCCTCCGGTGTGCGCCCGGCGGGGCCTGCTTGCTCCGCCGGGCGCACGCATGTTTGATGCGTTCATGGAGAGCTACGGGGGACGGCGGACACAGGCCGAGCGCGACGCGATCACCGTGGAGATCGGATACGCGTTGTGCAGCGCGGCGTTCGCGGCGGCGGTCGTCTTCGGCGCGGTCGCCGGTCCGGCGTGGCTCTTCGAACTGCCCCGCGTGGTGGAGACGTCACTGGTGCGGACGGGACTTGCCCTGGGGCCGGTGCTGTTCGTCGTACGGGTGGTCGCGGTGCTCGTCCGTTTCCGGCGCGCGGGTCAGCCGAGCCAGCCCGGCCGCACCAGCCCCGACTCGTAGGCGAGCACCACCAGTTGGGCCCGGTCCCGCGCGCCCAGCTTCACCATCGTGCGGCTGACGTGCGTCTTGGCGGTGAGCGGGCTGACGACCAGACGGCGGGCGATCTCCTCGTTGGACAGGCCGATGCCGACCAGCGCCATCACCTCCCGTTCCCGCTCGGTGAGCCCGGCGAGGGCGCCGGCGGCCGCGGGCTCCTTGGACCGCGCCGCGAACTCCGCGATCAGCCGCCGTGTGACGCCCGGTGACAGCAGCGCGTCGCCCGCGACCACCGCCCGTACCGCGCGCAGGAGTTCCTCCGGCTCGGTGTCCTTGACCAGAAAGCCGGATGCGCCGGAGCGGATCGCCTCGAAGACGTACTCGTCCAGCTCGAACGTGGTCAGCATGACCACCTTCACGTCCGCGAGGGCCGCGTCCTCGGTGATACGCCGGGTCGCGGCGAGCCCGTCCAGGACGGGCATGCGGATGTCCATCAGCACGACGTGGGGCCGCAGTTCGCGCACCACGCGCAGCGCCTGCGCACCGTCCGAGGCCTCGCCCGCGACCTCGATGTCCGGCTGCGCGTCGAGCAACGCCTTGAAGCCGGCCCGTACCAGTGCCTGGTCGTCGGCGAGCGTCACACGGATCACCGGACGTCCTCCCTCCTCGTGAGCGGCAACGTGGCGAGGACGCGGAAGCCGCCGTCTACGCGCGGTCCCGCCTCGATCGTGCCACCGAGCGCGGCGGCCCGTTCCCGCATCCCGGCCAGTCCGTTCCCGCTGCCGCCCGCGTCGGCCTCGGTCGCGGGCCCGTCGTCGTCGACCCGCAGCCGCAGCGCGCCACCCCCGTGGTCGAGGTGCACGCGCGCCTGCCGGGACCCGGAGTGCCGTACGACGTTCGTGAGGGCCTCCTGGACGATCCGGAACGCGGCGAGGTCCGTGCCGGGCGGCAGGCGCGGCGCCCGGCCCTCGACCGTGACCGTCAGTCCGGCGCTCGCCGCCTGTTCGACCAGCTCGGGGAGGCGGTCCAGGCCGGGGGCGGGGGCGCGCGGCGCGTCCCCCGGGGTGCGCAGCGTGTCGAGCACCTGACGGACCTCGCCGAGCGCCTCCTTGCTGGCGTCCTTGATGGTGGTGAGCGCGGTACGCGCCTGCTCCGGGTCGCTGTCGAGGAGGGCGAGGCCCACGCCCGCCTGCACATTGATAACCGAGATGCTGTGCGCGAGGACGTCGTGCAGTTCGCGGGCGATCCGCAACCGCTCCTCGTCGGCCCGCCGCCGCGCCGCCTGCGCCCGCTCCGCCCGTTCCCGCGCCCACTGCTCGCGCCGCGTCCTGACCAGCTCCGACAACGCCACCACCGCCACCACCCAGGTGGCGATCACGACCTCCTGCGTCCAGGCGGCGGGCGCGTCCCCGGAGGGCGGTAGCCAGCGGTAGAGCCAGTGCGCGACCAGCACGTGCGCCGCCCACAGCATGCCCAGCGCCGCCCAGGCGGCCTTGCGGTGTCCGGTGACGATCGCGCTGAAACAGGCGACGGCCACGGTGAAGAGCACGGGCCCGTACGGATATCCGGCGCCCAGGTACACCGCGACCGTCACGGCGTTCGCGAACACCACGGCCACCGGGAACCGCTGCCGCCACAGCAGCACCCCCGCCGCCAGCACCAGCAGCACCCGCGCGAACGGATCGAGCACCGCCCGTTGCCCCTCCTGGGCGTGGGCGGCGAAGTTCGACCCGACGAGCACGAAGACGCCGAGCACCACGGTGGAACCCCACGGCCACGTCCCGCCCCGGCGGCCGTGCGGCTCCTCATGACTCCAGCGACCCCGCCGGGACGGCCCGCGCCGCCACCACCTGCCGCGAGGCTCCCACCGCTCGTCCATGCCGCCACGCTAGACCGCACCCACGAACCACGGCGTCAACCGTGCGGCGTGATCCCCCGTACTCCCACGGAAGTACGCCCCGCGCCGGGTTCGCCTGGTCCGCTTCCTTCGGTTCCTTCGGTTCCTTCGGTTCCTTTCGGCACCCGCCGGTCCGGCCCAACCGCAGGTCAGGGTTCGAGGTGAGACAGTTCCTGGCGAAGTACCGTGCGGGCGGCTCGGGTCGCGTCTCCGTGCGCCTGTCGGGCGGCCTGGTATTCCTCGGACGTGACCTTGCACCCGGAGGCGAGGGTCTCGCGGACACGGCGCAGGGTGTGGTACGACGCGTCCACGGCGTCGGCCACATCCGCGGCCGCGGTCAGGATGAGCCGTTCCCGCGCCTCGTCGCAGCCCGAGGCCTGGAAGGCCTGCCGGATTCTGGCCGCCCTCGTCTGCGGGTCCCCATGCTCCTCGTCGGCGGCAAGCCGCATCGCCTCATGCGCGCGGCGAAGCGCGACCAGGCAGTCCACGTACAGGGTGCGGCGGTCCTGCAGCCTGTTGTCCCTGACGGTCCGCCGCCACCGCAGATGCTCGCCGGCCAGTGTGGCCCCCACCCCGAGCACCGCTCCGAGCCCCGTCCCGACGATCGTCGCCCACTCCACGCCGAGGATCGTGCCACAGGGACGGCCCGACGTCGCTCCCCGGTGGTGCGCCTTCCGTGCCCCGGCGGGCTCGGGCCGTCCTGCCCTACCGAGGGTGCACGAGGCCGACGGTGTGGGCGAGTTGGCGGGCGGCCTGGCGGAAGAACGGTTCGCGGTCCTCCACGACCCTCGTGAACTGCCCGAACACCTCGAAGCCCACCAGTCCGTACAACTGGGCCCACGCCGCCACCAGCGTCACCACCACCTCGGGCGGCAGGTCGGGCGCGAGATCGGCGGCCATCCGCACGGCTTCCGGTCGCAGTTCCTCCGCCAGCCGCGGCTTCGCCACCCCCAGCCCCGCGTGGGCGTCCCGCGCGATGCCGATGAGCAGGTGTCCGACCCTCGCGGCGGGCGGGATGGTGGCCTGGGGCGCGGTGTAGCCGGGGACCGGGGAACCGTAGATCAGCGCGTACTCGTGCGGCTTGCTCAGGGCCCAGCCCCGTACGGCCTCGCACACCCGCACCCAACGCTCCACCGGTCCGGCCTCCGCGACCTCGGCGTGCGCGGCCTCGGCGGCTGCCCCCAGGGAGTCGTAGGCGTCGATGATGAGCGCGGTCAGGAGGTCGTCGCGGCTGGGGAAGTACCGGTAGACGGCGGAGGAGACCATGCCGAGTTCGCGGGCCACGGCACGCAGGGAGAGCTTCGCGGCGCCCTCGGCCGCGAGCTGTCTGCGGGCCTCGTCCTTGATGGCCGCGGTGACTTCGATCCGGGCTCGGGCTCGGGCGCCGAGGGGGGTGCTGCTGTTGGTCATGGGGTGAGTTTTCCATGTTCTGGAGCAGTGCACACGGAAGTGAGCGATGCTCCGGTGGTGGATCGGTGCGCTGGGACTGGAGCAATGCTCTCCGGGAGCCACTCGCCCGCCAACCCCATGGGCGACACCCGCTCACAATTCAGAGCACTGCTCTTGCTTTAGAGCACCACTCTCCACCAGACTGGTCCACAAGCGAGAGCACCGCTCTCCCTTTCCGCCCAGGAGCCCGCATGTCCACGCATGTCCAGAAGCCCGGCTGGTTCACCGTCAACGTCTTCAACCGCGCGGTCGCCTGGTCGACCCGCCGCGGCATCAGCATCTGGGGCTCCCGCGTCCTCGCCGTCCGCGGCCGCAAGAGCGGCGCATGGCGCACCACCCCCGTCAACCTGCTGACCGTCGACGGCCGGCAGTACCTCGTCGCGCCGCGCGGCCACGTCCAGTGGACGCAGAACATGCGTGCCGCCGGCGGCGGGGAGCTGCGGATCGGCAAGCACGTGGACTCCTTCGCCGCGACCGAGGTCGGCGACGACGACAAGCCCGCGATCCTGCGCGCCTACCTCAAGCGCTGGAAGGCCGAAGTGGGCGTGTTCTTCAACGGCGTCGGCCCCGACTCCTCCGACGAGGAGCTGCGCCGCATCGCCCCCGACCACCCGGTCTTCGCGATCACCTACACGACCGCGACGAGCCCCACGGGCCTCGGAGGCTGACTCCACCCACCGCTTCGGACCTCACCCCGACGCCCGCCGGCCGCCGGCCGCAATTCAGGACCCGGCCTCGTCGGTCTCGGCCCCCCGCCCCGCAGCCCCGTCACCGTCAGTCCCGCCACCCGCGGGGCCACCACCCGCAACCGCACCGGCGCCCGACGCCTCGGCCTCCCCCGTCGTCCCACCCCCGCTCCGGCGGTCCAGCGCGGTCAGAGCGCGCTGGGCCATCGGATGGGTGCGGACGAGTTCGCCGAGTGACGTGGCGCCCCGCGTGATGTCGCGGAACGCCCGCCACGCCGGCCGGAAGCCGGTGAGCACCGCGTGGAAGAGCCCGGGCCGCCGTTCGAACGCGGTCAGCATCCGCTTGCCGACCGCCATCTCCACGCCCAGCCCGGCCTTGATGGCGAACGCGTAGTTCAGGGCCTGCCGGCGGGTGTCCACCGCGTCGTGCGCCTCCGCGATGCGTACCGCCCACTCCCCCGCGAGCCGTCCCGACCGCAGGGCGAACGAAATGCCCTCCCGCGTCCACGGCTCCAGCAGCCCGGCCGCGTCCCCGCACACCAGCACGCGCCCCCGCGACAGCGGGGAGTCGTCGGCGCGGCAGCGGGTCAGGTGCCCGGAGGAGATGCTCGGCTCGAAGCCGGCGAGTCCGAGCCGCCCGACGAAGTCCTCCAAGTACCGCTTGGTCGCCGCGCCTTCACCGCGTGCGGAGATCACGCCCACCGTGAGCGTGTCGCCCTTGGGGAAGACCCAGCCGTAACTGCCCGGGATCGGCCCCCAGTCGATGAGGACCCGCCCCTTCCAGTCCTCCGCGACGGTCTCCGGCACCGGGATCTCCAGCTCCAGGCCGAGATCCACCTGGCCGAGCTTGACGCCGACGTGCGCGCCTATCCTGCTGGCGCTGCCGTCCGCCCCGACCACGGCCCGGGCCAGCAGCGTCTCGCCGCCCTGGAGCACGACGGCGACGCTGCGCCGGTCCGGCACCGCCGACCCGTGCTGCTCGACCCGCGACACCGTGACGCCCGTACGCAGCTCGGCGCCCGCCTTCTGGGCGTGCTCGACGAGCTGCTGGTCGAACTCGGGCCGGTTGATCAGGCCGAAGAGCATCTGCTTGGAGCGCCGCGTACGGCTGAAGCGGCCGTTGTGGGAGAACGTGACCGCGTGCACCCGGTCCTTGAAGGGCAGTTCGAACCCGGGTGGCAGGGCGTCGCGTGACGGGCCGATGATCCCGCCGCCGCACGTCTTGTAACGGGGCAGTTCGGCCTTCTCCAACAGCAGTACACGTCGTCCCGCGACCGCCGCCGCGTAGGCCGCCGAGGCCCCCGCGGGTCCCGCGCCCACCACGACGACGTCCCACACCTGCTGCCCGTCGTCCGCCGAAGAGTTCTCGCTGCTCACGATGGTCTACTGCTCCCGATCCGCCGCCTGCCGATCTGTCCCCCGCATCCTACGGCGGTGATCGCCGCGGGCCGCTGTGGGAGGATCGGCACCCGTATGCGCCCCGCACTCAGGACGCGCCTACACTCACGCGGTCGGGGCGGCACGAACGGCAGCCGCCGACCACTCGGAACGTACGGATCCGGCACAGACCACTCCGTACAGCACCCGTACAGAACCCGTACACAGAAGCACAACGTCGCACCTACGAGGAGCGTGCCCATGTCGTCGAATCCGGTTGCCGAGACCGTCGCCTCGCTGATGCCCAGGGCGAAGGAGGAGCTCGCCGAACTGGTGGCCTTCAAGTCGGTGGCGGACTTCGACCAGTTCCCGCGCAGCGAGAGCGAGGGCGCGGCGCGCTGGGTCGCGGACGCGCTGCGGGCCGAGGGCTTCGAGGACGTGGCCCTGCTCGACACCCCGGACGGCACGCAGTCCGTGTACGGCTACCTGCCCGGGCCCGAGGGCGCGAAGACCGTGCTGCTGTACGCCCACTACGACGTGCAGCCGCCGCTGGACGAGGCCGCCTGGACGAGCCCGCCCTTCGAGCTGACCGAGCGCGAAGGCCGCTGGTACGGGCGCGGGGCCGCCGACTGCAAGGGCGGCGTGATCATGCACCTGCTGGCGCTGCGCGCCCTCAAGGCCGACGGCGGGGTGCCGGTGCACGTCAAGGTGATAGCCGAGGGCTCGGAGGAGATGGGCACGGGCGGCCTGGAACGCTACGCCGAGGAGCACCCGGAGCTGCTGGAGGCGGACACCATCGTGATCGGCGACGCGGGCAACTTCCGCGTCGGGCTGCCGACGGTGACCACGACCCTGCGCGGCATGACCCTCGTGCGGGTCCGTGTCGACGCGCTGGAGGGCAATCTGCACTCGGGCCAGTTCGGCGGTGCCGCGCCCGACGCGCTGGCCGCGCTGATCCGCGTCCTGGACTCGCTGCGCGCGCAGGACGGGTCGACGACCGTCGACGGGCTGGCCTCGGACGAGCGCTGGGAGGGCCTGCAGTACGAGGAGGAGCAGTTCCGCAAGGACGCCAAGGTGCTGGACGGCGTCGGGCTGATCGGTGACGGCACGGTCGCCGACCGGATCTGGGCGCGTCCGGCCGTGACCGTGCTCGGCATCGACTGCCCGCCGGTCGTCGGCGCCACCCCGTCCGTGCAGGCGAGCGCCCGTGCGCTGGTCAGCCTGCGGGTGCCGCCGGGTGTGGACGCGGCCGAGGCGACCAAGCTGCTCCAGGCGCACATCGAGGCGCACACCCCGTGGGGCGCCCGGGTGAGCACCGAGCAGATCGGACAGGGGCAGGCGTTCCGTGCGGACACGTCCAGCCCGGCGTACCAGGCGATGGCCGACGCGATGGCGGTGGCGTACCCGGGTGAGGAGATGCAGTACGCGGGCCAGGGCGGCTCGATTCCGCTGTGCAACACCCTCGCCGCCCTCTACCCGCGCGCGGAGATCCTGCTCATCGGCCTGAGCGAGCCGGAGGCGCAGATCCACGCGGTGAACGAGAGCGTCTCGCCCGAGGAGCTGGAGCGGCTGTCGGTCGCGGAGGCGCAGTTCCTTCGCAACTACGCGGCGAGCTGAGCCCCGGCCCCTGGCCTCACGCGCCCGTCCACCCGGCCCCGCGTGAGGTCACGGGCCCGCCCGCAGCCGGCCCACGTGAGGTCACGGGCCCGCCCGCAGCCGCAGTGCCCGCACCCGGGTCCCGACCGAACTGCCTGCCCCTCCGGCAGCCGACCCAGCCGCCGGCCCCCACCGACGAGCCGCGTCCATGAGCCCGCGTCCCGCGCGGACGCCTACCCCCCGACGGGGGCTCCCGCCTCCAGGTACAGGGCTTTCCCCCGTTCCCGCGCCCGCAGGGCCCACCGCAGCCGCTCGTAGCGGACCGGCGGCAGCAGACCGGCGGCCTCCGCCTCGGTCACGAAACGCCACCCGCGCAGTTCGGGGCCCGGCAGCAGCAGCTCGCGTGCCGCCGTGGAGTCGAGGCTTCCGCCGTCGAAGAGGAGGCGCAGTCCGCCGTATCCCGGAGGGGCGGGCGGCTCCCAGTCGACGACGAGCAGGCGCGGTACGTCGTCCAGGTGGAGCCCGGTCTCCTCGGCGACCTCGCGGATGCCGGCGCGGGCGGGCGCCTCGCCGGGTTCGACGACGCCGCCGGGGAACTCCCAGCCGGCCTTGTAGGTCGGGTCGACGAGCAGTACGCGGTCCTGCTCGTCGAAGAGCAGGACGCCCGCGGCGAGGGTCTCGGCGGTGGGTTCGGGCGTCTGCACGATGTCGCACACGGGCGCGGCGCCCGAGCTGACGGCCTCGGCGATCCGGACGGCGGTCTCGTACGGCGTGAGGGCCCCGTTGTCGACGGGGTGGGCGTCACCGGTGAGCCAGGAGGCGAGGGCGGCCTGGTAGGGCTCGATGTGGTCGTAGGACCACTGCCGGACGCGTATCTCGCCGTCGGTGGGGTCCTGCGGTGTCTCACGGGCGGCTATACGGGCGCGCAGGATCGTTTCGGCCGGGGTGAGCAGGACGTGCCGGACCGTGATCCGGCGGGCGGCCAGGCCGCCGAAGATCTCGTCGCGGTACTCCTGGCGCAGCAAGGTCATGGGCACGACGAGGGTGCCGCCGAGTTCGGCGAGCATCGCGGCCGCCGTGTCGATGAGGAGGCGACGCCAGATCGGCAGGTCCTGGAAGTCGCCGACCTCGGCGAGGCGCTTGGCCGGCAGCAGATGCGTGAGTGTGCCGCCGATGACCTCGGGGTCGAAGAGCGTGCTGTTCGGGATCAGGTCGATCAGTTCCCGTGCGGTGGTGGTCTTCCCCGCACCGAACGCGCCGTTGATCCAGACGATCACGGTTCCCCCTCTTCTGTTGGCCCCCTGTGCCTTGCCCGCTCCACCCTGCCACGGAAACCAGACCCAGTTGAGGGTGCACAAACGGAGGCGCCGGCACCCGTTTCCCGGGTGCCGGCGCCAAGCCGTGCGACGGTCCGCCGCCTCAGTGGCCCTTGTTGCCCTGCTTGCCGCCGCCCTTGCCGCTCGGCTTGCCCTTCTGGTTCTGCTTGCCGCCCGTCGCCTTGCCGCTCGGCTTGCCCTTCTGGCCCTGCTTGCCGTCGGCCTTCTCGCCCTGGTCGCCCACGAGGGCGTTCTTGTCCAGCTGGAGGCTCTCGCTGGCGATGGTGTTGTCGATCGTCTGGAGGGTGTCCCCGACGTTGATGTTGCTCAGCCCGTCACCCACCGCGTGGGAGGGGGTGACCGCCGCGACGACGAAGCCGGTGGCGAGGGAGGCGATGGCGAGCATGCTGCGCTTCTTCATGCCCGACCAACTGACGGACCCCGTCCGGGGTCACGCACTCACACCCGTTCCATGTACCCCGGCCACCGGGTGAACGTTCCTGCCTGGGCCTCACACACCGGCCGCGGTGGTCTCCGCCCGCCGGCTCAGCACCGCCGCGGCGGCGCCCACCAGCCCCGCGTCGGTACCCATCTGCGCGGGCACGACGGTCAGGCGCTGGACGAAGGAGAGGGTCGCGTAGTCGGCGAGGCTCCGGCGCAGCGGCACGAACAGCACGTCACCCGCGTTGCCCACACCTCCGCCGATCACGGCGATGTCGATCTCGACCAGGGTCGCGGTGGCCGCGATGCCGGCGGCCAGGGCCTGGGCGGCGCGTTCGAAGGAGGCGACGGCGACCGGGTGGCCCGCGCGCGCGGCGGCGGCCACGGCCGCGGCGGAGGTGTCGCCGTCCGGGCCCGGCAGCCAGCCGCCGTCCAGGGCGCGGCGGGCGATGTTGGGCCCGCTGGCGATCCGCTCCACGCAGCCGCGCGCTCCGCACGGGCAGAGGTCGCCGTCGAGGTCGACGCTGATGTGGCCGATGTGACCCGCGTTGCCCGTGGGGCCGGGGTGGAGCCGTCCGTCGAGGACCAGGCCACCGCCGACTCCGGTGGAGACGACCATGCACAGCGCGTTGTCGTGGCCGCGTGCCGCGCCCTGCCAGTGCTCGGCGGCGGTGATGGCCACGCCGTCGCCGATCAGCTCGACGGGGAGCCCTCCGGTGGCCGCCCGCACCCGGGAGACCAGCGGGTAGTCGCGCCAGCCGGGCACGTTCACCGGGCTGACCGTGCCCGCGGAGGCGTCGACCGGGCCCGCGCTGCCGATGCCGACCGCGGCGACGCCGCTCCACAGCGGAGAGAGGGTGAGCTCGCCGATCACCTCCTCGACGGCGCGCATCACGGTGTCGCCGTCCTTCTGGGCGGGCGTCGGGCGCTGGGCGCGCACCACGATCCGGCCGCCGCCGTCCACCAGCGCGCCTGCGATCTTGGTGCCGCCGATGTCGAGCGCGGCCACGAGGTCGGTGTGCATCAGTGTGGGATCCCCCGTCAACCTTGGGAAAAGGACTGGTCGGCCCTGCGGTGGGGCGAGGGCCGGGAAGTGCGGGGGACAGTGTCTCCCGCTGCTGACAACGTTGTCCAGGCTCTATGCTCGACGCCACATCCTCATACAAACCACGGACCCACGCATCCCCACGGACCACAGGACAGGACAGCTCACCGTGCCCGAGACCCACCGCCTCGCCGGAAACCGCTACGGAAACCGGCCGACCATGAAGGACGTAGCGGCCCGCGCCGGCGTCGGACTGAAGACGGTGTCCCGGGTCGTGAACGGCGAACCGGGGGTCACCCCGGAGACCGAACGCCGCGTCCAGGAGGCCATCGATGCGCTCGGCTTCCGCCGCAACGACAGCGCGCGCGTGCTGCGCAAGGGCCGTACGGCGAGCATCGGGCTGGTCCTGGAGGACCTCGCCGACCCCTTCTACGGCCCGCTGAGCCGCGCCGTGGAGGAGGTGGCCCGCGCGCACGGGGCCCTGCTGATCAACGGGTCCAGCGCCGAGGATCCGGACCGTGAGCAGGAACTGGTGCTGGCGTTGTGCGCGCGCCGGGTGGACGGGCTGGTGGTCATCCCGGCCGGTGACGACCACCGCTATCTGGAGCCCGAGCTGAAGGCGGGCGTCGCCACGGTGTTCGTGGACCGTCCGGCCGGGAAGATCGAGGCCGACGTGGTGCTCTCGGACAGCTACGGCGGTGCCCGGGACGGCGTCGCCCATCTGATCGCGCACGGGCACCGGCGGATCGGGTTCATCGGTGACATGCCCCGCATCCACACGGCGGCCGAGCGTCTGCGCGGTTACCGGGCGGCCATGGAGGACGCCGGCATACCGGTCGAGGACCCGTGGATGTCCCTCGGGGCGACGGACCCGCTGCGGGTGCGGCAGGCGGCCGAGGAGATGCTGTCCGGCCCCTCCCCCGTCACCGCGATCTTCTCCGGCAACAACCGGGTCACGGTCACGGTGATCCGGGTCCTGGCCGAGCACCCGCTTCCGGTCGCGCTGGTCGGCTTCGACGACATCGAACTGGCCGACCTGCTCCAGCCGGGCGTCACGGTCGTCGCCCAGGACGCGGCGGCACTGGGCCGCACGGCGGCCGAGCGGCTCTTCCGCCAGCTGGACGGTTCCCTGATCGTCCCGGAGAAGATCGAACTCCCGACCCGCCTGATCACCCGCGGCTCGGGAGAGCTGCCGCCCGCGGTCTGAGCGGGCGCCCGGCCTCCTGGCACACGGGAGTGCGTGACCCTCGCCCGGCACCGCCGCCGCGCCGGGCACACGGACGCCGAGGCGTCCGCGCCCGGCCCCTCGACTACGTCGCGGACACCGTCAGGTCACCGCGGCGCGGCGCCGCGAAGCCCCCAAGTCGGCCCGCGTCAGCCCGGTCACCCGCGCCACCTCGCCGGCGCGCGACCTCCGAGCGGTGCCGAAGCGCCTCGTCCGGGACGCGGGCGCAGGTGGCGCGCGTCGCCCTCGGCCGTCATACCGGCACCGCCCCGCGCCGGGCACACGGACGTCTACGGAGCCGCGCCGACCCCCTCGGCTGCTGCGCGGACACCGTCAGGTCACCACGGGTCAGTCCGGTCAGCCGTGCCACCTAGTCGGCGCGCGACCTCCGAGCGGTGCCGAAGCGCCTCGTCCGGGATGCAGGCGCAGGTGGCGCGCGTCGCCCTCGGCCGTCATACCGGCACCGCCCCGCGCCGGGCACACGGACGCCTACGGAGCCGCGCCGACCCCCTCGACTACGTCGCGGGCGCCCTCAGGTCACCCCGGCGGGGCGCCGCGAAGCCCACCAAGCAGGCCGCGTCAGCCCGAGCACCCGCGCCACCTCACCGGCCCATGACGCCGCCGCGCCGGGCACACGGACGTCGCGGGAGCCGCGCCGCGCCCCTCGGCTACTTCGCGGATGCGGTCAGGTCGCCACGGCGGGGCGCCGCGAAGCCCTCCAGGTCGGCGCGGGTCAGTCCGGTCAGGCGTGCCACCTCGCCGATGTCGAGGGCGCCGCAGTCGAGGCCGCGCAGGAGGTAGCCGCTGAGGGCCTTGGCGGTGGCGGGCTCGTCCATGACGTCGCCGCCGGCCCGGTTGGCGTAGCGGGCGAGGCGGGCGGCGGCCTGCTCGAAGCCCTCGCGGTAGAAGGCGAAGACGGCCGCGTACCGGGTCGGGACGTGGCCGGGGTGCATGTCCCAGCCCTGGTAGTAGGCGCGGGCCAGGGCGCGGCGGGTGAGGCCGTAGTGCAGGCGCCAGGCGTCGTGGACCTTCGCGGTGGGGCCGACCGGCAGGACGTTGGTGGAGCCGTCCGAGACGCGGACGCCGGTGCCCGCGGCGGCGACCTGCATGACCGCCTTGGCGTGGTCGGCCGCGGGGTGGTCGCCGGCCTGGTAGGCGGCGGAGACGCCGAGGCAGGCGCTGTAGTCGAAGGTGCCGTAGTGCAGGCCGGTGGCGCGGCCCTCGGCGGCCTGGATCATCCGGGCCACGGCGGCGGTGCCGTCGGCGGCGAGGATGGACTGGCTGGTCTCGATCTGGATCTCGAAGCCGAGCCGGCCGGGCTCCAGCCCGCGCGCCTTCTCGAACTCCTCCAGCAGTCGCACCATCGCGGTGACCTGCTCGGGATACGTCACCTTGGGCAGCGTGAGCACCAGGCCGTCGGGCAGGCCGCCGGCCTCCGTCAGACCGGTGAGGAAGATGTCGAGGGTGCGGATGCCGCGGTCGCGTACAGGCGCCTCCAGGCACTTCATGCGGACGCCCATGTACGGGGCCGCCGTGCCGTTCTCGTAGGCCTCCGCGATCAGGCGGGCGGCGCGGGCGGCGTCCTGGTCCTCGTCGGCGCCCTGGTAGCCGTCCTCGAAGTCGACGCGCAGGTCCTCGATGGGCTCGCGCTCCAGCTTGGCGCGCACGCGCGCGTACACGGGCTCGGCGAGTTCGCCGGACAGGCCGAGGACCGCCGCGAAGGACGCGGCGTCCGGGGCGTGTTCGTCGAGGAGGGCGAGGGCCTGGTCGCCCCAGGAGCGGATCGTGTCGGCGGTGAAGGCGTCACCGGGTACGTAGACGGTGTGGACGGGCTGACGGGTACCGGGGTCTCCGGGGTAGCGGCGCTCCAGTTCGGCGTCGACCGGGGCGAGGGAGGCGCTGATCTCCTCGCTCACCGTGCCCGCGAGGCTCGTCGCGACCTGCTCCTGCTGGCCCTGACCCATCCCACACCCTCCTATTTTCCGCTCTGCGGAATCAACAATCCGTAGAATGAAGTTATCGGGGGACCTTCCGCCTGGTCAACACCACTTCCCTCTCGGGCCACCCGGACCTATCGGCATGTTCACGCTCAACTCATGAGGCGGTAGAACACTTCGGTACGCCCACACCCCCGGCCGCACCGACCCAAGGAGCCCCTGTGCCGCACCGGAGCCGTGTCACCCGCCGCCTGGGCCTGAAGAGCGCGCTGGCCGCAGCGGTCGCCCTGCCCCTCTCCAGTACAGCACTGTCGTCCTCCGCTGCCTCGGCGGAGGAGCCCGCGGAACGCCAGGAGCCCGACGGCGAACCGCCGGTGGACCGCGCCGACCGCCGGCTGAGGACCATGTCCTTCAACCTCCGCTTCGCGAGCACCACCGAACCCCACAGCTGGGCCGTGCGCAGACCCGTGATGCGCGAACTGCTGCGCCGCGAGCGCCCGCACCTCATCGGCACCCAGGAGGGCCTCTACCAGCAGGTGCGGGACATCGCGTCCGACCTCGGCCCGCACCACGACTGGATCGGCACCGGCCGCGCGGGCGGCAGCCGCGACGAGTTCATGGCGGTCTTCTACGACACCCGCCGCCTCGCCCCGCTGGAGTACGACCACTTCTGGCTCTCCGACACCCCCGACGTGATCGGTTCGAACACTTGGGGCGGCGGCTCCATCCGGATGGTCACCTGGGTCCGCTTCAGCGATCTGCGGGACGGCGGCCGGGAGTTCTACTTCCTCGACACCCACCTCGACAACCGCAGCCAGGACGCACGCGCGCGTGCCGCCGCCCTGATCGCCCAGCGCATCGCCGGCCTGGACCGGGCGCTGCCGCAGCTGGTGACCGGCGACTTCAACGTCGCCGCGCACGGGAACCCGGTCTACGACACGATGCTGGGCGCGGGCCTCACCGACACCTGGGACACGGCGGCCGAACGCGGCGACCTGTACGCGACCTTCCACGGCTACCGGCCGCTGACGCCGAACGGCGACCGGATCGACTGGATCCTCGCCACGCCCGGCGTCACCGTGCACCGGGCCGACATCAACACGTTCTCGACGGACGGCCAGTTCCCGAGCGACCATCTGCCCGTACAGGCCACGCTGACCTTGGGATGAGCCGAGGCCCCCGTGACCGGCGACGGTCACGGGGGCCTCGTACGGCGTGCGGACGACGATCAGCCCTTGCGGGTCTTGATCTCCTCCGTGAGCTGCGGGACGACGTCGAACAGGTCGCCGACGACGCCGTAGTCGACCAGCTCGAAGATCGGGGCCTCGGCGTCCTTGTTGACGGCGACGATCGTCTTCGAGGTCTGCATACCGGCGCGGTGCTGGATCGCACCCGAGATGCCGGAGGCGATGTAGAGCTGCGGCGAGACCGACTTGCCGGTCTGGCCCACCTGGTTGGTGTGCGGGTACCAGCCCGCGTCCACCGCGGCACGCGAGGCGCCCACCGCCGCGCCGAGCGAGTCCGCCAGCGCCTCGATCAGCGCGAAGTTGTCCGAACCGCCGACACCACGGCCGCCGGAGACCACGATCGCGGCCTCGGTCAGCTCCGGACGGCCCGTCGACTCACGCGGCGTCCGCCCGGTGACCTTGGTACCGGTGGCCTGCGCGGAGAAGGACACCGACAGCGCCTCGACCGCACCGGCGGCCGGCGCGGCCTCCACGGCGGCCGAGTTCGGCTTGACCGTGATGACCGGGGTGCCCTTGCTGACACGGGACTTGGTCGAGTAGGACGCGGCGAACACCGACTGGGTGGCCACCGGACCCTCGTCACCGGCCTCCAGGTCGACGGCGTCGGTGATGATGCCCGAGCCGATGCGCAGCGCCAGACGGGCGGCGATCTCCTTGCCCTCCGCGGAGGACGGGACCAGCACGGCGGCCGGGGAGACGGCCTCGACCGCGGCCTGGAGCGCGTCGACCTTCGGGACGACCAGGTAGTCGGCGTACTCCGACGCGTCGTGGGTGAGGACCTTCACCGCGCCGTGCTCGGCGAGCGTCGCGGCGGTGTCGGCGGCGCCGTTGCCGAGCGCGACGGCGACGGGCTCGCCGATGCGGCGGGCCAGCGTCAGCAGCTCCAGGGTGGGCTTGCGGACGGCGCCGTCCACGTGGTCGACGTAGACGAGAACTTCAGCCATGGGACTTCTCTCCTGCTTGCGAAGTGTGAGGGGCGGTCAGCGAAGTCGAGCTCAGCGCTCAGATGAACTTCTGGCTCGCGAGGAACTCGGCGAGCTGCTTGCCGCCCTCGCCCTCGTCCTTGACGATCGTGCCGGCCGTGCGGGCCGGACGCTCGGTCGCCGTGTCCACGGCGGTCCAGGCACCCTCCAGGCCGACCTCCTCGGCCTCCAGGTCCAGGTCCGAGAGGTCCCAAGACTCCACCGGCTTCTTCTTCGCGGCCATGATCCCCTTGAAGGAGGGGTACCGCGCCTCGCCCGACTGGTCGGTCACGGACACGACCGCCGGAAGCTGGGCCTCCAGCTGCTCCGACGCGGCGTCGCCGTCGCGACGGCCCTTGACCGTGCCGTCCGCGACGGACACCTCGGACAGCAGGGTGACCTGCGGGACACCGAGGCGCTCGGCGAGCAGCGCGGGCACGACGCCCATGGTGCCGTCGGTGGAGGCCATGCCGGAGATGACCAGGTCGTAGCCCGCCTTCTCGACCGCCTTGGCCAGCACGAGCGAGGTGCCGATGGCGTCCGTGCCGTGCAGGTCGTCGTCCTCGACGTGGATCGCCTTGTCGGCACCCATCGAAAGCGCCTTGCGCAGCGCGTCCTTGGCGTCCTCCGGACCCACCGTCAGCACCGTCACCTCGGCGTCGTCGGCGGCCTCCGCGATCTGCAGCGCCTGCTCGACCGCGTACTCGTCCAGTTCGGAGAGCAGACCGTCCACGTCGTCACGGTCGACGGTCAGGTCATCGGCGAAGTGCCGGTCGCCAGTGGCGTCGGGCACGTACTTCACAGTGACAACGATCCTCAAGCTCACGCCGGCTCTCCTACTGCAATCGGTCAATTTCTGGCTGCCTTCTTGCAGGCAGCATAGGCGCCCCTGGCGGCGGATCCCGGTCGGGGCGACTCGCGCTCCGAACGAAATATTACTCGCCAGTACATCCAGTTCCTGCCCGCTAAGCAAGCGCTTTGAACTGTGACCTTCGCAACGCAGCGTAACCGGAACCGGACGGTGCCGCGGACCCGCTCAGTCGCGCAGCGCGGTGAAGCGTCCCTGGTGGTAGAGGAGTGGCCGGCCCTCACCGTTGAGGTCGCCGCCGACGACCTCGGCGACCACGAGACAGTGATCGCCCGCGGGCACGCGCGCGTGCACCCGGCACACCGTCCAGGCCAGCACGCCCTCCAGCACGGGAACCCCCTCCGGACCCTCGCGCCAGGCGGTGGGGGCGGCGAAGCGGTCGGCGCCGCTTCGGGCGAAGGTGGCCGCCAGCTCCCGCTGGTGCTCACCGAGTATGTGCACCCCGACGTGGCGGGCGGCGGATATCGCCGCCCAGCTGGACGATCCGGTGCCTGCCCCGAAGGAGAGCAGGGGCGGTTTCGCGGAGACGGAGGTGAGCGAGGTGGCGGTGAAGCCGACCGGACCCGTGTCGCCCCGCGCTGTGATCACCGCCACGCCGGCCGCGTGCCGCCGGAAGACGGCACGGAACAGGTCGAAAGCGGCGGTGTCCGGGGAGGCGGATGCGGTGAGGCCGGGGGTGGCCGTCATGGAGGTGACCTTCCGCGAGCGGTGACGACGAGCGGATCCGGGGCTGTTCAGCATCCCGGACAGCGCGCGCTCGCGGTGCGCACGAGGTCGACGTGGACCCGGCCGAAGAGGAGGACTTCCGAAGGCATGGGGTCAAGCTGACGTTGGATGGTGCGCACAGTCAAGTTCCGCTCCTGGTCCGCGCCGTCCTCAGGACTCGCCGTCGTCGGCACGGACGGCGCGGCCGATCGCGGCGATCACATCGGCCTTGCGTGGCTGCCCCGCGGCCCGGCGCACGACCCGTCCGTCCGCGTCCAGCACCAGCACGGTCGGGGTCCGGACGATGCCGAGCGCGCGGACGAGTTGCAGCCGGGCCTCGGCGTCGATCTCGACATGGCGCACGCCGGGAACCAGGCCGGCCACGTCGCCGAGGACGCGCCGGGTCGCCCGGCAGGGCGCGCAGAAGGCGCTGGAGAACTGCACCAGCGTGGCGCGCTCACCGAGTTCGGCGCCCAACTCGGCAGCGCCGAGCCGCCCGCGACCGCCCTCGTCGTACTCCTCACGCACGCGTGCACACCCTCCAGCCCGTCAGCACTCCCATCATGCCCGGCACAACCGTTCACGAGACCGCAAAGATTCCCGCCTCCCGCGGGCCTTCTCGGCGCGGAATCCTGGATTCATGGACATCGACGTGAGGGGACCGCGCTTCGGCGCGGCCGTGACGACCCTCGTCCTGGCGGTCGTTCTGATCACCGGGAACGCGTGGCTGCTGGCGTGGCAGACCCTGGTGTTCGCGCTCGGCGCGGCGGGCGGCGTGGGCCCTTCGCCCTACGGCTGGGCCTTCCACCGGTTCGTACGGCCCCGGGTCGGTCCTGCGGTGGAGCGGGAGGAGCTCGAACCGTCGCGGTTCGCCCAGGCGGTGGGGCTGGTGCTGGCCGGGACCGGCCTGGTCGGGTACACCCTGGGACCGCTCTGGCTCGGCCTCGCGACGACCGCGGCCGCGTTCGTCGCCGCCTTTCTGCACACGGTGTCGGGGTTCTGCGTGGCATGCGAGATGTACCTGCTCGCCCAACGGGTCACCGTACGCGTGGAGTAAAGCCGTCGTAAAAGCCCGAGGTGAAAATGTACGCCGACGTGACGAGGATCTCGCGTCGACAGGGCACGGGGGCTGGCTCCCCGACCGTTCTTGGGGCACGATCTGCGAGATGCCGTAAACCTACGGCTACGTAACTTTCTGGCGGGGAGTACCTCCCCAGGCAGAGCAGGAAGGGTCCACCCCGCCCATGGCAGAACTCGTCTACCGCCCCGTCGTCGGCCTCGCACAGACCCTGTTCAAGGTCTGGGACCTGAAGATCGACTGCAAGGGGTCGGAGAACATCCCGCGCTCGGGCGGCGCCGTGCTGGTGAGCAATCACATCAGCTATCTGGACTTCGTCTTCGACGGCCTGGCCGCGCTGCCGCAGAAGCGCCTGGTGCGTTTCATGGCGAAGGAGTCCGTGTTCCGGCACCGGATCTCCGGACCGCTGATGCGCGGCATGCGGCACATCCCCGTGGACCGCAAGCAGGGTGAGGCGGCCTACCAGCACGCCCTGGACTCGCTGCGATCCGGTGAGATCGTCGGGGTCTTCCCGGAGGCCACCATCTCGCAGTCGTTCACCCTGAAGAGCTTCAAGTCCGGTGCCGCGCGGATGGCCCAGGAGGCGGGGGTCCCGCTCATCCCGATGGCCCTGTGGGGCACGCAACGGCTGTGGACCAAGGGACATCCGCGCAACTTCAAGCGCAGCCACCTGCCGGTCACCATCCGGGTGGGCGAGGCCGTCGAGGCCCCCCGCGACCAGTACGCGGGGGCGATCACGCGCCGCCTGCGCGAGCGGGTGCAGGACCTGCTGGACGTCGCCCAGCGCGCCTACCCGGGCCGCCCTCGCGGCGCGGACGACCACTGGTGGCTCCCCGCCCACCTCGGCGGCACGGCCCCGACCCCGGAGCAGGTCCGCGAGTCCGAGGCCCGCTGAGCCCGCCGGGCCGGTAGCTCAGCGCGCCGGCTCGGCGGCGTGCACGGTGACGCGGGCGCCCGGGCTGAACTTCTCCAGCAGCCCGGCCAGTTCGGCGGCGGCCCGCTCGGCCTCGGCGACCGGCATCGGCGCCAGGGTCTCCAGCAGGAAGATGCCCGAGACGGTCGCCTCGGTGAGCCGGGTCCGCGGGCCCTGGCGCCAGTTCCAGCGGCGGCAGGTGACGCCCGCGTCGTCGCGCCACACCACCTCGCCGGCGTCGGGACGCTCGACGACCTCCTCGCCGCCGGCGGCGGTCACGAAGTCCTCGTCGCCGGTGGCCCGCACGAGTCGCATGCCGCCCTGGACGTGGTCGATGTCCTCACCGCCGACCGGGATCAGGTGGGCGACGCTGACGGCGTTGTAGATGTCGACCAGAAGGTTGATCCGGGGCAGCCCGGCGTCCGTGAGGGCCCTGCGGGCCAGCGCCTCCGCCGAGTTGCGGGTGCGCGAGGGCTTCGAACCGAACGCCGTGTAGACCTCGCGCCAGGCCGCCATGTGCGGGTCCTCGTGCGGCGCGCGCCCGTCCAGGCGGGCGGCGAGACGGCGGGCCGCGTCGTCGAGGAGTGCCGCGCCGGCGTCGGTGCTGGGTCCGTTCACGAGTCCGTGCGCCTCGACGGCGACATGGGTGAAGCCGGGTGCGAGTGCGCGCACCTCGTCGGACACGGTCAGCGGGAAAGTCATGGTGCGCATTGCCTCAGAGTGCGGTGGGGAGGTGCTGCCAGAGGTACGCCCGGTCGGGCGCGCTTCTCAGCGCCGCGAGGACCCCTGGATGCGGTGCAGCATACAAGACCGGATGGTCCAGCTCATTGGACTTCGGGTCGGGGGTGAAGGCCAGGCGTTCGCCGTCCAGGGAGAACCGCGCGTCCACGCCCGGCTTGTTGCCGCGGGGGTCCTGCCGGTGCCAGGCGCCGTCGAAGCGCACGGCGACCAGCCCGTGCAGCACGTCGAACCTCTGGTAGCACAGGGCCGTCGGGATGTCCTCCGCCCGCAGCAGCGCGGTCAGCGCGTGGGCCTTGGCGTAGCAGATGCCGGTGCCCTGCTCCAGGACGTCGGAGGCGCGCCAGGTGACACGGGGATCACCGACGTCCTGGGAGTGCGTGATGCCGTCCCGCACGAACTCGAACGCCGCCCGCGCATAGTCATACGAGTCCGTCGCCGTCGCTGCGAGGCGGGCGGCCATGTGCCGGACTCGGGGGTGGTCGTGGTCGATGACCTCGTCCGCGACCAAGTAGGCGGACAGGTCGGAGGTTTCCTGGATCAGCTCCATGCCCGCAGAGCATAGGAACGCGGCCACCCGGGCGTCAATGAATTTCCGGGCGACCGCATACCTATACGTTCGATTGGAGGGGGCTACGGCATCAGCCGCTCCCACCTGACGGCACTAGCGCGCCATCTCCTCCTTGAGGGCCGCGACGAACGCGTCCACGTCGTCCTCCGTGGTGTCGAACGCGCACATCCAGCGCACGTCGCCGGCCGTCTCGTCCCAGAAGTAGAAGCGGAACCGCTTCTGGAGGCGCTCGCTGACGTCATGGGGCAGCCGCGCGAAGACCGCGTTGGCCTGCACCGGGTAGAGCAGCTCGACGCCGTGCACCGCCCGGACACCCTCGGCGAGTCGCTGGGCCATCTCGTTGGAGTGCCGGGCGTTGCGCAGCCACAGGTCCCTGGCGAGCAGTGCCTCCAACTGCACCGACACGAAACGCATCTTGGAGGCCAGCTGCATGGACAGCTTGCGCAGATGCTTCATGTGGCTGACGGCGTCCTGGTCGATCACCACGACCGCCTCGCCGAACAGGGCGCCGTTCTTGGTGCCGCCCAGGGAGAGGATGTCGACACCGGCCGCGTTGGTGAAGGTCCGCATCGGGACGTCGAGGGAGGCGGCCGCGTTGGCGATGCGCGAGCCGTCCAGGTGGACCTTCATCCCGTGCGCGTGGGCGTGGTCGCAGATCGCGCGGATCTCGTCGGGCGTGTAGACCGTGCCCAGTTCGGTGGCCTGGGCTATGGAGACGACCTGCGGCATCGCACGGTGCTCGTCCTCCCAGCCGTACGCCTGCCGGTCGATCAGCTCGGGGGTGAGCTTGCCGTCCGGCGTGGGCACGGTGAGCAGCTTGAGGCCGCCCATCCGCTCCGGGGCGCCGCCCTCGTCGACGTTGATGTGCGCGCTCTCCGCGCAGATCACCGCACCCCAGCGGTCGGTGACCGCCTGGAGGGCCACGACGTTGGCACCGGTGCCGTTGAACACCGGGAACGCCTCCGCCGTGGCGCCGAAATGGCTGCGGACGACGCGCTGCAGGTTCTCGGTGTACGCGTCCTCGCCGTACGCGACCTGGTGCCCGCCGTTGGCCACGGCCAGGGCGGCGAGCACCTCGGGGTGGACCCCGGCGTAGTTGTCACTGGCGAAACCGCGGACCTGCGGGTCGTGATGGCGACGCGCGTCGGTCTTCGGAGGGTTCACGGCTTCTCGGTCAGCCACAGACGTTGTCCGTTCACTTCGGCGGCGGGCTTGTCCCAGACTCCGGCGATGGCCTCCGCCAGGTCGTCGACGTCGGTGAAGCCCGCGAACTTCGCGTTGGGGCGGTCGGCGCGCATGGCCTCGTGCACCAGTGCCTTCACCACCAGGATCGCAGCCGCGGCGTTCGGCCCCTGCTCACCCCCCGCCTTGGCGAAGAAGTCGGCCATGGCCAGGGTCCACGCCTCGGCGGCGGCCTTGGCCGCGGAGTACGCGGCGTTGCCCGCGGTGGGCTTGCTGGCCCCGGCGGCGCTGATCAGGACGTAGCGGCCGCGGTCGCTGCGCTGCAGCCCCTCGTGGAAGGCGAGGGAGGTGTGCTGCACCGTGCGGATGAGCAGCAGCTCCAGCAGGTCCCAGTCGTCGAGCCGGGTCTTGGTGAAGGTCTCGCTGCCGCGCCAGCCGCCGACGAGATGGACGAGGCCGTCGACGCGTCCGAAGTCCTTCTCGATGCGGTCGGCCCAGTCCTGGGCCGCCTGCCGGTCGAGCAGGTCGACCGTGTCGCCGACGACGGTGGCGCCGCCGTGCGCGTAGCTGGCCGCGTCCACGGCCTCGGCGAGCCGCTCCGGATCGTTGTCGGAGCCGACGACGATCGCGCCCGCGTCGGCCAGTCGCTGCAGGGTCGCCCGGCCGGCGGGGCCACCCGCGCCTGCCACCGCGATCACCGCACCGCTGAGAGCACCGTTCCCCATGATCCTCGCCTCCTGAGCAGCGTTCTTGGTGCGGACGCTCACGCGGCGACCCGCTCGGCGGGGTCCGCCGTGATGCCCTTGGTCGAGGCAATCACGTTCTTGAGCTTCTTGGACAGCGCCTCATAGAACATGCTCAGCGGAAACTCGTCCGGAAGCACGTCATCGACCAGCTTGCGCGGCGGCAGGGTCAGGTCCAGGGCGTCGGGGCCCTTGGCCCACTTGGAGCCGGGGTGCGGGGCGAGGTAGGTGGAGACGAGTTCGTACCCGGCGAACCAGTGCACGAGCTTGGGGCGGTCGATGCCGTCCCGGTAGAGCGTCTCGATCTCGGCGCAGAGCTGGTTGGTGACCTGAGGCGCGCGGTCCCAGTCGATCGACAGCTTGTTGTCGGTCCAGCGGACGACGTCGTGCTTGTGCAGGTAGGCGAAGAGCAGCTGACCGCCGAGGCCGTCGTAGTTGCGCACCCGCTCACCGGTGACCGGGAAGCGGAACATGCGGTCGAACAGCACCGCGTACTGCACGTCACGAGCCTGCGGGACGCCCTCGCCGGACAGCTTCACGGCCTCCTTGAAGGCGGTGAGGTCGCAGCGCAGCTCCTCCAGGCCGTACATCCAGAACGGCTGGCGCTGCTTGATCATGAACGGGTCGAACGGCAGGTCGCCGTGGCTGTGGGTGCGGTCGTGGACCATGTCCCAGAGCACGAACGCCTCTTCGCAGCGCTTCTGGTCGTGGACCATGGCGGCGATGTCCTCGGGCAGCTCCAGGCCCAGCAGGCCGACGGCCGCGTCGGTGACCCGGCGGAAGCGGGCGGCCTCGCGGTCGCAGAAGATGCCGCCCCAGGAGAAGCGCTCGGGTGCCTGGCGCACGGCGATGGTCTCGGGGAAGAGGACGGCGGAGTTGGTGTCGTACCCGGCCGTGAAGTCCTCGAAGGTGATGCCGCAGAACAGCGGGTTGTCGTAGCGGGTGCGCTCCAGCTCGGCCAGCCACTGCGGCCAGACCATGCGCAGCACGACCGCCTCGAGGTTGCGGTCGGGGTTGCCGTTCTGCGTGTACATGGGGAAGACGACCAGGTGCTGCAGGCCGTCCTGGCGGTTCGCCGCCGGCTGGAAGGCGAGCAGCGAGTCCAGGAAGTCGGGCACCTCGAAACCCTCGTCGGCCCAGCGGCGCAGGTCCCGCACGAGGGCCGCGTGGTAGGCCGCGTCGTGCGGCAGGAGCGGGGAGAGGGTCTCGACGGCCTCTACGACCCGTCGTACAGCGTCCTCGGCCCGGGCCGCGTCGGGGGCGCCCTCGGCCTCGAAGTCGATCGATCCGTCCTTGGACTGCCATGGCCGGATCTGCTCCACGGCATCCTTGAGCACGGGCCATGCCGGGTGCTCCACCACCCTGACCACGGGAGGAAGCTGCTCCTCCGTACCCACCTGCACAAGAATTTCCGTCATGTCCCATCCTCCACGGGAGAACCTCGCGTAAGGAGACCGTATACACACCGAGTTTCACCCAGCAAGGGGAACCTCGGGAGAATATTCTGTGGCACCCCCGCCGTCACCGCATTTTTTCCTGTCGGACACGGCGATGGCGAAGACACATGGCCCCGTCGTCACCCTCTGCCCAGAAGGGCCCAGGCGATACCTTCCAAGGGAGCCGCAAGGCTTCCACCGCCGCTGTCGACGGAAGCGAGTCACACCTTGAACTTCCTCACCATCGGTCACCGCGGAGTCATGGGTGTCGAACCCGAGAACACCCTCAGGTCGTTCCTGGCGGCCCAGGAGGCCGGTCTCGACGCGATCGAACTCGACCTCCACCTGAGCAAGGACGGCACCCTCGTCGTGATGCACGACACCGACGTGGACCGTACGACGGACGGCTCGGGCCCCGTCGCCGAGAAGACCCTCGCCGAGCTGCGCACCCTGGACGCGGGCCGGGGCGAGCGGATCCCGGTGTTCGAGGAGGTCCTCGACGCGGTGCGGGCGCCGCTGCAGGCCGAGATCAAGGACGTGCGGGCGGCGCGGGCCCTCGCCGACGTCATGCGGCGGCGCGATCTGACCGGGCGCGTCGAGGTGTCCTCGTTCCACGACGAGGCGATCACCGAGGCGGCCCGGCTCGTGCCGGGGACGCGCACGGCGCTGATCGCGAGCAGGTACGGCACGGAGGTCGTGGAACGGGCCGTCGCGGCGGGTGCGGCGACCGTCTGCCTGAACATCCGCCGCCTCACCCTGGAGGTCGTCGAGCACGCGCGCGAGGCCGGCCTGCGGATCATCGGCTGGGTGGTGAACACGCAGGAGCACCTGCGTCTCGTACGGGCACTGGAACTGGACGGTGCGACGACCGATCACCCGGAGATCAAACGCACCGGCCGGTTCACGGCGTAGGGGCTACGCGAGCTCCTTGACCAGCAGCTCGAAGCGCAGGTCGTCGCGTTGCGGGATGCCGTAGCGCTCGTCGCCGTACGGGAAGGGGGTCATCCGGCCCGTACGGCGGTAGCCGCGACGCTCGTACCAGGCGATGAGGTCCTCGCGGACGGAGATCACGGTCATGTGCATCCGCGTCGCGCCCCAGTCCGCGCGGACCTGCCGCTCCGCCTCGGCGATGATCACCTTGCCGAGGCCGGCGCCCTGGAGGGTGGGGCTGACGGCGAACATGCCGAAGTAGGCGTGGCCGTCACGGCGTTCGAGCTGGCAGCAGGCGACGACGGTGCCGTCCCGCTCCACGGTCAGCAGCCTGCTGTCCGGCGCCTTGATCACGGTCAGCACGCCCTGCGGGTCGGTCCGCTGCCCCTGGAGGATGTCCGCCTCGGTGGTCCAGCCGACCCGGCTGGAGTCGCCCCGGTAGGCCGACTCGATGAGCGCGACCAGCACGTCCACGTCGGCGTCCGTGGCATCGCGGAAGGTCAGTCCGTGGGCGGCGCTCTCCATCAGGTGTCTCTCCGAATTCTCCGGCGCGGCTCTGGCACGGACGAGGGTAACGCCGCCACCAGCCCCTAGGCTCCGGGCGCATGGTGCATGTACTGAGCGGACGCGTCCTGCTGCGGCCCACCGACCCCGAGCGGTCCCGTGCCTTCTACGGCGAGCAGCTGGGTCTCGCCGTCTACCGCGAGTTCGGCACCGGGCCGGACCGCGGGACCGTCTACTTCCTCGGCGGTGGCCATCTGGAGCTGTCCGGGCGCTCCGAGGCCCCGCCGTCCCCGGCCGTCCGGCTCTGGCTCCAGGTCGAGGACGTGTCCGCGGCCCACGACGAGCTGTGCGAGAAGGGCGTGGAGATCGTACGGCCGCCGGTGCGCGAGCCGTGGGGACTGGTCGAGATGTGGATCGCGGATCCGGACGAGGTGCCGATCGTGCTGGTGGAGGTGCCGGCCGATCATCCGATCCGCTGCCGGCCGGGCATCTGACACCTCCTCGTACCGGCCGGATGGCCACCGCCGGTGGCCGGGGCTAGCGTGCTGATCGAGATTCCCGCTGCGGAAGGACGTCGGATGAAGCTCCACAAGCCGGTGGTCGGCGGCCCCTGCTGGGTCGAGCTGGGCACGAACGACACGGCGGACGCCAAGCGGTTCTACGCCCAGCTGTTCGGCTGGCGCTCCGAGACGGACCCGCGTCAGGAGGCCGGCGGCTACACCGTGGCGCACCTGGGGGACGCGCCGGTGGCCGCGCTCACGCCGCTGTACCAGGAGGGGCAGGCGGTGGCGTGGTCCGTGTCGTTCGCGGTCCGGGACGCCGACGAGAGCGCGCGCGAGGTGACGGCGGCCGGCGGTTCGGTACTGATGAGTCCGATGGACGTGTTCGACATGGGCCGCTTCGCGGTGGCCGCCGACGCGTCCGGCGCGGTCTTCACGCTGTGGCAGCCCCGGGCCTTCGAGGGCGCCGGGGTCTTCAACGCGCCCGGCGCGCTCGGCTGGGTGGAGCTGCTCACCCGGGAACCGGCACGCGCGCGCGACTTCTACACGACCGTCTTCGGGTGGACCGTGAACGCCTCCGAGCGCTACACCCAGTGGGGCCTCGCCGGTCAGGACTTCGGCGGCATGATGACCATGGACGACAAGTTCCCGCACGAGGTGCCGCCGCACTGGCTGCCGTACTTCGCGGTGGCCGACGTCGACGCCGCCACCGCGACGGCGACCGGGGCCGGCGGCACGGCGCTGATGGAGCCCACCTCCGTGCCGGACGGCCCCCGGATCGCGGTGCTGCGCGATCCGCAGGGGGCGGTCTTCGGCGTCTACCGCGCGGGGGACGTGGGCTGAGCGGACGGCGGGGATCAGCCTCGCAAGGCGCCCAGTCGCCCCTCCAGCTGACCGAGCAACTCTCCCAGCAGGGCGGCGAGTTCGCCCTGCCGCGGCTCGTCGAGGCCGGACAGCACGGCGCCTTCGTAGGCGAGCTGCTCGGGCAGGACGGCGTCCACGAGGTCGCGCCCGGCCTCGGTGAGGCGGACGTGGGCGACCCGGCGGTCACGGTCGTCGCCCCGTCGCTCGACGAGGGCGCGTTCGGTGAGCTGCTTGAGGCGTTTGGTGACGGCGGCGCCGGAGGAGAAGGTCTCGCGGGCCAGTTCGCTGGGGGTCAGTTCATGCCCGGTGCGGCGCAGCGCGGCCAGCAGATCGAACTCCGGCCGGCTGAGCCCGGCCCGCCGCAGCGGGGCGTCCTCGGCCTGCTGGAGCAGAGCGGCACAGCGGTTCACCCGGCCGATGATCTCCATGGGGCCGGTGTCGAGCTCTGGGTGCACGGTCCGCCACTGGCGCACGACGGCCGCGACGGTGTCACGACGCCCGGTCCCACCGGCCAGGTCACCGGGGGCGTCGGTGCGGTGTGAGCCCGCGGTGTCGCGCGGCTCCTCGGGGGCCGCCGCGTCTCCCCCGTCGGTGCCCGGCCCGTTGGTCCCCGTCATGGCTGTGCGTCCTCCGTCGTCCCGCGCGCGTCCGCGTCCAGGAGCAGCCCCTGGCGTCGTACCATCGCCGCGAGCGTACGGTGTCCTGCCTGCTCGGCGTGGACGACCCGCTCCTGGGGCAGGGCCCGCTGCCGCCACTCGCCGGACGCGGCGTCCGCGGTGGCGCGCAGGTCGACGAGGGCGGCGACGAGCCCCCGGCGGGCGGCGTCCAGCGAGGCCCGGGGCGGCCGCGGCACGGTGGCGAGCAGGCGGGCGGTGTCCCCGCGGGCCTGCTCGGCGGCGGCGAGGGCGTGCTCCAGACGGGCGCCCGCGCCCCGGTCGGTGACGGCGATCGCGGCGGCGAGGCCGACCAGCGCGCCGACCAGGGTGTCCACGACGCGCTCGGTGATCAGCGCACCCGGGTCCTGAAAGCCGGTGAACTCGGTGATGAGCAGCGCCATCGGGGTCACGCAGACACTGCCGAGCCAGTAGTTGCGGCTGATCAGCGCTTCCGCGCCGAAACTGCACGCGAGGCAGCACACCACCGGCGCCGCCTGCCCGAGGTGGGCGAGCGGCGTCAGGGCGGCGAAGACCAGCACCCCGGCGAGGTTGCCGACGACGCGCTGGACGCACCGGCTCCAGGTGAGGGTGAGGTTGGCCTGGTGGAGAGCGGCCGCGGTGACGAGCGCCCAGTACGGGCGGCCGATCCCGAGGGCCAGGGAGGCGTACCCGGCCAGAGCGCACCCCAGGGCGGTGCGGGCGGCGATCGGGCCGAGGGAGGCGACGACGCTTCGCCACGGCCGGGGCGGTGCCGCGAGCTCCGGGTCCACGCCGAGCCCTTCGCCATCGTCCAGGTCACCGACGTACGGCACCGGCCGGGTGCCGCGCAGGTCGCGGGCCCAGGCACGCAGGCGGGCCGGGTCGGTGTCGGCGGGCGCGGCGAGGGCGACCTCGGCGCGGATCACGAGGGCACGCAGCGCACGCCGGGTCCGCGAGCGGTCGGCCGGGCGGGCACCGGTGGACAGCAGCGTCTGCCAGGCGGCCTGCACCGCGGCGGCCGCGGCGGCCCGGGCCCGGTCGTGCCCGTCCCCCGTGCCGCGCGTCGCGGCGTACGCGGCGGCGGCGTTCAGTGCCTGCGCGGTGGCGCGGCGCTCGGGGCCGTGCGGGCGGGCCGGTCCGGGCGCCATGGCGACGAGCCAGGCACACACCCCGGCGCCGAGGCCCAGCGCCAGATGTCCGGGCACCTGGTGGAGGGACTGCGGGGCGAAGAGCGCGGCCGAGCTGACGAAGGTCAGCACGACGTTCCCGGGCGGGCCGATCCGGGTGGCGTCGCACAGTGCCTTCTGCGCGGCGGCCAGGACGGCGCCGACGGTGACCAGGACAACGGCATCAGTGGTGAGCGACGCCGTGACCAGCGCGACGGCGAGCCCGCCGAGCATGCCGAGCACGACCCAGGCCAGTACGCGGGCCCGGACGGCGTAGGGACGGTTGTGGGCGTACAGGGCGCACAGCGATCCGGCCATCGTGTACATGGCCAGGTCGAGGCGGTCCAGGGCGAGCAGGGTCAGGTTCGGCGGGGCGAGCGCGGCCACCACGCTCAGCGCCGGTTTGAACCAGATGTCGGACGGCCGGCCGACGCGGAGCACACCGGTGAGCGGGAGCCGGCTCGGCCGTGGCGGCCGACGCGTGGGTGCGGGCGGAGAGGTGGGGGGTGCACTGCTCATCCCAAAAGATTAACAGGTGTTTTACTTGTAAAACATTTGCTCCGGGGCATCCCGGCGAAGCCCCACGTCGGAGTGAATGCGCTCCGCCGAACGCCCCCGCATACCCCCTTGCGCTCGCGTGCGCGCCGCACGAAACGGGCACATCTATCCATCGAGCGACCCTTGACCGACCGTCGAGCGGGGAGGTGCGTGTGCACGGACCGGCCGCGTCGGGCTGGCTGCTGGTCGCGCTGTGCGCGGCGACCGGGGCCTACTGTCTGCTGCGCCTGCGCAGCGGTGTCGAGGAGCAGCGCCGCACCGCGGGCGACGAGGCGCTGATGGGATTCGGGATGGCGGCGATGGCCGTACCGGCGGCGGTGTACAGCCCACCGCAGTGGGCGTGGCCCGTGTTCGCGGCCGTCTTCGGGGCGGCGGCCCTGCGCGCCCTGTGGGTGGCGCGCACCGGCAGGCACCATCTGCACCACCTCGTGGGCGCCGCGGCGATGGTCTACATGGCGTGGGCCATGGCCGTCTCGCCCGCAGCCGCACCCGGCCACGCCCACGGCTCCGGCCTTCCCCTGGTCACCGGCGTGCTCCTGCTGTACTTCGCCGGGTACGTCCTGCTGACCGGAGCCCGGCTGATCCCGGTGCCGGCCGTGGCGGGCGGCACCGGCCCCACCGGATGGGGTGACCGGCCCGAACTGGCGCAGGCCTGCCGCCTGTCCATGGGGATCGCGATGGTCGCCATGCTCATCACCCTGTGACCGAAACGTGTCCTGCGTCACTTGGGCGATCAGTCATGCCTCTGGGAAGCCCGCCGCTCATAGGGTGGCCCCATGATGGTCCCCGCCGCACTGCTGCTGCTCGGCGCCCTGACCGCCGTCCTTGCTCCGCGGCTGCTCGCCCGGGCCGACTGGCCGGACCGCGAGCCCGTGGTGGCCCTGTGGGTGTGGCAGTGCGTGGTGGCGGGCGTCCTGCTGTGCTGCGCCCTGTCGATGACGCTCAGCGCGGCGGCGGCCTGGCACGCGGTGCGGGGCCATGTGTTCGCGCCGGCGCCGCGCGCGGTAGTCGAGGCGTACGCACTGGGCGTGGCGGTTCCCTGGGCGGCGGCGACCGCGACGGCGCTCGCCTGCGGCGGGGTGTGGAGCGCGGCGATGCTGGTGCGGGAGGTCCTGCGGGCGCGGGCGCTGCGTCGGCTGCGGCGGGCGGAGCTGCTGGTCCGGGCGCCGCTGCTGCCCGGCGAGGAACCGGCCGACGGGCGGCTCGTCGTCCTGGAGGGTGAGCGGCCGGACGCCTGGTGGCTGCCCGGTACGCCGCCCCGGCTCGTCGTCACCACCTCGGCGCTGCGCCGGCTCAAGGGGCGGCAGCTGGACGCCGTCCTCGCGCACGAGCAGGGGCACGCGCGGGCCCGGCACGACTGGCTGCTGCACTGCTCCGCGGCGCTGGCGGGCGGATTCCCGCAGGTGCCGGTGTTCGCCGCGTTCCGTGACGAGATGCACCGGCTGGTCGAACTCGCCGCGGACGACGTGGCCTCGCGCCGCTTCGGCCGGCTGACCACCGCGCTCGCGCTCGTCGAACTGAACGAGGACCGCGGCGTGTTCGGTCCCGGCCCGGCCCCGCACGGGCACGTGCCGCAGCGGGTGCACCGCCTGCTCACTCCCCCGGCCCGCCTCACCGCGGCCCGCAGGCTGCGCCTGACCGCGACGGCCGCCCTGGTGCCCGTGGTGCCGGTGCTGGTGGCGTTCGTTCCCGGTCTGCGGGCACTGGGGTAGCGACGGGTGGCACGCGGTTGGCGCGGCGCCCGCGGGGGCACGCGGCAAACCTGGGCCGATATCAGGCCTTCTTGTGTCCCGGAACCCTCGGACGGTGGCCTCGCGCCCCAAGAGTTGGTAAAGATCTCACCATGCACAGCCAGTCCGTCGACACCCCGCCCCGAACGTCCGAGCCCTCCACGGCCGTCCGTGCCGCGATCGCCTCGGCTCTGAGTTCGCTGCTGCTCCTCGTCCTGGTCGTCGCCGACTGGGGACCTCTGATGACCTTGGACCGCGTGGTCGCCCGGACCACCCACGACTGGGCCGTCGAGGAGTCCGGGCTCACGCGGGCGTTCCGGATCCTCACGGACTGGGTCTGGGACCCGTTGACCATGCGCCTGCTCTGTGCGGCGGTCGTGCTGTGGCTGGTGCTGCGCCGCTCGGCGTGGTGGACGGCGCTGTGGCTGGTGGTCACCGTCGCGGTCACCACCGGGGTGCAGCAGGCCATGAAGGCCGCGGTCGGGCGTGAGCGGCCCGAGTGGCCCGACCCCGTCGACTCGGCACACTACGCGGCCTATCCGTCCGGCCACGCCATGACGGCCACCGTGGTCCTGGGCCTGCTGCTGTGGCTCCTGCGCCACCACGGCGCCGGCCACACCCTGGTCCGCGCCGCCCTCGCCGTGACCGGGGTCTCCGTGATCGGCGTCGGACTCACGCGCGTCTGGCTCGGCGTGCACTGGCTGACGGACGTGGTGGCCGGCTGGCTGCTCGGGGCGATGGTGGTGGCGGTGGCGGTGACCGTCCACGAGCGACGGCACCCCGCGGGGAACCGGTGAGGACACGCCGCTGAAGAAACGCCGCCCACCCCGGACGATCCCCCGCGTCGCCCGGGGCAGGACGGCACCGCCGAACCGTGCACGAAAGGGCCCGGTCCGGACGCTCTGAGTATAGTTGGCTGGCAGCCAGTCAACGCAGGAGTTACAGCATGACCCCCCGTAGCGCCTCGGTCAATGAAGAGTTGCGGCGGCGTTCCCGGGAAAGGCTCCTGCAGGCGGCGGTCGAGCTGGTGAGCGAGCGCGGCTACGACGCGACGACCCTCGCCGACATCGCGGACCGGGCCGGATCGGCGCGCGGGCTGGTGTCGTACTACTTCCCCGGCAAGCGCCAGCTGGTGCAGTCCGCCGTGCACCGGCTGATGCACCGCACCCTGGAGGAGGCGCTGGAGCGCGAGCCGCGCACGGAGGACGGCCGGGAGCGGATGGCGCGGGCCATCGACGCGGTCCTGGGGCTGGCCCGGGACCGGACCGTGCTGATGCGCCAGCACATGGCGGGGCTGCTGGACACCGAGGGCTTCGTGCAGTGCCCCGAGCAGCAGCGCCTCGCCGAACTGCTGCGGGACACCGTCGCCCGGCACGGTTCGTGCGACACCGCCACCGACTATCCGATGCTGCGCGCGTCGCTGATGGGCGCGGTCTACGCGATGGTGCTGCCGAACGTCGGCATGCCGCTCGCACCCCTGCGCGCCGAGCTGTTCCGGCGCTACGGCCTCGACCGCGAGCAGGGGCTCCCGCCGGACACCGAGGAGCCCGGCGGGAGTTGCGACGTGGATGTGTCGCGCTTCTTCGCGACCGGAGCGGGCGACGCGGCGGGTGCCGCCGTGCCGCCCGCCGACGGTCAGTCGAAGTAGTCCGGCTGGGTCTGCACGTTGAGCTCACTCAACCTGACCCATCGCGCCGGATCGGTGCGCCGGTCGTCGAGCTTCAGGACGTCGAAGCCCTTCGCCATGTCGTTCGAGTAGATGTAGCCGTTGTAGTAGTACGCCGACCAGGAACCGCCGCCCGTGAGCTGCTCGGTACTGAGCGGGCCGCGCTCGAAGTAGGCGATCTCCCTGGGGCGGGACGAGTCGGTGAAGTCCCAGACCGAGACGCCGCCCTGGTACCAGGCCTGGACCATGATGTCCCGGCCCCGGACGGGGATCAGCGAGCCGTTGTGGGCGACGCAGTTCTCGGTGTCCGCCTGGTGCCGGGGGATCTTGTAGTAGCTGCGGAAGACGAGCTTGCGCCGGTCGCCCTTGCCGACGACGTCGTAGATGCCGTCGGCGCCCCGGTTGGGGCCGATCTCCGCGTTGCAGGTGGCGGCGCCGCCGCCGCCCAGCTCGTCGGTGAAGATGACCTTGTTGGCTCCCTGGTTGAAGGTCGCCGAGTGCCAGAACGCGAAGTTGACGTTGTCCTGGACGCGGTCGATGACCTTCGGGCGCTCCGGGTCCTTGATGGAGAACAGGATGCCGTCACCCATGCAGGCGCCGGCCGCCAGGTCCTTGGAGGGCAGCACGGTGATGTCGTGGCAGCCGGTGGTCTTGGAGACGCCCGGGTTGACGGGTCCGCCGGGGTTGCCACCGCCGTCGGGACCCTCACCCGGGAAGAGCACCGGGAAGCCCACGACCGCCGCCTTCTGGGGGGCGTGACGCGGCACCTTGATGACCGATATGCCGTCGTGCGGCGGCTGGCAGTCCGGGTAGGCGGCGTTCGGGGAGTACGAGGAGACGTAGACGTAGACGTCGCGCCGCTCGGGGACCAGCGTGTGGGTGTGCGAGCCGCAGGCGGTCTCGACGGCGGCGACGTAACGCGGGTTGCGCTTGTCGCTGATGTCGAAGATCTTCATGCCCTCCCAGGAGGACTTCTCGGTCACCGGCTGGGTGGTGCTGTTGCAACTGCTGTCGCTGCGCGAGGAGTCGGTGGACAGGAACAGCAGGTCGCCGGAGACGGAGATGTCGTTCTGCGAGCCGGGGCACAGCACCTGGGCGACGGTGCGGGGCGCCCTCGGGTTGCTGATGTCGAAGATGCGGAATCCGTCGTAGTTGCCGGCGAAGGCGTAGCGACCCTGGAAGGCCAGGTCCGAGTTGGTGTTGGGCAGCACGTCCTTCGGGATGTTGGTGAGGTGCTCGATGTTGCGGGAGTGGACGATCTCGTCCACGCCGGGGATGTCGCCGGATTCCAGCGCGTCGCGCACCTCGGCCCGGGCGCTGTTGGAGACCTCCTTGGCGGCCGGGGGGCCGTCCCCGGGGTCGGGGGTCGCGCCCGCCGGCTGCGCCGTCAGCAACGCGGCCAGCAGTCCGGCAGCGGCAGCGGCAACGCCCAGGCGTCTGCGCCGCGTTCGGGGATCGTTCGACAGGATCACTGCGTCCTCCCAGTTTCCGTTCACGAGGGAACGGGTTACGGATCTCCGCAGTATCGTCTTCACCATGCACAGATCAAAAGAGGGAAAGCGAGATGTGCCGCAGGTTTTCGTCCGGGCGCTCCGTTCCGTCGTACCGCTGACCGCGCTGGCCGTGCTCGCCCTGACGGCCTGTGACTCCGATGCGGACACCGAACCCAAGGGGGCAGGCGGGGCGTCGGTGATCGTGCCCGGCAAGCCCGGCGAGGCGAACCGGACCCTGTCGGCCGAGGACGCGGCGCAACAGCGTGCCGACGACGACTCCCCGAACTCCGCCGACGCCGACTACGCGCGGATGATGATCGAGCATCACACCCAGGCACTGGAGATGACCGGCCTCGCGGCGGACCGCGCCCGGTCCTCGCAGGTGCGCAAGGTGGCGGAGCGCATCGACGCGGGACAGCGCCCGGAGATCGACGTCATGCGCAGCTGGCTCAAGGAGCACGGCAAGAGCGAGCGGGGCGGCGGTCACGACCATGCGGCGATGCCCGGTATGGCGACCGAGGCGCAGCTGGCCGAGCTGCGGGCGGCGCGGGGCGAGGCGTTCGACCGGCTCTTCCTCACGCTGATGATCACTCACCACGAGGGTGCGGTGACGATGGCCGCCGAGGTCAAGGCCCAGGGCAACAACGTCCGGATCGAGGAACTCGCCGACGACGTGATCGCCCAGCAGACCAGCGAGATCACCCGGATGCGCACGATGTTGTGAGGGGCCGGCGACCGGGCCGGTCCCGGTCGCCCTCCATTCGGACGGACACGCGGCCCGTTGCGTACGGGACCCTGTCAGTGGGGCCGGGCCGGTGCGATGCTGGAGCCATCAGCGATCTCCTGTGCTGCACCGGCGATCCACCGGTGACCCACCGGACGAAGGAGTTCCGCCGTGCTGCGTGTCGCCGTCGTCGGCTCCGGACCGAGCGGGGTCTACTGCGCCCAGACGCTCGTCCAGCAGGATCCCAGCGTGCTCGTCGACGTGCTGGACCGGCTGCCCTGCCCGTACGGACTGGTGCGGTACGGCGTGGCACCCGACCACGAGAAGATCAAGTCGCTGCAGAACAACCTGCGGGCGGTCCTGGAGCACGAGCGGGTGCGCTTCCTCGGCGGTGTGCAGATCGGCGCGGGCGGGGTGGCGGCCGTCCGGCTGCGGGAGATGTACCACGCGGTGGTGTACTGCGTGGGTGCCGCCACCGACCGCCACCTCGGCATCCCGGGCGAGGACCTGCCGGGCAGCTTCTCCGCGACCGAGTTCGTGTCCTGGTACAGCGCCCATCCGGACGCCCTGGCCGACGGTTTCGTGCTCGGCGCCCGTTCGGTCGTGGTGATCGGCGTGGGGAACGTCGCCGTGGACGTCACCCGGATCCTGGCGCGCGCGGCGGCCGAGCTGAGCCCCACCGACATGCCGCAGGCGGCGCTGACCGCGCTGGTGGCGAGCCAGGTGGGCATCGTCCACATGGTGGGGCGCCGCGGCCCCTCGCAGGCCCGGTTCACCACCAAGGAGCTGCGCGAGCTGGGCGCGCTGCCGGACGCCGAAGTGGACGTGGACCCCGACGAGTTGGCACTGGATCCGGCGTACGTCGACCCGTCCGCGCTGCCCGCCGCACAGCGCCGCAACGTGGAGGTGCTGCGCGGCTGGGCCGCCGGGCCGGCGAAGGCGCTGCCACGCCGGATCCGGCTGCGGTTCTTCCTGCGCCCGGTGGAGCTGCTGGAGGACGGCGGGCGGGTGGGCGCGGTGCGGTTCGAGCGGACGCTGCCGGACGGGCGGGGCGGGGTGAGGGGGACGGGCCGGTACGAGGACGTCGAGGCCCAGCTGGTGCTGCGATCGGTGGGATACCGCGGGGTGCCGCTGGACGGGCTGCCGTTCGACCCGGCGACCGGCACCGTGCCGCATCTGGCCGGGCGGGTGGTGCGCGGCGGTGTCGTCGCGCCGGGTGAGTACGTGGCGGGCTGGATCAAGCGCGGCCCCACGGGTGTCATCGGCACCAACCGGCCGTGCGCCAAGGAGACGGTGCTGTCGCTGGTCGAGGACGCCGGCGTACTCGTACGCAAGGACGTCCCGGACGACCCGCTGGGGGCGCTGCGGAAGCTGGGGGTCGAGCCGGTCGAGTGGTCGGGGTGGCGGGCCATCGAGCGGGCCGAGGCGGAGCTCGGCGCCTCGCTCGGGCGCGGTACGGTCAAGCTGCCCGGCTGGGAGGCCCTGCGGGCGGCGGCGCGCGGCGCACCGTGACCGCCCGCGCCCCACGGGGCGGCGGAGTCCCGGCACCCGGCCGCCCGTGACACACCGTGGCAACGCACCGGACATCGACACACGGTGGAAGCCCCCTACGGTCTCTGGCTGTTCGGACGTTCCCGCCCGCCGCTCTGGAGTCCCCATGGCAACGACCGCCCCCGTCCATCCCGTCGACGAGGTCCCGCCCGTAAGGCAGTTGGCCGCCTTCGGGCTGCAGCACGTGCTCGCGATGTACGCGGGCGCGGTGGCCGTCCCGCTGATCGTGGGGGGCGCCCTCAAGCTGTCGCCCGCGGATCTGGCGTACCTGATCACCGCGGACCTGCTGGTGTGCGGCGTCGCCACGCTCATCCAGTGCGTCGGCTTCTGGCGGTTCGGCGTGCGGCTGCCGATCATGCAGGGGTGCACGTTCGCCGCGGTGTCGCCGATGGTGCTGATCGGGACGACGGGCGGCGGACTGCCCGCCATCTACGGCTCGGTGATCGTCGCGGGCCTGGCCATACTGCTGCTGGCGCCCGTGTTCGGGAGGCTGCTGCGCTTCTTCCCGCCGCTGGTCACCGGCACGGTGATCCTGATCATCGGCGTCTCGCTGCTGCCGGTGGCGGGCAACTGGGTGGCCGGCGGCGCGGGTTCCGAGGACTTCGGGGCACCGGAGAACCTCGCGCTGGCCGCGTTCGTGCTGGCGGTGGTGCTGGGCGTGCAGCGGTTCGCGCCGGCGTTCCTGAGCCGGATCGCGGTGCTGATCGGTATCGCGGTGGGGCTGGCGGTGGCGGTGCCGTTCGGCTTCACGGACTTCGGTGGCGTCCAGGACGCCGACTGGCTGGGGATCAGCACGCCGTTCCACTTCGGCGCGCCGGTGTTCGAGGTGTCGGCGATCGTGTCGATGCTGGTGGTCGCCCTGGTCACCATGACCGAAACGACCGGTGACTTCATCGCGGTCGGCGAGATGACCGGGCGGCGGGTCGAGCCGCGCCCGCTGGCGGACGGGCTGCGCGCCGACGGACTGTCGACCGTGCTCGGCGGTGTCTTCAACACCTTCCCGTACACGGCCTACGCTCAGAACGTGGGCCTGGTCGGCATGACCCGGGTGCGCAGCCGCTGGGTGGTCGCGGCGGCGGGCGGCATGCTGGTGCTGCTCGGGTTGCTGCCCAAGCTCGGCGCGGTGGTGGCCGCGATTCCCGAGCCGGTGCTCGGCGGAGCGGGACTGGTGATGTTCGGGACCGTCGCGGCGAGCGGTGTGCGGACGCTGGCCCAGGTCGACTTCCGCGGCAACCACAACCTCACGGTGGTGGCCGTCTCGGTGGCGGTGGGTGTGCTGCCGGTCGGGGTGCCGGCGATCTACGACCGGTTCCCGGACTGGTTCCAGACCGTCATGCACAGCGGGATCAGCGCGGGCTGCCTCACCGCGATCCTGCTCAACCTGCTCTTCAACCACCTGCCCGCGAAGGGTGGTTCAGGCAGGGCCGGCGAGCCGGGCGGCCTGCCGGCCGGCGGCGGCGAGCAGGCTGTCCAGAAGCCCGGGGAAGAGGGCGTCTAGGTCGTCCTGGCGCAGGCCGTTCATCTTGGCCGTGCCCCGGTAGACCTGCCGGATCACCCCGCTCTCGCGCAGCACCCGGAAGTGGTGCGTGGTCGTGGACTTGGTGACCGGCAGGTCGAAGTGCGAACAGGAGAGCTCGTCCCCGGCGTGGGCGGCTAGCTCGCGCACGATGCGCAGGCGCATCGGGTCGGACAGCGCGTGCAGCACGCCTTCCAGCCGGATGTCCTCACGTGCCGGGTGTGGCAGGAGACGGCTGCCGGCAAGGGGGGCGGCGGGTGTCACGGCGGCTCCAGTTCGTCCGGGAGTCCCCATCGTACGAGAACCATCATAGTTTGACACCTACCGTACTACGGTGGTTATCGTATGAGCTGTCCACCGGTCCCGTGACGAATGGAGTCCGCCGTGAGTGTGCTCTTCGAGCCCTTCACCCTGCGCGATGTGACGATCCCCAACCGGGTGTGGATGCCGCCCATGTGCCAGTACTCGGCGGTGCCGGAGGGTCCGGAGGCCGGGGTGCCGCACGACTGGCACTTCGCGCACTACGCCGCCCGCGCGACCGGCGGTACGGGGCTGATCGTCGTGGAGGCGACCGCGGTGAGCCCCGAGGGGCGGATCTCGCCGTGGGACCTCGGGCTCTGGAACGACACCCAGGTAGAGGCGTTCCGCCGGATCACGGGGTTCCTGCGCGCGCAGGGGACCGTGCCGGCCGTCCAGCTCGCCCATGCCGGGCGCAAGGCCTCCACCGACCGTCCGTGGAAGGGCGGCGCTCCGGTCGGGCCGGGGGCCCACGGGTGGCAGCCGCTGGCGCCCAGCGCGCTGCCCTTCGACGAGCGGCACCCGGTGCCGACCGAGCTGACGGTGCCCCAGATCCAGCAGATCGTAGGCCAGTTCGCGGACGGGGCGCGCAGGGCGCTGGCGGCCGGGTTCGAGATCGTGGAGATCCACGGTGCCCACGGCTACCTGATCAACGAGTTCCTCTCACCGCACTCCAACCACCGCACCGACGCGTACGGCGGCTCCTACGAGAACCGGACCCGGTTCGCCCTCGAAGTCGTCGACGCGGTACGGGAGGTGTGGCCCGACGGCAAGCCGCTGTTCTTCCGCGTCTCGGCGACGGAGTGGCTGGCGGACGGCGGCTGGACGGGGGACGACACGGTCCGCCTCGCCCGCGATCTGCGGGCCCACGGCGTGGACCTCCTCGACGTCTCCACCGGCGGCAACGCCTCCGGCGTCCCCATCCCGGCCGCCCCCGGCTACCAGGTGCCCTTCGCGGCCCGGGTCAGGGCCGAGGCGCCCCTCCCCGTCGCGGCGGTCGGGCTCATCACGGAGACCCGACAGGCGGAGAAGATCATCGCCAACGGCGAGGCCGACGCCGTCCTGCTGGGTCGCGAGCTGCTGCGCAACCCGTCGTGGGCGCGGCTCGCCGCGCGGGCGCTGGGGGGCGAGGTGCGGGTGCCGGAGCAGTACCACCGGTCCGTGTGAACGAGGCGCCCGGAAGGGCCGAGCGGACCGAGGAACGCCCCCCGCACGCCTGGCCCGTGCCTCGCCTCAGGCGCCCAGGCGGGCCAGCGCCTGCTTGAGGCCGTCGGGTGCTCCCTCGCCCAGATGCACGACCGCCCGCTCGATGTGGGGCAGCGCGCGCTGACCCGCGACGGCCAGGGCGATGGCCGCCAGGACGCCCGCCCAGGCGACCGGGCCGAGCGGCGTGCAGCCGAGGGCCTGGCTCACGCCGGGGGTCTGCACCACGGCGACCAGGGCCACGGCCGAACCGATGACGGTCAGGCGTACGAGAGGGCTGTCGCGGCGGTCGGCGAGGGTCTGCGCGAGCTGCGTACCGACGACCGCGCACAGGGCCATGGTCGTGCTGCGGCGGATCGTGCCGGGGGTGAAGCGGCCGATCAGCCAGGCGGTGACCGCGCCCAGGCACGTGGTCAGCGCCCGGTGCCGGATCTGCCGCATCAGGGGCGTGCCGAGCAGCGAGGTGCCCATCGGGCCGCTGCCCGCACTCGCCTCCTCGCGCACGTCCTTCTGGGGCGTGACCGCCACCGCCATCGCCGGGAACAGGTCCGTGAACAGGTTCACCAGCAGCATCTGACGGGTCGACAGCGGCGCCGCCCCGCCGAGGAGGCTGCCGACGATCCCGAAGCCGACCTCGCCCGCGTTCCCGCCGATCAGGATGGCGACGGCGTCGGCGACGCTGTGCCACAGCGCGCGGCCCTCGGAGACCGCCTCGACGAGCACCGTCATGTCGCCGTTGGTGAGCACCAGGTCGGCGGCGTTGCGGGCGGCCGCCGAACCCCGGGCGCTGATGCCCACGCCGATGTCGGCGGCGCGGATGGCGGCGGCGTCGTTGGCTCCGTCGCCGACCATGCCGACCACCCGGCCGGAGTCCATGAGCGCCTCGATGACCTGGAGCTTCTGCTCGGGCGCCACCCGGGCGACCACACCCACGTCGTGCAGCATCCGGGCCCGCTCGGAGCGGTCCGCGGCGGCCAGTTCGTCGCCGGTGACCACGTCGGTGTCCTCGGGCCAGCCCAGCTCGACGGCGATCGCCCGCGCGGTCTGCGGGTGGTCGCCGGTCAGCATGACGGGGCGTACGCCCGCCTCGCGCAGCCCGTGCACCAGCGCCGTGGACGACTCGCGCGGCACGTCCGCCAGCGCGAGCAGCCCGGTGAACTCCAGCCCCTTCAGGGGCTCTTCACCGACCTGTTCGTCCTTCTCCCCGTCGGCCAGCGGGCGTTGGGCCACCGCGAGGACGCGCAGTCCGTCCCGGGCGAGGTCGTGGGCCAGGTCGTACGCCTCGTCGGGGACGTCACGGCAGGCCGGCAGCACCACCTCGGGCGCGCCCTTGACCACGAACACCCGCCTGCCGTCGCCCTCGTGGCCCACGGCGCCGGCGTAGCCGCGGCCCGCCTCGAACGGCCGGCCCTCGGTCTGCACCCACGCGGGATCGGGCCGGGCGGCGGCCAGCACGGCCTCGTCGGTGGCGTGCACCGGCTTCTCGGGGCCCTCCTCCGGCTGGGGACAGGCCCGTACGGCGACCCGCATGGTCTCGGTGTCCCCCGCCTCCTCGACCGTACGGGTCACGCTGTCGGCGTCGGCCACCCGCACCAGGCGCAGCTTGTTCTCGGTGAGGGTGCCGGTCTTGTCGAAGCAGACCGTGTCCATCCGGCCGAGGGCCTCCAGGGTGCGCGGCGCCCGTACGAGTACGCCCCGGTGGCTCAGCCGGCGGGCGGCCGCCAGCTGCGCCACCGTTGCCACCAGCGGCAGGCCCTCGGGAACGGCGGCCACCGCGACCGCCACGCCACCGCTGACGGCCTCCCGGACGGGAGCGCCGCGCAGCAACGACAGGCCGGTCACCGCGGCGCCACCCGCCATCGTCAACGGCAGTGCCTTGGCGGTGAGTTCCTGCAACCGGGCCTGCACACCCGCGGCCGGTGGCTTACGGGCGGCCAGGTGGACGGCTCGCGCCGCCTCGGTCCGCTCGCCCGTCTCCACCACCACGGCCCGCGCCTGTCCCGCGACCACGGTCGTGCCCTCGAACACCATGCAGCGGCGGTCGGCGACGGCGGCCCTCGGCGTGGGCTCCGTCTGCTTGTCCACGGGCAGGGACTCGCCGGTCAGCGCGGACTCGTCGACCTCCAGACCGTCCTCCCACAGCAGGCGCGCGTCCGCCGGTACGACGTCGTCGCCCTTGAGCTCGATGACGTCGCCGGGATGGAGCCGGCCCGCGTCCACGGTGTGCGAGCCGCCCGCGTCGCCGTTGCTGACGCGGGCCTTCTGCTTCTGCTCGGCGATCAGCCCGGACAGCGCCCGTTCGGCGCGCAGCCGCTGCACGCCGCCGACGAGTGCGTTCAGGTCGAGGGCGCCGACGACGAGCAGGGCGTCCACCATGGAGCCGAGGATCGCGGACGCGGCCGAGCCGACGGCCAGCACCGGTGTCAGCGGGTCGTCGAGTTCCCCGCGTACGGCCCGGCCGAGATCGAGCGTCCAGCGCACCGGTGCCATGCCGGGGGCGCGTACGACGGTGCGCGCGGCCTTGCGGACCCCGTCGCCGGCCGACGCGACGCCCGTCGCCTGCTCCTTCGCCCGGCCTTCCAGGCGCGCGCGGACGTCGCTCACCTTCAGGGCGTGCCAGGGCACCCGGGGCCGGGGGTGCGGCGCGCGGGCCACCGCGACGCCGATCGCCGCCCGGGTGCCGCTCACCAGCGCGAGGGCGGCACCGATGTCGACGGGCGCGTGCCGCAGACCGACCAGCGGGATGCCGGTGCCGCTGCCCGACTCGCCGACGGCGACCAGCAGTCCGGACAGGGCGGCGCCGGACCGGGCCAGGACCTGCGCACGCCGCCCGACCCCGCGGGCCGGGGGCACCGCGCTGAGAAGCCGCCACACGTCGCCCAGACCGCCGGGTGCGACGAGGTCCGCGCCCCAGGCGACGGCCGCGTCCGCGTCGGCGAGCGCGACGGCCACGTCCCCGGCGAGCAGGCCGGCCAACGCGTCGGTGTCGTCGGAGGAGGACGGACGGGCCACGGTGATGACGCCGCCACGGCCCCTCAGCCGGGCCACCACCTCGCCGGTGGGCCGGTCGGCGGGGACGATGTGGTCCGCGAGCGCGGCGAACTCGCCGAGCTCGGGATCGGCGACCACCACGACGCGCAGTCCGGCGCGGCGCGCCGCGTCGAGGACCGCCTCGGCCATCGGGTCCGCGCTGCCGTCCGCGCTGTGCAGGGCGCTCGGATGCAGGAAGACGGTGCCGGCCGTCTCCAGTTGCCGCAGCCGGTCCATGTTGCGCACCAGCACTCCGGTGCGGGCCAGCGCGCAGCCGAGGACCGCGTGGAAGGCGGCGGGGCCGTAGCGTGCCGCCTTCGGGGAGCCCGCGAGGATCGCCTCGGCAGCTTCGGCGCCGCTGTGCTTGACGAGCAGCGTCACGGCGGCGCCCACCAGGCTGCCGGTCTCCGCGTGGATGGCGTACTCCTGCGCCGGCGCGGTCCGCAGCGGCGGGCGCGGGAAGCGGTGCGCGGCGACGTCGTCCCGGCCGGGTCCGACCACCTGGTCGTGCACCGAGTCGAAGGCGGCACCCCGCGCCAGCGCCTCGGCGAGCTGGAGGGAGCGCAGGGCGCCGTCCAGCACGAGGGAGGCCGGGGTCTGCCCGACGCCGTGCGCGGCCGCGTTGGCGACCGCCAGGATCAGGTCCGTGGAGGAGGCGCCGAACCGGGACCGCAGGAAGCCACGGAAGCGGGGGTTCTCGCGCAGCAGGGTGACGGCGGCGGTCACGAACCGGGGCGAGGGCGGCAGGTGCAGCATGGACCCGGTGATCGCGACGACGAGGCCCGCGGCGTCGGCCACGATCGCCGCGGACACGGTGCGCACCTCGCCCGGGTCGCCGGGATGTGCGAACTCCTCGACCGGGACGTCCGCGGGCACCAGTCCGTACCGGTCGGCGATCTCGTCGGCGTGGTCCAGCACCCCGTCGGTCAGGGCGCTCTCGCACGCGACCACGACCAGCCGGGCCAGCCCGCCGTCCCAGTACGCGCAGAGCACGTCCGGGTGCTCGGCGAGTTCCTCGGCCATCCGCCGGGCCGCGCGCGCGGTGGCACCGGCAGGGCCGGCGCGTCCCGCTGCGCCCTTCTCGCCGGCCTCGTCCTGCTCCGGGCCCCGGTCCGCCAGGTGCTGGTTCGCCCGGAGCGCGCGTTCCGTACGGTCCGCCTCGTCGAACAGGTCCGTCTCCTCGACCCAGTCCGTCGGCGCGGCACCGTCCGCCCACTCCTCCGGTCCGGAGTCGGGGGCGGCCCGCAGCGCCAGATGCACCCGGTTGCCGGCCTTCCAGTGGCGACCGCCTCCGGGCAGCGCCGCACGCGCCACCCGCGAGACCCGCACCATGGCCTCCGCGCCGCGCACCCCGGCGCGCGCGGTCCCGGCCACGGCACCGGCGGCGGCCCCGACCGCGGGGGCGGTGCCACGCGCCAGGAGGCGCGGACCGGCCATGACGATGTCGGAGACGGCCGCCGATGAGCCGGTCTGCAACCAAAGCCCCATGTCTCGCCCTCTGCTCGTACCCGGGACGGGCCGGGGGACGGGGCCCCGGCCCGCCGTTGCCTACCCGCCGCCGGTGGTCGCCTTGCGCCGGCCGCCGGACGTAGTGCGCTTACTTGCCGACGTCGAGCGCCGGCCGGCGGTCGTCGTCTTCCCGCTCCCACGGCCGCTCGTCGAGCGCCTGGCCGTGGACGACCCGGAGGACGTCGTCCTGGCGGCCGTCCTCTTGGCGGCCGTCTTCTTCGCAGCCGTCTTCTTGGCAGCCGTCTTCGTGGCGGTCGTCTTCGAGGCAGCCGTCTTCGAGGCGGTCGTCTTCGAGGCGGCGCCCGTCGTGGTGGCCGCGCCGTTGCCCTCGTGGCCGGGCTTCGGCTGGGTCAGCCAGGCCACGCCTGCGACCGTGAGGGCGATGGGCCACTCCACGACGCCCGCGACGCCGAGCAGCCCTGCCCCGGTGTACACGGCGACACGGCGACCGCGCGGCGACACGGTGCCCACCGCGTCCAGCGCACCACCGGCCGCCTTGGTCACCATCCCTGCCCCGGGCACCTTGCGCAGCGCCGTCACGGGTGCGCGCAGCGGTGCCGGGAGCTCGGACGAAGTCTTCTGCGGTGCCATGACTCTCACGCTCCCTGGCAGATCCATGTCTCACCCGGCCGGGTTCCCGTGATGCCGGTCGTCATCCGTACGAATGACGAAAAGTCTGACAAGCGGATGAATCAGGGTTTTGCGAGGAGATGTCGAGGTGGGGTCGCGAACACGGCGCGCACCGTCACGTCATGCCCGCGGCGCAGCCCCCGTCAGCTCACGCTGGTAGTCGGCGTAGGCGGTGCGCAGCGCGGCGCCCGGCCAGTCGGCGGGCAGGAGCGCGGGCGGCAGCACGGGGTCGGTGAGCAGGTGGCGCACGACGGCCGCGTAGGCGGTGAGACGGTCGGCGGGACGCTCCACGCGCGCGATGTGGCCGAGCAGTACGCGCGCCGTGGCGGCCCACGTCCCGAGCGGCCACAGAACGGCCACGAGGTCGCGCGCGGGCCCTGCGGGGCGGCTCGTGAAGGGCTGGAGCACGGCGGCCAGGTCGTCGGGCAGGGGACGGCGCAGGTTGGCCGGACGGAGCCAGACTCCCTCACGGAGTTCCGCGAGTCGCAGGGCGCCGAGGCGGGTGCGCAGGTCGGCGCGCTCGGCGGGGCCGCGGCCGGTCACCGTGATCACGGCCATCTCCCAGTCGCCGTCCCACGCGCGCGTGCGGGGGTCCAGGGCGTCGTCCTGACGGCGCTGACGGTCCAGGAGCCGCTCGCTCAGCCGGTACCCGGTGTCGGTGCGCAGCAGGTCGCCGGCGGCCGTCATGCGGCTGAGCGCGGCCCGCAGCGTGGAGCCGCCGACCTCGAAGGGCTCCACGGCACGGGCGAGGTCGCGCGCCGAGAGCTCCGGCGGATGGGCGCCGAGCAGCAGGCTCAGCACGACGGACCGGGCCGACAGCGGGCGCAGGGCGGCGTCGCCGGGCGGGGCGGTCTCGTCGATGCGCATGAGGTCGTACTGTACGGGCCGGATTTCGCTGTTGCAGTATTGCTGCGACCGCAGCATGAGTGCAACACTCGCCGTATGGTCTCGACTCATGACGGTCCCTCCGGTGGCGCCACGCACGTCGTCACCAACCAGCCCCCCGCCCTGACCCCGTACGACGCGTCCGACGACCAGGCCCTGTTGGAAGGGCTGCGGCGCGAGGGCGCCGGGTGGGCCGAGGACGGCATCCGGCGGCTCGGCCGGCAGGCCGGCAGCGAGGAGGCGCAGGAATGGGGTGAGCTGGCCAACCGGCACGAGCCGGTGCTGCGCACCCACGACCGGTACGGCAACCGGGTCGACGAGGTCGACTTCCACCCGAGCTGGCACCACCTGATGCGTGTCGCGGTCTCCGAGGGCCTGGCGGGCGCGCCGTGGGCCGACGACCGGACGGGGGCCCATGTCGCCCGTACGGCCGGCGGGTTGGTGTGGGGGCACACGGAGGCGGGACACGGCTGCCCGACGTCCATGACGTACGCCGCCGTCCCGGCCCTGCGCCGGCAGCCGGACCTGGCGAAGGTCTACGAGCCGCTGCTGACGAGCCGTGAGTACGACCCCGAGCTCGGCGTGCCCACGCACAAGAGCGGACTGCTGGCCGGCATGGGGATGACCGAGAAGCAGGGCGGCTCGGACGTCCGTACGAACACCACCGTCGCCACGCCGACCGCCGAGCCCGGCGTGTACACGCTGCGGGGGCACAAGTGGTTCACGTCGGCGCCCATGTGCGATGTGTTCCTGGTGCTGGCGCAGGCTCCCGACGGGCTGTCCTGCTTCCTGGTGCCGCGCGTGCTGCCCGACGGCGCCCGCAACACCTTCCGCATCCAGCGTCTGAAGGACAAGCTCGGCAACCGCTCGAACGCCTCGTCCGAGCCCGAGTTCGACGGGACCGTCGCCTGGCTGGTCGGCCCCGAGGGACAGGGCGTCAAAACGATCATCGAGATGGTCAACTGCACCCGGCTGGACTGCGTGATGGCCTCGGCAACGCTGATGCGCAAGACGCTGGTGGAGGCGGGGCACCACGCGCGGCACCGCAGCGCGTTCGGGGCGCGCCTGGTCGACCAGCCGCTGATGCGCAACGTGCTGGCCGACCTGGCACTGGAGTCCGAGGCGGCCACGACGCTCACCCTGCGGCTGGCGGGGGCGGCCGACCGGGCGGTGCGCGGGGACACGGACGAGGCGGCGTTCCGCCGGATCGCCACCGCCGTGGGCAAGTACTGGGTCACCAAGCGGGGCCCGGCGTTCACCGCGGAGGCCCTGGAATGCCTCGGCGGCAACGGCTACGTGGAGGACTCGGGCATGCCCCGCCACTACCGCGAGGCGCCGCTGCTGTCGATCTGGGAGGGCTCGGGGAACGTCAACGCGCTCGACGTATTGCGCGCGTTGAGCCGTGAACCGGGCACGGCGCAGGCCCTGTTCGCCGAACTGGCCCTGGCACGCGGGGCGGACGCCCGGCTGGACGCCGCGGTGACCCGGCTCAAGGACACGCTGGCGCAGGGCTCGCCGTCGGGCGCCCGGCGGCTGGTGGAGCTGATGGCGCTCACCCTCCAGGGGTCGCTGCTGGTCCGGCACGCGCCACCCGCGGTCGCCGACGCGTTCTGCGCGACGCGGCTCGGCGGCGACTGGGGGCATGCCTTCGGCACCCTGCCCGAGGGGGCGGATCTCGACGCGATCCTGGACAGGGGGTTGCCGGTGTCCGATCCGGCGTGAGGGGAGTACCGGCGTCCTGCCGGGTGGGCGAGCGGGACGGGACTGCTGGTGTCGGGCGTCCGGGGCGTGACGGTGCTGCCGGGGTCCTGTCCGGTCGTCTGGCGGGACGGGGACCGTCGGCGCCCCATCCGGCGTCCGGGCGTGACCGTGCCGCCGGGTCCTGTCCGGTCGTCGGTCGTAACGACGTTGCCAGGGTCTGTCCGGTCATCGGGCGTGACGGGGACCCCCGGTGCCCCATCCGGCGTCCGGGCGTGACCGTGTTGCCGGGTCCTGTCCGGTCGTCGGTCGTAACGACGTTGCCGGGGTCTGTCCGGTCATCGGGCGGGACGGGGACCGCCTGCCCGATTCGCTCTTCCCGCGTGACGGCGCGCCCGGTGTCCCGTCCGGTCGTCCGGCCCGACGGGGCCGCCGGTGCCCCGTCCGGCCTTTCGGCACGACAGCGCACCCGGTGTCCGTCCGTTCGTCGGGCGTGACAGGGACTGCCTGCCCGAACCGGCCTTCCGGCGCGACGGGACTGCCGGTGCGATGGCGCTGTCGGCGCCCGGCCGGTCCGACGGGGACGCGGCCCGCGCGTCCCGTCCGTGCCCGCCCGGGGCGCGCTCGGGCCCGCCCCGGCCGGCCGGCTCGCAGTGCGCGCCCGGATCCGGCGGCAGGCCGATGTCAGCTCGCTCTGCGGCGCCACCGCGCGTCGAAGCGGGCCCAGTCGGTCTCCCACTGTTCCAGGCGCTCGCGTTCCAGCCGGAGGCGCAGCAGGCGGCCGCCGGCGAGCGGCAGGGCGGCGGCCGCGGCGCCCACGAAGGTGCCGGTCAGGACGGCCCGGACGCGGGCCTCGGACGGGGTGGTCGGCTCGGCGACCAGGCGGCCCTGCCGGTCGGTCCACACGGTGACGGGGGCGCCGGCGGGGCTGCCGGACCGCACCCTGGCCTGACCGCGCCGGTCGGAACCGTCCGGCGCGGACCAGTGGACCTCGGCCCACACCCGTTCGATGCCAGGCACCCCCGAGCGCGCGAGGGACGATCCGGGCACCGGCTCGGTCAGCCGTGCCTGCACCGGGCGCCACTCGACGCGCTCGCGGGCCAGTTCCGCCTCGACGGTCCCGCTCACCGTCAGACCGACGAGCACGCCGGCCGGCACGCCGAGCGCCCAGCCGACGAGCAGGACCCAGGCCTCCACCCGGTCGGAGCGGCGCCTGAGCGGGTTCCGCCGCCAGCGCCACAGACACACCCTCGGACCAGCGAACGCCATCGCAGGCTTCCTCCTCGTGAGCGCGCGAACCTCCCCCGGCCGCACTCCCATACGGCGCACGGCCCGCCGTTGCTCACGGCCCGGGTCCCGACGCGCGAGGCCGGGGGGGCGACCGACCGCGCGCACGTCTCGCGTCCGTCCGGCGACACCGTGCTGACCTGCGACGCTGCGGGATCCGGGGGTCACTGTCAGTGCTGGGGTGCAGACTGGCCGATGTCTGGGACAAAGACGTCGCGGAGGTGATCGGCATGACCGAAGTACTGCTCGCCGTAGGTACACGAAAAGGCCTCTTCATCGGGCGCCGGCGCGGTAGCGCCTGGGAGTTCGACGAAAGCCCCTACTTCAACGCCCAGGCCGTCTACTCGGTGGCCATCGACACGCGCGCCGCGACCCCGCGACTGCTGGCCGGGGGCGACAGCGCGCACTGGGGGCCGTCGGTGTTCCACTCCGACGACCTGGGCCGGACATGGGCCGAACCGGCGCAGCCGGCCGTGAAGTTCCCCAAGGACACCGGCGCCTCCCTGGAGCGCGTGTGGCAGCTGCACCCGGCCGCCGCGGAACCGGACGTGGTCTACGCGGGCACGGAACCCGCCGCGTTGTACCGCTCGCAGGACAGAGGAGAGACGTTCGAACTGATCCGTCCCCTGTGGGAGCACCCCACGCGGGCGCGGTGGGAGCCGGGCGGCGGCGGCGAGGGCCTGCACACCGTGGTCACCGACCCGCGCGACCCGAAGTCGGTCACGGTCGCGGTGTCGGCGGCCGGCGTGTTCCGCACGACGGACGGCGGCGAGACCTGGGCCCCCTCCAACTCCGGTGTCGCGGCGGTGTTCCTGCCGGATCCGAACCCCGAGTTCGGCCAGTGCGTGCACAAGGTCACGCAGGACGCGGGGACTCCGGACCGGCTGTATCTGCAGAACCACTGGGGCGTCTACCGCAGCGACGACGCGGGCGCGCACTGGACCGACATCGGCGAGGGCCTGCCGTCGACGTTCGGTTTCGCCGCCGCGGCCCATCCGCACCGCGCGGAGGCGGCGTACGTCTTCCCGATCACCGCCGACTCCGACCGGGTGCCCGCGGACCGGCGCTGCCGGGTCTTCCGCACGGCGGACGCGGGCAAGTCGTGGGAACCGCTGACGGCGGGCCTCCCCCAGGAGGACCACTACGGCACCGTGCTGCGCGACGCCCTGTGCACCGACGACGCGGACCCGGCGGGCGTCTACTTCGGCAACCGCAACGGCGAGGTCTTCGCGTCGGCCGACGACGGCGACAGCTGGCGGCAGTTGGCGTCGCATCTGCCGGACGTGCTCTGTGTGCGGGCCGCGGTGATCTGATGAGGCGACCGGGGGGAACGGGGTCGTGCCGCGTCGGCCATAGGTTGATCGCCGCCGCCTGTACGGCAGTAGGGTGACGCCGTGGCACCACGACCCTTGAATGAAATCGTCGAGGCGGGCTGGGCGCAGGCCCTGGAACCCGTGGCCGGACGGATCGCGGAGATGGGTGACTTCCTGCGCGCGGAGATCGCCGCGGGACGCACCTATCTCCCGGCCGGGAAGAATGTCCTGCGGGCCTTCCAGCAGCCCTTCGACGAGGTACGCGTCCTTATCGTCGGGCAGGACCCGTATCCGACTCCGGGCCATGCGGTGGGCCTGTCCTTCTCCGTCGCGCCCGAGGTGCGCCCGCTGCCCGGCAGCCTGATCAACATCTACCGGGAGCTGAACACCGACCTGGGGCTGCCCGAGCCCGCGAACGGCGATCTGACCCCGTGGACCGAGCAGGGCGTGCTGCTGCTCAACAGGGCGCTCACCACGGCCCCGAGGCGTCCGGCCGCGCACCGAGGCAAGGGCTGGGAGGAGGTCACCGAACAGGCCATCCGCGCGCTGGCCGCGCGCGGCAAGCCGCTGGTGTCGATCCTGTGGGGGCGTGACGCCCGCAATCTGCGCCCGCTGCTCGGCGATCTGCCCTCGGTGGAGTCCGCGCACCCCTCCCCCATGTCGGCCGACCGCGGCTTCTTCGGCTCACGCCCGTTCAGCCGCGCCAACGACCTGCTGATGCGCCAGGGGGGTCAGCCGGTGGACTGGCGTCTGCCGTGACGGGCGAGCGGCGCGGCGGCGCATCCGTGGGCGACGGCGGCTTCCTCGCCGTCGACTCCGGCGGCTCCGGACTCCGTGTGGTCGTCGGGGACGTCGTACGGGGGCCGCTCGCCGTGCGTGAGTCCCCGGTACCGGTGCGGACGGGTGACCGGGGCATCGACGCCGGGCATCTGATGGAGCAACTCGTGCCCCTGGTGCGGTCCTCGATGGCCGAGGCCGGGCTCCCCGCACTCGGCACCGCCGCTGTCGGCGCCGCCGGATTCGGCACGCTCGGTGACGCCCTGCGGGCCGAGTTGCCCGGTGCCCTGCGCCGCGAGTGCGGGATCCGGGCGGTGGCCCTCGCCGCCGACGCGGTCACCGCCTACGCGGGCGCGCTGGGGTCACGGCCGGGTGCCGTCGTCGCCGCCGGCACGGGACTGATCGCCGTGGGCACCGACCTCACGCGCTGGCGAAGGGCGGACGGCTGGGGGCATCTGCTGGGTGACTGCGGCGGTGGCGCCTGGATCGGGCGGGCCGGGCTGGAGGCCGCGTTGCGGGCGCACGACGGACGGGAGGGCGGCTCGGCCCGACTGCTCCGGTGCGCCGAGGAGTTGTTCGGCCCGGTGCCGGCGCTGCCCGGCAAGCTGTACCCACGCCCGGACCGCCCCGCCGTCCTGGCCTCCTTCGCCCCCCGGGTCGCGGACTGCGCCCGCGAGGGCGACCCGGTCGCCGTGGACGTGCTGCGCGCGGCGGCGGGTCACATGGCCGATTCCGCACGCGCCGTCTGCCCGGCCGAGGGCGAGCCCCAAGTGGCCTTCACCGGCGGCCTGTTCAAGATCGGCACGCCGCTCCTCGGGCCGCTGGGCGAGGAGCTGTCCGCGCGGCTGCCGCGGGCACGGCGGGTGGCGGCCGAGGGTGATCCGCTGCACGGTTCGGTGCGGATCGCGACCGACCTGGCGACCGGAGCGCTCGGCCTGCCGCGTGACGAAAAGATGCTGTACGTGGTGACCGCGCAGCAGGACTGATCCTCCGAGTTGCCCCCGTCCATCCCCCTTTCGTCCTGCACACACCGTCGCCCGCCGCACGGAAACCCGCTGATCACTCCCCATTCGGACGTAACTCATCAGACAAAACAGGACGGATACCGCTCACCTGCACCCTCCCCGAACAGGGGAGCCCAGTAAGCCAGTAACATGCGGCGCCATGAGCTCCCCCACTGGACCCGCGTCCGGCCTGCCAGTACGAATGCCGCGACCCCGCCAGCCCGGGCGGCACCGCCGACCCGAGCCGCTGGCGGCTCCCGAGGGCGCGCCCGCGCTCGTCCTCGCGGTCCCCGGCACGCCCAGCGCCGCCACGCGCGGCCTCGCCGAGGAGGTCGTGAGCATCGCCCGCTCCGAGCTCCCCGGCCTGGACGCCCGGATCGGCTACGTCGACGGGGACGGCTCGGAGTTCCCCACCCTGCAGGCCGTGCTCACGCATGCCGCCGAGGAGCGCACCGCCCGCTACGAGCAGGCGCGGGCCGCGGGGATGGACGTCAAGGAGCCCGACGGTCCCGTCGCCGTCGTGGTGCCGCTGCTCGCCGGCCCGGACGGCGCGCTGCTGCGCCACATCCGTCAGGCCGTGATGGACAGCCGGATCGCCGCGGAGCTGACCGACGTCCTCGGCCCGCACCCGCTGCTCGCCGAGGCGCTGCACGTGCGCCTGTCGGAGGCCGGCCTGGCCCGCGCCGACCGCGCCCGGCTGTTCACCGTGGCGACGGCCGCGGACGGCATCATCCTGGCCTCCGTGGGCGGCGAGGAGGCCGTGCAGGCGGCCGGTATCACCGGCATGCTGCTCGCCGCGCGGCTCGCCGTGCCGGTGATTGCGGCGGCCCTGGACCAGGAGGGCTCGATCTCGTCCGTCGCCGAGCAGCTGCGCTCCTCGGGCTCGCAGCAGCTGGCGCTCGCCCCGTATCTGATCGGCCCCGAGATCGACCCGGGTCTGGTCGAGGAGGCCGCGGCCGAGGTGGGCTGCGCCGCCGCCGAGGCGCTCGGCCCCTACCCGGCGATCGGCAAGCTGGCACTGGCCAAGTACACGACGGCGCTGGGCATCTCCCCGCAGCAGCCGCAGGGTGCGCCGGTGCGCTGAGCCGGCGCACGACAGCCGTACCGATGGTGGGCCCGCTCCGGATGTCGGAGCGGGCCCCCGGCTTCGGCGGCGACGGTCAGCCGAACACCACGCAGGACGCCGCGGGCACGGCCACCGAGCCGGCCCGCGCGGGGAGCCCCGTGTCCGCGTCGAGGGCGAACCAGGTCACGTCGCCGGAGCGCTCGTTCGCCACGTACAGGTGACCGCCCGAGACGGCGATCGCCCGCGGCCAGTGACCTCCGCACGGCACCGTCCCGGTCAGCCGCAGCTCCTCCCCCCCGACCGCGAACACCGACAGCACGTCCTCCCCGCGCGTCGCGGTCCACACGAAGCGGCCGTCGGCGGAGGCGACGATGCCCGACGGGTAGGCGTCCCCCGCCGGGGCGCCGCGCAGGACCGGTGTCTCGGTCAGCGGCTCCAGCGAACCGTTCGAGGCGTCCCAGCGGCAGACGGTGACGGTCGGGCTCAGCTCGTTCAGCACGTAGACGCGGTCGCCGTCGGGATGGAAGGCCAGGTGGCGCGGGCCGGAGCCGGGTCGCAGCGCGGTCTCCCGGTGCAGAGCGAGACCGCCGTCCGTCAGCGTGCACACGCGCACGGAGTCCGTGCCCAGGTCGACGGTGACGACCCAGCGTCCGCTCGGGTCGCCCTGCACCTGGTGGGCGTGCGGGCGGCGCTGGCGCAGGGTGTGGGGGCCGGAGCCGGAGTGCCGCAGCACGGCGGACGGGGCCGCGCCGAGGGTGCCGTCGGGCCGCAGCGGCACGGCGGTGACACTGCCGGAGCCGTAGTTGGCCGTCAGCACGTGACCGGCGACGACGCTGAGGTGGGTGGGTCCGTCACCGACCGGGACGGGGCGGCCGGCAGGTTCGGGCACGGCGCCGGTGACACGGTAGGCCGCGACCGCGCCGTCGGTCGTCTCACTGACCGCGTAGAGGGTGTCCCCGCCGGCCGAGAGGGCGAGGTAAGAGGGGTCCGGCACGCCGTTCAGGCTGCCCAGCACCTTCAGAGCACCGCTCGCGGCGTCCACCGCCGCGGTCACCACGCCGGGGCCGCCCGCCGCCGTGAACGACCCGATGAACGCCCGCCCGCCGTCCGCCACCGCTGTCCCCTCTCGATTGCCGGGTGTCGCGGGCGACGCTAGCAGCTGATCCCCATCGGTCTAGACCAAGGTGCGCGAGCGGGCGGACGGAGGGGAGCGCGGTCCGGCCGTCAGGCCCCGACCAGCGGCGAGCCCGACGGCGCGCGCAGGGGGGCGGCGAGTTCGGACAGGGCGCGTTCCAGTCCGTGCAGATGCGCGAGGGCACCCTCGTGCGCGTGCGGTGCGGGCGCGAGGGAGGCGGCACTGCCCGCCGTACCGTCCGTGAGGGCCTCCACCGCGGCCTGCGCGCGCCAGCAGGCGGCGGTCAGGCGGGCGTCGTGGGAGGCCTCCGGGTCGGCGGCGACGGCGACGAGGCCGCGGATCTCGCGGGCGCAGTCGTCCAGCAGGGCGATGACCTGCCGGGCCCGCCGCTTGCGGCCCCGCATGGGGTTGAGCGGGTGGACGAGTGGTGCCAGGGCCAGCCGGACCCGGCCGAGGAGCTGCTCCAGTTCCGCCACCCGCGGTGCCGGGTCGGCGGTGTGGTCGCCCGCGAGACGGGCGGCGGCCTCGGCGGTACAGGCGTGGACGCAGCGCAGGGCCCGCCGGATCCAGGCGTTGTTCACCGTGTGGGTGGTGACCGGCAGCACGAAGAGCACGGCCAGCACGGCACCCAGCGCCCCGATGCCGGTCTCGGCGAGGCGGACGGCGAGCAGGGCGGGGTGGAGCAGGTCCAGCAGGCCGTAGAGCAGCTCGGCGAGCACGGTGACGCAGAGCATCATCCAGGTGTAGGACACGGCGGCCGCGTAGAAGATGCCGAACACGCAGGCCGCGAGGAGCACGGCCGAGGGCACCGGGGCGCCGTCCAGCGGGACGGCGATCAGCAGGCCGAGGCCGATCCCCAGCACGGTGCCGAGGACGCGGCGGAAGCCGCGGACCAGGGTCTCGCCGCGTGACGTGGTGTTCACGAAGATCCACCAGGTGGCGCCGACGGCCCAGTACCAGCGCTCCGCCGACACGGCCTGGCCCACGACGAGCGCGAAGCCCGCGCCGGCGGTCGCCTGGACCGCCTGCCGGGTGGTGATCCTGGAGAGCCCCGAGCCGCCCGCCGGGGCGGCGGCGGGCGCCGGGGGCGTCCGGCGCTCGTAGCACCACAGCCCGAAGCGCACCGCGGACGCGCTGAGCACGGACAGCAGGACGGCGGCTGCCAGCTCGGGCAGGCGGTCGGGGGTGGCCCGCAGGAACTGCGCGATGAAGAAGGTCATGAAGGCGAAGACGCCCAGGCTGTGTCCGCGCGGTCCCCAGCGGCGGGCGTACACGCCGAGGCCGACCACGGCGAGGAAGGCCAGGTCACGGGCGACGGGACGGTCGTGCAGTACGGCCGCGGCGGCAAGGACCGGCAGCCCGACGGCCGGCAGCAGCGCGGTGGTGACGGCCTGCCCGCGCACGGTGGCGTCCGTGACGGTGAACAGGGCGAGGAGCGCGGCCAGTCCCCCGGTGACGGCGCCGACGAGGGAGTGACCGGCGAGCCCGCAGACCACGACCGCGAGGCCGATGCCGAGCACGGCCCGCGCGGCGAAGCGCAGTCGCGCCCGCCCGGGGTCCGGCGCCATGAACACCCTCTTCAGCACTGCTTCCCGCCCCCTGCCTCGCATCGGCATGAAAAAGGCGCCGCGGAGATCCGCAGCGCCATCGACTCCCCCATGACAGCATCTCTACCGCCAGTGGCTCAAGTCGGCCACGCTCCCCTGGGCCATTGGCCCAGTCGCGGCCACCGCCGCCGAGTCGCTCCGAGGCCAACGGCCCACGTCGGAGGGCGGGCTCAAGAAGTCGGCGGTTGGACCATTGGTACAGTCGGCGACGATCGACGGAGGAGGCCGGGCACCATGGCCGTGGACGAGCTGGACACCCGCATCCTGCGCCTGCTGCTGGAGCAGCCGCGCACCAGCGTGCGCGAGTACGCCCGCATTCTCGGTGTCGCCCGCGGCACCCTCCAGGCCCGCCTTGACCGGCTGGAGCGGGACGGTGTGATCACCGGTACCGGCCCCGGCGCTCTCCGCCGCCGCGCTCGGCCACCCGGTACTGGCCTTCGTCCACGTCGAGGTCACTCAGGGCCACCTCGACGAGGTGGGTGACGCGCTGGCCGCCGTACCGGAGATCGTCGAGGCCTTCTCGATCACGGGCGGCGGTGATCTGCTCACGCGGGTGGTGGCCCGCGACAACGCGCACCTCGAGGACGTGATCCAGAAGCTGATCAGCATGCCGGGCGTGGTCCGCACCCGCACCGAGGTGGCGCTGCGCGAACGCGTCCCGCACCGGCTGCTGCCGCTGGTCCAGTCGATCGGGCGGACGGCCCGCAGACCGGCCTTGCCATCATGACCCCATGAGCAATCTCGCGGGCCTCTCGGTCATCTTCGATCTCGACGGAACGCTCGTGGACAGCGAGCCGAACTACTACGAGGCCGGCCGGCTCACCCTCGCCGAGCACGGCGTGCCGGAGTACACCTGGGCCGACCACGAGCGGTACATCGGCATCAGCACCCTGGACACGATCGTCGACTGGCGCGGACGCTACGGGCTGCGCGCCCCGGTGGCCGAGTTGCTCGCCGCCAAGAACCGGCGCTACCTCGCACTCGCCCGCGCCTCCACGCAGGCCTACCCGCAGATGCGGAAGTTCGTGGAACTGCTGGCCGCCGACGGCGTCCCGATGGCCGTGGCCTCGGGTTCCGCACCTGAGGCCATCACGGCGGTGCTGGCCGGTACGGGCCTGGACGGCACCCTGCGCACCCTGGTCTCCGCCGACGAGGTCGCCCACGGCAAGCCCGCTCCCGACGTGTTCCTGGAGGCCGCCCGCCGCCTCGGGGCCGATCCCGCCGACTGCGTGGTCGTCGAGGACGCCGCCCCGGGCGTGGCCGCAGCCCACGCGGCCGGCATGCGCTGCATCGCCCTGCCTTATGTCGCCGGCCAGGCGGACGGCCCGGAGTTCGCGACGGCCGGGCTGCTGGTGCGCGGCGGGCAGGCGGAGTTCACGGCACAGGCGGCGTACGACTGGCTCACCCGCACGGCCCGCACCCGCTGACCGAGGCGCTAGGAACGGCGTCGGGGCTTGCCGCGGCGGGCGCTCTGGGCAGTGCCCTTGCCGCTGCCCTTGGTGCCGCCTTTGCCGCCGCCCTTGGCGCCGCCCTGGGAAGCGCCCTTGGCGGTGCCGGACCGTGAGGACTGCTTCGCCGCCGGCTTGCGGCTCGCCTCGGCGCCGCGCCTGTCGTTCGGACCGGTCTCCGGCTGGGTGCGGCCGCGGGTGCTGTTCACCGTCCGGCCGCGCACGATGCCGATGAAGTCCTCGACCAGGTCGGTGTGCGCGTCCTCCGGCCAGGACAGGGCAACGCCCGACCGGGGCGCGTCCACCAGCGGCCGGTAGGTGAGGTCCTTGCGGTGGTGGAGGCGGGCCAGGGACTGGGGGACGGCGAGGACGCCGATGCCCGCGGCGACGAGTTCGACGGCGTCGGCGGTGGTGGCGGGGCGCTCGAAGGCGGGCTCCCCCGGCGGCCGCTCCCAGCCGAGCACGTCGTCGAGGGGGTGGAGGACGACCTCGTCGGCGAGGTCCTCGACGGTCACCTCGTCCGCCGCCGTGATCAGGTGGTCCTTGGGGACCACGACGACCGTCGTCTCGGTGTAGAGGGGGATCGCGCTGAAGACCGTACGGTCCACGGGCAGCCGGACGATCCCGGCGTCGGCGCCCCCGTCACGCAACACATCGGATGCCTCGGCGGCCGCCACGGGGAGGAGGGAGAGGGAGACGTCGGGCAGGCGCTCGTTCCAGATCCGCACCCACTTGCCGGGTGTCGCCCCAGGGACGTACGCGAGCCGGAACGTGGAGGGTGCTTCCGTGCCTGTCACGCCGCCAGGTTACCGGCTGTGGTCGGATGTCTCGTATCCGGCGGATAGTCTGGAGTGCATGAAGTCGCACCAGACCACCCAGACGATGAAGCCCTCGACCGCGGCGAAGAAGCTGGGTGTGTACCTCCCCGCCACCCCCGCCGAGTTCCAGGAGGGCGTGGTCTCGCGCGCCGAGCTGGACGAGCTGCAGACCGACCCGCCCGAGTGGCTGCGGGAGCTGCGGCGCAACGGCCCGCACCCGCGGCCGGTGGTCGCGGCCAGGCTGGGCGTCTCCATCGCGGGCCTGGCGCGCGGCGGGATGACCGAGCCGCTCACCACCGAGCAGATCGAGGCGCTGAGGCAGGAACGTCCCGAGTGGCTGGAGAAGGAGCAGGCCACGCAGGCCGAGGTGCGCAAGGAAGCGGCCCGGCTGAAGGAGCGGAAGGCTCAGGCCGAGGACTCCTGAAGCCTCCCGCCCCTGCCGGGCGTCGCCGGTGGTGATCCGCCGTCGCCGCGCTACGCGGCCACGGCGGCCCCCTTCCGGTGGATCGGGGTGCCCGAGCCGGTCAGCGGCAGGCCCGTGCCGCCCTGCCGGGCCGCGATGATCTCGGCGGCGATCGACACGGCGGTCTCCTCGGGCGTACGGGCGCCGAGGTCCAGGCCGATCGGTGAGCGCAGCCTGGCCAACTCCCGCTCCCCGAGCCCTGCTTCGCGCAGCCGCCGCTCGCGGTCCTCGTGGGTGCGACGGGACCCCATCGCGCCGACGTACGCGACCGGCAGCCGCAGAGCCTCGGTGAGCAGCGGTACGTCGAACTTGGCGTCGTGCGTGAGGACGCACAGGACCGTGCGCCCGTCGGTCCGGGTCCGCCGGAGGTAGCGGTGCGGCCAGTCCACGACGATCTCGTCGGCCTCGGGGAAGCGGGCGCGGGTGGCGAAGACCGCGCGGGCGTCGCAGAGGGTGACGTGGTAGCCGAGGAGTTTGCCGGTGCGGACGAGGGCGGCCGCGAAGTCGATCGCACCGAAGACGATCATGCGGGGTGCGGGCACCTCGGACTCCACGAACAGGGTGAGCCCGTCGAGTTCGAGCGTGCCGGTGCGGCCCTCGGTCAGCATGGCGTGGGCCTCGGTCACGGCACGGGTGCGCTGTGCCGCGTCCGGTGCCCCGCGCCCCTCGCGGGGCGCCTCCGTCTCGTACGTACCGTCGGCGTGGACCAGCAGCGGGCTGCCGAGCAGTTCCTCGGGGCCCTGCGTCACCCGCGCCAGCGCCACCGTCCCGCCCCGGGACGCGGCCGCCAGCGCGTCCCGGAGGAGCCGTGACTCACGGGTGACCGGCGTGACCAGGACCTCGATCGCGCCGCCGCACGTCAGGCCCACGGCGAAGGCGTCCTCGTCGCTGTAGCCGAATCGTTCGACGACCGTCTCGCCGTCCTGGAGGGACTGGACGCACAGGTCGTACACCGCTCCCTCGACGCAGCCGCCGGAGACCGAGCCGATGACCGCGCCCTCCGTGTCGACGGCCAGGGCGGCACCGGGGGCACGCGGGGCGCTGCCGCTGGCGGAGATGACCGTGGCCACGGCGAAGTCCCGGCCCTGCGCCACCCAGTCCGCGAGTTCGCCCGCGATGTCAAGCATCGGTGGCCGCCCGCAGGACACGGTCGGGCCGGATGGGCAGGTTGCGGTGGCGTACGCCGGTCGCGTGCCAGACCGCGTTGGCGACCGCGGCCGCGGCGCCGACGATGCCGATCTCGCCGATGCCCTTGATGCCGACGGGGTCGTCGGGGTCGGGGTCGTCCACCCAGTCCGCCTCGACGGGGGGCACGTCGGCGTGGGCGGCGACGTGGTAACCGGCGAGGTCGGCGCCGACGTTGGCACCGGAGGCCCGGTCCCGGACGGCCTCCTCGTGCAGGGCCATGGAGATGCCCCAGATCATGCCGCCGACGAGCTGGTTGCGCGCGGTCAGCGGGTTGACGATCCGGCCCGCGGCGAAGATGCCGAGCATCCGCCGGACCCGTACCTCGCCGGTGGTGACGTCCACGGCGACCTCGGCGAACTGCGCCCCGAAGGAGTGCCGTTCCTTGGCCGACAGGGCGCCCAGGGCCGCGGTGGTGTCGGACCGGACGGTGATGCCCTCCGGCGGGATGTCCGCGCCCAGGGCGAGCCGCTCGCGGAGTTCCCCGGCGGCCACGGTGATCGACCAGGCCCAGGACCGGGTGCCCATCGAACCGCCGGCGATCATCGCCGGTCCGAAGTCGCTGTCGGCGATCCGTACCCGGATCCGGTCCGGCGGCACCTCCAGCGCGTCCGCGGCGACCAGGGTCAGTGCCGTACGGGCTCCGGTGCCGATGTCCGCGGCGGCGGTGCGCACCGTGAAGGTGCCGTCCGCCTCGGCCGTGATCGAGGCCGTAGAGGGCGCGGCCCCGGCGAAGAAGGAGGACGCCGCCGTACCGGTGCCGATCAGCCAGCGTCCGTCCCGGCGGACACCGGGACGCGGGTCGCGGTCCGCCCAGCCGAAGCGGCGTGCGCCCTCCTCGAAGCAGGCGAGCAGGTTGCGGCTGCTGAAGGGCAGTCCGGAGACGGGTCCGGCCGTGGGCTCGTTGCGGGCGCGCAGGGCGATGGGGTCGATGCCGCACTTCTCGGCGAGCTCGTCCAGCGCCGACTCCAGCGCGAACGCGCCCGGCGCCTCGCCCGGCGCACGCATCCAGGTCGGGGTCGGCACGTCGAGCCGTACGACCTCGTTGGCCGTGCGGTGGGCGTCGGCGTCGTACATCACGCGGGCCACGCCGGCGCTGGGCTCGACGTAGTCGAACACCGTCGACGTGTGGTTGAGGGAGCGGTGCTCCAGGGCCCGCAGTCGTCCGTCGGCGTCCGCGCCGAGCCGCAGACGCTGCGTGGTGGGGCTGCGGTGGCCGGCCAGCGTGAACATCTGACGGCGGGTCAGCACGACCCGGACCGGGCGCTGGAGGGCGGTGGCGGCCATCACGGCGGCCACCTGGTGGGCTCGGACGCCCTTGCTGCCGAAGCCGCCGCCGACGTGCTCGGAGCGGACCCGTACCGCGCCCGGGTCGAGGGAGAAGATCTTCGCGATGCTGTCCTGGACCCAGGTGGCGCCCTGGTTGGAGTCGAAGACGTCGAGCCGTCCGCCGTCCCAGCGGGCGGTCGTCGCGTGCGGCTCCATCGGGCTGTGGTGCTCTTCCGGCGTGGTGTACTCGGCGTCGACGACGACCGCGGACGCGGCGAGTTCGGCCTCCAGCTCGCCCTTCTCGGTCACCGCCGGCATGTGGCCGTCCAGCGGCAGGGCGCCGGGGTGGTCGGCGGCGAAGACGACCTCGTGCGGCTCCTGCTCGTAGTGCACGACCAGTGCCTCGGCGGCCTCCCGGGCCTGCTCCGAGGTCTCGGCGACGACCAGCGCCACCGGCCAGCCGGCGTGCGGCACCCGGTCGCTCTGGAAGAGCGCGGCCGACGGGTCGGGCGGGACGCCCAGGAGGCCGACGTGGTCGGTGTCGAGGCGTGGCGCGTTGCCGTGGTGCAGCACCGTGAGGACGCCGGGCATGGCGAGGACGCGGTCGGTCTCCAGGGCACCGACGCGGCCACGGGCGACCGTGGACAACGCCAGCCAGCCGTGGGCGAGTTCGGCGAAGGGGATCTCCCCCGCGTAGCGGGCGGCGCCGGTGACCTTGTCCCGGCCCTCGATACGGGTGTGGGGGGTTCCGACGGAGGACGTCGGGCGGGTGACGGTGGTCATCGGGCGTCGGCCTCCTCGGCGAGTTCGGTCAGCACGGCCACCACGAGGTTGCGCATGAGGGTCACCTTGTATCGGTTGTGCGGGAGCGGCCGGGCCGCGGCCAGTTCGGCGTCCGCCGCGGCGGCGAAGGTCGCGGCGTCGGCGGGGGCTCCGGTCAGCAGTTCCTCGGCCCGGCGCGCCCGCCACGGCCGGGAGGCGACGGCGCCGAACGCGAGGCGCACCTCTCGTACGGTCCCGTCCTCGACGTCCAGCGCGGCGGCGACGGAGCCGATCGCGAAGGCGTACGAGGCACGCTCACGCACCTTGCGGTAGCGGGAGCGGGCGGCGACCGGGGCGGGCGGCAGGGTGACGGCGGTGATCAGCGCGCCCGGCGGCAGAGTGGTCTCCAGGTGCGGGGTGTCGCCGACCGGCCGGTAGAACTCGGCGAGCGGCAACTCCCCGGGTCCGTCCGCCGTTTCGTAGGAGACGACCGCGTCCAGGGCGATGAGCGCCACCGCCATGTCGGAGGGGTGGGTGGCCACGCAGGCGTCGGAGGCGCCCAGGATGGCGTGGTTGTGGTGCTCGCCCGCGATGGCGGGGCAGCCGCTGCCGGGGACGCGCTTGTTGCAGGGCTGGGTCACGTCGGCGAAGTAGCCGCAGCGGGTGCGCTGGAGCAGGTTGCCGCCGACGGTGGCCATGTTGCGCAGTTGCCCCGAGGCGCCGGCCAGCACCGCCTGCGTGAGCAGCGGGTAGCGGCGGCGGATCTCGGGGTGGGCGGCGAGGTCGCTGTTGGTGACGGTGGCGCCGATGCGCAGTCCGCCGTCCTCGGCCGGCTCGATCCGGTCGAGGGGCAGCTCACGCACGTCGACGAGCCGGGCGGGCCGCTCGACGCCGGTCTTCATCAGGTCGACGAGGTTGGTGCCGCCGCCGAGGAAGCGGGCGTCCGGGTCGTCGCCGAGCAGCGCGACGGCCCCGGAGACGTCGAAGGCGCGCTCGTAGCCGAACTCCCTCATGCCGCCGCCTCCTCGGTCTCGTGGCGCACGTCGGACGCGTGGTGCTCGTCGGCCGCGCGGCCGACGGCCTGGACGATCGAGACGTAGGCGGCGCAGCGGCACAGGTTGCCGCTCATCCGCTCGCGGATCTCCTCAGGCGTCAGGGGTGGGGGACCCGCTTCGGGACGTACGTCGTCGGTGACCGCGCTCGGCCAGCCGGCCGCGTGCTCCTCGATGACGGCGATCGCCGAGCAGATCTGTCCGGGTGTGCAGTAGCCGCACTGGAAGCCGTCGAGGTCGAGGAACGCCTGCTGCACCGGGTGCAGCCGGTCACCGTCGGCCACGCCCTCGATGGTGGTGACCTCCCGCCCGTCGGCGGCCACCGCCAGTTGCAGGCAGGACACGGTCCGGCGACCGTCGACCAGGACGGTGCAGGCACCGCATTGACCCTGGTCACAGCCCTTTTTCGTACCGGTCAGATCGAGGCGCTCGCGCAGTGCGTCGAGCAGCGTGGTGCGGTGGTCGACGGACAGCGGATATTTCTCGCCATTGATGTTCAAGGTAATGGCGCTGGACGTCGAGGGGGCCATGATCAGCCTTCTTTCACGTATCCGAGGCACGCGGACGAGGAAGAACGGACGAGGTGGAACATCGGAGGCGAGGGCGGGGAGACCGGCGAAGACGGGGGTCGGAGGTGGGGGGTCGGAGCTGGGCGGAGGGCGCCGCAAAGGGCGCTGTACATGGCGAAAACCGCTCGCTCGCCGCTATGGTGGTGTCAACCGGACAGCTGTCCATTCTCATCCAACGTAACGGACAGTTGTCCGCTTAGCAAGACCGGGCTCGGCGCACGGCCCGTGGGGAGGACGAGTGCAGGAGAATCAGGCAGGGCCCCAGCGCTCGGACGCCCAGCGCAACCGCGAACGCATCCTGGAGGTCGCGGTGGCGGAACTGACCCGTTGCGCGAACGCCCCCCTGAGCACGATCGCCAAGAAGGCGGGCGTGGGGCAGGGCACGTTCTACCGGAACTTCCCGAACCGCGAGGCGCTGGTACTGGAGATCTACCGGCACGAGATGCAGCACGTCGCCGACAGCGCGACCGAGCTGCTGGAGAGCCGGGAGCCGGACGAGGCGCTGCGGGCGTGGATGGACCACCTCGCCCGCTTCGCCATGACCAAGGCGGGTCTGGCGGAGGCGATCCGGCAGGCCATCGGCTCGTCGGGGGCGCAGAAGCCCGGCCCCACCCCCGTGATCGCCGCCGCCGACCTCCTGCTGCGCGCCGGCCAGGAGGCCGGCACCATCCGCCCGGGCGTGACCGCGGACGACTTCACCCTCGCCATCTCCGGCCTCTGGCAGCTCGACCCCCACACCGACTGGCAGACGCGTGCCACCCGGCTGCTGGACCTCGTGATGGACGGACTGCGGGCAGGGGCTCCGGGGCGCTGAGGCCCCCCGCGCCGCGGGCGAGTACCTCGGCCCGCCGGCGGTCCACCGCATTTCGCGGAAGTCAATAGTCGTTTCGTGCAAGCGATATCAACTGCCGTTCACCGGCGCTTCTTTGTGCTCCCGTGCGCCCCCGGAAAAAGGCATTCGCCGGCCCGGTCCCGGGTTGCACTGGGCAGAACAAGGATTCAAGAGCGGGGCCGGTGAGCAGTCATCGGCATTCCGTGTGCCGGCTGAGGCAGGGGGTATTCGATGAGCGGTGCCGTGACCGATCCGACGCGACTATCGAGAGTGGGTACTGCACCAGGCATATTCCCGCCCGTCAGTCATGCTATTGCCTTGTTCCGGCGCCCGCTCGACTTTCTGAATTCCCTTCCCGCACAAGGGGATCTGGTCGAGTTACGCCTCGGTCCGCAGCGCGCCTGGATGCTCTGCGATCCACGGCTGGTCCACCGGATGCTCTTGGACCCGCACACCTTCGACAAGGGCGGCACGCAGTACGACCGGCTCGGCGCGCTCATGGGCAACGGCATCGTCACCTGCCCCCAGTCCGAGCACCGCCGCCAGCGCACGCTCCTGCAACCCGGCTTCCAGCCGTCCAGGATCGCCGCGTACACCGCGCTGATGGCCGAGGAGGCCGGCGCGCTGTGCCGTGGATGGCGGGCGGGCGAGGCGGTGGACGTGACGGCGGCGATGATGACCCTGACGACGCGGGTGACCAGCCGGGTGCTGTTCTCCGGGTCGCTGGACGCCGAGCGGTCGGCGGTCGTGCGGGACTGTCTAGCCGCCGTGGTGCGGGGCCTGTTCGTCCGCACCGTCGTGCCGGTCGACGCCGTCTTCCGCGTCCCCACGCCCGCGAACCGGCGCTACCGGGACGCGCTGCGCCGGCTGCACGGACTGATCGACGCGATCATCGCGGAGCGTCGCGCGGCTCCGCCGCGTGAGGACCTCCTGGGCACGCTGCTCGCCGCCCGGGAGGGCACGGACCACGACGCCCCGGACGGGAACGGGGAGGCACTCCCCGGCATCACCGACCAGGAGATCCACGACCAGGTCCTCACCCTCCTGCTCACCGGCGTGGAGACCACGGCGATGTGCCTGGCCTCGGCGTTCGGCCTGCTGGCGGTGAACCCCGAGGCGGAGCGCGCGCTGCACCGCGAGGTCGACGCGGTGCTCCCCGACGGGCGGGCGCCGGGTCACGAGGAGCTGACGCGGCTGGAGTACACCCGGTGCGTGGTCACCGAGACCCTGCGGGCGCGGCCGCCCGGCTGGCTGTTCACCCGGATCACCACGCGCGAGACGGAGCTCGGTGGGCGGCGGCTGCCGCGCGGAGCGATGGTGCTGTACAGCCCCTATCTGCTGCACCACGACGCGGCGTCCTTCCCCGAGCCCGAACGGTTCCTTCCCGAACGCTGGCTGCCGGAGCGGCAGTCGGCCGTCCCGAAGGGCGCGATGCTGCCCTTCGCCGCGGGCAACCGCAAGTGCATCGGCGACCGGTTCGCCGTCGCGGAGGCGATGGTGGGGGTCGCGGCGGTGGCCGCCCGCTGGCGTCTGCGGCCGGTACCGGGGCGGGAGAGGCGGCCGCGTCCGGCGGTGACATTGGGTCCGCGGTCCCTGGTGATGATCTGCGAGCCACGTCAGGCATGACAGGACTTCCGAACGGCAGGTGACAAAGATGCCCGCAGTACGCCAGAAGATCCCGACCAGGACGTACGGCGAACTTTCCCGAGGCACGCTCAAGGACCTGATAGACGCGTCCCTCTACATGCCCTTCCCGTTTCTCAGCAATCCACATGAGGACGATGTCGCGGCCGGAGTCGACGCCTGGCTGAGCGCATGGGGACTGACCGACGATCCGGCCGTGGCGGATATGATCGTCCGCACACGGCCCGCCCAGCTCGCGTCCTACAACAGCCCGGCGGTGGACCGCGACATTCTCCAGATCGTGGCGAATCAGATCGCCTATCAATTCGTCTTCGACGACCGAGCCGAAGAAGTCGGACGCCGACGTCCGGGCCGGTTGCTGCCCATGCTGAGCGAGGCCATCGGAATTCTGCGGGACGGCCGGGCCCCCAGCACTCCCCTGGGCGCCGCGCTCACCGACCTCCGCCGCCAGGTCCAGGAGCGGTGCACCCCCGCGCAGGCGGCCCGGTGGAGCTGGCGGAGTCGCGAGTACGCACACGGTCTGCTGCACGAATCCGTGGCCCAGACGGACTCCGCACCCGTGTCGACCGGTGTCTGCACGACCGTACGGTCCCTCACCGCGGGCGTCGAACCCTTCTACCCGCTCTACGAGGCCGCGCAGTCCCGCGAGCTGAGCGGCGAGGAACTGCACCATCCGGTGATGGAGCGCATGACGCGGCTGTCGGTCGACGCGGCCGTGTGGACGGCCGACCTGTTCTCCACGGTGAAGGAGCAGCGCGCCGGCGGGTTGATCAATCTGGCCCTGGCCCATCAGCGCGCGCAACGGTGCTCCTTGCCGACGGCGGTCGCACTGGCCGTACGGCAGATCAACGACACCATTCGTGAGTTCGAGGAACTGCACGCGAGGATCGCACCGGAGTTGAGCCCTGCGGGCGCCGGCTACGTGGAAGGCATGATCGGCTGGATCCGTGGCTGCTACCACTGGTCGCGGACCGTCCCGCGGTACGAGGACGCGGCCGTGGCGCGTGTGGCTCCATGAGGTCCACCGGCTCAATACCGAGGACCGAAGAGCTTTACCCGAAGAACTGACAATCAAACCATGCCGCCGCCCGATTCACCCTTACCTGTCATCCTCAAACCTGGATTCGGCCACGGAGCGTGGACCGGCGCGTACTCTCGGCTCTGTCCTCCGAGGATCAATGACAGGAAGCGGTAGCGCACATGGCGCCAGTGTCGCGACAACCGATCACGGAGCCCCGGTCATTGTTCGAGCGCGACCGGGAACTGCAAGGGCTCGAAGCCGCGTTGTCGGAGCTTCGCGGTGCCGCCGACGGCACCCCGCATCAGGGGCCGGGGAGACTGCTCGCCTTCACCGCCCCCGCGGGCATGGGCAAGACCAGGCTGCTCGCGGAGGCACGCGCCCGGGCCGTCGCACACGGGTTCACCGTGCTCTCGGGCAGAGGCGGCGAGAACGAACACGAGCTGGCGTTCCACGTGGTGCGCCAGCTCGTTCAGCCCGCTCTCGCGACCATGGAGCGGCAGCAGCTCCGCACCTTCCTCGGGAGCTGGTACGACATCGTCGCGGTGGCCCTCGGGCTGGAGGCGACGGAGACCGACCAGATGCCCGATCCGGCCGGCGTGCGCGACGGTCTCGACTGGGTCATGACGCGGCTGACGGTGACGATGGCACCCGTGGTCGTGCTCCTGGACGACCTGCACTGGGCCGACATCGAGTCCCTAGGCTGGCTCACCTCCTTCGCCGCCCGTGCCGAGGGCCTCCCGCTGCTCGTAGTCGTCGCCTACCGGCCCCACGAACTGCCGCCCGAGGCCGCCCCCTTCCGCGCTCTCGTGACGAGCCAGGGGATTCGCCCCTACTCGCTGGCACCGCTCACCCGCGCCGCCGTGGCGCGGATCGTGCGCGACGAGCTGGGCGAAGGGGCCGACGACGGCTTCTGCGACGAATGCTGGGAAGTCACGAGCGGAAGTCCCTTCGAGGCGGTGGAACTGGCGATCAGGCTCGGTGAGCGACAGCTGAAAGGCACGACGGACGACCTGTCGGTCATGCGGGATCTCGCGACGGCGGTCAAAGGGCCGGGCCTCATCGAACGCCTCGGAGGGCTCAGCACGAGCGCCGTCCACTTCGCCGAGGCAGGCGCCGTGCTGGGCGCCCCGTTCTCACCGGACATCGCCGCCACGATCGCGTGCATCGGCAGCGAGGAGGCCACCGAGGCCACCGAGCAGTTGCGCGCGGCGCGCATCCTGGCCGAGGGCCACGGGCCGGGCGGCGGCCTGGAGTTCGTGCACCCGCTGATCGCCACCACCGTCTACCGGTCGATCCGCCCCCGGTTCCGGGCCGGCATGCACAACGCGGCCGCGGTCGCGGTCCGTGCCGCCGGACTCGGCCCCACCGCCGCGGCCCGGCACCTGCTCGAAGTGCCCTGCGAGAGCAACGCCGAAGCGGTCACCTGTCTCTGGGAGGCGGCCCGCGAGTACCTTCGCGCCGGTGCCCCCGAGGCCGCCCGGCGGCTGCTCGCCCGGGCACTGCAGGAGCCGCCCGAGGCGGAGGATCGTGCCGCACTCCTCCATGATCTCGCCTGCTCCACCTTCCTGATCGAGCCCACGGCCACGGTCAGGCATCTCCGGGAGGCGCTCACCGAGCCGGGGATCCCGCCCGACCTGCGTGCCTCCATCGTCTACCGCCTCACCCAGGCGCTCGCCCACACGGACCAGATGGCGGAGGCGGCCGCCGTGGCCGAGCAGGAGGCGCGTCAGGCCACCAACGCGCGGGTCAAATGGCGCATGCAGGCGGATCACTTCGTGTGGAGCATGTTCCGCGCCGACGAACCCGACTCCCCCGCCCGCTCCCGCAGGCTGGCACGGCTCGCCGACCATCTGACCGGCCGGGGCCTGGAGGAGCGCTACATCCTGGGGCTGCGGGGCTGGGACGCGCTGGTCCGTGGCGAGCCCAGGCACACCGCTCTCACCTGCGCCGAGGAAGCCCTGCGCGACGGCATGAGCTGGACCGAGGAGAACCGCGGCTTCGAAGTACCCGTCTCGGTCGCCCTCGTGTTCATGTACGGCGACCAGCCGGGGCGCGCCGAAGAGCTCTTCACCAAGGGCATGGCCGAGTGCGCGCGCAAGGGCTGGCGCGGCTCCCACCTGGCCGTCGGCCAGACCCTGTTCGGCTACATCCGCTACCGGCGAGGGCTGCTCACCGAGGCGGAGCACTGGGTGAAGGAGGGCCTGCGCACCGCCGAGCGGGTGGAGGGCGCCGTACCCGCTCAGTGGTTCGCCATCGGCATCCTCATCCAGACGCTGCTGGCCCGTGGCCGCACCGCCGACGCCCGCGCACTCGCCGACGCGTACCACTACGGCGACGTCGTCCCGAACGCCGTCATCTACCCGGATCCGCGCACGGTCTACTCCGAACTGCTCCTGGCGGAGGGCCGGCACGCGGAGGCGGAACGTCTGCTGACCGCCGTCGGGGAACGCCTGGAGACACGGGCGTGGCGCAACCCCGCCTGGTGTCCCTGGCAGCTGAACCTGGCCCACGCCGTCGCGCCGTCCACGCCGGAACGGGCGGTCGGGCTGGCCCGTGACGCGGTCAAGCGGGCCCGGGACTTCGGCGCGGCCTCGACCATCGGGCAGGCGCTCCACACCGAGGCGGAGGTGACCGGTGGGCCTGCCGCACTGGACCTGTACGCCGAGGCCGTGGACGCACTCCAGCGGTCGCCCGCGGCGTACGAACTCGCGCGGGCACTGGTCGGTCATGGTGCCGCACTCTCCCGCAACGGCCGGGTGCAGGAGGCCGCCGACCGGCTGTACCAGGGACTGGAAGGGGCCGTGCACTGCGGCGCTGAGGCCCTGGCCGCGCGTGCGCGGGACGAGCTCTCCGCCGCCGGTCTGCGCCCCCTGCCCCTTCGCTACGCCCAGACGGACACCCTCTCGGCACAGGAACGCCGTGCCGCCGAGCTGACCGCGCTGGGCAAGCCGGTGGCGGTCGTGGCCAAGGAGCTGCGGCTCACCGAGCAGGGGGTTCGGCAGTTGCTGTCCCTGGTGTACCGCAAGGTGGGGACGGACGCGGCCGGGCTGGCACGGGCGTTGGAGACGTTTCCCCGGCAGCGGTCGTGACCCCGCGCCTCTAACTCCCGCGCGTGCAGCGCCCCGTCGGGCTGGTGGCCGGTGGGCGGCACTGGAGGGCGTAGTCGGCCGGGCTGGTGCTCAGGTAGCGGCCCATGCAGTCGTTCGGCGTGGTGCGCCCGCGTTCGGCGCAGAAGGTCAGCGCCGCGCGGCCGTCCGCGAACGGGCCGGGGGCGTAGATCACCCAGTAGCCCGGCCGCAGTGAGGCGTAGTCGTCGCTGCGGACGAAGACGGCCTCGGGCACCGACTCTCGTACCCGGGCGAGGCGTTGGTCACGCGCCGCGGTGCCCGTGGAGACGGGCTCGGAGTACAGCTGGGCGATCCAGCGGCCCGCTTCGGCCGGGGCCGACGGTGAGGGCGCGGGCGGCTCGGGCTGGGACGGCGTCGGGCTTTCGCTGGGAGTCGGTGTCGAGGGCGAGGGCGAAGGAGTGGGGTCGGCCGGCGCCGTGGAGGAGGCGGTCGTCGAGCTTCCCCGCACCCCGACGGTCTGCTTGTCGTCCCCCTTGCCGTCGTCGGGCGTGAAGAGGGTGAGGGCGAGGACGGTGACCACGCCCACCGCCAGCGCGGCCGAGACGGCGGCGATCAGGAGCGGCCCGCGGCCACGGGACCGAGTGCTCGGCCGCGGCGTGTCCAGCCGCGTCGGTGTGGGTGTCGGGAGCGGCGGAGGCGGCGGAGCCGGTGTCACCGTCAGCGTCGGCTGGGCCCACTGCGGAGTGGCACCGGACTCGGCCTGCGCCAGCATCGTGTCCAGTTGCTCGGCGCCGGGCCGTGCCGCCGGGTCGCGTACGAGGAGGGACTGCAGGACGGGAGCGAGGGGACCGGAGCGGACGGGCGGGGGCACCGGGTCGTCGAGGACCGCGGCCAGCGTGGCGAGGGTCGTCTCACGGCGCAACGGGCTGACGCCCTCCACGCACACGTACAGGACGAGGCCCAGGGACCACAGGTCGGCCGCCGGGTCGTCGCCGCGGCCACGGACACGTTCGGGCGCCATGTACTCGGGGGATCCGACGAGTTCGCCGGTGACCGTCAGCGCGCTCGTGCCCTGGAGGGCGGCGATGCCGAAGTCGGTGAGGACGGCGGTGCCGTCGGGGCGGAGCAGGACGTTGGCGGGCTTCACGTCACGGTGCTGGATGCCGGCGGCGTGCGCGGCACGCAGTCCGGAGAGCAGCTGACGGCCCACGCGCGCCGCCTCCGCCGGTCCCAACGGGCCTTCCGTGAGACGCCGTTGGAGCGAGACGCCCGGCACCAGCTCCATCACGATCCACGGATGGGGGTCCGCCTCGACGATCTGATGGATCGTCACCACGTAGGGACTGCTGAGTCGGGCCAGTGCTCTCGCCTCGCGCATGACCCGTTCCCGTACGGCCTCGGACGCCTCGGCGTCCGGGCGTACGGCCTTCAGCGCGACGTCGCGGTGCAGCACGGTGTCCCGGGCCCGCCAGACCGTGCCCATCCCCCCGCTGCCGAGCCGTTCGATCAGCTCGAAGCGTCCGCCGACCATGTCCCCCGGTGCGTTCACCCGCCATAGGTTAGGGCAGGAAGCGGCACGGTCGCGGGGCGACCTCCCTGATCCACCCCGCACCCAGGGGTGAAGATCGGCCTGCTGCGCACCGTGCCCCTGCTGTCGGCCCGGGTCTTCGGCCTGGAGGCCGACCTCGGCACGCTGGAGGAGGGCAAGCCGGCACGGCTGGTCGACGCGTTCGACTGGCTGGAGGTCAGCCGCCACATGCGGCGGGAGGGGTGCTGCGACATGGCGGAGCGGGACTGAGCAGGAGAACCGGACCGAGCGAGGGATGGACCGGGGCCGAGCGAGTGAGCGCGCTGGGCCCCGTGCACTCTTACGGCGCTCAGCGGCGCGGAGGGTTGCGGCGCGGTGTGATGACGGCGTTGGGCAGGCTCGGGGCGGGAAGGCGGTCGCCCGGGTAGCCTTCGACGGTGCCGAAGCGGTCGGAGGCCGCTTCCCAGTCCTCGCGGGCGCGCACGATGTCCTCGTGGCTGCGGCCGACGAAGTTCCACCACATCACGATCTCCTCGTCGAACGGCGTGCCGCCGAGCAGCACCGCCCGCGCGGGCACGTCCGACTCGTTCACCAGCGTCAGGGAGTCGGCACCGGGGTGGACGTAGCCCAGCTCCGCCCGGGCCAGCGAGGTGCCGGCCAGGCGGATGTCGCCGCTGTCGACGAGGAGGCCGTGCTCGAACGCGGCGTCCACGGGGAGGGTGATCTCCGCGTGCGGTGCGAGGCCGATCTCGGCACCGAGCAGGGGCGAGAAGGTCCGCACCGGGGAGGTGTCGCCGGCGAGCGACCCCAGGAAGACCCTGATCTCGGCGCCGTCGAGCCGTACGGTTCCGGGCACGTAGTGCTGGAAGTCGCGTGCCGTGTCGCGGTGCTCCTCGGGCAGCGCCACCCACAGCTGGACGCCGTGCAGCACGGTGGTGTCGGGGGTGGAGACCTCCGTGTGGGCGATGCCGTACCCCCCGGTCATGAGGTTCATCTCGCCGGGCCGGACGAAGGCGTGGCTCCCGAGGGTGTCGCGGTGCTCGATCTCGCCGCTGAAGAGCCAGCTCACGGTCTGGAGGCCGGTGTGGGGGTGCGGGGCGACGTCCATCCCGCCCGTGCGGGAGACGTCGTCAGGGCCGTAGTGGTCGGCGAAGCACCAGGCCCCGATCAGTGTCCGGGCCCGCTGGGGCAGCGTCCGCCGCACCGGCATCGCCCGCGGCCCGCCGAGGGGGACCTCCCGCGCCGAGAGCACGTCGACACGCGGCGACTCGGCCGGCTGCCGGTCGTCGACCAGCGCTCCGCACCGTACCTCCGAGGGCTCCGCTTCCACGTTGCTCATCGCGATCACCTTCCGCCCGCTCCCGCGGTCAGCGACCGCGCCTCGTCCACCACGGGGAAGTGTAAACGGTTGACGATTAAACCATTCTGGCGGGTACCCCTTGGACCCCGTGGTGGAATCAGCCTACTGACAGGCGTCGGCGGGGAATGCGCTTGTACGCCCGCGCGGCGCCGCACTACGGTCCCGATGTGGATCTCTTCTCGCGGTCGTGGTCCGCGTTGCGCGCGGCGGTCGCCGGGCTCGCGGACGAGGACTTCGCCCAGCCCTCGGGCTGCGCCGGCTGGCTCGTACGGGACCTGGTGTGCCATCTGGTCATCGACGCCCAGGACGTCCTGATCACCCTCGCGACGCCCACCGAGGCCCGGCCGACCCGCGACGCGGTGACCTACTGGGAGGTGGCCGACACCGCTCCGACCGGCGAGGACCCGCTGGACGCGCTGATCGTCCGGCTCGCGGCGGCGTACCAGGAACCCCGGCTGCTCAAGTTCCACCTCGACGACGTCGGCTCCGCCGCCGGACGAGCGGCCGCGCTCGCCGACCCCGGCCTCCGGGTCGGCACACGCGACCAGGTGCTCACCGCGGGCGACTACCTCTCGGCGTACGTCCTGGAGTGGACGCTGCACCACCTCGACCTGGTCGCACACCTCCCGCACCTGGCGGACCCGCCCACGGAGGGACTCGCCCGCAGCCGCGCCCTGCTGGAGGAGATCGCCCAGGGCGCGTACCCCACGTCCCTCACCGACCGCGACGCCCTGCTGATCGGGACGGGACGGCGCCGTCCGACCGCCACCGAGGCGGCCGAACTGGGGGGACGACGACCCTTGTACCTCGGGTGACCTGCCTTCCGCCCTTCCGCCCTATCGGGGACGGGCACCTGGCCGGCGCGCTGTCGGCCGCGATCAGCCCAGGAAGCTCAACCGCACCTGCCGGTTCGGGTTGTCCTTGTTGGTGTCCACCAACCTCCGTTAAGACAACCCCAGGGTAGCGAAACGCAGGCCGCTCTAGTCGGCAGGTGCCAGCTCGGGGAAGGCAGCCTTCGCGACTTGAAGGTCTGAGGGTTATTGCCCCGAGGAGAGACGCCTGACGCGGAGCCGCAGTCATTCGGAACGACCGCCGCCAGCCTGACCGGTGGCACTCCAACTACATCAAGCTCTCTTCGCACTGCGGTACGAACCCGGTGGATAAGGGGGCATGCGCCTCTCCTCGCCATTGGGCTGCCGGGATGGTAGCGACACACAAGCAAAGAACGCGCAAAGCGTACCGAACCTCCCAGGGCAGGAAGTGTAGTCCCCGCGCAGGCGAGGTGGTCCGACGCTGACGCGGGGGTACGGCATGGTGGGCACGTAATCCCTGCGCAGGCGGAGGTGGTCCGCTCGAGGGCGGCTTCCGGATAGGCGAGCGCTTGGCGAAGCTGCAGACAGACGACTTGTATCATCGGCAGATGCCAGCAGGCGGGCATGCATCTTCGGACTCTCCTGCCTTCTCGGCGGTGGTCATGCTGAACTCGCTGTCAAGCAAGCGCGTCGTAGCCGGCCTCGGTGGCCTCCATAAGGTCCGGCCGCACCCCGTTCGCCGGGTGCACGATCCGGATTAGCCCCCCATCATGCAAGTCGAGCACCGCCTGGTAGAGACCGAACTGCTTCTCCTGCCAGGCCACCCGGCGCGGGTCTTCCGCCGCGGCGCTTCGCTCGAAGTCCGCCGGGTTGATCGTGTCAAAGAACGTGGATGCAGCCACCGGCTTCGGAGACTGGGCGATCAGACGCAGCAACTCGCGCTCGTCAGCGTTCAGCGTTCTGGCCGAAGCGTCGGGCTGCTGCCGACGAGGCAGATCCTCCTCCCGGCGACGCGTAGGTTGCGTCTGGCGCGGACGTGTCGCTGCTGTTCGTACGGTCGGTCCCCAGTCGAAGAGGGCGTACAGGTCACTCGCCAACTTGGCGAGGTCATCCGGGTCGGCCCTGCCCGGTTTCGCGATAGCTGGTGAGGCACCTACGTATAGCCCGGGTGTCAGGATGCAGCCGTGCTGACGCACACTGTCGAGCGACTCCGAGACACAGAACCCTGGTTCGTCCGTATACGTCACTCCGTGTTCGCCTGCTGATGCCGGCCCCCGCCACGAGTGGTACGTCCCGGCGATTCTGGCCAGGTCGGCGTCTGTCAGGACACGCCGCGACCGGCTTGCGGAACTCCCCAATTGCCGAGCGTCCATGAAGAGGATCTTGCCGCGCCGGGCCGTCGGCTTGTCCTTGGTGAGGATCCACAGGCTCGCCGGGATCCCTGTCGACAGGAACAGCCGATCCGGCAGCGCGACGACGCAGGCCACGAGGTCTGCCTCCAGCATCGCCCTGCGGATCCCGACGTCTGCCTTCACGGTGGCGTGCACCGAGCCGTTGGCGAGAACGATGGCTGCCGTGCCGTGCTGGTCGAGCTTGGCGACCGCGTTCTGGAGCCACGCATAGTTGGCGTTGGTGTCCCGCGGAACACCGTACTGCCACCTTGGGTCGGTGCTGCTCAGTCCCGACTTCACGTTGAAGGGCGGGACGCTCATGACGAAGTCCGCCTTGAGGTCCGGATGCTGGTCGTCGACGAGGGAGTCGCTCGAGCTTCCGGCCAGGTCTCCGTGGATGGCGTGGACGGCGAGGTTCATCTTGGCCAGGCGCCAGGTCCGCGCATTGACCTCTTGGCCGTAGACCGTGATGCCAGACTTGTGCCCACTTCCTCGGTGGGCTCGGACGAACTTGGCCGCTTCGACGAACATGCCGCCCGAGCCGCACGCCGGGTCGTACAGTCGGCCTTCGTATGGCCGCAGGATCTCTACGATCAGCCGGACGACCGACCGGGGCGTGTAGAACTCGCTCCCTCGTCTGCCCTCCAGGTCCGCGAAGCCAGCGAGGACGTGTTCGTAGAGGGCACCACCCACGTCCTGCGCCGTTCCTGACGCGTCGCGGGAATTGATTCCGTCAATGAGGCTGACGAGTTCGTTGAGGCGTACCTGCTGGACCGCGCTTCGTTCGAAGATCTTCGGAAGGGCACCACGGAGAGAGGTGTTATCCCGCATGAGCGCGTCCATCGCCTCATCGAGGATCCGGCCGCTCGTCCGGCCGTCGGTGTGGGCCGCGATCCGGGACCAGCGCGCGGTCTTCGGAACCCAGATCACACCGACGCGCGTGTACTCCTCGGGCCGTTCCAAACGGGCCTCCACGAGATCCTCGGCGACTCCGTCCGCAGCGAGTTCTCCGGCCAGTTCCCTGCGGCGCTCTTCGAAGGACTCGGAAACGTACTTGAGGAAGGCCAGGCCGAGGACGAACTCCTTGTAGAGGGCGGAGTCGACAGAACCTCGGAGCTTGTCGACGGCCTGCCACAGAAAATTCTGAATATCCACCGCATCAGTGGCTCCCGGCAGCTCCGCCTGGTCGTCAGGGGTTTCCTCCAGCGGTGGTTCCATTGGGCTCCTTCAGCTGCCGGTGCGCCGGTCGCGGTCTCACTACTTCGTCCCGTCTCAATTGTCCGTGATCGAGGTTGGAGCCGCCTCGCATGCGCTGTAACGTAACGACGGCATGCTGATTTTCGTGAACCGGGGGCGAGGCAAGGGTGTCGACGATCGGGCTGGCCGCCGCCATCGAAGAGCTCCGGCAGGAGCTCTACCAGGCACAAGACCTCGGCGCTGGGCAGCAGTTCGGCTTCACTGTCGAAGAGGCGGAACTGGAGCTGCTACTCGAACTGCGCAAGAGCGGCAAGGGCGACGGCAAGCTCACCTTCGGTGTGGCCACTGTCGGAGTCGGCGGGGAACTCTCCAGCGTCCGCACCCATCGGCTGACCCTCAAGCTGTCTGTCCGCGATCGTGCCGCGGGCGGCACGAGCCCCGAGATCAGCGACGCGGAATCCGGGTCCTGGGACGAGGAGTGACGTGGATCCGCGCAGACTCGCGCTGATCCGTTGCGGGATCGACCAGCGACGCCACAGCGTCGGCTCCGGCTATCTGATCGCCCCACGATTGGTGCTCACCGCCCGTCATGTGCTGGTGCAAGTCGACACGGGAAAGCTCTGGCCGAAGATCCAGGTGCGTTTGGGCCACCCGCGTGACGGCCTGACGGCACACGTGGGGGCGGAGCTCCTCTGGGAACACCCTGAGGGGCTGGACGTCGCGCTTCTGCGCGTCGACCACGAGACGGACGTGTCGGGTCCCGTCCGATGGGGCCGTCCGGCGGGCAAGGTACCGCTGCAGTACGACGGTCTCGGCTTCCCGAAAGCGGCGGTCGTCGACACGCGGCAAGTCGAACATCTACGTGGCGTCCTGTCGCCCCTGTCAGGCTCCGGCGACCGCTACGTCCTGGACCAGGGCCCCTCGCCCGCTCCCGGGGCCGTCGACAGCATGGCCTGGGGCGGGGCTTCGGGAACCGCTGTCTTCTGCGACGACCACCTTGTCGGAGTCGTGATCCGGGAACCGCAGACATACGCGGCAAGACGTCTGTTCGCCGTCCCAGTCCACACCTTCGTCGAAGACGTCGACTTCGTGGCCCACGTCGAGAGGCACGGTGGCGGGTCCCCCGGCATGACCGTACTCGACGCCGCCGCCCTGCCGAAGGCCCGACCCGCCGCCGAGCGTACGCCTGCCGAGCGCGAACTTGAAAAACTGCTCACTCCGCTGTTCGCCGATCCCACCCTGCGAATTCCACACGCGCGGGACCTGGCGCGTGGTCTGGGCTACGACATCGGCGGCTACGAGCCCACCCTCGCCGACGTCTCTGCCCTCCTGGCGGCACACCCCCGCGCCCTCGCGTCGCTCGGCGGCGCGCTCGCCGTGACGGGTGCAGGCGAAGCCAACCGCGCCTCTCTTACCGCCCTGTTCTTCCAAGCCCAGACACTCGAATGCGGTTCCCTGCTCTCCCAGTCCGAGTACGAGGAGTTGTTCGACCTTCTGCACGGGCTCTGCAAGGAGCACTCGACGCTGCTACCGCGGGCCGCCCGCGAGGCGCTGCGCTACACGGTCCTTCCCGAGAGCCTCACCCATCCCCGTCTCACGGAGGACCTCCTCGACAACGCGATCGTGGAACTGGAGGCGCTCTTCGACAGCGAGAGCGTCCCCCAGGGCACGCCACCGGTCCCGGCACTCCTGCGTCTCGTCGAGTACGTGGCGGCGGCGTCGAGCCCCGAAACGGCCGCCAAACTGTGCTCATGGACGTCGGCGACCGCCACCCGGCTCGGTATCCATCTCGACGCCCTGAACGAACGGCGCCGGGACGCCACCCACTGGGCGGAGCGTGAAAGCCCGCCGGTGGCGCGAATAGTGATGAAGCTGGAACTCGACGACTCCGCGGAGGACGAACGGTATCGGTGCCAGTTCCTGCTGGCCCGCACGGACGGCTCACACAGCGTTCTCCACGAGACAGGACCGCTTGCGAAGACGCCCCAGGAGGCCGCGCACAGTCTGCGCGAGGCTGTAGCCGCCACGAGGGAGGAGCCCGGGCAGGGGGATCATGTGCCGTGGGTGACGGTCGTAGTGGAACGGAGAAGCCTCCATCTGGCCGTCGATGAGTGGGAACCCGTGTGTCTCGACGAGTTCATGCCCGCTCAGCCGATCGGGGCGGACTACCGCGTGACCCTGAGCTGCCCTGAGATGAGCGGCCTCAGAGCCGAACGTGACAAGGACCAGACGCGCCGGTGGAAGCACGGACAGACGAGGGCTCTGGTCACCGACTCCACGTCCGTCACCTTCCAGCAGCTCAGGTATCTCCTCGAGAACGAACACCGGGACGTCGCGCAAGTCGTACTCAACGGCCCCGCCGATCAACGCGAGTCCTGGCTGGCCCTCTGCCTCGCACTGGGGGTTCCAGTCGTCCTCTTCGACCGCGACGCCGACGGCTACGACGACTCCCCCAGGCTGAGAAGTCTCGCGCCCGGCGGCGGGCTGGACGGTCTTCCCGAGCGCGTCCGCGAGTACCGGAGCCGCTCCCTCGCCTACCCGGGAGAGCATCAGGCTCGCCCCGCCCTCGTCTGGGAACCCGACGGTCAGCCCCAGGGTCCCGGGCCGCTGCGACTGAGGGACCCCAGGAAAGGAACCTACGCGTCATGAGCACCCCCCAGCCCGCGGGCGGTACGTACTCCCAGCCCTCCACGTCCGACCAAGACGGCTGGCGGCTCTTCCGCGGAGACGGAGAGCGCCGCGAGGTCCCGTTTCCCGAAGCGCCGCCGTGGCGCCGCTTCGACCTGCCGAAAGTGCCGCCGACGAAAGGTGTGAGCCCGGCTGCCCGGCCCTATCTCATCGGCCCCGACGAGGCCGATGTCGTGAACGCGGCGCTCCATCTGCGTCGGCCGCTGCTGGTGACCGGAGCTCCCGGCACGGGAAAGTCCTCGCTGGCCCACGCCGTCGCCCATGAAATGGCGCTCGGCCGTGTCCTGCAGTGGCCCGTCAACAGCCGTTCCGCCCTGCACGACGCCCTATACCAGTACGACGCCGTCGGCCGGCTACGGGAGGCCAACCTGAGCCGCAACGCGGACGGCAGGGAACCGGACATCGGCCAGTACATCCGTCTCGGCCCTCTGGGTAACGCTCTCATTCCCCAGGAACGTCCCCGCATGCTCCTCATCGACGAGCTGGACAAGGGCGATGTCGACCTGCCCAACGACCTGCTGACGGTCTTCGAGGAGGGTGAGTTCACCATTCCCGAGCTCACCCGCCTGCCCGACGGCGAGGTGCCGGTATACGTCCAGACCGACGACCCGAGTGCCCCGGCCCCGGTCACACACGGCCGTGTCCGCTGCCGGGAGTTCCCCGTCGTAATCATCACGAGCAATGGTGAGCGGGACTTCCCGCCTGCCTTCCTCAGGCGCTGTGTCCGCCTCGACCTCCCCGAGCCCGACGAACAGCGCCTGAGGGACATCGTCGCCGCGCACCTCGGCCCCGAGGCTCTCGACGGCGTCGACGACTTGCTGCGGCAGTTCCTCGACCGCCGAGTCTCCGGCGAACTTGCCACCGATCAGCTCCTGAACGCCGTTTTTCTCCGCAAGGGTGGCGTCGACCTCGACGCCGGCTCCCTTCTGCAGGCCGTCCTGCACCGGCTCGCCGGAGCTGTGTGACGCCGTGATCTCACGCGTGACGAAGGTCCTGGCCGACAGCGGGGCGGAGCTCTCGCACGAGGAACTGCTCGACACGCTCTGGCTCGCTGGAAAGCTGCCCCCGGGCGCCGGGACCCTAGCCCGGGCCGTCGTACCGGCGACGGCCCCCGACAGTCCGCAACCGGACAGTCCGGAACCGGACGAATCACCTTCGCGGTCGTGGGAGTACGCAGAGCCCAGCGGAACGACCGCCGAGCACACCGAAGCCAAGCACACGGACACCGAACTCGCACGCCCGCTCATGGCCGCGGCACAGCAGCACGCGTACGAGAACACGGACGCGCCGTCCTCGCCCGCGGTCGCCGTCCGCGCACCGGACACCCGGCCCGTCGGCACCGGGCAGCTGTCCCTCGGGAAGGCCGTCCGTCCACTGCGGCAGCGGTTTCCCGACCGCCGACGTGACGAACTCGACATTACCCGGACCGTCGCCGCCATGGCGGATACCGGAATGACCGAGACCGTTACCCGTCCCGTGCCGACCCGCTGGCTCTCCCTCGCCCTCGTCATCGACGACGGCATCTCCATGATCCTCTGGCAGCGTCTCGCCGCCGAGATCCGAGCGCTGATGGAACGCGCCGGAGCCTTTCGCGACGTGCGTGTCTATGGACTGCACACACGCGGCGGCACGCCCTTTCTCCGTACCAGCCCCTACCGTGACAGCGGCCGCCGCCAGTCGCCGAACACGCTGAGCGACCCTACCGGTAACACCCTCGTCCTCGTGGTCAGCGACGGCGTGGGAGAGGCATGGCAGACCGGCGGCATGCGGCACGTGCTGGAGCGCTGGGCGCGGTGCGGCCCCACCGCGATCGTCCAGGCACTGCCCACGAGACTCTGGTCGAGCACCGGGATCAGCGCGCAGCGCTGGCAGGTCACCACACCCCGCCGCGGTGGCCCGACAGCCGCATGGCAGGTCACCGATCCGGACCTGCCGCCCGACCTCGTCAGCTTCGACTCCGTACCGATCCCGGTTCTCGAACCGAGCCCCGCCGCCGTAGCCGAGTGGGCGCGGCTCATCGCCTCGCCTAGCGGCACAGCGCTCCTTCCCCTGTGGACCAGCGGCCGGCCTTCCACCGGACAGCCTGTCACCGAGATCCGCCAGGGCGACGACGCCGAGGCGGTCCTGCGCTTCAGGGAAGCCGCTTCTCCCGAGGCCTACCGGCTCGCGGCCCATCTGGCCGCGGTCTCGCCCGTCACGCCGCCGGTGATGCGCTTGGTGCAGACCGCACTCGGGTCTTCCACCGACCCCGGACACCTCATGGAGGTGTTCCTGGGCGGCCTCATGCACCAGCTCGGCATCGACGAACCCGACCGGCTGCCCCACCACCGGCGCTTCGACTTCTCCACCAACTCCCGCCGCATCCTCCTCAGCGCCGTCTCCCCCGGCGAGCTGTTGCGCACCACCACGACCGTCACCGAGCGCATCGAGGCCGCCGTGGGGCGCGCCACGGCCTTTCCGGCCTGGGTCGGCCACCCGGAGGGCTCCGCCGTCATCGATGACACGGGGCGCTCCTTCGGCTGGCTGAAAGAGCAGTTGCTGAAACGCCTCGGCGTGACAGCCGTGACCGCCGCTGCGCCGACGCCCGCGCCACCGCGGCCTCATATCGTCGACGAGGTGGACGCGCAGTCCGCGGAGATCGCTGAACCGGGCATGCCGTACGCCCACGGGCTCAGCGATCTGCCGGGGGGCTGGGCACCGCTCGAACCGGGCGACCCGGCGCGACTCGGCCGATTCCAGCTCGAGGGCCGTAGTGTTCGTGGCTGGCCGCACATGGCGATGTACCTGGCCGTTGACGAGATCGGCACCATCGTCACGGTCCGAGCACCGTCCCCTCACTACATCAGCGACCCGAGCGCTCGGGACCTCATCCGTGTGGAAGCCGAGAGCCTGCTGCGGATGGGAGGCAGGTATGCGCCCGAACTCATCGACGAGGGATTGGACTCCGATGGGCGGCCATGGGTTGCCGCTGCTTGCGTGAATCTCACTGACGATCCGTCATCCGGGCCGGCGCCAAACTTGCGCACAGTCGTTGATACCCACAAGGGACCCATCTCGACGGAACTCTTCCTGCGGATCGGCCGTGGTCTGGCCGAGGCCCTCGAGCGTGCCCATGGCGTCGGGCTCGTGCACGGCGCACTCGCGCCGAGGTCTGTTCTGGTGACCGACCGCGACATTCGGCTGATCGGCTGGATGACGGCGAGCGTCGACGGAATCGACAGCCCTCATCGCGACGCGTTCCCTGTCAGCGACACGTACCTCGAGGCGAGTGACGCCGCGCCCTCACCCACCCCGGAGGCCGATGTCTATGCCATCGGCGCACTACTTCTGTCCGTACTGACTGGCCGATGGGAGGACCTCAGAGTCGACCATGGGCACCGGTCGAACCTGGCCTCATGGGGATGGGACCCGGAGCTCCTGGAAACTCTCTGGAGCTGCCTGGACGCCGTCCCTGCCCGCCGCCCCTCCCCGACCGACCTGGTCTCGGCCTTCTCCACGGCGTCGGTCGGCCCGTCGGAAATGGCGCGAACGTTGGAGCAGGCCGTCGCCACCGATGAGGCTGCTGTCGAACGAGGTCGCCAGCTGGCTCGGCTCGATCCACGCATCTATGGTCCCGAACTCGCAATGAGTCTCATGAGGTTGTCCGGCCACCTGGCCGCCATTGGCCGGACAAGCGAGTCGCTGAAAGCCGTTCAGGAAGCCGTGGCGCTGTACCGGGACAAGACCTTGGCCACCGAGGAGGCCTACCCGGTCGACCTTGCCAGGTCCCTTGGCGATCTCGCCGTCAGGTTGGGCGAAGCGGGTCGGGCAGACGAAAGCCTCGCCCCCCTGACCGAGGCCGTACAGATGCATCGAGTGCTGAGCGATCAGGAATTCGGGAAGTACGGTCCCGGCCTCGCAATGGTCATGACCAACCTGTCCAACCACATGGCCGCTACGGGTCACTCGGAGCAAGCCCTTGAGACGATCCGCGAAGCCGTCGCCATCAACCGTGCACTGGTCGACCTCGACGCCAAGGCGACGCACCGGCGCACTCTCGCCACTAGCCTGACCAACTTGGGCAACCGGCTAGGCGTGCTCGGACATCACCAAGATGCGTTGCGGGCCACCGAGGAGGCTGTCGAGCTGTATCGCAACCTTGCCGGGCTAAGAGAAGTCGATGTCTACTCGGACTTTGCCGTGAGCTTGAACAACCTGGCCGTCCGGCTTGCCAGGCTCGGCCACTACCTAGAGGCCAAGGGTGTGGCCGACGAAGGCTGGACAGTTACCCGGCGCCACATTAACGAGCAATCGAAGGCCGCCCAAGAGCTCCGCGCCCAGTCCCGAGGCATCAGGTCCTGGCTACGAGACGCCATGGCGGCGGTTTCTGACTCCGGGCAGTGAGGCCGACTTCTATACAAAAAGGATGAAGCTCCTGTTAAACGGGCTCCGTCAAGATCACCCATATATGCCGCGAGCCCCATTTACACACTCACGCCGGGAGGTGAGTGAGCGGATCGCCCACGCACGGTCCTTGAACTGGCAGACCGCACTCCCGCAAGCGTTTCGTAGCGGCCGTGGCCAGCCCGTCAGCGCAGCCTGGGACCAGCATCTCGCCCCTGCCATGAACGCCCTCGGCGTCGCGCTCCATAAGGAGGTCACCCTCGACCTTCTGGCGGACGACCTGCCGGGTCGGACGTAGGAAAACCTCGGGACATGTCCACCACCCAGGGGGAGGCCCCCTTCGGCTCCAGCACCTCGCCGCCCTGTTCCTCCACACGGGCTTTGAACCGCGCCCAGGCCTTGTCGGTGATCCCCCCTACAATCAGTCTGCCATCCGCGCCCGCGGGCACTTCCCCACCGAGCAGACCACGCTCAAGTACGTCTACCTCGCGAGCTTGGGCCTCGACCCCAAGAGACGGCGTCGGCGGATCGACGGACTCCGCCCTCTCCTCCATGAATAAGCGCACTATGACACCCTGATCATTTCTTGGGCTTCTGAAGTTTGGTGGCGGGGATGCGTCTTTTACCCATCTCGATGATCAGGCCGGCGGCCTTGAATGCGAGGTTGAGGGCAACGGTCTCAGGAACCTGCTGGTTGGGGCCGAGGTGTCCGGTAATGTAGTCGCCCATCTGTACATCCGGGTCCAGGCGCTTGAGGACCATGTAGGCGATGGACTCGGCCTCGACTTCGTTGCGCGCATGGACCTCTACGGTCTTCGGCAAGAACCGGTCGGGCCAGGCATCCTCAGGGCCTGAACCGAGATGTCCACAGAGTAGGTGGCCGAGTTCGTGGGCAAGTGTGACGTACCGGTCCAGCAGGGATAGGTTCCGGTTCACCTCGATTTCGAACAGCGTGGGATATTTCTCCTGGTGGGCACCAGGTCTGCTTCCGGGGCGCTCGACGAACCCGTCAGACGTGCTGCGGTACGTGCGCCCGCAGGAGGACGCCCCGTGTCCGACCAAGGTAAGCCGGATACCCAGAGGCGCAAGGTTCGTCTGGGTGTAATGCCAGACCTCGGCAAGTTCCTTCTCGCTGGCCCGGGAAGCCACCGAGACCGGTGCAGTGATCGCCTTGGGCAGAGGCAGCGCCCCAGGCAAGGCTTCAGTGTCCCCGACGTCGTAGACGAGCATGTACGGCCCACGAGGCTGGAATATCAGCAGCGGCTGGGCACCGGGCTTCAGTACCCGCTGGTACTTCGACTTCCACTCCGAGGAGGACAAAACGTAGCGTGCCCCCGGTTTCTGGATGTGGACCACCATCGCATTGAATGGTGCGTATCTCTTGAACCGGCCGACGAACTCAAGCATCTCCAGGTAGTCCGAGGACGAGCGATAACGCTGGGCACCGCGGATGAGATCGTCGATCGAGGTCTTGGCCAGCTCCGCCTGGGAGGCCTCATCCTCCGCGGCCCAGGACAGGTCGAGCCCGTGCTGCACAGTCACCGGTTCCTCATGTTCGAGGGGAATCCCTCGCAGCCGCTTCCAGTCTTCGAGCTGTTCCTCGGCCCAGCCGGGCTCGACCATGTGCGCGAACGACAGCAGCCCAGTCACGTGGGCGTCCAGCTCGGCCAGGTCCTTGAACTTCTGATGACGGCGATGCTGCTCGATACCGAACGCCGCGGCCCCTCGCAGATGCTTGGTGATACGACGCTTGTACTCGCGCGTCAGGCGAGGAGCGGGACCGTCGACGAGGATGCCCAGCACACTGCGGCGCGCACCGGGACGGGCCACATAGGTCTTCTTTGTGTTGAGCCTCATGCCCAACGGTTCCAAGGCCTTCTTCACACCCGCTACGAGACGGTCGACGTATTCGTGGCGAAGGAGCCGACGGCTGGAGAAGTACACGTCGTCGCTGTAGCGCGTGTAGCGCAGCCCCAAGGACTCGGCCAAGTGGGTGACCACGGCGTCGAAGTCGCGCATGACGAGGTTCGAGATGTATCCGCTTGTGGGGGCGCCCTGCGGCAGGAACCCCTCCCGGGTGTGCTTGTAGACCAGGTCGGGACGGGAAACAGAGAAGTTCTGTCCTGTGGCCTCCAGATGGACGCTGCGGCGCCCGGTACCACGGTTCGTCCAGGTCCTGTTCGGCCCAGGCGGAGAAACGGTGACCAGCCGGGCCATGGTGAACGTGCGCAAGCTACGGCCCGTACGACGAAGGCCGACCTCCTGACGGCCGTTGTCGTCCTCCACAAGATCGATCCGGTACTCGCGCCCCGCCAGGTGACTCCAGGCATCCTTCAGAACAGCGTGGACGTGCCTTTCCCGGATGCTCCCGAAGAAGTCAGCGATGTCCAGCCGAATCACGGTGTGGGCTCGCAGATGGACAGCAGCACAGTCGACCACCGACCGGCCGCTTCGATAGGCGAACGCTGCTGGGTGCGGCTCGAACCCGGCTGGAAGATTCTCCAGCCGGGCCAGGATTGCCCGTTGCATCTCGGACAACCGGCGGACTGGGGTATGCAAAATTCGCAGTCCGCCACGGCGCTTGGGTATCCGGTGCTCGGTATACGGGTAGATGGAGCCGCTGACAACCGCCTTGCGGAACTGCGCCGGGGTGAGGTCCTCGAAGTCGTCCGCCATCGTCACTGAACCACCCCGTCCGTGCTCGTGAGACGCAGCCGACGAGCCTCACCTTGATCTTTCTGCCGCCCCATCACTGGCGGACCGCTGTATCCCTCCACCACCCTGTGCAAGCACAGGGACCGCTCCCAGACACCCGATGTGGCACCAAGTGGCCAAGACCGAAGGGCCCATCGCAAGGGATGGGTTCCTGAGACCCGCCGACTGCGTTGATCCGGATCGTAGCCTCCCTACGAGTCGATCTCACCAGCCAGGTCACCTGATGGTCCGCCAAATAGCGACGGCCCTGGGCATAGTTCCGGCAGACTTCGACCAGTCAGCCGTCCATCGACCGGCTACCGAGCGGTCCAGCAGCAGATCGACCGGCTGTTGGAGCAGGACGGCCTTACCCAAGGCCTACGAGCCGATGCCCGCGGCGCAGACGCCCAGGTCGAGCAGCTCGTCCTCCGCGCGGGCGTTAGCTCCAGGTGCCTGGACGACTTCCTCACCTGCCGCATCCCCGGGACCGAAGTCCACCTCAGCATGTCCCGCCGCCTGTTTGCCTCCTGCGAGCGCCTCCATCAAGGGGATCTGCTCATCGCGCGGCGAACCTCAGGGCTACGCGCCAAGGAGCAGCAGCCCGACACCGAGCACATCAGCGAGGCAGACCAGGAAGATCAACGCCTCACCCGCCGGCGAATCCTTCACGAGCAGCAGGAAGAAGCCTGCCCACGGCTTCGCCCGCTACTCCGCGACGCCTACGAACAGGGCTCGACAAGCGAGTGGAGTGATCTTCTGCACCGCCACCAGGAGCCGCAGCTCGAACTCAGGGGAGACGACGATCTCCTCGAAGCCGCGACGCCCGAGACCTACCTGGCCGTCAGCCGGCACAATCTGCCGCCGAGCCGCACCTGAGCAAGGCGACTGCCCCAGATTGTTTCGGAGAGCGCTTCAGTGAGGCCTCGACTTCGGCAGCCAGGTCATCCCCAACCGTTCGCATCCCCGGCGGCAGGGAGCCACCCTGCTGCGCCTTCGCCGCGAGGAACGGCTCACGCGGCCCTGACCTGAGCCGGGCACGTTTCCTCGCTTGGTGTGGCCGGAGATCACTCCTACAGTCACGGATGTCGAGAAACTACCCGAGGAACGACAGTCGGACCTGACGGTTGGTGTTGCTCGTGTTCGTGTCCACCAGGCACACCGACTGCCACGTCCCCAGTTCCAGCCGCCCGTCCACGACCGGCAGGGTCGCGTGGGGCGGAACGATCGCCGGGAGGACGTGGTCGCGTCCGTGGCCGGGGCTGCCGTGGCGGTGCTGCCATCGGTCGTCGGCGGGGAGCAGGGTGTGCAGGGCGGCGAGAAGGTCGTCGTCGCTGCCGGCGCCCGTCTCGATGACGGCGATTCCGGCGGTCGCGTGGGGGACGAAGACGTTGAGCAGGCCGTCGCGGCCCGTGGCCACCTCCGCCAGGAAGGACTCGCAGTCACGGGTGAGATCGACGACCGTCTCCTCGGAGCCGGAGGAGACCTGGAGGACTCGGGTGGTGAACGCGTCTGACATGTGTTCCATCCTGACCCATTGCTGACGCCCGCCTCGACCTCTGCGGCCGGTCGCGCGCCCGGACGCCGATACGCCAGGTCCACTTGGCGAGACGGCCATTGACCGCGAACACGCCATCTGGCTACCTTCAGCCGCATGTTGCGTTCAGCTCTGCTCACCACGCGCGGTCACATCGACCTGCTGCGGGTGGCTTCCGCCGCGTGTCGCCGCGGCTGCTGACGCCCTTCTTCCTTCTCGCGCCCTCGTGTCCACCCCTGCCTGGGGTGGGTCAGCCGGTCCTGCCCTGAGCGGGAGCGCACAGGGCTCGTCGCGTCCCGCCTGACCGCCGCTTCTCCGTGCGGTGCCGGTGGCCAGGTCGGCGGCCCATCACTTCGCCTCGTCGGCACTTCGCCTCTCGCCCCTTCGCCTCGTCGTCACGTCGCTGCTGGTCGTGTCGGTTTATCGCCGTAGCGCTGTATCGCCTTGTCGTCGCCTTGTTCGCCTCCCTGTCGCCGCTGTGTCGCCCTGGAGCAGTCATGAGCATCAGCCATGCCCCACCCAACTCGCCCGAGCCCGATATTTCGTCTATGCCACCTGACCGTGCGGCCTCCCCCACCAAGGCCGTGGGTCCCTCCGACGCCCAGCCCGGCCTCCGCCTCGAACCCCTGCGCGCCACCTCGTCCCGCCGGACCCGCGTCCCCCGCTGGCTCCGCCGCACCACGGGTCCCCTGCTTCTGCTGGCGCTGTGGCAACTCCTGAGCTTCACCGGCGTGTTGACCGCCGACGTGCTGGCCTCGCCGGGCCGTATCGCCCAGGTCGCCGGCGATCTGATCGCCGACGGCTCGCTGCCCTCCGCCATGGCGACCTCGCTGCGGCGCGTGGCGGGCGGACTCCTGCTCGGCACCCTCATCGGCACCGGACTGGCGTTGCTCTCCGGGCTGTTCCGGATCGGCGAGGACCTGGTGGACGCCTCGGTGCAGATGCTGCGCACCGTGCCGTTCGTGGGGCTCATCCCGCTGTTCATCATCTGGTTCGGCATCGGCGAGGCCCCCAAGGTCGCCGTCATCACGCTCGGCGTGACCTTCCCGCTGTACCTCAACGTCTACGCCGGCATCCGCGGCGTCGACGCCCAGCTCATCGAGGCGGGTGAGTCGCTCGGGCTGTCCCGCTGGGGGCTGGTACGGCACGTCGTCCTGCCGGGAGCGCTGCCCGGCGCGCTGACCGGCCTGCGCTACTCGCTGGGCATCGCCTGGCTCGCGCTGGTCTTCGCCGAGCAGATCAACGCGGACGCCGGGATCGGCTTCCTCATGGTGCAGGCACGGGACTTCCTGCGGACCGACGTGATCGTGGTCTGCCTCATCGTCTACGCCTTCCTCGGCCTGCTCGCCGACTTCGTCGTCCGCTCTCTCGAAAGGCTGCTGCTGCAATGGCGACCGACGTTCACCGGCCGGTGAGCTCCCTGAGCACCACCGGCACCACAACCGCCCGCACGGCCGTGCACGTCCGGGGGCTCACCCGGTCCTTCGACGGCCGTGCCGTCATCGGTGACCTCGAACTGGAGCTGGAGCAGGGTGAGTTCGTGGCCCTGCTCGGCCGCAGCGGCTGCGGCAAGTCCACCCTGCTGCGCATCCTCGCCGGACTCGACCGTGACATCGAGGGCACCGTGCTGGTGCCGCGCCGCAAGGCCGTCGCCTTCCAGGCGCCGCGGCTGATGCCATGGAAGAAGGTGTGGCGCAACGTCCTCCTCGGGCTGCCCGGCAGGCCCACACGCGCCGTCGCCGAGCGCGCCCTCGAAGAGGTCGGCCTGAGCCACCGTACGGACGCGTGGCCCAAGACTCTGTCCGGCGGCGAGGCCCAACGCGCCTCGCTGGCCCGCGCCTTGGTGCGCGAGCCCGATCTGCTGCTGCTCGACGAGCCCTTCGGCGCCCTCGACGCGCTCACCCGCATCAACGCGCAGCGCCTGGTGGGCGAGTTGTGGCAGCGGCGCGGCTGCGCGGTGCTGCTCGTCACGCACGACGTCGAGGAGGCCGTACTGCTCGCCGACCGCGTCCTGGTGATGGACGAGGGCGTGATCGCCCACGAGCAGCGGATCGAGCTGGACCGACCGCGCGACATCGCCGACCCCCGGTTCGCCGAGCTGCGCGCCGGACTGCTGCAGCGCCTCGGTGTCGAGGCGGCCTGAACTCCCCCGGCCCGTCACGAGCGCACCCACACACCTCCACGGTCACTTCCCCAACGGACATGAACGGATCCGCCATGCGACCACGCCTGGTCCCCGCCGCCGCCCTGCTCCTCCCCTTTGCCCTCCTGCTCACCGCCTGCGGGGGCAGCTCCGCGGCCGACTCCGGCTCGGACACCGACGGCAAGGGCTCCTTGACCCTCGACGTGGGTGATCAGAAGGGCGGCTCCGAGGCGTTGCTGCGGGCCGCCGGTGAGCTCGACGACCTCGACTACAAGATCAAATGGTCCACCTTCACCTCGGGCCCGCCGCTGCTGGAGGCCGTCAACGCGAAGGCCGTCGACATCGGCGGAGTCGGCAACACCCCACCGGTGTTCGCGGCCGGCGCGGGCTCGAAGATCACGGTCGTGGCGGCCTGGCACGGCACGTCCGACGGCGACGCCCTCCTCGTACCGAACGACTCGCGGCTGACCCGCACCGACCAGCTCAAGGGCAGGTCCGTGGCCGTCGCGCAGGGATCGTCCGCGCATTACCAACTGGTCGCCTCCCTGCGGAAGGCCGGCCTCGCGCCGAGCGACGTCCAGGTGAAGTATCTCCAGCCGGCGGACGCGCTGGCGGCGTTCACCAGCGGCAAGGTCGACGCGTGGGCGGTCTGGGATCCCTACACCTCGCAGGTGCTGCAGGCCGAGCAGGGCCGCCTCCTCACCACCGGCCAGGGCGTGACCAACGGCCTGTCCTTCCAGGTGGCCGCCCCGAGCGCGCTGCGCGACAAGGCCAAGGCGGCGGTGATCGAGGACTACCTGGACCGCCTCCGGCGCGCGCAGGACTGGGTCCACGACCACCCGGAGGAATGGGCGAAGGTCTGGGCGAAGGACACCGGGCTGCCCTACGAGGTGGCGCTGGCCTCGGTCAAGCGTTCCAACGGCACCCGGGTGCCGGTCGCCGTCGACGAGCCGCTCGTCCGGTCCGAGCAGGAGATCGTCGACACCTTCGCGGACCTCAAGCTGATCCCGGGCAAGGTCGACTTCGGCGCCTTCGTCGACACCCGCTACAACGGCGACCTGCCGCCGTCGACCACCGCTCCCCGCGTCTACAAGGAGAAGTGACATGACCATTCGTCTCCACTGGTTCCTGCCGACGGGCGGCGACGGCCGCACGCTCGTGGACCGGCACGCCTACGCCGCGAACGACGTCGGCGCGGTCCGGAAGCCCGCCGGGGTCCGCGCCCCGGACCTCGACTACCTCGTCCAGATCGCCAAGGCGGCGGAGCGGCTGGGCTTCGAGGCCGTGCTGACGCCGACCGGCACCTGGTGCGAGGACGCCTGGCTCACCACGGTGGCCCTCGCCCAGCACACCGAGCGGCTGAAGTTCCTGGTCGCCTTCCGGCCCGGCGTGATCTCACCGACCCTGGCCGCGCAGATGGCGTCCACCTACCAGCGCCTCACAGGCGGGCGGCTGCTGCTCAACGTCGTCACCGGCGGCGACTCCTCGGAACAGCGCCGCTTCGGCGACCACCTCGACCACGACGAGCGTTACTCCCGCACGGACGAGTTCCTGTCGGTCGTGCGCGGAGTGTGGCAGGGCCGGCCCTACGACTTCCACGGCACGCACTACGACATCGAGGGCGGGCTGACCGCGCTGCCGCCCGACCCGCTGCCGGAACTGTTCTTCGGCGGGTCGTCACCCGCGGCCGGACCGGTCGCCGCACGCCATGCCGATGTCTATCTGACCTGGGGGGAGCCGCCCGCCCAGGTCGCCGAGAAGATCGGCTGGATCCGCACGCTGGCCCGCCAGGAGGGCCGTACCGTCCGCTTCGGCGTCCGGCTGCACAGCATCTCGCGCGACACCTCCGCCGAGGCCTGGGCGGCGGCCCACCGGCTGCTGGCCGACCTCGACGCCGACACGATCGCCGCGGCACAGGCGGCGCTCGGGCGCAGCGAATCGGTGGGGCAGCGGCGGATGCTCGCGCTGCACGAGGGCTCGCGGGAGCGGCTGGAGATCTATCCGAACCTCTGGGCGGGCGTCGGCCTCGTCCGTGGCGGGGCCGGGACCGCACTGGTCGGCAGTCACGCAGAGGTCGCCGAACGGATCGCGGAGTACCACGCGCTGGGCGTCGAGCACTTCGTGCTCTCCGGCTATCCGCATCTGGAGGAGGCGTACTGGTTCGGGGAAGGGGTGATTCCGGAGCTGGCGGCACGGGGGCTGCTGGGCGGCACGCCCGAAGCGGCGGGTGCGCCGCTGCTCGTGTCGAGCGGACGGTGATGGCCTGATCGCACGGGACACCGGGCGGGAAGATCCACGGCCATGGCGCTGTTCGTAGAAACGTGAACAATGCGCGCGAGGTCGAGGTCGTCGTCATAGGCGCTGGTCAGGCGGGTCTGGCCGGCGCCTATCACCTGCGCCGGGCCGGTTTCGAACCGGACCGCGACTTCGTGGTGCTGGACCACTCCCCCGGGCCGGGGGGTGCCTGGCAGTTCCGCTGGCCCTCACTGACGTACGGCAAGGTGCACGGGATGCACGCCCTGCCGGGCCGGGAGCTCACGGGCGCCGATCCGGCGCGGCCGTCGTCCGAGGTGATCCGGGAGTACTTCGCCGCCTACGAGCGGGAGTTCGACCTTCGGGTGCGACGGCCGGTCGACGTACGGGCGGTCCGGGAAGGCGCCGAGGGACGGCTCCTCGTCGAGACCTCCGCCGGGGACTGGGCCACGCGGGCGCTGATCAACGCGACCGGCACCTGGGACCGGCCCTTCTGGCCGCGCTATCCGGGACAGGAGACGTTTCGCGGACGCCAGTTGCACACGGCGCAGTACCCCGGGCCCGAGGATTTCGCCGGACAGCGGGTGGTCGTGGTGGGCGGTGGCGCCTCCGGCACGCAGCATCTGATGGAGATCGCCCCCTATGCGGCGGCCACCACCTGGGTGACCCGCCGGCCGCCGGTCTTCCGCGAGGGACCGTTCGACGAGAACGCGGGACGCGCGGCGGTCGCACTCGTCGAGGAACGCGTACGGCAGGGGCTGCCCCCGCGCAGCGTCGTCTCCGTGACCGGGCTGCCGCTGAACGACGCCGTACGGCAGGGGCTCGCCGACGGGGTGCTGGACCGGCAGCCGATGTTCGACCGGATCACTCCCGACGGCGTGGAGTGGAAGGACGGACGGCATGTCGACGCGGACGTCATCCTCTGGGCGACCGGCTTCCGGCCCGCCATCGAGCACCTCACTCCGCTGCGGCTGCGTGAGCCGGGCGGCGGTATCCGCGTCGACGGCACCCGTGCGGTCGCCGACCCCCGCGTCCATCTGGTCGGCTACGGCCCTTCGGCCAGCACCATCGGCGCCAACCGGGCGGGCCGGGCGGCGGTGCGGGAGATCAGGCGGCTCCTCGCCACGACGCGAGGAACGGAGGAGACGGAGGAGAGAGGGGTGACGGAAGACATGGGGGTGACGGGGGACATGGAGGTGACGGGGGACATGGAGCAGAGGGAGTCGTCGGGAGCACCGGGGGAGCTCGGAGCGCTCGGGGAGCATCGGGTGCGCGGAGAACAAGGGGATCCGATCGCGGCGTGAAGCGTCCGCCCCGACGTCCGCCCCGACGGACATCAAGCGGCCCACGCCCTTGCGGGGCCGGTCGTGACGCCCCGCCGTCTCAGCGTGCCGGGCTGCTCTGGCTTCTCTGCCGGGCGTTGAACTCGGCGACGTTGCGCTGGTGCTGCGCGTAGTCCGACGTGAAGCGGGTGTCGCCCGGCTTGACCGTGACGAAGTACAGCCAGTCCCCCGGTGTCGGGTTGATCGCGGCGCGCACCGCCTGCTCGCCGGGGTTGTCGATGGGCGTGGGCGGCAGACCCATGCGCTGGTACGAGTTGTAGGGGCTGTCGATCCGGGTGTCGCCGAGCGTCGTCCTGAGCGTGTGGCGGTTCAGCGCGTAGTTGATGGTCGAGTCCATCTGGAGCGGCATGCCGCGCTCCAGCCGGTTGAAGACGACTCGGGCGACCTTCCCCATGTCGGTCTTGGTGGCGGCCTCGGCCTGAACGATGCTGGCGATCGTGACCGCCTGATAGACGTTCATGGCGTTGCGCTGCGCACCCGCGGCGATCGGCGCCCCGTGGAACTTCTTGTTGGCGGTGTCGACCATCGTCGCCAGCACCTTCTCCGGCGTCGTCCCTTCCGGCACCGGATAGGTCGCCGGGAAGAGGTAGCCCTCCGGGTTGCCCTGAGCGTCGTTGGGCAGTTTGAGGCGGGCTCGGGAAACCGCCTTCTTCGTGGTGCCGGTGGGCAGGGCGAGGACCTTGTCGACGGCGGCGTAGACCTGGCCGGCGCGCCAACCCTCGGGGATCACCAGGCTGGCCGGCTTGGCCGGCCTCTCCTCGCCTCCCAGGATCAGCAGCGGCACCGCCACGGCGGTGCCTGCCACGACGGCTCCGGTCGCGACGAGGGCGGCACGGCCCCTGCGCGTCAGTCGAATCGTGCGAGTCGTGCTCCGTGGCGGAGTGTTCGTCTGCATGCGGGCACGGTAACCCGCATATCGCCACAAACCCGGCATATCTTCATGTTGTCGGCTCCAGTTGGGCGTCCCGGCGGACCAGCGCCGCGTATCTCCCGTCCAGCCCCAGCAGTTCCTCGTGCGTCCCGCGCTCGACCGCGCTGCCGGAATCCAGGACGAGGATCTGGTCGGCACCCCGGACGGTGGACAGCCGGTGGGCGATCGTGAGCGTCGTCCGATTGGCCGACAGGGCGTCGATCGCCTCCTGGACGGCGTGCTCGGTGCGGGTGTCCAGGGCACTCGTCGCCTCGTCGAGGATCAGCACGGGCGGATCGCGCAGGATGGTGCGCGCGATGGCCAGGCGCTGCTTCTCGCCGCCGGAGAAGCGATGGCCGCGTTCGCCGACGACCGTGTCGTAGCCGTCGGGCAGGGCCGCGATGTGGTCGTGGATCTGGGCCGCTCTCGCCGCCGCGTGCAGTTCCTCATCGGTGGCGTCGGGCTTGGCGAAGCGGAGGTTGTCGGCCACCGAGGCGTGGAAGAGGTACGTCTCCTGGGACACGACGCCGACCGCTCGCGCGAGGGTGTCGAAGTCGAGGTCGCGGACGTCGATCCCGTCGAGGGTGACACGGCCGCCCGTGACGTCGTACAGCCGCGGCACGAGGTAGCCGAGCGTGGACTTGCCGGCGCCGGTCGGACCGACGACGGCCAGGCTGCCGCCCGCCGGGACGGTGAGGTCGATGCCGTCGAGGATCGGGCTGCCCTCGCCGTCGTACCGGAACTCGACGCCCTCGAAACGGACCTCGCCCTTGACGCGTTCGAGACGGGTCGGCCGCTCGCGCTCGGTGATGTCCACGGGCAGGTCGAGATACTCGAAGATGCGCTGGAACAGGGCCAGCGACGTCTGGATCTGCACACCGGTGCTCAACAGGCTGACTGTCGGGCGGAACAACCCCTGCTGGAGGGAGACGAAGGCGACGATCGTGCCGATGGAGACGCCGGGGCCGCCGACATGGAGGACGAGTCCGGCGGTCCAGTAGATGACGGCAGGCATGGCCGCCATGACGATGGTGATGACCGCCATCCGCCAGCGGCCCGCCATGTTCGACCGCACTTCGAGGTCCACCAGGCGCTCCGACTCGTCCGCGAAGGACCGGGTCAGCGACTCGGCACGGCCCATGGTCCGCCCGAGCAGGATGCCGCTGACCGAGAGCGACTCGGTGACCGTGGCCGCCATCGTGGCCATCTGTTTCTGGCGCTGGGTGGTGATCTTTCTGCGTTCGTCACCGACCCGCCGGCTGATCCACACGAACACCGGCAGCAGGAGCAGCGAGACGACGGTCAGCCGCCAGTCCAGAGCGAGCATCGCCACGACCGTGGCGACGACGCTGGTGAAGTTGGAGACCAGGGAGGTGGCGGTCGAGGTGACGGTGGCCTGCATGCCGCCGATGTCGTTGGCGATGCGGGACTGGACCTCGCCCGTCCGGGTGCGCGTGAAGAAGGCGAGGGACATGCGCTGCAGCCGTCCGTAGACCGCTGTGCGCAGGTCGTGCATGACGCGCTGCCCGACCGTGGTGGAGATGAGGGTCTGCAGGACGCCGAAGACACTGGTCAGGACGGCACTGAGGATCATGCCGAGGGCCAGCAGCGTGAGCAGGCCGGTGCGGCCCTGGGGGATGGCGGTGTCGAGGATCGCCTTCAGCAGGAAGGGCGTGGCGACCGAGACCACCGACGCGGCCGCGACGAGCAGGCCGACGACGGCGAGCCGTCCTCGGTAGGGGCGGAAGAGCTTGAGGATGCGGCGCACCTGACGCGGCTGCTCCGCACTGTCTGCGGGCGGCGTCCAGGCGGGTTCATGGTCGGGCTTCATGGGCTCCTACGTGAGGGAGTCGGTCGTGGACGGGTCGGTCGTGGCCGGGTCGGCCGTGCGTGACGTGGTCTGCGATGAGTGACGTGACCAGTCGCAGCCGACTGAATGGAGCATAGCTCATTGTTACCTATGCTCACAATGAATGGCGTCCTGATATTGTTCCCGCATGACCACGCCCGATCCCGACGGACTGCTCGCCGAGCAGTTGCTGCGGCTCACCCGCCGGGTGCACCGGATCCAGAAGCGCCACCTCCAACAGCGCATCCATGGCATCACTCCAGCCCAGTCCCGCCTGCTGCGCACCCTCGCGGAGTACGAGGCACCGCCTCGCATGGCCGACCTCGCCGGGCGCCTGGAGGTCGTGCCGAGGGCGGTCACCACGCTGGTCGACGGTCTCGAGGCGAACGGCCAGGTGTGCCGAGTACCCGATCCGACCAACCGCCGCGTGATCAGGATCGAACTGACGGACCACGGGCGCGAGACCCTGCGGGAGCTGCACGGGGCGCGGAGGTCTGCGGCGGAGGAGATTCTGGCGCCGCTGACGGACGTGGAGCGACGGGTGCTGGGGACGCTCCTGGACACCTTGGTGGACGGCGGGAGCGGCGGCGAGGGGCAGTGCTGAATCCTTTTGCCCGCGCGGGTGTGCCGGCCGGCGTCCCTGTTCTGCAATGAGACCCGATCTGCCATGAGGCCGATGAGGCCCGGTCTGCCATGAGGCCCATGAGGCATCAGGGCGGGCGCCCACGCGGGAGTGACGGGCGGTAGCCGGTTCTGTGCGGTGGTTCGGAAAACCGCTTGCTTCGGACCGGTCTGTGGCGCGAGCCTTTCACGGCTCGGTGCCCACCTGCGCACTTCGCGCTCGCACCCTTTCCGCCCTGACAAGAGCCACTGGGACGTCATGCAGATTCAAGACCTTCCGTACGCCGACCCCGGTGTGCCGGACGCGCGTACGGGGCCGCGGTTCCTGTGGTGGCTGGGCCGAAACCAGTTGCGCGGTCAGCTCGTCGCGCTGGCCTGGGGCCTGTTGCACTTCGTCTCCGTCTCGTCGCTGCCGTTCTGCGTCGGCTTCGCCGTCCAGGCCGTGGTGGACCGCTCCGGGGAGCGACTCGCCCTCGCGGGCGGCCTGATGGTGCTGGCGTGCGCGGGCAACGCCCTCGGCGACACCTTCCTGCACAGGGCCGCGGTCACCAACTGGATCACCGCCGCCGCCCGGGTCCAGCAACTCCTGGCCCGAAAGGCCGCGCATCTGGGGTCGGCCCTCACCCGTCGGGTCGCGGCCGGCGAGGTGGTCGCCGTGTCCACGGGTGACGTCGAGAAGATCGGCTGGTTCGTGGAGGCCGTGTCCCGCTTCACCGCGGCAGCGGTCACGATCGTGCTGGTCTGCATCGGCCTCGTCGTCTACCAGCCGGCCCTCGGCGTCGTCGTCGCCGTCGGCCTGCCCGTACTGGCGGTGGCCGTGCTGCCGCTGCTCCCCCGCGCCACCCGTCGTGCCGACGTCCAGCGGGAGAAGGCCGGGTACGCCACCGAACTCGCCTCGGACACCGTCGCGGGGCTGCGCGTCCTGCGCGGCATCGGCGGTGAGGAACTGTTCCTCGACCGCTACCGCCGCGCCTCCCAGGAGGTCCGTCACGCGGCCATGCACAACGCGCGCATGTGGTCGCTGATCTCCGCGATCCAGGTGCTGCTGCCGGGTCTGCTGCTGATCTCGGTCGTCTGGTACGGCGTGCATCTGGCCCGGCAGGGCCGCATCACCGTCGGGGAACTAGTCACCGTCTACAGCTCGGTCATGCTCCTCACCTATCCGCTGCGGCACTTCGAAGAGATCGCGATGGCGTACTCGTTCTCGCGGCCCTCCGCCAAACGGGCGGCGCGCGTGCTGTCCCTGGAGCGGGCCACAGATTCCGAGGGGGCCACGGAGACCGAGAGGGCTTCGGAGACCGAGGGGGTCACGGACGCCGAGGGGGCTTCTGACAGAGAGCGGGCTTCGGAGACCGAGGGTGCTTCTGACAGAGAGCGGGCTTCGGGCACGGAGCTGGCCGAAGCCCGCCAAGGCTCTCCCGACGCCGCCTCCCTGGACCTGCCCGGCGGAGACCTGTACGACCCGGACACCGGTCTGCTCGCGCCGTCCGGCCGGTTCACGGCCGTGGTGTGCGGCGACCCCGACGCGGCGGGGCGGCTGGCCGAGCGGCTCGGCGGCCATCCCTCCGAGACGGGTACGCCGGTACTGCTCGGCGGTGTCGCGCTCGACGCACTGCCGCTGGACCAGGCACGGACGGCCGTCCTGGTCCAGGACAAGGATCCCGTGCTGCTCTCCGGCTCTCTGCGCGAACTGCTCGACGTCCCCGCCTCCGGAAACGTCCGCGCCGACGAGGCACTGGCGGCCGCGCAGTGCGAGGACGTGCTGGCCGCGCTCGTGCAGGGCTCGCTCGACGCCGACGACCCGATGGACGCCCGCATCACCGAACGCGGGCGTTCCCTCTCCGGAGGCCAGCGCCAGCGACTCGCCCTCGCCCGGTCGCTGATCACCGACCCGGAGGTGCTCGTCCTCGACGAACCGACCTCCGCCGTCGACTCGCACACCGAGGCTCGGATCGCGGACGGCGTGCGCAAGCTGCGGGCCGGGCGCACGACGGTCGTGTTCACCTCCTCCCCCCTGCTGCTGGACCGCGCGGACCGCGTGGTGCTCGTCCACGACGGCGAGGTGGCGGCGGTCGGCGTGCACCGGGACCTGGTGCACACGGAGCCCCGGTACCGGGCCGTGGTGACCCGGGAGACCGAGGAGGAGTCCGCCGCGCTGAGCGGCGTGCTCGCCGAGTTCGACGCCGACGACCTCGACGAACTCAGTGAACTTGACGCACTGGACGAGCTGGACGAGCTCGAAGAGCTGGACGAGATCGAGGAGACAGCATGATCGGCGTGGCGCCACCAGCGTACGACCCGGCGGCCCCGACCACGGCGCACACGCTGCCCGTCGGCGCCCCCGCGACCGTACGCGGCTACGTGGCCGAACTGTTCCGCCGGCACCGCCGGGCGTTCCTGCTCCTCGTCGCCGTCAACACCATCGCCGTGATCGCCTCCATGGTCGGTCCCTATCTGCTGGGCGGCCTCGTCGAGCGGATCTCTGAGCAGGCGCGTGAGCTGCACCTCGGACCGACGGTGACGTTCTTCGTCCTCGCCCTCGTCGTGCAGGCCGTGTTCGTGCGCGAGGTGCGGCTGCGCGGCGCGATCCTGGGCGAGCGGATGCTGGCCGATCTGCGGGAGGACTTCCTCGTGCGGTCGGTCGGACTGCCGCCGGGTGTCCTGGAGCGGGCCGGCACGGGTGATCTCCTGTCCCGGATCACCACCGACATCGACCGGCTCGCCAACGCCATGCGCGAGGCCGTGCCCCAGCTGGCGATCGGCGTGGTGTGGGTCGCCCTGCTGCTGGGCGGCCTGGTCGTCACGGCGCCCCCGCTCGCGGCGGCCGTACTGCTCGCCGTGCCGCTGCTGGTGATCGGCTGCCGCTGGTACTTCCGCCGCGCGCCGTCGGCCTACCGGTCCGAGTCCTCCGGGTACGCCGCCGTGGCCGCCGCGCTCGCCGAGACCGTGGACGCCGGGCGCACCGTGGAGGCGCATCGGCTCGGCGACCGCCGGGTGGCGCTGTCGGAGCGCCGGATCAAGGAGTGGACCGCCTGGGAGCGCTACACGCTCTGGCTGCGCTCGGTGCTGTTCCCGGTCATCAACGTCACCCATGTGACCGTGCTCGCCTCCGTCCTGATGGTCGGCGGGGTGTTCGTGCTCCAGGGCTGGCTGGGGGTCGGGCAGCTGACCACCGGCGCGCTGATCGCGCAGATGCTCGTGGACCCGGTCGGACTGATCCTGCGCTGGTACGACGAGCTGCAGGTGGCCCAGGTGTCGCTGGCCCGGCTCGTCGGCGTCCGCGACATCGAGCCGGACGCCGGTGACCCGGCGCTCGCGCCCGACGGCCGGGACGTGCGCGCCGAGCAGGTCCACTTCGGATATGTCGAGGGTGTCGACGTACTGCGCAAGGTGTCGCTGGAGGTCGCCCCCGGCACCCGGCTGGCGCTGGTGGGTCCCTCCGGTGCGGGCAAGTCGACGCTCGGCCGGCTGCTCGCCGGGATCTACGCGCCGCGCGACGGCCGGATCACCCTCGGCGGCGCCGAACTGTCCCGCATGCCCGCCGAACGCGTCCGCTCGCACGTGGCCCTCGTCAACCAGGAGCACCACGTCTTCGTCGGTGCCCTGCGCGACAACCTGCTGCTCGCCCGCGCGGACGCCGTCGACGCCGAGCTGTGGGCGGCGCTCGCAGCGGTCGACGCGGACGGGTGGGCGCGCGCCCTTCAGGACGGCCTGAACACCGAGGTCGGCTCGGGCGGGCTCGCGCTCACCCCGGCCCAGGCCCAGCAGATCGCGCTGGCCCGGCTGGTGCTGGCCGACCCGCACACGCTGGTCCTGGACGAGGCGACGTCCCTCCTCGACCCGCGCGCGGCCCGTCACCTGGAACGCTCCCTGGCCCGTGTCCTCGACGGCCGTACCGTCGTCGCCATCGCGCACCGCCTGCACACCGCCCACGACGCCGACGTCATCGCCGTCGTCGAGAACGGCCGCATCAGCGAGCTGGGCAGCCATGCCGAGCTGGTCGAGGCGGACGGGGCGTACGCGGCGCTGTGGAGGTCCTGGCACGGGTGAGGGTGACGGCCGGCTCTCGCGGGGCGGGGCAAGGGGGCGGGCGCTGATCCGCCCCCGCCGCTCCGGCAGCCGGCCCCCGCTCCGTGGCCGTGCCGTTGCGCGGGGGCGAACTGGGGTGGAAGGCTGGAAGCGGCGCAGGCTCGGGGAGCGTCCGCGAAGTGCGCGGGACAGCGCCGGGCGCGGTCTGCGTCCCCGGTACGGACGGCGCGCCGCCGCCCGTGGCGGGACCGGCCCCGTCCTCACCACCTGGAGGTACCCGTGAACAGCGCCGACGGATGGGGAGACGACGTCTACCAGCCCGACGGGTCCGAGCAGCGCGAGGACACGGGGCTGCTCGACGGGGAGGACACCCTGGAGTACGACGGTGTCAGCGACCCGCTGGACCGTGGCTGGTCCCCTCCGGAGCGGCCGTGGGCGGTGGAGCACACCGGCGTGACGGCGGCCGAGCGTGCGCGGGGCGAGACCCTTGACCAGCGGCTGGCCGAGGAGCTGCCCGATGCGGTCGGCCTGGAGGGGGACGGCCTCGGCGACGCCGACGGCACGGACGGGGAACTCCTGGACAACGAGGTCGGCGTCGCGCGGTCCGGGCGGCTCGTCGCCCCCGACGAGGGGGCGCACGAGGACGACGAGTCCGCGCTGGTCGCCACCGACGTCGGGATCGACGGGGCAGCCGCCTCCGCCGAGGAGGCCGCCGTCCACATCGTCGACGAGGACGCCGTGTCCGGCTGACGCCGGCCAGGCCCGCCCGTCGCGCCCGCTTATGCCCCCTCCCCACGAGGAGCAGCCATGCAGCAGGACAAGCACCCCGACTACCACCAGGTCGTCTTCCGGGACCGCTCCGCCGGGTACGCCTTCCTGACCCGGTCCACCGCGACCAGCGAGCAGACCATTGAGTGGGACGACGGCGAGACCTACCCCGTCGTGGACGTCGAGATCTCCTCGGAGAGCCATCCCTTCTACACCGGCAAGGCCCGCACGGTGGACACCGAGGGCCGGGTCGCCCGCTTCGAACGCCGCTACGGGGAAGGCACGCGTCAGGGCACCGACTGACCTCTCCGCGTCGTCCGCGCGGACCGTGCGGGGCCTCAGATCACGTTGAGCGCCGCCGCGCCGCCCACTCCCCCGAGCACCATGAACGCCGGCATCAGCACCTTCAGCTCCACCCAGCTGCCAGCACGGAACCGCATGGCCTTCGGCGGACCGATCGGGTACCACCGCTTGCGGCCCACCGGGATCGGCCACAGTACCGGGCAGCCCGAGACGGTCAGCGCGTCCCCGATGTCGTGCACCAGCGCGCCGAGGACGATCGGCAGGCCCAGCCAGAGGTACTCCTGGCCCGGTTCCGTGAACAGCCAGTCCGCCCCGTTGCCCGGCTGGTCGAGGACACCGGCGATGATCCAGGCGCTCGTCGCGGCAAGCAGCCACACCAGGATGTCCGCGCTGGCGCCGCGGGTCGCCCGCCACAGCAGACCCTCGATGGCCAGCACCATGTGGACGAAGAGGAGCGCCAGCACCGCCCAGCGCCCGCCCGTTATCGCCAGCGCGGAGGCGCCCGCGCCGATCAGGACCGCCCACAGCCAGGTGTGGGTGAGCGTGCGGTGCCCCCCGGAGCGACGGGGGTCGGCCGGCTTCTTCGTGGCCTTGTAGACGGCGTAGGAGAGCTTGTCGACGATCTCGCAGAGCCAGCGCGACAGCGGTCCGAAGGACCGCGAGATGGTGGCGGCCTTGTGGTCGAGGTCGGGGGCGAGCGCGGCACCGGCGCAGATCAGGGCGCCGCACAGCAGGACTGGCCAGGGCATTCCGTGCCCTGCCGCGGTGGCGGCGGCCCCGACGCCGAGCCAGGCCGCGGCGCCCGAGAGTGAGTGTGCTGGTCCCATCATTGCCGCTGCCCGCCCCATTCCTCGTGCGCCGCTGTCCAGTTGACTTGGTGCGCTGACGTCGTGTCGGCGACACAGCGTAGCGTTCGCGATCTTCATGTGGGCATCCGATTCCCGCATCGGCCCGAAGGCCAGGCAAGATGGGGGCGTGACCCTCATCGATCAGCTGCCGCAGACCGCCGACCCCGACGCCCTCTACGAAGCCTTCGAGTCGTGGGCACAGGAGCGCGGTCTCACGCTCTACCCCCATCAGGAGGAAGCGCTGATCGAGGCGGTCTCGGGCGCGAACGTGATCGTGTCGACGCCGACCGGCTCCGGCAAGAGCATGATCGCCGCGGGCGCCCACTTCGCCGCGCTGGCCCGGGACGAGGTCACGTTCTACACGGCTCCGATCAAGGCGCTGGTCTCGGAGAAGTTCTTCGAGCTGTGCAAGCTCTTCGGCACGGAGAACGTCGGCATGCTCACCGGCGACGCCTCCGTGAACGCCGACGCCCCGGTCATTTGCTGCACCGCCGAGGTGCTCGCCTCGATCGCGCTTCGCGACGGCCGGCACGCGGACATCGGCCAGGTCGTGATGGACGAGTTCCACTTCTACGCGGAGCCGGACCGCGGCTGGGCCTGGCAGATCCCCCTGCTCGAACTGCCGCAGGCGCAGTTCGTCCTCATGTCGGCCACCCTCGGCGACGTCTCGATGTTCGAGAAGGACCTCACCCGGCGCACCGGCCGTCCGACCTCCGTCGTCCGCTCGGCGACGCGTCCGGTCCCCCTCTCCTACGAGTACCGCCGCTCCCCGCTCACGGAGACGCTTACCGAGCTGCTGGACACCAAGCAGGCGCCCGTCTACATCGTGCACTTCACCCAGGCCCAGGCGGTGGAGCGTGCGCAGGCGCTGATGAGCATCAACATGTGCTCGCGTGAGGAGAAGGAGCAGATCGCCGCGCTGATCGGCAACTTCCGCTTCACCACCAAGTTCGGCAGCAACCTCTCCCGCTACGTCCGGCACGGCATCGGCGTGCACCACGCCGGCATGCTGCCCAAGTACCGCCGCCTGGTGGAGAAGCTCGCCCAGGCCGGACTGCTCAAGGTCATCTGCGGTACGGACACGCTGGGCGTGGGCGTCAACGTGCCCATCCGCACGGTGCTGTTCACCGCCCTCACCAAGTACGACGGCAGCCGGGTGCGCACGCTGCGCGCACGTGAGTTCCACCAGATCGCCGGGCGCGCCGGGCGGGCGGGCTTCGACACGGCCGGCTTCGTGGTCGCGCAGGCGCCCGAGCACGTGATCGAGAACGAGAAGGCGCTCGCCAAGGCGGGCGACGACCCGAAGAAGCGCCGCAAGGTCGTCCGCAAGAAGGCGCCGGAGGGCTTCGTCGCCTGGAGCGACGACACCTTCGAGAGGCTGATCGCCTCCGAGCCGGAGCCGCTGACGTCCCGCTTCCGGGTCACGCACACCATGCTGCTGTCCGTGATCGCCAGGCCCGGCAACGCCTTCGCGGCGATGCGCCACCTCCTGGAGGACAACCACGAGCCGCGCAAGCAGCAGCTGCGGCACATCCGGCGGGCGATCGCCATCTACCGCTCGTTGCTGGACGGCGGCATCGTCGAGAAGCTGGACCAGCCGGACGCCGAGGGCCGCATCGTCCGCCTCACCGTGGACCTTCAGCAGGACTTCGCGCTCAACCAGCCGCTGTCCACCTTCGCCCTCGCCGCCTTCGAGCTGCTGGACCCCGACTCGCCGTCGTACGCGCTGGACATGGTGTCCGTCGTGGAGTCCACGCTGGACGATCCGCGCCAGATCCTCGCCGCCCAGCAGAACAAGGCGCGCGGCGAGGCCGTGGCCGCGATGAAGGCGGACGGCGTCGAGTACGAGGAGCGCATGGAGCGGCTCCAGGACGTCTCCTACCCGAAGCCGCTGGAGGAGCTCCTCTTCCACGCGTACAACACGTACCGCAAGAGCCACCCGTGGGTCGGCGACCATCCGCTGTCCCCGAAGTCCGTCATCCGGGACATGTACGAACGTGCCATGTCCTTCACGGAGTTGGTCTCGTTCTACGAGCTGGCCCGCACCGAGGGCATCGTGCTGCGCTACCTGGCCAGCGCGTACAAGGCCCTGGAGCACAACATCCCGGACGACCTCAAGTCCGAGGATCTCCAGGACCTGATCGAGTGGCTCGGCGAGATGGTGCGTCAGGTCGACTCCAGCCTCCTGGACGAGTGGGAGCAGCTGGCCAACCCGGAGGAGATGACCGCGGAGGAGGCTCAGGAGAAGGCCGACCAGGTCAAGCCGATCACCTCCAACGCGCGCGCCTTCCGGGTCCTGGTCCGCAACGCCCTGTTCCGGCGCGTCGAGCTGGCCGCCCTCGACCAGGTGGCGGAGCTGGGCGAGCTGGACGCCGACGCCGGGTGGGACGCCGACGCCTGGGGCGAGGCGATGGACAAGTACTGGGACGAGTACGACGACCTCGGCACCGGCCCCGACGCCCGCGGCCCCAAGCTGCTGCTGATCGAGGAGGAGCCGGAGCACGGGCTGTGGCGCGTGCGGCAGATCTTCGACGACCCCAACGACGATCACGACTGGGGCATCAGCGCCGAGATCGATCTTGCGGCCTCCGACGCCGAAGGCCGTGCCGTGGTCCGCGTCACCGACGTGGGCCAGTTGTGAGCACAGGAGACAGACAGTCATGACAAACCCGGCCGAGAAGCTCGTCGACCTGCTCGACCTGGAGCAGATCGAGGTCAACATCTTCCGGGGGCGCAGCCCCGAGGAGTCGCTGCAACGGGTCTTCGGCGGCCAGGTGGCCGGACAGGCGCTGGTCGCCGCCGGGCGCACCACCGAGGGCGACCGGCCGGTGCACTCGCTGCACGCGTACTTCCTGCGCCCCGGGCGACCGGGCGTGCCGATCGTGTACCAGGTCGAACGGGTCCGTGACGGGCGGTCGTTCACGACCCGCCGGGTCACGGCCGTGCAGCAGGGCCGCACGATCTTCAATCTCACCGCCTCCTTTCACAAGCCTGAGGAAGGGAGCTTCGAGCACCAGCTGCCTCCCGCCCGCGAGGTGCCGGACCCGGAGTCCCTGCCGACCGTCACCGAGGAGATCCGGAAGCATCTTGGCGCGCTGCCCGAGCAGTTGGAGCGGATGGCGCGCCGCCAGCCGTTCGACATCAGGTACGTCGACCGGCTGCGCTGGACGCCCGAGGACGTCAAGGGCGCCGAACCGCGCAGCGCCGTGTGGATGCGCGCCGTCGGGCCGCTCGGTGACGACCCGCTGGTGCACACCTGCGCCCTGACGTACGCCAGCGACATGACCCTGCTGGACGCGGTGCGCATCCCCGTCGAGCCCCTGTGGGGTCCGCGCGGCTTCGACATGGCGTCGCTGGACCACGCGATGTGGTTCCATCGGCCGTTCCGCGCGGACGAGTGGTTCCTGTACGACCAGGAGTCGCCGATCGCGACCGGTGGGCGAGGGCTCGCCCGTGGTCGGATCTACGACCTGGAAGGCCGTCTGCTGGTGTCGGTCGTCCAGGAAGGGCTGTTCAGGGCGCTGTAGTCGCGCTGCGCCAGGGGCCCGGTCGTCCGGGCGGCCTTCACGGGTTTCTGCGAAGGAGCCGGCTCAGCAGTCCTCGCCCACGTTCCCGCTCGGGCGCGTCGGGTCGGGCTGTGGCAGGACGTGTGCGGGCTCGGGACGCGGCCGAGCGCTGTCCGTGCGCGATTTTCGGCCGACGCACCGCGCGGCCCGTGTGTGCGGCTGCCGCCGCGTGCCGCGCGTCACCGTGGTCAGCCGCGCGCTCGGCCCGCGGTGTCGGTCGTGGCGCCGGCCGATGGGCGCGGGCCTCGTCCAGGACGTGGGCGAGGTCGGCCCGCAGCCAGTCGATCTCGTCCGGGTCGTCGGCCGTCATGAGCCTCTCGACGCGCTGCGCCGACGGTGAACCGGGGGCGCCGTGGGTCGGCGGCCCCGGACGGAACCGGTTCACCTGGGCGCGTTCGTAGGGGTCCTTGACGATCTCCGCGACCTGGACGGGACCCAGCAGCGCGGCCAGCGCACCGGCCCGCTCCCAGGGATCCTCGGCCCGGCGCAGCAGGAACCCCAGGTGGCGGCCCCGCCAGTTGCGGGCCCGCAGATCCACCCCGTCCCGCAGCCGGGCCCGGAGCCCCTCGGGCAGCACACGGCCCTTCACCAACGCCGCGTTCTGCTCGTCGGCCGCGAAGTGGCAGACCTCGTCGGCCAGATAGAGCCACACGAGCGTGCGATAGCGGTTCAGGTAGAACGCGACCGGCGCGACCAGCCCCAGCCGGGTCAGGCGCGAGAACCGGTCACCCGTCACACCCATGAGGTGGGCGGCCTCGTTCGTGCTCACGGTCCGCACCCGGGCGAGCAGCCCTTCCGGGAAGCCGTCTTCCGCGCGCAACCGCTCGATCTCGGTGCCCGCGACCCGGCATCCTCCGCCACCCTCGTCGGGCAGCGTGCGGATCCGTCCGAGATTCACCGCGAGATCGAATTCGCGTCGCTTCAGTCCCAGTTCGCGTGCGGCACGGCTCGGTGAGTACCCGAGGACTTCCGGACTCGCGATGGTGTTGCCCGACATGGCGTGTCTCCCCCGTGGAGTCGTGGTCGATGAGATCCGCTCACGCTCCGTGCGCTCGCGGTCACACCACCGTAGCCGCTCCGGCCGATCGCCTGGCGAGCCTGTGGATAACTCCGCGGGGACGGCTGAAGTCGCAGGTCAGAGGTCTGTGGAGGGGAAGCGCTCCGGCTGGCGTGCGTCCACCCCGAGGTGCTCGCCGACCCGGTTGACCAGCAGTGTCATCTCGTAGGCGATCTGACCGATGTCGGCCTCGGCGGCGCTGAGTACGCACAGGCAGCTCCCGCTGCCGGCGGCCGTGACGAACAGCACCGCGTCGTCGAACTCGACCATCGTCTGGCGCACCTGACCCGCCCCGAAGTGCCGTCCCGATCCCTTGGCCAGACTGTGGAGTCCCGACGCGACGGCGGCGAGGTGTTCGGCGTCCTCGCGACGCAGACCCGTGCTCGCCCCTGTCACCAGTCCGTCGTTGGACAGGACGAGCGCGTGCCGCACATGCTCCACGCGCTCGGTCAAGTCGTCCAGCAACCAGCCCAGTCCCTTGTGCACCATGATGTCGATCTCCCCGTGTGACGACTCCCCCTGGCCGGAGGATCTCTCCGCCAGCCTTCCCCACGTCCGGCTGACGGGCAAGCAGGATGGGGGCATGGCACAGAAGATGACCGACACGGAATGGCGGGCCTTCCTGTCGCAAGGCACCCGCACCGCGAAGCTGTCCACCGTACGGGCCGACGGCAGCCCGCATGTGGCACCGATCTGGTTCCTGCTGGACGGGGACGAGCTGGTGTTCAACACCTCCAAGGAGAGCGTGAAGGGGCGCAATCTGGCCCGGGACGGGCGGGTCGCCCTCTGCGTGGACGACGACCGGCCGCCGTTCGACTTCGTCGTCGTGCAGGGGCGCGCCCGGCTGTCGGAGGACCTCGGCGAACTCCGGGAGTGGGCCACCCGCATCGCCGCCCGGTACATGGGTGAGGAGAACGCCGAGGCGTACGGGGAACGCAACGGCCAGCCGGGAGAGCTCCTGGTGCGGGTCTCGATCGACAAGGTCCTGGCCCAGAAGGCCATCGCGGGCTGAAGCGCTGACCGGTCAGCTCACGGAGTCGAGCAGCCGGGCGGTGTGCACCCGCCCGGCGTACTCGACGAGCCGGATCAGCACCTCCTTGCCGGAGTCACGGTCCCGCGCGTCACAGAGCACCACCGGAGTTCCCCGGTCGAGGTCCAGCGCGCGGCAGACGTCCTGCGCGCCGTAGGCCCGGGCTCCCGTGAAGCAGTTGACCGCCACCACGAAAGGGATGTGGCGGTGCTCGAAGTAGTCCACGGCGGGGAAGCAGTCCTCCAGGCGCCGCGTATCGGCCAGGACGACCGCCCCCAGCGCTCCCTGCGAGAGTTCGTCCCAGAGGAACCAGAAGCGGTCCTGTCCCGGAGTGCCGAACAGGTACAGGGAGAGCCCGGAGCGGATGGTGATGCGGCCGAAGTCCATGGCGACCGTGGTCGTGACCTTGTGGTCCACGCCGTCGGTGTCGTCCACCAACTGGCCCGCCTCGCTCAGCAGTTCCTCGGTGCGCAGGGGCCTGATCTCGCTGACCGCTCCGACCAGGGTGGTCTTGCCCACGCCGAATCCGCCGGCGACCAGTATCTTCAACGCCAGGGCGGCGGTCTCGCCCTCGGTGGCGTCGGACGTCTCGGAGACCATCGATCACTTCTCTCGGGAGTGCCGGCAAGGGTCGACGTCGGTACGCGCGTGCCACGCCGCGACACGGCGTCCGGACACGGTTTCGGTGCTCGTGTGCGAAGGCAGCATCATGGCAACGGCGGGTCCCCGCAGGGCGCTCGGACCGCTCTTTGCCTGACATGACCGACTCGCATGCGTTCCGCGCCCACAAAGGTGCGCAAGTCGGCTGTCTGTGCGCCGGTACGCGCGCGGGTTGTCGTGTGCGTTCATCTACAGGGCCCGCAGTCCGTCGATGACCTCGCGCAGAATCCGCTCGTCGGGGAGCTGGGCGGGGGGTACGGGGCGGCTGACGGTCACGCGGCCCAGCTCCAGGAGGTCTCCCAGGAGAACCCGGACCACGCCGACGGGGAGGTCGGCGTCCGCGGCGAGTTCGGCGACGGACTGGGTCTCCACGCGGCACAGCTCGACCAGAGCCCGGTGCTCGGGTCCGAGCGCGGGGTCGTCGTCGAGGTGAGGGGCGCCCGGGTCGAGGCTGACCAGGGCGATGAGGTCGAAACGCACCCCGGAGGGCCCGGGCTGGGTGCGGCCGCCCGTCATGGCGTACGGCCGCACCAGCGGGCCCGCCTCGCCGTCGTACCACTGGCTGCCCTGCTCGTGCGGGGTGCCCATGATGTCCTCGGTCATCCTTGCGGACCGCCTTCTCCTTCTCGCCTCAACCGGCGGCGGGGGGCCGCGCGTTCATGCGCGGCGCCGTGTAGAGGTGCTCGCCGACGCGTTTCACCAGTCGTGCCATCTCGTAGGCGACGAGGCCTATGTCGGCGGTGACGGCGGTGAGGACGGCCAGACAGGAGCCTTCTCCGGCGGCGGCCACGAAGAGGAAGGCGTCGTCCATCTCCACCATGGTCTGGCGCACGCCGCCGGCGCCGAAGTGCCGGCCGGCTCCCTTGGCCAGGCTGTGGAAGCCGGAGGCGACGGCGGCGAGGTGTTCGGCGTCCTCGCGGCCGAGTCCGGTCGAGGAGCCCACGGCGAGTCCGTCGTTGGAGAGCACCACGGCGTGCCGTACCTCGTGCACGCGCATCACCAAGTCGTCCAGCAGCCAGTCGAGTTCGCCGGAACTCTGCGCGGCTCTCATGCCCGGGTCCTGGATCATGCGGGGTCTCCTTCGCTGCTGTCACTGCCGCCTGCTGGATCAGGCGCGCTGCCGCGGCCGGGTGGGCGGCCGCCACCGCGGGCCCATCCGTCGCGGTAGGCCGCCATGCGGTCACGTACGAGTTCGGGGGTACGCCGGTCGTCGTCGTGGGGGGCGGACGGCTGCGGCGGGTCAGGGGGGCGACGCTCGCGCAGTTGGGGGGCGAGACTGGCCTGCCGTACCCGGCGGGGGAGGTTCTCGGATCCTTCGTCGGGGTCGAGGGGACGGTGCAGGCGCAAGGCGGTGACTCCGGGGGGCGGGGTTTCGGGGCCGGTCCGCGCCGTGGCCGGGACGGGGGCCACCAGGGCCGGCCGGTCACCGGTGGTGGGGACGGCCTCCTGGGGAACTGGCCCGCCGGGCACGCGCGCGTACTCGTGCTCCGGGTCCGCCGACTTGGCGCCGGAACGTTCCGGCACACCACTGTGCAGCAGTGCGGTGGGCAGCAGGACGACCGCGGTGGTACCGCCGTAGGGGGAGGTGCGCAGGTGCACCTTGATCTCGTGGCGCGCGGCGAGCCTGCTGACGACGAAGAGGCCGAGCCGGTCGCTGTCGAAGAGGTCCAGCGCCTCGGACTGGGCGATACGGCGGTTGGCCTCGGCGAGGGTCTCCTTGCCCATACCGAGGCCGCGGTCCTCCACCTCGACGGCGTAGCCGTTGCCGACGGGCTCTCCGGTGACCCGCACGCGCGTGTGCGGGGGTGAGAACTGGGCGGCGTTCTCGACGAGCTCGGCCAGCAGATGGGTGAGGTCGGCCACGGCGGCGCCGACGACGAGGGCTTCGGGAAGCTGACGCACCTCCACGCGCGCGTAGTCCTCGATCTCGGAGACGGCCGCGCGGACCACGTTCGTCAGGGAGACCGGCATGCGCCAGGCCCGGCCTGGCGCCGCACCGGAGAGGATGATCAGGCTCTCGGCGTGCCGTCGCATCCGGGTGGTGAGGTGGTCGAGCCGGAACAGGTCGCTCAGTTCGTTCGGGTCGTCGGAGCGGCGTTCCATGCTGTCCAGCAGGGTCAGCTGGCGGTGCACGAGGACCTGGCTGCGGCGGGCCAGGTTGACGAAGACGCCGGAGATGCCGCTGGCGAGCTCGGCGCGTTCCACCGCGGCGCGCAGCGCGGCCCGGTGGACCGTCCCGAGGGCTTCGGCGACCTGGCCGACCTCGTCCTCGGCGGGCGCCCCCGGCGGCGCCTCGGCCCGGACGTCGAGCTCCTCCCCGGCGCGCAGTCTGCGCATGGCCTCGGGAAGTTTGCGGCGGGCGATCTCCAGCGCGCCGTTGCGCAGGCTGATCAGCTCGACGACCAGGCCGCGCCCGATGCGTACGGAGATGACGAGGGACGCGGCGACGGCGGCCAGGCCGAAGAGTACGGCGGCCCCCGCGGGCGTGAGCAGGCCACGGGCGAACGGGTCGGCCCGGTCGGCCACACCCCGCGCCGCGTCCTGCTCGATGCCGCGCATACCGCCCTGCACGCGCGCGTGTGCGGGCGTCCAGTCGGTCTCGGGTGCCGCCTTGATCGCCCCGGGCCCCGGCCTGCTGGTGAGGACCTTGTCCTCGACGGCGACCATGGCGGCGTAGTCCACGCCGCCGGCTAGGTCGCGCCAGGCGGCGCGCTCGTCGCCGCGCAGGTCGGCGACGGCGCCGTCCGTGAGGGCGCGGCGGGTGTCGACCGCGCCGGTGAACAGCCGCAGCCGCTCGCCGTCCAGGCCGCCCGCGAGCCGGGCGCTGGACAGCAGCACGTCCTCCCGGGCGAGGGCCTCGCCCGCGCGGGAGAACTCCAGGAGCACGCGCGCGTCGGAGCCGAGCTCGGCGTCCTGGATGCCGGTGAGGGCGCCGCCCACGCCGAAGGCCGTGGCGATGGTGTTCGTGTACTGCTCGTAGGCCTCGTGCCATCCGGCGCGCCGGTCCAGTACGTCGGCCCGCAGCGTCCGCAGCCCCTCGGTGCCCGTGACGAAGGTGTCGAGCCGCATGGCGACTCCCTGGGGCAGTTCCTGCCCCTCGGCGACGGTGTTGTGGTCGCCGAGCCGCAACCGCGCCACCGCCAGGTCCGTGCGTTCGGCGAGGCGCCGCAGCTCGCCACCGGCGCCGGCCGAGGGGTCGGTGGCGTGCCGTACGGCGGCGGCGCGTTCGGCCTGGAGCGCGGCCACGGTGGCCGCGACGGGGGCACGGACGTCGGAGTCCACGCGCTGCAACTGCCGTAGCCGCGCGACGTCCTGGAAGGTGCTCACGGTGGCGTACGCCCACAGGGCCAGCAGTGACACGGCGGGCACCATCAGCAGGCAGACGATCTTGGCGCGCACGGTGCGCGGACGGATGTGCCAGCGCTCCCGCGCGCGCGGGGGACCACCTGTCGCGGCCGCGTCCGCGGTGTCCCGGGGGGATTCGTCGGCCGGCGGTCCTGCGTGGGCGCGGCGGCCGCGCGCGGGGGTGGTGGGCGGCGTCTCGGCGCCTGAGCCGGATTTCCTGCGGGTGGTACGCATGGCCTCCTCGTTCGGGCAGTGTTCGGGTGCGGACCGTGGAGGTGCGCCTTCAGTGGGCGGCGCTCCCGAGGGGCCGTTGGGCCGACGCGGATGCCTCGCGCTCGCCGGCCGTCGGAGACAGCGCCACGAAGGCGGAGGTCAGGAAGAGGTAGGACCCGAGGCCGACGGCGAGGGGGAAGACGAACTGCATCGCCGTGGCCCCGGGCAGGACCTCGCCGGAGGGCGTGACCTGCACGCGCACCGCGAACATCCCGGTGTAGTGCATGCTGCTCACGGCCACCCCCATGACGAGGGAGGCGACGGTGACCGCGACGGGCGACTTGATGTTGAGTGCCGCCCACAGGGCCGCGGTCGCCGCGACCACGGCGATCACGACCGAGAGGGCGACCCGCATCGGGTCGTAGGTCACGTCACCGTGCAGACGTACCGCCGCCATGCCCAGGTAGTGCATGCTCGCGACGCCCAGCCCGGTGGTGAGGCCGCCGATGAGCAGCGCGCGGACCCGGTCGCGGCCGTAGCCGACGGCGAAGACGCCGGCACTGACGACGATCATGGCCACGAGCAGGCTGAGGACGGTGAGCGGCACGTCGTAGCGGATCTCGGTCCCGCTGACGCTGAAGCCGAGCATGGCCACGAAGTGCATGGTCCAGATGCCGGTTCCGATGGCCGAGGCGGCCGTGATCAGCCAGTTGCGGCGCGAGCGTCCGGTGGTGCCGAGCGCGCGGACCGTGCAGCGCAGGCCGAGAGCGGCGCCTGTGCAGGCCATGACGTACGACAGTACGGGTGTCAGCCAGCCGAGGGCGGCGTGGTCCAGGTGTCCCATGGCCACGGGACGCTAGTGGGAGCACAGGAGCACAAAGGGGGCGCATTTCGAAAGGTGTTGGAATATGACGCAGATATGTACCTGAACGATCGCCTCCCGCTCGAACATGTGCGCAGGGGCGTCCCTCCGGCGCAGTGAGGGATCATGCCGAACATGAGCGACGAAGACCGTACGCACGTCCAGGAGTTCTTCACGGCCCGCGCTGCCGAATGGGACAGCCGGTTCCCCGACGACGGCCCCGCCTACGCGGCCGCGGTCGGCGAGCTCGGTCTGCCGGAGGGGGGCCGCGTCCTCGACGCGGGCTGCGGCACCGGGCGGGCCCTGCCGCCGCTGCGAGCGGCCGTGGGCGCCTCGGGAGTGGTCCTCGGCGTCGACCTGACCCCGGCCATGCTGCGGGCCGCCGCTCGGGCCGGGCGCGACCGTGACGGGCGGCTGCTGCTCGCCGACGTGGCCGCGTTGCCGCTGCGCTCGGAGTCGCTCGACGCGGTGTTCGCGGCCGGTCTGATCGCCCACCTGCCCCACCCCGCCCGCAATCTCGGGGAGTTGGCGCGTGTCGTGCGCCCCGGCGGCCGGCTCGCCCTCTTCCACCCGATCGGCCGGGCCGCGCTCGCCGCCCGGCAGGGCCGTCGGATCACCCCGGAAGACCTGCGCGCGGAGCCCAATCTGCGTCCATTGCTGGCCGGTTCGGGCTGGACCTTGACGTCCTACGTCGATGAGGACGACCGCTTCCTCGCGCTGGCCGTCCGGGCGGGCTGACCGTACCGGCGCTTCACCGCGCCTTCCCCCTTCTGCCGCCGCAGCTCCAACTCTACGTTGAGTGGCAGCGGGTGAGCGATCGGCGAGGGACGCCCTGAAGGGGACGGTGGTCACCGTGTTCGACAGACTTCGCAAGGCGTGGGCCGGGTTCCGTGAGACGGCGCGCGCGGAACGGGGGGCCGGGCAGAACCGGCGTGCGCACAACCTGTTCGAGGCTGCCGCGGCGTACGTCTCGGCGTGCGCGGAGGACGACCAGGACCGTATCGACGAGGCGGCGGGATGGGTCTCTCCGGAGGCGCTGTCCTTCGGGGTGAACGAACTGGCGTGCCGGGCCGTCATCGCGCTGGCCCGGGAGCGCGACCAGTCGCCGCGGACGGTCGCACGCGAGTTGCTGGGGCTGCCGGCGGCGTGACGGGGAGGACGGCGGAAGGGGAGCTATCGGCCCGGTCCGGCCGGACAACCGCAGGTCCGGTGGTTCGCGCAGTCGTGACAAGCGGCTTGCGGTCGCACTAGGGTGCGCGCCGATGGACGAACCCCTGGGGAGGCTGGGATGGCCGGGACGGACGCGGACACCGTCGCCGCCGAGGACGACGCGCTCTATGTGCTCACGGCGGTGCTGCTGACGCCTGCGCGCTTCCCGAGCGTGCTGGGCGACGACTACCCGGAGGCCTGTGCGGCACTGGGCATCGCTCCGCTCGCGGACGGGTACGGCCTCGTGTTCGGCCAGGACGGCGAGGGCGCGCGGTGGACGGTCGTCACCGACGACGTGTCGCTGGTCGCGGTGGCCATCGCCTCCTGGGACTGCGGCATGGAGTACGACCTCTCGCCCGACGAGCGGTCCGTGGTCGCCGCCCTGCCCGGCTGGCCGCTCGCGGTCGCCGTCGCCGCTCCCGGGGTCCCCGCGCCGCACGATCCCGACCCCGAGGACGCGGGCTGCGACCCCCTGTCACCGCCGGACACCACGGGCTGGGGGGCGGCCCAGCGCAGGCTGGGTGCCGACGAGATCGCGGTGCAGTGGACGTCGTGGCGGGAGCAGGTCGATGACAAGGAGCTCGCCGCCCCGGTCGGCGACGACGAGGCCGCCGGGGATGAGACGCCCGGTCCGGGACGCAGCGTGATCCGGCGCGTCCTCGCGGAGGCGCACGCATACGTGGACACCCCGCCGCCGCTCGGCCGCGTCCGGTCGTCCTTCGCCACGGGCGAGGCACGGACCCTGCGCGCGGACGGTCCGGGCTGGTCACTGGTGGCTAGGACCGACGACATGGCGTTCCTGCTGGTCGACGAGAAGCCGGGCGAGGTGCTGCCGGTGGGCCGTGGTCCCAAGCTGCCCGCCCTGCTGGAGGCGCTGGACAAGATGGCGGTACGGCCGAGCTGACGCGGGCCGAGGCCGTGGGGAGCCGGCGTGCACCGGAGTCCCGGTCGGCCTCGCTCTCCTCCCTCGGAGGCGAGGGAGTTCAGCACCTGTGTCAGCCCCCCATGCCTCAACTCGGCAGCATGTGGTGCCACTCCATGGAAGACGCGCGGCCCTCGCCCCACGATGGGGCAGCCCCGGCTCGGCCCGTGTGCCGTGCCCCGTCGTCCCGTCCCGGAGGCCCGCATGCGTCCATCCCCTGGCGTCCCCCTGCTGTCCGCCGCCCTGCTCGCGGCTGCCCTCACGGCGCCGGCGCCGGCCCTCGCAAAGGGCCTCGACGGCACTCACTGCGCGCGCCAGGACCGCGTGCGGGTGCCGGGCGCGGCGCTTCAGCGGACGGCCTGCCTGGACGACCTGACCACCACCGGCCTCGCCGGCACCCCGTACACCGACCTGGCCGACCAGGCGGGGCTGACGGCGCAGGCCACCCGCACGCCGTCCGGGGTGCCGGGTGTGCAGGTCGACGGCTACTTCCCGGACTCCTCCCGGTTCAACGCCACGCACGGCTGGCGCCATGACGCCCAGTTCGTGATCCGGCTGCCGGACCGCTGGAACGGCGGGCTCGTCGTCACCGGCGCCCCGGGCACCCGCAGGCAGTACGCGACGGACAAGGCGATCTCCGACCGCGTGCTGGCACAGGGCTACGCCTACGCCGCGACCGACAAGGGCAACAACGGCACCGACTTCTACCGCGACGGCGACCGGCCAGGCGACGCGGTCGCCGAATGGAACACGCGCACCACCCAGCTGACGCGCGCGGCCCGCAAGGCCGTGGCCCAGCGCTACGGGCACGCCCCGCGCCGCACCTACATGACGGGCATCTCCAACGGCGGCTACCTGACACGCTGGCAGCTGGAGAACCATCCGGAGCTGTACGACGGCGGGGTGGACTGGGAGGGCGCCCTGTGGACGGCGGACGGCCCGAACCTGCTCACCTCCCTGCCCACCGCGGTGGGGCGGACCTACGGCTCGGCCTCGGACGAGGACATGTACGGGGTGGGTTTCGCGCGGGGCTCGGAGTTCCTGTGGCCCTACCACGAGAAGGCCTACTGGGGTGTCACGCAGAAGACCTATCGCGCGGAGTTCGACCCGGCCTACGACACCGCGTGCCCGGGACCGTCGGCCGGGACCACCACCGAGGAGATCCTGGCGCCCTGCGCGTCCGACGCGACCTACGACTACGCCGCGCGTCCGTCCTCCGTCCACCGCGCCGTGGCCCGGGTGTCGCTGACCGGGCGCATCGGCAGACCGCTGATCACCCTGCACGGGGACATGGACACCCTGCTGCCCAAGGCCGCCGACTCGGACGTGTACGCGCGCATGGTCGACAGGCGAGGGCGTGGACCGTGGCACCGCTACTACACGGTGCAGGGCGGCACGCATGTCGACGGGCTCCACGACTCCCACCCCGACCGGTTGCGGCCGATCCTGCCCTGCTACCGATCGGCCTTCGACGCGCTGGTCGCATGGGTGGAGCGAGGAACCCGGCCGCCCGCGGACCGGACCGTCGGCCGGCCCGCGAGCGGTGATGTGGTCGACTCGTGTGCGCTGGACGGCGAGGCCGTCGCGGGTCGGTAGAGCCTCAGCGGCCCAGCTCCTTGCGCGTGACCCGGCGCAGCCTGCGGCGCTGCGACGGGTCCAGCGTGAGGTACGCGGCGGCCGGGACGCCCAGCACTATGAGCAGCGCGGCCCACCAAGGCAGCCAGATCCAAAGGATGAGCCCGACCGCCACACCTCCTGCGGCGATCTTCGCGTTCTTCGACATGTGTGTCGCCTCCTTCGCGGCCACTGCCGCTCTCTGCTCTGAAAACGGGCCCGCGTTTCCGGCGGTTCCGGCCGCACCCCTGAGACGCACCCTGAGACATCCCTGACGCCCGACCCCGAGTCACCCCTGACAACCAGCGAGTGAGCGGGTTCACAGCTCCAGCATGCCGGGCCGGGCGAGGAGGTGCTGTACTCTCGGCGACCTCGCCCCGGCTAGTCAAACTTGAGGAATGCAGCCATCTCCGTGCAGAGGATTCCCACGGCAACCCCCTCCGAAATCACCGAACTGGCCGCATGCCGCGCCGTTTTCGTACCCGGTGACCCGGCCCGCACCGGCCGCGTCGCCTTCTGGCGCCCTGACGGCACCGCCCCTCCTGTCACACACGGCGGCACCGTGGAGGAGCTGGCCGTCGTGCTGCCGGGCGGCGCCGGCGTCGAGCTGACCGCGCTGCCGGCCGTACTGCTGCCCCTGCGCACGGCGCTGCCCGTCCTCACGCGGGCGCGCAGCGCCCCGGCCGGACACCGGGCGGCCGTGTTCTGGGGCGCGGCCACCCTGCTGGGGCTGCGGTTCGTGGCCCGGGGTCTGCTGCTGCCCGGCCTGTCGGCCGGTGACCACGACGCCTGGCGCGTGGGACCGCTGAGCGCCGACGACGTGGAGAGTGTCCGCCGGCTCGCCGCCGCGATGCCGCCCGAGGCGCACGCCGTACCGCTGGACGGCTCCGGACCCTTGCGGCTGCCCGACCCCGAGCGTCTGCTGCGGGCCTTCCTGGACGCGGTCGCCGACACCCTGCCCCGCTCCCCCGCCGCGTCGCTCGTGACGGGCGGCCCCGCCTACGCCGTAGCGGAACCGCAGCACCTGCCCGGACACCGTGACTGGGCCGCGGACGTCGCCGCCGGGCACGACGCGGGCGTACGGATCTCGCTGCGGATCGAGGCGCGTGGTCCGGCGCCGGACGACGACACCCCACCGGACTTCCGCGCCGTGCTCCAGGTCCACAGCGTGAGCGACCCCTCGCTCGTGGCGGACGCCACGGAGGTGTGGACCGCGACGGACACCTCCGAACGGGGCTTCGGACCCCGCGCGCGGATGGACGCGCTGCTCGCGCTGCGCCGGGCGGCACGCGCCTGGCCGGCGCTGACACCCCTCCTTTCGGCCTCGGTGCCGGACGCCGTCGAACTCGCCGACGAGGAGGTCACCGAGCTCCTCGGCGACGGCGCGGCGGCCCTCGCCGGGGCGGGGGTCGACGTGCACTGGCCCAGGGACCTCGCCCGCGGACTGACCGCCCGCGCGGTCATCGGTCCGCCGGACGACGGGAAGGCCCCGGCCAGGCTCTCCTCGGACGCGCCGTCCTTCCTGTCGGCGGACGCGTTGCTCGCGTTCGACTGGCGGTTCGCGCTGGGCGGCCGACAGCTCACGCGTGACGAGCTGGACCGGCTCGCCGAGGCGAACCGTCCGGTGGTGCGGCTACGTGACCAATGGGTGCTGATCGACCCGCAGCAGGCACACCGCGCCCGCGCGCGGCAGGACCGCAAGATCACCCCGCTCGACGCGCTGGGCGCCGCGCTGACAGGCTCGACGGAGGTCGACGGCCGCCGGGTCGAGGTGGAGCCGACCGGCTGGCTGGCGGCGCTGCGGGAGCGGCTTGCGGACCCCGAGGCGCAGGAACCGGTCGGCCAGCCCGCGGCGCTCGCCGCCGAACTGCGCGACTACCAGCGGCGGGGCCTGACATGGCTGGCCCGGACGACGTCGCTGGGCCTCGGCTGCTGTCTCGCCGACGACATGGGACTCGGCAAGACGATCACCCTGATCGCCCTGCATCTGCACCGCCGGTCCGACCCGGCCACGGCCGGTCCCACCCTCGTGGTCTGCCCGACGTCCCTGATGGGCAACTGGCAGCGGGAGATCGAGAGGTTCGCGCCCGGCACGCCGGTGCGCCGCTTCCACGGCTCCCGACGCGACCTGGAGGGCGTGGCCGAGGGGGAGTTCGTCCTGACGACGTACGGCACGATGCGGCTCGACGCGCGGCGGCTGGCCGAGGTTCCGTGGGGGCTGGTGGTCGCGGACGAGGCACAGCACGTGAAGAACCCGTACTCGGCGACCGCGCGGGAGCTGCGGTCCATCGGCGCACGCGCGCGCGTGGCTCTCAGTGGCACGCCCGTCGAGAACAACCTCTCGGAGCTGTGGGCGATCCTCGACTGGACCACCCCGGGGCTGCTCGGCCGCCTCGGCACGTTCCGCAGCCGGTACGCGCAGGCCGTCGAGGGCGGCCAGGACCCGGCCGCCGTGGAGCGGCTGTCCCGGCTGGTGCGGCCGTTCCTGTTGCGCCGCCGGAAGTCGGATCCGGGCATCGCGCCCGAACTGCCGCCGAAGACCGAGACCGACCGTACCGTGTCGCTCACCGCGGAACAGGCGGCGTTGTACGAGGCCGTGGTGCGCGAGACGCTCGCGGACATCGCGGACGCCGACGACATGGCCCGGCGGGGCCTGATCATGAAGTTGCTGACCGGCCTGAAGCAGATCTGCAACCACCCGGCGCAGTACCTCAAGGAGGAGCGGCCGAGGATCGCCGGGCGCTCGGGAAAGCTGGAACTGCTGGACGAGTTGCTCGACACGATCCTGTCCGAGGAGGCCGGCGTCCTGGTCTTCACGCAGTACGTGGGGATGGCCCGGTTGATCGAGCGCCATCTGGCGGACCGCGGCGTGCCCACGCAGTTCCTGCACGGGGGCACCCCCGTCCCCGCGCGCGAGGCGATGGTGCGGCGCTTCCAGGACGGCGAGGTCCCCGTGTTCCTGCTGTCGTTGAAGGCGGCGGGCACGGGCCTGAACCTCACGCGCGCCGAACACGTCGTGCACTACGACCGCTGGTGGAACCCCGCCGTCGAGGCACAGGCGACGGATCGCGCGTACCGCATCGGACAGGACCGGCCCGTGCAGGTGCACCGGCTGATCGCGGAGGGAACCATCGAGGACCGCATCGCCGAGATGCTGCACCGCAAGCGGCAACTGGCCGACGCTGTGCTGGGATCCGGTGAGGCCGCGCTCACGGAGCTGACGGACGCGGAACTGGCCGACCTGGTGGAGCTGCGAGAGGCGACGCGATGACTGGTCACGACGAGACGGAACGCACCTTCGCAGCGTTGCCGCCCGCGCGCGGGAGGGGCTTCGCGCTCACCTGGTGGGGCCGGGCCTGGCTGAAGGCGCTGGAGGACGCGGCGTTGGACGCGGCGCAGGTGAAGGCGGGCCGGCGGCTCGCGCGTGCGGGTGCCGTGGGGGCCGTGTCGGTGCGGCCGGGGCGCATCACGGCGGTCGTGCAGGACCGGGACGGAGCGGCGCACCGAGCCGACGTGCTGCTGGAGGAGCTGTCGGCCGCGCAGTGGGATCGCTTCCTGGAGATGGCGGTCGCGCGTGCCGGGCATGTCGCGGCGCTGCTCGACCGGGAGATGCCTCCGCACCTCGTGGAGGACGCGGCCACAGCGGGTGTCGATCTGCTGCCCGGCATGGGCGATCTGGAGCCCACCTGCGACTGCGATGCCTGGGACCACTGCGGCCACACGGCGGCGCTCTGCTACCAGGTGGCCCGGCTGCTCGACGAGGATCCCTTCGTCCTGCTGCTGATGCGGGGGCGCGGTGAACGAGCTCTGCTCGACGCCCTCCAGACCCGTGGTGCGCCACCCGCGCAGGAGGGGGCCGGCGACCACTCCGAGCCGGAGGGACTCGACGCTCTGGAGGCGTACGCGGCCGCGGACATCCTGCCCCCGTTGCCGTCACCGCCCGACCTCCCGGCGGAGCCAGGATCGCCACCGTCCTTCGACACCGAGATCCCGCCCGCACCCGGCGTCGACCCGGCCGCCCTGGAGTTCCTGGCCGCCCGCACGGCGGTGATGGCCCACCGTCTGCTGTCCGAGGCGCTGGAGGCCGGCCTGGGCGCGCAGGAGCTGACGGTGGCGCAGGACGCCGTACGGCTGGCGGCGGGCGCTCCTGAGCGGACCGTGGCCGAGCGGCTCGCCGAGGGGTCCGGGCGGAGCCTCGAAGACCTGGCGGCGGCGGTCCGGGCGTGGCGGTACGGCGGTACGGCGGGGCTCTCCGTGCTGGAGGAGGAGTGGGCGGTCGAGGGCGAAGCCCTCGCACGCGCGCGTGCAGCCCTGGAAGCGGCCTGGGACGACGAGGACACGCGTCCGGCACTGCGGGCGCAGGGCAACCGGTGGACGGTCACCGGGGCCCCGCTCCAGCTGCGCCTCGGGCGGGACGGCCGCTGGTGGCCGTACCGGGACGAGGGTGGCCGCTGGGTGCCGGCGGGCGCCGGGGACAGTGACCCGGCGACGGCGCTGGCCGCCGCCGGAGGGCGTGCGGACGGTCCCTAGGGCAGTTCGTCGACCGGAAGGTTCGAGATCAGGGACTCCAGCTCGCTCGGCAGGTCGCTCGGCAGGTTGCTGGGCAGGTTGCTGGGCAGCCCTGATGGGAGCCCGGTCGGCAGCGACGGCAGTCCGCTCGGGAACACGGAGGGAAACTCGGTGGGCAGCCCGGAGGGCAGCTCGCCGGGGACGCCGACGCTTGGTTCCGCGGTGGTGGTGCCGGCGGTCGGTTTCCCGTCCGGCGACTCGTCGCTCCCGGAGTCCATCAGGACCATCGCGGCGACGAGGACCGCGACGGCCACGAGCACGGCCAGGGCGAGCAGGAGGGGACCGCGCCGACGTCGCGGGGGCAGCGGTCCGAATTGCGTGGTGGACGGTCCGAAACCGCCGCCCGGGGGCGGCGTGTCACCCGGTTGCCCGGGCGGCTGAGGGGGTACGGGCGGCATGGCCATGGCGCCCAGGTTCCCGAATCGGGTACCCGGGCCGCGACCCCCGCGCGGTGGTTGACACGGGCTCATGCCATGGAGCGCACGATTCCGTGGCATTCCGCGTGGGGGCAGCCCTCGCGATGCCCGTACCGGCCTCGTACGGCCTCAGCCGCGCGCGCCCAGCAGGTGGTCCATGGCCAGCTGGTCGAGCCGCTCGAACGCCATCCCGCGCGCGGCGGCCGCGTCCACGTCGAACTCCTCGAACGCGGTGCGGTCGGCGAGCAGCGCCTGCACGCCGTCGGCGGCCGTGGGCTGCGCGAGCTCGTCCAGTCGCGAGGCGCGCAGGGCCTCCTGGACCTCGGGGTCGGCGCGGAAGGCGGCGGCCCGCTCCTTGAGGATGAGGTAGTTGCGCATGCAGCCGGCCGCCGAGGCCCACACGCCGTCGAGGTCCTCGGTCCGCGGCGGCTTGAAGTCGAAGTGGCGCGGCCCCTCGTAACCGGCGCTCTCCAGGAGGTCGACCAGCCAGAAGGCGGACCGCAGGTCACCGGCGCCGAAACGCAGGTCCTGGTCGTACTTGATGCCGGACTGGCCGTTCAGGTCGATGTGGAAGAGCTTGCCCGCCCACAGGGCCTGCGCGATGCCGTGCGGGAAGTTCAGGCCGGCCATCTGCTCGTGGCCGACCTCGGGGTTCACGCCGTACAGCTCCGGCCGCTCCAGGCGCTCGATGAACGCCAGGGCGTGGCCGACGGTCGGCAGCAGGATGTCGCCGCGGGGCTCGTTCGGCTTGGGCTCGATCGCGAAGCGCAGGTCGTAGCCCTGGGAGGTGACGTACTCGCCGAGGAGGTCGAACGCCTCCTTCATGCGGTCGAGCGCGGCGCGCACGTCCTTGGCGGCACCGGACTCGGCGCCCTCACGCCCGCCCCACGCGACGTAGGTCCGCGCGCCCAGCTCCGCCGCCAGGTCGATGTTGCGGATGGTCTTGCGCAGGGCGTACCGGCGGACGTCACGGTCGTTCGCGGTGAACGCGCCGTCCTTGAAGACGGGGTGCGTGAAGAGGTTGGTGGTGGCCATCGGGACGGTCATGCCGGTCGCGTCCAGGGCCTGGCGGAAGCGCTTGATGTGCGACTCGCGCTCGGTGTCCGACGATCCGAAGGGGATCAGGTCGTCGTCGTGGAAGGTCACTCCGTGGGCGCCGAGCTCAGCCAGGCGCTGCACCGTCTCGACCGGGTCGAGGGCACGCCGCGTGGCGTCGCCGAACGGGTCCCTTCCCTGCCAGCCGACGGTCCACAGGCCGAAGGTGAACCTGTCCTCGGGGGTGGGCTGGTAGTTCATGCCGCGGCTCCCTTGCTCGCTTGCGACTGTCGCACACGACTATTTCGTCATGGCGGTTTACAAATTAATATGCGAACGCATCCCTGGGAAGAGACCACCGCCTCAGTGGGAAGAGACACAGGTGTCTCCTGGAGGGGGCATGAGCCGCTGGAACGCCGCAGTAGCAGCGGAAAAACAGTGGAAGCAACAGCAGAAACCAGAACCGCAGAGCCGCAGAGCCGCAGAAACAGGGAGAGCCCGATGTCAGCAGCCGAGGGTCCGCTCGTCGTCGGCGTGGACACGTCCACCCAGTCCACGAAGGCACTGGTCGTCGACGTGTCCACAGGTGAGATCGTGGCGAGCGGTCAGGCGCCGCACAAGGTCACCTCCGGCGCGGGCCGGGAGAGTGATCCGCGGCAGTGGTGGCAGGCGCTGTGCGAGGCGCTGCGCCAGTGCGGTGAGCCCGCCCACGAGGCCGCCGCGGTGTCCATCGGCGGCCAGCAGCACGGTCTGGTCACGCTGGACGCCCGGGGCGAGCCGGTGCGACCCGCCCTGCTGTGGAACGACGTGCGCTCGGCGCCGCAGGCGCGCCGGCTGGTCGAGGAACTGGGCGGCGCGAAGTTCTGGGCGGAGCGCACGGGCAGCGTGCCCGCCGCGTCGTTCACCGTCACCAAATGGGCCTGGCTCGCGGAGCACGAGCCCGAGGCGGTGCGTGCGACGAAGGCCGTACGGCTCCCCCACGACTACCTCACCGAACACCTCACGGGGCAGGGCACGACCGATCGCGGCGACGCCTCCGGCACCGGCTGGTGGGCGTCCGGCAGCGAGGCGTACGACGAGGAGATCCTCGCGCGCGTGGGTCTGGATCCGGCGATGCTGCCGCGCGTGGTCCGGCCCGGTGAGGTGGCGGGCACCGTGCGGGACAGTCACGACCTGCCGTTCTCCAAGGGCACCCTGGTCGCCCCGGGCACCGGCGACAACGCCGCCGCCGCGCTCGGTCTCGGCCTGCGCCCCGGCACCCCCGTCATGAGTCTGGGCACCTCCGGCACGGTGTACGCGGTGTCGCAGCGACGACCGGCCGACCCGACCGGCACCGTGGCGGGCTTCGCCGACGCGCGCGGGGACTGGCTGCCGCTGGCCTGCACCCTGAACTGCACGCTCGCCGTCGACCGCGTGGCGGCCCTGCTCGGACTGGACCGCGAGGCCGTCGAGCCCGGCACGAGCGTGACCTTGCTGCCGTACCTGGACGGCGAACGCACCCCCGACCTGCCGAACGCCTCGGGCCTGCTGCACGGCCTGCGGCACGACACCACCGGCGGTCAGCTCCTCCAGGCGGCGTACGACGGGGCCGTGCACGCGCTGCTGGGCGCGCTGGACCTGGTCCTCGACGAGGACGCGGACCCCTCGGCGCCCCTGCTGCTGATCGGGGGCGGCGCCCGGGGCGCGGCCTGGCAGCAGACGGTTCGACGGCTCTCCGGGCGGCCTGTCCAGGTGCCCGAGGCCCGGGAACTGGTCGCCCTCGGCGCCGCCGCGCAGGCGGCCGGAGTGCTCACCGGCGAGGATCCGGCCGCGGTCGCCCGGCGCTGGAACACCGCGCGCGGGCCGGTCCTGGACGCGATCGAGCGGGACGAGGAGACGCTGGCGAGGATCTCCGGGGTACTCTCCGACGCGGCCCCGCTGCTGGAGCGGAGCCCCGAGAGCCGTTGAGACCACGCGGACCGAGCGGCCGCCGACAACCGACTCTCACCGCTCACAAAACGCACCGCTCACAGGCACACCGACTCACCGACTCACCGACTCACCGACTCACCGACTCACCGACAAGGACGGGGGCATGACCGCACCGCTGCACAAGGCCGACCCCGCCGGTCCCGGACGCGCGCTGCCGGACACCCAGCAGGGCATGCGGCGCCGCAACCTCGCCCGGGTGATGCACACCGTCGGCGCGGAGGGCCCGCTCTCGCGCGCCGCGGTGGCCTCGCGCATCGGCCTGACCCGTGCGGCGGTCTCCACCCTGGTCGACGAGCTCATCCGTACCGGCCTGTTGGAGGAACTGGGCCCCGAGCGTCCCGGCCGCGTGGGCCGGGGCCGTCCCGGTTCCGCCCTCGCGGTCAGCGGGAACGGTCCCGCGGGGATCGGCGCGGAGGTCGGCGTCGACCATCTCGCCGTCTGCGCCGTCGACCTGCGCGGAGAGGTGCGCGCGCGAGCCGTGCGACACGGCACCAACCGCGACCGCTCGCCCGAGCCGGTGATCGGGGAACTGACCGCGCTGGTACGCCAGGTCGTCGCCGAGGCGGACGGCGAAGGGCTATGGCCCGCGGGGCTCGCGGTGGCGGTGCCCGGCTTGGTGGCTCGCGACGCCCGGACGGTCGTACGCGCCCCCAACCTCGGCTGGCACGACATCGACCTGGGCTCCCTGCTCCCCGTCGGCCTGCCCCTCACCGTGGACAACGAGGCCAACTTCGGCGCGCTGGCCGAGCTCTGGCTGGGCGAGGACACGCCTCGTGACTTCGTGCACGTGTCGGCCGAGATCGGTATCGGCGCCGGCGTGGTCGTGGACGGCGGACTGCTGCGGGGAACCCGGGGGTTCGCGGGCGAGTTGGGGCACGTACCGGTTCGGCCCGACGGCCCGGAGTGCGCCTGCGGCGGCCGGGGGTGCCTGGAGCAGTACGCGGGTGAGGAGGCCGTGCTGCGCGCGGCCGGTCTGCGTCCGGGCGGGGACCGGGTGGGACTGCTCGCCGGGCTGGCGGCGGAGGGCGACGAGAACGTACGGCGGGCGCTGCGCGACGCGGGCGAGGCACTCGGCGTCGCGCTGACCGGGGCGGTGAATCTGCTGGACCCGGAGAGCGTGGTGCTGGGCGGCGCGCTTGCCGGGCTCGCGCCTTGGCTGCTCCCGTCCCTGCGCTCCGAACTGGCCCGTCGCACGGCGGGGCCGGCCTGCCCGGTGTCCGTGTCACGGCTGGGTTCCGAGGGGCCGCTGCTCGGGGCCGGACATTGGGTGGTCCGCGGGGTCCTGGACGATCCGGCGGGGGTCCGATCGGAGGCCTGACGCCTTCCGCCGACTGGTCAAGAGCCTGCCCGTATCCCTTTCGGGTGAGCGAGTTGTCCACAACGTCTCGGCCGTCCACGGATCGACTGCGCGAGCTTCCTCCGGCCCTCACGCGCCGTACCTTGAATCACGCGAGGCACGGTCGGCCGCGACCCCACCGCTCCCCTCGCGCTTCAACTTCGTCCAGCTGAGAGGCGATTCCCCATGGATCGGGCACGACCGCTCCCCCGCCGGAGGCGATTCCTCAAGGGCGCCGCCCTAGCCGTCGTCCCCTACGCGCTGCTGCCCGGACCGAGGGCGGGCGCGCAGACCCCGGCCCCCGACCACCCGCTCGCGGAGTGGCAGCCGGCGTCGCGCGCCAACTACACCGAGGCGAGCCGACCGGTGACGCACGCCGTGGATCTGGTGGTCATCCACGTGACGCAGACCGACTACTCCGGAACCCTGGCCGTCTTCCAGCACCCCCGCAAGAAGGTGTCCGCGCACTACGTCGTCCGGTCGCGCGACGGACATGTGGCGCAGTGCGTCCGCGAGTCGGACATCGCCTGGCACGCGGGGGACTGGGAGCACAACACGCGCAGCATCGGCATCGAGCACGAGGGATGGGTGGACCAGCCCGGCTACTTCACCGACGCCATGTACGCGCGATCGGCCGTCCTCACGGCGGCGATCTGCGCGAGATACGGCATCCCCAGGGACCGCGAGCACATCGTCGGGCATCACGAGATACCGGGCACCGACCACACCGACCCCGGCCCGCACTGGGACTGGCCGCGCTACATGGGGCTCGTCAACTCCGCATGACGCCTCAGCCGCGCTCCGCAGCGGCACCCGCCGGCAGTTGCAGCCGCGCCCCCTGACGCAGCAGCTCCTGCTGGACCAGGGCGGGCGGCACCTCCCGTGGGCCGCGGTCGATCCGGGTGGCCAGCGCGGCGCAGACGCCCGCGGCCTGGCCGGTGGCCATGGCGATGGGCATGACGCGATAGGAGGAGTGCGCCACATGGGAGCCGGAGATGCAGCGGCCCGCGACGAGAAGACGGTCGGTGTCGCGGGGCAGCAGACAGCGCAACGGTATGTCGTAGAAGCGGCCACGGGGGACGCGTTTGAGGACCGTGCCGCTGCCCCTGGGGTTGTGGATGTCGATGGGATAGGCGCCGTGCGCCACCACGTCGGGGAAGGGGCGTGCCGCCAGGATGTCGTGGCCGGTGAGCTGGTAGTCACCGAGGACGCGCCGGGTCTCGCGGACGCCGATCTGGGTGCCGCTCTGTCCGACGTATGCCTCCTCGAAGCCGGGGACGTGCCCGCGGAGGAAGCGGTCGATCTGCTCCATCTGGCGGCGGGACACGTACTCGGCGCGGCTCAGGTCCCACACGTCGATACCGAGCGCCCGGGTGACGCGGGTGCTGTTGACACTGACCTCGCGCGGGTGCGGGGTGCCGAAGAAGAGGATGTCCTCGCGGGGCAGGCTCAGTTCGCCGGCCTCGGTGGCCTCCTGGACGAGGTCCCACAGGCCGTGCACGCCCCGCCACTGGTCGGGGTGCTCGCGGACGTACTCGGCGAACCGGGGTCGCAGGAAGTCCACGACACGGAACATCAGGGTCATCGGCTGCACCAGCCCGTCCTCCGGCCGGCCGATCTCCCAGGGCGCCCCGCATGCGGCGGCCACATCGCCGTCCCCCGTGCCGTCGACGACGACATCGGCGTCGATCACCACCGGTCCGGACTTGGTCTCGAAGACGACCCGCCAGCCGTCGTCCAGGGGAAGGGCACAGGAGGCGAAGGAGTGGAACAGCATGTGGACGCCGGCCTCGTCGAGCAGGTCGAGCAGGACCAGTTTGTAGATCTCGGGGTCGAACGGCACGGTGTACCCGGTCCGCACGGAGGGCGGGATGCAGCCGCCGCGCTCGTTCAGCCGGTCCAGCAGCCGCCACAGGAAGCCCGCGACCACCGCCTCGCCCTCGCCGTGGTCGGTCGGCAGCAGTTGGTCGCCTGCCTGGCCGGGCTCGGTGAAGACGGCCTGTTTCTGCTCGTTGTGGAACGACATCAGCGGCATCACGAGGGCCACGGTCGCGTTGCCGCCGAGGAAGCCGTACCGCTCGACGAGCACGACGTCGGCCCCGGCGTCGGCCGCGGCGTAGGCCGCCGCGGTGCCGGCCGGCCCGCCGCCGACGACCAGGACCTGCGTGCGGCCGCCGTGACGGGCCTCGCGCGGCGGCAGGGTGACGGTCCGTGGTTCCGGGGGTCGTTGCAGGATCGGCATCGGTTCTTCCCGTCGGAGGTGTTCCGAAGGCGGTGGGTGCCCGGCGCGTCAGCTCACCGATCCGGAGCCCGGCCGCAGCAGGTGCAGACCGGGGCGTTCGGTATCCGACATCTCCTCGGCCTCGGTGCGCTCCTCCAGCGCTTCGAGAACCACGGAGCACCGCAGACAGGTCTCCCGGGCGGCCCCCCGCAACGCCTGGACCCGCGCCTCCAGTTCGTCGCGGCGCTGCGGAAACTCGTCCCACAGCCGGTCGACCTCCGCGAGCAGCAGACCGGCCTGCTCACGCGCCACGCCGACGAGGGCGGGCGCGCCGATGCGGCGGGAGAAGTCGAAGACCTTGCCGGAGTACGGCAGCGGCAGCACGGGCAGCCCGGAGAGCGCGGCGAAGATCACGAAGTGCAGGCGCATGCCGACGGCGAGGTCGAGGTGGTTCATGAAGCCGAGGACCTGGCCGGGGCTGTAGACGCTGTGCAGGATGCGTCCGCGATCCGGGGCGGTCATCCGGGAGAGCACGCCGTGGGCATGGTGGACGTCCTGGCGTTCCATGGGCACGAAGACCACGTGCGCGTCCAGCCGCCGCACCAGGAAGTCCGCGACGTCGGCGAGGAGGGCGTGGTAGTCGCTCTCGTCGAGCTTCTCCGCGGCCCGGCCCGGTTCGCGGACGGACATCCCCACCAGCCGGGTGTCGGCGGGGATTCCCTCCTGGCGCATCATCTGGTCGGTGAAGGGCTCGGGCGGCAGCAGCAGTGCCGGATCGGCGGTCACGGTGATGTCGCGGTCCAGCCCGGCCTCCTCCAGCACGAGCCGGGACTCCTCGTCACGTACGACCACCTCGTCCATGGCGGACAGCACGGTGCGCACGGCCTCCCGGTCATCCGCCTCGCGCAGCGGGCCCGCGCCGACGGCGTACGCGAAGGTGCGCACGCCGCTGGCCTGGGCGGCGCCCACCAGGCGCAGATAGCGGCGTGCCTCGCCGTCGTAGAGGATGCCGCCGCCACCGAGCACCAGCAGGTCCAGGTTCGACAGGACGTCGAGGATCTGTTTCTGCGGGACGCCCTCCCAGTCGACCACCTCGTCGGCGGCGGGCTGGTGGGCGCGGGTGTGCTCGGCGTTGCGGCTGAAGACGACGAGCCGGGCCTGCGGGCGGTGGTCGCGCAGGCAGCCGAGCACGCAGGTCAGGATGGCCTCGTCGCCGATGTTGAAGCCGCCGTACGAGCCCAGCAGACCGATGCGCGGGCCCGGTCCTGGGGGCCGGAAGGGCTGGGTGGTGAAGGTCATCCGGAACTCCTGTCGGAGGAGCTGCGAGCGGTGCGAGGTCCGGGACAACTGCGGGGTGCGCTGCCGTGGGGCCGACCTCGGGTTGCCCTGTGTGCGCGGGGAAAACCCCGGTACCGGGAGAAATCCCCCGAACAGGTACTTCTCGACAGGCAGCGTCATCGTCCCACGGGATCGGGCACGCCACCATCGCGGCACCCGCTCGCCTGCCGGGCGGTGGCTGCCCCCTCAGCCGGGGGTGTCCCGCCGCGGGCTCCCGAAGTGGGCGATCGTCCGCTTGAAGCCTTCCTCCCAGGACACCCTGGGCGTCCAGCCGCACAGCTCGCGGGCGCGGGACGGGTCGGGGCGCGGCCGGGCGTGGTCGGGAGGGCGGGCGGTACCGAACCACAGGCCCGCGCGGGAGCCGGTCACGTCGATCACCCGGCGGGCGATCTCCTGGACGGTCGTCTCGTCGCCGCCGCCGATGTCCACGGGCCGCCGGGACCGGCTCGCGGCGACGCGCAGCACACCGTCGGCCACGTCGTCGACGTAGCACAGGGAGCGGGAGTCCGTGCCGTCGTCCTCGACGGTGACCGGCATGCCGGCCAGTGCCTGCCCGGCGAGGGCCGGGATCGACTGCGGGCCGTCAGCCCGCATCCGCGGGCCGTAGGTGTCGAAGAGGCGGACGATCCCGGTGTCCGTGCCGTGCTCGGCGGCGTACGCGGCGGTCAGGGCCTCCGCGAAGCGCCCCGCCGCGCCGTACGCCGCGCGGGGTCCCCCGGGCTCGTTGTCGCCCCCCGCGTCTTCCGAAGCGGCCGACTCCGGAGCGGCAGACTCCGGAGCGCCCGTGCTGCCCCGGCCGGAGTCCCACCGGACCCCGCCAGGGTCCCCGGGCGACGGCCTCGCCTCCCCCCGCGGTCGGCCCGCCGAGGCGAGCAGGAAGCGGGCTCCGGACCGGGCGGCCACGGTCAGCGCGTTGCGGGTACCGAGGGCGGCGGCGTCCAGCGCCTCCAGTGGGCGATCCCGGCAATCGGCCGGCGACGCGGGGCCCGCGCAGTGCAGGACCAGGTCGTACGCCCCGTCCAGCGCGTCCGGGACTCCGGGGTCCGCCATGTCGCGTTCCAGGAACCGGAAGCCGGGGTGGCCGGCGAGGTGCCGGACGTTGTCCGCGGACCCCGACGACAGATCGTCGACGCAGTCGACGCCGACACCGGCCTCGATCAGACGCTCGCACAGATGTGAGCCCAGGAATCCGGCCCCGCCGGTCACCAGGGCCCGTCGCCAGGCGGGTCGTGTCGCCGGCGCCACGGAAACGGTCATCGTCGTCATCAGCGCGACCTTCCTTCCGCCGCAGAGGCGCGGGGCCTCTCGCCGAAGCGCCCCGGACCGCCGACGCCTCCCGGCGACGGCGACCCGGGTGCCGCCACCGGGCCGCTTTCACAGCCGCTCCCATATTCGGCCGCCCACCACCCCCCTGCCACACGGGCCCGCGCTTGACAACGGACCGCACTTCGGCCGCATCACCCGCCGCCTGACACGCGCCCCGGCCCGCCCACCGACTGACCTCTCGCACCCGCCCCGGCCCGCCCACCGACTGACCCCTCGCACCCGCCCCGGCCCGCCCACCGACTGACCCCTCGGACCCGCCCCGGCCCGCCCGGCGCACGTTCCCTCACCCGTTCTCGCGCAGTCGGCTCCCCGTCACCCCCTCGGTCAGTGCCGTCTGGTGCACTTCCCCCGCGTCCTGGGAAAGTTGACGAGACCTCAGGGGGATCTGTGACGCGTCGTCAGAAGCGGTTCGGATCAGGCAGAACGTTCGTCGCGGTGCTCGCCGCGCTCGGCACACTCACAGGTGCGGCCCTGACCGGGGCGGCACCGGCAGGGGCGGCACCGGCGGGTGCCGCGCCGGAGGAGACCCGGATCGCACCGGGCGTCCTCTACCAACAACTCGACATCCAGGCGGCCAAGGGGCCGACGCGCGTCCATGTGCTCGGCGTCGACCTGCGCGACCCGCGCGTGCGGCTCGATCTGCTGCATCCGGGAGCGGTGGCCGCACGGGCGACCGTGTCCCGGCTGGCCGACGCCCAGGGAGCGGTGGCCGGCGTCAACGGCGACTTCTTCAACATCACCGAGACCCAGCACCCGGGCGTCCCCGCGACCGGCGCGACCGTCGGACCCGTGATCCTGCGGGGCGAGGCGCTGAAGGGGGCGGTCCCGGACGGCCAGCGGTTCGGCCCGGCGCTGCCGCCGGGCACGAGCACCCGGGACGTGGTGGGCGTCGGGGCCGACCGGCGGGCCCGGCCGGACAGCCTGGCCCTGGAGGGGTCGGTCACCGCGCCGGAGGGGAAGCGCCCGCTCGGTGGCCTCAACCAGTACGCCCTGCCGGTCGACTCGGTCGGCGCGTTCACGCCGGCGTGGGGCAGCGTCTCCCGGGTGCGCGCCACCTGCGGCACCGACACCGACCGGGCGGCGCCGTGCAGCACGGAGACCCACGAGGTGACGGTCAGGAACGGCAAGGTGGTGTCGAGTGCCGACGCTCCGGGCAGCGGTCCGGTTGCCGCGGGGACGACGGTGCTCGTCGGCCGTGAGGCGGGCGCGCGGTGGCTGCGGAAGGTGAAGGTGGGCGAGCGCGTCACGGTACGGCAGCGGCTGGTGGCGTCGGCGACACGGCTCCCGTACCGCTTCGCGCTGGGCGGATATCCGGTCCTCAGGGGCGGGCAGCCGCTGCCCGGCCTGGACGACCGCACGGCGGCGGTGCGCACCGCCGTGGGCATCGCGGAGAGCGGGCGGCGGGTGCTGCTGCTCGCGGTGGACGGCGCCCCCGAGTACCGCACCGGCCTGACGATCGCCGAGGTGGCGGACACGATGCGCCGGCTGGGCGCGGTGCACGCCTTCAGCCTGGACGGCGGTGGCTCCTCGACGCTGGTCGCCCGCGCCCCGGGCGCGGACACCGTCTCCGTACGCAACCATCCGAGCGGCGGCGTGGAGCGCCCGGTGCCGAACGGCATCGGGGTGTTCTCCGTCAGGTGACGTTCCAGGGGCACGGCGACCTCACGGTCTGAGGCCGCTCACGATGTCGGCCGTGGCCGTGAGGCCGCTGTGGATGGTCGGGGCGATGCTCGAGCTCGCGAGGTAGAAGCCGAGCAGCAGGCAGACGATCGCGTGCGTGAGCTTGAGCCCCCCGTTCCGTACGAAGATCACCGCCAGGATGAACAGCAACAGCACCACAGAGATGGAAATGGCCATCGTGAACCTCCTCCGCCACGTCCGCTTCGCGGCGTTCGGCCGCAAGTGTGGCGTAGCGAAGGGTTCCTCCGGGCGGCTGACCTGTCCCCCGAAAGTGTGGTGTCCGCGACCGGCGGGCGGGTGAGCGTCAGGCCCGCCCGCGGGCGTCCAGGAACGCCTCCAGTCCGAGCAGGTCGTCGGTGTTGATGAAGTCGACGTCCGCGGCGAGCAACTCACCCCACAGCGCGTCCCGTTCGGGTCCCGCGATGTCCGGCGTGGCCCAGAACCGCACCTTCTGCCCGCGCGCGTGCGCCGCCCGCATGATGTCGCGCAGCTTCTGCCGCTCGGCCGCCGGGAACGCGCCCGCGCCGCGCCAGCTGAAGTTCAGCGTCCAGTTGTCGCTGATCAGCGGGACGAAGGAGGCGGGGGCCGGGCTGCCGAGGTCCGCTAGCCGGCCGTCGTAGAAGGCGCGGCGCACCTTCTGGGCCTCCATCGGCGCACGCGCCGCGCGGTCGCCGGAGATGACGGCGGTGACCGGCCCGGGCAGGACCTTGCCGTGGGCGTACGTCGTGAACAGGTGCCGGTAGCGGCGCAGATGCCGGTCGAGTTCGCGGTACGTCGAGGCGCCCTCGGTCTTGATGTCGATCAGCAGCTGGAGCGAGCCGCGGTGACCGCGGTACACCGAGCCGTGGTTGGCGCGGACGCGCGCGGCGAGGGTGTCGAGGTAGAGGGACTCCAGGGTGCGGGCCGGGTCGAGGTCCTCGGGGTCGTGGGCGACGAGGAGCTGGTCGCCGACGAGGTAGATGTCGGCCTCGACGCTGCCGAAGCGGTGGTCGAGGGCGTCGAGGAGCGGCCGGGGGTGCTCGTAGTCGTTGTGGGCGTGGGCACGCCACAGCGGGCGCGGCGGACGGGGGCGGTGCCCGTGGTCGTCCGCCAGCGCGCTCGCGCCGGGCAGGGCCACCGCGCCCGCGAGGGCGGCGCCGAAGGTGGTGAGGGCTCTGCGACGGGTGGTGAGGGCCATGCTCTGCCTCCCTGGTGTGGGCGGGGAACGGAACCTCAGCGAGTATGGGGTTCACGGCCACTCAACTGGCAGATGGGGGCTGGTGAGTTGGCCGGACCGCCGTCATGAGTTCACTTCACCGGCGTACCCGCACCGAAAAGCCCGCCCCAGGTGGGACGGGCTTTTCTCGGGGTTCCCCCAGGGTTCCCGCGCGCTTCGGCGGCGCTCCCCGCCTGTACCTCAGGGGGCTTGAAGGTCCACCAGTTCGGCGAGCGCCGCGCGATGGGCGCCCGCGGTGCCGTAGGCGAGGGAGTCCGCCTTGGCCCGCTTGAGATACAGGTGTGCCGGGTGCTCCCAGGTCATTCCGATGCCGCCGTGCAGTTGCAGCGCCTCCTCGGCGGCGCGTACGGCCACCGGCGCGGCGTAGGCCTGGGCCACCGCCACCGACACGTCGACGTCCTCGCCGGTCGCGAGCGCGTCCGCCGCGGCGCGTGCCGCGGCCCGCAGATGGACGACCTCCAGCCAGCGCTGGGCGAGCCGGTGCTTGAGCGCCTGGAACCCGCCGACGGGCCGGTTGAACTGCTTGCGCTCCTTGAGGTAGCGCACGGTCTCGGTCAGCGCCCAGTCGGCGAGCCCGAGTTGTTCGGATGCGAGCAGTCCGGCGCCGGCCCGCAGGGCGCGGCGGACGGCCGGTTCGGCGTCTCCGAGGCGACGGCCGGCGACACCGTTCAGCGCGACGGTCGCGAGGGGCCGGGTGAGGTCGAGGGAGATCTGCGCAGTGACGGTGACGGCCGAGGCGTCGACCGCGTACAGACCACCGTCGTCCGCGGGCACCAGCAGCAGATCGGCACCCGCGGCGTCGGCGATGCCCGTCAACTCGCCGTGCAGAGTGCCGTTCTCGACCTGTACGGCGGCGAAGGCGACTCCGGGAGCAAGGTGCAGGGGGACGGCGAGCGCGCCGACCAGCGTCGCGGACGCCAGCTGCGTGAGCAGGTCGTCGGCCCCGCACTCCAGCAGCGCCTCCGTCGCGACGACCGCACTCGTCAGATACGGCACGGGCGCGACCGCCCGCCCGAGTTCCTCCAGGACGACGGCGGCCTCCCGGTGCGAGGCGCCCTGGCCGTCGAGCTCCAGCGGAATCAGCAGACCCGCAAGACCCATTCCGTCGGTGAGCGTCTTCCACAGCGAGACGTCGTGCGGAGTGTCCGACTCGGTGCGCGCGATCACCCCGGCCGGGTCGAGGCGGTCGGCGAGCAGGTCCCGCACCGCCGAGCGGAGGGCCTCTTCCTCCTCCGAGTAGAGCAGATCGGTCATCGGGCCAGGTCCTTCCAGGCGACGTCCTTGTCGGTGCGCGGCTCGGACGGCAGTCCGAGGACGCGCTCGGCGACGATGTTCAGCAGGACCTCGCTGGTCCCGCCCTCGATGCTGTTGCCCTTGGAGCGGAGGTAGCGGTAGCCGGCGTCACGGCCGGTGAAGTCCACCAGCTCGGGCCGGCGCATGGTCCAGTCGTCGTACAGGAGTCCCTCCTCGCCCAGGAGTTCGACCTCCAGGCCGCTGATCTCCTGGTTGAGGCGGGCGAAGGCGAGCTTCATGCCGGAGCCCTCGGGGCCGGGATGCCCCGCGACGAGCTGCTGGCGCAGCCGTTCGCCGGTGAGCCGGGCGACCTCGGCCTCCACCCACAGGGTGAGCAGCCGCTGGTGGAGGTCGTGGGTGCGCAGTTCCGGGCGCTCGCGCCAGGTGGCGGAGACGGGGCCGATCATGCCGCCCTCGCGGGGCAGCCGCATGCCGCCGATGGACACGCGCTCGTTCATGAGGGTGGTCTGTGCGACGCGCCAGCCGTCGCCGACCTCCCCGAGGCGGCGCGCGTCCGGGATCCGGACGTCCGTCAGGAACACCTCGTTGAATTCGGCCTCGCCGGTGATCTGGCGCAGCGGCCGCACCTCGACGCCGGGGTCGGTCATGTCGCAGACGAAGTACGTGATGCCCTGGTGCTTGGGGACGTCCGGGTCGGTGCGGGCAATGAGGATGCCCCAGCGGGCGACGTGCGCGCTGGAGGTCCACACCTTCTGCCCGTCGACCACCCAGCCGTCTCCGTCACGCACGGCCCGGGTGCCCAGCGCGGCGAGGTCGGAGCCGGCGCCGGGCTCGCTGAACAGCTGGCACCAGACCTCATCCCCCACCCACAGGGGCCGCAGGTAGCGCCGCTTCTGCTCCTCGGTGCCGTAGCGCAGGATCGTGGGCGCGGCCATGCCGAGGCCGATGCCGATCCGCCGGGGGTCGTTGTCCGGTGCGCCCGCGGCCTCCAGCTCGGCGTCCACCACCGCCTGGAGCGAGCGGGGGGCACCGAGCCCGCCGAGACCTTCGGGGTAGTGCACCCAGGCGAGCCCGGCGTCGAAGCGGGCCTTGAGGAAGTCCGCGCGGTCCGTGGTCCCGGGCGGGTGCGCGGCCAGCAGCTCCTCGGTCCTTCGGCGCAGTTCGGCGGCGTCGGTCATGCGGGGGCTCCGTTCTCCGGGACGACGGCGACGCGGCCGGTGGTCACTCCGTCGGCGACCCGCTGCACGGCGGCCGCGGCTCCGCTCAGCGGCACCCGCTCGCTCACCAGCGGCTTGATCGCACCCCGGGCGGCCAGTTCGGTGAGCTGCTCGTGGCAGTGCTGGACCAGCTTGGGGTTCCTGGTGTTGTAGAGGCCCCAGTGCAGTCCGAGGATCGCGTAGTTCTTGACGAGGGCGTGGTTGAGCGCAGGGCTCGGAATGGCGCCGCTCGCGAAGCCGACGACCACGATCCGGCCCTCGAAGGCGACCGTCTTGGCGGACTGGGTGTACGCGTCGCCGCCCACCGGGTCGTAGACCACGTCGGCGCCCCGGCCGCCGGTGGCCGCCTTCACCGCCGCGACGACGTCCTCGGCACGCCGGTCGATCACGGTGTCGCAGCCGAGCTCGCGGGCGACGGCAGCCTTCTCGGCTCCGCCCACCACGCCGATGACCGTGGCGCCGGCCGCCTTGCCGAGCTGGACGGCCGCGCTGCCGACCCCGCCGGCGGCGGCGTGCACGAGCAGCGTCTCGCCGGCCTCCAGCCGGGCCCGCCGGTGCAGGCCGAACCAGCCGGTCTGGTAGCCGATGTGCAGCGCGGCGGCCTCGGCGTCGTCGAGCGCGTCGGGCGCGGGCAGCACGGCGGCCGCGTCGGCGACGGTGTACTCGGCGAAGCCGCCGTGGGGCAGCGCCGGGTTGGCGATCACGCGGCGGCCGTCCTCGGTCTCGCCGCAGATCTCCACGCCGGGCGTGAAGGGCAGCGGGGGCCGGACCTGGTACTGGCCCCGGCAGAGCAGGGCGTCCGGGAAGTTGATGTTGGCGGCCCGCACCTTCAGCAGGACCTGGCCGTCGCCGGGCGTGGGCGTCGCCACCTCACCGAGGCGCATCACCTCGCTCGGCTCGCCGTTCTCGTGCACCTGCCATGCCTGCATGCGGGGCCTCCACGGGGGACTGCGTCGTCTGACCGGGTCCACCGCATACTAAGCGGTCGCTTGCCCCCTGTGAACCGCCGGGGAGGTCACGCCTGCTCCGGCCGCACAGGCAGCGGCTTGTCGCTCACCCCTGCTCCGGCCGCACAGGCAGCGGCTTGTCGCTCACCCCTGCTCCGGCCGCAACGACGAGCAGCCGGTCCCTCACGCCTGCTTCGGCCGGGCCCGCACATGCATCCGCTCCCCCTGCGGCCCGAAGAGGCTCAGGAACTCCACCGGCCCCTCCCCCGTCGACCCGAACCAGTGCGGGACCCGGGTGTCGAACTCCGCCGCCTCGCCCGCCGTGAGCACCACGTCGTGCTCCCCCAGCACCAGCCGGAGCCGCCCGGACAGCACGTACAGCCACTCGTACCCCTCATGGGTGCGCGGCTCCGGTTCCAGGGCCCGCTGCGGCTCCAGCACCTTGAACGCCTGGAGGCCGCCGGGCTGGCGGGTGAGCGGCCAGTGCACCCGGCCGTACCGCTCGATCGGCTGGGACCGCACCCGCGGATCGCTCACGGAGGGCGCGCCGACCAGTTCGTCCAGCGGCACCTGATGGGCCTGCGCGATCGGCAGCAGCAGCTCCAGGCTGGGCTTGCGCAGGCCGGACTCCAGCCGGGAGAGGGTGCTGACCGAGATGCCGGTCACCTCCGACAGCCCGGACAGCGTCACCTCCCGCTCCTTACGGATCCGCCGCAGCCGCGGCCCCACCCCTGCGAGGACATCGTCGGTCGTCATGCCGCTATTGCAGATTCGGCAAACGTATTTGTCAATCCCGCAGCGGGCGCGCGACCGTCTGGCGTGGAGGTGGTCACCATGACCGGAACAACCGAGTCCTACGAAGTGGTCGTCATCGGCGGCGGCGCGGCGGGACTGTCCGCCGCGCTCGTCCTCGGCAGGGCCAGGCGCCGCACCCTCGTCGTCGACGCGGGCGAGCCGCGCAACGCTCCCGCCGCGCACATGCAGGGCTATCTGACACGGGACGGCATGTCGCCCGCGGAGTTCCTCGCGACCGGCAGGGAGGAGATCGCGCGGTACGGCGTACGGCTGGTCCGGGACCGGGCGGTGGACGTCACCCGGGGCGAGGACGACTTCGCGGTGGAGCTGGCGAGCGGCGGAACAGTGCGCGCCCGGCGCCTGGTCGTCACCACCGGCCTCGCCGACGAGCTGCCAAAGGTGCCCGGCGTCGCCGAGCGGTTCGGCCGGGACGTGCTGCACTGCCCGTACTGCCATGGCTGGGAGGTCCGCGACCAGGCGTTCGGCGTGCTCGCCACCGGACCGCAGAGCGTGCACCAGGCCCTGATCGTCACCCAGTGGTCGAAGGACGTGACGTTCTTCCTGCACCAGGTCGCCGAGGAGGACCTGTCCGACGACGACCTGCGCCGGCTCGCCGCGGCCGGGGTCGAGGTGGTGCCCGGTGAGGTCGAGGGCCTGGTCGTCGAGAACGACCGGCTCACCGGAGTGCGGCTGGCGGACGGCACGGTCCACGACCGGGAGGTGGTGTTCACCGCGCCCCGGGCCGTGCCGCGCACGGGTCTGCTGGAGCGGCTGGGCGCCGAGCTGAACGAGACGCCGTTCGGCGCGTACGCCGTGGTGGACGCGACCGGGCTGACGACCGTGCCGGGCGTGTGGGCCGCCGGCAACGCCGCCGGGTTCGCCGAGCAGGTCGTGAACGCGGCGAGCGGCGGGTACCGCGCGGGCGCCACGATCAACGGGGAGCTGCTGATGACCGACCTCGACGCGGCCGTCCAGGTGTAGGCCCCCCGTCCCCGGTGCACCATGACTGCATGCTGCTGACCCGGCTCGCCGACGTGTCCCGGGAGGTCGCCGCCACCTCGGCGCGGTCCCGCAAGATCGCCCTGCTCGCCGGGTTGTTCCGGGAGGCCGAGCCGGACGACGTGCCGGTGGTCATCCCGTATCTCGCGGGCCGGCTGCCGCAGGGCCGGCTCGGCATCGGATGGAAGGTGCTCGGCCGCCCGGTCGAACCGGCCGCCGCGCCCGGCCTGACCGTGCGCGAGGTGGACGCCCGCCTCACGGCTCTCGGCGAGGTCACCGGCGCCGGCTCGCAGGCGGAGCGCGCCCGCCTGGTCGCCGAGCTGATGGGCGCCGCCACCGCGGACGAGCAGCGCTTCCTGACCGGACTGCTCACGGGCGAGGTCCGGCAGGGCGCGCTGGAGGCGGTCGCGGTCGAGGGGCTGGCGCAGGCGACCGGGGCGCCCGCCACGGATGTGCGGCGTGCGGTGATGCTGGCCGGGTCGCTGCAGGACGTCGCCCGGGCGCTGCTCGCCGACGGGCCCGAGGCCCTGGACCGTTTCCGCCTGACCGTGGGCCGACCGGTGCTGCCGATGCTCGCGCACACCGCGTCCTCGGTGACCGAGGCGATCGGCAAGCTCGGCGCCTGCGCCGTCGAGGAGAAACTGGACGGCATCCGCGTCCAGGTCCACCGCGACGGCGACGACGTACGCCTCTACACCCGCACCCTCGACGACATCACCGACCGGCTGCCCGAGCTGACCTCGGCCGCGCGGGAGCTGCGCGGGGAGTGCTTCGTGCTGGACGGCGAGGTGATCGCCTTCGACGAGGACGGCCGGCCCCGCTCCTTCCAGGAGACGGCCGGCCGGGTCGGCTCCCGGGTGGACGTGGCCACCGCCGCGCGGGCGGTCCCGGTCTCCCCCGTCTTCTTCGACGCGCTCTCCGTCGGCGGCCGCGACCTGCTGGACCTGCCGTTCGCCGAGCGGCACGCGGAACTCGCCCGGCTGGTCCCCGAGCCGATGCGGGTGCGTCGGACGGTGGTGTCGGGCCCCGAGGACGTGCCCGCCGCCGAGGAGTTCCTGGCGGAGACACTGCGCCGCGGCCACGAGGGCGTCGTCGTCAAGGCGCTGGACGCGCCGTACAGCGCGGGGCGGCGCGGCGCCTCCTGGCTGAAGCTCAAGCCGGTGCACACCCTCGACCTGGTGGTCCTGGCCGCGGAATGGGGCCACGGCCGCCGCACCGGCAGGCTGTCCAACCTGCACCTGGGCGCCCGCACGGCCGACGGCGGATTCGCGATGCTCGGCAAGACGTTCAAGGGCATGACCGACGCCATGCTGGCCTGGCAGACCGAGCGGCTGCAGGAGCTGGCCGTCGCGTCCGAGGGCCACGTGGTGACCGTGCGCCCCGAACTCGTCGTCGAGATCGCCTACGACGGCCTGCAGAGGTCGACCCGCTACCCGGCCGGCGTCACCCTCCGCTTCGCGCGCGTGCTGCGCTACCGCGAGGACAAGCGCCCCGAGGACGCGGACACCGTCGAGACCCTGCTGGCCGCCCATCCGCAGGTCCGGCCGTGAGGTCCCGGCGCAGCGCGGGCCTGCTGCTGTTCCGGCACACCGACGGCGGCCCGGAGGTGTTGCTCGGCCACATGGGCGGACCGCTCTGGGCCCGCCGGGACGCGGGCGCGTGGACCGTGCCGAAGGGCGAGCACGACCCTGACGAGCCCGCCTGGGAGGCGGCCCGCAGGGAGTTCCAGGAGGAACTCGGGCTGCCGCCGCCGGACGGCGAGGCGGTGCCCCTCGGTGAGGTCCGGCAGAGCGGCGGGAAGATCGTCACGGCGTGGGCGGTGGAGGCCGACCTCGACCCCGGCTCCGTCACACCGGGCACGTTCACCATGGAGTGGCCCCCGAGGTCGGGGCGCGCCGCGGAGTTCCCGGAGCTCGACCGGGTGGCCTGGTTCGGCCTGGACAGGGCCCGTGAGGTGATCGTCAAGGCGCAGTCCGCGTTTCTCGACCGGCTGGCGGAGCACTCGTCGCGAGGATGACCCGCACGCGTTGCGGCGGCCACCGCCGCGCGGGAAGGTCGAAGCACAGCAGCTCCTTTGGAGGTCAGCCATGCCCATCGCGACGGTGAACCCGGCGAACGGCGAGACGATCAAGACGTATGAGGCCATGGGCGCGGAGGAGATCGAGCGCCGGATCCAGCTCGCCGAGGCCACGTTCCGCACCTACCGGGAGAGCGGCTTCGCCGAGCGCGCACGGCTGCTGAACCGGGCCGCGGACCTTCTGGACGAGGACCAGCACGACATCGGCCGTGTCATGACCACGGAGATGGGCAAGCCGGTCAAGCAGGCCCGCGCCGAAGCCGCGAAGTGCGCCAAGGCGATGCGCTGGTACGCCGCGAACGCCGAGAGCCTGCTCGCCGACGAGGAGCCCGCCGAGTCCGACGTCCGGGACTCCGGCGCCTCCCGGGTCCACGTCCGCTACCGGCCGCTCGGGCCGGTGCTCGCGGTGATGCCGTGGAACTTCCCGCTGTGGCAGGTGATCCGCTTCGCGGCGCCCGCGCTGATGGCGGGCAACGTCGGCCTGCTCAAGCACGCCTCGAACGTGCCCCAGACCGCCCTCTACCTGGAGGACCTGTTCCACCGGGCGGGCTTCACCGAGGGCTGCTTCCAGACCCTGCTGATCGGGTCCGGCGCGGTCGACGAGATCCTGCGCGACGAGCGGGTCAAGGCGGCGACCCTGACCGGCAGCGAGCCGGCCGGGCGCGCGGTGGCCTCCACGGCCGGGGAGATGGTCAAGAAGACGGTGCTGGAGCTGGGCGGCAGCGACCCCTTCGTCGTGATGCCGTCGGCGGACGTCGACCGGGCGGCCCAGGTCGCGGTGACGGCCCGGGTGCAGAACAACGGGCAGTCGTGCATCGCGGCGAAGCGGTTCATCGTGCACACGGACGTCTACGACGCCTTCGCCGAGCGCTTCACCGAGGCCATGAAGGCGCTCGAGGTCGGCGACCCGATGGCGGAGGAGACGGAGGTCGGGCCACTGGCCAGCGAGCAGGGCCGGGCCGACGTGGAGGAGCTGGTGGACGACGCCCGGCGCAGCGGTGCCACGGTCCTGTGCGGCGGTGAGCGGCCCGCGGGCGACGGCTGGTACTACCCGCCGACGGTGCTCGCCGACATCACCCGCGAGATGCGCATCCACCGCGAGGAAGCCTTCGGGCCGGTGGCGACGCTGTACCGGGCGGGCGACCTGGACGAGGCGGTGCTCATCGCCAACGACTCGCCGTTCGGCCTGAGTTCCAACGTCTGGACGCGCGAGGAGTCGGACGTCGACCGGTTCGTGCGGGACCTGGAGGCGGGCGGCGTCTTCGTCAACGGGATGACCGCCTCCCATCCGGCGTTCCCGTTCGGCGGGGTGAAGCGCTCCGGGTACGGTCGTGAGCTGTCCGGGCACGGAATCCGCGAGTTCTGCAACATCACGACCGTATGGCACGGAGCGTGAGGGTTCCAGGGCTACGATCCCCTTTGTGAACCGCGAAGTGACCCTGCCTCTGATCGTCGACGACCGCGGTACCTTGCAGGTGGCCGCGTCCGACGTGAGCAAGCTGCTCCGCACGGTGGGCGGCCGGTGGCTGCGTCTGGTCGAGGCCGGCCAGGAGGGACTCGACGAGGACACCGTGGCGACGCTGACGATCGAGCTGGCGAAGCTGGCCGACCGGATCGACGTCGCGTGCATCGCGCACAGCAGCGGAGCCGGTTCGTAGCACGGGTACCGAAAGCCGTTGTCGCCTGGACGGAGTAATCCGGCGAGAGATCGTGGCGCTCCCGGGTGATCGTGGGTTTACACCTTCTCGGAGGTGAACCACCTTCTGACCGGGGCTCAAGAGCCTTCCGGACGGCGAAAGCAGGCACGGTTCATGGCGACTTTGTGCAGACCCTCGGTGTCCGTTCCAGAACACGTGATCACGATGGAAGAGACGCTGGAGCTGGCACGCTCCCGCCACGCGGACCACCCCCAACTCCCGCTGGCCCTCCGGCTGATCGAGAACACCGGTGTGCGCACCCGGCACATCGTGCAGCCGATCGAGGAAACCCTCAAGCATCCCGGCTTCGAGGCGCGCAACAAGATCTACGAGTCCGAGGCCAAGGCCCGCGTCCCGGCGGTCGTGCAACGGGCGCTCGACGACGCGGAACTCCTCACCAGCGACATCGACGTGATCATCTACGTGTCGTGCACGGGCTTCATGATGCCCTCGCTCACGGCGTGGCTGATCAACGAGATGGACTTCTCCAGCACCACCCGCCAGATACCCATAGCCCAGCTGGGCTGTGCGGCGGGCGGCGCGGCCATCAACCGGGCCCACGACTTCTGTGTGGCCTACCCGGAGTGCAACGTGCTGATCGTGGCCTGCGAGTTCTGCTCGCTGTGCTACCAGCCGACGGACATCGGCATCGGGTCGCTGCTGTCCAACGGCCTGTTCGGCGACGGCGTCGCCGCCGCCGTGGTCCGCGGCCGCGGCGGCACCGGGGTGAAGCTGGAGCGCAACGGCTCGTACCTGATCCCCAAGACCGAGGACTGGATCTCGTACGACGTCCGGGCCACCGGGTTCCACTTCCTGCTGGACAAGCGGGTGCCCGGCACCATGGAGCCGCTGGCTCCGGCCCTGCACGAACTGGCGGGCGCCCACGGCTGGGACGCCTCCGACCTGGACTTCTACATCATCCACGCCGGAGGACCCCGCATCCTCGACGACCTCAGCAAGTTCCTGCAGGTCGAGCCGCACGCCTTCCGGTTCAGCCGGGCCACCCTCACCGAGTACGGCAACATCGCCAGCGCCGTCGTCCTGGACGCGCTGCGCAGGCTGTTCGACGAGGGCGGCGCGGAGCACCGGGCACGCGGACTGCTCGCCGGGTTCGGACCCGGCATCACCGCGGAGATGTCCGTGGGGCGCTGGCAGATCGACGAGCCGGCGTGACATGAGCCAGGAGACGATCACGGGGACCGCGCCCCCCGTCCGGCAGTGGCCCGCAACGGATCCGGCCGGAGTCGAGTTCGATCCGGTGCTGCGCGCGCTGATGGACGAGGGGCCGGTCACCCGGGTCCGGCTGCCGAACGGCGAGGACTGGGCCTGGCTGGTCACCCGGCACGACGATGTGCGCACGGTGACCAACGACCCCCGGTTCAGCCGGGCGGCGGTCGTGGACCGGCAGGTCACGCGGCTGGCCCCGCACTTCGTGCCGACGCGTGACGCGGTCGGCCTCCTGGACCCGCCGGACCACACCCGGCTACGTCGCTCCGTGGCCTGCGCGTTCACGGCGCGGGGCGTGGAGCGCCTGCGGGAGAGGTCCCGGCGGATGCTCGACGACCTGGTGGGCGGGCTGCTCGCAAGCGGCCCGCCCGCCGACCTCACCGCGGCGGTGCTCAGCCCGTTCCCGGTCGCGGTGATCTGCGAGCTGATGGGCGTACCGGCCGCCGACCGGCACAGAATGCGCGACTGGACGCGGCTGATCCTGTCCGCCACGCACGGTGCGGACGTCAGCGAACGGGCCAAAGACGAGATGGGCGACTACTTCGCCGATCTCGTCGGCCTCCGGGAGAACAGCACGGGTGAGGACGTCACGTCGCTGCTCGGCGCCGCCCTCGGCCGGGGCGAGATCACGCTGGAGGAGGCGGTGGGCCTGGCCGTGCTGATCCAGATCGGCGGCGAGGCGGTCACCGGCAACAGCGGCCAGATGTTCTACGTCCTGCTCACCCGGCCGGACCTCGCCGAGCGGCTGCGGACCGAGCCGGGAATCCGCGCCCGCGCCGTCGACGAGCTGCTGCGCTGGATCCCGCACCGCAACGCCGTCGGCCTGTCCCGGATCGCCCTGGAGGACGTGGAGATCGGCGGCCGGCTGATCGGCGCGGGCGACGCGGTCTACGTGTCGTATCTCGCGGCGAACCGGGATCCCGACGTCTTCCCCGACCCCGGGACCATCGACTTCACCCGAGAGCCCAACCCGCATCTGGCGTTCGGCTTCGGGCCGCACTACTGCGTGGGCGGGATGCTGGCGAAGCTGGAGTCGGAGCTGCTGGTCGACGCGCTGTTCGACCGGGTGCCCGGCCTGCGGCTCGCGGTGCCGCCCGAGGAAGTGCCCTTCAGGAAGGGCACCTTGATCCGAGGGCCCCTGGCCCTGCCCGTGACCTGGTGAGGTGAGCAGACGGTGACCGCGACCGAAGGACTGCTGGTACCGCCCGGCCAAGGCCGTGTCGTCCAGACCCCGGCCCAGCACGTCACGTTCAAGGTGACCGGTGCGCACTCACGGATGGCGTCCACCTTCGAGGTTCTCGTCCCCCCGGGATTCGACGTCGGCGCCCATGTGCACACCCGCAGCGAGGAGTTGTTCTACGTGCTGGAGGGCGAGCTGGACGTGCTCGCCTTCGAGCCCCGCGTGCGGACCCCCGACAACTGGCAGAAGTGGGAGTCGCGTTCGGGCAACCAGGTGGTCCGGGCGACGCCGGGCACGGTCATCGTCGTACCCCCGGGCTGCCCGCACGCGTTCGCCAATCCGACGGAGACGCCCGCGAAGATGTTCTTCCAGGCGTCCCCGCCCCCGGATCACGAGCAGTACTTCGAGGAGCTGCTGGAGATCCTGCGGGACGGGGGGCCGCCGGACCGCGAGGCGATCGAGGCGCTCCGGGCCCGGTACGACATCGAGCAGCTGACCCCGCTCAAGCACCGCTGAAAGCCTCTCCTAGCGGATGGGCTTGCCCGACAAGGTGCGGGCGATCACCAGGCGCTGGATCTCGCTGGTTCCCTCGAAGATCGTGTAGATCGCGGCGTCCCGGTGCATCCGCTCCACCGGGTACTCGCGGGTGTAGCCGTTGCCGCCCAGGATCTGGATCGCCTGGGCGGTGACCGTCTTCGCGGTCTCGCTGGCGAACAGCTTGGACATCGACCCCTCGGCGGCCGTGAAGGGCCTGCCGTTGACGGCCATCCAGGACGCCCGCCACACCAGCAGCCGCGCCGCGTCGATGGACGTGCGCATGTCGGCGAGCTGGAAGGCCACGCCCTGGTTGTCGATGATCGGCCGGCCGAACTGCTCACGGGTGGTCGCGTAGTCCAACGCCACCTCGTACGCTGCCCGGGCCGTGCCCACCGCCATCGCGCCGACCGCCGGACGGGACGCCTCGAACGTGGCCATCGCCGCGTTCTTCAGGCGCTCGCCACCCGTCCTCGCCCGCTCACGGGCGCGCGCGAGCCGCTCGTCCAGCTTCTCCTTGCCGCCCAGCAGGCAGGAACCGGGCACCCGGACGCCGTCGAGGACGACCTCGGCGGTGTGCGAGGCGCGGATGCCGTGCTTCTTGAACTTCTGTCCCTGGGAGAGCCCCGGGGTGTTCGGCGGCACGATGAAGGAGGCGTGGCCCTTCGAGCCCAGCTCCGGGTCCACCACCGCCACGACCACATGGACGTTGGCGATGCCGCCGTTGGTCGCCCAGGTCTTGGTGCCGGTGAGGACCCACTCGTCCTTGGCCTCGTCGTACACCGCGCGGGTGCGCAGGGAGGCCACGTCGGAGCCGGCGTCGGGCTCGGAGGAGCAGAAGGCGGCGACCTTCACGTCGTTCGCGTCGCCGTACATCTGCGGGATCCAGGTGCCGATCTGCTCCTCGGTGCCGTTGGCGAGCACGCCCACCGCCGCGAGGCCGGTGCCGACGATCGACAGGGCGATGCCCGCGTCGCCCCAGAACAGTTCCTCCATGGCCATCGGGATGCCGAGGCCGGTGGCGTCGAAGTACTGCTGCGCGTAGAAGTCGAGGGAGTAGATGCCGACCTTGGCGGCCTCCTGGATGACCGGCCAGGGAGTCTCCTCACGCTCGTCCCATTCGGCGGCCGCGGGGCGGATGACGTCGGCGGCGAAGCCGTGCAGCCAGTCCCGGACCTCCTTCTGTTCGTCGTTGAGCTCCATGGTGAACTCGGCCATGTCCCCTCCAGCGGCGCACAAAGCATGTTACTTGCGGTAACCGCAGTCTGTTACCGCTGGGTAGGAGAAGTCAACTCACCGCCCCCGCTCGGCCGCCCGTTCGAGGGCTGCCGTGCCGAGTGTTAGTTTGCGCTTGCGTCACCGATCGAGCACGGGTGGGGAGATCAGATGGACACCACGCAGCGGACCGAGCAGCAGAGGTCCGCCGACCGCCGACGGCGCGAGTTGCTGGAGGCCGCCGACCGCGTCGTGCTGCGCGACGGTCCGCAGGCCTCGATGAACGCCATCGCGGCGGAGGCGGGCATCACCAAACCGATCCTCTACCGGCACTTCGGCGACAAGGGCGGCCTCTACGCCGCCCTGGCCAAACGGCACACCGACGCCCTGCTCGACTCGCTGCGGGCCGCCCTCGACGCCCCGGCGGAGCGGCGCGAGCGGGTGGAGAACACGCTCGACACCTACCTCGCGGCGATCGAGGCACGGCCCCAGGTGTACCGCTTCCTGATGCATCCCTCGGAGGGCTCGCCCGGAGACCAGGGCTTCGACGTGGGCAAGCACTCGGCGCCGCTGCTGCGGCGCATGGGTGAGGAGCTGGCCCAGGTTATCGAGGACCGGCTGGACCTCGGGCCGGAGAGTCAGCGGCTGGCACGGGTCTGGGGGCACGGGATCGTCGGGATGATGCATGCCGCCGGGGACTGGTGGCTGGGGGAACGGCCCTGTTCCCGCGCCGAGTTGGTGCGATGCCTCGCCGACCTGCTCTGGGGCCGGCTCGCCGCCGCGGGCGACCGGGTGGGGGGTCCCGGCTTCTGAGGCCGCGCCGTCCGCGGGCCGGGGACCCTCGCGCGGTCCCCCGCCCTCGGGAGGACGTGCGCTCACGTGCGCCAGGAGGCCCGCGACACCTGGCGCAGCAGGCGTCGGTGGCGCCAGCCCGTGACACGGTCGGCGTAGACCGTTCCGTCCAGGTGGTCGCACTCGTGCTGGAGGCAGCGGGCGAAGAAGCCGGTGCCGTGGATCGTGACCGGCTCGCCCGTCGTCGTGACACCCTCGACCACCGCGTGGTCGTAGCGCTCCGTCCCCGCCTCCAGGCCCGGCAGCGACAGACAGCCCTCCGGGCCGCGGATCACCACGCCGTCCGCCTCGACCAGACGCGGGTTCACCACATGCCCCACGTGCCGTACGTCCTCGTCGTCCGGACAGTCGAAGACGAAGACCCGGAGCGCCTCGCCGACCTGGTTCGCGGCCAGGCCGACGCCCTGGGCGGCGTACATGGTCGCGAACAAGTCCTCCACGAGCCGGGAGAGTTCGGGGCCGAACCCGGTGACTTCCGTGGAGGGTGTGTGCAGGATCGGGTCGCCGAGCAGGGTGAGGGGCCGGACACGCCCGTGAGCGCCCGGGATGGAGCCTTGTCGCATGCCGGCAAGGGTACGGTCCTCGCGGGCGCGCTCCCCGCGCGCGGGGATCGTGACGGTGCCGCGATTCGGGCAGGTGAGTGTGTCTGGATAGGCTGGGACGTCACCACGTTGCCGGATGCTACGGCGCGGCGCGTACGCAAGGAGGATCGAGAACTGATGGCAGGCAACTCGGACCCGCTCTCGCCGCGGGCCAAGCTGGCCGTGACCGCGGGCAAGGCGGTCGCTGCGGCATCACGCGCAGCGGGACGCGGCAGCGGTTCGGTGATCGGTGGCCGGGTGGCCCTCAAGCTCGACCCCGACCTTCTGGCCCGGCTCGCCCAGAACCTGGACGTCACCCTGGTGTCGGCGACCAACGGCAAGACCACGACCACGCGGCTCATCGCCGAGGCGCTGCGCGCCGCCGGACCGGTGGTGTCCAACGCGCTCGGCGCCAACATGCCCGCCGGCATCACCTCGGCGCTGGCGGGCGGCTCGGAGGCCAAGTTCGGCGTCATCGAGGTCGACGAGAAGTACCTGGCCGGTGTGGCCCGGGACACCGACCCGAAGTGCATCGCGCTGCTGAACCTCTCCCGCGACCAGCTCGACCGTGCCGCCGAGACCCGGATGCTCGCCGAGAACTGGCGCGAGGGGCTCGCCGGCACCAAGGCCGTGATCGTCGCCAACGCGGACGACCCGCTCGTGGTGTGGGCGGCCTCGTCCTCCCCGAATGTGATCTGGGTCGCGGCCGGGCAGATGTGGAAGGACGACGCCTGGTCCTGCCCGTCCTGCGGCGGTGTGATGCGGCGCCCCGGCGACGACTGGTTCTGCGGCGAGTGCGGCTTCCGCCGCCCCACGCCGAGCTGGGCGCTCTCCGGCGACCACGTGCTCGACCCGCACGGCTCCGCCTGGCCGATCCACCTCCAGCTGCCGGGCCGCGCCAACAAGGCCAACGCCACCTCCTCGGCGGCCGTCGCCGCCGTGTTCGGGGTGCCGCCGCAGGTCGCCCTGGAGCGGATGTACCAGGTGCAGGCGGTGGCCGGGCGCTACGACGTGGTGCAGTTCCTGCAGCGCGATCTGCGGCTGCTGCTCGCCAAGAACCCGGCCGGGTGGCTGGAGACGTTCTCCCTCATCGACCCGCCGCCGACCCCGGTGATCCTGTCCGTGAACGCGCGCGGCGCCGACGGCACGGACACCTCGTGGCTCTGGGACGTCGACTACACGCGGCTGACCGGGCACCCGATCTTCGTCATCGGCGACCGCAAGCTCGACCTCGCGGTGCGGCTGGAGGTGGCGAACCAGCACTTCCAGGTCTGCGAGAACCTCGACGAGGCGGTGCAGAAGGCCCCGCCGGGCCGCATCGAGGTCATCGCCAACTACACCGCGTTCCAGGACCTGCGCCGCCGCGTCGGCAACTGACAAGACTTCAGGGGACTTTCGTGAGCGACAACCAACTGCGGGTCGTCTGGATCTACCCGGACCTGCTCAGCACGTACGGCGACCAGGGCAACGTCCTCGTCGTCGAGCGCCGGGCGCGGCAGCGGGGCCTGGACGTGGCACGGCTCGACGTGCGCAGCGACCAGCCCATCCCGACCTCCGGCGACATCTACCTGATCGGCGGCGGCGAGGACCGGCCGCAGCGGCTCGCGGCCGAGCGGCTGCGGCGTGACGGCGGCCTGCACCGGGCCGTCGGCAACGGCGCGATCGTGTTCTCGGTGTGCGCCGGCTACCAGATCCTCGGGCACGAGTTCATCAACGACCTCGGCCAGCGCGAGCCCGGCCTCGGCCTGCTCGACGTCGTCTCGGTGCGCGGCGAGGGCGAGCGGTGCGTCGGTGACGTGCTCGGCGACGTCGACGAGCGGCTGGGCCTGCCCCCGCTGACCGGCTTCGAGAACCACCAGGGCATCACCCGTCTCGGGCCGACGGCCCGCCCGCTCGCCCGGGTGCGGTTCGGCAACGGCAACGGCACGGGCGACGGCACGGAGGGCGCGTACAACGACACGGTCTTCGGCACCTACATGCACGGACCGGTGCTGGCCCGCAATCCGCAGATCGCGGACCTGCTGCTGAAGCTGGCGCTGGACGTCAACGCGCTGCCGCCGACCGACGACCACTGGTACGAGGCGCTGCGCGACGAGCGCATCGCGGCGGCGCAGCAGCAGCCCGCCTGAGGCGACGTTCCGGCGCGGTCCCGCACCGCCCGGCAAGCCCGTCTGACGGACCGTCCGCACAGGTGAGCGCGGTCGTCCAGCAGTCGGACGCACGGTTCGGTCCCGCCCCCCTGTGCCGCTAGGGTGGCGGGGATCGAGCCGGACAGCGTGGTCCGGACCCGGCCCACGTCGAGAAGGTATTTCGGGCTATGCGCATTGGTGTCCTCACCTCCGGCGGCGACTGCCCCGGTCTGAACGCCGTCATCCGGTCCGTCGTGCACCGTGCCGTCGTCGACCACGGCGACGAGGTCATCGGGTTCAGGGACGGCTGGAAGGGCCTCCTGGAGTGCGACTACCTCAAGCTCGACCTGGACGCGGTGGGCGGCATCCTCGCCCGCGGCGGCACCATCCTCGGCTCCTCCCGGGTCCGTCCCGAGCATCTGCGCGACGGTGTGGAGCGGGCCCGCGGCCATGTCCAGGAGCTCGGCCTCGACGCGATCATCCCGATCGGCGGTGAGGGCACCCTGAAGGCGGCCCGGCTGCTGTCGGACAACGGGCTGCCCATCGTGGGCGTGCCGAAGACCATCGACAACGACATCGCCGTGACCGACGTGACCTTCGGCTTCGACACCGCCGTGACCGTCGCGACCGAGGCGCTGGACCGGCTCAAGACCACCGCCGAGTCCCATCAGCGGGTTCTGATCGTGGAGGTCATGGGCCGGCACACCGGGTGGATCGCCCTGCACTCCGGCATGGCGGCGGGCGCCCACGCCATCGTCGTACCGGAGCGGCCCTTCGACATCGACGAGCTGACCGCGAAGGTCGGCGAGCGGTTCGAGGCGGGCAAGCGGTTCGCGATCGTCGTGGTGGCGGAGGGCGCGAAGCCGCGGCCCGGCTCCATGGCGTTCGACGAGGGCGGCAAGGACGTCTACGGGCACGAGAGGTTCGCGGGGGTCGCCCGGCAGCTCTCCGTGGAGCTGGAGAACCGGCTCGGCAAGGAGGCGCGGCCGGTCATCCTCGGACATGTGCAGCGCGGCGGTACGCCGACCGCGTACGACCGGGTGCTGGCCACGCGGTTCGGGTGGCACGCGGTGGAGGCCGCGCACCGGGGCGAGTTCGGGAAGATGACCGCGCTGAACGGGACCGACATCGTGATGGTGCCGCTGGCGGAGGCGGTGGAGACGCTGAAGACGGTGCCGGAGGACCGGTACGCCGAGGCGGAGTGCGTGCTGTAGCCGCTCCGGGTACGTGGCACTGCCCCCGGTCGCAGGAGCGGCCGGGGGCAGTTCTAGTCTTGGGGCGGACAGACAGCACAACCCGTACGAAACAGGAGCCGTTGGATGGATCACAGCGGGCACGGCATGACCACGGACCTGCCGCCGTTCACGCTGGGGCGGGGGCTGCAGTGGTCGCCCGAGCCGTTCTTCCTCGTGGCCTGCCTGCTGGGGCTCGCGCTGTACGGGTGGGGCGTCCTGCGGCTGCGGCGGCGCGGGGACCGGTGGCCCCTCGGGCGGACCGTGTCCTTCGTCGTCGGCGTGCTGACCATCGGGCTGATGATGTGCACCCAGCTGAACGACTACGGCATGGTCATGTTCAGCGTGCACATGGTGCAGCACATGGTGATCAGCATGCTCTCGCCGATCCTGATCCTGCTGGGCGGCCCGATCACCCTCGCGCTGCGCGCGCTGCCGCCCGCCGCCCGGGGGCACAAGGGGCCGCGCGAACTCCTGCTGGCGCTGCTGCACAGCCGGTACATGCGGATCATCACGCACCCGGCGTTCACGATCCCGCTGTTCATCGCCAGCCTCTACGCCCTGTACTTCAGCCCGATCTTCGACACCCTGATGGGCTCGAAGCCGGGGCACATCGGGATGATGGTGCACTTCCTCGCCGTCGGCCTGGTCTTCTTCTGGCCGATCATCGGTGTGGACCCGGGGCCGCACCGGCCGGGCCACCTGATGCGGATGCTGGAGCTCTTCGCGGGCATGCCGTTCCACGCGTTCTTCGGCATCGCGCTGATGATGGCCTCGACGCCCATGGTCCGCACCTACGCCGACCCGCCCGCCTCGCTGGGCATCGACGCGCTCGCCGACCAGAACGCGGCCGGCGGCATCGCCTGGGCGTTCAGCGAGATCCCGTCCGTGCTGGTGCTGATCGCCCTGCTGTTCCAGTGGTACGCCTCGGAGCAGCGCCAGGCCCGGCGCACGGACCGGGCCGCCGATCGCGACGGGGACAAGGAGCTTGAGGCGTACAACGCCTATCTGGCGTCGTTGAACGCCCGCAGCCGCTGATCCACCCCATCACCTGCGAAGACGCGTACGACGAACGTGTGCTCGATTGCGGCGCCGTCGTCCGCGCCTCGTCCGGGCGCCCGGAATCCCGGCCCTCATTTCGCCTTGCCCGTCGCACCGACGCGGAACCGGGGCACCATGGGAGGGGACGAACCATGAGGAGGGTGTTGCGATGCCCGGTTCTACGGACGGCTCTACGAAGGCGATGGGGGTGCTCACCGTCGGCGGACTCGTCGTGGTGACCGCCTACACAGTGGCGCTCGGCAGCAACGGCTGGCTGTGGTTCGGCTGGGTCGTGCTGGGCCTGATCACCCTGGGGATGGTGGCCACCCGCAGCACCTGAGGTGGTTCACTCGCGGGTGAGCCTGCCCGCCGAGTGCACCCCCGGCTGGTATTTCGGCAGCCGGGCGGTGACCTTCATCCCCGCGCCGACGGCGGTCTCGATGACGAGGCCGTAGCCGTCGCCGTAGACCTGGCGCAGCCGGTCGTCGACGTTGGACAGCCCGATCCCGCCCGACGGGCTGACCTCCCCGGCGAGGATCCGGCGCAGCAGGTCGGGGTCCATGCCGGCGCCGTCGTCCTCTATCACCACGAGGGCCTCGGCGCCGGTGTCCTGGGCGGTGATGCTGATGTGGCACTTGTCGGCCTTGCCTTCGAGGCCGTGCTTGACGGCGTTCTCGACCAGCGGCTGGAGGCAGAGGAAGGGCAGCGCCACCGGCAGCACCTCGGGGGCGATCTGGAGCGTGACGGAGAGGCGGTCGCCGAAGCGTGCCCGCACGAGCGCCAGGTAGTGGTCGATGGCGTGGAGCTCGTCGGCGAGGGTGGTGAAGTCGCCGTGCCGGCGAAACGAGTAACGGGTGAAGTCGGCGAACTCCAGCAGCAGTTCACGGGCGCGCTCGGGGTCGGTGCGCACGAACGAGGCGATCACCGCCAGTGAGTTGAAGATGAAGTGCGGGGAGATCTGGGCACGCAGGGCCTTGATCTCGGCCTCGATGAGCCGGGTGCGGGACTGGTCCAGGTCGGCGAGTTCCAGCTGCACGGAGACCCAGCGGGCCACCTCGCCGGCCGCCCGGACCAGCACGGCGGACTCGCGGGGCGCGCAGGCCACGAGGGCCCCGTGCACCCGGTCGTCGACGGTGAGCGGGGCGACCACCGCCCAGCGCAGGGGGCAGTCCGGGGCGTCGCAGGTCAGCGGGAAGGCCTCGCCGCGGCCGGTCTCCAGAGGGCCGGTCAGCCGCTCCATGATCTCGGCGCGGTGGTGCGCGCCCACGCCGTCCCAGGCGAGCACCCGTGTGCCGTCGGTGAGGCACAGGGCGTCCGTGCCGAGCAGGGAGCGCAGCCGGCGGGCCGACTTGCGCGCGGTCTCCCCTGTGAGGCCGGCCCGCAGCGGGGGCGCGGCGAGGGAGGCGGCGTGCAGGGTCTCGAAGGTGGCGTGCTCGACGGGGGTGCCGAGGCCGCCGAGGCTCTCGGGGCGCGCCGTGCGCCGGCCCAGCCAGAAGCCCGCGGCGAGCAGCGGGAGCACGGCGACACAGAGACCGGCGATGAATCCGCTCATGCCTTCACCTCCGCCCGGACCTCTTCCGGGAGATGGAACCGCGCGAGGATCGCCGCCGTGCCCGGCGGGACCCGGCTCGCGGTCGCGAGCGACACCAGCACCATCGTGAGGAAGCCCAGCGGCACCGACCACAGCGCGGGCCAGGCGAGCAGCGCGTGCAACGGGCCGGGGCCGGGGAAGCCCGCCATGGTCGCGGCCACCGCGAGGAAGGCCGAACCGCCGCCGACCAGCATCCCGGCCGCCGCGCCCGGCGGGGTCAGGCGCCGCCACCAGATGCCGAGCACCAGCAGCGGGCAGAAGGACGACGCCGACACGGCGAACGCCAGCCCCACCGCGTCCGCCACCGGCAGCCCGCCGACCAGCACGCTCCCGACGAGCGGCGCGGCCATCGCGAGGACCGTGCCGAGCCGGAAGTGCCGCACGCCCCGGGCGGGCAGGACGTCCTGGGTCAGCACGCCGGCCACCGCCATGGTCAGTCCCGACGCCGTGGACAGGAACGCCGCGAAGGCACCGCCCGCCACCAGCGCGCCGAGCAGATCACCGCCGACGCCTCCGATCATGCGCTCCGGCAGCAGCAGGACCGCCGCGTCCGCGTCGCCGGTGAGGGTGAGTTCGGGGGCGTAGATGCGGCCGAGGGCCCCGTAGACCGGGGGCAGCAGGTAGAAGCCGCCGATCAGGGCGAGCACGGCGACCGTGGTCCGGCGGGCGGCGACGCCGTGCGGGCTCGTGTAGAAGCGGACGACGACGTGCGGCAGGCCCATGGTGCCGAGGAAGGTGGCGAGGATCAGTCCGTACGTGGCGTACAGCGGGCGGTCCTCGTGGCTCTCGGCCCGTGACGGTGCCATGCCGCCGCCGCTCGCGGAGTCGGCGGTGGGGACGGGGGTGCCCTTGTCGAAGGTGAGGCGGGTGCCCTGGGCGATGCGGTGGGTGCCGGCCGGGAGGTCGAGGCGCCGCTCCTCGTAGGTCCGTCCGTCGACCCTGCCGCTGACCGTCACCGTCAACGGGCTGTCCAGCTTCAGGTCGAGGGTGTCGTCGACGCGGACGACGCGCTGTTCGCGCAGTGCGGCCGGTTCGTCGAAGGCGTCGCGAGGGGCGCCGTCGCCCTGCCAGGCGAGGACGAGGAAGAGGGCGGGGACCAGGAGGGCGGTGAGTTTGAGCCAGTACTGGAAGGCCTGCACGAACGTGATGCTGCGCATGCCGCCCGCGGCGACGATGGCGGTGACGACGACGGCGACGATGATGCCGCCGAGCCAGTCGGGGGCTCCGGTCAGGACGGTCAACGTCAGTCCGGCGCCCTGGAGTTGGGGCAGCAGGTACAGCCAGCCGACGCCGACGACGAAGGCGCCCGCTAGCCGTCGCACGGCCGGGGAGGCGAGGCGGGCCTCGGCGAAGTCGGGCAGCGTGTAGGCGCCGGAGCGGCGCAGGGGGGCGGCGACGAAGACGAGGAGCACCAGGTAGCCGGCGGTGTAGCCGACGGGGTACCAGAGCATGTCCGGGCCCTGCGCGAGGACCAGCCCCGCGATGCCGAGGAACGACGCGGCGGAGAGGTACTCGCCGCTGATCGCGGCGGCGTTCAGCCGGGGGCCGACGGTGCGGGAGGCCACGTAGAAGTCGGAGGTGGTCCGGGATATGCGCAGGCCGAAGGCGCCGACCAGGACGGTCGTCACGACGACCAGGGCGACGGCGGGGACGGCGTATCCGGAGTACATGGGCCCAAGTCCTCTGTGCGGTCCTGTCAGCGATCCTGTTCAGCGGTCCTGTCAGCGGTCCTCGACCAGGCGGACGAAGTCGCGTTCGTTGCGTTCGGCGCGGCTGACGTACCAGCGGGCCAGCAGGACGAGCGGCGCGTACAGGCAGAACCCGAGGACCAGCCACTCCAGTCGGCGGGCGTCGGGGGCGGTCGCGAACACCAGCGGCAGGGGGCCGACGAGCAGGACGAGCACGGCGAACACCGTGAGGGCGGCGCGCAGTTGGGTGCGCATCAGGGAGCGGACGTAGGTGTGACCGAGGGTGGTCTGCTCGTCGATCTCGGTCTGCGGGCGGTAGTAGCCGGAGGCGCGCCGCGCGCCCCGGCGGGGGCCGGTGACGACGACACGGCGCTCGGTGGGCTCCTGGGGCACCGTCACGCCCTCCTCATCAGCAGGTCCCGCAGCTCCCGCGCGTGACGCCGGCTGACCTGCAGTTCCTCGGATCCGATCACGACGCTCACCGTGCCCGCGTCCAGCCGGAGTTCGCCGATGTGGCGCAGGGCGACCAGATGGCGGCGGTGGATGCGCACGAAGCCGCGGGAGCGCCAGCGGTCCTCCAGCGTGGACAGCGGGATGCGGACCAGGTGGCTGCCCTTGCCGGTGTGCAGCCGGGCGTAGTCGCCCTGGGCCTCGACGTGGGTGATGTCCTCGACGGCGACGAAGCGGGTGACACCGCCGAGCTCCACGGGTATCTGGTCGGGGTCGGGTTCGTGCACGGGGATGCGCGGGGCGGTGCCGCGCTGCTCGGCGGCCCGGCGCACGGCCTCGGCCAGCCGCTCCTTGCGGACCGGCTTGAGGACGTAGTCGACCGCCTTGAGGTCGAAGGCCTGGACGGCGAAGTCCTCGTGCGCGGTGACGAAGACGACCAGCGGCGGCTGGGCGAACCCGGTGAGCAGCCTGGCCAGGTCGAGACCGTCGAGGCCCGGCATGTTGATGTCGAGGAAGACGACGTCGATCGCCTCGGGTCCGGCGGGTCCGGACTCCAGGGCACGGGTGATCCGGCGCAGCGCCTCGGTCGCGTCGCCGGCGCCCTCGGCGCTGCCGATGCGCGGGTCCGCGTTCAGCAGGTACACGAGTTCCTCGAGGGAGGGGCGTTCGTCGTCGACAGCGAGGGCGCGCAGCATGAACGTGGAGTCTAGGAGCAATTCGTACGCCTGCACACGTGCCGGGCGCGGACGTTTCCGCTGGATACAGTGCCCGCATGAACAGCAGGCCGACACCGTTCGACGAACTGGACCGGAAGATCATCACCGCGCTGATGGCGAACTCCCGGACGAGCTTCGCCGAGATCGGCGCGGCGATCGGTCTGTCCTCGACCGCAGTGAAGCGCCGGGTGGACCGGTTGCGGGAGACCGGCGTGATCACCGGTTTCACGGCGACGGTGGAGCCGTCGGCGCTGGGATGGCGCACCGAGGCCTACGTCGAGGTGTACTGCGAGGGCGCGGCGCCGCCCCGGCGCCTCGCGGAGGTGGTGCGCGGCTATCCCGAGATCGCGGCGGCGATGACGGTGACCGGGGGCGCGGACGCGCTGCTGCACGTGCGGGCACGGGATGTGGAGCACTTCGAGGAGGTGCTGGAGCGGATCCGTGCGGAGCCGTTCATCCGCAAGACGATCAGCGTGATGGTGCTGTCCCACCTCCTGCCGGAGAGTCCCGAGGCAGGCGCCAGCCAGCCCGCGCCGGAGCGCGCACCAGACGTGCGCTGACAGCGGTGACAACGCAGCGATCCTGCGTGAACACGCAGCTTTTGTCGCTTGTCGGGCGTCACTACGGGCTTCTACCGTGAGATCACCCCCAGTCGACACCGCAGGAAGCGGAGGGACCCCTCTGTGTCCGAAACCCGTGTGCCGCGCCGGCGGCGCTTCCTCGTCTGCGAACCCAGACACTTCGCCGTGCAGTACGCGATCAATCCCTGGATGCATCCCGACGTGCAGGTCGACGTCGGTCTCGCCCAGGAGCAGTGGCGGACGCTGATCCGCGTCTACGAGGACCACGGCCACACGGTCGACACCGTGGCGCCGGTGCCCGGCCTGCCGGACATGGTCTTCGCCGCCAACTCGGCGGTCGTGGTCGACGGCCGCGTCTTCGGCTCCCTCTTCCACGCGCCCGAGCGGCGCCCCGAGTCCACGTACTACGACACCTGGTTCAAGGGCGCGGGCTTCGACGTCTACCGGCCGGAGAACGTGTGCGAGGGCGAGGGCGACCTCGTCCCGACGGGCCGGTACGTGCTGGCCGGCACGGGCTTCCGTACCACCCGCGAGGCCCATCGCGAGGTGCAGGAGTTCCTCGGGGTGCCGGTGATCTCGCTGACCCTGGTGGATCCCTACCTCTACCACCTCGACACGGCGCTGTTCGTGCTCGACGACGAGAACATCGCGTACTACCCGGAGGCCTTCTCCCCCGGCAGCCGTGAGGTGCTCGCGCGGCTGTACCCGGACGCGGTGCTCGGCACCCGCGAGGACGCCATGACGTTCGGGCTGAACTCCGTCTCCGACGGACGTCACGTCTTCATCTCACCCCGCGCCGAGGGCCTCGCGGCGCAGCTCGCCGAACGCGGCTACGTGCCCGTGCCGGTGGACCTGTCGGAGTTCCACAAGGCCGGCGGGGGCATCAAGTGCTGCACCCAGGAAATCCGGGAGATCCGTTCATGACCGCACCCGCCCGTACCCGCGACTCCGCCGAGCTGATCCGCGCCGAGGAGCCGGTGCTCGCGCACAACTACCACCCGCTGCCCGTGGTCGTGGCCGCGGCCGAGGGCACCTGGGTGGAGGACGTCGAGGGGCGCCGCTACCTCGACATGCTGGCCGGCTACTCGGCGCTCAACTTCGGCCACCGCCACCCCGCGCTCGTCGAGGCGGCCCACCGCCAGCTCGACCGCCTCACGCTGACCTCCCGGGCCTTCCACAACGACCGGCTCGCGGAGTTCGCCGAGCGGCTGGCCGTGCTGACCGGCCTGGACATGGTGCTGCCCATGAACACGGGCGCCGAGGCCGTCGAGAGCGGCATCAAGGTGGCGCGCAAATGGGCGTACGAGGTGAAGGGCGTCCCCGCCGACCGGGCGACGATCGTGGTGGCTGCGGAGAACTTCCACGGCCGTACGACGACGATCGTGAGCTTCTCGACGGACGAGACGGCACGGGCCGGGTTCGGTCCGTTCACGCCGGGCTTCCGGATCGTGCCGTACAACGACCTTGCCGCGCTGGAGGAGGCGGTCGACGAGACGACGGCCGCGGTGCTGATCGAGCCCATCCAGGGCGAGGCCGGCGTCGTCGTCCCGGACGACGGCTATCTGGCGGGCGTACGGGAACTGACGCGTCGCAAGGGGTGCCTGTTCATCGCGGACGAGATCCAGTCGGGCCTCGGCCGCACGGGCCGCACGCTCGCCGTCGAGCACGAGGGCGTCGTTCCCGACGTGCTGCTGCTGGGCAAGGCGCTGGGCGGGGGCATCGTGCCGGTGTCGGCGGTGGTCGCGCGCCGTGACGTGCTCGGCGTACTGCGGCCGGGTGAGCACGGTTCGACGTTCGGCGGCAACCCGCTGGCCGCGGCGGTCGGCACGGCGGTCGTCGAACTGCTGGAGACGGGTGAGTTCCAGCGCCGGGCCACGGAGCTGGGCGTGGTGCTGCGGGACGGCCTCGACGAGCTGGTCGGCAAGGGCGTCGTCGGCTTCCGGGCGCGGGGGCTGTGGGCGGGCGTCGACATCGACCCGGCGATCGGCACCGGTCGCGAGATCAGCGAACGGCTGATGCGCGAGGGCGTCCTGGTGAAGGACACGCACGGCTCGACGATCCGCCTCGCCCCGCCGCTGACCATCACCGAGGAGGAGCTGCGCTCCGCGCTGGCCACCCTGGGCACGGTGCTGGGGCAGGCCTGAGCAAGGGGAACACCGCCGCCCCGGGACGGCGCGCTCGGGCATCTGAGCGGCAGGACCGGCGTGCCACCGGGGCAATGCGGGCCTGCCCCGGCCCGCCCGACGGCAGGGGCGCCGGGGCAGGCCCGAGAAGGACGAACCGCACACGCCCCGGAGGGTGCCAAGGGCGGAACCGGGAGACGACACGCGCCCCGGAAGGCGCCGGCCGCAGGCCCGGGGAACAGGACCGCACACGCCCCGGAGGGTGCCAAGGGCGGAACCGAGAGACGACACGCGCCCCGGAAGGCGCCGGCCGCAGGCCCGAGGAACAGGACCGCACGCGCCCCGGAGGGTGCCAGGGCCGGAACCGGGACGGCACGCACCGGGAAGGCGTCAGGCGCAGGCCTGGGGAACGCGGACGGCACGGGCTCGGAAGGCGTCAGGCGCAGGTCCGGGGAGCGCCTGCGAGCACACGGTCGGTACCCGTCCCCTACGGCGTCAGGGCCGTGGCGCGCGGTCGGGGCCGGGGCGGGGCAGGCTGGAGGGGTGGGGTGCCGCGGCGGGGAGGGCGCCCTCGTACTTCCGGCCGCGCGGCCCGACGAGCTCCTCCCGGGCCGCCCGGACCACTGCCACCGAGCCGCCCGCGCACCCGCCGCCCGTCCGCTCACTGGACGGGCGGCCGCCCCACGCGGCAGCCCCGCCCTCACAGGGGTGAAGATGGGGGCAAGAGGTGGTAGACCACTCTCAGCGACAGAGAGGTCAACCGGTGGGCACATTCGAGGAGCGCGACGTCGAGCGTCGGCCGTTCGACGTGGCGGACGCCGCTCCCGTGCTGCTCGACGCCCACGGCGTCGTGACGAGCTGGACCAGGGACGCCCAGCGCCTGCTCGGGTACACGCCCGGTGAGGCCGTCGGCCGCGGCGTCGCCGAACTGCTCACCGCCCAGGACGCGTCGCGCGTGCCGGGCCTGGTCGAGCGGTGCCGCAGGGACGGCGGCTGGACGGGCCTGCTGACCGCCCGGCGCGAGGACGGGTCGTCCGTCCGCGTCATGGTCCGGGTCACCCCGGCCCTGGAGACCCAGGGCCCTTCACGCTGGCTGGTGCTTATGTCGGAGCTGGCCGAGGCCCCGGGCTGGGACATGAGCCGTAACATGCTGGAACAGATGGTGTCGCGCTCCCCCGTCGGCATAGCGATCGTCGACACCGATCTGCGCTACGTCTGGTCGAACATCGCCCTCTCCCAGTTCGGCGGCGGTCCGCCGAGCCGGCGGCTGGGCCTGCGGCTGGCGGACATCCAGCCGGGCCTGGACACCGAGGCGATCGAGGCGCAGATGCGGCACGTGCTGACGACCGGCGAGTCGGTCTCCGGCTACGAGCTCGTCGGCCACGTACGCTCCGCCCCGTTCCGTGAGACCGCGCACATGATGTCGTTCACCCGGCTCGACGACGGCCAGGGTCACCCGATGGGCGTCTACTACACGGTCCTCGACATCACCGACCGGCACCGCGACCGTCAGCGTCTCGCCCTGCTGGACCGGGCCGGCGAGCGCATCGGCCGCACGCTGGACATCACGCTGACCGCGCAGGAGCTGGCCGACGTGGCGGTGCCCGACCTCGCCGACATCGTGACCGTGGACCTGCTGGAGTCGGTGCTGCGCGGCGGGGAGCCGGAACCCGGCCCCCCGCGCGACACCGGGCAGGCGCCGCTGCGCCGCGCGGGCCAGCGCTCGCTGGACCGGCGCGTCACCGAGGCCCTCGTCGGCATCGGCGAGGTCGCGGCGTATCTGGCGGGATCACCGCCGGTCCGCTCGCTGACGACGGGCATGCCCTGGCTGGGGGCGCGGCTCGACCCGCTCGCCGAGGAGTGGGCCGCGGACGCGCCCGGCACCCGCCGGTCGATCTTCCTGGAGCTGGGCCTGCACAGCGCGATGACCGTGCCCATCCGCGCACGGGGCGTCACTCTCGGGGTCACCACCTTCTTCCGGCGCCGCCGGCACGAGCCCTTCGACGAGGGCGATCTGAGCCTGGCCGAGGACCTCGTCTCCCGGGCGGCCGTCTGCGTCGACAACGCCCGCCGCTACACCCGGGAGCGGGACGCGGCCCTGGTGCTCCAGCGCAGCCTGCTGCCGCACCGGCTGCCCGAGCAGGAGGCCGTGGAGGTGACGGCCTGCTACCGGCCCGCGGACGAGCTGACCGGCGTCGGCGGCGACTGGTACGACGTGATCCCGCTGTCGGGGGCGCGGGTCGCCCTCGTGGTCGGCGAGGTCGCCGGGCACGGCATCAACGCCGCCGCCGCGATGGGACGCCTGCGGACCGCCGTGCGCACCCTCGCGGCGCTGGACCTGTCCCCGGAGGAGGTGCTCGGACACCTCGACGACCTGGTGGCGATGGGCACGCCCGAGGAGGGTGTCGTGCCCGACGCGGGCGCGATCGACAGCCGTCAGGGCGGGACGCAGGACGAGGCACAGGGAGGCCCCGAGTCCGTCGGATCCGGCTGCCTGTACGTCGTCTACGACCCGGTCGACGGAAGGTGCACCATGGCCGCCGCCGGGCACCCGGCGCCGGCGGTCATCGGGGCCGACGGCAAGGTCGTCTTCCTGGAGCTGCCGCAAGGTCCCGCCCTTGGCGTGGGCGGGCCGCCGTTCGAGTCGGTGGAGGTGACGCTGGCCGGGGGCAGCACGCTGGTGCTCCACACGGACGGGCTGCTGGCCGGCGACGACGAGGTGTGGGCGATCGACGTGGGCCGGGACCGGCTGCGCGGCGCGCTGGAGCGGACCGCGCCGTCCCTGGAGGGGCGCTGCCGTGCCGTGGTGGACGCGCTGGTGCCCGCGCGCCCGCACGACGACGTGGCCCTGCTGCTGGCACGCACCCGGCTGCTCAGTTCGGAGCAGGTGGCGACCTGGGAGCTGCCGGTCGACCCGGCCGTCGTCTCCGACGCCCGCAAGGCGGCCTGCCGGCAGCTGTCGGCGTGGGGTCTGGACGAGCTGGCCTTCACCACCGAACTGGTGGTCAGCGAGCTGGTCACCAACGTCATCCGGCACGCGGTCGGGCCGATCCGGCTGCGGCTGATCCGGGCGGCCACGCTGGTCTGCGAGGTGTTCGACAGCGGCGCCACCGCGCCCCATCTGCGCCATCCGCGCACCACGGACGAGGGCGGACGGGGGCTGCTGCTGGTCTCGCAGCTCACCCAGCGGTGGGGCACCCGGTTCGTCCCCGACGGCAAGGTCATCTGGGCGGAGCAGCCGCTGACCGGCCTCCCGGACTGACGCGGCAGGCCCTTCGCCGCCTCCGCGGGCAAAATGAGGGGAACACCGTGGTGAGGCGGGAGCCATGAACGACGGGGCGATCGACTACGGGGCGGTCTTCCGGGCACTGCCCGGCATGGTCGCCCTGCTGACGCCCGATCTGGTGTTCGCCGACGCCAACAAGGAGTTCCTGCGGATGTCGGGGCGCCGCCGCGAGGACGTCGTCGGCCGCTATCTCTTCGACGTCTTCCCCGACAACCCGGGCGACCCCGAGGCGACCGGCATGCGCAATCTGGAGGCCTCGCTGCGCCGGGTGCTGGCCACCGGCGAGCGGGACACCATGGCGCTGCAGCGGTACGACGTGGAGAGCCGGCCGGGGCAGTGGGAGGTGCGGTACTGGAGCCCCGTCAACGAGCCGGTCGTCGGCCCGGACGGGACGGTCGAGCTGCTGGTGCACCGGGTCGAGGAGGTCACCGAGCTCATCGCGGCCCGCGGCGGTCCCGGCGGGAGCAGGGCGCGGGTGCTGGAGGCGGAGCTGTACACCCGGGCCCGTGAGCTCCAGGAGCTCAACGAGCGGCTGCGTGACGCGCACGAGCGGGAGCGCGAGGTGGCGCTGGCGCTCCAGAAGGCCATGCTGCCCGCCCGCCGTCAGGTGGGGCTGCACAAGGTGGCCGTGCGCTACCGGCCGGCGGTCGGCGCGCTGCACGTGTGCGGGGACTGGTACGACCTGGTCGACCTGGTCGGCGGCAGCCGCATCGCGGTGTCGGTCGGCGACGTGGTGGGTCACGGCCTCGGCGCCGCCTGCGTCATGGGCCAGCTGCGCAGCGCGCTGACCGCGGCCTCCCGGGTGGCGGCGGGCCCGGCCCAGGCGCTCGACGTGCTGGGGCGGTTCGCGCACGTCGTGGACGGGGCCGAGTCGGCCACGGCGGTGACGACGTTCATCGACTGCGACCTGCGGACCATCACCTACAGCAGCGCCGGTCATCTGCCGCCGGTGCTGGTCCAGCCCGACGGTCGCGTCGAGTTCCTGGACCGGGCCACCGACCCTCCGCTGGACGCCCATCCCGACCCGCGGCCGCGCCCGCAGGCCGGCACCGGGTTCACGCCCGGCGCCACGCTCGCCCTGTACACCGACGGACTGGTGGAGCGGCGCCGCGAGGACATCGACAAGGGGGTGGCCCGGCTCGCCGAGTCGCTGGTGCGGCACCGGGAGGCCGATCCCGAGGTCCTCGCGGACGCCGTGCTGCACGAGTTGCTGCCTCCCGAGGGCGCCGGCGACGACACCGTGCTGATCGTCGTCCGGCTCTGACCGCGGGGACCGTGACGCCGTGCGGGGCCGGGGACGCACCTCGCCCCCGGCCCCGCACGGCGTTCGTGCTACGGCTTGCGGGCCACCGCCCCGTACATGGCGATGTCCTCGTCCCGGATGCCCTCCTCGCCCATGCCGTCCGGGCGCCACTTGTGGACCTGGACGATGCCGGGCTCGGCGAGTTCCAGGCCGTCGAAGAACTCGTGGGCCTCGTCGATGGTGCGCAGCCGCATCGGCATGTTGCGGGCGGCGTACTCCCGGGCGACGCGGCCCACCTCCTCGGGCGCGAACTCGGCCGTGCCGATGGACATCGCGAGGTAGCTGCCCGAGGGCAGCGGCTCCAGCAGGCGGCGCACGATGCCGACCGCGTCGTCCTCGTCCAGGATGAAGTGGACGATCGCGATCACGGTGAGCGCCACCGGCTGCGTGAGGTCGAGGGTCTCGCGCAGTTCGGCGGCCTCGACGATGCTGCCCGGCTCGCGGAAGTCGGCCTCGATGTACGCCGTCCGCCCCTCGGGGGAGCTGGCCAGCAGCCCCTGGGAGAGGGTGAGGACGATGGGGTCGTTGTCGACGTAGACGACCCGCGACTCGGGCGCCACCGCCTGGGCGATCTCGTGCAGGTTCGGCGAGGTGGGTATGCCGGTGCCGACGTCGAGGAACTGGCGTACGCCCGCCTCCTCGGCGAGCCAGCGCACGGCGCGGTTCATCCAGTCGCGGTTGGCCCGCATGTGGATGGGCAGGGCGGGCCACTCTCGGGACATGGCGTCACCCGCCTCCTTGTCCGCGGGGTAGTAGTCCTTGCCGCCCAGGATGTAGTCGTAGATCCGCGCGGAGTGCGCGTTCTCGGTGTCGATGCGGTCGGCAGGCCATCCGTTGTCAGGCAACGCCGTGTCTCCCATTCGGGTTCGGGGGGGTGTGGGGAACGCTCGCTCAGCTACAGCAACGGGGCGAAGAGCCCGGAGAACAGGTTAGGAGAGCGTGGTCGAACAGGAGGACGATCAGAGCAGGAAGTCGGCCTCACCCGACTTCACACCCGTCAGGAAGGTCGTGACTTCCAGGGATGTGAAGACCAGCGCGGGCCCTTCGGGGTCGGTCGACTGGCGGACGGCGACCCGCCCGTCGTCGAGCTTCAGCACCTCCACGCAGGCGCCTCCGGCGTCGTCGCTCCACGGCTTGGACCAGCCCTGGGCGCCCAGTTCGGGGGCGGGCATGCCGTTGTGTACGGGGCGTGTGGGGTGGTGCACGTCAGAGCTCCTTGCGAATAGCGCCGAGTTGGGCCTCGGTCTTGCCGGCGGGCGCCGCTTGGGCGCCCAGCCGGTCCAGGGCCTCGCGGTACACCACGACGTCGTCGCTCTTGTCCAGGTAGACGGCGCCCACCAGGCCGTTGAGATAGACGATGTCGGGCAGCTCGCGCGCCCGGAACCGGAAGAGGTGGAAGGCGCCGGCCCGCATCGCGGGGTGCGGGCCGTTCGCGAACCGCATGATCTGCAGGGTCACGTGCGGCAGCCGGTTCACCTCGATCAGATGGTCGACCTGTGCGCGCATGACGTCCGCGCCGCCGACCGGCCAGCGCAGCACGGTCTCGTCCATCACGACCCACAGCCGCGGCGGCGCCGGGCGGGTCAGCAGCTCCTGGCGGCGCATCCGCAGTGCGACCCGGCGTTCGGTCGCCTCGGCCTGGGCGTGCGGATTGCCGGCGCCGAGCAGGGCACGGGCGTAGCTCTCCGTCTGCAGCAGACCGTGCACGAACTGGTTCTCGTAGGCACGGATCTGCAACGCCGCCTGTTCCAGGCTCAGATAGGCGGCGAACCAGTCCGGCAGCACGTCCCGGTAGGTGTGCCACCAGCCGCGCTTGTTGGCCTCGCGCACCGACTTCAGGAAGGTGTCGATCTCCTGCTGGTCCGTCACTCCGTAGACCTGGAGCAGCTTCTCGGCGTCCGGGAGCCGGAGCCGGGCCACCTTGGCGGCCTCCATCCGGCGGATCGTGGAGTGGCTGACGCCGATCGCGGCACCCGCCTGCTCGAACGTGAGCCCGGCCCGGGTCCGCAGCTCCTCCAGCTGTCTGCCGAGGATCATGCGCAGCACGGAGGGAGCGCCGCCCCAGTCGGTTTCCGCGGTCACGCCCTACCCCCTCATGCCGTCGGCTCCAGGGCCACCGTCTCACGCGGTCAGTAACGGAATGCCATTCGATCATTTCCTGGCGAGAGCAGCATGCACCCGGCCAATTGCAAATTTCAACTTGTGGCTTGCGAGCAGTTGTCGGCGGGTGCCACAGTGGACCCACTGTCCACGGCACACCGAACGGTGCGGCGGAACGGCCCAGTTGGGGGAGGCCGTTCCACAACTCACCGACATGCGGCGCGTATTGCACCTCCGTCACCACCACGCGCATCCGGCCGACCCGACAGCTGTACGGCGATGACGCACATGGCAGACGAAAGGCGTACGGCGATGGCTCCGCCCTCCCTCCCCCACCCGGTGGACCACCTGCCCGGGCATGACCTCCCCGACCGCGCCACCACCGCGCGACAGGCCCTCCGCCTGGCCGGCGCCGATCCCCTCGACGCACTGCCCGGCCCGGAGCACCCGCTCCGGGCGCCGTCGAGGGCGACGCGCGCCCCGCAGTCACCCGGAGGCGAGTTCGCAGGTCGACTCCCCGGGCCGAAAGGCCCCGACCGCCTCGCCTCCGGGGATCTGCCCGCCCACCGGGCCCACACGTTCGTCCTGCCGGCGACCCCGGAATCGGCCGGTGTGGCCCGGCGCGCCGTGCGCCGGACGCTGACGTCGTGGCACATCCACGCCGACGACGTTGACAACGCTGTCTTGGTCACCTCCGAGCTGGTCACCAACGCGGTGACCCACTCGGGCAGCGAGCGGATCGTGTGCCGGCTGCACCTCGTCGGACGCCGGCTCCGCGTCGAGGTCGAGGACCAGAACCTCGGCTCCACGCTCCCGGCGTCCCGCCAGGCCTGCCCCGACGACCAGAACGGCCGCGGGCTCGTCCTGGTCGAGGCGGTCTGCGACGACTGGGGTGTCGGACCCGCCCCGAACCGCACGGGACGCGTCGTCTGGGCCGACCTGACGACGACCCCCTCCCCGCCCGTCCCGCCCACCCCCGCGACACCCCCCGCCCGGCCCGTCCCCCACTCGGCCGAAGGATCAGTCCCCCATGTTCCGACCGCACAGCCGTGACCCGCACCCCTGCCGCTCCGCCACGACGCTCCGTCCCGCCCCCGCCCGGGGCGACCGGCTCCGCCTGCCGATCCCGCCGCAGCTGCCCACGAGCCTCGGCTACGACGCCGTGGGCACCTCGCCGGAACACGGCGAGACCATCCTGGACGCGCTCCCCCGCGTCGGCTGCGTCTTCGCCGACGACCGGCACTGGTGGTGGATCGTCCCGTCCGGATCACACATCGGGATCACCTGGCCACCCAGCACGACGTACGCGATCGGCGCCCGGATGGGCGATCCGTCCTGGACGGCCACCCGTCCGAGGCCTGGCCCGAGCCACCCGCGGCTGCTGCACTCCCCCGCGGACGGCTCGCCGTACACGCCTCCGATACCGCTGTATTTCCTCACCTGCCGCCTCACCGGCAGCAGTCCGCGCTGGTCGCTCGGCGCAACCGAATGAAGAGCCACCGGTACGGCGCACTCCCCCGGCGCCGTACCGGTTTCCCAGCCTCCCGCCCGCGCCTACACTGACACCTCACGACGTGCTGGTTGACCTGCGAGAACGCTGCGGGGCGCCGAACCGACGGAGTGAGGAGCCACCCGTTGTTCTACTACCTGCTCAAATACGTCCTTCTCGGGCCGTTGCTCAGACTGGTCTTCCGGCCCCGGATCGAAGGGCTGGAGCATGTGCCGGCCTCGGGCGCGGCGATCGTCGCGGGCAACCATCTCTCCTTCTCGGACCACTTCCTGATGCCGGCGATCCTCAAGCGCCGCATCACCTTCCTGGCGAAGGCGGAGTACTTCACCGGTCCCGGCATCAAGGGCCGGCTGACGGCGACGTTCTTCCGCAGCGCCGGGCAGATCCCGGTCGACCGCTCCGGTAAGGACGCCGGCCAGGCCGCGATCCGCGAGGGCCTCGGGGTACTGAGCAAGGACGAACTGCTCGGCATCTACCCGGAGGGCACCCGCTCCCACGACGGCCGCCTCTACAAGGGCAAGGTCGGGGTCGCGGTCATGGCCCTCAAGGCCGGCGTCCCGGTGATCCCGTGCGCGATGATCGGCACCTTCGAGGCCCAGCCGCCGGGCAAGGTCGTCCCCCGCCTGCACCCCGTCGTGATCCGCTTCGGCGAGCCCCTCGACTTCTCCCGCTACGCCGGCATGGAGAACGAGAAGGCCGTCCTGCGGGCCATCACGGACGAGATCATGTACGCCATCCTGACGCTGTCCGAGCAGGAGTACGTCGACCGGTACGCGGCCGTCGTCAAGGCGGAGGCCTCGCAGAAGGCGGAGCAGCGGGAGCGCAGGTTCCGGCGCACGCCGCTGCGCTGACCCGGACCGTGCCGCCCGGCTCCTCTGCTCTGAGCCGAAATCCCTGGCCCGCCCCGTCGGCGCGGCCTACGGTCGCCCCCATGAGACGTGCTGTGGTGATCGGAGCGACAGGCCAGATCGGGCGCCCGGCGGTGCGTGCCCTCGCACGGGACGGCTGGGAGGTGACGGCCGCGTCCCGGGGCGGCGGACGGGACGAGACCTGGCCCGCGGAGGTGCGGGCGGAACGGCTGGACCGGAGCGACGACGCGGCGCTGGCCGCGCTGATCGGCGACGGCTGCGACCTCGTGGTCGACGTCGTCGCCTTCGGGCGCGAACACGCCCGGCAGCTCACGGACCTGGCCGGGCGGATCGGCTCGGCGGTGGTGATCTCCAGCGTGTCGGTCTACGAGGACGACAAGGGCCGCGGCTTCGACACCCAGGCCGAACCGGACGGCTTCCCCGAGTACCCGGTGCCCCTGCCCGAGAGCCTGGGCACGGTGGCGCCCGGCGACTCCTCGTACAGCACCCGCAAGGCGGCCCTCGAACAGGAACTGCTGGCGGCCGGCGACCGGTTGCCCACCACGCTGCTGCGCGCCGGGGCGGTGCACGGCCCGCACTGCCGCACGCCCCGCGAGCTCTACTTCGTCAAGCGCAACCTCGACGGCCGCACCCGCCGCGTCCTCGCGTACGGCGGCCGCAGCCGCTTCCATCCGGTGAGTGTCCACACCCTCGCCGAGCTGATCCGCCTCGCGGCGGCCCGCCCCGGCTCGCGCACCCTGAACGCCTGCGACGTGGAGGCGCCGCCGGTGCGGGACATCGCCACCGCGATCGACGCGGTGATGGGCGTCGAGACGGAGACCGTCCTGGTCGAGGGCCCGCCGCCCGCCCCCTCGGTGGGCGACAGTCCGTGGTCGGTCCCGGTGCCCGTGGTGTGCGACATGGCGGCGGCGGAGCGGGAGCTGGGGTACCGGCCGGTGGTGCGCTACGCCGAGACGCTGCCGGAGACCGTCGAGTGGATCGAGCGCCAGCTGTCCGGGCGGGACTGGAAGGAGGCGTACCCGAAGATGTTCCAGGCGTACGGCGATCTCTTCGACTACGCCGCCGAGGACGCCTGGTTCCGCGAGGGGCGGCCGGCGGGTGCGCCGGCCGCCCCTCGCGGCGTATGAGCGGACCTTACGGCCTGGGCGTGGCGTGCGGGGCGCACGTCACGTCCTTGGCGTCCAGCTCGCCGGTGAGCAGATAGGCGTCGACCCGGTCGTTGACGCAGGAGTTGACCAGGCTGGTGACCCCGTGCGAGCCCGCGCCCCTCTCGGTGATCAGGCGGGAGCCCTTGAACCGCTGGTGCAGTTCGAGGGCGCCTTCGTACGGCGTGGCCGCGTCGCGCTCCGACTGCACGATCAGGACCGGGGGCAGACCCTTGCCCGTCCGCACGTCCAGCGGGGTGTTCTGCTTGGCGGGCCAGGTGGCGCACGGCAGGTTCATCCAGGCGTTGGCCCAGGTCATGAACGGGTGGTCGCGGTGCAGCCGGGTGTTGTCGCGGTCCCACCGCTGCCAGCTGGTGGGCCACTTGGCGTCCGCGCACTCGACGGCGGTGTAGACGGCGTTGCCGTTCTCCGCGTCGGCGTTGCCCACGGTGTCGGACAGGTCCGGGGCGGCGGCGTCGACGAGGGCCTGGGTGTCCCCGGCGACATACTGGCTGAAGACGGTGGCGACCGGGACCCACGAGGAGTCGTAGTACGGGGCGCTCTGGAAGAAGGAGATCAGCTCGGCCGGGCCGACCACGCCGCCGAGGGGGTTCTTCTTCGCGGTGGCACGCAGCTGGAGCCACTTGTCCTGCACCTCGGCGCGGGTGTCGCCCAGGTGGAAGGTGGCGTCGTTCTTCGCGACCCAGTCCTGCCAGTCCTTCCAGCGCGTCTCGAAGGCGACGTCCTGGTCCAGGTTGGCCTGGTACCAGATCTTCTCCCGCGACGGGTTGACCACGCTGTCCACGACCATGCGGCCGACGTGGCGCGGGAAGAGCGTGCCGTAGACCGCGCCGAGGTAGGTGCCGTACGAGACGCCGAGGAAGTTGAGCCGCTTCTCGCCGAGCGCGGCGCGGACCACGTCCAGGTCGCGCGCGGTGTTCGGCGTCGTCATGTGCGGCAGCATGGCGCCGCTGCGCTCCTGGCAGCCCTCGGCGTACTCGCGGGCGAGCTTGCGCTGGGCGCGCTTGTCGGCCTCGGAGCCGGGCACCGGGTCGAGCTTCGGCGCCTTGACGAACTCCTGCGGGTCGACGCAGGAGATGGGCGCCGACTTGCCGACGCCGCGCGGGTCGAAGCCCACGAAGTCGTAGGCCTTGGCCACCTTGGCCCAGACGGCGTTGTTCGTGGTGACCCGGCGCGGGAAACGCAGTCCGGAGCCGCCGGGGCCGCCCGGGTTGTAGACGAGGGCGCCGAGGCGCTCCCGCTCGCCGCCGGTGTTGCCGATACGGTCCACGGCGAGTTTGATCTGCTTGCCGTAGGGCTTGGCGTAGTCGACCGGCACGGTGACCCAGCCGCACTGGATCGGCTTCTCCAGCCCCCAGTCGGCGGGGCAGTCCTTCCAGTCGACGCCGGCCCGGGCGGCGCGGGCCGCGGCGACCGCGACACCCCAGGACTCCTGGCCCTGACCGTGGCGGGCGCGTTCGGCGCCGTCGCCGGCGCTCGCGGTGGCGGTGGGCGCGGCCACCGCGCCGGCTATGAGCGTCGCCGCGACGAGCAGTCCGGCCGAACCCATGGCCGCTGTCCGCCTCTTCGGTCTGATGTCCCTCAAGTGGGGCCTCCCGTACACCGTTTCGATGAGTACGGGTGATCCTGTCCGCTGTGAGGTCGCCGAGAAAGGGGCCGTCGCCCTTCTTTGCCAATCCGATAACCGGATAGGCAAGTTCGCTGGCCGGATCGTTATCCGAACGTGGCCGACAGCTCGTCCAGCATCGCGTCCAGCGTACGTCGCAGGCGCAGCGCGTCCGGCGCGACCGCGGTCACCAGAGCGGCCGGTCCGGCGAGCGGCAGCACCGCGGCGCCCTCGCCCACGACCCGGGCCCGCACCGGATGCTCCGAGAACTCCGACCGCACGACGACCAGTTGCCCGACGGCGCGGGCTCCGCCGAGTCCGGCCGGGCCGTCCCAGCCGCCCGGCGCGCCCGGACCGCAGGACAGCTCCTGGTCGAGGACGGTCCGCCCGGCGATCCGCACCGACAGACGGCTGACGAGCCGGCCCGGTTCCTCACCCGCACGTCCGAGCACCTGCTCCTCGCGCAGGACGAGACGGGCGGCCGGACCCAGATCGACCCGGGTGCGCACGTGCAGGTCGCTGTCGCGCACGGAGATCAACTGCTCCGGCAGCCAGCGCAGTTCTCCGCCGTCCGCCACGGTCAGGCGGACGTCGTAGCGGGCCTCGCCCTTGGCCTGCCCCGGCAGCGCGCAGGTGGCGGCGGCGGACCCGACGTACAGCCGGGCCCCCTCCCCCACGCCGGCCTCGACCGTGAAGTGGTCGCCGCCGAGGGGGCCGCTCATCGCGCCGACCAGCATCACCCGGGCCTCGTCCGCGCTCCCCCGCGTCCGGCGCGGCGCCAGTGGCCCCTCGCCCGCCAGTACCGGCAGCGCCGTACCGCCGCGTCCGTCGGCGCGGGCGACGATCCGGGCGGTGGCGCGTACGCCGGTGGCCGTCGCGCTCACGCCGTCCACGCGGCGAGCCGCCCGCGCACCCACGCGGCCACGTCCCGAACCCCACGCTCGTCGCGCAGCGACTGGAACACGACGGGCAGTTCGGCGCGCTGGGCCTTGGCGTCGGCGGCCATCCGGGCCAGGTCGGAGCCGACGTACGGGGCGAGGTCGGTCTTGTTCACGACCAGCAGGTCGGCGGTGGTGACGCCGGGGCCGCCCTTGCGCGGGACGTCGTCGCCGCCGGCCACGTCGATGACGAAGACCTGCGCGTCGACGAGGCCCTTGGAGAAGGTGGCGGTGAGGTTGTCCCCGCCGGACTCGACCAGGATCAGGTCCAGCGGCCCGACCTCGTCCTCCAGGTCCTCGACCGCTTCGAGGTTCGCGGAGATGTCGTCCCGGATCGCGGTGTGCGGGCAGGCTCCCGTCTCCACGGCGGTGATCCGTTCCGGTGGCAGTACGGCCTCCCGGAGCAGGAACTCGGCGTCCTCGCGGGTGTAGATGTCGTTCGTGACGACCGCGAGGGAGAGCTCGTCCCGCAGCGCCCGGCAGAGCGCGGCGACGGTCGCGGTCTTCCCGGACCCCACGGGCCCACCGAGCCCGATCCGCAGGGCCCGCCGCCGCCCGTCGGGCCGACGGGCATCGGCGCTGACGGCGACGGCGCCGTGAGGGACGTGGTCGAGATGCATGACGACGGCTCCTTTCGGGGCGAGCCCCGGAGGGGGGAACGACGGACGGGCGGGGCGAAGCCCCTGAGCGGCAGGGAGGCGAGGTGGGCCGGGGCAAAGACACTGGGCAGGGGCGAGGCCCTGGACCGGACGCGAACCCCCCGGCAGGGGGCGGGCCGGGCCAGGGTGCGAAGCCCCTCGGCCGGACGCCAACCCCCAACAGGAGCCGAGCCGGAGCAGGAAGCGAAACCCCCGGCAGGGCGCGAAGCCCAGGCAGGGCGAAGCCCAGGCAGGGAGCGGGCTGGGGCAGGGCGAAGCCCGGGCAGGGGGCGGGTTGAGGCAGGAAACGAAGCCCCCGGCAGGGGGCCGGTGGTGGGGTGTGGGGGGGTCATGAGGCGAACAGGCGCGTGCCCCGGGCCGCATGGGCCTCCGCCCCGATCTCCAGCAGCGGTGCCGACGCCGCGGGCAGCATGTCGGCCCCGTCCGCGGCGACGTCCCGCGCCACCTCGGCCGCCCGGACGGCGACCCGGTCCACCTCGGGCGCCAGCCGGGCCAGCACCGCGGTCGCCTCGAACGGGTCCAGGCTCAGCAGCCGCACCGTCGCACCGGCCGGCCCGCTCACGCAGTCGTACGCCGCGCAGTAGGCCGCGTCGGCCGCCCCGAGCCCGGCCGCCCGCGCCACGAGCCCCAGCACCACCGGCTGGTGCGCCCCCTTGGGGAACGCCCGCGCCAGGTCGTCCAGCTCCCCGGACGGCCAGGTCGCCCGCGCGGCCCGCAGCAACTGCCGCCCCAGCCTGCGCGCCGCGCGCCGCAGCGCGGGGGACGGCGTCCGCGCGTCCGCCGCCGCGTCCAGTTCCACCGGGTCGACACCGAGCGCCGCCGACGCGGCGAGGGCGGCGGACACCAGGCCCGTCGTATGCAGCCGGCCCCGGCAGAACTCCTCCAGGCTCGCGGCGCCCGTGACGCGCCCCGCCCGCACCGCGGCCTCGGCCCCGCCGGAGTGCGCGTGCCCCCCGGCGGGGAAGCGGCCGTCGGCCAGCACCATGAGTGCCGCACGTGACATCTGCGCCGCCCCGTCTCAAAAGAGGAAGTACCGCTGGGCCATGGGCAGTTCGGCGGCCGGTTCCGCCTCGACCAGCTCCCCGTCGATGCGCACGGCGAAGCTGTCGGGGTCGATGCGCACGTCGGGCCGGGCGTCGTTCTCCCGCATGTCGGCCTTGGTCACCCCGCGCGTCGAGTCGATGGCGGCGAACCGCTTGCCGAGCCCGAGCCGCTCCGGCAGCCCGTCCTCGACGGCGAGCGGCGCCACGAAGTTCAGGGAGTTGGCGGCCGGCGCCCGCCCGATCGCCCCGTACATCGGCCGGGGCAGGACGGGCTGCGGTGTCGGGATCGACGCGTTGGCGTCGCCCATCTGCGCGTACGCGATCTGTCCGCCCTTGAGGACGAGGAGCGGCTTGACGCCGAAGAACGCCGGTTCCCAGAGCACGAGGTCGGCGAGCTTCCCGGTCTCCACGGAGCCGACCTCGCGCGCGAGGCCCTGCGCCAGCGCCGGGTTGATCGTGTATTTGGCGACATAGCGACGTACCCGGCGGTTGTCCGCCCGACCGTCGCCGGGCAGCGCGCCGCGCCGCCGTTTCATCACGTGCGCGGTCTGCCAGGTCCGCAGGACGACCTCGCCGACCCGGCCCATGGCCTGCGCGTCCGAGGAGATGATCGAGATCGCGCCCAGGTCGTGCAGTATGTCCTCCGCCCCGATGGTGGACGGCCGGATCCGGGACTCGGCGAAGGCGAGGTCCTCGGGCACCGCCGGGTTGAGGTGGTGGCACACCATCAGCATGTCGAGGTGCTCCTCGGCGGTGTTGACGGTGAACGGCCGCGTCGGGTTCGTCGAACTCGGCAGCACGTACGGCTCGGAGACCACGCTCATGATGTCCGGCGCGTGCCCGCCCCCCGCACCCTCCGTGTGGTAAGCGTGGATGCCGCGCCCGGCGATCGCGGCCAGGGTGTCGCCGACGAACCCGGCCTCGTTCAGGGTGTCGGTGTGGATGGCGACCTGGATGCCGGTGCGTTCGGCGACGGTCAGCGAGGCGTCGATGACGGCCGGGGTGGAGCCCCAGTCCTCGTGCAGCTTCAGCCCGAGGGCACCGCCACGGATCTGGGAGAGCATCGCCTCGTGCGAGACGGTGTTGCCCTTGCCGAGGAAGCCGATGTTGAGCGGGTACTGCTCCATCGCCTCCAGCATCCGGGCCAGGTGCCAGGGGCCGGGCGTGACGGTGGTCGCCTTGGAGCCCTCGGCGGGTCCGGTGCCGCCGCCGACGAGGGTCGTGACACCCGAGGCCAGCGCCTCGTCGGCGATCTGCGGGCAGATGAAGTGCACATGGGCGTCGATGGCCCCGGCGGTGAGGATCCGCCCGTTGCCCGCGACGATCTCGGTCTCCGGTCCGACGACCAGCGCCGGATGCACCCCGTCCATGGTGTCGGGGTTGCCCGCCTTGCCGATCCCGGTGATCCGGCCGTCGCGGATGCCGACGTCGGCCTTGACGATCCCCCAGTGGTCGACGATCACGGCGCCCGTGACGACGGTGTCGGGCGTGCCGTCCGCGCGCGTGGCACGCGACTGCCCCATGGACTCGCGGATGACCTTGCCGCCGCCGAACACCGCCTCGTCACCGGCGCGTCCGGGCCCGCCGCTGCGGTCCTCCTCGATCTCGATCAGCAGATCCGTGTCGGCGAGCCGGATGCGGTCACCGGTCGTCGGGCCGAACAGGTCGGCGTAGGCGGCGCGCGAGATCTCAGGCATCGAGGGCACCTCCGGTCTCCCCGCGCAGACCGATCACCACGCGGGCACCGGCGAGCGGGACGAGTGCGACGTCGACGGGGATGCCCGGCTCGAAGCGCACGGCGGTGCCCGCGGCGATGTCGAGCCGCTTGCCGCGCGCCGCGGCGCGGTCGAACTCCAGGCCGGGGTTGGCCTCGGCGAAGTGGTAGTGGGAGCCGACCTGGACGGGCCGGTCGGCCGCGTTGAGCACGGTGAGGCGGGTGACCTCGCGGCCCTGGTTGTAGGCGATCGGGCCGTCGGCGAAGAGGATCTCTCCGGGGATCATCGCGGCCGCCTCACACGATCGGGTCGTGGACGGTGACGAGTTTCGTGCCGTCCGGGAAGGTCGCCTCGACCTGCACGTCGTGGATCATCTCGGGGATGCCGTCCATGACGTCGTCCCGGGTGAGCAGTTTCCGTCCGGAGGCCATGAGTTCGGCGACCGTGCGGCCGTCGCGTGCGCCTTCGAGAATGTGTGAGGTGATGAGGGCGACGGCCTCGGGGTGGTTCAGTCTCAGCCCGCGGGCGCGGCGCTTCTCGGCCACGTCCGCCGCCAGGTGGATCAGCAGTCTCTCCTGCTCGTGCGGGGTCAGTTGCACGTGCCACCTCACATCCTCGCTCCGGGCCGTGCGGGGCCCGGTTGCCGCCGCCACCGGCCGGACTCCCCGACGGCGTGGAGGGGCACGCTAGTTGGCGTGCGTTTCGGGCACGTTAACCGAACTGTGACCCAGGGGCCGCGGCTGCCTGGTCCCGCATGCCCATCAGCGCGCGCAGTCCGTCGCGGAGGACCTCGACCGGGGCGGGCCCGAAGAGGGACTGCTGCGCGAGGAAGCCGATCACGGCGGCGATCATCGTGCGGGCCACACGGTCCGGTTCGACGTCCCGCGACATCATGCCGGCGCTCTGGTAGCTCTCGACGATCCGCGCCCAGGCCGCGCGCACCGAGGCGTACCCCTCGCCGAGGACGGCCCTCAGGTCCTCGTTGCGCAGGGTCTCCGCCCACACCTGGATGACCAGCCGCGGGAAGGCGGGCCGGCCGTCCACGGTGAGGTTCTCCCGGGCGGCGAGCGTCCGTCCGAGGACCGCCGCGACGAGCTCGTCCGGCGGCGGGGGCGGGCTCTGGCGCGCCGCCTCCTCGAAGGCCGCGCGGACCGAGCCGAGCACCTCGGCGACGATCGCCGCGATCAGCTCCTCCTTGCCGCTGAAGTAGCGGTAGACGGCGCCCGCGGAGAGGTTCACCTCCTTGAGCACGTCCTGCATCGACGTGGCGTGGAAGCCGTTGCGGGCGAAGCAGACGGCGGCGCCGTCGAGGATCTGCCGGCGGCGGGCGTCGAGGTGTTCCTGGGATACACGAGCCATGTCCCGAATGTAGAACGAACATTCTTTCTTGACAAGGGCACGCCCTTCGGCGCACGGTGGTGAAGCCAAAAACGAACGATCCTTCTTTTTGAGGCGTCCACCCTAGGGGGAACTCCATGTCCACGCCAACCGGCACGCAGCCCACCCGACCCGGCGCCCGGCAGGTCGTCGCGGTCGTCGTCCTCGTCCCGCTCGTGGCGGCGCTCGCGCTGTGGGCCTTCGCCTGGCCGGCCGCCCGGACCGCGCCGCACGACCTGCCGCTCGGTGTCGCGGGTCCGGCCACCGCCACCGCGCAGGTCGAGCGGCAGCTGGCACGGCATCCGGGCGCCTTCGAGGTCCACCGGTACGCCGACGAGGCCGCCGCCCGCGAGGCCGTCGAGGACCGGACGGTGTACGGCGCCGTCGTCGTCACCGCCCAGGGTCCCGAGCTGCTGACCGCCTCGGCCGCCGGCCCGGTGGTCGCGCAACTGCTCCAGCAGGCGATGTCCGCCGACGGCACCCCGCCGCGGACGGTGGACGTGGTGGCCGCCCCGGAGACCGACCCGCGGGGCGCCGCACTTGCCGCGAGCGTGCTGCCGCTGGCGCTGGGCGGGATCGCGGCGGGCGCGGCCGTCTCCGTGCGGGGGCTGCGCGGGATCCGGGCGGTGACCGCACTGGTGGGCGCGTCCGCGCTGGTCGGCGTCGGCGCCGCCGCGATCGCGCACAGCTGGCTGGGGGTCCTCACCGGGAACTGGTGGGCCGAGGCCGCCGTCCTCGGGCTGTCCACGCTGGCGGTGAGCGGCGCCGTCGCGGGGCTAGCCGCCCTGGTGGGCCGCGCCGGGATCGCCGTCGCTGGCGGCACGCTGATGCTGTTCGGCAACCCGCTCTCGGGGGCGGCGTCGGCGCCGCAGATGCTGCCCGAGCCCGCCGGGACGATCGGCCAGTGGCTGCCGCCGGGCGCGGGGACGACGCTGCTGCGCTCGGTGTCGTACTTCGACGGCGCGGCCTCCCTCGGCCCGGCTCTCACCCTCACCTGGTGGGCCGCGATCGGGCTCGGCGCGGTACTGCTGGGCAGCGCGCTGAAGTCCCGTACCGGGGCGGCGCGCGAGGTCGTGGCCGAGCGGGAGCCCGCGCCGGCACTCTGACCACGGACCGGCCGTGCGCCCCGCTGTAGCGGACGGGGCGCACGGCCTCTTCGCGTCCCGGCCGATCGGGTGACGGCCGGTCAGCCGGACCGTGTCGGCCGGCACGGCGTGCGACGGCGACCGAGTCGTGGACCGCGCGCCCGCCAAGGCGCCGGTGCGCGGAGATCGTCATGGAGCGCCACTTGTGCGCGCCGACGCCGTTGCACCGCGCTCCGACAGGTGCGGCAGGACCGATCCACCCGCCGCCGTCCCGGGTCACCGGGTGTCATGACGGTTCGTGCGGCCGGGAGTTGAAACGGACCAAAAGGGCTACCGCCGTCCGGATGACTTCCCCCTCCTTTTTCGGTGCCCTTGCGGTTGCGCAACGCGACCTGCCTCGGGGCGTGATGAGGCCTTCCGTCGCTGGTCCGGGGTGGCGTGGCGCCCTTGACACCGGTTCGAACAGGGGGATGTCCACCCGAACGGGTGAGTGGTGAGTAACGCCACAAATCCCCGATTGCGTTGGGATTTTCGGACTTCCGTGAGTCAAGATCCCTGACTGACGACAAGCCCCCGCCGCCGCGGCGGGGCGGTCCGGGCGGACGCCGAGTCCTGCCGCCGCCCGGATGACCGGTCGACAGGAGTGGATCGGCAGGAGTGGAGGACCCAAGCACGACGGGTCGCCGGAGCGCAATCTCCGAGCGTCCCTTGGGGTGAAGCCGTGGCAACGCGGCCGGGCTACTTCGCCAGCCCGAATCCGACAGGTCATCCTTCACAGGCGGCTGACGAAGGGTTGCGCATGACCGCGCTCAATCGTGTCCCGTCGCTGATGGCCCGTGCCGGTACGGCCTCGGCCCTCACCCTCGCCGCGGTGGGCGGCTCCGTCGTGGCTCCGGGCCTCGCCTCCGAGGCCGCGGCCGCCACGACGGCGACGAAGGCACTCCAGATCGCCGCCTCGAAGAAGGGCGCCCCCTACAGGTGGGGCGCCACCGGGCCGCGCAGGTTCGACTGCTCCGGGCTGACCCTGTACTCGTTCAAGAAGGCGGGCAAGAAGCTGCCCCGCACGGCCGCCCAGCAGTACAACAAGACCCGCCACATCGGGGCCAGGAGCCGCAAGGCCGGCGACCTCGTGTTCTTCCACTCCGGGTCGAACGTCTACCACGTGGGGATCTACGCCGGGAAGGGGAAGATCTGGCACGCCCCGAAGACCGGGGACGTGGTGCGGCTCCAGAAGATCTGGACCAAGAGCGTCTGGTACGGCCGGGTCAAGTGACCCCCGGGTGGCGGTGGCGGCGCCCGGAGGGGACGCCGCCGCCCCGCCCGTGACGCGGGCTCGGCACGACGCGTCGGCGGGTTCGCGCCGAGAACGACCCGCGGGACGCCCGTGACGCCCTCCGGGGCACGGGCGTCCCGCCGCCCGTGACGCCCTCCGGGGCACGGGCGTCCCGCCGTGCGGGGCTACGGCACAGGAGCCCCGGCTGGGGCCCGTGGCGCCGTCGGGCGGGCACAGGGCCCGGGGCGACGCGGACTCGCACCGAGGGCTGCCGCCGGGTCGCCCTGGACGACGAGGGCCCGCGCCGGCCCGCCCGAGCCCGGCAGTCCCGCCCGGCTCCGGCCCTCCGCGACCGCCGTGACGCCGCAACGTGCCCGTCCGTGCCGCCGGCTCCGTGTCCGGCCCGCGGCGCGTCGGAGCGCACAGCGCGTACCCCGGAGCGCCCGGCGCCGCTCCTCGCCGGATCCCCGCGTCTCTGCCCCCGAAGAGCTACGGCTCCTGCTGGCCGCCCAGGCGGGCCGGGACCGTCCAGGGCAGTTCGATGGACACCGTCTTGCCGCCCTCGCGGGTCAGGCGGACTCTGCGAACGTGCCCCTTCGTGCTGCCAGGTCTGTGTCCGGCCCGCGGGGCGTCGGAGCCCGCACGGCGCGTACCCCGGAGCGCCCGGCGCCGCTCCTCGCCGGATCCCCGCGCCTCTGCCCCCGAAGCGCTACGGCTCCTGCAGGCGGGCCGGGACCGTCCAGGGCAGTTCGATGGACACCGTCTTACCGCCCTCGCGGGTCAGGCGGACTCTGCAAACCTGCCCCTCTGTGCCGCCGGCTCCGTGTCCGGCCCGGGGCGCGTCGGAACCCGCACAGCGCGTACCCCGGGGCGCCCGGCGCCGCTCCTCGCCGGATCCCCGCGCCTCTGCCCCCGGAAGGGCTACAACTCCTGCTGGCCACCCAGGCGGGCCGGGACCGTCCACGGGAGTTCGATCGAGACCGTCTTGCCGCCCTCGCGGGTCGGGCGGACTCTGAGGCGGCCGCCGCATTCCGCGGCGAGCCAGCGGATGATGACCATGCCGCGGCCGTTGTCCTGCTGGACGGCGGCCGGAAGTCTTTTGGGGAAGCGCGGGTGACTGTCGGTCACTCCGATGCGGAGCTGCTCGTCGCGGTCGAGCCGCATCGCGACCGTGAAGGTGGGCGACTGACCGAGGGTGTGCTGGACGGCGTTGGTGGCGAGTTCGGAGATGATGAGCCTGATCGTGTCGGCCGCCTCGGTCTCCGGTGGCAGACCCCATTCCGCCAGGGTGCTGACGACGTAGGTCCGGGCTGTGGAGACCGAGGCGGGATCGCTCGGCAGAGTGACGGATGCTTCCAGATGGTCTGCCATGGCGACGTCGTCCCTTTCCCACGGGACCGCAGTCCGACACGGAGCGGATGGTTCGAGTACGGTCCCGGACTGGTGCTTCTTCGCCAGACTGCCACTCAAAGCCCGGTAGCGGTGGCGATCCACCAAGATATGCATATATCTGTCGCTCGAAGCGGTGAACTCTGCGACGGCAGAGCGTATTTGGGCGGCTCGGAAGGAGTAAGGAGTAGCCCATGCAGTACGGTCCCGCGGTGCGCCGCCGGAAACTGGGCGCCGAATTGCGCACACTGCGAGGCCGCGCGGGCCTCACGAGCGGTGAGGCGGCGCGGCTGGTGGGATGGCACCAGTCGAAAGTGAGCCGGATCGAGACCGGCGCGAGCGGCGTGAAACCGGCCGATGTGCGGTTACTCCTGGACGCCTACGGGGTGGACGACGCCCAACTCAGGGATCTCCTTCTGGCGTTGGCGGGCTCCGGCGGCGGTCAGGGCCGCGACCACTGGTGGCACGCCTACAAGGGGGTGCTGCCGCCCACGTACCGCGACTTCATCAGCCTGGAGTCGCAGGCCGGCGCCATGCGCACCCTGGAGACCTCCGTCGTCCCGGGACTGCTCCAGACTCCCGAGTACGCCCGCGCCGTGACCCGCGCCGCGGTGGAGGGACTGGCCGAGGACCGCTTGGACGCGCTGGTGGAGGTACGCCTGGCCAGGCAGGACGTGCTGCGTTCGCAGCCCCCGCTGGTGCTGAGCGCGGTGCTCGACGAGGCCGTGCTGCGCCGGGAGGTCGGCGGCCCGGAGGTGATGGCGCGCCAGCTGGAGCGGCTGGTGGAGGCCGCCCGCCTGCCCCAGGTGCGGCTCCAGGTGCTGCCCTTCGCCGCGGGGGCGCACATCGGCATCACCGGGCCTTTCGTTATCTTCTCATTTTCGAGCACTTCTGATCTGGATGTTGTGGTTCTCGACCACTTGACGAGTAGCCTCTACCTCGAAAGGAAAGAAGACGTAGAGGCCTACACGGAGGCCTTCAACGCCCTTCAGTTCCACGCCCTTTCACCCGAGGAATCGTTGGACTACATCGCCGGGATAGGTGACGGCGCGTAAGGAGGCACCATGACCGCACTGCCTCGGAACGTACCCTCCAGCACGCGACTGCTCGGTGTGCACTGGCTGCGCAGCAGCTACAGCACCGGCGCCAACAACTGCGTCGAGACAGCCCGGCCGGACCTGGGCCCATGGGCCGGCCTGCTCGCCGTACGTGACTCGAAGGACCCCGCCGGACCCGCGCTGCTCTTCTCCCCCGAGAGCTGGGCGGGATTCACGGCTCACCTCTGATCAGGTCGGATCATCCCTGATCGATTCCGAACAGCGCGACGCACGGCCGTGGTTCGCCGACTCATGGTCGCGTGTCGCCGATGACTCGTACAGCGCGTTCGATCTGGTCCCCGGAGAGGTCCGCGCGGGCCGTCAGCCGCAGCCGGGAGATGCCGTCGGGCACGGAAGGAGGTCGGAAGCAGCCCACGGCGAGCCCCTCGGTACGGCAGTCGGCCGCCCAGCGCACGGCGCTCTCCGGGGACGGCGCGCACACCGAGACGACCGCGGCGTCCGGCCGTACCGCCTCCAGGCCCAGCGCCGTCAGCCGGGAGTGCAGTTCACCGGCCACCGCACGCGCCCGCGCCGCGCGCTCCGGCTCACCACGCAGCAGCCGCAGTGCCGCCAGCGCCGCGCCCGTGGCGGCGGGAGCCAGACCGGTGTCGAAGATGAACGTCCGGGCCGCGTTGACCAGATGGTCGATCACCCGTGCCGGGCCGAGCACCGCGCCGCCCTGACTGCCCAGCGACTTCGACAGCGTGACCGTGACGACCACGTCGTCCGCGCCCGCGAGCCCCGCGGCGTGGGGCGCGCCGCGGCCGCCGTCGCCGAGTACCCCGAGGCCGTGCGCGTCGTCCACGACCAGCCCCGCGCCGCTCTCCCGGCACGCCTGCGCAAGGGCGGTCAGGGGAGCCTCGTCCCCGTCCACCGAGAAGACCGTGTCGGACACGGCGACCGCCGGTCCGTCGTGGGTGCGCAGCGCCTTGCGCACCGCCTCCGGGTCGGCGTGCGCGACCACCTGTGTGGTGCCCCGGGCCAGCCGGCAGCCGTCGATGAGCGAGGCGTGGTTGCCCGCGTCGGAGACGATCAGTGAGCCGTGCGGCGCCAGCGCGGTGACCGCGGCGAGGTTGGCGGCGTAGCCGGAGGAGAAGACGAGCGCCGCCTCGAAGCCGCAGAACGCGGCCAGCTCGCCCTCCAGTTCCGTGTGCAGCGCGGTGGTGCCCGTGACCAGGCGCGAGCCGGTCGCCCCGCCGCCCCACGTCCGCGCCGCCCGCGCGGCGCCCTCGACGACCTCGGGGTGCCGGGCCAGACCCAGGTAGTCGTTGCTCGCCAGGTCCAGCAGCGGCGAGTCCGCCGGGCGCGGCCGCAGGGTCCGTACGAGTCCGGCGCCCCGGCGCAGCTGTGCCTGCTCGTCGATCCAGCCGAACGCCATGGGGTCCGTCCTCCGGTGTTTTTGTAGGCAGTGAACAGACACTAGCGGTACCCATCGGGGCGCAGGGTGTGGCAATACCCACACGTCGAACACGCGGGGTTGTGCGAAGTCTCCTCTTGGCCCGAAGCGGTGCGTTAGGACAGGATCACCTTCATGGACCTGCTGAACACGCTGGTGGACAAGGGGCTTCGGCGCGAGACGCCGACACGCGAGGAAGCGCTGGCCGTCCTCGCCACTTCCGACGACGACCTGCTCGATGTGGTGGCCGCGGCCGGCAAGGTGCGCCGCCACTGGTTCGGCCGAAGGGTGAAACTCAACTACCTGGTCAACCTCAAGTCGGGCCTGTGCCCGGAGGACTGCTCGTACTGCTCCCAACGGCTCGGCTCCAAGGCCGGGATCCTCAAGTACACGTGGCTGAAGCCCGGCGAGGCCTCCGAGGCCGCCGCCGCGGGGCTCGCGGGCGGGGCCAAACGGGTCTGCCTGGTGGCCAGCGGTCGCGGGCCGACCGACCGGGACGTCGACCGGGTCTCCGAGACGATCAGGACGATCAAGGAGCAGAACGAGGGCGTCGAGGTGTGCGCCTGCCTCGGTCTGCTCTCCGACGGGCAGGCGGAGCGGCTGCGCGATGCGGGCGCCGACGCCTACAACCACAACCTGAACACGTCCGAGGGAACGTACGCGGACATCACGACCACCCACACCTACGCCGACCGTGTCGACACCGTGCAGAAGGCGCACGCGGCGGGCCTGTCGGCCTGCTCCGGTCTGATCGCGGGGATGGGTGAGTCGGACGAGGACCTGGTCGACGTCGTCTTCTCGCTGCGCGAGCTGGACCCCGACTCGGTGCCGGTCAACTTCCTGATCCCGTTCGAGGGCACGCCGCTCGCCAAGGAGTGGAACCTCACCCCGCAGCGCTGTCTGCGGATCCTCGCGATGGTGCGCTTCGTGTGCCCGGACGCCGAGGTGCGCATCGCGGGCGGCCGCGAGGTCCATCTGCGCACCATGCAGCCCCTCGCCCTGCACCTGGCCAACTCGGTCTTCCTGGGCGACTACCTCACCAGCGAGGGCCAGGCGGGCAAGGCCGACCTGGAGATGATCGCCGACGCCGGGTTCGAGGTGGAGGGCGCCGATCAGGTGACGCTGCCGGAGCACCGGGTGGGCGGCGGCTGCGGGTCGCGGGAGAGCGGGCAGGGCGAGGGCTGCGGGTCCCACGGGGACGCCGGGTGCGGGTCCCACGAGGCCGGCGCGTGCGGGTCGCACGAGGGCGGCGGGGTCTGCGGGTCGGCACCTGCCGCGCAGGCGGCCGAGCCGCGTACGGACCTGGTCGCGGTACGCCGCCGGGGTGCCGGAACGGACCTTGCGCCCAATGCCTGACCTGTCCGTGCCGGAGCTGCTGGACCTCGACCGGCGGCACGTCTGGCATCCGTACGGCCCCATGCCCGGCCGGCAGGAACCGCTCGTCGTGGAGTCGGCGAGCGGGGTCCGGCTGCGGCTCGCGGACGGCTCGGGCGAGCTGATCGACGGGATGTCGTCCTGGTGGTCGGCGATCCACGGCTACAACCACCCGGTGCTGAACGAGGCCGCCCGCGCACAGTTGTCGCGGATGAGTCACGTGATGTTCGGCGGGCTCACGCACGAGCCCGCCGTGCGGCTGGCGAAGCTCCTTGTCGACATGTCTCCTGACGGTCTGGAGCATGTGTTCCTCGCCGACTCCGGGTCGGTGTCGGTCGAGGTCGCGGTCAAGATGTGCCTGCAGTACTGGCGTTCGCTCGGCCGGCCGGAGAAGCACCGCCTGTTCACCTGGCGGGGCGGCTACCACGGCGACACCTGGCAGCCGATGTCGGTCTGCGACCCCGACGGGGGGATGCACGAGCTGTGGACCGGGGTGCTGCCGCGCCAGGTCTTCGCCGACCCGCCTCCGGCCACGTACGAGGAGTCGTACGCGGAGCGGCTGCGCGCGGCGATCGAGCGGCACGCCGGTGAACTCGCCGCCGTCGTCGTCGAACCGGTGGTGCAGGGCGCGGGCGGGATGCGGTTCCACTCCCCCGCGTATCTGCGCGTGCTGCGCGAGGCGTGCGACGCGCACGACGTGCTCCTGGTGTTCGACGAGATCGCGACCGGCTTCGGCCGGACGGGCGCGCTGTTCGCGGCGGAGCACGCGGGCGTGTCGCCGGACGTGATGTGCGTCGGCAAGGCGCTGACCGGCGGTTACCTGACCATGGCGGCGACGCTGTGCACGCCGCGGGTGGCCGAGGGCATCTCGCGGGGCGAGGTGCCGGTGCTGGCGCACGGGCCGACGTTCATGGGCAATCCGCTGGCGGCCGCCGTGGCCTGCGCCTCGATCGAGCTGCTGCGCGGTCAGGACTGGCGCGCGGAGGTCAAGCGGATCGAGGCGGGGCTGCGTGAGGGCCTGGCACCGGCCGCGGACCTGCCCGGGGTGCGTGAGGTGCGGGTCCTCGGCGCCATCGGCGTCGTCCAGCTCGACCACGAGGTGGACATGACGGCGGCGACGCGGGCCGCCGTGCGCGAGGGCGTGTGGCTGCGGCCGTTCCGCGACCTCGTCTACACGATGCCGCCGTACGTCACGGACGACACGGACCTGGCACGGATCGGGCGCGCGGTGTGCGCGGCCGCGCGGGAGGGATGACATGCCGATCCTGGTGATCACGGGGACGGGCACGGAGGTCGGCAAGACGGTCACGACGGCCGCGATCGCCGCGTCGGCGAGGGCTGCTGGGCGTTCGGTCGCGGTGCTGAAGGCCGCGCAGACGGGCGTACGGCCCGAGGAGCCCGGGGACGTCGAGGAGGTGGCGCGGCTCGCGGGCCCGGTCACGACGGCCGAACTGGCACGTTATCCGGAGCCGTTGGCGCCGGGGACCGCGGCGCGGCGCGCCGGGCTGGCACCGGTGCACCCGCACGAGATCGCCGAGGCCGCCGCCAAGCTGGCCACCGAGCACGATCTGGTGCTGCTGGAGGGCGCCGGCGGGCTGCTGGTGCGGTTCGACCCGGCGGGCGGGACCCTGGCGGACGCGGCCGGGCTGCTGGCGGCGCCGGTGCTCGTGGTGGCGACGGCGGGGCTGGGCACGCTCAACACCACGGAACTGACGGCGCGTGAGGTGCGCGCCCGGGGGCTCGACCTGGCGGGCGTCGTGATCGGCAGCTGGCCGGCCGCACCGGACCTCGCCTCGCGCTGCAACGTCGCCGATCTGCCGGAGGTCGCGGACGCGCCCCTCCAGGGCGCCCTGCCCGCCGACGCGGCGACGCTGACGCCGGAGGCCTTCCGCGCGGCGGCACCGGCATGGCTGGCCCCGCGACTCGACGGCTCGTGGGACGCGGAGGCGTTCCGAGTCCGGGAGGGCCCACGCCCGTTCGCCTGATCCCCGGCAGGACCGCCGCTCGGCGGGTCGGGGCACCGGGGCCCTCGGCCCTCCGACCCGCCGACCGACGCGAGGCGGTGAACCGCCGCCGAGCGCCTCGCCCGACCGCGCGCAGGCCGCCGAGATCCCCGGTACGACCTTGGCGACAGGGTCGTCACCCGTCGGCCCCGTGGCGCCATGGCCGCCGGCAGCCCCCTCGCACATGTCGCGACGGCGGCGAGGGCGAGCAGGCGGAGGTGGCACGAGGGGCCGCCGCCGCGGCCCGTGGGGAAAGCCGCCCCGTCGGCCACCAGGACACCCCTCCCCGTGCTCATCGATCGCGCGGCCCCGCGGGCAGGCCGGCCGAGACAGCCGGAAAGTGCCGTCCGGCAGTTGAGCAGTCGGCGAGTCCGCGCGCCGCGGGCTTCCCGGGGCGCGGCCACCCTGCGCCGCCACGTGGGTTTCCGCGGTATGTGTCGGAGGGGGGTGTGCCGGGCCTGTCCGGGGGACAATTCCGGTACTGCCCGTCCTGCCCGGGAGGTCTCCATGCCGCTTCGGTCCGCCGGTACCGGCAAGGTGGCACGGGATCCCGTGCACCACCCGCTGTTCGCCCGCTACTACGCCCGCGTCAGCGTGGCCGCCGAGACGCGGATGGGTATGGGCGGGATACGCGAGCGGCTGCTGGCCGGGCTGTCCGGCCGGGTGATCGAGATCGGCGCGGGCAACGGGCTGAACTTCGCGCACTACCCGGGCACGGTCGCCGAGGTCGTCGCGATCGAACCGGAGCGCGGCCTGCGGAGGCTGGCGGTGGAGAACGCCCTGCGTTCCGACGTGCCGGTCGACGTGGTGCCGGGTGTGGCGGAGGCGCTGCCGGTCAAGAGCGAGGGCTTCGACGCGGTCGTGCTGTCGCTGGTGCTGTGCAGCGTGCGGGACGTGCAGCGGGCCCTCGGGGAGGCGCGGCGGGTGCTGCGGCCGGGCGGCCAGCTGCGGTTCTTCGAGCACGGGCGGGGCGGCGGCCGCGTCATGGGCCTCACGCAGCGCGCCCTGGACCGCACGCTGTGGCCGGCGCTGACCGGCGGCTGCCATCTGTCCCGTGACCCGCTGGGCGCGGTCCGCGGCGCCGGCTTCGAACTCGGCCCGCACCGGCGGATGCTGATGCCGGAGAAGGGACCCGCGCTGCCCACGTCGTTCTGTGTGCTGGGCACCGCGTGGCGGCCGCAGCAGTAAAGGCGTCCGCCTCACAGGCTCCACTGGCGCAGCTCGCGCGCGATGTCGTGCACCGACGCCTCACCGCTCTTGACGAGCCGGGCCAGATCGCGCACCTGCTCGGGCGAGGTGACGACCTTGGCACCGCTCGCGACGAGGTAGGCGTACGCGACGGCGCAGGCGAACAGCGCGTTGGACCGCTCCAGCGCCGGCACGTGGATCAGCAGCTGGAGCAGTGCCGCGGCGCGGGCGTGCGGGGTGTCGTAGACGGGGACGTCGAAGATCTCGGCCTGGTGGCGGGCGACGGCGGCGACGAGTGCTCCCCAGTCGGTGACCTGGGGATCCCCCGGCGTGTTCTGTTCGGCGAGCATCAGGAGCCAGGCGAGGTCGATGGTGAGGTCGTTCAAGGGATCAGCGGCGACCTTCGCTCGTGCGGCCCGCCCGGCCTTCCTTCACCTTGCCGGCGCCGACGCGGCCCTCACGCTCGGGGCCGAACTCCTCGGCGAAGACCGACTCGTACTGCTTCATGAAGTCGGCGGCGGCCTCCACGAAGGTGTGGCCGACCTCGCCGGTGTCCTGCTTGACGAGTTCCTCGATGTAACGGTTGACGCTCATCCCGCGCGCGACGGCACGTTCGCGCGCCGCCCGGGCGGTGTCCTCGTCGACGCGAACGTTCAGCTGGGTCTTGGCCATACTTCGAAGCTAGCGCTCGGACGCTAGCGCGGCAAGGCCTTCCGCACGGCCCGGTGCCTGCCCCCTACAGCTGTCCGGGACGCACGACCTGGGCAGGAGGACATCCAGGACCTCCGGGGGATATCGCGTGTGCCGCGCGTCACACTAGTGTCGGCCCGAGCTGGGGCGTCGTCCGCGCGGTACCCGGCCGCACACGAGCGAGGAGCGACCAAGGAGGCACCCTTGTCCACACCTGCTGCGGAGCACGCCCCGGGACACGCCCCGGCCGACGGGTTCGCCGCCCGCACCCGGGGGCTGACCAAGGCCTACGGCTCGGGCGAGACGACCGTGCTCGCCCTGGACTCGGTGGACGTCGACATCGCGCGCGGGCGCTTCACCGCCGTGATGGGCCCCTCGGGGTCCGGCAAGTCCACCCTCATGCACTGCCTGGCCGGCCTCGACAACGTCTCGGCGGGCCAGGTGTGGCTCGGCGACACCGAGATCACCGGGCTGAAGGAGCGCGAGCTGACCCGGCTGCGGCGAGACCGGATCGGCTTCATGTTCCAGTCGTTCAACCTGATCCCGACGCTGAACGCGCTGGAGAACATCACCCTGCCCATGGACATCGCGGGCCGCAGGCCCGACCAGAAATGGCTCGACCAGGTCATCGACACCCTCGGGCTGCGGGACCGGCTGGGGCATCGCCCGTCCCAGCTCTCCGGCGGCCAGCAGCAGCGCGTCGCCTGCGCCCGCGCCCTCGCCTCCCGGCCGGAGCTGATCTTCGCGGACGAGCCGACCGGCAACCTCGACTCCCGCGCGGGCCTGGAGGTCCTCGGCTTCCTGCGGGAGGCCGTCGACGCACTCGGGCAGACCGTCGTCATGGTGACCCACGACCCGGGCGCCGCCGCCCACTCCGATCTGGTGCTCTTCCTGGGCGACGGGCGGATGGTCGACGAGATGGAGCGGCCGACGGCGGAGGCGGTGCTGGAACGCATGAAGCGGTTCGACGTGATCCGCCGTCAGTACGACGACGGCGCACGCGCCCAGGGAGAATGACGCCGTGCTGAAGGCGACGCTCAGAAGCTTCCTCGCCCACAAGGGGCGGCTGCTCCTCTCGGCGCTGGCGGTGCTGCTGTCCGTGGCGTTCGTCGCGGGCAGCCTGATCTTCTCGGACACCGTCAGCCGCACCTTCGACCGGCTCTTCGCCTCGACCGCGGCGGACGTCACGGTCAGTCCCCGGGAGACGCTCGCCGAGGCGGTGCCGTCCGGTGCCACGGCCACCCTGCCGGCCGCGCTCGCCGAACGGGTCGCCCGGATCGGCGGGGTGGCCGCCGCCCGCGCCGAGGTCGAGGTCCAGAACATCACCGTCGTCGACGACCGCAACGAGTCGGTCAGCCCGACCGGTGGTGCCCCCACGCTCGGCAACAACTGGAACCCCACCGAGCGCAGCCCCGTGGAGCTGACCTCGGGTCATGTCCCGCGCGGGCCCGGCGAGGCGCTGATCGACTCCCAGACCGCCGAGCGCAGCGACGTGGAGCGGGGAGACACCCTGACGGTGATCGCCGCGCCCGGCTCGTTCCGGGTCGAGGTGGTCGGCATCGTCACCTTCACCACGACCAACCCCGGCGCCGCGCTGCTGTTCGTGGACACACCGACCGCGCAGACGAGGTTCCTCGGCGACCCGAAGGGTGCCACCGGCATCACGGTGGACGCGGCACCGGGCGTCAGCGACGAAACGCTCAAGCAGCGGGTGGCGGACACGCTCGGCACCGGCCGCTACGACCTGCGCACCGCGGACGAGAAGGCCCGGTCCGACGTCGAACAGCTCGGCGGCTTCCTCGACGTCATCAAGTGGGTGATGCTCGGATTCGCCGGGATCGCGGTGCTGGTGGGCGTGTTCCTGATCGTCAACACCTTCTCCATGCTGATCGCGCAGCGCACCCGCGAACTGGGTCTGATGCGCGCGCTGGGTGCCGACCGCCGCCAGGTCCGCCGCTCGGTGCTGACCGAGGCGCTGCTGCTGGGTCTGGTGGGCTCCACACTCGGACTGGCCGCCGGCATCGGGCTCGCGGCCGGGCTGATCGGGCTGATGGGCGTGCTCGGCATGAACATCAGGTCCGCCGAGATGGTCGTCGGCTGGGCGACCCCTGTGACGGCGTACGTCGTCGGCGTCGGCGTCACCTTCGTCGCCGCGTACCTCCCCGCCCGCCGCGCCGCCTCCGTCTCGCCGATGGCGGCGCTCGCGGACGCGGAGGTCGCCGGGGTGGGCCGGCCGCTCAGGACGCGCGCGATCGTGGGCACGGTCGTGGGGGCGGCCGGCGTGGCCGCGCTGGTGGGCTGCGTGCTGGCCTCCGACACCGGTTCGGCCGCCTCCTTGCTCGGCCTCGGGGTCGTGCTGACGCTGGTCGCGACCGTGATCGCGGGGCCGCTGCTGGTACGGCCGGTGATCCGGGTGCTGGGTGGCTGGTTCCCGGCGCTGTTCGGTTCGATCGGGCGGATGAGCCAGCGCAACGCCCTGCGCAATCCCCGCCGCACCGGCGCGACCGCGGCCGCCCTGATGGTCGGGCTCGCCCTGGTCGGCGGGATGTCGGTGGCCAGCGCCTCGATGACGAAGTCGTTCGACGAGCAGATCGACCGGACGCTGGGCGCGGACTTCGTACTGCAGAACGCCAACTTCGTGCCGTTCCCCGGGGAGGTCACCGAGCGGGTGCGCGAGACCGAGGGCGTCGGCCTGGTGGTGCGCTCGCGGTTCGCGCCGATCGCGGTGACCCTGCCGGACGGCGACCGGATCGAGACGACGGCGGCCGCCTACGACCCGCGGCTCGACGAGGTCGCCAACGTGCCCTACGCGCGGGGCGACAGCGCCACCGCGCTGGCTCCCGGGCGGATGGCGATGGACCGGGAGTTCGCGCGGGACCGGGGGCTGCGGGTCGGCAGCACGGTACCCGTCGAGTTCCAGGGCGGACGTCAGGCCGAACTGACGGTGGGCGCGCTCACCGACCAGGAGTCGTCCGGCGGCTTCGGCATGCAGGGCGGGATCTACTTCGGGCTCGCGACGCTGGAGCGGTACGCCCCGACAGCGCAGGACTCCTCGCTGTACGTCAACGGCGGTCCGGGCACCGCAGACGACGACCTGCGCGACGCCCTGGAGGCGACGCTGGAGGCGTATCCGCAGGTGCAGGTGCGGGACCTGGCCGACTACAAGCAGCTCGTCGACGACCAGATCGCCGTACTGCTCTACCTGGTGTACGCGCTGCTCGGGCTGGCGATCGTGATCGCCGTGCTGGGCGTGGTCAACACCCTGGCCCTGTCGGTGGTCGAGCGCACCCGGGAGATCGGGCTGCTGCGGGCCATCGGGCTCGCCCGGCGCCAGCTGCGCCGGATGATCCGGCTGGAGTCGGTGGTGATCGCGGTGTTCGGCGCGCTGCTCGGGCTGGCGCTGGGGCTGGTCTGGGGTCTGTGCACCCAGCAGGTGCTGGCGCTGGAGGGCATGACCGCGCTGGCGATCCCGTGGGGCACGATCGTCGCCGTCGTGATCGGCTCGGCGGTGGTGGGGGTCGTCGCGGCACTGCTGCCGGCGTTGCGGGCCTCCCGGATGAACGTCCTGGCGGCGATCGCGCACGAGTGAGGGCGGGCGGCCGACCGGTGTCCCTGTGCCCGGCGGGCGGCCCCCGTTGGTCCGGATGCTGGAAAACAGGCGCGCGGCGGTCCCGGCCGGTGATGGGATCACGTCATGAGCGACGTGCGGACACGGGCCGCGACACCCGACGACCTGGACACCGTGCTGGCCTTCTGGAGGACCGCCGCCGAGGGCACGAGCATCAGCGACGACCGCGACGGCGTGGAACGACTCGTCGACCGCGACCCCGCGGCGCTGATCCTGGCGGAGCGGGAGGGCGAACTGGTCGGCACGGTGATCGCGGGCTTCGACGGCTGGCGCTGCCACCTCTACCGGCTCGCCGTGCACCCCGGCCACCGGCGCCAGGGCATCGGTGGCGCGCTGCTGGCCGCCGCGGAGGAACGTTTCGTGGAGCTCGGCGGGCGCCGCGGCGACGCGATGGTGCTGACCCGGAACGAGACCGGTCAGCACGCCTGGCGTGCGGCGGGGTACTCGCCGCAGGAGCAGTGGCGCCGCTGGGTGAAGCCGCTGACAGTGTCCTGACGTCGTCCCGAACCGTGCCGTCCGCCCCCCGGACCGGCCCCTACCCGAAAGGTGTGAGCGTCCGTCCATGGGCGTGCCTCCCCGTGCCAGACATCGCGCGATCCTCCCCGCCCTGCCGGATCATGGGACGGAGGTGACCCGATGACCGAAGTGCTCCTCCTGCTGGTGGCGATCCTGCTCTCGCTCCTCTGCGGCGCCTTCGTCGCCGCCGAGTTCTCCCTGACCACGGTCGAGCGTGGCGAGCTGGAGCGTGCGGTGGAACGCGGCGAGCGCGGCGCCGCCGGTGCCCTCAAGGCCGTACGGAACCTCACCTTCCAGCTCTCCGGCGCCCAGCTCGGCATCACCGTGACCAACCTGGTGGTCGGCATGCTCGCCGAGCCGTCCATCGCGCGGCTGATCGCGGGCCCGCTGCGCGCCCTGGGCGCCTCCGCCTCGACGGCGTCGTCGATCGCGCTGGTGCTGGGCACGGCGTTGTCGACGGTGTTCCTGATGGTGGTGGGCGAGCTGGTGCCCAAGAACTGGGCGATCTCCTCACCGCTGGCCGTGGCCCGGCGGGTGGGCAACGCCCAGCGCTGGTTCAGCGCGATCTTCCGGCCGTTCATCACGCATCTCAACAACACGGCCAACCGCCTGGTACGCCGCTTCGGCATCGAGCCCGCCGAGGAGCTGGCCTCGGCGCGCGGGCCGCAGGAGCTGGCCGCGCTGGCCCGGCACTCCGCCCGGGAGGGCGCCCTGGAGCCCGACACCGCCGAACTGTTCGTGCGGACCCTGAACCTCGCCGACCTGACCGCCGAGAACGTGATGACCCCGCGCGTGCAGGTCGTCGCCCTGGACGCGCAGGCGACCTGCGAGGACGTGGCGAACGCGACCCGCGCGACGGGCCTGTCCCGCTTCCCGGTCTTCCGTGGCAGCCTCGACTCGGTCGTGGGCACCGCCCACATCAAGGACATCCTGACCGTGCCCGCGGAGCGCCGCCCCCGGGTGCGGGTCGCCGACATGATGCGTGAGCCGCTGCTCGTCCCCGAGTCGCTGACCGTCGACCGGCTCCTCGACCGGCTGTCCGGCAAGCGGACCATGGCGGTGGTCATCGACGAGTACGGCGGCACGGCGGGCGTCGCGACCCTGGAGGACATCGTCGAGGAGGTCGTCGGCGAGGTCCGCGACGAGCACGACCCGCACGAGACCCCCGACCTCGCCCCGGTCGGCGCCGACGAGGACGGCCACGCCCTGTACTCCGCGGACGGCGCCGCCCGCATGGACCAGCTCGCGCGCGTCGGCCTGCGGCCGCCCGAAGGACCGTACGAGACGCTGGCCGGCCTCGTCGCGAACGAACTGGGCCGCATCCCGGAGGTCGGCGACAGCGTCGAGGTCGCCGGCTGGCGGCTGGACGTGCTGGACGCCGGTGGCCGCAGGGCCGCGCGCGTGCTGCTGCACGCGCCGCCCGAGGACCAGGGGACCGACGAGAAGGAGGCGCGGGCATGACCGTCGTACAGCTGTTGATCGGTCTGGCGACGCTGGTCGTGAACGCCTTCTTCGTGGGCGCGGAGTTCGCGCTGATCTCCGTACGCCGCTCCCAGATCGAGCCGTACGCCGAGCAGGGCGACCGGCGGGCCAGGAGCGTGCTGTGGGGGCTGGAGCACGTGTCCGCGCTGATGGCGGCGGCACAGCTGGGCATCACGCTGTGCACCCTGGTGCTCGGCGTGGTCGCGGAACCGGCGATCGCGCACCTGCTGGAGCCGGTGTTCCACGCCATGGGGGTGCCGAGCGGGGCGGGCCACGCGGTGTCGTTCGTGATCGCGCTAGCGCTCGCGACGTACCTGCACATGCTGCTGGGCGAGATGGTGCCGAAGAACATCGCGCTCGCCGAGCCGGCGCGCAGCGCGCTGCTGCTCGGGCCGCCGCTGGTGACCCTGTCCCGGGCGCTGCGACCGGTGATCTTCACGATCAACGCGTTCGCGAACGGGCTGCTGAAGCTGCTGCGGATCGAGACCAAGGACGAGGTCACGGCGACCTTCTCGGACGCCGAGCTGGCCCGGATCGTCAAGGACTCCGGTGCGGCGGGACTGATCGACGACCGGGCGCAGGAACGCCTGCACGACGCCCTCGAACTGGGCCGTCGGCCCGTGCGCGACGTCGTGCTCCCGCTGGAGCGCGTCGTGTACGCGAGCGTCGGGGTCACTCCGGAGGAACTGGAGGGGCTGTCGGCCCGGTCGGGGTTCTCCCGCTTCCCCGTGGTGGACGAGGGCCGGCGCATCGTGGGCTACCTGCATGTGAAGGACGCGCTCGACGCCTCCCCGCGGGACGTGCCGTTCCGGCTGCGCGACATGCGGCCCATCGCGCGCGTGCGGGAGGCCACGCCGCTGGACGACGTCCTCACCGCGATGCGGGGCAGCCGTACGCATGTGGCGGCCGTGCTGGGCTCCGACGGGCGGCTGGCGGGGCTGGTGACCATGGAGGACGTGCTGCGGGAGCTGTTCGGGCAGTGGGCCTGAGCCCGGCGTGGCCCCGCACCGGACGCGTCGGGGAGGGTGACCGACCGGCGGGTATGCGCCTCGGGATACCATCTCCGTCGCCATGGAGACGAACACCTCACCCCTGTACAGCAGCCTGGTCGCGGTCGGCGACTCCTTCACCGAGGGCATGTCGGACCTGCTCCCCGACGGCACCTACCGGGGCTGGGCCGACCTGCTCGCCGCCCGGATGGCCGCCCGCGCGCCCGGCTTCCGGTACGCCAACCTGGCCGTGCGCGGCAAGCTCATCGGCCAGATCGTCGACGAGCAGGTGCCCGTGGCCGCCGCCATGGGCGCCGATGTGATCACGCTGGTCGGCGGGCTCAACGACACCCTGCGGCCCAAGTGCGACATGGGGCGGGTGCGCGGGCTCCTGGAGGAGGCCGTGGAGCGGCTGGCCCCGGCCTGCAAACAGCTGGTGCTGATGCGCAGCCCGGGACGGCAGGGCCCCGTGCTGGAGCGGTTCCGGCCGCGCATGGAGGAGCTCTTCGCCTGCGTCGACGAGCTGGCCGCGCGGCACGGCGCGGTGGTCGTGGACCTGTACGGGGCGGGCTCGCTCAGCGACCCCCGGCTGTGGGACGTCGACCGGCTGCACCTGACGGGCGAGGGGCACCGCCGGGTCGCGGAGGCGGTCTGGCAGCGGCTCGGTCACGAGGCCGAGGACCCGGACTGGCACGTGCCGATGGCGGCCACCCTGCCGCCCGGGTGGTCTTCGCGGCGGGTCGCGGACGTGCGGTTCGCCCGGCAGCATCTGCTCCCGTGGATAGGGCGCAGGCTCACCGGCCGCTCCTCGGGGGACGGCCGCCCGCCGAAGCGGCCCGACCTGCTGCCGTACGAGGACCTGGCCTAGGCCGGCCGCGGCCCCGCACCGGGCGACGATGGCCTCGTAGGTTCCGACGAACCGACCCATGGCGCCGACCTGCACGAACCGCCAGTAGAATCCGGTTACGTGACTTCTGCTCCCGCCAAGCCCCGCATCCCCAACGTCCTCGCCGGACGCTACGCCTCCGCCGAGCTCGCCACGCTCTGGTCGCCCGAGCAGAAGGTGAAGCTGGAGCGCCGGCTCTGGCTCGCCGTGCTGCGGGCCCAGAAGGACCTCGGGATCGAGGTGCCCGACGCGGCGATCGCCGACTACGAACGCGTACTCGACCAGGTCGATCTGGCCTCCGTCGCGGAGCGCGAGAAGGTCACGCGGCACGACGTGAAGGCGCGGATCGAGGAGTTCAACGACCTCGCCGGGCACGAGCACGTGCACAAGGGCATGACGTCCCGCGACCTCACCGAGAACGTCGAGCAGCTGCAGATCCGGCTCTCGCTGGAGCTGATGCGCGACCGCACGGTGGCCGTCCTGGCGCGGCTCGGCAAGCTCGCCGGGGAGTACGCCGAGCTGGTGATGGCCGGCCGGTCGCACAACGTCGCCGCGCAGGCCACCACCCTCGGCAAGCGGTTCGCGACCGCCGCCGACGAGCTGCTGGTCGCGCACGGCCGGATCGAGGAGCTGCTCGGCCGCTACCCGCTGCGGGGCATCAAGGGCCCCGTCGGCACCGCCCAGGACATGCTGGACCTGCTCGGCGGGGACGCCGGCAAGCTCGCCGAGCTGGAGGAGCGGATCGCCGGGCACCTGGGCTTCTCGCAGGCCTTCACTTCGGTGGGCCAGGTGTACCCGCGCTCGCTGGACTACGAGGTCGTGACCACGCTCGTACAGCTGGCCGCCGGTCCCTCGTCGCTGGCGAAGACGATCCGGCTGATGGCCGGACACGAGCTGGTGACCGAGGGCTTCAAGCCGGGTCAGGTCGGCTCCTCCGCGATGCCGCACAAGATGAACACCCGCTCCTGCGAGCGCGTCAACGGTCTGATGGTGATCCTGCGCGGCTACGCCTCGATGACCGGGGAGCTGGCGGGCGACCAGTGGAACGAGGGTGACGTCTCCTGCTCGGTGGTGCGGCGCGTCGCGCTGCCCGACGCGTTCTTCGCGCTGGACGGCCTGCTGGAGACGTTCCTGACGGTGCTGGACGAGTTCGGCGCGTTCCCGGCGGTGGTGGCGCGCGAGCTGGACCGCTATCTGCCGTTCCTGGCCACGACCAAGGTGCTCATGGCCTCGGTGCGGGCGGGTGTCGGCCGTGAGGTGGCGCACGAGGCGATCAAGGAGAACGCCGTGGCGTGCGCCCTCGCGATGCGGGAGCAGGGCGCCGAGCGCAACGAACTGCTGGACCGGCTGGCCGCCGACGAGCGCATCCCGCTGGACCGCACCGCGCTCGACGGCCTGATGGCCGACAAGCTGTCCTTCACCGGTGCCGCCGCCGACCAGGTCGCGGCCGTCGTCGGGCGGATCGAGGAGATCGTGAAGCAGCGTCCGGAGGCCGCGGGCTACACGCCGGGAGCGATCCTCTGACACGCTTCACTCCCGAGCAGCTCCAGGCCGCCCGCGACCGTCTCGTCCCGGACGTGGTCGCGGACGGCCTGAGAGTGCTTTTCTGCGGCATCAACCCCGGTCTGATGACCGCCGCAACGGGACATCACTTCGCCCGTCCCGGCAACCGCTTCTGGCCGGTCCTCCACCTGTCGGGTTTCACGCCCCGGCTGCTGAAGCCGTCCGAGCAGGGCGAGTTGCCGTCGTACGGGCTCGGCATCACGAACGTGGTGGCACGGGCGACGGCCCGGGCCGACGAGTTGAGCGCCGAGGAGTACCGCGAGGGCGGCCGGCTGCTGTCGCTGAAGGTGGCGCGGCTGCGGCCGCGCCGGCTGGCGGTCGTGGGGGTCACCGCGTACCGCGCGGCCTTCGACGACCGCAAGGCGCGGGTCGGGCCGCAGGAGCGGACGATCGGGGACACCCGCGTGTGGGTGCTGCCCAACCCCTCGGGGCTGAACGCGCACTGGACGACTGCGACCATGGCGGAGGAGTTCGCACGGCTCCGGGTGGCCGCGGCGGACTAGCACTGCGAGGTCTTCGCAGGCCGGTCAGGCCGTGCGCGGGACCCGGCCGGTCACTCGGGGTCCACCTCCGTCACGACCGTCAGGAGGCGGGCCGGGGTCGAGCCGTCGCCCCGGGCGACCCCGAGGGCGACCCAGCGGCCCGTCCCGGTCGCCTCCCATATGCGCAGGTCGTCCGCCAGGGCACTGACGCTCGCCCATGGCTCCGGTATCTCCTCGCCGCGTCCGGCGCGCACCCGCAGGGTGAGCATCGCCCACGGCGGTCGCGCACCCCACCGATCGTCGAGCCGCTGCGCGACGCCCTCCCGGAACGCCTCGACGTCGTCGGTGGTGCGCTCCCCGTGAGCGCAGTCGGGGTCCGGTGCCTCCCACCCGGCCGTCTCCGCCACGTAGTAGCCCGGTCCTCCCCGGCCGACGTCCGACCAGCCGTGCTCCGCCGGGAAGGGGCGGGAGCACAGCCGGTCGATCGTGTCCAGGCACCGCGCGAGGTTCATGACCCCAGTAAACCCGGCCCCACTGACAATTGGCGCTCCGTCAGGCGTCCCGCCGCACAACGCTCCAGGCACCCGCCGCCACCGCCGACGCCGCCCACACGGTGGTCACCGCCAGCCCGGTCCATGGACCGAGGGTGCCGTCCCAGCTCTCCCGCAGGACGATCTGCCCGGCCCGGTCCGGCATGAACTCCACCGCCGCACCCGCGGCGTCGCCGATGACGAACGACACGATCAGCAGGAACGGGACGAGGATGCCCAGCGCCGCGATCCCGCTGCGCAGCAGCGCGGTGAACCCGGCGGCGAACAGGGCCATCAGCATGAGGTAGACCCCACCGCCCAGAACGGCGCGTACCTGCGCACCGGCCGTCGGACCGGCCGCGGCCTCACCCATCACGCTCCGCCCCGCCACGAGGGACGCGGCGGCCGTGAGCACCCCGACGAGGAGCGCCGGCAGGGCCACCGCCGTCAGCTTGGCCGCGAACCAGCGCCCGCGCCGCGGCACGGCGGCCAACGAGACGCGCAGGGCGCCTCCGTGGTACTCCGCCGAGACGGCCGTCGCGCCGAACGCGATGGCGGCGATCTGACCGAGCAGCAGTCCCGAGAGCGCGTTGGACAGCGGGTCGAACTCCGGGTCGCCGCTGTCGGAGGCCCCGCCCAGCGCGGAGAAGGCGGTCGACACGGCGACCAGCACCAGCAGTGTGCCGGTCAACGACCGGAGAGTACGGATCTTCAGCCACTCGGCGTGCAGGACGGAAGCGAAGGGCATGGTCAGGCCTCCTGGCGCTGGGCGGTGAACTCGGTCTCGGCCGCGGTCAGGTCCAGATAGGCCTGCTCCAGCGTGCCTTCGGCGGCGGCAAGTTCGAGGAGGGGCACCCGTGCCTCGGAGGCGAGGCGGCCGATGTCCTCCACGCGCGCGTGCTCCACGGTCCAGGCGCCGTCCCCGGTCGCGGTGGACGTGTAGCCGTGCCGTCCGAGGGCCTCCTTCAGGGCGGCCGGGTCGGTGGTGCGCACCCGCACCCGTGGGCGCACGCGCGCGTCGATGAACTCCCGCATGGGCAGGTCCGCGAGCAGTCGTCCGCGTCCGAGGACCACGAGGTGGTCGGCGAACACCGCCGTCTCGTGCATCAGATGACTGGAGACCAGGACCGTACGTCCCTCGTCGGCGAGCCGGCGCAGCAGGCCGCGGATCCAGACGATGCCCTCGGGGTCGAGGCCGTTCGACGGTTCGTCCAGCATGACCACCGCGGGGTCGCCGAGCAGCGCCGCCGCGATACCGAGGCGTTGGCGCATGCCCAGCGAGTACGTCCGCACCCGGCGGCGCGCGGCCGGCGCGAGGCCGGTCTCCGCCAGCACCTCGTCCACGCGGCCCACCGGGATGCGGTTCGCGGCCGCCAGGACGCGCAGATGGTCCCGGCCGGTGCGGGACCCGTGGGCGGCGCCCGCGTCGAGCAGGGCCCCGACCGTGCGCAGGGGCTCGTGGAGCGAGGCGTAGGGGTGGCCGCCGACCGTGGCGGTCCCGGACGTGGGCCGGTCGAGGCCGAGGACGAGCCGCATGGTGGTCGACTTGCCGGCGCCGTTGGGGCCGAGGAAGCCGGTGACACGGCCGGGCCGGACGGTGAAGGTGAGGTGGTCGACGGCGCGTCGGGAGCGGTACTCCTTGGTGAGGTCCTGGACGTGGATGCTGGTCATGGGGCCAGCCTGGCCGGTCCGCGCGCCGTACTCCTCCCCCGCGCGTGGAGATCGTCTCCCCCGCCCGGGGGAGGTGCGTCGTCGGTGCCGGCTGGCACGATGACGCGATGGGCCGACTGCTGCGCCCCTTGCTGCGGGGGACGACGTACACGCGCTTGCTGCACCTGTGGGTGCCCGTGTTCCTGGTGAGCGTATGGCTCTTCATCGACATGTCGAGGCCCTGGGTGCCCGCGCTGCTGGCGATCCCGGTCGCCATGATCCCGGCGGTGCGGACGGGCGAGGGTGTGCAGGCGCAGCTGCTGCTGATGCCGGGCGAGCCGGATTCGGGGATCTCCACGGCGCCTTCGGCGACCTGGCGGGACCGGTGGCGCACCGTGCTGTGGCTGGAGCTCCGGCTGGTTCTCGGCGCGGCCGCGGCCTTCGCGACGGTGTGGCTGCCCCTGACCTCGGTCAACATGGTCGCGACCGCGCTCGGGCACCCGCAGTACGACGACAACCCGCTGCTGTGGACCTTCGCGCACCCGTGGGTGCACGGGCTCTTGGCGCCCGTGCCCGTCGTCGTGCTGTACGTGACGGTGCTCGGCCTGGGCCACGTGGCCACGGTGGCCGCGCGCCGTCTTCTGGGCCCCTCCGCGGCCGAGCGGCTGGCCACCCTGGAGGAGCGCACCGAGCAGCTCCTCGAACGCACCCGGATCGCACGCGAGTTGCACGACTCCATCGGTCACGCCCTGACCGTGGCGGTGGTGCAGGCGGGCGCGGCGCGGGCGGCGGGTGATCCGGCGTTCACCGAGCGGGCGCTGGGCGCCATCGAGGAGACCGGGCGGGCCGCCCTGGAGGATCTGGAGCGGGTGCTGGGCGTACTGCGCGAGGCGGAGCGGCCGGCGAGTTCCCGGCCCACCCTCGTGGACGCGGAGCGGCTGCTGGAGTCGGCGCGCGCGTCCGGCGCGACGGTCGACGTGGAGGTGACCGGGCCCGTCGACGCCGTGCCGGGGCCCGTCTCGCGCGAGGGGTACCGGATCCTCCAGGAGTCGCTGACCAACGTCCTGCGGCACGCGGGGGCCGTTGCGGTCCGCGTCCGGATCGAGGTGGCGGACGGCACCCTGGCGCTGGACGTCCGCAATCCGCTGCCCGGGGCGATGCCGGACCCGGGGCAGGGCAGCGGCCTGCGGGGCATACGCGAGCGCGCGGCCCTGCTCGGCGGGCGGGCCCGCACGGGGCCGGCCGGGGGCGACTGGCGGGTGCGTGCGGAGCTGCCGCTGGGCTGATCTACGCTGGCGGGATGCCGCTCAGCGTTCTCCTTGTCGACGACGAACCGCTCGTCCGGGCGGGGCTGCGGGCCGTGCTGGAGGCGCAGCCCGACATCGAGGTCGCCGGCGAGGCGGCCGACGGGGCGGCGGTGATCCCGCTGGTACGGCAACTGCGCCCGGACGTGGTCGCGATGGACGTACGGATGCCGCTGCTGGACGGTATCGAGGCCACGCGGGCGGTACTGCGGACGGTCGAGAGGCCTCCGAAGATCCTGGTGGTCACCACGTTCGAGAACGACGAGTACGTGTACGCCGCGCTGCGGGCCGGAGCCTCCGGGTTCCTGCTGAAGCGGGCCCGGCCGGCCGAGATCGTGCACGCGGTGCGGCTGGTCGCCGAGGGCGAGTCACTGCTGTTCCCGGCCTCGGTGCGGCAACTGGCGGCGGAGTACGGCGACAGCGGCGGCAATCGCGCGGCCCGGGCGGCGCTGGACCGGGCGCGGCTGACCGAGCGTGAGGCGGAGGTGCTGCGGCTGATGACCCGCGGCCTGTCGAACGCGGAGATCGCCGGGCGCCTGGCCGTCGGCACGGAGACGGTGAAGTCCCACGTCAGTGCCGTGCTGGCGAAACTCGGGGCGCGGGACCGCACCCAGGCGGTGATCACGGCGTACGAGTCGGGGTTCGTCTCGCCCGGCTGATCCACGTCCCCGGCGGATTCGCAGGGCTCCGGCACTCGCCGCTGTCCGCCGGTGCCGAGTACGATCCGGCGAACACGCGCACGAGCTGGGAGGACGGACGTTGGGGCGGCTGACCGGCGGGGATCCCTCGCTGCTGCGAAGGATCAATTCCGCGGTGGTGCTGCACGCGCTGCGTACCACGGACTGCTCGACGCTCACGGAGATCACCCGGGTCACCGGCCTGTCCCGGCCGACCGTCGAGGGTGTCGTCGAGGGCCTGATCGAGGCCGGTCTCGTGGTGGAGCAGGCCGCTGAGGAGGGCGCCGCCCGGCGCCAGGGGCGACCGGCACGGAGGTTCCGGTTCCGGGCCGAGGCCGGGCACCTGCTGGGGCTGGAGATCGGGCCGCACCGGGTCGCCGCGCTGCTCTCGGGGCTGGACGGGCGGATCGTCGGCGCGCAGGCCAAGGACATCGACGAGACCGCGTCCGCCGACGAGCGGCTGGAGCGGCTGCGCACCGCCGTCGCCGAGCTGCTGCGCCGGGCCGGGATCGCGCGGGGTTCGCTGCGGGCCGTCGGGGTGGCGACGCCGGGGATCGTCGAGGCGGACGGGACGGTGCGCCTGGGGACCGCCCTGCCCGGCTGGACGGGGCTGCGGCTCGGGGAGCGGCTGAGCCGCTCCTTCAAGTGCCCGGTGCTGGTGGAGAACGACGCCAACGCGGCGGTGGTCGCCGAGCACTGGAAGGGTTCCGCCACCGAGTCCGACGACGTGGTGTTCGTGCTGGCGGGTCTCAGTCCGGGTGCGGGCGCGCTGATCGGCGGACGGCTGCACCGGGGGTTCGGCGGGGCCGCCGGTGAGATCGGCGCGCTGCATCTGCTGGGCCGGGAGGCGACGCCGGAGACGCTGCTGTCCACCACGGACGAGCCCTTGCATCCGCTGGACGAGCAGGCGGTCGCCGCGGTCTTCGCGCAGGCCCGCGAGGGCGATCAGCGGGCGACGGCCGCCGTCGAACGGTTCATCCAGCGGCTCGTGCACGACGTGGCGGCGCTCGCGCTGGCCCTCGACCCGGAACTGGTCGTGATCGGTGGCTGGGCGGCGGGACTGGACGGCGTACTGGATCCGCTGCGCCGGGAGCTGGCGCGCTACTGCCTGCGCCCGCCGAAGGTGACCCTGTCGCTGCTGGGCGAGGCGGCCGTGGCGACCGGGGCGCTGCGGCTGGCCCTGGACCACGTGGAGGAGCAGCTGTTCGCGGTCGACGGGACGGTGACGGCGCGCCGCTGACCCGCGGCACACGAGGGCCCAGGAACCGTGCGGGCCCGGAGGGCTTCCGGGCCCCTCACGAGGAAGATCGCTGCCGGGCGGGGTCAGGAGGCCTTGCGCTCGGGGCCCTCGTGGATCTCCACGCCGCCCGAGTCGCCGAAGGTCAGCCGGCAGGTGTCCGCGCGGTACGTCGCGACGGAGACCGCGGCGGTGCGGCCGTCGGCGTGGAAGCGGGTGGTGACGACCAGGACGGGCGCGCCCGGCAGCCGGTCGAGCTCCTTGGCGTCGTCGGCGCGGGCCGAGCCCAGCTCGACGGCGCGGTCCTGTCCCTCCAGCTCCAGGCGCTGCAGCTCGCGCAGCACCGCACGCGCGCGTGCCGGTCCGGCCGGGGCGTCGATGGCGGACAGGTCGGGCACCGACGACTCGGCGATGTAGAGCAGTTCCGCGGCGACGGGCTGGCCGTGGGTCGTACGGGTGCGGCGCACGATGTGCACGGGCTCCTCGCGGCCCGTCTCCAGGGCGTCCGCGACGGCGGCGGGCGGGGCGGCGACGACGCAGTCGACCGCCTGCCAGGCGTCGCCCGGCCCGCCCGGCCAGTCGTGCTGCTCGGTGCCGACGGCCACCCCCACGCGCGGCGGGGCGACGGTCGTCCCGACGCCGCGGCGGCGCTGGAGCCTGCCTTCGAGTTCCAGCTGTTCCAGGGCTTGGCGGAGCGTGGCGCGTGCGACGCCGAAGCGGGCGGCGAGGTCGCGCTCGTTGGGCAGGATCTCGCCCACCGAGAACTCGGAGTCGAGTGCCTCCGTGAGCACGGTCTTGAGATGCCAGTACTTAGGTTCCGGCACCGATTCCAGCTGCGTGGTCCCCACCCTGTCCTCCGCAATCGCCGTGGATCGGCGGCGTTTTAGCGCCCTTGTTTATTAAAGGTTGTTGTACTTATCTGCGACCATAGGACGGCCCCCACCCTTGGTCAAGACCAATCATTGATCGCCCGGGCGCCGTACAGGTGGTGTGGGGCCGAGCGTTCATGGGACGTTCGCACCTCGCCACATACGTGACACAACGACGTCTAGACGGTGGCCAGTGATCGCAGCTTGTCGGGATTGCGCACCACATAGACGGTCTGGACGCGTCCGTCGGCGATGTCCAGCTGGAGCACGACGTCGGGCTCGCCGCCGGACACGACGAGGACCGCCGGGCCCCCGTTGAGCTCCAGGAGGCGGAAGGCCGCGTCGGGGATGCCCCTCGCGGCCACACCGGTGAGGAACCGGCTCACGTGGTCGGCGCCCTCCAGCACCCGCAGCGGCGCCTTGGACTTGCCACCGCTGTCGCCGACGAGGCGGACGTCGGGAGCCAGCAGGGCCATGAGGCCGTCGAGATCGCCGCCCCCGGCCGCCGCGAGGAACCGCTCGGTCAGGTCGCGGCGCCGGGCCGGGTCGACGTCGTAGCGCGGGCGCCTCTGCTCGACGTGCCGGCGAGCCCGGCCCGCCAGCTGCCGTACGGCGGGCTCGGCGCGGTCGAGCAGGGCGGCGATGTCGGCGTAGGGGTAGCCGAAGGCCTCCCGGAGCACGAAGACCGCCCGCTCCAGCGGTGACAGCGACTCCAGCACGACGAGGACGGCGAAGGAGACGGAGTCGGCGAGGACGGCGCGGTCCGCCGTGTCGGGGGCGGTGTCCCCGAACTCGGTGAGGAAGGGCTCGGGCAGCCAGGGGCCGACATAGGCCTCGTTGCGGGCCTTGATCTGGCGCAGCCGGTCGAGGGCCAGACGGGTGGTGACGCGCACCAGGTAGGCGCGGGCGTCGCGCACCTCGGACCGGTCGGCGCCGGACCAGCGCAGCCAGGCGTCCTGGACCACGTCCTCCGCGTCGGCGACGCGGCCGAGCATGCGGTAGGCGACGCCCAGCAGCAGCGGGCGATGCTCTTCGAAGACCTCGGTCGCACGATCGGCGCTCACCGCCCCATCCCATCCGACCCGGCACATCATGTCCAGGCGGTTTCGCCGTACGCGCGCGTGCGGCCGGGCGACGGGCCTTCCAACGCCGTGTCCGGGGCGGCATGTTCGGCCATGCGGTCGAGGCCGACCGGGGGCTACCCGTCGGTAGCCATTGCTGACAGGGTGTCTACACCATGTCCGGCACCGAGTCCTCGACGAGGAGCTGTATGTCCTCCACCGTCTCCTTCACGGTCCCCACCCCGCACGGCCCCCGCGTCATGAGCCTGGCCCACACGCGCGTGGGGGCCGGTGAACCGCTGGTCCTGCTGCACGGCATCGGCCACCATCGCCAGGTGTGGGACCCGGTCGTCCCCGTCCTGGCCGTCGAGCGGGACGTGATCTGCGTGGACCTGCCGGGGTGCGGGGAGTCCCCGGCCCTTCCGGACGGGCTGACGCACGACCTGCCGACGACGACGGCCGTGCTCGCCGCCCTGTTCGAGGCGCTCGGGCTCGAACGGCCGCATGTGGCGGGCAACTCGCTGGGCGGCCTGCTCGCCCTCGCGCTCGGCCGGGACGGGCTGGCGCGGTCGGTGACGGCGCTGTCGCCCGCCGGGTTCTGGTCGCAGGCGGAGCGGCGCTACGCCTTCACCGTGCTCATGGCGATGCGCCAGATCGCCCGGCGGATGCCGCCGCCCGTCGTCCAGGCCCTCGCCCGGCCCGCCGTGGGACGCACCCTGCTGACGAGCGCCATCTACGCCCGCCCGGCCCGCCGTTCGCCCGAGGCCGTGGTCGCCGAGACGCTCGCGCTGGCCCGCGCCCAGGGATTCACGGAGACCCTGCGCAGCGGGCGGGACGTGCGGTTCACCGACGACATCACCGGGATCCCGGTGACCGTGGCCTGGGGCAGCCGGGACCGGCTGCTGGTGCCCCGGCAGGGCGTCCGCGCCAAGTACATCCTGCCGAGGGCCAGGCTGGTCCGGCTGCCCGGCTGCGGTCACGTCCCGATGAACGACGACCCGGCGCTCGTCGCGCGCGTGCTGCTCGACGGCAGCCGGTCCGCCGCGCGGCGGACTCCCTGAAGCACGTGCAACGCGCGGCAGACTCCCTGAAGCACGTGCAACGCGCGGCAGGCTCCCTGAAGCACGTGCAGGGTGGCTCGGCGGCCCGGGGCGACGCCGCCGGGCCCCGCTACTGTCCCGTCCATGAAGCCCTCGCAGACCGACGGTGCGCGCCACCAGGGCCCCGCCGCATGGGAGCTGCTGCTGCCCGCCGCCTCGGCGCCCGCACGCGCGCGTGGCCGCTCGCTCCAGGCGGCGCTGCGGACAGCGGTCCGCTCCGGGCGGCTCGCGCCGGGCACCCGGCTGCCGTCGAGCCGGGACCTCGCGGCAGACCTCGGTGTCTCGCGCGGACTCGTCACCGAGGTCTACGAGCAGCTGACGGCGGAGGGATATCTGCGCAGCGGACGGGGCGCGGGGACCTGGGTGGGCGACGCGGCCCGAGCCGCCCACCCGCGCGCGCGTGACCTGGCGCCCCGCACCGCCGCAGCGCGCGCCGACTTCGTGCCGGGGACACCCGACCTGTCGCTGTTCCCCCGCGCCGCCTGGGCCGCCGCGCAGCGCCACGTGCTGACCGAACTGCCCCACCACGGCCTGGGCTACCCCGACCCTCGCGGGCTCCCCCGGCTGCGCACCGCCCTGGCCGAGATGCTCGGCCGCCGCAGGGGCGTGGTCGCCGACCCGGAGCGGATCGTGGTCGTCTCCGGCGTGACCCAGGCGACGACGCTGATCGCCCTGGTGCTGCGGGCGCGCGGCACCCGTGCGATCGGTGTCGAGGATCCGGGAAGCCCACAGCACGCCGGCATGTACGCCTCGGCCGACGTGACCGCCGTGCCGCTGCCGCTGGACGGCGAGGGCCTCGCCATGGGTCCCCTGCGGGCCTCCGAGGTGCGTGCCGTGGTGACGACTCCGGCGCACCAGTACCCGACCGGGATCGCCTACTCGGCGCGGCGCCGGGCCGAACTCCTCGACTGGGCGCGGTCGGTGGACGGTCTCGTGCTGGAGGACGACTACGACGGAGACTTCCGCTACGACCGGGCGCCGGTGGGCGCGCTCCAGGGCCTCGACCCCGGGCGCGTCGCCTACACGGGGTCGGTCAGCAAGTCCCTCGCGCCCGGGCTGCGGCTCGGCTGGCTGCTGGTTCCCGAGTGGCTGGCCGACGACGTCATCGCCCGGAAACAGACCCTCGACCTCGGCCATCCCGCCCTCGACCAGGCGTTGTTCGCGCGGTTCCTGGAGCGCGGCGAGTACGACAGCCAGTTGCGGCGCTGCGGGCGCGCGTACCGCGAGCGGCGCGACGCCCTGGTGGCGGCGCTCGACGAGCACTTCCCCGGTGCCGAGGTGTCCGGGATCGCCGCCGGACTGCACGTCATCGCGACACTGCCGCGACGGTACGGGCCGCAGGAGCGGTTCCTCGCGCGCGTGGGGGCGGCGGGGGTCACCGTACGGACGCTGTCGGAGTGCGCCTACGCCCGTGCGGGTCTCCCGGCGAACGAGGAGCAGGCGGTGCGGCTCGTCCTCGGGTACGCGCAGGTGCCGCCGGGGCGGATCCGGGAGGGGGTGCGGGCGATGGCTGAGGCGGTGAGCGGCGGGTAGGGGGCGCGTCGGGTTGCGGCGGTCGCGTGAGGCAGCGCGGGCGCCGGGCAGCGCGGGTGACGGGTCTCGCCTGAGGTGCCGCCGGTCCCCGTTCACGACCGCTCCCCGTACCGGTTCCTGTTCCTGTACCGCCCGGGGCGTGTTGTTCACTCCCGGTTCGCGTGGGCGCTGCGGGGTCCCAGTAGTTGTGGCATCGCAACTGGCCGGACCCGTCCTGTCCTGGAGGCGCACCCATGTCACACCCACCCCTGCCCGGCCGCCGCAGCGTCCTGCGCGGCTCTCTGGCCGCGTCGGCGGCCCTCACCTTGCCCACCGGACTCGGCGCGGCGCCGGCCCTCGCCCTGTCGGGGCGCCCGACGGCCGGCTGGGGCGTGCAGACGGGCGACGTGACCACGCACTCCGGACTCGTGTGGGTGCGCTCCGACCGCCCGGCCCGGATGATCGTCGAGACCTCCGCCACCGAGTCGTTCCGCAACGCGCGCCGCTGGCACGGCCCGCTGCTCGGCAGGGGAACCGACTTCACCGGCACGACCGCGCTGCGCGGGCTGCCGTCCGGCGAGCAGATCCACTACCGCGTGCTGCTGGCCGACCCGGACGACCCGCGCCGTACCGGCGAGCCGGTCGCCGGCACCTTCCGCACGGCCTCCACCCGGCGACGGGACGGCGTGCGGTTCGTCTGGTCCGGCGACCTCGCCGGGCAGGGCTGGGGCATCAACCCCGAACTGGGCGGCTACCGCATCTACGACGCGATGGCCGCGCTCGACCCCGACTTCTTCCTCTGCAGCGGCGACAACGTCTACGCCGACGGGCCGCTCACCGAGACCGTGACGCTGCCCGACGGGCGGACCTGGCGGAACATCACCACCGAGGAGAAGGCGAAGGTCGCCGAGTCGCTGGCGGAGTTCCGCGGCAACTTCCGCTACAACCTCCTGGACGAGAATCTGCGCGCGTTCAACGCCCAGGTCCCCTCGATCATCCAGTGGGACGACCACGAGGTCACGAACAACTGGTACCCGGGCGAGATCCTCACCGACAGCCGGTACACGGAGAAGAACGTCGACGTGCTCGCGGCGCGCGCCCGGCAGGCGTTCTCGGAGTACTTCCCCGTCTCGACGCTGCGCCGCCCGGACGGACGGGTCCACCGGGTCCAGCACCACGGCCCGCTGCTGGACGTCTTCGTCCTGGACATGCGCACCTACCGCAACGCCAACTCGGCCGGCGACCAGACCAGCGACGCCCAGGGCATCCTCGGCCGCGAGCAGTTGGAGTGGCTCAAGCGGGAACTGTCCCGGTCGCGGGCCGTGTGGAAGGTCATCGCCTCCGACATGCCGCTCGGCCTGGTCGTGCCGGACACCGGGGACGGCCGGCCGAACATCGAGGCGGTCGCCCAGGGCGACCCGGGTGTCCCGCTCGGCCGTGAGCTGCAGATCGCGGAGCTGCTGAGGTTCGTCAAGCACCGGCGGATCACCGGCACGGTGTGGCTGACCGCCGACGTGCACCACACCTCGGCCCAGCACTACCAGCCGTCGCGGGCGGCGTTCACGGACTTCGAGCCGTTCTGGGAGTTCGTGTCCGGCCCCCTCAACGCCGGCGCCTTCCCCGCGAACGCCCTGGACGACACCTTCGGTCCGGAGCGGGTGTTCGTGAAGGCTCCCACGACCGCGAACGTCTCCCCCGCCGAGGGCTACCAGTTCTTCGGCGAGGTCGACATCGACAGCGACAGCGCCGAACTGACCGTCCGGCTGCGCGAGCAGGACGGCACCGTCCTGTTCACGAAGGTGCTGCGGCCCGGACGGGTCGGTCAGTAGGTCCGAGGTCCGGGGTTCCCGTCCGGGGCGGCGTCTGCCGTACCCTCGTGCGACGTGCCGCGCACCGGCGTCATCCCCCGGTGCGCGGCACTCTCGCGTTCTCCCGCAACTCTCCTGCCTGAGGCGTCTCTTCACAGGTCAGGCCGATTGTCAGTGGTCGCCCCTACGGTTTTTCCATGACGCGATCTTTGCAGGCCGTGGCCTATCGGCGACCCTCCGTGCTGGAGTCCGCGGCGGACGGACAGCGCCTCGGGCTCGAGACCTCACGGGGTGCGACACCCTCGGGTGTGCGCGACCATCCGCAGTTCTTCGCGGGCTTTCTGAGCACCCCTCAGGCAGCCGCGGCGGGGCTGCTCGCGGTGGCGGACGTCGCTGCCGCGCGGTACTACCAGCGGCAGCTGCGCGCCTCGCTCGACCCGGTGGTGACGGGCAACGGGGACCGGCTGCGCTTCGAGTCGTTCTCCGGCTGCGGCGGGGTGTACGCGCGCCTGGACGTCCTGGAAGCGGGCCTCGACGGCGACGCGGTGGGGCACGGCACGACCAACGTCGACGTCAACAACCCGCTGCGCGAGGCCCTGTCACGGATCGGTTCGGCCGATCCGCTCCACCTGCGGGTCGGCCCGGACGAACTGGCGGTGACCACGCTGGACGGGCCCGTCGTGGAGAAGAAGGTCCCGCTTCCGGACCGCTGGCTGCGGGGCTTCGCCGAGGCCCAGGTCGTCGCCGCCGGCTTCGATCTGCGGGCCGAGCTGCCGGCGGCCGAGGCGGTGCGGTTCCTGCGGGCGCTGCCCCGGGGCGGCGGGCGCGGCGCGTCGGCCGGCGCCCGCTGGGTGGTGCCGGCAGGACGTGGGCTGCGGCCGAGCACGAGGGCCGTGCCGGGCGCGGTGTGCCTGCCCGGCCCGGAGCGGCTGATCGCGCTCCAGCGCGTCCTGCGGCACGCGACGTCCCTGCGGGTGTACGGCCCCGGGGTCGGCGGTGGCGCCGCCCCCACCGCCGCGGCCTGGGAGGCCGTGCTGCCGGGCATGCGGCTCACCCTGACGCTGTCCCCCGACGCCTCGCGCGGGTTCTCCGGGGAGGGCGGCGTCCTCGACGCGCTGGCGACCGACGAGGCCGCCGAGGACGCCGAGCTGATCGCGGTGCTGCTCGCGTGGGAGCCGCGCGTCGACGTCGGAGGCCTCGCTGCCGGCTCCGGGCTGAGCGCCGAGCGCGTCCGGGCCGCCCTGGTCCGCCTCGGCACCTCGGGGCGCGTCGGGTACGACGTGGCGGAGGCCGCCTACTTCCACCGTGAACTGCCCTACGACGCCGAGCGCGTGGAGCGGCACAACCCGCGTCTGCGGTCCGCCCGCGCGCTGGTGGCGGCGGGCGCGGTCGCCCTGGACGGCGCGGTGGCCACGGTGACGGCGGACGACGGGCACCTGCACCGGGTGCGGGAGCAGGCGGGGGTGCTCAGCTGCAGTTGCCTGTGGTGGGCGAAGTACCGGGGAGGGCGCGGACCGTGCAAACACGCGCTGGCGGTGCGCATGGTGCGGCGCGGGGTCACCGTGACGCGGGCAGGACAGCCGGAGCGGGTCGACGGGGGTGCGCGATGAGTGCGCTGGTGGAGCTGGTGCGGGCCGGCCGTACGGCCGAGGTGGTGGGCCTGCTCGACGGGCTGACGGATGCCGAACGGCGCGCTTGTCTGCCCGAGTTGAAGGAGCTGCGCAAGGAACTGCGGGCCGCGCCCTGGGAGCCGGCCGCGCGGCGCGCCTACCCCGCGCTGCACGCGGCCGGGGCGGCGTGCCAGACGGGTGCGGCGGGGGTGGCGAGCTGGATCGCCGCCGCCGACATGCGCTGGTCCCAGGTCTCACCGGGAGTGCTGCTGCATGTCCTGGGCGACCGGGAGACGGACTGGCTGGCGGATGTGACGCACCGGTTGGCACAGCGTCCGGTCACCGCGTGGGTGCCGTTCGAGCTCATGGCCGGGCTGGTGCGGCTCTCCGGCTGCCCGGTGCCGACGACCGACGCCTATGTCCGGGGCTGGGTCGACCACCTGAACGGCACGTGGCAGCGCGGGGGCACGCTGCTCGACCGGCTGCGGCGGGACCTCCATCTGCGGGAGCTCGTCGCCGCGCTGTTCGACACGGACGACATCGGCGGCCGGCTGCAGTGGTCGCGCCACGACGGCCCGGACGGCTGGATCGGCGCGCTGGCGCAGCTGACCGTGGAGGGGGCCCTGGACCGTGGGGCCACGGTCGACGCGTGCCTGGCCCGGCTGCTGCGCGGTGGCACGGCCGCCGATCAGCGGGCGTTCCTGCGCCTGCTGAAGTGCCTCGCGCTCACCCGGGACGAGGAGCGGGAGCGCACGGCCGACTTGTCGGCACTGGCCTCGGACGCCACGTCGACGGTGGCCGCCCACGCCCAGTCGGTCCTCGCGGCCCTGGCCCTGGACGGCGGGCTCGCGCCGCGCCGGCTCGCGGAGATGTCCGAGGCGGTGCTGTTCCGCACCGAGCGCAAGCTCGTGCGGGCCCAGTTGGTGCTGCTCGGCAAGGTGCTGGCCCGGAACGCGTCCGCGGCCGGGCAGCTGCTGCCCGCCGTCGCGCACGCCTTCGGGCACGACGACGCGGACGTCCAGGAGCGTGCGCTCAAGCTCGTCGAACGGCACGTGGAAAAGCTCGACTCGGTGCCGGCCCGGGCCGAGCTGGCCATGGCAGCCGAGCAGTTGATCCCCGGTCTGCGCGCCAGAGCCGTCGAGTCGCTGGGCGCGGCACCGGCCGGCCCCGAGCCGTCGGGCTACGAGGAGCTGCTGCCCCCGGCACCGCGGCCGGCGCGCCTGGCCCCCGCCGCCGCGGCCGCCGTGGAACTGGCCGAGGAGGTGGGCGCGGCGCTGGCCTCCGAGCCGGGCGTCACCGATTTCGAGCGGGCCCTGGACGGTCTGGTGCGGCACGCGTACGGGGATCGCGAGGCCCTGGTGTCGGCTCTGGAGCCCGTGGTCGCGCGGCGCTGGTGGAACGGCGCCGACGGGTCCGTCGCGCGCGACGCCTTCGGCCACTCCTACGGCGCCGTCTCCGATGCCGCGAGCGGCCTCGACCTCCTCCTCGCCACGCTGCGCGGCGCGGTCCGCACCGCCACGCTGCACACGCGCGTCAAGCGTGGGTCCGACACCCGGGACTGTGTGCACAGCGCCCTCCTCCGGGCGTTCGAGTGCCGCCTGTGGGAGGTGGCGTACCGGATACGGACCGACCCGCTGCCCTTCCTGCTCTCGACTCCTACCTGGAGCACCGGCCTGCTGGAGCCGGCCGACCTGGTCGAGCGCCTCGCCACCTACGCCCGGCTGGGCACCAGGGTCGCGGAGGGCGACTTCGCGCAGGCACTGCTGCGGGTGCGCCGCGGGGACCGGGAGGCGGCCGCTTCGGCGGCCCTGCGTGCGGCGGCTCTCGGCACGGCGGAGGGGACGCGGCTGGCGGCCTGGCTGACCTCCGGTGCACCGGAGACACCCGTGGCCTGGCGGCGGACCTCGGGGCGGCGCGTCCTGGTGGAGCTGGGCGAAGTCCTGGAGCTGCAGGAGGACTTCCCGCCGGAGTTCCGCTCCCTGGGCAGGCCGTTCGGCGGGTCCAGGAAGAACCGGTGGTGCTACCACTGGGAGGACGACGTGCGGCAGCACTGGCCGGCCATGCTCCCCGAGCGGCGTGAGCTGGTGGCGGCGCGGCTGCTGCAAGGTCTGTCCGAACTCGCCCTGGACGATGCCCGGGGTGCCGCCGCGGCGCTGCCGCGGCTCGCGGAGTCCGGCGGTCAGGCGGGCGAGGCCCTCCATCTGGGTGTCGCCTACGCGCTCGGGGCCCGGCATCCCGAGGACCGGCTCGCGGCGGTGGACGCGCTGCTGGTGCTGGCCGCGCGCGGGCAGTTGGACGCGGCTCGGCTGGGCGCGGACCTCGGGCAGCTGGTCCGGTGCGGCGCGGTGAAGTCGCAGCGGCTCGCGGAGTCGATGCGCACGGCGGCGGCCACCGGCGCCGACGCCACGACATGGAGCGTCCTGAGCGGGACGCTGCCCGAACTGCTCGCCGACCTGACGAGTGGCGAGACGTCCACGCCGGCCCGGGGCCTCGGGGAACTGCTGGCGGTGGCGGCCGAGTGCGTCGAACGGTCCGGGGCGCGCGGCGAGCTGCCGCACCTGGCCCAGGCGGCGGCCCGGCGCGGCTCCTCACGCCTGGTGTCGCAGGCGCGCCGGCTGCGCAGTGCGCTGGGCGAGCGGGTGGCCGCATGACGTAGACGGCCTGGTACCGGGGTGCGGGTGGACACATCCGTCCTCGCAGGTCGTCACCGCCTGACCACGCACTGATAAAAAGAACAACAAATAGGGCAGATCCACGCTTTACCGATCAGTCACAAAGCGTTCGTGATCACGCAACACCATTCCTTCACAGTGGATGCATGAGTCGAGACATGTCTGACGTGACACGTACGAAACATGGCCGCCCCGTGCACCACTGGCGACGGGACCTCGTGGAGCTCGCCGCCCTGTTCACCGCCGTCGCGGTGGCGGACGCCGTGGCCAACCTGATCGGCCACGGGCCCGACGGCCCCGCGCTGCTGGTGATCTCCGCGATCGCCCTGCTCGCCACGGCGACGTTCCACACCTGGTGGTCACGCCGCCACGGACACGCACCGCCGACCAGCGATACCGGCGCCCGGCCGCCCTCCTCGAAGGGGCAGGCCGGGCCGTCCACGCCCACCGCGGCCGACACGCGTCCGGAGGCCGGCGAGCCCACGGAGAGCACGCTCTGGCGGATGCGCACGACGGTGAAGGACGAGCCGGGTTCGCTCGCCGCGCTCTGCACGGAGCTGGCCGGGCAGCGGGTCGACATCCTGAGCCTGCAGACGCACCCGCTCGGCGACGGCACGGTGGACGAGTTCCTGCTGCGGGCCCCCTCCGGGCTCGCGGCGGCCGAACTGACGCGGGCGGCGGCGCGGGCGGGCGGCGCGGGCACGTGGATCGAGCGGGCCGACGCCCATGATCTGGTCGACGCCCCGACCCGGGTGCTGGGCCTGGCCACCCGCACGGCCCTGGACGCCGCCGAACTACCGCTCGCACTGCGGCAGTTGCTGGGCCGGTGCACGATCCGCTCGCTGCCCGCGGCCCCGCTGGGCGGCGGTCGCCGCGTGGCGGACGAGGTGCCGGTGGAGGGTGTCCTGGAGGACACCGTGCTGCGACTGCGAGCGCCGGAAGGCGGAGTGATCACCGTGGAGCGGCCGTATCTGCCGTTCACGCCGACCGAGTTCGCGCGGGCGAGGGCGCTGGTGGAGCTGGACGCCCGGCTCGGCCCGCGCGTCCCGCGCAGCCAGGACGTCCTGACCCTGCCCCAGGGCAACGCCATCACCGTGCGCCGGGCCGACACCGGTGACGTCGAGGCCGCGAAGGCGATGCACGAGCGGTGCTCGCCGCGCACCCTGTCGATGCGCTATCACGGCCCGGTCGGCGACGCCGACCGCTACCTCAACCACCTGCTGAGCCCGCGCTTCGGACGGACGCTCGCCGTGCAGACCGCCTCGGGCCGGATCGTCGGGCTCGGCCACCTCCTGTGGGACGGTGACGAGACGGAGGTCGCGCTCCTCGTCGAGGACGACTGGCAGCGCCGTGGCATCGGCGCGGAACTGCTCGGCCGCCTGGTGTCCATGGCGGTCGAGGCGGGCTGCGAGAGCGTGTACGCCGTGACGCAGTCGTCCAACACCGGCATGGTCGCCGCGATGCGCGGCCTGGGCCTGCCCCTCGACTACCAGATCGAGGAGGGCACCCTGGTGATCACGGCCCGCCTGGACGCGGCGCCGGTCCGTTCGGGTCTGCCGTACGACGGGGAACGGCTCGGCGAGCGGTTCGTCCGCGAATGACGCGACGGTGTCGGTGATCAACGCCTCGGGCACGGTGGCCGAGGCCTCGGGGACGGTGCGGGACTCACACCGGGCCGTCCCCGAGACGGGCCGGGTCGCTCAGGCGTGCCACACCCCCGCCGCCGCCCGGGCCGCAACCGGCTCCTCGCCCAGGGCCGTGTCCAGATCGGCCCACAGGTCCTCGACGTCCTCCAGCCCCACCGACATCCGCAGCAGCCGGTCGCTGACGCCGGCGCCCCGGCGGTCGTCCGCGTCCACGATGCGGTGACTGATCGACGCCGGGTGCTGGATGAGGGTGTCGACGCTGCCGAGGCTGACGGCGGGGGTGATCAGACAAACGCCGGCGATGACCTCATGAGGGTCGCCGTGCACCTCGAAGGCGACCATCGCGCCGCCGACGGCCGGATAGTGGACGCGGGCGACGCGCGGGTCGGCGGCAAGCCGCCGGACCAGCTCGGCCGCGTTCGCCGACGCCGCCCGCACCCGCACGGGCAGCGTCGACAGTCCGCGCAGCAGCAGATAGCCGGCGAGCGGATGCAGCACCCCGCCCGTCGCGAACCGCACCTGCCGCAGCCGTCCCGCGAACTCCTCGTCGCAGGCGACGACTCCGGCGAGCACGTCGCCGTGGCCGCCGAGGTACTTGGTGGCGCTGTGCAGCACCAGTCGCGCGCCCTGTTCGACGGGGCGCTGCAGGACCGGCGTGGCGAAGGTGTTGTCGACGAGCAGCGGCACCGAACCGCAGGCGTGCGCGGCGGCCCGTAGGTCCACCTCCGCGAGGGTCGGGTTCGCCGGGGACTCGACGAGGACGAGGCCGGTGTCGGGGCGCAGGGCGTCCGCGATGCCGGCGGGGTCGGTCCAGGTGACCTCCGAGCCGAGGAGCCCGGCGGTCAGGAGGTGGTCGCTGCAGCCGTACAGGGGCCGTACGGCGACGACGTGGCGCAGGCCGAGGGAGGCCCGTACGAGCAGGACCGCGCTCAGCGCGGCCATGCCGCTGGCGAAGGCGACGGCGGACTCGGTGCCTTCGAGCCGGGCGAGGGCGGTCTCGAAGCGGGCGACGGTCGGGTTGCCCAGCCGGGCGTAGACCGGCGGGCCGTCCGGTTCGGCGCCGGTGGTGGCGAAGGCGTCGATGCGGGCGGCCTCGGCCCGGCTGTCGTACGAGGGGTACGTGGTGGACAGGTCGATGGGCGGGGCGTGCAGGCCCTGCCGGGCGAGATCGTCCCGCCCGGCGTGCACGGCCTCGGTGGCGAACCTCCTGGCCGGGCCCCCGGCCGACGCCGTCCGCCCGGTGTCTCCTGTGGCAGCGTCCACGCTGTCCAGCGCTCTCATCTCCATGCCCGCAGGGTGAACACCGAACGGGTCACAGGGGGCGGAACCCGTGTTACGTTCGGCCGGTGGCCGAATCTGTCGTACTGGATCCGGTGGACCTCGATCTGCTGCGGCTGTTGCAGAACGACGCCCGGACGACCTACCGCGATCTCGCCGCCCAGGTGGGCGTCGCACCGTCGACGTGCCTGGACCGGGTGACCCGGCTCCGCCGCGCGGGCGTGATCCTCGGGCATCAGCTGCGGCTGGATCCGGCCAAGTTGGGACGCGGTCTGCAGGCCCTGCTGTCCGTGCAGGTCAGACCGCACCGACGGGAGCTGGTGCGGCCGTTCGTCGAGCGGATCCGGGCGTTGCCGGAGTCGCTGACCGTCTTCCACCTCACCGGTCCCGACGACTACCTCGTGCACGTCGCCGTCGCGGACATGGCGGATCTGCAGCGGCTGGTGCTGGACGAGTTCACGGCCCACCGCGAAGTCGCACGCGTCGAGACACGGTTGATATTCCAGCGGTGGGACTGCGGGCCGCTGCTGCCGCCTTCGCCCTCGGCACAATCGGGGTGACGCACAGTGGCCCCTCGTACGAGGATGGCCCCCATGTCAGACACCAAGAGCCCACTTCCCCGAAAGGTCGCCGACGCCTACGTCGACGAGCTCATCGCCCTCGACCCGGTCACCGGTACGTATCTCGGCGTGCAGGAGAGTTCCGGCCGCCTGCCCGATCTGTCGCCCGCGGGCCAGGAAGCGCTCGCCGAGCTGGCGCGGGCGACCCTCGCGAGGCTCGACGAGGCCGAGCGCGCGCCCGGCGCGGACAGTGACATCGAGCGCCGTTGTGCGCGCCTGCTGCGGGAGCGGCTCACCGCCGAGCTCGCCGTGCACGAGGCCGAAGAGGGCCTGCGCTCGGTCGGCAACCTGGGGACGATCGTGCACCCGGTGCGCGAGGTGTTCACCGTGACTCCGGCGGACACGGAGGAGGACTGGGCGGCGATCGCGCAACGGCTGCGCGCGGTGCCGGCCGCGCTGGCGGGCTACCGCGAATCCCTCGCGCTGGGCCTGGAACGCAAGCTGTACGCGGGCCCGCGCCCGACGGCCACCCTCATCGAGCAGCTCGGTGAGTGGGCCGACACGGACGGCGGCGGACGCGGCTGGTTCGAGGACTTCGCCTCGGCCGGCCCCGACGCGCTGCGCGCCGAGCTGGACGAGGCCGCCCGCGGCGCGACCGCGGCCGTGGTGGAGCTGCGCGACTGGATGCGCGACGTGTACGCGCCGACCGTCGAGGGCGCGCCGAACACGGTGGGCCGGGAGCGGTACGCCCGCTTCTCGCGCTACTTCAACGGCACCGACCTCGACCTGGACGAGGCCTACGCCTACGGCTGGTCGGAGTTCCACCGCATCCTCGGCGAGATGAAGCAGGAGGCCGAGAAGATCCTCCCGGGCGCCCGGACGCCCTGGGAGGCACTCGCCCACCTCGACGAGCACGGCACGCACATCGAGGGCGTGGACGAGGTCAGGGAATGGCTCCAGGGCCTGATGGACCAGGCGATCCAGGAGCTGGACGGCACGCACTTCGAACTCGCCGAGCGGGTGCGCAAGGTGGAGTCCCGTATCGCCCCGCCCGGCAGCGCCGCCGCGCCGTACTACACGCCCCCCTCGGAGGACTTCTCCCGGCCGGGCCGCACCTGGCTCCCGACGATGGGGCAGACCCGGTTCCCTGTCTACGACCTGGTGTCGACCTGGTACCACGAGGGTGTCCCGGGCCATCACCTCCAGCTCGCGCAGTGGGCGCACGTCGCCGATGACCTCTCCCGCTACCAGGCCACCATCGGCGGCGTCAGCGCCAACGCCGAGGGCTGGGCCCTGTACGCGGAGCGGCTCATGGACGAGCTGGGCTTCCTCACCGACGCGGAGCAGCGCCTCGGCTACCTCGACGCGCAGATGATGCGGGCCACCCGCGTCATCGTCGACATCGGCATGCACCTGGAACTGGAGATCCCGGCGGACTCGCCGTTCCACCCCGGGGAGCGCTGGACGCCCGAGCTGGCCCAGGAGTTCTTCGGCGCGCACAGCAGCCGCCCGGCGGACTTCGTGGAGAGCGAGCTGACCCGCTACCTGACGATCCCCGGCCAGGCGATCGGCTACAAGCTGGGCGAACGCGCCTGGCTGCTGGGCCGGGAGAAGGCGCGGGAGCGGCACGGCGAGGCGTTCGACCTCAAGGCCTGGCACATGGCCGCCCTCTCCCAGGGGTCCCTGGGCCTGGACGACCTGGTGGACGAGCTTTCCCGGCTCTGAGGCCCGCGGGGCGGACGGTCGCGTCAGCGCCGGAAGCCGCCCTCGGAGTTGATCACCTGGCCCGTGATCCAGTCCGCCTCGTCCGTGGCGAGCCACGCGATGAGGCGGGCCGGGTCGTCGGGCATGCCCCACCGTCCGGCGGGGAAGCGCGCGGCGACGGCGTCGTAGACCTCGCCGGTCAGGTAGTCCGTGTCCACGGGCCCCGGGTTGACGGTGTTCACCGTGACCGCCTGCTCGGCGAGCGTCGTCGCGAGCGAGCGGGTGACGGAGGCGAGGGCGCCCTTCTGGAGGGCGTAGGCGATCTCGTCGGGCATACCGCCCGCGATGTCCTGGCCGGAGGTCATCATCAGCACGCGCCCGCCGGGGGTTCGGGCGGGCAGTTCCCGCCGCAGCCGCGCGTAGGCCTGGACCAGCAGTACGACCGACCGTGTGTCGACCGCCCAGTGCGCGTCGAGCATGTCGGCGTCGATCGCGTCGAGCGGCCCGTCGGATCCGCTGCGTGCGTGGTTGGCGACGAGGATGTCCAACCGTCCGCCGAGCGCGCCGGCGGCGGTGGCGATCAGCTCGGCGGGCGCGGCCGGGCCGGCGAGGTCACCGGGCCCGGCCACGACCAGCGCCTCGGGGTCGCCCGCCGCCGCGCGCACGGAGTCGACGACGTCCTCGATCCGGTCGGCGCCCCAGGGCAGCGCGGCGTCGTGCGGCACGTGGTGGTGCAGGTAGACGCTCGCGCCGTGGGCGGCGAGCCGCCGGGCGACGGCGTGTCCGATGCCGCCGCGTCGGCTGGCCCCGGTGACCAGGGCACTACGGCCGCGCAGGGGCAGGGGGTCGCGGCGGAGGTCTTCGGGGGAAGGAGGGGGGAGGAGCGGCATGGTCGACCATGATGCGCGACCGCCGCACGGGACGCACCCGGTTTTCGGCATCAGGGCGGCCCCGGGGCGCTCAGCAGCCGCAGTCCCCCACCGGCGCGGTCAGCGCGTCGGCGTCCTGGCGTTCGGGGCCCTGCCACGTCTCGTACGCGAAGCCCTCCCGGACCCAGTACTCGAAGCCGCCCAGCATCTCCTTGACCTGGTAGCCCAGCTCGGCGAGGGCCAGCGCGGCACGGGTCGCCCCGTTGCATCCGGGGCCCCAGCAATACGTCACCACCGGCACCGACTTGTCGAGGTGCTGCCCTGCCTGGCCGGGGATCAGCGTGGTCGGGAGGTGGACGGCGCCGGGGATGTGGCCCTGGTCCCACGACTCCGTCGAGCGGGAGTCCACGAGCACGAACCCGGGATCGCCGTCGGCCGCGAGCGCGGCGGCCACGTCGGAGACGTCGGCGTGGAAGGCGAGACTCGCGCGGAAATGGGCGGCCGCCGCGGCCGGGGCGGCGGGGGCGACGCGCAGGACGGGGTTGCCGGCGGTCGTGGTGTGGCTCATCGAGGTGGCCTTTCCGAAGCGTGGCGGTGGGGGCCGGGCGGGACGGGCCCGCCGGTGCGTGCTCGATCTGCCTGAAAGGTACGTCCTGTCGTCCCGTCGCCTGAAGAAGACATTCCCGGCGTACCCCTTGATCGGCCGGGGATCGCCCTGCTATTCATCGCGGATGACCGCGTTTTCCCCGGACGCCACCGACTGGCGCATCCTCGAAGTCCTCCAGCGTGAGGGCCGTGCCAGTTTCGCCGAGCTGGCGCGGGCCGTCTCGATGTCCGCGAGCGCGGTGACCGAGCGGGTACGGCGGCTGGAGGAGGCGGGCGTCATCCAGGGGTACGCCGCCGTCGTGGACCCCGACCGGCTGGGATTGCCGATCCTGGCGTTCGTCCGGCTGCGTTATCCGACGGGCAACTACAAGCCGTTCCACGACCTCGTCGCCGCGACCCCGGAGATCCTGGAGGCGCACCACGTGACGGGCGACGACTGTTTCGTCATCAAGGTCGCCGCCCGCTCCATGCGCCACCTGGAGGAGGTGTCGGGCAGGATCGGCGCGCTGGGCTCGGTGACGACGAGCGTCGTCTACTCGTCGCCGCTCCCGAGGCGGCCCCTCGGTCGGTGAGCCCGGCTCAGTCCGTGCCCCGCTGCCGGAGCACCGACCCCGACCTCCCCTTGACCACCTCCAACTGCGCGTGCACGCGCCGCCGCAGATCGGCCACGTGGCTCACGATCCCCACGCTGCGGTCCCGCTCGCGCAGGGAGTCGAGCACGTCCAGCACCTCGTCCAGCGTCTGGTCGTCGAGGCTGCCGAAGCCCTCGTCGATGAAGAGGGTGTCCAGTCGCACACCGCCCGCCTCGTCGGTGACGACGTCCGCGAGGCCGAGGGCGAGCGCCAGCGAGGCGAAGAAGGTCTCGCCGCCCGACAGTGTCGCCGTGTCCCGCTCCCGTCCGGTCCAGGCGTCGACGACGTGCAGGCCGAGGCCGCTGCGCCCGCGTCCGGAACGGTCGTCGGAGTGGACGAGGGTGTAGCGGCCGGACGACATCCGTTGCAGCCGCGCGGTCGCGGCGGCGGCCACCTGTTCCAGGCGCGCCGCGAGCACGTACGACTCCAGGCGCATCCGGCGTTCGTTCTCGGCGGAGGTGCCGGCCGTGAGAGCGGCGATCCGCGCCACCCGGTCGTACTCCTGACGCAGGGGCGCGAGCCGTCGTACCCCGGCTGCGGCCCGCGCGGAGAGCCGGTCGAGCGCGGCGCAGCGGCGCTCGGCGTCGTCGCGGGCGGAGGCGGCGTCGCGCACCCTCCGGTCGGCGGCCGCGGCGGCTTCTTCGGCCGCGGTGAGGTCGGCTGGCGGCCGTCGGGCGGCCTGCGCGGTGTCGCCCTCGGCGAGTACCGCGCGCACGGCGGCCTCCTCGGCCTGCCGGGCGTCGAACCGCCGTTGCAGCTCGCGGTGGGTGTCGGCGTCCAGCAGCGCGGCGGCCGCGGCCCGCGGGGTGTCGAACCCGGCGCGGTAGGCGGCGTCGGCGAGCCGGGCGTCGCTGTCCTTGAGACGCCGGGCGGCGTCCTCGGCGTGCCGTACGGCCTCGGCGGCCTCGGTGAGCCGCGCGGTCAGGCCCTCCAGTTCGGCCGCGCGCGCGGCGACGCTGCCCGCCGAGCCCCGCGCCTGCGCCAGTTCCCCTTCCAGGGAGATGCGTTCGCGGTCGAGGGCGTCGCGGCGCGCCAGCCGGGACGCCGTCCTCAGCTCGGCCTCCCGGCGCGCGGCGGTCCTGCGCTCGTGCTCCTGCTCGGCGCGGCGCGCTTCCTCGCGCGCGGCGTGCAGCGCGGACGCCTCGCGCCGGGCCTGCGTGTGCTGCCGTTCCAGCGTCTCGGCCTCTTCGGCGAGCCGGTCGGTGGGGGTGTCGCCCGCCTCGGCGGTCGCGGCGGCGAGGGCCTCGCGGGCGACGCCCAGCCGCCGTTCGTCCTCGGCGTGCTCCTCCTCGGCCCGCCGGGAGGCGGCGAGTGCCCGCTCCTCCGCCGCCCGGTCGACGTGCCCGGCCACCTTCCGTGCCGGGGCGGGGTGTTCGGTGGCTCCGCAGACGGCGCAGGCCTCGCCTTCCCTCAGGCCCGCGGCCAGTTCGGCTGCGATGCCGCTCAGGCGCTGCTCCTTGAGGTCGAGCCAGTGGGTACGTGCCGTGAGGGCGCGTCGCCCCGAGGCGAGGGCCTGTTCCTGGGCCCGCTCGGTGTCGGAGGCGAGCTGGTCGCGCATGCGTGCGGCGGCCAGCCGCCTCTGCACCGGTTCGCGGCGCACGGCGAGTTGCTCGGCCCGGGAGGCCGCCTCCTGGGCGGCGTCGACACGGCCCTGGTGGTCCGCCCTGGTCGCCTCCCACCCGGTGAGCCAGGTCTCGGCCTCGTGCAGCAGGTCCGCGTCGGCGCGCTCCTCCCGGTCGAGCTCGGTGCGCTCCGCGCGGACGTCGGCCAGCCGCCGCTCCGCCCGGCGGGCGGAGTCGAGCCCGCCCAGTTCCTCGACGGTGCGGCGCGCGGCGGCGGCGAGCCCGGTGGCGCCCTCGTCCCCGAATCCCTCGGGCAGCGCGGCACGCGCGCGGGACTCGGCCGCGGCGGCCGTGCGGTGCTCGGCCTCGGCCGACTCCCGCAGTTCGAGCGCGGGCGCGACCGCTTCGGCCTTGCGGCCACGCTCCATGCGCCGCCGGTCGGTCCGGTGCGCCTCGTCCCGTTCGGCCAGCAGCCGGGCCCGCTCCCGCGCGTCCGAGAACCTCCGCTGCAGGCGGGCCACTTCGCGTACGTCGTCCAGGGCGCCGGCGGTCGTGGCCCGGGCGGACTCGGCCGCGACGAGACGGCACCGGGCGGCCGTCAGCCGTTCCCTGGCGGTGCTCCGGGCCACCGCGGCAGCCGTCAGCACGGCCTCGGCCAGGCCCGGGTCGCCGGGTGCCAGCTCGGGCAGTTCCATGGCGCCGTCCGCCGCCTGCTGCATGCGGTGGGCGTCGGCGAGCAGTTCGGCGTCGCCGTCGCGCACCTCCGCCTCGGCCGCGCGCCGGCGCTCGGCGAGCCGCTTCTCGACCTCGGCGAAGCGGTGGGTGTCGAAGAGGCGGCCCAGCAGGCGCCCGCGGGCCTCGGCGTCGGCGCGCAGGAACCGCGCGAAGTCGCCCTGCGGCAGCAGGACCACCTGGCAGAACTGCTCCCGGCTCATCCCCAGGAGCTGGGTGATCTCCTCGCCGATCTCCTGGTGGGAGCGGCTGAGGTCCTTCCAGGAGCCGGCCCCGTGCTCGCGCAGCCACGTCTGGGCCTTGTCGAGCGTGGTGCCCGTACCCCGCTTCTTGGGGCGCTCCCAGGGAGGCTGCCGGGTGATCTCCAGGCGGCGTCCGGCGACGGTCAGTTCGAGCGTCACCGACGTGCGCGTGCCGGGCTCCGCGTGGTCGCTGCGCAGGGCGGTGCCCTGACCGCTCTGCCGGGCGCCCGGCACCGAGCCGTACAGGGCGTAGCAGACGGCGTCCAGGACGGAGGTCTTGCCCGCCCCGGTCGGCCCGTGCAGCAGGAACAGGCCCGCGGCGGACAACGCGTCGAAGTCGACGCGCTGCGTCCCGCCGAAGGGGCCGAAGGCGGTGATGTCGAGGCGGTGCAGCCTCACCGGGCCACCTCCCGCAGGGTCAGGTCGGCACGCACGGCGTCGAACGCGTCCCGCAGCACGGCCTGTTCGTGCCCGTCGGGTCCCGCGCCGCGCACATGCGCCACGAAGTCCTCGGCGATCTGCTGGTCGCTGCGGTCCGCGAGGCGCCCGGCGTACGACGTCGCGGGCTCGTCGGGGGCCCGCTCGGGGGCGAAGACGAGGCCGAGGGTGTGCGGGAAGCGCTCGGTGAGGCGGGCCATGGGGTCGGACGGCCGGACCGGGTCGGTGAGCGTCGCCTCGACCCAGGCCTGCTCGTGCCGGGCGAGCGCCGGGTCGGCGAGCAGTTCCTCCAGGCGGCCGGCGATCCGGGCGAGCGGCCGTGGCACCGGGCAGTCGACGCGCTCCGCGGTGACGGCCCCCGCCGCGTCGAGGTCGACGAGCCACATGCTCTTGCGGTGCCCGGCCTCCGAGAAGGAGTAGGCCAGCGGGGAACCGGAGTACCGCACGCGCGCGGTGATGGTCTGGCAGCCGTGCAGATGCCCCAGCGCGACGTAGTCCACGCCGTCGAAGACACCGCAGGGCACGGCGGCCACCCCGCCGACGGTGATGTCCCGCTCGCTGTCGCTGGCCTCCCCGCCGGTGACGAAGGCGTGCGCGAGGACGACGGAGCGGGTGCCGGGCGCGCGTGCGGCGAGGTCGGCACGGACCCGGTCCATCGCGGCGGCGAGCACCGTCTCGTGGCCGGCCCTCTCCACCGCGAACTCGTCCTTCACCAGGGCGGGTTCGAGATACGGCAGCCCGTAGAAGGCCACGTCGCCGAACGCGTCCCGCAGCATCACCGGGGTGCCGGAGGCCGCCGGGTCGGTGCGCAGATGGACGCCCGCGCGTCCGATCAGTCCGGCGCCCACCCCGAGACGGCGGGCGGAGTCGTGGTTGCCGGAGATCATCACCGTCGGCACCCCGAGGCCGGCGAGCCGGTGCAGGGCGTCGTCGAACAGCTCGACCGCGGCCAGCGGCGGCACCGCCCGGTCGTACACGTCTCCCGACACGACCACGGCGTCGACGGCGTGCTCGCGCACGGTCGCGACGAGGTGGTCGATGAACTCGGCCTGGGCGCCGAGCATGCTCACCCGGTGGAACGACCGCCCGAGATGCCAGTCGGAAGTGTGCAGCAGTCTCATGATCCCCGAGACTAACGGCCGGGTCCGACACCACGGGCGGTTACTCCTGTATCGCCCGTCATGACCGGCTCCACCCCTGTCCGTTACAGGCATTTGACCCGCGTTTACCATGGAAAGCGCCTGAACTAGGCGTCGCCGTACGCCTCTCCGCCCAGCGTGCACCCCGCGGTCCCCGCGGTCGCGTCCGCGAGCCAGGACCGGAAGGCGTCCACGTCGGCGTCCGGAAGCCCGACCTCGATCGTGACGGCCTCCCCGTAGCGCACGTCCCGCACGTCGCGTCCGGTGGCGCGCAGCTCGTTCTGGAGCTTGCCCGCGCGCTGGTGGTCGACGGTCACCGTGACCAGCCGGAAGCGGCGTCTGGTGAGGGTGCCGAGGTCATCGAGGGCCTCGCCGACCGCGCCGCCGTACGCGCGGATGAGCCCGCCCGCGCCGAGCTTGACCCCGCCGTAGTAGCGGGTGACGACGGCGACGACGTACCGCATGTCGCGGCGCAGCAGCATCTGGAGCATGGGGACACCGGCGGTGCCGCCCGGTTCGCCGTCGTCGCTCGCCTTCTGGATCGCGGCGTCGGCGCCGATGACGTAGGCCCAGCAGTTGTGCGACGCGTCGGCGTGCTCCTTGCGCACGGCGGCGACGAAGTCCTGCGCCTCCTGCTCGGTGGCGGCCGGGGCGAGGGCGCACAGGAAGCGCGAGCGGTTGACCTCGGTCTCGTGCACGCCCGCGCGGGCGACCGTGCGGTACTCGTCCTGCATCCGGCCAGCCTATGCGCTGCTCGCGCGCGCCCCCGCCACGGACGAGGTGCTCCCCGGCGCCCGCGCTACTTCTTTCCCCGCGGCACCAGCATCTCCGTCAGCAGCGCCGCCCCGGGCCGCAGGGCGTCCCAGCCGCCCCCGTGCGCGGCCAGCACGGCGACCGCCGAGGTGGGGAACTTCACCCGCACCCGGTCCAGGGTGTCACCGACGGCGTCCCCGGCGAGCGCCAGGACCAGCTCCTCCAGGCCGGGGTTGTGCCCGACGAGGAGCAGTGTCTCCACCTCGGGGGCGACCGCGTGCACCGCGGCGAGCAGCTCGGGCACCTCGGCACCGTAGAGCTCGTGGTCGTAGCGCACCGGCGCCGGGGTGGCCCACTGGGCCGACGCCAGCTGCCAGGTCTGACGGGCGCGTACGGCGGTGGAGCACAGGGCGAGGTCGGGCAGGCAGTCGCTCTCGGCGAGCACGCGACCGGCGGCGGGCGCGTCCCGGCGCCCCCGGGGCGCGAGCGGCCGCTCGTGGTCGGCGACGTCCGGCGGCCGGGCGGACTTGGCGTGCCGCAGCACGACCAGTCGGCGCAGCGGGCCGCCTCCCGCGCGCGGGATCATGCGGGCGCTCCCAGGTCACGGGTCAGTTCCAGGCCGAGCAGCCGGTCGGCGTAGGCATAGGTCTCGAAGCGTGCGCCGTCCGGCAGGTCGGGGTCGCTCTGCACGTCCCGCAGGACGTTCAGCACCGAGGGCACGTCCAGGTCGTCCTCCCAGGCGGCTCGGAGCCGTCCGCGGACCTCCTCGGGGACCGGCCGCGACGGGCGCCGCGCCCAGTCGGCGACGGCCCGGCGCCAGCGGGCGAGCGTGTCGCGGGCCTCGTCGAGGGCCCGGGTGTCCACGCGCGCGGGATCCCTGCGGCGCCGGGAGAGCAGCGCCAGACGCAGCGCCGTGGGATCGTCCCAGGGCGGCGTTCCCGCATCGTCGCGGGCGGGTGCCACCGCGACGCACACCCCGTCCGGGCGCACCCCGCCCTCCCCCACCACATGGATGACCTGCCGCTCCCCGAGCCCGGCCCCGGCGTCATGGCGGTCCTCGAACGGACGGACCCCGAGGTCGGCGCCGGCCGCCCTGAGTTCCGCGAGGTCACGCTCCCCGGACAACAGCCCCCAGACCGGCGTGCCGCCCAGCTCCAGGGCACGGACCAGCACGTCCGCGACCACCAGGACACGCAGGGCGGTGGGATCGAGGGCGGTGGCGTGGGCCTCGACACACGTCAGCCCCCGCCGGGTCAGGGAGGCGTCGACGGGTTGTCCGGTCCTGGCGTCGATGAGGCGCAGCACGCCAGAGAGCCTAGGCGCGCCGACGGCCGTTCGCACGACGCGCGTTCCGGCCGCATCGGCAGGCAACCTCCCGGAGACGGGAAGCACGGCGCCCGTCCGTGCCCGGGAATCCTGGCGCGGGCTCGTCCGTTGCAGTACGTGACGACGAGGCGACCTGGCCGAAGGAGGCCCCTGGTGTACGGCGACGACGCGACGGTCCGCAGGATTCTCACCGAGCTCGGCGACACCTGGGCGGTGGTGGGCCTGTCGTCGAACCGGTCGCGGCCGGCCTACGGCGTCGCCGAGGTGCTCCAGCGGTTCGGCAAGCGGATCGTGCCGGTGCACCCCAAGGCGGAGACGGTGCACGGCGAGCAGGGCTACGCCTCCCTCGCCGACATCCCCTTCGACGTGGACGTGGTCGACGTCTTCCTCAACGCCGACCTGGCGGGCGCGGTCGCCGACGAGGCGGTCGCCAAGGGGGCGAAGGCGGTCTGGTTCCAGCTCGGCGTCGTCGACGAGGCGGCCTACGAGCGCACCCGTGCCGCGGGGCTCGACATGGTGATGGACCGCTGCCCGGCGATCGAGATCAACGCGCTGCGGTAGAGCCGTCGTGGCGTATTCCTTCGGGCGCCGCGTCCGAGGCGCTCGCGGCGGCCCCGAGGTCCGGGCCCGGCCGAGCCCGCACCGGCGGTAGGCCGGCGTCCACCGGATTCACTGCCCGCGCGTCTCCCCGGCCACGGAGTCACCGCCGAGGACCTCGTCGTTCTCGGCGCTGTCCCCGTCCTCCGGGAAGTCGACATGCGCTGCCTCTGACTCCTGAGCGGGGTCGCTGCCGTCGCCGTGCTCCTGCTGCCGCTTCCTCTGGGCGAGTTCCCTGGCCATCCTCGCGGAGTACAGCCGCATCTCCGCCTCTGTCCGGTGCTCGAACACTTTTGTCCCCATATCAGTCGGCGGCGATCGCCGCACCTTCCCGGGCTTCACGCACGTTCGAAGTGCAGACCGGGCACCCGGGACTTCTGTGACACGGTCCCGACTTCGGCCCGCCTACCGTCCGAGTGAGTGGCGCTTTCCGTTCCACGACATCCCGCGTGTCGGCGACGCCGGCCTGGGAGTGCTCGATGCGGACGCCACCGATGTCGCGTCTCGCGGCGCTGCCGGCCGACCTCAGGGCACGGATCACCGTGCACCCCGTGCCCCTCGACGAGACGGGGCTGTTCGAAGTGGCCGACGTGGCCGTGTGCCGCAACACGATCGCGTGTCTCCGGTCCAGCTCCCTCCCGCCCGTCCGCCGTTCCGTGCCCGTGGTGGCCGTGGTGGGTGGTCTGTGACTTCTCCGACACCGAGTCGCACCTTCCGTGGAAGCACCGTGTCCGCGCGGCAGGTCATCCGCCGCCATGTGACCGCCGCGCCATGACATGTCACAGGAACCCACTCGTGACGGTCTAGCTGTGGTGAAAGGGCTCGGCCCCCGAGGAAGGAGATCCCGATGAAAGTCGTCGTCGTAGGCGCCACCGGCCTGATCGGTTCCAGGACCGTCGCGAGGCTCCGTGACCACGGGGTGCAGGTCGCAGAGGCCTCTCGCTCGGCAGGGGTCGACGTGAGCACCGGAGAGGGACTGGACCAGGCGCTGCGCGGCGCCGAGATCGTCGTGGACGTCACGGACGCGCCCTCGCGGGAGGAGCGTGTCAGTACGAAGTTCTTCATCGCCTCGACCAACAACCTCCTCAAGGCCGCTGCCGCGGCGGGCGTCGAGCACTACGTGGCGCTCTCGGTGGTCGGCGCCGACCGGGTCAGCTCGGGGTACTTCCGGGCCAAGGCGGCGCAGGAGAGCCTGGCGAGGCACGCCCCGGTGCCGTACTCCCTGGTGCGCGCCACCGCGTTCTTCGAGTCCGTGGAAGCGACCACGCTGACCGGCATCAGGCCCGACGGTGTGCGCGTGCCACCGTTGGTGCTGCGCCCGGTCGCTACGGACGACGTGGCGACCGCGGTCGCCCACACCGCGGTGGGGCTGCCCCGCTTCGGCGTGCTGGAGGTGGCCGGACCGGAAGAGCTCCGGCTCGTGGACGCCGCCGCCGAACTGCTCGACGTCCGAGGCCTGCCGGGACCGGTGATCGCCGACGCCCGGGCCCACTTCTTCGGCGCGGTGCTCCCCGAGCGGGCCCTCCTTCCCACCGCGGACGCCCGTCTCGGCCACCACCGCTTCACGGACTGGCTCAAGAGCCACCGTTCCAGCAGTCAACGAGGTGCCGCCGATCGTGATCCACACCGGTCACCGAGCGATGCGCAGGCGCCGTCCCTCCGACAGGAAAGCTGACATGAGTGATCCCTCCCGGGCGACCGACACCCCGGCGATCAGTGAGCTCGACCAGGTCCCCGACCGCGACGCGGAGGAGACCGCCGAGTGGCGGGCGTCTCTGGACGCCGTCGTGCGCAACGCCGGGCCGGAACGGGCCGCGTACCTGATCCGGCGCATGCACGAGTTCGCCGCGACTTCCGGCGCCCCGCTGCCCGGGCTTGTGTCCTCGGACTACGTCAACACCATTCCGGCCTCCGCACAGCCGGCGTTCGGCGGTGACCTGGAGATGGAGTCCAGGATCACCGCCGTCAACCGATGGAACGCCGCCGCGATGGTCACCCATGGTGCGCGCCTGGGGCTGGGCGGCCACATCGCCACCTATGCTTCGGCGGCCTGGCTCTACGAGATCGGCTTCAACCACTTCTTCCGAGGCAAGGACGGCGACGGATCGGGCGATCAGCTCTTCCTCCAGGGGCACGCCTCCCCGGGCATCTACGCTCGGGTGTTCCTCGAAGGGCGGCTGAGCGTCGAGCAGTTGGAGGGTTTCCGGCGGGAGGCGGGCGGTCACGGCCTGCCCTCCTACCCGCACCCCCGGCGGCTTCCGTGGCTGTGGGAGTTCCCCACGGTGTCCATGGGTCTGGGTCCGCTCGCTGCCGTCTACCAGGCCCGCTTCAACCGCTATCTGCACGCGCGCGGAATCAAGGACACCTCCGCCTCGCGGGTGTGGGCCTTCCTTGGCGACGGGGAGACGGACGAGCCGGAGTCGCTGGCCGCCCTGACGCTCGCCTCCCGCGAGGGCCTGGACAATCTGACGTTCGTCATCAACTGCAACCTGCAGCGCCTGGACGGACCTGTACGGTCCAACTCCAAGATCGTCCAGGAGTTGGAGGCCCGCTTCCGCGGCGCGGGCTGGAATGTGGTCAAGACGTTGTGGGGTGCGGCGTGGGATCCGCTGCTGGGCCAGGACACCACGGGCGACCTGGTGCGCCGTCTGGGCGAGGTGCCCGACGCGCAGATGCAGACGCTGGCGGTGCGTGACGCCGCGTACATCCGCAAGACCTTCTTCACCGGAGATGCCCTGTCCGCCCTGTCCGCCTCGCTGAGCGACGCGCAGACGGTGGAACTGTTCGAGAACTCACGTGGCGGGCACGAACCGTTGAAGGTGTACGCGGCCTACCGGGCCGCGGTCGAACATCGAGGCTCGCCGACCGTGGTCCTGGCCCAGACGGTCAAGGGCCACACCCTGGGCCCCGCGTTCGAGTCACGCAACGCCAACCACCAGATGAAGAAGCTCACGACGCAGCAGTTCCGTGAGCTCCGCGACCTGCTGGACCTGCCCATACCCGACAGCGCGCTCGCCGGGAGCGAAGTGCCGTACTGGCATCCGGGAGAGGACTCCCCCGAGGTGCGGTACCTGCGCGAGCGCCGGGCCGCGCTGGACGGCCCGCTCCCGCTGCGACGTGCGACGCCCAAGCCGCTGCCGGAGCCGCCCGCGAAGCCCTTCGAGGCCTTGCAACGGGGTTCCGGCCGCCAGGAGGTCGCCACCACCATGTCGCTGGTCCGGCTGGTCAAGGACCTGATGCGGGACGAGCGAAGCGGGGCACGCTGGGTTCCGATCATCCCCGACGAGGCCCGTACGTTCGGCATGGAGTCGATGTTCCCCACGGCCGGCATCTACTCGCCGCTGGGTCAGACCTACGATCCCGTCGACGCGGAACTGCTGCTCCACTACAAGGAGAGCGCCACCGGGCAGCTCCTCATCGAGGGCATCACCGAGGCGGGTTCCGTGGCCGAGTTCACCGCCGCGGCGACCTCGTACGCCACACACGGCGAGCCGATGATCCCGTTCTACATCTTCTACTCCATGTTCGGTTTCCAGCGCACCGGCGACCAGTTCTGGGCGCTCGGCGACCAGTTGGGCCGCGGATTCGTGGTCGGCGGTACCGCCGGGCGCACGACCATGACCGGTGAGGGGCTGCAACACGGCGACGGCCACTCCCATGTGCTGGCCGCCACCAACCCGGCGGCGATCTGCTACGACCCGGCGTTCGCCTACGAGATCGCCGTGATCGTCCGGGACGGTCTGCGCCGGATGTACGGCGAGCGGCCCGAGAACGTCTTCTACTACCTGACCGTGTACAACGAGCCGAAGGTCCAGCCGGCCATGCCGGCGGTACCGGGCATCGAGGAAGGCATCCTCCGGGGGATCTACCGCTTCCGGCCCGCCGACCCCGCCGCCACCGGGCCCCGCTTGCAACTCCTGTCCTCGGGGACGGCCATCCACTGGGCCCTGCGGGCGCAGGAACTCCTCGCCTCCGACTGGGATGTGCATGCCGACGTGTGGTCGGTGACGTCCTGGACGGAACTGCGCCGCGACGCGATGCGTGCCGACGACGCACGGATGCGCGGTGAGGAGCGCGCGCCGTTCGTCACCCGCGCCCTGGCCGGCGCGCCGGGGCCCGTACTGGCGGTCAGCGACTGGATGCGACAGGTCCCCGACCAGATCAGTCAGTGGATCGAGCAGGACTACTACTCCCTGGGCACCGACGGCTTCGGGCTGTCCGACACCCGCGACGACGTACGCCGGTACTTCCGCGTGGACGCCGAGTCCATCGTCGTGACCGCTCTGGACAGGCTCTCCCGGACCGGACGGATCCCCTTCGAGACTGTCGCGCGGGCACGCCGGCGCTACGGGCTGGACTGACCGGCCGTCGGCCTCTCACGGGGTCCGCGGGCCGGCGTCACGGGGGAGGTCGCTCCTCGGTCATAGAGTCGTCAGCCCCCGGACCGCCGAAGTGGGAGTCATGCCATGACCGATCCGATCCCCTTGCCCGACCTGTCGACGGAGAAGGACTACGACGGCGACGAATTCTCACCCATCTACACGACGACCGTGACAGTCGACGGCGGCGTCGCCTCGCACGGGCGGGCCTCCGGCCGGGCCCGCTCGTCCGACGGCGCCCTCGACCTGGATCTGGGCATGCCCGTCGAGCTGGGCGGTGACGGGCAGGGGACCAACCCCGAGCAGTTGTTCGCCGCCGGCTTCGCGGCGTGCTACCACGGAGCGCTGAGCCTCCTGGCGCGGCAGGAGGCGTTCGACCCCGCAGCCATCTCCGTGTCGGCGACCGTCGCCTTCGGGCGTAATCCCGAGGACGGTGGCTATCTCCTGCATGTCGATCTGGTGGTGCGCTGGCCCGGTGTCGTTCGCGAGACGGCCATCAGCCTGATGGAGCAGGCCGACGCCCTGTGCCCCTACGCGCGTATGGCCTTGCGGGGCACGCCGACCACCATCACCCTCGCTCCCTGACCGCTCACGCCGCGGTGTGCGTCATCACCGCGCGACGCACCGTCCGCACGCGCAAGGCTCGGCGCTCCCCTTCCGTCATGCCACCCCAGATCCCCTCGACGGGCCCGACGTCGACGGCCCACGCCAAGCATCGCTCGGCCACGGGACAACGACGGCACACAGCCTTCGCCTCGTCGACCTGTACGGCCGTCCGACCGCTGTGGGTATTGCCTATCGGGAAGAAAAGATCAGGGTCTTCGCCCAGACACAGGCCCCTGGTGCGCCAGTCCACGGAATACCTCCTGCGAAGAAGTACGAACTCTTCATAGGGAAGGACCGCCACCTCGGCACATGTGTGACATCGAGGCGGCGCCGGCGGCCGGGTCCCCGAAGTCCCACGACAAAAACAGTGGGAGACCGCGCGACCTCGCACCCGACGTACCGGCCCGCGACGAACGGGCGATGTCCGGAATTCGACCTGAGCGAGGCCTGAGGGAGGCCTTCGACTACTCCTACCCCGAGATCGCCCACATTCTGAGCCTCACTCCCGTCAGCGTCCGCAAGATCGTGAGCCGGGCCCGCCGGCATCTCACCGACGACCAGAGGGACAGCCCGTCGCCCCCCTATCCGCGGTTCTGGCCGACGGTCGAGGTCGAACGGGCCTGTAAAGACACCGTGGTGCGCCGCGTCAGGGACGAGGGCGGTTCCAGGAACGCAGTTTGTCCGGGTTGAGCACGACCCCGATCTGGGCGACGCGGTCCCCGACCACGACAAAGGTGATCACTGCGGCAACCTGGTCGCCGTAGCGGACGACCAGACCGGTGCGTCCGTTGACCGGGCGCGTGTGCAAGGTGGTGCGGGGCTGCCGGGCGAGCAGGGTCAGCAGGCTCAAGGCGACGTGTTCATCGCCGGTGACGGGCCGGGTGAGAGCGCGGACCTTGCCGCCGCCGTCGAAGAACGCGGTGACGTCATGGGCCAGCAGAGACCTCAGACGGTCGGCGTCCGCTTCGACGCACGCCTGCCGCACGGCCTGCACGATCTCGCGCTGGCGGCGCGGGAACGCGGGCCGTCCGCGCCGGACGCCCGAGCTGTGCCGGGCACGGTCGGCCGGATCGGTGTGGCCCCGCTCGGCGTCTCCCGCTGCCCTGTGCGCGGACCCGAAGAGACTGTTGAGCACGAACGTCGCCTTCTCAGCCGGTGTCATCCTGTCCACCGCCTGCCGCAGCACCGCGTCGACCTCGTTCGCCAGGCCGACGTCGTGCGGCTCCCGAGCGTGCGCGCAATCGTGGGCGTCACCGTCGTCGCCCGCCGGGGCCAGCCGGGTCAGCGAGATGCTGCCGACGACCTGGGTCAGCCAGGCCCGCGGCACCGCGATCCGCGCCCGCTGGTGATCGGAGAGCCCGTACCACTCCCGGTACGCCTCGTCGGTGACGCGCTCCGCCGAGATGCGACTGCCCAGCATCCAGTGAGCGACTTCCACGAGATGCCGCCGCTCGTCGAGCAATGCCGAAAGCGGCATGGTGTCGACGACGGGTTCCATACGCGCCTTCTCCCTCCCCATGGCCCACCACCGTCGCCACGGCGACGGCGTACGGAACGTTTATAGCGGTGTCCGGCCGCACGGTCTGCCCCCGCGGTCCCGCATACCCCCGGTGGGCTCCTCACACTCGCCCCCTGAAGGGAGCCGCCGTGCGGGGCCACCGTCATAATGCACGCGTGGCCATACCTTCCCCCCACCCCAACTCCCCCGCACCGCACCGTACTCCGGTCGTCGTCGTGGGGGCCGGCCCGGCCGGCCTGACCCTCGCCAACATCCTGCGGGCCGCTTCCGTCGACTGTGTCGTGCTGGAGGTGGAGAGCAGGGAGTTCATCGAACAGCGGCCACGGGCCGGGGTTCTGGAGGAGTGGGCCGTGCGGGGCCTCGAACGACGGGGCCTGGCGGGGAACCTGCTGGCGCGGGCGCAGCGGCACACCCAGTGCGAGTTCCGCTTCGACGGCGGGCGCCACCGGTTGTCGTACGCCGAGCTGACGGGGCAGCACCACTGGATCTATCCGCAGCCGTTGCTGGTGACGGACCTGGTCCGGGAGTACGCCGACGTCCGCGGCGGTGACATCCGCTTCGGCGTGCGCGACGTCCGGCTGCACGACCTGGACACCGACCGGGCGGCGGTGTCGTACCTGTGCCCGCGGACCGGTGAACGCCAGGTGATCCACTGCGACTTCGTGGCGGGCTGCGACGGCGCGCGCGGCGTGACCCGCGGCGCCCTGCCCCCGGACCGGTCCCGCCTCTCGCGCCTCGACTACGGCATCGGCTGGCTGGCGCTGCTGGCCGAGGCGCCGCCGTCCTGCGACTGCGTGGTCTTCGGCATCCATCCCCGCGGCTTCGCCGGGCACATGGCCCGCAGCCCCGAGGTCACCCGGTACTACCTTCAGTGTCCGCCCGGCGACGACCCGGAGAACTGGTCCCACGAGCGGGTCTGGGCCGAGCTCCAGGAGCGGATGGGCGCGCGGGACGCCCCGCCGCTGACCGAGGGCCGGCTGATCGAGAAGCGGGTGCTCGACATGCACAACTACGTGGTCGAGCCGATGGCGTACGGGCGGCTGTTCCTGGCCGGCGACGCGGCGCATCTGACCGCGCCGATCGCCGCGAAGGGCATGAACCTCGCGTTGCACGACGCGTTCCTGCTGGGCGACGCCCTCGTCGCCCGGCTGACGAAGGGCGACGCGAGCGGTCTGCACGGCTATTCGGCCGCCTGCCTGGCCCGGGTCTGGGACTACCAGGAGTTCTCCGAGTGGCTGTCCGACGTGTACCACGGCACCGCCTCGGGCGATCCGTACCGGGCCGGTACGACGCTCGCCCGTCTGCGCCGCCTGGTCGGCTCACCGGTCGCCGCCTCCGCGTTCGCGGAGCAGTACCTCGGCGTGGACCCCGGGATCTGAACCCGGCCTCCGGCACGTCGGCCGGTCCTCACCCGTGCTCCGGACGTCCGGTGAGCCGGTGGTCGGCGAGGTTCAGCGCCTCGTCGACGACCCTGCGCAGATGCCCGTCGCGCAGGGAGTAGATCACCCGGCGGCCCTCCTTGCGCGTGGTGACCAGCCCGGCGAGCCGCAGTCGCGCCAGATGCTGGCTGACCGCGGGCCGGGCCGCGCCGCAGGCCTCGGTGAGCGTCGAGACGTCCGCCTCCCCCGTGCTCAGCGCGTGCAGCAGCGCGAGGCGCGTGCGGTCGCCGAGCAGGGCCAGCAGTTCGGCGGCGAGCGCGAACTGTTCCTCGCCGGGGGTGCGCGGATGCGCATCGTGCGCAGATGACAGGTGCATGCGTGCGCTCATACGCACATGATGACGGCCGCGTGCGGGTACGTCCACCACCGAGGCCACCTCGCGCCCGGCAGGGCCGCGGACCGGAAGGGGACCCCCGTGAGCGACCGGCACCACCACGCGCACGAGCACCGCACACCCACCGGCCCGTGGCACCGGCTGGGACACCTCCTCACCCCGCACTCCCACGACAGCGCCGAGAAGGTCGACTCCGCCCTGGAGTCCTCGGCACGCGGGATGCGCGCGCTCTGGGTCTCGCTCGCGGTGCTCGGCGCGACCGCGCTCGCGCAGGCCGTCGTGGTCGTGGCGTCCGGGTCGGTCGCACTGCTCGGCGACACGGTGCACAACGCCGCGGACGCGCTGACGGCGGTACCGCTCGGGATCGCCTTCGTGCTGGGCCGGCGCGCGGCGACCCGGCGGTTCACCTACGGCTACGGGCGCGCCGAGGACCTGGCGGGCATCGTGATCGTGCTGACGATCGCCGCGTCGGCCGCGTTCGCCGGGTGGGCGGCGATCGACCGGCTGCTCGACCCGCGGCCGGTGCAGCACATCCCGGCGGTCGCGGTGGCGGCCCTGGTCGGTTTCGCGGGCAACGAAGCGGTGGCGCGCTACCGGATCCGCGTCGGCCGCTCGATCGGCTCGGCCGCGCTGGTCGCCGACGGACTGCACGCGCGGACGGACGGATTCACCTCGCTGGCCGTGCTGCTGAGCGCGGGCGGCGCGGCCCTCGGCGTGCGACTGGCCGACCCGATCGTGGGCCTGGCCATCACCGCGGCGATCGCATTGGTGCTGCGGGACGCGGCCCGCGAGGTGTTCCGGCGGGTGCTGGACGCCGTCGACCCGGCGCTGGTGGACCGGGCCGAAGAGGCGCTGCGGACGGTGCCCGGCGTGCAGGGGGTGGGCGAGTTGCGACTGCGCTGGATCGGGCACCGGCTGCGGGCCGAGGTGGCCGTGGTGGTGGACGGAGAGGTGACGGTACGGCGGGCCCACGCGATCGTCGTCGAGGCGGAACACGCCCTACTGCACGCCGTACCGCGCCTCACCGCCGCCCTGGTGCACGCCGATCCGGCGCACAGGCACGGCGAGGCGGACCCTCATCTGCCGCTCGCCCATCACGCCACGGCGTGACCCCCAGGTCTCAGGCGGCGCCCAGCCCCTCCAGGACGACCGCGCCCGGCAGTTCCGCGAAGGCCTTGCCGGGCACCAGCAGCTTGCCGCGCCGTCGCCCGCTGCCGACCAGGACGTACGGCAGGTCGATGACGGCCGAGTCGACCAGCAGCGGCCAGCCGGCGGGCAGCCCGACCGGGGTGATGCCCCCGTACTCCATGCCGGTCTCGCCGGTCGCCGTGTCCATCGGCGCGAACGAGGCCTTGCGGGCGCCGAGCTGACGGCGGACGACGCCGTTGACGTCGACGCGGGTGGTGGAGAGCACGACGCAGGCGGCCAGCGTGGTCTCGCCACCGCGCTTGCCCGCGACGACCACGCAGTTCGCGGACTGCTCGAGCAGTTCGCGGCCGTAGTGCTCCACGAAGACCTCGGTGTCGGCCCATTGCGGGTCGGTCTCGACGTAGACGATCTGCTCGGCGGGGACGCTGCCGCGCCAGTGCCGTACGGCGTCGGCGACCGGGCCGATCAGCTCGTCGAGGCAGTCGGGGGCGGGCGTCGCCTGGTCGAAGCGTCCGATGGGTGCGCGCATGGCGGCACGCTAACAGCCGCCGCGCGAGACGTGAGGGGGCGTCTCAGTGCACGGGCGGCACCGACACGGCCAGCACCATCTCCATCGGTTCGCCCCCTGTGTTGCCGTACGTGTGCGGCACCCCCGCGTCGAAGGAGGCACTGGCGCCCGCCGGGACGAAGTGGTCGACGCCGTCGACGGTGAGGGTCAGCTCGCCCGCGGTGACGTGGACGAGTTCGACCGTGCCGGCGGGGTGCGGGTCGGAGGAACTGCTCTCGCCGGGCATCAGCCGCCAGTCCCACAGCTCCAGCGGGCCGGGGGCCTCGGTCCCGGCGAGCAGCCGGTTGTAGCTGCCCGCGTCGGTGTGCCACATGCGGACGGCCTGGTCGGCGGGGACGATCCGGACCTTGGGGCCCTGTTCGTAGTCGAGCAGGGTGGTGATGCTGATGCCCAGCGCGTCACCGATCTTGACGACCGTGCCGAGGCTGGGGTTGGTGCGCGCCTGCTCGATCTGGATCAGCATGCCGCGGCTGACTCCGGCGCGGGCGGCGAGGGTGTCCAGGGTGAAGCCCCGCTCGGCACGCCAGCGCTTGACGCTCCGGGCCAGCGACTGGGTCAGCAGGTCGAGGTCCGACACGTTCCGTCCATCAGGTGAGCCACCTAGCCTAGTCATGACAGTCAAATATTGTGAATGACAGAGTTCAACTCATTGAACTATGGTGTGGTGCACCACATCGTTCACTGCACTGTACTGCGAGGCAACTCCATGACGGCACTCTTCGCCCTGGCCACCAGCCTCCTGTGGGGTCTGGCCGACTTCGGCGGCGGGCTGCTGACCCGGCGTACGCCCGCGCTGACCGTGGTGGTCGTCTCGCAGTCCGTCGCGGTGGCCGTCCTCGGCGCGATCGTCGTCGCGACCGGCGCCTGGAGCGAGGCCGGACCGCAGCTCTGGTTCGCCGTGGCCGCCGGACTGGTGGGCCCGGTGGCGATGCTCTCCTTCTACAAGGCCCTCGCCCTCGGCCCGATGGGCGTCGTCTCCCCGCTGGGCTCGCTCGGCGTCGCGGTCCCCGTGGGCGTGGGCCTGGTGCTGGGCGAGCGTCCGGGCCTGTTGCAGGTCGCGGGCATCGCGGTCGCCGTGGTCGGCGTCGTCCTCGCGGGCGGTCCGCAGTTCGGTGGAGCGCCGGTGCAGCGGCAGGCCGTGCTGCTCACCCTGCTCGCGGCCTTCGGCTTCGGCGCGGTGATGGCCCTGATCGCGGAGGCGTCGACGACGCTCACCGGGCTGTTCCTCGCCCTGTTCGTCCAGCGGGTGACCAACGTGGCCGCGGGCGGCACCGCCCTGTACGTCTCGGTGCGGCGCGGTGCTCCCGCCCTCCCCGCCGACGGTTTCCCGTGGGGTTCGCTCCCGGCGCTGGCCTTCGTCGGCCTCGCGGACGTGGCGGCCAACGGCACGTACTCCATCGCCGCCCAGCACGGACCGGTCACCGTGGCCGCCGTCCTCGCCTCGCTCTACCCGGTGGTGACGGCGCTGGCCGCACGCGGCTTCCTCAGCGAACGGCTGCGCGCCGTCCAGGCGGCGGGCGCCGGACTGGCCCTCGCCGGCACCCTGCTGCTGGCCACGGGATGATCCGGCCTGCGACTGAAGCGGGCCCGGGGCCGCGCACGCCTCCCCGGCGCGTCAGGCCTCCGGCTCCAGTTCGGCCAGTCGCTGCACCGTCTCTTCGTCGAGGGCGGCGAGCGCGCGCAACTCGTCGGGGGTGACGTCGGACGGTATCGGCACCGGCGCCGGTGTGCGCAGCGGCGGCTGCCAGCCGTCGACCGGCGTCCACCGCCGTACGACCCGGGCGGGCGCCCCCGCCACCACCGCGTGGTCGGGCACGTCCCCGCGCACCACCGCACCGGCCGCCACCACCACGTTCCGCCCGATGCGGGCGCCCGGCAGGATCACCGCACCGGTGCCGATCCAGCAGCCCGGACCGATCTCCACCGGCTGCATCCGCGGCCACTGCTTGCCGATGGGCTGGTGCGGGTCGTCGTAGGAGTGGTTGGTGGACGTGACGTAGACGTACGGGCCGAAGTAGCAGTCGCTGCCGATGGTGACCGTCGTGTCGGCGATCACGTGACTGCCCCGGCCGAGGACCACCCCGTCACCGATGCGCAGGATCGGCTCCGGGCCGAGGTCGAGGTCCGGCATCAGACCGGCCGTCAGCGTGACCTGCTCGCCGACGATGCAGTGGGAGCCCAGGTGGATCCAGGGTTCCCCGAAGACCGTGCCGAGCGGGAAGGCGAGCCTGGTACCGGTTCCTATCGCGCCGAAGCGGAACCGACCGGGGTGCTCGGCGGTGACGGACGCCGTGCGCTGCGCCCACGCCCAGCCCGCGTGGACGGCCCGCTGCGCTTGGCGGCGGCGCCAGGATGAGAACGTGTTCTTGCGCTTCGGCACCCGCTCACGTTACTCAGCGCCGGGTCCGGTCATGAGGGCACGACCCTGTGATCTTCACCCCACGGCGTGGCGTACGGTTCCCTCGTACCCGACGACGAGGGAGCTGGGAATGACGCACCAGGCACTGATCACCGGCATCGGCGGCAAGGAGCCGAGGGTCGATCAGGAGGCGTTCGTCGCGCCGACGGCCGCCGTGATCGGGGACGTGACACTGGGCGCCGGCACGAGTGTCTGGTACGGGGCCGTGCTGCGCGGGGACGTCGAGCGGATCTCCGTGGGCGCGAACAGCAACGTGCAGGACAACTGCACGCTCCACGCCGATCCCGGGTTCCCGGTGAGCGTCGGCGAGCGGGTGTCCATCGGGCACAACGCCGTGGTCCACGGGGCGACCGTCGAGGACGACTGCCTGATCGGGATGGGGGCGACCGTGCTCAACGGCGCGGTGATCGGGGCGGGATCGCTGGTCGCCGCCCAGGCCCTGGTGCCGCAGGGGATGGTGGTGCCGCCGGGGTCACTGGTGGCGGGGGTGCCGGCGAAGGTGCGACGGGAGCTGAGTGCCGAGGAGCGGGAGGGCGTGACGCTCAACGGGACGATGTACGCGGAGCTCGGCAAGGCGCACCGGGATGTGCACCACCCCTGAGGTGGTCTACTCCCCGGCGCCGACAGGCTCCGGCTCGGCGGCCGGCCGCGACTCCGTCACCTTCCTGGCCTTGCGCTTCATGATCAGCATCGAGGTCAGACCGATCAGGACGGCGAGGACCAGGCCCACCCAGGAGAAGCGCTTCAGCCACGCCTCGGCGACGACACCCACGTAGTAGATGACCGCCGTGGTGCCGCCGGCCCAGAGGATGCCGCCGAAGACGTTGGCGATCAGGAACTTCCAGTACGGCATCCGCAGCACGCCCGCGAGCGGGCCCGCGAAGATGCGGAGCAGGGCGACGAACCGGCCGAAGAAGACGGCCCACATGCCCCACTTCTCGAAGGAGCGCTCGGCCGTGGCGATGTGCGCCTCGCTGAAGTGCCTCGGGAACTTCCCGCCGAGCCAGGCGAGCAGCGGCCGGCCGCCCTTGCGTCCGATCGCGTAGCCGATCGAGTCACCGATGATCGCGCCGGCGCTGGCACACGCGCCGAGGACGAACGGGTCGATGTCGCCGTGCTGGGAGGCGAGCAGCGCCGAGGAGACGAGGATGATCTCGCCCGGCAGCGGGATGCCCAGGCTCTCCAGGCCGATGACCACTCCCACCAGCGCGTAGATGGCGACCGCCGGTACGGTCTCTAGCCACTCCTGGACGTGCACGGCCGGTTCCTCCTGAAGTCGCGCCCTGGGCACGGACGGCGTGCGCCCGGCCCCGGGCACACGCCGCGCAGCCTACCGGGTGCCGCCGCCCCACCCGTCCCGGCATCACGGCCCCCCACCCACCGACCTGACCGACCCGGCTCCCGCCCCGACCGCGCCAGGTCCGGCCTCACCCGGCAAGGCCCCGTGCCGACCGGGCAAGGCCCCCTGCCCACCCGGCGAGCTCTCGCTCCGACCGGGCAAGACCCCCGGCGGGCTCTCGCTCCGACCGGGCGAGGTGCCGGACCCACCCGGCGGGGTCTCGTACACACCCCGCAGGCTCCCCGGCCACACTCCCGGCGGGGCGCTCGTCACGATCGAGGTCGTAGCCCTGGGGTGTCCCCGCCCGGGCGGTCGCCGCGCGGCCGGCCGTTCCGGCGGTCACCGCGGGCATCCTGGTGGTCGTCCCGAGGTGTGCCGTCCCGGTGGTCACCGCGAGGGATCCCGTCGTGACGGGAACCCTCCTCGCCCGAGCGCCCGCCGCCGCCCGTACTCCGGTCGACGTCGAGGTCGCCGTCGCGGTGGGGATCGCCTCGCCGCTGGTCCGGCCGACCCTTACGACCGTCCCACCCCCGGCCGTCGGCGCTCCTGGGCACGTCGGACCCTCGCCTCCGCTCCCCCAGGACCTCCACACGCCACCGCTGCTCCGTCGAGCCGTCCCGCGGGACGACGGCCAACTCGCCGCCCGCGCCCGGGGCGACGAGCCGGCCGTTCCCCCGGCGCAGGAGCAGTTCACCGCGCACGGTGAGGTCGTAGCGCACCTGCCCGGAGGGCGCGTCGCAGTCGGACAGCGTGACCGCCGCCACGACGTCGGCGTCAGCGTCGGCGTCGGCGTCGGCGTCGAGGCAGCGCGAGGGGGCGGCGACGCCGCGCAGTCGCCCGTCCTCCAGGTACGACCACTGCTGCGAGCCGGCGGTCGAGCAGGGCCGTAGCAGGGCCGCGCCCTCACGGCCGTCGAGGCAGCGGCCGTCGGCGAGGCTGCGCAGGCGTCCCCGGGCCACCTCGACCGGGCGTTCCCGCGACGCGGCCGACGGCTCCCGGGACGCCGAGCCGGGAGGCACGGTGCGGACACTCGGGGCTCCCCACGTGGCGCCGGGTTCCGGGGCACCGTGGCCGTCGGACCGTCCCCGCGCCGCAAGCACCGTCGCGAGCAGCGCGAGGGAGGTCAGACAGACACCGACGACGGCCACGGCGCGGGCATGGCGTCGGGCCACAGTGACCAGGCCGGTCCGCGGCGGCCGGTGGCGGCCGCCGGCTCCGGAGCGGGCGGCGACGGGCGGACGGGCGAGGGCGGGAGCGCGAGGAGGGGGCGGCGGAGCCGGGGCGCGGCCGGGACGGGAGTCGAGGTAGCGCCGGGCGCCCCGGCCGAGCACGGTCTCGGCGAGCAGCACGCCCAGTGCCCCGTCGAAATGGCCGAGTTGGTCGGCGGCGTGCCGGCAGTACCCGCACCGCGTCAGATGGCGCTGGACATCGGGAAGCAGGGCGCCGCCGCGCCGCATGGGAACGTCCAGAAGGCGGTTGTAGAAACGGCATTCCCTGGTCGGCGCGAGTTCCCGGTGGGCGCGTACGCAACCGGCGCGGAATTCCTCGTGCGCCCGGGCCAGTCCGGAGGATGCGCCAAGGGCGTCGATGCCCAGCAGACCGGCCGGTACCGTTATCGCGTCCGCTTCCACCTCGGTGTGCCAGAGCAGGCATTGGGAAGCCGAGGGAAGGGCATGGAAAGCGCGCTCGGCGAGGCGCCGCCTTTCGGGCGTCACGGTCTCCCCCGCACGCGGTCCGCGCCCTCCGCCGGATGTGCCGAGTTCCGGCAGCAGGGCCCGGACGTCGTCCTCGGCGGCCCATTCGCGGACCGTGTCCCGTACGCCCGTCAGGAGTTGCGGACGCAGCGCGCCGGCGGCCGTCCGGCGCCCGAGAACCTGCTGAAACGCCGCGGTGGCCGCCATCGACGCCGTGGCCGTGGACGCGGCTAGGCAGATGACGGCGTAGGCGTGGACCGCCCGCCAGTGCCGGGCCAGCAGCAGCGCGGCGGCCCTGGCGTCCGGTTCGGGACCGGCACAGCGGGCGAGGAGTTCGCGGTCGGACTCCGCCGGGCGCGGTCCTGGCCACGGCGGATAAGGCGGGGGTGGGGGGTAAGGGGGCTGCACTGAACCATTTCCTTCCGAGCCGAGGACGGCGCACGGAATGCGCTTCCATCGGAAAGCAGGTGCTGATTGGTGCGTACTTACGTGGCTGACCTGTGCTTTTCCTGTCCGCGGGTGGCACACCCTCGCACATGCGCCGGACAGGAAACAAGGAGTTCGAGAGCCACGGATTCAATGGACCTGAAATTGCCGGGTGTTACCTGAGGTATCCGCACCCGCATTCGATACCGGGGACACCGCGATCCTCAACTTGTGTACGTAGACGGCGCATTGGCGCACACAATCTTCAACTCGTCACGCAGGAACTGTCGCCGAACAACAAAAAGGCCCCGGCGGATCGCCGGGGCCCCTCTCAGGTGCGGAAGGTCTCAGCCGTTGGGCCGGAGGGTCCACACCACCGTCATCTCCGTGGTCACCGCCCCGTCCTCACGCCTGATGGCGACCGTCACGGGGAACTCGGGACGCTTGCCCTCGTCGAGTTCGGCCACGACCTCGGAGGCCGGGCGCCCGAGGGTCGCCGTGGCCGTGACGGGGCCCAGGGCGATCTTCTTGAACGCGATCTCGGCATGCACGGGCAGCGGCACGGCCCGCGAGAGCTGGTCGCCGAACGCGGCCAGGACGATCGCGCCGCTGGCCGACTCACCCAGGGTGAACATGGCACCCGCGTGCGGCCCGCCGACGTGGTTGCGGTACTCGCTCTGGTCCGGCAGGGCCAGCACGGCCTTCTCCGGAGTGGTCTCCAGGTACTCGAGGTTCAGCGTCCGAACCATCGGCACCGTGGCGGCGAGCAGTTCGCCGATCGACATCTGGTCTGCGCTCATGGCCGCATGTTACCCATGAGTAGCCCGGCCTGGCCAGATCCGCGCGACGATCGTCACGGCGGTGTGACGCGGCGGCGGAAGGACGGCCGCGGCGACCGCGGGGAATCCTGAATTGCTACGTCCCTGACAAAGCCCGGTGACCGAATCGTGTCCCTGGCCCTACTAGGGTTACCGCTCATGTGGCCAGGAGAGCAGCCGCCCGGGGGCGAGCAGAACCCGCAAGGACAGAACAACCCGTACCAGCAGCCGGGGTACCAGCAGCCGAATCCGTATCAGCAGGCGGGCTACCAGCAGCCCAACCCCTATGCGCAGCAGCCGCAGTGGGGCACGCCCGCGCCGATGGGGCCGCCGCAGCCGCAGCCCGGCGGCAGCGGCGGCGGCAACCGGACGAAGCTGGTGGCGATCATCGCGGCCTCCGCCGTGGTCCTCACCGCCGCTGTCACGGGCTTCCTGGTTCTCGGCGGCGACAAGGACGACAAGGCCGACGGCGGCGACAAGCCGAAGACGAGCCGGTCGCCCTCGACGTCCACGGAGCCCAGCGACTCCGCGTCCGGTTCGGACGACAACCCGCGGGGCGGCGAGGCCGAGAAGCCGACGATCGACGGCTGGAAGGTCGTCATCAACCCCAAGCGCGGCGTGGCCTTCGACGTGCCGGCGGACTGGGAGGTCGAGTCGCCGGGCGTGACCATCGGCTTCGAGGACGACAAGTCGGACAGCGGTGAACCGCTGATCGTGATGTCGGCGCCGGCGTACTACAAGTCGAAGTGGTGCACGACCGACGAGAACAAGGACGGCCGCACCGAGGACACGCACCTGGCCGCGGTGGGCACCAAGGGTGCCGACGGCGCCAAGGACACCGACGAGGTCGCCATCAACACGGTCCCCTGGTGGGTCTACGGCGGCTACACCCAGCCGGACAAGAAGAGCATGAAGTTCGAGGAGAAGGCCGAGCCCTACACCACCAAGTCGGGCATCGAGGGCAGCATCGCCTGGGCCGAGTCGACGAACACGCCCCAGAAGGGCAAGTGCGCCAGCGACGGCAAGGCGGCCACGTTCGGCTTCAAGAACTCCGTCGGTGACTTCGTGTCGTGGAACTTCTACGGTGCCAAGGGCGTCACGGGCGAGGTGCCCAAGGCGACCATCATGCAGATCCTGAGCACGGTGCGGCTGCACGGCGAGCCCACCGGAGGCTGACGCAGAACCGGTTTGGCAAGTCAGGGGTCGGGCGGTGATAGTCGGCCGGTGAACACCGTCACCGGAGCCTCCCGCCCCCGCAGACCCGCATGGGCGGGACGCAACTACAGCCTGCTGACGGCCTCCGCGGTCGTCACCCACCTCGGCAGCAACGGCGCCCTCGTCGCGGCCGCGTTCGCCGTGCTGGAGGCGGGCGGCGACGGCGGTGACGTGGGCCTCGTGGCCGCCGCCCGCACCCTGCCGCTGGTGCTCTTCCTGCTGATCGGGGGCGCGGTCGCGGACCGCCTGCCCCGGCACCGCGTGATGGTCGCCGCCAACGCCCTCAACTGTGTCTCGCAGGGCCTGTTCGCCGTACTGGTCCTCGCCGGCGAGGCGCAGCTGTGGCACATGATGCTGCTGAGCGCGCTCGGCGGCACCGGACAGGCGTTTTTCAGCCCCGCCGCCGAGGGCATGCTGATGTCCTCCGTGCAGGGCGATCAGGTCAGCCGGGCGTTCGCGGTGTTCCGGATGGCGATGCAGGGCGCGGCGCTGGGCGGTGCGGCCGTCGGTGGCGCGATGGTCGCCGCGATCGGACCGGGCTGGGTGCTCGCCGCGGACGCGGCCGCGTTCGCCGTCGCCGGGGCGCTGCGCGCCTTCCTCGACGTCAGTCACATCCCGCCGCGCGAGCCCGGCGGCGGACTGATCGCGGATCTGCGGGAGGGCTGGCGGGAGGTCGCCGGGCGGCCCTGGCTGTGGGGCGTCGTCGTCCAGTTCTCGATCGCCAACGCGGTGGTGGCGGCCGCCGAGGCGGTCTACGGCCCGCTGGTCGCCCAGGACCATCTGGGCGGAGCCGCGCCCTGGGGTCTGGCGCTGGGCTTCTTCGCCGCGGGCACGGTGATCGGCGCGCTGCTGATGACCCGCTGGAAACCCCGCCGGCTGCTGCTCGCCGGTACCCTCGGCGTCTTCCCGCTGGCACTGCCGTCCGCGGCGCTGGCGGTGCCGGCGCCGGTCTGGGGCCTGTGCTCCGTGATGTTCGTGACCGGGGTGACCCTGGAGATCTTCGGCGTCTCCTGGATGACGGCCCTGCACCAGGAGATCGCGGAGGACAAGCTGTCGCGCGTCGCGGCCTACGACTGGTTCGGCTCGGTCGCTATGGTTCCGCTGGCGACGGCCATGGCGGGCCCGGCCGAGGTGGCGTTCGGCCGGACGGCGGCCCTGTGGGGCTGTGCGACGCTCGTGGTGGTGGTCACGGCGGCGGTGCTGTGCGTCCCGGACGTGCGGAACCTGCGCCGCCGTACCCATGCGGTGGCCAAGGGCGCGCCGGCCTCAGCCGATGCCGAACGCCCCGTCGGGGGGCTCGGGTGAGGGGACGGCGTCCGCGTCCCCGACCGGGCGGGCGTCCCCGATGAAGCTCCGGAGCGCGGGCCCGTGTTCGACGCGTGCCGGGAAGACGTCGGCGGCGGTGCGGCGCGCCAGGGCCGCCGTGTCGAGCGGACGGTGCGAGGCGAGCAGCACCGCGTTGCCGAACCTCCGGCCGCGCAGCACGGACGGTTCGGCGATCAGCGCGAGTTCGGGGAACGCGGTCGCGAACGTGGCCAGCTGGGAGCGGAGGAAGGCGAACGGGGCGGCGTCGGCCAGGTTGGCCGTGTAGACCCCGTCCGGGCGCAACACCCGCTCCACCGCACGGGCGTAGCCGACGGAGGTGAACCCGGCCGGCACCCGTGAGCCGCCGAAGACGTCGCCGACGACCACGTCCGCCGAGTCCGCCGGGGCACCCGCGAGCCAGTCCCGGCCGTCCGCGACGTGCACCGCGATACGGGCGCCCTCGGCGGTCGGCAGATACGCGCCGACCAGCTCCACCAGTCCCTGGTCGGCCTCCACGACCTCCTGCCGCGAGCCGGGCCGCGTCGCCGCCACGTACCGCGGCAGGGTGAGCGCGCCCCCGCCGAGATGCACGACGTCCAGTGGGGCCCCGGCCGCCGCGAGGCCGTCCAGCACGTGTCCGAGCCGTCGCACGTACTCGAACTCCAGATGCGTCGGCTCGTCCAGGTCGACGTAGGACTGCGGAGCCCCGTCGACGGTCAGCAGCCAGGCCCGCTCCCGGTCGACGTCCGGCATCAGCTTTGCGGTGCCGTGATCGACGACTCGGCTGACGGGTATCGGCTCGCTCACGGCTCCATTGTGCCGGTGCGGGTGACCGGGCCGGTGCGGGGCCGCCTCCTCGGAGACGGCCCCGCGCCGCTTCGCCCGCCTCAGTCCACGGCCGTCACCGTGCCGGCGCCGACCGTCCGCCCGCCCTCGCGGATCGCGAAGCCGAGGCCCGGCTCCAAGGGCACCTCCCGCCCCAGCTCCACGCGCACGGTCACCGTCTCGCCCGGCCGCGCGACCGCGACCTCACCGAGGTCGATGTCGCCGACAACGTCCGCGGTGCGGATGTAGAACTGCGGCCGGTACCCCGTGGACAGCGGCGTGGTGCGCCCGCCCTCTCGCGCCGACAGCACGTACACCTGCGCGGTGAACCGGCGTCGCGGCACCACGCTGTCCGGCGCGGCGACCACGTGTCCGCGCCGCACGGCGTCGCGGGGCACCCCACGCAGCAGCAACGCCACGTTGTCCCCGGCCTGGGCCTCGTCCATCGGCTTGCCGAAGGTCTCCAGCCCGGTGACCACGGACGACACGCCCGCCCCGAGCACCTCCACCCGGTCACCGACCCGGACCGTGCCGCGCTCCACGGCCCCGGTGACGACCGTGCCGCGGCCGGTGATGGTCAGCACGTTCTCCACCGGCAGCAGGAACGGCGCGTCCAGGTACCGCTCCGGCATCGGGACATACGTGTCCACCGCGTCCAGCAGCGCCTCGACGGACGCGGTCCACCGGGGGTCGCCCTCCAGCGCCCGCAGCCCGGACACCCGCACGACCGGCACGGAGTCGCCCCCGTACCCGTGCCGGGTGAGCAGGTCGCGCACCTCCAGCTCGACGAGGTCGATGAGCTCCTCGTCGCCGGAGTCCGCCTTGTTGAGGGCGACGACGATGTGGTCCACGCCCACCTGCCGGGCGAGCAGCACGTGCTCGGCGGTCTGGGGCATGATCCCGTCGAGCGCGGAGACGACGAGGATCGCGCCGTCGAGCTGCGCCGCGCCGGTGACCATGTTCTTGACGTAGTCGGCGTGGCCGGGCATGTCCACGTGCGCGTAGTGCCGGGTGTCGGTCTCGTACTCGACGTGCGCGATGTTGATGGTGATCCCGCGGGCCGCCTCCTCCGGGGCGCGGTCGATGCGGTCGAAGGGCACGAACGTGCCGGTGCCCCGCTCGGCGAGGACCTTGGTGATGGCGGCCGTCAGGGTGGTCTTGCCGTGGTCGACGTGACCCATGGTGCCGATGTTCAGGTGCGGTTTGGTGCGCACGTAAGCCGTCTTGGGCATGGCGATACCTCGAAGCGTCTCGATGGTGGCTGGGACCCCGGTGACCGGCCGACCCTCCCCCTGCGGGGTCCGCCGGACGTTCCGGGGAGGGTCAGCTTCGGGCGCCGTCGACAGCGGCCTGGAGGATCAGGACGGCAGCCTTCGGGGCATCCGCGACCGCGGATGCTGCGAGGTGGAAGGCGTGCCGGAACATGACGTCGATACTCGCCGACGCCGGGGGGCGCGTCGAATGATTTACCGGGCCGCCGGGTTCAGGGCCCGACGTTCTTCAGCGCCTCCCGCACCGACAGCGGCGCGAAGCGCCCCCGCTCCCGCGCGAGGAAGTCGCGCACGGCCCCGGGGTCGGTCTTGGCGTACTCCCGCAGGCACCAGCCGATCGCCTTGCGGATGAAGAAGTCGGGATGGCCGGACTGGCGCAGGCAGTAGGAGAAGAGGCGTTCGGTGTCGGTGCGTTCCTTGTAGCGCAGTTGGTGGAGCAGGGCCGTCCGGGCGACCCACAGGTCGTCGTCCGCGATCCAGGCGTCCATGTCGGCCTTGAGTCCGGGGTCGGCGGCGACCAGCGGACCCACCACGTGGGCGGCGAGCAGGTCGACGGTGTCCCACCACGGGACGGTGGTGACGAGCCGCCGGGCCACCGGCAGGAACCCGGACGAGCAGCGGCCCACGTGCCGGCGCAGGTAGTCGACGGCGAAGTAGTGGAACTCGCGCTCGGGCAACTCCCAGCACCGCAGCGCCACGGCCGCGCAGTCTGCCTCGTCCGGACGGGGCATGCCCTCGACGACGGTGCGGGACAGCGTGCGGCGCACCGGCGTGGCGAGGCCGAGGAAGGGCGCGACATCCTTCATGTACGCCCGCATGGGCGCCGCGCGCGCCGGGTCCGCCGCGCCGGTGTAGGCGGCGGTGAGCCGGGGCAGCAGCGTGTCGGCGAGAGGGCTGTGCGGTACACCCGCCGTTCGCGCACCTGTGACGCTCATGAGACGAACCATACGGCGATCACACATATCCGTCGGTTAGGGTCGCCCAATGCTCGATGCCCACACCCGCTCTGGGGGCACCGCACCGGCCTCTCCCCGGGCCACTGCCACCGAACTCGCGGTGACCGCCGCCGAACTCGCCGCCGCCGTGCCCGTCTCCGGCGGCGCGGCGGCCGTCCGTCCCGGCTTCGCCGTGCGCTGCGCGAGACTTCTGCTGTCGCCCTGGGCCCGCTTCTCCGTGCTCGTCGCCCTGCTGGTCGGGGCCGGGGCGGCGGTGCTGCTCTTCGAGCCGCAGCGGCTGCTCGCGCACGGCTGGCCGCCCGAGCTCGGCGGCGCCCTCGCGGCGCTCGTCTTCGCGTTCGCCTACGGCCTGATCACGGTGGCCTTCGTGCCGCGACCGCTCCTCAACCTGGCGGCGGGGGCGCTGTTCGGCTCCGAGCTGGGCGTCGCCGCGGCGGTCGCCGGCTCGGTGATCGGCGCCGGGATGGCCTTCGGCCTTGGCCGCTTCCTCGGCCAGGACGCGCTGCGGCCGCTGCTGCGCGGCAAGTTCCTGAAGACCGTCGACCGGCAGTTCAGCCGGCACGGCTTCCGCTCGATGCTGGCGGTGCGCCTGTTCCCGGGCGTGCCGTTCTGGGCCGCGAACTACTGCGCCGCCGTGTCGAAGATGGGCTGGCTGCCCTTCCTGCTCGCGACGGCGCTCGGCTCGCTGCCGAACACCGCCGCCTACGTCGTCGCCGGCGCCCGGGCCTCGACGCCGACGTCCCCGGTGTTCCTGATCGCGATGGCCGCGATCGCCGTTCCGGGCATCGCGGGCGCGGTGGTGGCGTGGCGCAAACGCCACCACCTGCGCGGCTGACGCGCGCTCAGGAGGCCCCCGGGGCCTCCAGGATCATCGCGTTGGCCAGCCCGCCCGCCTCGCACATGGTCTGCAGGGCGTAGCGGGCCCCGCGCTCGCGCATGGCGTGCACGAGCGTGGTGGTCAGCCGGGTGCCACTCGCGCCCAGCGGATGGCCGAGGGCGATGGCGCCGCCGTGCACATTGACCTTGGCCAGGTCGGCGCCGGTCTCCTGCTGCCAGGCGAGTACGACACTGGAGAAGGCCTCGTTGACCTCGAACAGGTCGATGTCCTCCGGCGTCAGGTTGGCCCTGCGCAGCACCTTCTCGGTCGCCGGGACGACACCCGTCAGCATCAGCAGCGGGTCGGAGCCGGTGACGGCGAAGCTGTGCAGCCGGGCGAGGGGGCGCAGGCCGAGGCGCGCGGCCGTCTCGCTCGACATGATGAGCACCGCGGAGGCGCCGTCGTTGATGGGGCTGGCGTTGCCCGCGGTGACGTTCCACTCGATCTGCGGGAAGCGCTCGGCGAGGGCGGGGTCGTGGTAGGCGGGCCGGAGGCCGGCCAGGATCTCGCTGGTGCTGCCCGGCCGTACGCACTCGTCGCGCGTCACGCCGTCGATCGGCGTGACCTCGGCGTCGAAGAGGCCGCCGTCCCAGGCCGCGGCGGCCTTGTGGTGCGAGGAGACGGCGAAGGCGTCCATCCGCTCGCGGGTGAGGGACCACTTGGCGGCGATCAGCTCGGCGCTGATGCCCTGCGGGAGCAGGCCTTCCGGGTACCGCTCGGCGACGCCGGGACCGAAGGGGTCCTTGCCGGGCGGGACGTTCGACCACATCGGCACGCGGCTCATGGACTCGACTCCGCAGGCGACCACGATGTCGTACGCGCCCGCCAGCACGCCCTGCGCCGCGAAGTGCACGGCCTGCTGGGAGGAGCCGCACTGCCGGTCGACGGTGGTCGCGGGGACGGTCTCGGGGAAGCCCGCCGACAGCACGGCGTACCGGGTGGTGTTCATGGCCTGCTCGCCGACCTGGTCGACGGTGCCGCCGATGACGTCGTCGATCAGGGACGGGTCGACGCCGGAGCGCTCGACGAGCGCGCGCAGGGTGTGGGCCAGGAGTTCGACGGGGTGGATGTGCGCGAGCGAGCCGTTCGGCCTGCCCTTGCCCATGGGGGTGCGTACGGCTTCGACGATGACTGCGTCACGCATGGTGCGGGCCTCCTTGGCCGCCGGAGCGGGCACCGGGTCGATTACCGGTGAGTAGGAATTTCGAACTCACCATAGCCCCGTGGGTTGGGAAATCAAACCCTCGCCTAGACTGGTCGTCATGGCCGCCACCAAGGACCCGCGCCCCTGCTCGATCGCCGACACCCTGGCGCTCGTCGGCGAGAAGTACTCGCTGCTCGTGCTGCGGGAGGCGCTCCTGGGCAACGGCCGCTTCGATCAGCTCGTGCGCAACATCGGCGCCCCGCGCGACATCCTGGCGACCCGGCTGCGCCGCCTGGTCGACGCCGGGATCCTCACCAAGCAGGCGTACAGCGAGCGCCCGCAGCGCTTCGAGTACCGGCCCACCCAGGCGGGCCTCGAACTCCAGCCCGTCCTGCTCACCCTCATGGACTGGGGCGACCGCCATCTGCGCAGGGACGACCGCCCGATGATCCTCGAACACAGCTGCGGCCACGAACTGGCTCCGCACGTCACCTGCGGATCCTGCGGCGAGCCGGTCCGGTCCGGAGACCTGACCCCTCACCCCCGGTCCCCGGGCTGGACCGTCACCGGACCCGAGGCCGCCTAGCTGCGGCCTGGCCGCGGCCCGGCTGCGGCCTCGTTGCGGCCTGTCTGCGGCCGGGACAAGCCTGGTGCGGGCTACTCGCCGGGGTAGACGTCGAGCCGTCCGCACATGCCGAACCTCCAGCGCGCCACGGGCTGTTCGGACCTGACGACGGCCGCCGCGAGGTGGGACACGTCACCCCGCTCCAGCCGGTCGAGCTGCTCCCCCGTCGCCGTGGCGGCCGACCGGGCGCCCCGCCGCCAGCGCTCGCGCCACTCCGCGAGCCGGGGCCGCACCAGCGCGCCCGCCGCCCGGTGGAACTCGGCCAGCGTCTGCGGGCCGGACGCCCGCAGCGCCCGGTAGCCCTCCAGCGCGAGATCGCGCCTCGCGCGCGCCACGCGCTCCTGCTCGGCGACCGGCGCGTCCACCGGGATCGTGGTGGCGGCGGCGTACGTCCGCGGGTCCGTCAGGTACTCGGGCGGCAGCGTGAGCACCGCGTCCCCCGCCTCCGGCAGCCCGCTGTTCTGCATCAGCACCGTGATGCGCAGGTCGTCGTCGTTGACCAGCCGGTGGATCGTGCCCGGCGAGAACCAGGCGACGGTGCCTGCCGCGAGCGGTGTGACCTCGTACCCGGACGTCGTGAGCGTCTGCACCGCCCCCCGGCCGCCGGTGACGACGTACGCCTCCGAACAGGTCAGATGCAGATGGGGAGTTCCGCCGCACGCCCCGTCCGCCGCCGGCCAGTCGTACACGGACAGGTGCGACACGGCGACACCGCCCGGCAGGCCGGTGAACAGGCCGGGCAGTCCTTCGGTGGTCACCACGGGTGCGCCTCCAGGTACTTGGTGATCTCGTCCCGTTCCCAGGCGCCGTCGGCGACGACGACCCGGTAGCGGCGGGTGAGGGTGGCGCCCGGCGCGAGCTCCAGTTCGTCGTGGAAGGCCCACGAGGGGGCGACGGCGGCGAACGGCTCGTTGCGGACGAACCAGTGGGCGGGGTGGGTGCCGCCGGCGCCGCTGTGGTCGTTCTCGGGGGCGTGCGCGAACACCAGCGTGGCGTGGCCGTCGACGCCGTCGTGCTCGCCCGAGTACGCCAGCCAGGGCGCCTGTTCGCCCATCAGGCCCGGCCCCTCGCCGTACGGCCCGAGGACGCGCCCGCCCCGGAAGGCGCGCGGTCCCCGCCAGAACAGGCCCGTGTAGCCGGCCATCTCACGCCCCGCCGTGGTCGGGCTGCCGAACAGCAGGGGCTCGTCGCGCCGGTTGGTGACGGCACTGGTCCAGGTGAGCGCCCAGGAACCCGCCGCCGGGTCCACGTCGTGCACCTCGATGCGGCGCCGCTCGTCGGCCCAGAGCTGTCCGCCCCATGGGTGCCAGGTGAGCCGCTGCGCGACCACGGCGCGGGTGCCGTCCGAGGCGACCTCGTCGAAACCGGCGTGCGCCATGGACCCCACACGCTCGGGCAGGGGCCGATAGCCCTGCCCGTGCACGTAGGTGTTGCCGCCCCACAGGTTCTGGCCGGACAGGTGGGAGGCCGTCATCTGCAGGCCCTTGTGCCAGCGGTGGTCGTTCGGCCGGTAGTCCGTGACGACGGCGCCGCCCAGGGTCCGCACGGGATGCAGATACGGCTTCGGGGCCTCCCAGGCCGCTTCCGGCCGGTAGACGTACCGGAACAGCTCGACGCCGGTGGTGGGTTCGAGGACCGTGATCCGGTCCCCGTGCGCGTGGACGACGTGCGGGCCTGTCATGCGGGCACCTCCTGAGGCGCTGCGGCCCCGCCGGCGACGGGCGCCCAGGCGGGCGCACCTCCGTGCAGCGCCGTGTAGTACGGATCGCCGGGCCCGATCTCGCCCCGGCGGACGGTGGTGTCGGTGAACGCCGACTTGTACAGCGCGGTGATCAGTTCCAGGCTCTTGCGCCCGTCCGGTCCGCTGCCGCGGGGCCGTTCGCCCGCCCGCAGGGCGGCGACCAGCTCACGCAGCTGCGCCAGATGCGAACTGGGCACGTCGGCCCCGAAGTCACGCCACCTCTTCGCCTCTTCGGCCGGTACGCCCGGCGCCGGCGTGATCCGCCAGTCGGCGTTGGCGTAGCCGTAGAGGTGGGTGAGTTCGACGGTGGCGCGCTCGCAGTCGACGCGGACGCGGCTCACCTCGTCGGGGCTGAGGACGCTGTTCACGACCGTGGCCAACGCGCCGCTCTCGAAGCGGACGAGGGCGGTCGAGACGTCCTCGGTCTCCACGTCGTGCACCAGCCGGCCGGCCATCGCCCGCACCTCGCTCCACGGGCCGAGCAGATCCAGCAGCAGATCCATCTGGTGGATGCCGTGCCCCATGGCGGGCCCGCCGCCCTCCGTCCCCCAGCGGCCGCGCCACGGCACCGCGTAGTAGGCGGCGTCGCGGTACCAGGTGGTCTGGCAGTGCGCCACCAGCGGCCGCCCCATGGCCTGTTCGGCGAGCAGCCGGCGCACGTGGGCGGCGCCCGAGCCGAACCGGTGCTGGAGGACGACGGCCGCGTACGGCCCGCCCGCGGGGCCCTCCGCGGCCTCGACGGCGTCGAAGTCGGCGAGCGCCGGCACGGGCGGCTTCTCGCACCACACCCAGGCACCGGCGCGCAGCGCGGCGACGGTCTGCTCGCGGTGCAGCATGGGCGGCGTGCAGATCGTCACCAGGTCGGGCCGCCGCTCGCGCAGCATCGGCGCCATGTCGGTGTAGGCGTGCGGGATGCCGCCCTGGGCGCAGAACGCCTCGACGGCGGCGCGGTCGATGTCGACGGCCGCGACGACCTCCGCGCCGCCCTCCTCGGCGAGCCGGGCGAGCGCCGGGAGATGACAGCGGCGGGCGATGGCGCCGGTGCCGACCACGGCGGCTCTCACGGGGCGGCCGGCAAGCGGGACGGGGGGCGTCGGGGGCGGCGTCCCGGCCGCCGGCACCGGGGTCGCGGGTGTGGCCATCTACCTGATCAGCACTCCTCCGGGGTCCTGGGCGTATGGCGAGCGCATGCAGCAAGCGCTTTCCCCGCACTGCAACGTAGGCCGGGCGCGGCGGCCGGTCAACACCCCCCGCGGAGCACCGCCGATCCCCTGGGAAACCCCTGTGTCCACCGTGTCGGCAGGGGGCGCTACGCTGCCCCTCAACACACCCGATCACCGCGCGCGGGGGCTAGGTGTGTCTCCGTCCGTTCCGCGCTCGGCACTTGGACTCCGTAACTTCATGTCTTGGTTCGAATCACTCATCCTCGGGCTCGTCCAGGGGCTGACCGAATTCCTCCCCGTGTCCTCCAGCGCGCATCTGCGCCTGACCGCCGCCTTCTCGGGGTGGGAGGATCCCGGTGCCGCCTTCACGGCGATCACCCAGATCGGCACCGAGGCGGCCGTGCTGATCTACTTCCGCAAGGACATCGGGCGCATCATCTCGGCCTGGACCCGGTCCCTCTACGACAAGGCGTGGCGCGGTGACCACGACGCGCGGATGGGCTGGCTGGTGATCGTCGGCTCGATCCCGATCGGTGTGCTCGGCGTGACGCTCAAGGACCAGATCGTCGGCCCGTTCCGCGATCTGCGCATCACGGCCACCATGCTGATCGTCGTCGGCATCATCATGGGCGTGGCCGACCGGATAGCCGCGCGCGACGAGACCGGCGGGCGTCACCGGGCGGCCAGGGAGCGCAAGACGCTCAAGGAACTGGGCGTGCGGGACGGCCTGATCTTCGGCATCTGCCAGGCCATGGCGCTCGTGCCGGGCGTCTCCCGCTCCGGCGCGACCATCACCGGCGGCCTCTTCATGGGCTTCACCCGCGAGGCGGCGGCCCGCTACTCCTTCCTCCTCGCCATCCCGGCGGTGCTCGCCTCGGGAGGGTACGAGCTCAAGGACGCCCTGGAGGGCGACCATGTGACCTGGGGACCGACGATCTTCGCCACGGTGATCGCCTTCGTCACCGGGTACGCGGTGATCGCCTGGTTCATGAAGTTCATCTCGACCAAGAGCTTCATGCCGTTCGTCTGGTACCGGATCGCGCTCGGCATCGTGATCATCGTCCTGGTGACGTTCGGCGTGCTGAGTCCGCACGCGGCGGAATCGGCAGGCGGCTGAGACCGGCCCCCGGGAACCCTCCCGGGGGCCGCTCTTCTTCCCGCCGTGACCGAACCCATACGGGACGAGTAGCCGCCCGGTAGCGCAGTGTCAGTGCCTACCCCTACGCTTGCTCGCATGTCCCCCGATTCCGTGACCCCTGGTTCAGCGCGCTCCGCTGCCGAGGTGAACGAGCAGATCCGCGCCCTGTGGACGCGCGCGGGCGGCTCGCTGTCGCCGCAGGAGCGCGCGGAGTACGAGCTGCTGGTCGTCGAGTGGGCCGCGGCGATCCGCGGTGCGATCATCGAGGCGGCCTGAGGACACGACAGGGGCGGGACCGACGTACATGAGACATCTCAGCGCCGTACCACCGCGCCGCGGCCTCATCATCTTCCTCAACGGCACGTCCAGTTCGGGCAAGTCGAGCATCGCGGCCGAACTGCTGCGGATCCTCGACGAGCCCTGCTTCCACATGGCGGCCGACAGCTTCCACGCGATGCGCTCCCGCGTCCCCGTGCCGCCGGACGCGCTCGACACCGTCCTGCACCGCACCTGGCAGGGCTACCACCGCGCGGTCGCGGGCATGGCCGCCGCCGGGAACGACGTCGTCATGGACCACATCCTGAGCGCCGACTGGCGGCTCGCCGACTGCCTCTCCCTCTTCGAGCCCCAGGACGTGGTCCTCGTCGGCGTGCGGTGCCCGGTCGACGAGCTGGAGCGGCGCGAGCGGGAGCGCGGCGACCGGCCGCCCGGCCTGGCCGCCGCCCAGCTGAAGCAGGTCCACGCGCACGGCGTCTACGACCTCGAATGCGACACCGGCGCCTCGGACGCCGCCGAATGCGCCCGCCGGATCAAGGACTTCCTGCCGGCCCGCCCCACCCCGACGGCCTTCCAGCGCCTGCGCGAGGCCGGCTGAGGGCTTCCGCGGCGGCATCGGACGTCGCGCCGCCGACGGGGCCGCTCCTCGTGTCGCCGTGCGGCGGCGCGACCACGGTCGGTTAGGCTCGCCCCGCCTCTACAGGTCTCGCTTCACGGAGGGCAGCACGGCGGGGAGCAATCGGGAGCGTCTGTTCCGGACGCTGACGTTCTGGCTGCGGCCCGCCTTCGCGCTGCGGGTCGTCAACCGGTTTCAGAAGATCGTGGGTTTCGACCGCTCCATGGCTCTGGCCTCCAGCGCCCTGACGGCGCTGGTCCCGCTGTCGATCCTCGCGGGCGCCGTCTTCGCGCACTACGACGCCGCGGAGCAGATCATCAGGCGCTACAACCTCACCGGCGCGAGCGCCACGGCCGTCAGCTCGCTGTTCGCTCCGCCCCAAGGCACCAATGCGAGCGTGGGCGTCTTCGGAGCCGTGTTCCTGACGATCTCGGTGCTGAGCTTCGCGCGAGCCACCCAGCGTCTCTTCGAACAGACATGGGAACTCAAGCCCCTCAGCATGCGCAACACCCGCAACGGCCTGTGGTGGATCCTCACGCTCGCGGGCTACGGATTCGCCAACCTGCTGCTCTCCGCGTTCTCCGGCTGGGACGTGCTGGGCCTGGCCGCCCTGGTGTGTCAGGTACCGGTGACCGCCGCGTTCCTCGTCTGGAGCGGCTGGATCCTGTCCGCACGGCGGATCGCCTGGCCCGACCTGCTGCCCTTCGGCGTCACCGGCGCCGCTCTGACCGTGGCGTACTCCATGGCCGTGAAGCTCTACATGCCCCATCTCTTCAACACCTCCGTCGGACGCTACGGGGTGGTCGGCGCCGTCTTCGCGCTGATCTCCGCGCTCTTCGCGGCCATGCTCGTCCTCGTCGTGTCGGCGGCATGGGGACGAGAGGTACGGGACGAACTCGGCCGGATCCGGCACGGCGACCGCCCCTCGGATCACGAGGTCCGCCGGCAGTGGGACGGCGTCGTCGAGCAGACCAAGTCACGGTGGCGCACCGTACGCGAGCACGTCTCCCCTCATCCGTTCAAGGACTCGGACCACTGAGGGGCGCGCTCGGTCCGCGCCGGGCATCGCGAGGAGCGGCGCCGGCCGGTACGACCACCGATTACCACGGCACGCCCTCTTGGCGCGGCCCGTCCCGTGCCCAACACTGAGCCGATGACGCAGCGCGTGGAGCTCGCGACCGTGATGGACAGGCTGGCCGTCGACGGTCTGGTCACCGACTACGCCGTGGCGGTGGACGACGGCGACTGGGAGGCGTACCGGAAGCTGTTCACCCCGGACGGGCGGGCGGACTACCGCTCGGCCGGCGGCATCGAGGGGGACGCCGGACAGGTCGCCACCTGGCTCGCCGAGAGCTTGCGGGTGTTCGCCATGCGCCAGCACCTCGTCGTCAACCGCCGGATCCGTTTCGGCGTCCTGGAGCGGGACACCGGGGACACGGCGCGCGTCCAGGCCGACTACGTCAATCCGATGCGCCTTGCCGCGGACGGCGCGGCGGCCCCCGACTTCGTGTGCGGCGGCCGGTACGCCTTCGAGGTCCGGCGCACGGACGACGGCTGGCGGCTGCACGAGGTCGTCGTGCGGGAGAAGTGGCGGCGTATGCCGCAGGGCTCCGGGGTACCTGTGATCGACTGAGTGGCGCTCGCCGTACCGGGATCGCCGACAGCGCGCACACTGGAGCCACGGGGGGAGGGAGGCGCCGTATGAAGACGCCGGGCCGCCGGCTCTACTCCCCGTGGTGGCGCTGCGCGGCCGCCGCGGTGGCGGGCGCACTGCCCATGCTCGCCTTCCCGGGGCCGTCCCTGTGGTGGTTCGCCTTCGTCGCCCTGGTGCCGTGGATCCTGCTCGTCCGCACCGCGCCGACGGGCCGGCGGGCACTGTACGACGGCTGGTGCGGCGGCTTCGGCTTCATGCTGGCCGTGCACCACTGGCTGCTGCCCAACCTGCATGTCTTCACGTTCGTCATCGCGGCCCTGCTCGGCGCACTGTGGGCGCCGTGGGGCTGGCTCGTCCGCCGCTTCCTCGGCGGCGTGCCCTCACCGCGCCGGATCGCGGCCGCGCTGCTGGTGCTGCCGTCGGGCTGGCTGGCGGTGGAGCTGGTGCGGTCGTGGCAGGGGCTCGGCGGGCCCTGGGGCATGCTGGGCGCCAGCCAGTGGCAGGTGGGACCGGCGCTGCGGCTGGCCTCGGTGGGCGGGGTGTGGCTGCTGAGCCTGCTGCTGGTGGCCGTCAATGTCGCGGTCGCCGTGCTGGTGTCGGTGCGCGCGTCCCGGACCCCGGCGCTGGCCGCCCTGCTCGCCACCGCCGCCGCGACGACCGCGGCCTCGGTCTGGTCGCCCCGCCCGCACGGCGAGGGCGAGGCCCGGGTGGCCGTCGTCCAGCCCGGGGTCGTCCCCGGACCCGGTCCCCGCTTCGACCGCGAGGAAGACCTCACCCGCCGGCTCGCCGGGCAGGATCCCGACCTGATCGTCTGGGGCGAGAGCAGCGTCGGCTACGACCTCGGCAGCCGGCCCGACCTGGCGGAGCGCGTCGCGGCGCTCTCCCGCGAGACGGGGGCCCCGATCCTGGTCAACGTGGACGCCCGCCGCTCGGACCGGCCCGGCATCTACAAGAGTTCGGTGCTGATCGGCCCGGACGGCCCGACCGGCGACCGCTACGACAAGATGCGGCTCGTCCCGTTCGGCGAGTACGTGCCGCTGCGCTCGCTGTTCGGCTGGGCCACCTCCGTCGGCGAGGCCGCGGCCGAGGACCGCAGGCGCGGCACCGAGCAGGTCGTGATGGACGCCGGGGACGGGCTGCGGATCGGCCCGATGGTCTGCTTCGAGTCGGCCTTCCCCGACATCAGCCGCAGTCTCGCCCGCGGCGGCGCCGACGTACTGGTCGCCCAGTCCGCGACCTCGACGTTCCAGCAGAGCTGGGCACCCGCGCAGCATGCCTCGCTGGCCGCGCTGCGCGCCGCCGAGAGCGGCCGCCCCATGGTGCACGCGACCCTGACCGGCGTCTCCGCCGTGTACGGCCCCGAGGGCCGGCGGATCGGCCCGCCGCTCGGGACGGACGCGAGCGCGACACAGGTGTACGAGGTGCCGCTGGCCGGCGGCCTCACGCCGTACGCCCGCCTCGGCGCCTGGCCGGCGCAGGCCGCCGTGCTGGTGCTGCTCGTCCTGGTGCTCGTCGAGGGCGGGCGGTCGGTCAGGCGGCCGCGCCGGAGCGCTCCAGAACAGACAGGACCACCCGCTCGCACAGTTCGTGAGTCGCCAGCGCGTCCCTGGCGCTGAGCGGCGTGCCCGCCCGCACGGCGTCGAGGAAGCCCAGCACCGCCTGCTCGATGCCGCGCTGCCGGGCCACCGGCACCCAGTCGCCGCGTCGCCGCAGGCTCGGCTGGCCCTTGTGGTCGACGACCTCGGCGAGATTGCTCACCTGCCGCTTGGTGTCCTGGCCGGAGACCTCCAGGATCTCCTCGGCCGACCCGCTGAGCCGGTTCATCACACCGAGCGCGGTGAACCCGTCGCCGGCGAGCTGGAGCACGACGTGGTGCAGCAGGCCGTCCACGCTGCGGGCGCGCACGGTCACGTCGTCGATCTCGCCCGGCACCAGGAAGCGCAGCGTGTCCACGACATGGATGAAGTCGTCGAGGATCATCGTGCGGGGCTCCTCGGGGAGCCCGACGCGGTTCTTCTGCAGGATGATCAGCTCGCGCGGGTGGTCGGCGCACTGCACGTAGGCGGGCGCGTGCCGCCGGTTGAAGCCGACGGCGAGACTCACGCCCAGCTCCTCGGCGCGCGCCACCAGCCGCTCGGAGTCGGCGAGTTCGTACGCCAGCGGCTTGTCGACGTACGTCGGGACGCCCGCCTCCAGCAGCCGCGTGACGATCTCGGGGTGCACGAGCGTGGGCGCGTGTACGAAGGCGGCGTCGAGGTCCTGGGCGAGCAGGTCGTCGAGGGTGCCGTGGCGCTGCGCGGGCGGCAGGTGAAGGCTGTCGGCGACGCGGTCCAGCGTGGCGGGCGTCCGGGTCTGCAGATGCAGCTCGACCCCGGGCTGGACCCCGAGCACCGGCAGGTATGCCTTCTGCGCGATGTCACCGAGTCCGATGCAGCCGACCTTCACGGGGGCTCCTTCACTGCTTGCCTGCGGGGGTCTGCCGGGAAGCATACGGGGGCCCCGGCGGGCGCCGGACGGCGCTACCACCGAGGCCACGGCCGCCCCCTTGGTGGAACGCCCGGCGTGGGCGAGGATGCGTGGATGACGACGGAGCGCAGCGCACCTGCCCAGGACGCCGATGAGCGGACGATGCTGGAGGGCTGGTTGGAGTTCCACCGGCAGACCCTGGCGTGGAAGTGCGAGGGGCTGAGCGACGCACAGCTGCGGACCACGGCCGTGGAGCCCTCCGAGCTGTCCCTGATGGGGCTGGTGCGCCACATGGCGGAGGTGGAGCGTAGCTGGTTCCGCAAGGTGCTGGTCGGCGACGACCCCGGCCCCCTCTACTACACCGAGGAGGACCGCGACGGCGAGTTCCACCTCACCGAGGCGGACACCTGGGCCGAGGCGTACGCCACGTGGCAGGCGGAGATCGAGACGGCCCGCCGCAACGCCGCCGGCTTCGGACTGGACGACCTCTCCAAGGGCCGCGGCCGCCACAACGGCAAGCCGTACAACCTGCGCTGGATCTACACCCACATGATCGAGGAGTACGCCCGCCACAACGGCCACGCGGATCTGATCCGCGAACGCGTGGACGGCGCGAGGGGCGACTAGGCCTGTTGCGAAAGCGGCGTCCGTCGTGCGGAGGGCGGCCGCGCGGCGTCCGGTGCGTCCTTTGGGCACGGCGAGTGGGCGTTCCGGGCGTCGCGCGGCAGACGCCACTCTCGCAACAGGCCTTGGGGCCCCTCGCCTGCGTCCGGCCAGGACCGGTCCTGCCGGGCGCAGACGCCTGGACGTCAGCCCGGCAACGTATGGGCCCTCCCTGCGGGGGCTCACTTCACCCGTCCGGAGCAACCTGCGCTTGTCCACCGGGTTCCGCGGGGCCCGAACCACCAGAGTGGCGCGGGTGCATCGAACGACGACCACCGCGACGCTGCTCGTCACCGTGGCCCTCAGCGCGGTCTCCGGCTGTGTGACCGTCCAGCGGGGCCCCGCCGCCGTGCCGTCGGCGCCGGCGCCGGGCCCGGACGGCCGGACCGAGCCGCAGATCGTGCAGGCACCGGCCCGCGAGGCCCTGGAGCTGATCGGCCCGTCCCGCCGGCCCGGCACCGCCGCGCCGGAGTCACACCGCCCCACAGCGCAGGCCCCGGCAGCACCGGCCCGGCGAGCCCCGTCCCCGCGCGCGCAGTCCCGGCCTCACTCCGACCCGCCGAGCCCGCAGCCGCGCCGCCCACGGCAGCCGCCGGCCACGGTCCCGGACGTCGCCCCCACGCTCGGCACGGACACCGACGTGTGCGCCCTCGGCAGGAAGTACGGCGGCTGGCGCCCGGACAGCCCGGAGGCGGTGATCTGCGAGCAGACCTACGGCCGGTGAGGTCGCGGCCCCGGCGCGCTGCGGCTCACGGGCGCTGCCGCGGCGGTCCCCAGGCGCTCCCGCCCGGCGAGCCCCCGTCCCCGAGCCGCAGCTCCATCCGCCCGATGGCCGCCCGCACCCCCTGCCCGTAGGGGTCGTCGGCGAGCGCGTCGGCCGCTCCACGGGCCCGGCGGAGATGGATACGGGCGGCGTCGGAGCGGCCGAGTCTGACGTAGTCGGCGGCGAGGTTCAGATGCAGGGAGGGGTACAGGGCGCGGACCGCGAGGGCGCCCTCGTGGGCCGCGGGGCGGTCGTCGCTCAGCTCCTCCGCGGCGCCCAACGCCCGCAGGTCCCAGGACAGTTCGTCGCAGGGATCGTCCTGGGTGTCGGCCATGTAGTGGGCCAGCGTGCAGCGGTGCAGCGGGTCGCCGTCCTCGCCGATCTCCGCCCACAGCTGGAGGAAGCGCTGCCGGGCCTCCTCGCGGTCCCCCGCGTGGAACAGCATGACGACCTGCCCGATCCGCGTCATCACGGCATCCGGCGCCGCCTGCTCCTGTTGCTCCGACACCGCATCCTCCGAGCTCACCGACGTCCCGTCCCCGCCGACGCTAACGGCCACCAGGGGCAATACCGGCGAGGCGGGGCCGACCCGCGACGCCGGCCCGCCCCCTCCGTGCGGGTGTCAGGCCTGGTCGGCGAGGTTCGGGATGCGCCAGTCCACCGGCTCGTGCCCCTGCCGCGCGATCGCCTCGTCGATCTGCGTGAACGGACGCGAGCCGAAGAACTTCTTCGCCGACAGCGGCGAGGGGTGCGCCCCCTTCACCACCACGTGCCGGGTCTCGTCGATCAGCGGCAGCTTCTTCTGCGCGTAGTTCCCCCACAGCACGAACACGGCCGGGTCGGGCCGCTCGGCCACCGCGCGGATCACGGCGTCGGTGAACTTCTCCCAGCCCTTGCCCTTGTGCGAGTTGGCCTCGCCGGCCCGCACCGTCAGCACCGCGTTGAGCAGCAGCACGCCCTGCCGGGCCCAGGGCATCAGATAGCCGTTGTCCGGGACGGGCAGGCCGAGCTCCTGCTGCATCTCCTTGTAGATGTTGCGCAGCGAGGGCGGGGTCTTCACTCCCGGGCGCACCGAGAAGCACAGGCCGTGGCCCTGACCCTCGCCGTGGTACGGGTCCTGGCCGAGGACCAGGACCTTCACCCGCTCGTACGGCGTGGCGTCGAGCGCCGCGAAGACCTCCTCACGCGGCGGGTAGACGGGACCGGCAGCCCGCTCCTCCTCCACGAACTCCGTCAGCTCCTTGAAGTAGGGCTTGTGCAGTTCGTCGCCCAGGACCCCGCGCCAGGACTCGGGCAGCATGGCGATGTCGGTCACGTCAACTTCCTTACGGTGTGCGGTCGGTTCCGGAGCACAGAACCTACCGGCGACCACTGACAACGGCCGCCCGGGGCCGCCTCACCAGCTCGTCTTCCGGGAGAGCTCCCACACCATCATGATCGTCGACGGGTCCAGGGCGCGCTCGGCCCCGGAGATCTCCACGCTGGCGGCGACGTACTGCTTGCCCTGCCACAGCGGCAGCAGCCGTACGTCCTGGACGAGGATCTGCTGCGCCTCCTCGAAGTCGGCCTCCACCTGGGCGCGGTCGCTCTCGCGGCGGGAGCGGGGCAGCAGCTCCCCGGTGATCTTGGGCGCCGGGTACGGCGTGCCGAGGGCGTTCTCTTCGCCGACGAAGGGCGCGATGTAGTTGTCGGCGTCCGGGAAGTCGGGGAACCAGCCGCGCCCGAACACCGGGTACTCACCCTTCTGGTAGCCCTCGACGTAGGTCTTCCAGGGCCGGCTCTTCAAGGTGATCTGGAACAGGCCGGAGGCCTCCAGCTGCCGCTTGAGCTCCTGGAACAGGACCGCGGTCTCGGAGCCGTAGCGGTCGGTGGTGTACCAGAAGGTGAGCGGGACCGGCTCGTCGATGCCCTCCTCGCTGAGGATCGAGCGCGCCTTGTCCGGATCGGGGTCGCCGTAGTTGTCGAAGAAGCCGGTGGTGTGGCCGGTGAGGCCCTTGGGGACCATCGAGTACAGCGGGTCGACGGTGTCCTTGTAGATCGCGTGGGCGATCCTCGGCCGGTCGACGACCTGGGCGACGGCCTTGCGCACGGCCGCCTTCCCGGCCCACGAGTCCTTCGGGTTGAACACCAGGTAGCTGATGTCGGCGCCCGCGCCCTCGACGAGCTGGAGGGTCTCGTCGGCGTCCCGGCCCTGCAGCGCGACGACGTCGTCCGCGGCGAGGCCGCGGTAGGTCACGTCGATGTCCTGGTCGCGCAGCGCCTCGACCATGGCGCCGGACTCCTGGAAGTAACGGATCGTGACCGCATCGTTTCTTCGTTCGGCGAAGCCCTTGTAGGTGCCGTTGCGCACGAGTTCGGCCCGTGCGCCCTCGTCGTAGGAGTCGAGGAGGTACGGCCCCGAGCCGGTCACCCCGCCGTCCTCGCGGAGCTTGTCGGCCGGGTAGTCGTCGGGGTCGACGACGGACATGGCGGGGGTGGCGAGCACGAACGGGAAGGTGGCGTCCGGGGTCTTCAGATGGAAGACGACCTCGCGGTCGCCGAGCGCCTGCACCCGCTCCAGGCTGCCCAGCAGCCCGGCGGGCCCGCCCGGCGCGTCGATGGCCAGGATCCGGTCGATGGAGTGCTTGACGGCCTGCGCGTCCAGCGCGTCGCCGTCGGAGAAGGTCAGTCCACCGCGCAGCTTGCAGCTGTAGACCCGGTTGGTCGCGTCGGCGAACTTGCAGCTCTCGGCGGCGTCCGGCTGAGGCGTGGTGGCGCCGGTGGGGTAGCTCAGCAGCGTCTGGTAGATGTTGCGGAACAGCTCCCAGGAGCCGTCCCAGGAGGCGGCCGGATCCAGCGTGCTGGGGGCGCTGGTGGTCCCCACGACGATCGGGCCCCCCTCGGCGGGCTCGCCGTCCGAAAACAGGCTGCAACCGGCCAGCACGGATATGGAAGCGATCGCCGCCACTTGCCGCAGGCCTCGGTTCCGGTTGAACACGCGCACGCTCCTCGATCTGCCATACCAAGGGTCGGCAGACCCTATCGCAGGCAAACTCGGCCTGAACCATGCTTGCGCGAGCTCATTGATCAGCTTCCACATGACGACGTTGTCATCGCCTCGTGGGCCGTCAATCTGTCGACAAGGGCGCCGATTTCGTCAACAAATTCGCGTCGAGCGAGCGTCGTTGACGGAACCGGCGCCCCCATCCGGAAGGTACCGATCCGGTCAGGTCAGTGGACCCCGGCGTTGAGGTAGATCCCGCCGTCCACGACGAGCGTCTGACCGGTGATCCAGTCCGCCTGCGCCGAGGTGAGGAACGCGGCGGTGCCGCCGATGTCGGAGGGCACCCCGAGCCGGCCGAGCGGATAGGCCGAGGCGGCCTCCGCCTCCCGGCCCTCGTACAGGGCCTGCGCGAACTTGGTCTTCACCACGGCCGGGGCGATCGCGTTGACCCGCACCTTGGGCGCGTACTCGTGCGCCAGCTGCAGGGTCAGGTTGATCATCGCCGCCTTGCTGATGCCGTACGCGCCGATGAAGGGCGAGGGGGAGAGACCGGCGACGGAGGCGATGTTGACGATGGCCCCGCCGTTCTCCTTCTGCCAGGCGTGCCAGGTCTTCTGGGCGAACCCGAGCGCCGAGACGACGTTGGTCTCGAAGACCTTGCGCGCCACGTCGAGGTCGAGGTCCGCGATCGGCCCGAAGACCGGGTTCGTACCGGCGTTGTTGACCAGGTAGTCGATCCGGCCGAAGGCCTCCATCGCGCGCTCGACGGCGACGGCCTGGTGGTCGAGGTCGTGGGCCTTGCCCGCGACACCGACGACCCGGTCGGCGCCGAGCTTCTCGACGGCCTCCTTCAGGGCCTCCTCGTTGCGGCCGGTGATGCACACGCGGTCACCCCGTGCCACCAGCGCCTCGGCGACGCCGTAGCCGATGCCGCGGCTGCCGCCCGTGACGAGGGCGGCCTTGCCGGAGAGTTCAGGCAGTTCGGTCATGTCCGTGCCCCCTAGTCGAGCGGTCCGCCGGCGACGTACAGCACCTGGCCGGAGACGAATCCGGCCGCCTCGCCCGTGAAGAAGGCGATGGCGTTGGCGATGTCCTCGGGCTCGCCGACGCGCTGGACCGGGATCATGGAGGCGGCGGCCGCCTTGAAGTCGTCGAAGCCCATGCCGACCCGCTCGGCGGTCGCGGCGGTCATGTCGGTGGCGATGAAGCCGGGGGCGACGGAGTTGGCGGTGACGCCGAACTTGCCGAGTTCCTTGGCGAGGGTCTTGGTGAAGCCCTGCAGACCGGCCTTGGCGGCGGAGTAGTTGACCTGTCCGCGGTTGCCGAGCGCGGAGGAGGACGAGAGGTTGACGATGCGGCCGAAGCCGGCGTCCACCATGTGCTTCTGGCAGGCCTTCGCCATGAGGAAGGCACCGCGCAGGTGCACGTTCATGACGGTGTCCCAGTCGGTGACGCTCATCTTGAACAGCAGGTTGTCGCGGAGCACACCCGCGTTGTTGACGAGGATCACCGGCGCGCCGAGCTCCTCGGCGATCCGGGCGACGGCCGCCTCGACCTGCGCCTCGTCGGAGACGTCGCAGCCGACGGCGATGGCCTTGCCACCGGCCGCGGTGATCTTCTCCACGGTGTCCTTGCAGGCGGCCTCGTCGAGGTCGAGCACGGCGACCGCGCGGCCCTCGGCGGCCAGGCGTACGGCGGTGGCGGCCCCGATGCCGCGCGCGGCGCCGGTGACGACTGCGACCCGCTGCTCAGTGGTGGACATTGCTGCTTCTCCTCGCCCTTGGGATGCGGCTCAACGGCACTCACATCGATGAGCGACCGCTTAGTACCTTCAGCAGCTGTGACGCTAGAAGCCCTGGCACCCGGTGTCAACGGCCCATCGGGTGCATGTGATCCATCACCTCACCAGCAGATCGAGCAGCCGTTCGGCCTCGGCCGCCGGGTCGAGGGTCAGCCCGGTGTGCACCGGGCCGGGCTGGACGACCGTGGAACGGGGCGCGATCAGCCAGCGGAAACGCCGCCCGGCGTCGTCGCCCGCCGCCTGTCCCGCCGCCTCCCCGCCACCGCAGACGCGCTCCACCGAGCGCAGCGCCGCCCGCACCCCCGACACGTCCGCGTCCGGGTCGAGGGCCAGCAGCCGCCCCTCGTCGAGGTGGGTGCGGGCACCGACGTACGCCTTGGCGCGGCAGTAGACGAGCACGCCCGCGTTGATGCACTCGCCGCGTTCGACACGCGGTACGACCCGCAGCAGCGCGTACTCGAAGACGTCCCGGCCGCCGCCCTGTCCGGCCCGGGTGATGTGGCGCTCGCTCACTGGATCCCCTCGATGCGTTCGTGGATGACGGCGGCGCGCGCCAGCAGCGGTCGCGCATAGGCCCCGCGCAGCTCGTCGGGGGTGTCGAAGCCGGGCTCGCCGGTCAGCCAGGCGTCGGGGATCTCGGCGGTGACCTCGGCCAGCAGGTCCTCGGTGACCAGCGGGGCGAGCCCGGCCGCGGCCGCCGCGACGTCCGGCGCGAAGGTGCGCAGCGCGTGGTCGGAGGCGTCGTAGGGGCGGGCGGCGGAGGTGTGCGCCCCGGGCCAGTTGTGGTGCCAGATCATGGTCGCGCCGTGGTCGATGAGCCACAGATCGCCCTGCCACATGAGCAGGTTGGGGTTGCGCCAGGAGCGGTCGACGTTGTTGACCAGCGCGTCGAACCAGACGATCCGCCCGGCCTCCTCGGGGCTCACCGAGAAGGCGAGGGGGTCGAAGCCGAGCGCGCCGGACAGGAAGTCCATGCCGAGATTGGGTCCGCCGCTGGACCGCAGCAGGTCCTGCACCTGCTGGTCCGGCTCGCCGAGCCCGAGGAGCGGGTCCAGGGCGACGCTGACCAGGCGGGGGACGCGCAGGCCGAGCCGGCGGGCGAGCTCACCGCAGACGACCTCGGCGACGAGCGTCTTGCGCCCCTGCCCGGCGCCGGTGAACTTCATCACGTACGTCCCGAAGTCGTCGGCCTCGACGAGCCCCGGCAGCGAGCCGCCCTCACGCAGTGGCGTGATGTAGCGGGTCGCGATGACTTCCTTGAGCATCGCCCCAGGTTACTGTCGTGTTCGGCGTCGTCGGACGCGGCCTGCCGCTACCGCGCCGGGGCCGTTCCCGCCAGATCTCGATCGAGTGAAGTTGGGCCCGGCCGCTGAACTTCGGCCCTCCGTCGGCCGTACTGCTGAACAGATCAGGGATCACCCAGCGCCCGTGGAAGGGAATGCCAGCATGCCCAGCCAATCGCTTCACACCGAGTCGGGTCCGGCCCGCCGCACCGTCATGGCGGCGGCCGGGGCCGCCGGGCTCGCCGTCGCACTGACCGCGTGCGGGTCGGGCGACGAGTCGTCCGGTACCGGCTCCGCCGCCGGAGCGGACTCCGGATCCGACACCGACACCGACGCCGGGGCCGGTGCCGGTGCGGGCACCGCCCTCGCCAAGACCTCCGACATCCCGGAGGGCGGGGGGAAGGTCCTCGGCGACCTGGTGGTCACGCAGCCGACGGCGGGCCAGTACAAGGCGTTCTCCTCCAAGTGCACCCATCAGGGCTGCGCGGTGAAGGACGTCAAGGACGGGGTCATCATCTGCCCCTGCCACAACAGCCACTTCTCCGCCACCGACGGCAGCGTGCAGCAGGGTCCGGCGACCCAGCCGCTGGAGGCCTCGGAGATCGTCGTCTCGGGCGACGAGATCCGCCTCGCCTGAGGGTCAGCGACGGCGCGGCCGTCCGAAGCAGCCGAGCACCTCGTCCGTGGTCGCGACCGTGGCGACCAACGCGAGGGTGTTGCGGATGATCGCGGGGGTGTAGTCGGCGGGCACACCCGCGACGGCGTCGGACGGCACCACGACCGTGTAGCCGCGGTTCACCGCGTCGAACACCGCGTTGGGCACGGCCACGTTGGCCGAGACGCCGGTGACGACCACGGTGCGGCACCCGAGGTTGCGCAGCAGCGCGTCGACCTCGGTGCCCTGGATCGGCGACAGGCCGTGCAGGCGCCGTACGACGAAGTCCTCCTCGGTGACCTCGACGGGGGCCGCGACGCGCACCGCCGCGGTCCCGGACAGCTGCCGTACGGGCAGCCGCTCGGCGGCGCGGAAGAGGCGGGCGTTGCGGTTGGCGCCGCGCCCGTCGGGGCGGCGTTCGGCGATCGCGTGGATCACCTGGACGCCGCCGCGGTGGGCGGCGTCCACCAGCCGGGCCACGTTGCCGAGGGCGCCCGAGGAGCGGAACTCCTTGGCCAGCTCGGGCAGGGCACTGTCCGGGCCGACCACGCCCTGCTGGCACTCGACGGTGAGGAGCACCGTGGTCGCGGGGTCGAGCAGTTCGCCGAGCTGTTGGTGCGACGGCATGGCGCCCCCTGACGGTCGGCGGTGCGGGAGCCGCCGGGATCAGCCACCATTGCACAGCGACGGAAGACGGTCCATGCTTTTCTGACATACCGTCAGATGATTTTCTGGCGGGCCGTCGTATCCCGTCCCTTCGAGGGGAAGCCGAGGGAAGCACATGACAGCCACGCAGCGCCGGGGCCGGAAGATCATGATGACGCCCGGTGAGCTGGACGCGTTCCTGACCGGCCAGCGCACCTGCCGGGTCGCCACGGTCTCGGCCGACGGGGCACCGCACGTCAGCACACTGTGGTTCGCCTGGGACGGCACGTCGATATGGCTGTACTCCGTGGTGCGCAGCAAGCGGTGGGCCGATCTGCGCCGCGATCCACGGGTGGCGGTCGTGGTCGACACCGGGGAGGAGTACGACGAACTGCGCGGCGTCGAGCTGTCCGGGACCGTCGAGTTCGTGGGCGAGGCCCCGCGCACCGGCGAGCTGTGCGCCGAACTCGACCTGCCGGAGACTTTGTTCGCCCGCAAGAACTTCGGGCTGGAGGAGATGCCGCACGACGGTCGCCACGCGTGGATGCGGCTCACGCCGTCCAAGACGGTCTCCTGGGACTTCCGCAAGCTGGGTTCGCTGTAGCGCGGGCGTGTTCGCTGCAGCGCCGGCGCGTTCGCTGCAGCGCGGGCCTCAGCCGACGCCCTCGCCCGCCGACCGCAGCGCCGCCACCGCCGCCCGGATCGACGGCCGGCGGTCGGCGTCCGCCCGCCAGACGACGTACACATGGCGTCGCACCCGCTGCTTCAGCGGGACGGTGACGACCCCGGCGGGCATGGGGTGACGGCCCAGCAGCGGGCAGACGCAGACCCCGAGCCCGGCGGCGACGAGCGCGAGCTGGGTGTGGGTCTCGGCGGCACGGTGCCCGAGGATCGGCTCGACGCCACGCGAGCGCAGGGTGAACATCAGCCACTCGTGGCAGAACTCGCCCTGCCCCCAGGTGATCCACTCGTCCTCGGCGAACTCCCCGAGGTCCACCTCGTCCCGGTCGGCGAGCGGATGTCCGACGGGCATCGCCACGTCGGCGGGATCGTCCAGGATCGACGCCTTGACCAGGCCGTCGGGCAGCGCCATCGGCTTGTTGTACCAGTCCAGGACGACCGCCAGGTCCAGGTCGCCGCGCACCACGCCCTGAATGCCGCGCTCCGGCTCCAGCTCGCAGGTGCGCAGCCGCAGCGCGGGATGCGCGGTGCGCAGGGTGGCGAGCGTAGTGGGGAACAGTCCGCGCGCGGCGGTCGGGAACGCCGCCAGGCGCAGCTCGCCGGCGACCTGGCCGCGCTGGGCCTCCAGGTCGGACTGGGCCAGGGCGACCTGCGACAGGATGCGCGTCGCGTGCTGGGCCAGCAGCCGGCCCGCGTCGGTGAGCCGGACCCCCCGGCCGTGCTTGGCCAGCAGTTGCTGGCCGACCTCGCGCTCCAGTTTGGCCAGTTGCTGGGACACGGCCGAGGTCGTGATGTGCAGCCCCTCGGCCGCGCCGCTCACCGAACCATGCCGGGCGAGCGCGTCGAGGGTGCGGAGGCGGTCCAGGCTCAACATGTAAGGGATACTACGAGATACAGCGTGCGAAATCTCGCTTGTTCTACGAGATCGAGTACCGCATGGTTGCTTCCGTGACCACCGCCACGACCCACGCCACGCAGGGCGCCACGCACGGCCCTGTCCGGACCCCCGCCCGCCGCACGATCGACTGGAGGATCCGCTTCGCGGCACTCTCCCTGGTCTGGGGCTTCAGCTTTCTGCTCATCAAGGTCGGCACCGACGGCTACGCCCCCTTCCAGGTCACCTTCGGCCGACTGCTGTTCGGCACGGCGGTGCTCGCGGCGGCGATGGCGGCCAAGCGCCAGCGACTCCCCCGCGGGGTGCGCACCTGGGCCCATCTGACGGTCGCCGCGCTCCTGCTCAACGCGCTGCCGTTCTCCCTCTTCGCCTACGCCGAGCTGACCATTCCGTCCACGCTCGCCGGCATCTGCAACGCCACCTCGCCGCTGTGGGGCATGGCCCTGTCCATGGTCGCCCTCTCCGAGGACCGGCCCACCCGGGTCCGGGTCGCCGGGCTGGGCCTGGGCTTCCTCGGGGTGCTGACGGTGCTCGGCGCCTGGCAGGGCTTCACCGGCGTCGATCCCAGGGGCACGGCCCTGGCGCTGCTGGCCTCGCTCAGCTATCCGATCGGCTGGATCTACGTCCGGCGCACCCTGGCCGGATCCGGCGACTCGCACCTGTCGCTGACCGGCGCGCAGTTGCTGCTGGCCACGCTGCAACTGGCCGTCGTGACACCGCTGTTCACCAGCATGCCGAGCAGTTTCCCGGTGGTGCCGCTGCTGGCCGTCGCGGCCCTGGGCGCCCTGGGCACGGGGCTCGCGGTGCTCATCCAGTACGGACTGGTCGCCGAGGTCGGGCCGACCACCGCCCAGATGGTCACCTACTTCATCCCGGTCATCGCCACCGCCGCGGGCGTCGCGGTCCTCGGCGAGTCCCTGACGTGGTCGACACCGGTGGGGGCCGTGATCGTCCTCGCGGGGGCGGCGTTGACACAGGTGCGGCCCAAGAGCTGAGCCGGGCGCCTGCCACCCGGGGGCCGGTGTCCGGTCGTTCAGTCCTTCGGCGTCCCGATCCGCAGCCGATTGCCGTCGGGGTCCCTCAGATGGACAGGGTCTCCGGGCGGGCGTCGCCGGTGTGCTCCGACAGGAACAGGCTCACCGGCCCTCGGGCGACCTCGACGAACGCCGGCAGCCCGGGCGCGAAGCGGTGCTCCCACTGCTGGGCGAACCCCAGGCGCTCGTACCAGCGCACCGCCGCGGCGGCGTCGGCCACGCGCAGGACCGGGACGACGTCCTCGCGCATGGCGCGGTCGTCGCTCATGGGGCCATCCTTCCAGGCACCCCCGCACCCGGCTCACACATGGCTGCGCGCCGATGCCGGGCGCACGGCGGTGGCGACGGCGTCCGCCAGGGGTTCCGCCTCCGCCTCGGTGAGTGTGGCGACGGTGACCCGGATGCCGGGTGGGGCGTCCATGCGGAAGCGGGCGCCGGGGGCGACCGCCCATCCGGCGTGCAGCAGGCGGGCGACGGCGGCCGTCTCGTCCGGCACCGGGATCCAGACGTTCAGGCCGGTACGCCCGTACGCCGCCACTCCGCGGCGTGCGAGCGCTTCGATGAGCGCGCCCCGGCGCCGTCCGTAGGCCGCCGCGACGGCCGCCGTGTCCACCGCCCCGTGCGCCCACAGATGGGCCACGGCGCGCTGGGTGATCCGGCTGACCCAGCCTGGCCCGAGCCGCTGCCGCCCCCGCACCCGGTCCAGCGTGACCTCGTCACCGGTGAGCACGGCGAGCCTCAGGTCGGGGCCGTACGCCTTGGCCGCCGACCGGACGAAGGCCCAGTGCCGGGTGACGCCGGCCAGGGGGTGCAGCGGGAGGTCGACGATGCCGTGGCCGTGGTCGTCCTCGATCAGCAGGGCCGCGGGATGGCGGCCGAGCACCGAGCGCAGGGCACGCGCGCGTGCGGCGCTCAGCGCGGCGCCGGTCGGGTTCTGGGCGCGGTCCGTGACGACCAGGGCCCTGGCGCCCGCCGTGAGCGCGCGGTCCACCTGGTCGGGCAGCGGGCCCTCGTCGTCGAGGGCGACGGGAAGCGTGCGCAGCCCGAGCGCCGGGACCAGGTCGAGCAGTCCGCCCCACCCGGGATCCTCCACGGCGACGGCGTCGCCGGGCTTGAGGTGGGCGGCCAGCACCCGCTCGACGGCGTCCAGCGAACCGGAGGTCACCGCGATCGGGCCGGCGGGCACTCCCCCGGCGTCCATCCCGGCCCGTGCCAGCCGCGCCAGTTCGGGCTCCACGGGCGTCTCGCCGTACAGCACCGGCGCCTGGCCGGCCGCCTCGGCGAACGCGGCCGCCGGCGACGGCAGCAACGCCGGGTCCGGGTTCCCGGCGGCCATGTCGCGCACGCCCTCCGGCACGTCCGCCGCGATCTCCTCGCGGCCCGTGGTGGCCGGCCTGTGCCGCACCCGGCTGCCGCGCCGCCCGTCGGTCTCGATGACCCCGCGCTCACGCAGGGTCCGGTAGGCGGCGGCCACGGTGTTCGGGTTCACCCCCAGGCGGGACGCCAACTCGCGCATGGGTGGCAGCAGTTGCCCCGGGACCAGCGCACCCGCCGCCACCGCGCGCTCCACGCTGGCGGAAATCTCCGCGGCACCCCGGCCTTCGATCCGATATTCTCCTAGCACAAAGACGAGTATGCACTAGTGCAATGGAGGACGCCATGCAGGGGACCCCAGAGACGACGTCGACGGCCGCCTACACCCCGACTGACCGCACCGTCCCCACCCGCTCACCGGAGCGCGCGTCCTACGACAGGGACGCCGTGCACGCGATACTCGACGAGGGGTACGTCTGCCACCTCGGCTTCGTCCGCGACGGCGCGCCGGTGGTCCTGCCGACGCTCTACGCCCGGGTGGGCGAGCGGCTCTACGTGCACGGCTCGACCGGCTCGCGCCCGCTGCGGATGACCGGGCGGCAGGACGGGCCCGGCCTGCCGGTGTGCGTGACGGTCACCCACGTCGACGCGCTGGTCCTGGCCCGCTCGGCCTTCCACCACTCGATCAACTACCGCTCCGTGGTGGTGCACGGCGTCGCCCACGACGTCACGGATCCCGAGGAGAAGAGGCTGGCCCTCGACGCGCTGGTCGACCATGTGGTGGCGGGCCGGTCGCGCGACTCGCGGCCCGCCGACAAGAAGGAGCTCGCCGCCACCGCCGTCATCCGCCTCGACCTCGACGAGGTCTCCGCGAAGTCCCGCACCGGCGGCGTCAGCGACGAGCCCGAGGACCTGGCGCTCCCCCACTGGGCCGGCGTGGTCCCGCTGAGCAAGGGGTACGGCACGCCGGTCCCGGACGCCGCCCTGGCGCCCGGCACCGACCTGCCCGGCTACCTCACCGCGCGTTGACGCGCGCCCCGCGCGCCTCGGCCACCGCCAGTCCCGCGACGGAGCCCAGCATCAGCAGGGTGCCGGCGAGGGTGGCGGTGGTGAGCCGCTCGCCGAGCAGGGTGACGGCCAGGACTGCCGCGCTGACCGGCTCCAGCAGCATGATCACGGACACGGTGGCCGACCGTACGACGGCCGCGCCCGCGAAGTAGAGGGCGTAGGCGAGGGCCGTGGGGACCGCCGCGATGTAGACGAGGAGCCACAGCAGCAGGGCGGGCCGCGCCGTGTCCGGCACCAGGCCCTCCGCCAGCGCGAGCGGCAGCAGGCACAGGGTCGTGACCGCGAACGCCCAGACGGTGGTGGCGGAGGCGTCGGTGTCGCCGTTCCGGCCCCAGTACCGGGTGAGCAGGGTCATCGCGCAGTACCCGGCGGCGGAGAGCAGCGCGAGAGCGACACCCCACGGCTGTACGGCGGTGTCGCCGCCGCCGAGCACCAGCACCCCGAGGCCGCCGAGCGCGCCGGCGACCGCGAGGACGCCGGCCCGGCCGAGCCGCTCCCCCATGGTCAGACGCGCGCCGAGCGCGATGAGGACGGGGCCCGCGCCGAGGGTGACCACGGTGGCGACGGCGAGGCCGGTGGCCGAGACGGCGGCGAAGTAGGCCGTCTGGAACACCGCGAGCCCGAGGCCGATGGCGCCGATCCGCAGGGTCTTGCGGGCGAGCGGTTCGGGAGCGGCGGCTACGGCCCGCGGCCGCACCCGCCGGGCGGCGAGCAGCAGGAGCAGACCGGCCGCGCAGCGCCAGAAGGACAGGGCGACGGAGCCCATGTCGCTGGCGCGGTAGACCAGCGACGCGGCGGCGCCCGCGGTGCCCCAGGCGGCACCGGCGACGATCAGATACAGGAGGCCTCGCCCGACGGGCAGGCCGGAAGCGACAGTGGACACGCGTGTTCTCCGCACGTGCGCAGGAGCGCAGGAGTCAGGGAAGGACCGCCGCTCGGCGGGGTCCGGGGACGGCTTCCGCGGGCAGTACCGTCCCGCCCGGCGCGACGGCGCGGGGCGGGGAGGTGCGAGGGGCCCGCCTCAGGCGGCCGGGGGCGGAAGAACGCGTGCGTCCGTGTGCATGATCATCACCCTAGGCGGCCGTGCCCCGGGCGGACAACTCCCTTTCGGCGCCGCCGCTCGTCACCGGGTCGGGCGAGCCCTTGGCGGGTGTCGACGACTGTGCGATGAAGGCCCCGGCCAGGACGACCGCACCGCCCACGATCTGCGGCGCGGAGAGGTGCTCCCCCAGCAGCACCCAGGCCAGGACGGTCGCGATGACCGCCTCCAGACACGCCACCACGCCCGCGACCTGCGGGGAGAGCCGGCGCACGGAGAGCACGCCCGTGACGTACGCGACGACGGTCGCGATCAGCACGATCCAGGCGAGCAGCGCGGCGGCCGGGACGGCGGTGCCGTCCATGTGCGCGGAGTGCGCGAGCACCGACCAGTCCATCCCCCAGGGCCGGGCCACGACCGTCAGCACGAGGGCGCCGATCAGGAGGCCGTAGGCGATCACGCCCAGCGGGTCCGGGGCGTCGTCGCCGGAGTCGCTGCCCTGGTCGGACAGTACGAAGTAGCCGACCTGGCAGCAGGCGGCGCCCAGCGCGAGCAGCAACCCCAGGGCGTCGAAGCCGAGTCCGGACCACACCTCGACGACGCAGGCGAGGCCGCCGACGGCCAGCACGACGCCGAGCGCCGCGGCGCGGGTCACGGGCCGCCGCTGCACGAACCGCACCCAGCCGAGCACCAGGGCGGGCGCGAGGTACTCGACGAGCAGCGCGACGCCGACCGGGATGCGCGATATCGCGGCGAAGTAGCACGCCTGCACACCGGCGACGGCCAGCAGGCCGAATCCGGCGAGCAGCGCCGGGCGTCGGCGCAGCAGCGCGCGATGGCGTACGGCGAGCGGCAGCATGACGAGCGCGGCGCCGGCCACCCGCAGCCACACCACGTGCAGCGGGTCGAGGCCCGCCTCGATCAGCGGCTTGGCCGCGACTCCCGAGCCGCCGAAGGCGACCGCCGACCCGAGCGCGAGAGCGAGACCGGCACCCTTGCCGCGGCTGCTTCGCGTGCTGACTGAGGTGTGCATCCGGACATGATGACAGGCGACGACATGACCGTCACCCTTGATGACTCCTGTCTCACCGGCTGGACTCCGGGTGCCCGCTCAGCAGCCGGCCTCGAAGCCCTCGACGCACTCCCGCGCGCCGTGCTCGATCCTCAGGAACAACTCGGGCGCCTCCACTCCCGCCCGCTCCAGCACCTCCACGGCACGCGAGCGCGGATCCACGACGATCCCCGCGAGCAGGTCGAGCCCGCGGGCCCGCCCGTCGCCGCGGCGCGCGGCGCGTTCCGCGGCGTACGCCATCGCCGCGGCGGCCAGGGGCGAGCGGCCCGGGACACCGCTCACGACCGGGACGGTGCCGGAGTCCTCGACGGCGGTCTGCCAGCGCAGTCCGTAACCGATGCTGCGCTGCACCAGGTAGCCGAGCAGCCGCGCGAGCTGCGGTTCACTGTCGAAGACGGCACGCACGTCGGGGTCGTGCTCCAGGAGCGAGTGCAGCAGATGGGCGGTGTCGACCTGCCGGTCCCCGTCCCGCACGGCCCGCCTGCGGGCACCCGCGACCACCGCCGCCAGCTCGTCGCTGAGAGCGGCATCGTTGTCCACGCCGGGGTGTTCGCCGGACTGTTGCCGGGGGATCGGATGCTGCACATCCTCCACCCCATCAGTCCCCGCGGATCCGGTCATCCCCGGCCAGAACCATTTTCCCGTCCCACGGACAGGGGACATCCCTGGCCGGAATCTCCTCCTTGGGGATGAGATCAGACCGAAACCGGCCACGTCGCAGGCCGTCCGGTCGCACGCCGTCCCGTCGCACTGCGAGGTCGTCCATATTTCCTGACAGGTCGTCAGTATTGAATGTTGCGGGCCCTGCGGCTACGTTCCGCGACACCGAAGCCCGATACGAAGAGGTGGTCGCATGGCCGAAGTCAGCGCGGAGGCACGCATCGAGGCGCCGGCCGAGAAGGTGTGGGCCCAGCTCACGGACTGGTCCGCCTACGGGGAGTGGAACGCGACCCACACCGGCTTCCCCGAGGGCGGCCCCACGACCCTGGAGACCGGCGCCACCTTCAAGGAGAACATGCGGCTCATGGGCTTCCCCGCCGAGGTCGAGTGGACCGTCGAGGAGCTGACACCGGCCCGGGTACTGGCGATTCGCGGCAAGGGCCCGATGTCGGTGACCGTCGCCACGCGCTACACCCTGATCCCCGACGACGACGCCACCACGGTCCGCATCGACGGGGAGTTCACCGGCGCCGCGGTCTCCCTGATGGCGGGCAAGCTCAAGGACTCGGCGACGGCGGCGCTCGACGAGTCGCTGCGGAAGCTGGCGGGACTGGTGACCTGAGGCGCCGACGCGCCCGGCCCTCGACGCACGGCGAAGCGCCCCGCGGAGCGTTCCACGGGGCGCCTGTGGTGCCGTAGGGCAGGTGTCAGTCCTCGTCGGCGAGGATCAGATACAGCTTCTTGCGGGCCTCGTTGATGACGGTGAGCGCCTTCTCGCGCTGCTCCTTGTCGCCGGTCTTCCAGACCTGGCTGAAGGCCTCCATCAATCCGAAGCCGGCCTGGCGGATCTCGCCGAGCGCCTCCCAGTCGACGCCGCGCGAGGCCTCTTCCCAGGGGGCTTCCGGGCCCTGTTCGGCCGCCGTGCGGCCCTCGTCGGTGAGCGAGAACAGCTTCTTGCCGCCCTCGGACTCGCTGACGATCAGCCCCTCGTCCTCCAGCAGTTGAAGAGTGGGGTACACCGAGCCGGGGCTGGGCTTCCAGGCCCCGCCGCTGCGCTCGGCGATCTCCTGGATCATCTCGTAGCCGTGCATCGGCCGGTCCTTGAGCAGGGCCAGGATCGAGGCGCGTACATCACCGCGCCGCGCCCTTCCCCTCGGACCTCCGCGGCCTCGTCCGCCCCAGGGGCCCGGACCGAAGCCACCGAAGCCGCCCGGGCCACCGTGGCCGAAACCGTGTCCGCCCGGACCGAAGGGGCCGAAGGCCGCGCGCAGCGCCTCGAAGTCGCCGCGTCCGCGCCGGGGGCCGTCGTGTCCATGTCCGCGCTCGTATCCGTGGTTGTGCATGGTCATCACTCCATCTGGTCGTCGGCCGGTCGCTGCCCGGTCTTTGATCTAGCGCCAATCTACCGTTGATCTGTCGCGATGCCTCAACGATATATCGGAACAGTTCGGCAAGCAAGCGTCACCGGACCCGACGCCACGCCCAGGAGCGGTCCAGTGCTCGCGAATTGGCCTTGGCCTGCGGCTTCGCGCGGGTCCTAACGTCAGGGGCCATGCGGATACGAATCGTCGACGCCTTCACCGACCGCCCCTTCGCCGGCAACCCGGCCGGGGTCCTGCTCCTCGACGCCTTCCCCGAGGACGACTGGATGCAGAACGTGGCCCAGGAGGTCAACCACGCGGAGACGGCCTTCGCCCACCCGTTGCCCGAGGGCGGCGAGGCCGACTGGGCGCTGCGCTGGTTCACGCCGGTCGCCGAGGTGGCCATGTGCGGGCACGCCACGCTCGCCACGGCCCATGTCCTGCACAGCACCGGTGCCCACGAGGGGCCCGTACGGTTCGCCACGCGCAGCGGCGTACTCGTGGCCACGCGCCGCGAGGACGGTTCGACGACCCTGGACTTCCCCACCGCGCCGCTCACGCCCGTCGACCTCCCCGAGGGCCTCGCCGACGCGCTCGGCGCGCGGCCGCTCGCCGCCTACGACACCGGGCCGAACGTCGGGGACCTGCTGGTGGAACTCGCCGACGAGCGGACCGTCCACGCGCTGCGCCCCGACCACCGGGCCATCGGCGCCCACTCGTCGCGCGGCGTGATCGCCACCGCCCGCGCGGAGGAGCCCGCCCTCGGCTACGACTACGTCTCCCGGTGCTTCTTCCCCAACGTCGGCATCGACGAGGACCCGGTCACCGGCAGCGCGCACACCGCGCTGGCCCCGTTCTGGTCCCAGCGCCTCGGCCGCGCCGAACTGACAGGCCTGCAGGCCTCACCCCGCTCGGGCCGCGTCCACACAGAGCTCCGCGACGACCGCACCCTGCTCAGCGGCCAAGCGGTAACGGTGATCGAGGGCGACCTGTTGGCCTAGCGCTCACCGCCGACGCGGGAGCGCTTGCGAGGCCCGAGGGACCACGCGATTTCGCCGTCCTGCCGACGGACCACACCGAGTCCGCAGAACCCGCCCGACGGACCACCGCGAGACCAAGCCCGCCCGACGGACCACACCGAGTCCGCAGGACACGCCCGACGGACACGCCGAGGACGCAGACCCGCCCAGCGGGCCGCGCCGAGGCCGCAGACCCGACCGGACCACCGCCAGGCCAGACCAGTCCGACGGCCACTCCGGATTCGCAAGAACCGCCCGACGGACCACGCCGAGGACGTGAACCCGACCCGCGGGCCGCGCCGACAGAGCGGACCCCACGCTGGAGACTGCCGGCCAGGGCGCAGGCCCGTCCGCCGGAGGGCACCGAAGCCACGCGCGCCGTCCAGCGGAGGGCGCGCGTGGCTACGCAGGTCCCGTCCCGTGAATCGCGTCAGGGCCGCGCCGATCCGCCGCGCGGAAACCGTCGAGGACTGGAGCTCGGCAGACGCAGCCCCACCAAGGCCACAAGCTCGTGACGGGTCCGCGCCGACCGGTCCGGCGGAGACCGCCGAAAGAGCAGCCCGCCTGACGGGGACCACGCGGGGCGCAGACCCGCTCGGCGACCACGCCGAACCTGCGGACCCCTCCAGCGGGAACCGCTGAATACACAGCACCGACCGACAGAGACCGCCCCGGACGCAAGCCCGCCCGACAGACCCGAGCCCGCGAGCCCATCCAGCGAAAACCGCCGAGAACCCACCCCGTCGGACAGACCGCCCAGCACCGGGCCGCCCGGCGGACCACACCGAACCCGGGCCTGTGCAGCAGGGACCGCCGAAGACACAGGCCTACCCGACGGACCACCCCGAGCCAGGCCGCAGGCCCTCCCGCGGGCACCGCCAGGGGACACGCGGGCCGCTCCAGCGCAGCGAATCGCACCAGTCACCCCGGCGGAGACCGCAAGGGTCACGGAGGCCCGTCCGGCGAATCGCCGGGGGACGCGCGGGCCCGTCCAGCACATCGCACCGAGAGGCACGCGGGCCAGCCCGGCGAGGACCGCCGGCCGGCCCGATCCCCGGCGGCTCGTCGGGAACTCGCGGGCGGTGGACGCTAGGCCGTCGGGAGCCAGTCGACCTTGCCGGCGAGGAGCGCGTACCCCACGAACGCGCCGATGTCGAGGAGTGAGTGGGCGACCACCAGCGGGCCGACGCGTCCCCAGCGCCGGTACAGCCAGACGAAGACCACGCCCATCACCATGTTGCCGATGAAGCCGCCGATGCCCTGGTACAGGTGGTACGAGCCGCGCAGCACGGAGCTGGCCGCCAGCGAGGCACCGGGCGACCACCCCAGCTGGTCGAGCCGGCGCAGCAGGTACCCGACGACGATGACCTCTTCGACGATCGAGTTCTGCAGCGCCGAAAGGATCAGCACCGGGAACTTCCACCACACCTCGGGCAACGCCTCGGGGACCACCGTGAGGTTGAAGCCGAGGCCGCGCGCGGCGAGGTAGAAGGCGATGCCGGTGCTGCCGATGACGGCGGCCACGACGGCTCCGCGCCCGAGGTCGGGCCAGGGCCTGGAGCGGTCGAACCCGAGGGTCCTGAGGCTCTGCCCCTCACGCATCAGGAAGTGCGCGACCAGGGCGACGGGAATCAGCGCGGTGGTGATCCCGAACAGCTGCCAGGCCAGGTCGAGCCAGGGCCGCCCCGGCGCGGCGGAGGCGTTGAGCGTGGCGGCCTGGTCCTTGAGCCCGCCCGGCCGGGTGACGGACCCCACGAAGCTGATGAGCGCGGACACGGCGCTGGCGCCGAGCGAGAGCCCGAGCACGAGCAGGGTCTCATCCCGCAGCACCCGCCGCGACGGCGTCCCGCCCGCCGTGGCACCCTTCACGGTTCCCGCCTCACCCTGCACGCCCGCCTCCAGCCGAGTCTCAGCGCACATCCTCGTCCACGTCACCTGGATGTGCGCTGGACAGCCTCGCAGACGTACCTGTGCTGCGGCTCCCGCCCCCTGCCCGGCGCCGACGGCCTACGTACGGACAGCGGCCTCCGGCAGCCCCACGGGCCAGGTGTGCACGGGGTCGCCCTGCCGCATCAGCTCGGCGTAGCGCCGGGTCGTCGCGGCCAGCGCGGCCTCGCGGGACAGCCCGCCCTCCAGGGCCCGGTGGAAGGTCGCGACCTGCCAGGACGCCCCGTTCACCCGTCGCCTGCACCGCTCGTCGATCACTCCGAGATACAGGTCACGGTCGGCCGGCTCCACGCCCCAGGCGTCCAGCCCGGCCGCGGCGAGCGGCAGCAGTTCGTCGCGTACCAGGCTCACCGCGTCGACCTCGGTCGTCCCGCCGTACCGGCCCCGCCGCGGCCAGGTGAAGCGCGCCTCGATGCCGTACCGGCACGCGGCGTCGAAGTTCGCCTCGGCGGCCTCGAAGGGCAGCCGGGTCCACACCGGCCGGGAGTCCTCGGCGAGCGCGCGGATGAGGCCGTAGTAGAAGGCCGCGTTGGCGATGACGTCGGTGATGGTCGGGCCGGCGGGCAGGACCCGGTTCTCGACGCGCAGATGCGGGACACCGTCGGCGATGCCGTAGACGGGCCGGTTCCAGCGGTAGACCGTGCCGTTGTGCAGCACCAGCTCGGCGAGTTTCGGCACGCCGCCCGCGTCCAGCACGGCCAGCGGATCCTCGTCGTCGCAGATCGGCAGCAGCGCCGGGTAGTAGCGCAGGTTCTCCTCGAAGAGGTCGTACGCCGAGCTGATCCAGCGCTCCCCGAACCAGGTGCGCGGCCGGACGCCCTGGGCCTTGAGCTCGGGCGGGCGGGTGTCGGTGGACTGCTGGAACAGCGGCGGCCGCGACTCGCGCCACAGCTCCCGCCCGAACAGGAACGGCGAGTTCGCGCCCATCGCTATCTGCGCGGCGGTCGCGGCCTGCGCGGCGTTCCACACGTCGGCGAACCGCCCCGGGGTGACCTGGAGATGCAACTGCACGGAGGTGCAGGCGGCCTCGGGCGCGATCGACTTCGAGGTGCAGGACAGATGTTCGACCCCGTCGATGTCGAGCGTGAAGTCCTCGCCCCGGGCCGCCACGATCTGGTCGTTGAGCAGGACGTAGCGGTCCACGTCGGAGAGGTTCGAGGAGACCAGGTCGTCCCGTTCGAGGGTCGGCAGAATACCGATCATCACGATTCCGGCGTCCACCTCACCGGCTTTCCGGTGGGCATATGCCAGTGACGTGCGGAGTTCTTCCTCCAGCCGGTCGAATACCCGACCCCCGAGCCGGTGGGGGGCGATGTTGACTTCCAGGTTGAACATGGCGAGTTCTGTTTGGAAGTCGCGGCTCGCGATCCTTTCCAGGACCTGGCCGTTGAGCATTTTGGGCATACCGTCGGCACCCGCGAGATTCAGCTCGATCTCCAGTCCCATCAGGTTCTTGGGCCGATCGAACCGCTTCTCCTCCAGCAGTCGCTCCAGTCCCTGCAGGCACTGCTGGAGCTTGGTGCGGTAGCGCTGGCGATCGGACAGGTCGAACGCGCCCGCCACGACCTTCTCCCCCATCGAAGCGTCCCTCCTCGGTGGGCGGGCCGAAAGATCCGGCCGCCGGTGTCCGGGTCAGGGTGGATGATGCCCAGCCCCGGCGATCCATAACGCCCCCGGTGAACAACCGCAGCCGCTACTCTGGCCACTTGGGCCAAGAAAGATCGGTGGCACATTCACCGGGCATGACGCAGAATGCACTTTTCGGCGCCGAAGACCTCGTGAAAAACGCCGACGAGAATTGGCCGACCGCTGCTCGGACATTCTGCGAGGTCATCGCGGTGTCCCCCCTTCGGAAACGGGATGATTTCCACGTATCGCTGACCGAATGAACTCTTGTGCGAGTGCCCGGAAGCGGTTAGACGAAACACCGGCTGAACAAATGTCGTATAAACTCGGTCGGCAGGGCAGCAGGCGCGCCCACGGTCGGAGGAAACTGTCGCCGTCGATCACGCCCGGCAGGCCTCACACCCACACCATCGTTCGCGGACCCCGGCCTCGCCTGCCTCCCTGCCCCCGTGAGCTGACAGCGCCGTCCGCCCCGCCCAGTCGCGCCACCCTGCCTGTCGAATGAGAGGCGACCCACCATGCCGCTGCTTGTCCCCCCGGCACCCGCGCCCGCACTTCGCTCCGTCCTCACGGCCCTCGGTTCCCCCACCGCGGTCCGCGAGGCCCGAACCCCCGCCCTGCGCAACGCCCAGGGTCCTGTCACGCCCGAGCTGCCGCTGCCGGTCCATGTGCTGGACCGGATCACCGCGAAGGGCGAGCCGGTCACCCGACTGGCCGGATGGCGCTTCCTGATCCGCTCCGGCGACCACGCGGTCGCCGCCGCGGAGAGCATGCTCACGCCGGACGGCTGGGCGTTCTCGCACTTCTTCGAGGGGCCGTACATCGTCTCCACCGAACGCGCGCTGCGTCAGGCCGAGACGCTCACCCAGTCGTACCAGGCACGTCTGCTGTCCGTGCCGGGTCTGTACATGCTCACGCTCTGGCTCCACGAGGACCACGCCTCCGACGGCACCGCCGGCCACCCCGCGGCGACCGATCTGCTCGTCCCGCTGGCTCCGGCCCCGCCCGGCATCGCGGCCAACCGCCCGCACCGGGTCGCCGAACTGCTCCCGGTGCTGACCCTGCGGGTGCCGCCGGCCCCGCCGACGCCCCTGCTCGGCTCCCCGGCCTGACCGCCGGGCGGACATCGCACGACCTGCTCCCGTACCCCGCCACCGGACTCCCGGTGGCGGGGTACGGCGCTGTTCGACCCGTACGGACTAGCCCCATCAGGCCACCCCGAACCACCCGAAGTGACAGTGCAGTTGGGATGAACCGTCCGCGCGGGTGATGCGTCATCAACCTGTGAGGAGCGGTGCGGCGAAATCCCTGCGGAAAGACGCCCGTGGGGCAACACTGGGTTCGACCGACTGATGACAACGGGGGGCGGCCATGAACGAAGCTTCACGCCGCGGGACAGACACGACAGCGATCACCGACGACACAACAGAGCGAAAGATCCCTTCCATGTGCCAGCACCAGTCACCGTGCCCGACCGCCGACTCCGCCGACCGGGAATCCGCCCGTCTCGTGGCGCACCACCCGGAGCAGGGCTGGAGCCTGCTGTGCAACGGTGTCGTGCTCTTCGAGGACACCGGTGAACTCCTGCCGGACGGCCAGATCATCGCCCCGCACCGGCTGCCCGCCGGCAGCCAGGTGATGACCGCCGCCTGAGCACGGACCGGGCGGCCCGCACCGCCCGGCAGAACCATGGGGCCGGCCCGCGGACGTACACCGCGCACCGGCCCCGACGCGTGTTCGGCAACCCTCACTGCCCGTAGTCGTTCATGCGCGTACTACATCAGTCCCTCCGCCAGGCTCCCCAGGGAGAGGGCCGGGAGGTAGTTGAGCAGCGCCAGCAGCAGCGCGGCACCGGTGGCCAGGACCACGAAGTTCACGCCTCGCGCTTGCAACGTGCCCACGGTGACCACGCCCGGCCGCTGCCGGGCCAGCCGTCCGGCGAGCGGGAGCAGGAACGCCATCGGCAGGTAGCGGCCGATCAGCATCGCCGCCGACATCAGCAGGTTGTGGAAGTCGGTGGCCCCGTTGAAGCCGGCCATCGCGCTTCCGTTGCTGTTGACGTTGGAGGTGTACGCGTACGTGAGTTCGGTCAGCCCGTGCGGCCCCGGGTTGCCCATGGAGGAGGGACCGTGGCCCAGCGCGACCGCGAGCGCCACGCAGGCGAGCACGACGGTCGGTGAGACCAGTGTGTACAGCACGACGTAGCGCATCTCCCCGAAGCCCAGCCGCTTGCGCAGGTACTCGGGTGTTCGGCCGACCATCAGCCCGCCGATGAAGACCGCCACCATGACCGCCATGATCAGGCCGTACAGTCCGCTGCCGGTGCCGCCGGGGGCGATCTCGCCGAGCATCATCGCCGACAGCAGCACTCCACCGCCCAAGCTGGAGAAGCTGTCGTAGGACGCGTTCGCCGCTCCGTCGGCCGAACCGGTGGCCGCCACGCCGAAGAGCGTGGAGGCGGGGACGCCGAAGCGGGTCTCGGTGCCCTCGTACTGTCCGCCGACGGCCTCCGTGACGGTGCCGCCCGGGGCGCTCTGGGCCAGGTTGCCGGCCGCGAGCAGCAGGCCGAAGAGGATGCCCACCACGGCGAGCAGGGTCCAGCTCTGCCGCAGGGAGCCGATCATCCGGCCGTAGGCGCGGATGAAGGCGGTCGGGATCAGCAGCATCAGCACGATCTCGATCGCGTTGGTGACCGCGGTGGGGTTCTCGAACGGGTGGGCGCTGTTGGCGTTGAAGACGCCTCCGCCGTCACCCGTCATCAGTTTCAGCGGATCCCACGAGCCGACCGGGCCGCCGAGCAGCGTCTGTTCTCCCCCGGCGACCGTCGTGACGGTGTGCGCGCCGCCCAGGCTCTGCGGAACGCCCAGGGCGATCAGCACGATGCCGAAGACGACGGCCAGGGGGAGGAAGATCCGGAAGATCGAACGGGTGAGGTCCACCCAGAAGTTGCCCAGCCGGTCGGTGTCACGACGCGTCAGGCCCCGGATGAGGGCGAGCGCCACGCACAGGCCGACCGCGCCGGAAGCGAACGCCTGGACGCCCAGGCCCGCCATCACCGCCAGGTGGCCGGTGGTCGATTCGCCGGCGTAGTTCTGCCAGCTCGTGTTGGTGGTGAAGCTGATCGCGGTGTGCAGGGCGAGCCGCCACGGCATGCCCTCGTGGCCCGTGGACCAGGGCAGCCGGCCCTGCAGGGTGAACAGCGCGAAGAGGGCCGCGATGCTCGCCGCGCTGAACGCGAGGATCGCGAACAGGTAGTGCCGCCAGTCCTGTTCCTTGTCCGGGTCGATGCCGCAGACCTTGTACAGGACCTTCTCGGGGCGCCGGTGCCGCCCCCCGTCGAGGGCCCGCGCCATGTGGTCGCCGAGCGGGACGTGCAGTCCGACGACGACCGCGAGGACCAGGGTGGCCTGAAGCCAGCCGTACATGTCGGTCAGATCCCCTTCATGGGCCGGGCGCGGTCGAGTGCCGCGTTGAGCTCGACGACGTTCACGGCCGGCTCCCCGAGCACGCCGAGGCCGCGGCCCGTGGTGTATGTGTCGACGAGCTTGCGCACGTCCTTCTCGCCCAGACCGCGTTCACGGGCGATCCGCGGGGTCTGGAGCTCGGCGTACGCGGGGCTGATCTGCGGGTCGAGACCGCTGGCGCTCGCGGTGACCGCGTCGGCCGGGACCTTGGGGTCGGCGGACGCTTCGCCGCGGACCGGGGTCACGACGGCCTTGCCGTAGTCCTCGCCCGGCTCGGCGCACTCGACGCTCACTCCCTCGTACTCCGTGCGGAACGGCGTCGACGGGCAGGCCTGGTTGAGACTGACCACGCGGGTGGCGCGGCCGGTGGTGCCGTCCGCGCGGAAGATACCGAGGACCGCTCCGACGCCGTCGGCCGTGCAGTACGGGCGCGAGCCGTCGACCCGCTCCAGCTCGCCGACCGCCTTGCTGCGGCCACATACCTGGGTGAGCAGGCTCTGCTTGCCGTCGGGGCCGAGGACGTCCACCGTCGATTCCGGGCCGAGGTTGCCGGCGGCCGAGGCGGCGGCGTCGTAGCCGTCGCCGGCGTTCGAGGGCCGGGGCTGGAAGTAGTACGGGATCGGGTTGCCGTCGCCGTCCAGGAAGGACTGGCCGATGAGCCTGCTGCCGCCCTCGGCGAGCAGGGAGCCGCGGGCGTCGTCCCGCAGTCCCGGGACCTGGGCGATCGCGGTCATCCCCAGGGGGTAGGCAAGACCGACGAACAGGGTGAGGACGACGACCACTCGGATCGCCGCCACGGGGTGGCCGATCCAGGCAGGCGTCCTGGAGAGGAGTTTCATGATCAGATTCCCGGGATGAACTGGACCACGGCGGCGTCGATGAACTTGATCGCGAGGAAGGGCAGGAGAAGCCCGCCCGCGCCGTAGATCCACAGGTTGCGGGTGAGCAGTTTGTCGGCGCTGCCCGGGCGGTAGCGCACCCCGCGCAGAGCCAGCGGGATCAGTGCGACGATGATCACCGCGTTGAAGATCACGGCCGACAGGATGGCCGAGGTCGGCGAGTGCAGTCGCATGACGTTGACCGCGTCGAGCGAGGGGTGGAGCCCGGCGAAGATCGCCGGGAGGATCGCGAAGTACTTGGCGATGTCGTTGGCGAGCGAGAACGCGGTCAACGCGCCCCGGGTGATCAGGAGTTGCTTGCCGATCTCGACGATGTCGATGATCTTGGTCGGGTCGGAGTCGAGGTCGACCATGTTGCCGGCCTCCTTGGCGGCCGACGTACCGGTGTTCATCGCCACGCCGACGTCGGCCTGCGCGAGCGCCGGGGCGTCGTTGGTGCCGTCACCGGTCATCGCGACCAGCTTCCCGCCCGCCTGCTCCTTCTTGATCAGCCCGAGCTTGTCCTCGGGAGTGGCCTCCGCGAGGAAGTCGTCGACTCCCGCCTCGTCGGCGATCGCCTTGGCGGTCACCGGGTTGTCACCCGTCACCATCACCGTGCGGATACCCATCCGGCGCAGCTCCGCGAAGCGTTCGCGCAGGCCGGGCTTCACGACGTCCTTGAGGTGGACGACGCCGAGCAGCCGCGCCGGTTCGTCGCCGACGCGTTCGGCGACCGCGAGCGGGGTACCGCCGGAGGCCGAGACCTGGTCGACACAGTCGTGCAGTCCGGCGGGCACCTCACCGCCGTTGTCCCGGACCCAGGCGGCCACGGCGGAGGCCGCGCCCTTGCGCAGCTGGTGGGCGCCCGGCAGGTCCACGCCCGACATCCGGGTCATGGCACTGAACGGCACCCATCCGGCGTCGGGGTGCGCGGTCCGCTCCAGGTCGAACTTCTCCCGCGTGTACTCGACGATCGAGCGGCCCTCGGGCGTCTCGTCGGCGAGGCTGGACAGCAGGGCGGCGTCGGCGAGTTGCCGTCCCGTCACCGCGCCGATCGGGAGCAGCGCACCCGCCCGCCGGTTGCCGAAAGTGATGGTGCCCGTCTTGTCCAGCAGCAGAGTGTTGACGTCGCCCGCCGCCTCCACCGCGCGCCCCGACATGGCGAGCACGTTGCGCTGCACCAGCCGGTCCATGCCGGCGATCCCGATCGCGGACAGCAGTCCGCCGATGGTCGTCGGGATCAGACAGACCAGCAGCGAGACGAGCACCATGCCGGTGACGCCGTCCGCGGTGAGGGCCTCGGAGTCGCGGGCCGCCGCCATGAAGTCCATGGAGAACACCGCCATCGGCTGGAGTGTGACCACCGCGACCAGGAACACGAAGGTGAGCATCACCAGGAGCAGGTTGAGCGCGAGCTCGTTGGGGGTCTTCTGCCGGTTGGCGCCCTCGACCAGGGAGATCATCCGGTCCAGGAAGGACTCGCCGGGCTCCTGCGTGATCCGGACGACGATCCGGTCGGACAGCACGCGGGTGCCGCCGGTGACGGCGCTGCGGTCGCCTCCCGACTCCCGGATGACCGGAGCGGACTCGCCGGTGATGGCCGACTCGTCGATGCTGGCGATGCCCTCGATCACATCGCCGTCGCCGGGGACGAGCTCGCCGGCCTCGACGACCACGAGGTCACCCTTGCGCAACTCCCCCGCGCCCACCGGTTCCTCGACGTACTCGCCCGATCGGACGTGCGCGACGCCGCCCACGAGCCGCCGCGCGACGGTCCGGCCACGCATACCGCGCAGTGACTCGGCCTGGGCCCGGCCGCGGCTCTCGGCGACCGCCTCGGCCAGGTTGGCGAAGACGACCGTGAGCCAGAGCCAGGCGGTGATGAGCCAGCCGAACAACGACGGCCTGGCGAACGCGAGTCCTGTGGTCAGCACGGCACCGATCTCGGTGGTGAACATGACCGGGTTGCGGGCCAGCGTGACCGGGTTCAACTTGCGAAGGGCGGCGGGCAGCGCACGCCAGAGCTGCTGCGGATCGAGCAGGCCGGCGCCGATCCTGCGCGCGGGCTCCGGCGCCGAGGGCTGCACCGCGTCGGTGGGTCTCTCCCTGACGGTTGCGGGCGCGGTCATCAGAAGCGCTCCGGCTTGATCAAAGCCACCACCAGGTAGGCGAGCAGGGCGATCGCGACGATCAGCCCCACCACGTTCTCGGCCGTCACGGCTTTCCTCACATGTCGTTGCAAAAAAAAAGGGGGAAGTGGCACCTCCGGCCGAGGACGTGGCCGGCACTCGGCCGGAGGTGGGCAAGGGGCGGCGCGGGCTACAGGCCCACGTCGCGGCTGCGGATGTCGTCCAGGGACTCGCGGCGGACCAAGAGCCGGGCACGGCCGTCCGCGACGGCGGTCACGGGCGGTCGGCCGACCATGTTGTAGCCGGAGGCCATGGACAGGTGGTACGCGCCCGCGACGGGGACGGCGAGGAGGTCGCCGGGCCGTACGTCCGAGGGCAGGTCCACATCGGCGGCGAGGACGTCTCCGGCCTCGCAGTGCCGGCCGACCACGGTCACCGGGGCCGGGGCGGCCGTGCTGTGCCGACCGACCAGCCGGGGCGCGTAGCGCACGCCGTACAGCGCGGGCCGCGGGTTGTCGCTCATACCGCCGTCGACGGCGACGAACGTGTGCGAGCCGGTCTGCTTCACGGCCAGGACGTGGTACAGGGCGACGCCCGCCGGGCCGGCGATGGCACGGCCCGGTTCGATCATCAGACGGGGCACCGCGAGCCCGGCCGCCGCGCACGCCTCGGTCAGCTCGGTGCGCACCTTACGGGCCAGCGTGGTGAGGTCCAGGGCCGGTTCGCCCGGACGGTAGGCGATGCCGTGGCCGCCACCGAGGTCGAGCTCCGGCAGGACCAGCCCGTACTGCTCGTGCAGGCGGGCCATCAGGCCGACCATGCGCCGCACCGCCGAGAGATACGGCTTGACGCTGGTGATCTGCGAGCCCAGGTGGCAGTGCAGGCCCGTCAGCTGGAGCTGCGGCTGGTCGAGGATGCGGGCGATGGCGTGCTGGGCGTATCCGTCGGAGATGGACAGGCCGAACTTCTGGTCGTCGGTGCCGGTGCGGATCTTGGCGTGTCCGCCGGCGCTGATGCCGGGGATCACCCGGACCATGACCTTCTGGTGCCCCTCGGGGCCGACGGCCGCCGCCAGCCGGGCGATCTCGGACGGGCCGTCGATGACGATGCGGCCGACGCCGAGCCGGAGCGCGGTCTCCAGGTCGCGCGGCGACTTGGCGTTGCCGTGCAGCACGATCTTCTCCGGCGGGAAGCCCGTGGTCACCGCCATCTCCAGCTCACCGGCGGAGCAGACGTCGAGTCCGAGGCCTTCCTCCTCCACCCAGTGGAGCATCGCGCGGCACAGGAACGCCTTGGCCGCGTAGACCACGTCGGCTTCGGGAAAGGCGTGCCGGTAGGTGCGGCAGCGTTCACGCACTTCCGCCTCGTCGAGGACGTAGACGGGTGTGCCGAAACGCTCGGCGATCTCGGCGAGCGGTACACCGCCGACGGCGAGTTCGCCGGGGCGCCGCTCCGTGGTGGAGGCCGGCCACACCGACAGGGCGTCGGTGGTGGTGACGGCGGGTTCGTGAAGCGTGGTCATCGTGCGGTCCTCTCAACCGATCCACAGCGCGAGCGCCGAGACGAGGGCGGCGGCGCCGGTCACACGCAGGGCGCCGACGGCCTGTGGGTTCCAGGAGGCGCCTCGGGGGGTCTCCGGCACCGGCACCGCGCGCGGCGCGGGGTTCCCGGGAGCGGAGGCGGGCCCCGGAGCGGGGGAGGTCTTCGGCACGGAAGGCGCGGAGGTGTCACGGGCCGGTGCGGGTGCCGAGAACTGCGGGTCGATCGTGACGGTGGTGACCCCGAGCGGCGCGGTCAGCGCGCGCAGGGCGGGTTCGGCCAGCCGGATCCACGCCTGGTCGGGGCCAAGGGTCGCCTTGAGTCGCTGCTCGGAGGTGAAGCCCACGGCCGTGCGGTCGCCGAGGGGGCTGCGGAAGAGCCGAGTTGCGGAGCCTGCCGGTCCCGGCCGGACGGGAACGTAGAGAGGTCCGGCCGGGATCCGTTCACAGGGCTCCGGGTCGTCACACGTGAGTTCTGCCATGGGATGCCTCCTGGAGGATCCTGAGCTGGTTGCTGTCTGTGGCTGATGTGTCCCGGACGCCGGGAGGCGGACCGGGGCTCTCGCCAGACGCTAAGCCCGGCATCCGGCGGCGCCGACGGGTCATGACGCGATGCTGACGGCGAGCGGGCCGACGCTGACGGGTTGCTGACGGAGCGGCCCGACGGCCTCGCCGCGGGCGCTAGAGCCGTGCCAAGAAGTGACGTTCCGTCTGTTCCCTCGCCTCGCGGCGAGGTGAGATGGGGGTGCGGCCGCACGAGCCGCACGCGGGCAGGGGCCACGCGAGTGTGTGAAGGAACGGTGGAGTCATGGCCGATCACGACCATTCCGGTGCCGCGCGCGTCGTCGTCGGTGTGAGCGGCTCCCTGGGGAGCCTGACCGCGCTCTGCCGGGCGGCCCAGGAGGCCCGGTCCCGGGGCGCCGAGTTGTGGCCGGTGCTGGCGTGGGAGCCGCCCGGTGGGCAACTCGTCGCGAACCGGTCCACGGCGTCGTGCGTCCAGGCGTACGAGTGGCGCGAGCCGGCCCGTGAGCGGCTGCTGACCGCGCTGCGGGATGCCTTCGGTGAGGAGGGTCCTGGGGTCGCGATGTGCGCGCTGGTGGCCCACGGCACGCCGGCCCGCGCCCTGGTGGACGTGGCGGACCGCGTGGACGACGTGCTGGTCGTCGGCGCCGGGCGCCGGGGTCTCTGGCACCGGGCGTTCGGCCCCTCCGTGAGCCGCTACTGCCTGGCCCACGCCCACTGCCCCGTGCTCGCGGTGCCGCCGTCACCGCTGGAAGCCGAACTGGCGGCCCTGCACCGCCGTAACGCCTGGCGGCTGCGGCTGGACACCGGGGACTTCCGTGAGCGGCAGCAAGCGGTGCGCCCGGAGTCCTGAGGGCGCGCCCCAGGCCCTCCCCACCGACCCGTCACGGACGATCCCGTGAACACACCCGACGCGGCACCACCCCGCGACGCACCACTTGGTGACGCCCCCGTCCGGTGACCCGGCATCCAGCGACGCACCGCCCCGGACACGGACGACCTGAACACGCACCACCTGGCGGCGCACCCCTCCGGTCACACACCCCTCCGGTCACCCACCACCCGGCACGCCCCACCAGGTACCGCTCCGGTCACCCACCACCCGGTACGCCCCACCAGGTACCGCTCCGGTCACACACCACCCGGCACGCACCCCTCCGGTCACACACCACCCCGAACACCCACCACCCGGTCCCACACCACCCCGGTCACCCACCACCTGGCACGTACCCCTCCGGTCACACACCACCCCGAACACCCACCACCCGGCACGCACCCCTCCAGTCACACACCACCCCGGTCACCCACCACCTGGCACGCACCACTCCGGACACCAACCACCCCGGTCACCCACCACCTGGCACGCACCACTCCGGACACCAACCACCCGGCAAGCACCCCTCCAGTCACACACCACCCGCAATCGCACCACCCGCTGACGCAAGGCGCCGTGACATAGCACCGGCCACGCCCCAGTGGCCGTACCCCACCGGCCGCAAGGCCCTCCGGCGCTGCGACCGGTCGAGTCGGCCCTCGCTACGACACCACCTGCGCCGAATAGTCCGGTCGGCCCGGTCGGCGGCCGGCTACTCTCCGCAGGCTCAGCACCATGGTGAGGCCGCCGCCGGGAGTGTCCTCGGCGTCGAGCGTGCCCTCCATGGCCTCGGCGAAGCCGCGGGCGACGGCCAGGCCCAGTCCGACCCCGGCCCCGCGCGGGGCGTCGCCGTAGCGCTGGAACGGCTCGAAAATGCGCTGCTTGGCCTCGTCGGGGACGCCCGGTCCACGGTCCACGACCCGTACTTCGACCCGGTCGTTGATGGCGCTCGCCGACACCAGTACATGGCTGTCCGGCGGGCTGTACTTGACCGCGTTCTCCACGAGGTTGGCCACCGCCCGCTCCAGCAGCCCCTTGTCGACCTGGACCATGGGGAGCGTCTCGGGGATGTCCAGGTCCACGCTGCCCTCGGGGACGCCCCCGAGGGCCATGGGCACCACCTCGTCGAGGTCGATCTCCCGCAGCAGCGGGGAGACCGTTCCGGTCTGCAGGCGGGACATGTCGAGCAGATTGCCGACCAGGTTGTCGAGCCGGTCCGCGCCCTCCTCGATCGCCTCCAGCAGGTCCGCCTGATCCTGCTCGGACCACTCGACGTCGTCCGAACGCAGCGACGTCACCGAGGCCTTGATACCCGCGAGCGGAGTCCGCAGATCATGGCTGACGGCGGCCAGCAGCGCCGTACGGATGCGGTTGCCCTCGGCGAGCCTGCGCGCCTGGTCCGCCTCCTCCTGGAGCCGGCGGCGGTCCAGGACGACCACGGCCTGCGCGGCGAATGCGGCGAGCACCCGCCGGTCCTCGGCGGGCAGCACCCGGCCGTTCAGCGCGAGCGCCATGTGGTCACCGACGGGCATGTCGACGTGCGCGTCGTCCGGCGACCCGGCAGGCCTCGGACCCACGCTGCCCGCGCAGGTCCAGGGAGCGACGTCGGATTCCCGCTCCAGCAGCCCCACCGACTCCATGCCGAACGTCTCACGCACCCGCTCCAGCAGTTCCTCCAGGCTGGTCTCACCCCGCAGCACGTTTCCCGCGAGGAAGGAGAGGATCTCCGACTCCGCCCGCAGCCGGGCCGCCTGGTGCGTACGCCGGGCGGCCAGGTCCACCACGGAGGCCACCGACACCGCCACGCCTACGAATATGACGATGGCGACGATGTTCTTCGGGTCGGCGATGGTCAGGGTGTGGACCGGTGGCGTGAAGAACCAGTTGAGCAGCAGTGAGCCCACCACCGCGGAGGCCAGCGCCGGCAGCAGTCCGCCGAGCAGGGCCGCGGCCACCGTGAGTGTCAGGTACAGCAGCATGTCGTTGGCCAGGCCCACCTCGGGCGTGACCCCGGTCAGCAGGAGGGTCAGCAGCAGGGGGCCCAGTACACCGACCAGCCAGCCCCAGATGATGCGGGAGCGGCCGAGGCGGGCGCCGCGCGCGACGGGCAGTCCGCGTCCCTTGCCCATCTCGGCGTGGGTGATGAGGTGCACGTCGAGGTCGGGTCCCGACTCACGGGCGACGGTCGCGCCGACGCCCGGCCCGAAGACGTACTGCCAGGTCTTGCGGCGGGAGACGCCGAGCAGGATCTGGGTGGCGTTGACGCCGCGTGCGAAGTCCAGCAGCGCGGCGGGGATGTCCTCGCCCACCACCTGGTGGAAGGTGCCACCGAGGTCCTCCACCAGGGCGCGCTGGACGGCCAGTTCCTTGGGAGAGGCCCCGGACAGGCCGTCGCTGCGGGAGATGTAGACCGCGAGCACCTCGCCGCCGGCGCCCTTCTCCGCGAGCCGCACGGCCCGCCGGATGAGGGTCCGGCCCTCCGGGCCACCGGTGAGCCCGACCACGATCCGCTCACGCGAACCCCAGATCTTGGACACCCGGTGTTCGTTGCGGTATTCGGTGAGGTACTCGTCGACGCGGTCGGCCACCCACAGCAGCGCCAGTTCGCGCAGGGCCGTGAGGTTGCCGGGCCGGAAGTAGTTGGAGAGCGCCGCGTCGACCTTGTCCGGCTTGTAGATGTTGCCGTGCGCCATCCGGCGGCGCAGCGCCTCGGGCGACATGTCGACCAGTTCCACCTGGTCCGCACGCCGCACGACCTCGTCGGGCACGGTCTCGCGCTGCCGGATGCCCGTGATGGACTCGACGACGTCGCCGAGGGACTCCAGGTGCTGGATGTTGACCGTCGAGATGACGTCGATGCCCGCCGCCAGCAACTCCTCGACGTCCTGCCAGCGCTTGGCGTTGCGGGAGCCGGGGATGTTGGTGTGCGCGAGTTCGTCGACCAGCGCCACCTGGGGTCGGCGGGCCAGCACCGCGTCCACGTCCATCTCGCTGAACACACCGCCCCGGTATTCGAGTTGACGGCGGGCGACCTGTTCCAGGCCGTGCAGCATCACCTCGGTGCGTGGGCGGTTGTGGTGCTCGACGAACGCCACCGCACAGTCGGTGCCCCGTTCGACGCGCCGGTGCCCCTCGGAGAGCATCGCGTACGTCTTGCCGACGCCCGGGGCGGCGCCGAGGTAGATCCGAAGCTTGCCGCGTGCCATGTTCACCCTTCGAAGCGGTAACCCATGCCGGGTTCGGTGATGAGGTAGCGGGGGTGCGAGGGATCCGCTTCCAGTTTCCGCCGGAGCTGGGCCATGTAGACCCGCAGGTAGTTGGTCTTGTTGCGCTGGGACACTCCCCAGACCTCCTGGAGCAGGTGCTTCTGCGTGACGAGCCGGCCGGGGTGGGTGACCAGGATCTCCAGCAGATGCCATTCGGTCGGTGTGAGCCGCACGTCCCGTCCGTCCCGTGCGGCCTTCTTGGCGAGCAGGTCGATGGTGAAGTCCGGGGTCTGCACCAACTTCCGCTCGGGGGCCACGGGCATCTCCTCGGTGCGGCGGACGGCCGCCCGCAGGCGGGCCATGAGTTCGTCCATGCTGAACGGCTTGGTGACGTAGTCGTCCGCGCCCGCGTCCAGCGCCACGACCTTCTCGTCGGACGCCTGGCGGGCCGACAGCACCACGATCGGGACCTTCGTCCAGCCGCGCAGTGCCTTGATCACGTCGATGCCGTCCATGTCCGGCAGCCCGAGGTCGAGCATCACGACGTCGGGCTGCCGGGCGGCCGCGAGGCGGAGGGCCGTGGCGCCGTCGGGCGCCGCGTCCACTCCGTAGCGGCGCGCCTGCAGGTTGATCACGAGGGCTCTCACGAGCTGCGGGTCGTCCTCCACCACCAGCACCCGGGTCATGGGTGTGCGCCTTTCCTCTCGAACGCGCCGGTCGCGACGCGACCGGCGCCACGGCGGCGGGAGCCGGCCGTCCCGGAGGGTGTCTCCGTCCGCCGACTCCCGCGTGACTCGCGTAACGCCATCAGCTCTTGGCCACGAGTTCCTTGAGCGCGACGTTCAGCTCCAGGACGTTGACCCGGGGCTCACCGATGAAGCCGAGCGAGCGCCCCTCGGTGTTCTTGTCCACGAGCTTCTGGACCTCGGCGACGGGCAGTCCGTTCTTCTCGGCGACCCGGTGCACCTGGATGTCCGCGTAGGCGGGCGAGATGTGCGGGTCCAGTCCGGAGCCGGAGGACGTCACGGCGTCCGCCGGAACCTGGGAGGGCTTGACCGTCCAGCCGGGCACCGAGTTGTCCTTGACCACGGCGGCCTTGGCGTCCTTCACCCACTGGATGAGCTCTTCGTTGTCACCGGAGCGGTTGGTCGCGCCGGAGAGGATGAGCGAGTACTGGGTGTTGACGCTGTTGGTGCCCAGGCCGTTCTGCGGGCGGCCCTGGAACCACTGGAGGTCGGGCTCCGGGGTCTCCTGGCCCTTCTTCAGCGGCAGGTTGTAGGCCTGACCGATCAGGGAGGAGCCGACGACCTTGCCCTGGGAGCTGATCTCCGAGCCGTTCGCCTTGTTGCTGAACAGGCCCTGAGCGACGCCGGTCACGACCAGCGGGTAGATGACGCCCGTCACCAGGGTCAGCACGAGGAGGGCGCGCAGGCCCGCCCCGAGCAACCGGGCGGTGTTGGATACCGAGTTGTTCATGGCGATCAGCCGATTCCGGGGATGAGGGAGATGATCATGTCGATGATCTTGATGCCGATGAAGGGGGCTATCAGGCCGCCGAGTCCGTAGATCCCGAGGTTGCGGCGGAGCAGCCGGTCCGCGCTCACCGGCCGGTACTGCACACCCCGCAGGGCGAGCGGCACCAGCGCGATGATGACCAGCGCGTTGAAGATGACCGCGGACAGGATCGCCGAGTCCGGCGAGGACAGCTGCATGATGTTCAGCTTGTCCAGGCCCGGGTAGACCGCCGCGAACAGCGCCGGGATGATCGCGAAGTACTTCGCGACGTCGTTGGCGATGGAGAAGGTGGTCAGCGCACCGCGCGTGATCAGCAACTGCTTGCCGATCTCGACGATCTCGATGAGCTTCGTCGGGTTGGAGTCGAGGTCGACCATGTTGCCGGCCTCCTTGGCGGCCGACGTACCGGTGTTCATCGCCACGCCGACGTCGGCCTGCGCGAGCGCCGGGGCGTCGTTGGTGCCGTCACCGGTCATCGCGACCAGCTTTCCGCCCGCCTGCTCCCGCTTGATGAGCGCCATCTTGTCCTCGGGAGTGGCCTCGGCGAGGAAGTCGTCGACGCCGGCCTCCTCGGCGATCGCCTTGGCGGTGAGCGGGTTGTCGCCGGTGATCATGACGGTCTTGATGCCCATGCGGCGCAGTTCCTGGAACCGCTCGCGCATGCCGTCCTTGACGACGTCCTTGAGGTGGATGACGCCCAGCACGCGGGCGCCGTCGGCGTCCTCGACGGCCACCAGCAGCGGGGTGCCGCCCGCCTCGGAGATCCGACGGGTCACCCGGTCGGCGTCCTCGGCGATCTCGCCGCCGCGCTCGCTCACCCAGGCGGTGACCGAACCGGCCGCGCCCTTGCGGACCTTCCTGCCGTCCACGTCGACGCCGGACATCCGGGTCTGGGCGGTGAAGGCGATCCATTCGGCGTGCGACAGCTCGCCCTGGTGGCGCTCGCGCAGCCCGTACTTCTCCTTCGCCAGGACGACGACGGAGCGGCCCTCGGGCGTCTCGTCGGCGAGCGACGACAGCTGGGCGGCGTCCGCGAGCTGGGCGGCCGTCACACCGCTCACCGGCACGAACTCCGACGCCTGACGGTTGCCGAGGGTGATGGTGCCGGTCTTGTCCAGCAGCAGGGTGGAGACGTCACCGGCGGCCTCGACCGCGCGGCCCGACATCGCCAGGACGTTGCGCTGGACCAGGCGGTCCATGCCGGCGATACCGATCGCGGACAGCAGGGCGCCGATGGTCGTCGGGATGAGGCAGACCAGCAGGGCGACCAGCACGACCATCGTCAGGTCGGTGCCCGCGTAGTTCGCGAGCGGGGGCAGCGTGGCGCAGGCGAGCAGGAAGACGATCGTCAGCGAGGCGAGCAGGATGTTCAGCGCGATCTCGTTGGGCGTCTTCTGCCGGGAGGCACCCTCGACGAGGCTGATCATCCGGTCGATGAAGGTCTCGCCCGGCTTCGTCGTGATCTTGATGGCGATGCGGTCGGAGAGCACCTTCGTGCCGCCGGTGACCGCGGAACGGTCGCCGCCCGACTCCCGGATCACGGGGGCCGATTCACCGGTGATCGCCGACTCGTCGACGCTCGCGACACCCTCGACGACGTCGCCGTCGCCGGGAATGACATCGCCGGCCTCACAGACGACCAGGTCGCCGATACGCAGCTCGGTGCCGGGCACCCGCTCCTCGCGGTCACCCACGAGGCGCCGGGCCACCGTGTCGGTCTTGGCCTTGCGCAGGGTGTCGGCCTGCGCCTTGCCACGCCCCTCGGCCACGGCCTCGGCCAGGTTGGCGAAGATCACCGTGAGCCAGAGCCAGGCGCTGATGGTCCAGCCGAACCAGTCGGTCGGGTCCGTGAAGGAGAAGACGGTGGTCAGGACGGAGCCGATCCACACCACGAACATCACGGGCGACTTGATCATCACCCGCGGGTCGAGCTTGCGGAAGGCGTCCGGCAGCGACCTGAGGAGCTGCTTGGGGTCGAAGAGGCCCGCGCCGACACGGCCCTCTGCGGACTTGTGCCCGGAGGGTACGTCGCTGTGCGGCGCCCGGGTCGGAGTGGCTGTGGACATCGAGTCCTCTTGCTTCTGTGTGCGAGTGGTCATCACGCCAGCCCCTCGGCCAGCGGTCCCAGCGCCAGCGCCGGGAAGTACGTGAGACCGGTGATGATGATGACCGTGCCGACGAGCAGGCCGGTGTACAGCGGCTTGTCCGTCCGCAGGGTGCCCGCGGTCGCCGGCACCGGCTTCTGCTCGGCGAGCGAGCCCGCGAGCGCCAGGATGAAGACCATCGGCACGAACCGTCCGAGCAGCATGGCGATGCCGAGCGTGCTGTTGAACCACTGGGTGTCCGCGTTCAGGCCGGCGAAGGCCGAGCCGTTGTTGTTCGCGGCGGACGTGTAGGCGTACAGGATCTCGGAGAAGCCGTGCGCCCCGCTGTTGGTCATCGAGTTGCCCGGAGTGGGCAGCGCCATCGCGATCGCGGTGAAGACCAGCACGAGTGCCGGGGTCACCAGGATGTAGAGGGCCGCCAGCTTGATCTCACGGGTGCCGATCTTCTTGCCCAGGTACTCGGGCGTACGGCCCACCATCAGACCGGCGATGAACACCGCGATGATCGCGAGGATCAGCATGCCGTAGAGGCCGGAACCGACGCCACCGGGCGCGATCTCGCCCAGCATCATGCCGAGCATCGTGATGCCGCCGCCGAGGCCGGTGAAGGAGGAGTGGAAGGAGTCGACCGCACCGGTCGAGGTCAGGGTGGTGGAGACCGCGAAGATCGACGAACCGCCGATACCGAAGCGGAGCTCCTTGCCCTCCATCGCGCCACCCGCGATGTCGAACGCCGGGCCGTGGTGGGCGAACTCGGTCCACATCATCAGGCCGACGAAGGAGATCCAGATCGTGGCCATGGTCGCGAGGATCGCGTAGCCCTGCTTGACCGAACCCACCAGGACACCGAAGGTGCGGGTCAGGGAGAACGGGATGACCAGGATCAGGAAGATCTCGAAGAGGTTCGTGAACGGGGTCGGGTTCTCGAAGGGGTGGGCGCTGTTGGCGTTGAAGTAGCCGCCGCCGTTGGTGCCCAGCTCCTTGATCGCCTCCTGCGACGCGACCGCGCCGCCGTTCCACTCCTGCGTGCCGCCCATGAACTGGCCGACCTCGTGGATCCCGGAGAAGTTCTGGATGGCGCCGAGGGAGACCAGGACGACCGCGCCGATGAACGCGAGCGGCACCAGGATGCGGACGGTGCCGCGCACCAGGTCCGCCCAGAAGTTGCCGAGGTCACCGGTGCGGGAGCGGGCGAAGCCGCGCACCAGCGCCACCGCGACGGCCATGCCGACGGCCGCGGAGACGAAGTTCTGCACGGCCAGACCGCCGGTCTGGACGACGTGGCCCATGGCCTGTTCGCCGTAGTACGACTGCCAGTTGGTGTTGGCCACGAACGACACGGCCGTGTTGAACGCCTGGTCCGGGTCGATCGCCGCGAAGCCGAGCGATCCGGGCAGGACGCCCTGGAGCCGCTGGAGCAGGTAGAGGAAGAGGACACCGATCGCCGAGAAGGCGAGGACGCCGCGGAGGTACGCGGTCCAGCGCATCTCGGTGTCGGGGTTGGCACCTATGCCCTTGTAGATCCACTTCTCGACACGCCAGTGCTTGTCGGTGGAGTAGACCTTGGCCATGTAGTTGCCAAGGGGGACGTGGACGATCGCCAGTGCGCCGATCAGGGCGAGCAGCTGGAGTACGCCGGCAAGTACGGGACCCATGTCGTGCTCAGAACCTCTCCGGGAAGATCAGGGCGAGGACGAGATAGCCGAGCAGGGCGACGGCCACGACCAGGCCGACTACGTTTTCGATGGTCACAGCTTCGTCACCCCCTTGGCGACGAGGATCACCAGCGCGAACAGCGCGATCGTGGTGACGACGAAGGCCAGATCGGCCATCGTGAACTCCTGGAGTCGAGATTCGAATGGACACGGACTTGTTAGAGGAAACCTCCTCCTTGGCCGGTTTCGACCGTCGTTGACGGGTCCCTTACGGCCCACTGCGCGGCCTTGACGAGACCCTGACGGCGACCCCGCCCGCACGGATGTGGACCGGCTCTGCGGGCGCCCGGCATGCTCGACGTCACCGTCGCGTCTGCCGTTCAGAGCCCTTCCGGCGCCCCGTTGCCGGCGGTGTGACCTGCGCGGCGGCCGCGTCCCGCCGTCGTGCCGTCAAGAAGTCCTCACGCCCACGTCAGGGAGCCGTCAATGCCCCTGGACGTCGCGCACGAGGCTCCTACCGTCGGCCGTATGGGACACCGTGAAGACCCGAACCGGGATCTGACCGACCTGCCCGCCCCCCACCCCGCTCCGCCGGTCCACGACCGGCACTGGGTCCGTGACGTGCGCGGCGCGATCGGCTGTGCCGGGGTGCTGCTGGCCCTGCTGCTCCTGTTGGACTCGGCTGCCGGCACCCTGACTGCGTGGCGCGCGGTGCTCTGGGCCGTCCTCGCCCTGCTGCTGCTCGCGGTGCTTTGCCCGTCCCGCATCTCCGCCGGCGAGGGATGGATCGTCGCCCGGTCCCTGCTGCGCTCCCGCCGGGTCCGTACCGATCTACTCGTCTCCGTGAGCTGCCTGGACGGCGTATCGCAGCGGTTGCTGCTGCGCGACGCCTTCGGCGACCGGTTCGAGATCGACCCTCGGGTGCTGATGGACAACCCCGAGCTGTGGCGCCGCCTCGACGAGGACGCCCGCCGGGCGGAGGCGTCCGGTTTCCTGCTGTGCGGGACCACGGCGCTGAGCCGTCTCTCAGCCAGGATCGACGCCGAGACGGCACACACCGTCTTCAAGGTGTCGGGCCTGGATTGAGGCCACCCGTCCCAGCCACACCTGCGTGGGTGGCCGCGCCCCGGCGTACGTGCGTCGAGGACGTCACGTGCGAGTGCGCCGGGCAGTCGGATGCGGCTCTTCGCGACGAGGCCGGGCAAGGTCACCGGGCCCGGACGGAACTAGGCGGACCGGCAGACGTCAGCCCCGGCCTCGTGACCCGGTACGACCGCCCGGGCCCGACCCCGGTCCCCGAACGACCTGCTGCCCGTGCGCGCGAACACCGTCCGGCACGCCCCATCCCGTACCGCCCCGCACGCTCGACCCGGCCGGGGCAGCCCCGGCCCTGAACGACGAACGGCCCTGGCGGGTACGCCGATCAGGCACGACCCCGATCCCCGCCGCCCGCTCCAGCCGGGCACGCACCTGGCGCACCCCGAACGACGGCCCCGACGCGAACCTGGTCGAGTCCGACCGACGGCCCCGACCCGAACCCGGTCGAGTCCGTCCAACGCCCCGACGCGAACCTCGTCCAGAACGACCGACGGCCACGCGCGGACACCGGCCCCAGCCACCAGCCCGTACGACGGCCCCCCTCCGCCGTAACCAGCACCGTACGACGGCCCCATCCCTCGCCGCGGCCAGGCCCCGTAGGGCTGGCGCGGCCCCTGCCGACGAGACACCCACCCGGCCGAACTGGTCTCGGTCGGCCCACCCCCACCCGGCCGGCACCACGTCGCCGCACAGCCCGGGCCCTCGACGCGATCTCAGTTCAGGTGGCACCCGGCGGCCCGGCCCCATCCCGATTCCGCGACGGCCCCGCCGTCAACGACGCGACCCCTGGCCGACGTGGTCGGACATCCCGGCTCCCGGCGCGTCCGGCCTCTCGGCCAGCGGCATCGACACGACCATGGTCAGCCCGCCGCCGGGGGTGTCCTCGGGACTGACGGTTCCGCTCATCGCCTCCGTCAGTCCACGGGCGAGCGCCAGCCCCAGCCCGAGCCCGGTGGTGTTGTCCGTGTCGCCGAGCCGCTGAAACGGCTCGAACAGTCGCTCCCGGCCGGCCACCGGCAGTCCGGGACCCCGGTCCACGACGCGCAGTTCCACCCGGCCCGCCAGCACACTGGCACTGACCAGCACTTTCGTACCGGCCGGGGCGTACCGATCGGCGTTGCCGACCAGGTTGGCGATGACACGTTCCAGCAGTGGCGGATCCGCCAGCACCTGCGGAATCCGCTCCAGGTCCCCGACCTCGACGCCGGGGGTGTCCGTCAGTGCCGCCGGGAGCACCTCCTCCAGCGAGGTCGGCCTCAGGTTCAGCTTGAGCACGCCCGCCTCCAGCCGGCTGAGGTCGAGCAGGTTCTCCACCAGGCGGTTCAGCTTGGCCATGGACTCGTCGGCGGTGGCCAGAAGCTCGTCGCGGTCCACCGCGGAGAACTCGACGTCCCGGCTGCGCAGCGAGGTGACGGCGGCCCAGCCGGCGGCGAGCGGGGTACGCAGGTCGTGCCCGACGGCCCGCAGCAGCGCCGTACGCATCCGGTCCGCGGCGCGCACCGGTTCGACCTCGGCGGCCGCCTCGGCGAGCCGGGCCCGTTCCACGGCCGCCCCCACATGCGCGGCGAAGGCGGCGAGGACCCGCCGCTCGGAGGCCGACAGGGCACCACCCCGCAGCACCAGGTAGCCCCCTGGCCCGGCAGGTACCACGGTGTCGCCGTCCTCGTCCGTGCGGCCACCCCGCAACCGGACAGCACCCGTCCCTCCCTCCTCGGCGACCTCGGACACGAGTTCCACGGAGTCCACTCCGAAGGTCTCCCGGGTGCGCTCCAGCAGCGCCGGGATCGTCTGGCCGCCGCGGACGATGCTGCCGGCCAGCGAGGACATCGTCTCCGCCTCCGCGGTGGCACGCGCGGCGCGGCGCGACAGTCTCAGCGAGCGGTCGACGACGGCGGCCACGGTGGCGGCGACCACCGCGAAGACGCCGAGCGCCACAAGGGCGTTGGCGTCGGCGAGCGTGAACTGCCCTATGGGCGGGATGAACCAGTAGTTGAGCAGCACCGACGCCGTGAGGGAGGCGATCACGGCGGAGGCCACGCCGCCTATGCAGGCCACGCCCACCACCGCGAGCAGGAACAGCAGGGCCTCGCTGGTGAGGGTCAACGTGCCCCGCAGCTGGGCCAGGACGATCGTCAGCAGCAACGGCAGCACCAGCCCGGCCACCGGCCCCGCGATCATCCGGGCCCTCGACAGCGTACGGCGCCGGGACGGCAGCAGGGTGCCGCGACCGGCCCGCTCGTGTGTGACCTGATGGACGTCGATGTCACCGGAGAGCGCGACGACTCTCTCCCCCGTGCCCGAACCGGTCAAAAACCGCTCCAGGCGTCCGCGCCGACTGGAGCCGAGGACGAGTTGGGTGGCGTTCTCGGCCCGCGCGAAGTCCACCAGCGCGGTGGCGGCGTCGTCACCGACCACGGAGTGATAGCTGCCGCCGAGGTCCTCCACCAGCCGGCGCTGCCGGGCCAGCGACGCGTGGGAGAAGCCGGTGGCGAGACCGTCGCTGCGGGCCACGTGCACGGCGAGCAGATCCCCGCCCGCCGACCGGTCGGCGATCCGGGCGGCGCGCCGGATGAGCGTGTCGCCCTCCGGACCTCCGGTCAGGGCGACCACGACCCGCTCCCGGGTCTCCCACACCCTGCCTATCGAGTGCTCGGCGCGGTAGGTCTGCAGGGCCTCGTCGACCCGGTCGGCCGTCCACAGCAGCGCCAGTTGGCGCAGCGCGGTCAGGTTCCCCGGCCGGAAGTAGTTGGCGAGGGCCGCGTCGATCTTCTCGGGGGCGTAGATGTTGCCGTGCGCCATCCGGCGGCGCAGCGCCTCGGGCGCCATGTCGACCAGTTCGACCTGATGGGCTCGGCGCACCACCTCGTCCGGCACGGTCTCCTGCTGGGGCACCCCGGTGATCTTCTCGACGACGTCCTTGATCGACTCCAGGTGCTGGATGTTGACGGCGGTGACGACGTCGATCCCGGCGGCGAGCAACTCCTCGACGTCCTGCCATCGTTTGGCGTTCCGGCCGCCGCCGGGGACGTTGCTGTGGGCGAGTTCGTCCACGACGGCGACCTGCGGCCGGCGGGCCAGGACCCCGGCGAGGTCCATCTCCTCGAACCGGCCGCCGCGGTAGGCGCACGGGACCGGCTGGAGGACCTCCAGACCGTCCAGCATCGCCTCGGTGCCGGGTCGCCCGTGGCACTCGGCGAACCCCACGACCACATCGACTCCGCGGGCGGCACGACGCCGCCCCTCGTCGAGCATGCGATACGTCTTGCCGACCCCCGGAGCCGCTCCGAGATAGACCTTCAGCCGTCCGCGCCGTACTTCGTTCATCCCCCTCAGGGAAGCGCCCGGCGGCACCCGGGGTCAGTCCTTTTGACGCGTCCCTGGCGCAACTCACAAGGACGTTGACACCGCCTTGACGACACACGGGCGCGGGGCCGGACGGTCCTGCCGGACCGCCGAGTCGAACCACGACGGATTCGACCACCACGACACCACCACGGCACCACCACGGCACAGGACGACGGCACAGGACCACGTCGTACGACGACCGTGTCCTCGATCACGCGCCCGGCAAGGTGAGAAGCAGAACCGTGGCCGCGCACGGAAGGCACAGCCGCGCGGGAACGGAACCCCGTCGGCGGCGGCGCGGAGCGGCCCGCGCGGCCACGGTCCGCTGCCGGAGGCACTCCACCGGTCCGGCCACGCCCCCTCCTGACCGCGGCGGCCGCACTCCGCGGTCCCGCGCCATGCCAGGCACGGCCCCCACGCGACGGACGGTCGCCCCTCCTCCCACTCCTCAGGCGCGCTTGACGAGATGCTGACGGGGCCCGCGGTGCAGCCGTATGAGAGCCGCAAATTCGGCGAGGATTCGCGCCGTCCGGATCACCGGCGGTGGTTCCATTCTCCTCTGACCGCCGCGGAGGCCGCGGGCGCCAGGGGCCTCCCGCCGACGGCGCCCGATGCGCCCCGGTCGTCATCCCGCCGCCGGTGGTCAGTACCCCGTGCGGTGCCGGGGCCCCGGCACCGCACGGCTCCGGCGTCCGACGCACTGTCCGACCTGCCGGCCCGCCGGCGTGCCCCGGCACGCACGGGGCCGGTCACGAGACACGAAGGTGTCCATGTTTCCCGCAGCTCCCGAGCAGGCCCCGGCGTCCCCTCCACAGCCCACCGCGCCGACCGTCCCGCGGCGGCGCGCGCAGGGCGGCCTGTTCGATCCGGCCCAGCTCGTCCGGTCCTTCCCCGATGCCCTGCGCAAACTCCACCCGCGGGACCTGGTGAGGAACCCGGTGCTGTGCGTGGTCTCCGTCGGAGCGGTCGTGACCACCCTGTCGGCCGTGCTCAACCCGGCCGTCTTCACGTGGACGATCAGCGTCTGGCTGTGGCTGACGGTCGTCTTCGCCAACCTCGCCGAGGCCGTGGCGGAGGGCAGGGGCAAGGCCCAGGCGGAGTCGCTGCGCCGCGCGCGCACGGAGACCGTGGCGCTGCGGATCCTCGACTGGCGTTACGGCAGCGACCTGCGCATCGCACGCACGGAGGCCGTCACGCCCGCCGCCCTCAAGCCGCTGGACGTGGTCCTGGTCGAGGCGGGCCGGACGATCCCGGCCGACGGCGACGTGGTCGACGGTGTGGCGGCGGTCGACGAGTCCGCCGTGACCGGTGAGTCCGCCCCCGTCGTCCGTGAGGCCGGCGGCGACCGCAGCGGAGTGACGGGCGGTACCACCGTCCTGTCCGACCGTGTCGTCGTGCGGATCAGCGCCCGCCCCGGGCACAGCTTCCTGGACAGGATGATCGCCCTGGTCGAGGGCGCCTCCCGGCAGAAGACGCCGAACGAGATCGCGCTGAACATCCTGCTGGCGGCGCTGACCATCGTGTTCCTCCTGGTCGTGGTCACCCTGCAACCCATGGCCGCCTACGCGGACGCCGCCCAGTCGACGACCGTGCTCGTCGCCCTGCTGGTCACGCTCATACCGACGACCATCGGTGCCCTGCTGTCCGCGATCGGCATCGCCGGCATGGACCGGCTGGTGCAGCGCAACGTGCTCGCCATGTCCGGGCGCGCTGTCGAGGCGGCGGGCGACGTCACCACGCTGCTGCTGGACAAGACCGGCACCATCACCCTGGGCAACCGTGAGGCCGCCGCCTTCGTGCCCATGCCGGGCATCGAGGAGGGGCGGCTCGCCGAGGCCGCCCAGCTGTCGTCGCTGGCCGACGAGACGCCCGAGGGCCGGTCCGTCGTCGTGCTGGCGAAGGTGCGGTTCGGGCTGCGTGCGCCCTCGGCGGAAGAGCTGACGCATGCGCGATGGGTGCCCTTCAGCGCCCGTACCCGGATGAGCGGCGTCGACCTGCGCTGGGACAACGGCGCCGTGTGCGCGATCCGCAAGGGCGCCGCCCAGCAGGTGATCGAGTGGGTGCAGATGTACGGCGGTCAGATCCCGTCCGAGGCACGGCACTTCGCCGACTCGGTGGCTGCGGCCGGGGGCACGCCGCTGCTCGTGGCCGTGCACGACTGGGACGGCCCGCGCGTGCTGGGACTCGTGCACCTCAAGGACGTGGTGAAGGAAGGCATCCACGAACGCTTCGCGCAGTTGCGCCGGATGGGTATCCGCACGGTGATGGTCACCGGCGACAACCCGGTGACCGCCAAGGCGATCGCCCGGGAGGCGGGCGTCGACGACTTCCTCGCCGAGGCCACTCCCGAGGACAAACTAGCGCTGATCAGGCGGGAGCAGGCGGGCGGGAAGCTGGTCGCGATGACCGGTGACGGCACCAACGACGCCCCGGCGCTCGCGCAGGCCGATGTCGGCGTGGCGATGAACACCGGTACGTCGGCCGCCAAGGAGGCCGGCAACATGGTCGACCTCGACTCCAACCCGACGAAGCTCATCGACATCGTCGAGATCGGCAAGCAACTCCTCATCACCCGAGGCGCGCTGACGACGTTCTCCATCACCAACGACGTGGCCAAGTACTTCGCGATCATCCCCGCCATGTTCGCGGGGGCCTACCCGGGCCTTGAGGCCTTGAACGTGATGGGCCTGCACAGCCCGACGTCCGCCATCACCGCTGCGATCATCTTCAACGCGCTGATCATCGTGGCGTTGATCCCCCTGGCCCTGCGTGGAGTGCGCTACAAGCCCGCCTCCGCACACGATCTCCTGCGCCGCAACCTGCTCCTGTACGGGCTCGGCGGTCTCGTGCTGCCGTTCGTGGGCATCAAGGTGATCGACCTGCTGATCTCCGGCATACCCGGCCTCGGCTGACTGTGACACTCGGTGTCCATCCCCGGGGTCCGGGACGCCCACCCCCATACGGCTCAACAGGGCCGAAGTCCACACGATTGCCACGGCCTTGATGCGCCGCCCCGCCCCACCGCCCAGTCTTAACGCAAGCTTGACGCCGCGAGCCCCGCCAAGCGCAGGCCCAGGCGTCACTCTCCGCATACGCTGAGCGCGCCGTCCGCGTGATGGCCGCACCGCATGCCGAGCCGCACCAACTGGAGCACGTCGATGGCCCCGACCCCGCACACCGCACCCGGCCGCCTGCGCGCCTGGATGCTGGAAGGGCTGTCCGACATGGGCAGGCCGGGCGGCCACCAGGGCCCGCACGCCGCTCCCGCTCCCCCGGCCGAGGGCCGCCCCTGGTACCGCGTGATGTGCCTGACCGGCGTCGACTACTTCTCCACCCTCGGCTACCAGCCCGGCATCGCCGCCCTCGCGGCAGGTCTGCTCTCGCCCGTCGCGACCGTCGTGCTGGTGATCGTCACCCTGGCGGGCGCCCTGCCGGTCTACCGGAGAGTGGCCGAGGAGAGCCCGCACGGCCAGGGCTCCATCGCGATGCTGGAACGCCTGCTCACCTTCTGGAAGGGCAAGCTGTTCGTCCTCACACTGCTCGGCTTCGCCGCCACCGACTTCCTGATCACCATCACGCTCTCGGCCGCCGACGCCTCCACCCACCTGATCGAGAACCCCCACCTCAACGACGCCCTGCACGACCGGCAGCTGCTGATCACCATGGTGCTCATCGCCCTGCTCGGCGCGGTGTTCCTCAAGGGCTTCCTGGAGGCCATCGGCGTCGCGGTCGCCCTGGTGGCCACCTACCTGGCGCTCAACGCCGTGGTGGTCGCGGCCGGCCTCTGGCATGTCGCCGCCGAGGGCCATGTCGTCACCGACTGGACCAGCGCCCTGACCGCCGAGCACGGCAACGTCTTCGTGATGATCGGCTTGGCCCTGATCGTCTTCCCCAAGTTGGCCCTCGGCCTCTCCGGCTTCGAGACCGGCGTCGCCGTGATGCCGCACGTCAAGGGCGACGCGCGCGACACCGAGGAGCGTCCCGAGGGCCGGGTCCGCGGCACCAAGAAGCTGCTCACCACCGCCGCCCTGATCATGAGCGGCTTCCTGATCGCCACCAGCTTCATCACCACGCTGCTCATCCCGGCGGCCGAGTTCGAGGAGGGCGGACAGGCCAACGGCCGCGCGCTGGCCTATCTCGCGCACGAGTACCTGGGAAGCGCCTTCGGCACGGTGTACGACGTCTCGACCATCGCCATCCTGTGGTTCGCCGGCGCCTCGGCCATGGCGGGCCTGCTCAACCTGATGCCGCGCTACCTGCCCCGCTACGGCATGGCCCCGCACTGGGCGCGAGCGGTACGCCCGATGGTCATCGTCTTCATCCTGGTCGCCTTCCTGGTGACCTGGCTCTTCGACGCCGACGTGGACGCGCAGGGCGGCGCCTACGCCACCGGAGTGCTGGTGCTGATCAGCTCGGCGGCGATCGCGGTGACCATCGCCGCCCGCAAGGCCGGCCAGCGCCGATGGACCGTGGGCTTCGGCGTGATCTCGGTGGTGTTCCTGTACACCACGGTGGTGAACGTGGTCGAGCGCCCCGACGGTGTGAAGATCGGCGCCTGCTTCATCGCGGGCATCATGATCCTCTCCCTGGTCTCCCGGCTGGCCCGCGCCTTCGAGCTCCGGGTGACCAGCGTGACCCTGGACCCCATGGCGGAGCGGTTCGTGCGGGACATCGCCAGCCGCAAGATCCGGTTCATCGCGAACGAGCCCGACAGCCGGGACGTCGCCGAGTACCGCGACAAGATCGAGCAGATCCGCCAGGACAACGACGTCGCCGGCCCCGAGGACTTCGTGTTCGTCGAGGTGACGGTGACCGACCCGTCCGAGTTCGAGGCCGGCGTGGCGGTCCACGGCGAGGTCCTGCACAACCGCTACCGCGTCCTGACCCTGGAGTCCTCCTCCATCCCCAACGCCCTGGCCGCCCTGCTCCTGCACGTCCGCGACACCACGGGCTGCACCCCGCACATCTACTTCGAGTGGACCGAGGGCAATCCCTTCGCCAACTTCCTGCGCTTCTTCCTCTTCGGCCAGGGCGAGGTCGCACCGGTCACCCGGGAGGTGCTGCGCGTCGCCGAGCCGGACGTGACCCGACGCCCCCGCGTGCACACCGGCTGAGGTCCGCACCGCCGGAGGTCCCCGCACCGCACCTGCGGCGGGCCCGCACCCACCCCCGGCGATCCCCCGTCCTATCGTGACGGGCATGCACTCCTACACGATCGGCCAGGCCGCCCGGCTCCTCGGCGTGAGCCCCGACACCGCGCGCCGCTGGGCGGACGCCGGCCGCGTGGCCACCCTCCGCGACGACAGCGGCCGACGCCTCATCGACGGCAGGGACCTCGCCGCCTTCTCGGTCGAGCTGGCAAGGTCAGGAAGCGGCGAGGAGGAGGCGCCCTACACCTCGGCCCGCAACGCCTTCCCCGGCATCGTGACCGCCATCAAGCTGGGCGACGTCGCCGCCCAGGTCGAGATCCAGGCGGGCCCGCACCGCCTGGTCTCCCTGCTGACCCGTGAGGCGGTCGAGGAGCTGGGTCTTGAGGTCGGCATGGAGGCCACGGCCCGCGTGAAGTCGACAAACGTACACATCGACCGCACCTGACCCGGCCGGCGACCGGAAGTCCGCGAACGCACGGCGAGGGCCCCACGAAGGAGCCCTCGCCGCCACGGACCTCAGTCCTCGTACGCGTCCAGCGGCGGGCAGGAGCACACCAGGTTCCGGTCACCGAAGGCCTGGTCGATGCGGCGCACCGGCGGCCAGTACTTGTCGGCGACCGACACCCCGGCCGGGAAGACGGCATCCTCGCGCGTGTACGCGTGGCTCCACTCGCCGCCCAGCAGGCCGGCGGTGTGCGGAGCGTTGCGCAGCGGGTTGTCGTCGGCCGGCCACTCGCCCGCGCCGACCTTCTCGATCTCGGCGCGAATGGCGATCATCGCCTCGCAGAACCGGTCGATCTCGGTGAGGTCCTCGGACTCGGTCGGTTCGATCATCAGCGTCCCGGCCACCGGGAACGACATCGTCGGCGCGTGGAAGCCGTAGTCGATCAGCCGCTTGGCCACGTCGTCGACGCTGACGCCGGTGGCCTTGGTCAGGGGCCGCAGATCGATGATGCACTCGTGCGCGACCAGCCCGCCCGGACCGGTGTAGAGCACCGGGTAGTGCGGCTCCAGGCGCTTGGCGATGTAGTTGGCGCTCAGCACGGCCACCTGCGTGGCCCGCTTCAGGCCCTCCCCGCCCATGAGGCGCACATAGGCCCACGAGATCGGCAGGATGCCCGCCGAGCCCCACGGCGCGGCCGAGATCGGCCCGACCCCGGTCTCCGGCCCGGCCTCGGGCTGCAGGGGGTGGTTGGGCAGGTACGGCGCGAGGTGCGAGCGCACGGCCACGGGGCCGACGCCGGGACCGCCGCCGCCGTGCGGGATGCAGAAGGTCTTGTGCAGGTTGAGGTGGGACACGTCGCCGCCGAAGTGCCCCGGCTTCGCGAGCCCGACGAGGGCGTTGAGGTTGGCCCCGTCGACGTAGACCTGACCACCCGCGTCGTGCACCTGGGCGCAGATGTCGGCGACGTGCTCCTCGAACACACCGTGCGTGGACGGGTACGTGATCATGAGCACGGACAGTTCGTCGCGGTACTGCTCGATCTTCGCCCGCAGGTCCTCGACGTCGATCTCGCCGTCCCCGGCGGTCTTCACGACGACGACCTTCATGCCGGCCATGACGGCGCTCGCGGCGTTCGTGCCGTGCGCGGAGGACGGGATCAGGCACACGGTCCGCTGCTCGTCGCCGTTGGCACGGTGGTAGCCGCGCACGGCGAGCAGGCCGGCCAGTTCGCCCTGCGACCCGGCGTTGGGCTGCAACGACACGTTGTCGTAGCCGGTGACCTCGGCGAGGCGGTCCTCCAGCTCATGGATGAGCGTCAGGTATCCCGCCGCCTGCTCGGCCGGCGCGAACGGGTGCAGCTGACCGAACTCCGGCCAGGTGACCGGCTCCATCTCCGTGGTCGCGTTGAGCTTCATCGTGCAGGAGCCCAGCGGGATCATGCCGCGGTCGAGCGCGTAGTCGCGGTCGGCGAGCCGGCGCAGGTAGCGCAGCATCGCGGTCTCGGAGCGGTGCTGCTGGAAGACCGGGTGCGTCAGGTACGCGTCGGTGCGCAGCAGCCCGTCGGGCAGCGCGTCCTGCGTACCGCCGTCCAGCGCCTCGATGTCGCCCTCTACGCCGAACGCGGACCATACGGCGGTCAGCTGGTCCCGCGTGGTGGTCTCGTCGCAGGCCATGGAGACCTGGTCGGCGTCGACGCGCCACAGGTTGACGCCGTTGTCGCGCGCGGCGGCGACGACCTCGGCCGCCCGGCCCGGCACCCGCGCGGTGACGGTGTCGAAGTAGGCGCCGTGCACGATCTCGACGCCGCCGTCGCGAAGGCCCTCGGCGAGGATCGCGGCGTAGCGGTGGGTGCGCTGCGCGATGCTCCGCAGGCCCTCGGGCCCGTGGTAGACGGCGTACATCCCGGCCATCACGGCCAGCAGCACCTGCGCGGTGCAGATGTTGCTGGTCGCCTTCTCGCGCCGGATGTGCTGCTCACGCGTCTGGAGCGCCAGCCGGTAGGCCTTGTTGCCGTCGGCGTCGACGGAGACGCCCACGAGCCGCCCGGGCAGGCTGCGCGCGAACTTCTCCTGCACCGCCATGTAGCCCGCGTGCGGCCCGCCGAAGCCCATCGGCACACCGAACCGCTGGGTCGTGCCGACCGCGATGTCGGCCCCCAGCTCGCCCGGCGACTTCAGCAGCGTCAGCGCCAGCAGGTCCGCGGCGACGGTGACGAGCGCGCCCAGCTCGTGCGCCTGGTCGACGACCGCCTTGATGTCGCGCACGGCGCCGGAGGCACCCGGGTACTGGATCAGCACGCCGTTGATCTCACGCTCGGCGACCTCGGCCGGAATGCCGTCGGCGAGGTCGGCGACGACCACCTCGACCCCGGTCGGCTCGGCGCGTCCCTGGATCACGGCGACGGTCTGCGGCAGCGCGTCCGCGTCGACCAGGAAGAGGCCCTTCTTGTTCTTGCCCATACGCCGGGAGAGCGCCATGGCCTCGGCCGCGGCCGTGCCCTCGTCGAGCAGCGAGGCGCCGGAGGTCGGCAGCCCGGCGAGGTCGGCGACCACGGTCTGGAAGTTCAGCAGCGCCTCCAGCCGGCCCTGCGAGATCTCCGGCTGGTACGGCGTGTACGCGGTGTACCAGGCCGGGTTCTCCATGACGTTGCGCATCACGACCGGCGGGGTGAAGGTCCCGTAGTAGCCGAGCCCGATCATGGAACCCAGCACCTGGTTGCGGTCGGCCAGGGAGCGCAGCTCCCGCAGCACCTCGGCCTCGGTCCGCGCGCCCGGCAGGTCCAGGGAGTCGGCGTTCTTGATCACATCCGGTACCGCGGCGGCGGTGAGCTCGTCGAGCGAGCCGTAGCCGACCTGCGCGAGCATCTTGGCCCGCGCCTCCTGGTCGGGCCCGATGTGGCGCTGCTCGAAGGGGATGCCCTGTTCGAGCTCGGAGAGCGGAATGCGCTGGGCGGTCATTGCGGAGGCCTCCTGGTCTGACACGACCTTCGAGGGACACCCCGGCACGGGTGCCCCGACGGCCTCCCCCTCTGTCATCTCAACCTGAGAGCTTCACCGGCCGCCACAGGACGTCCGGCTTGCACCGTCGGTGAGAGCGGGAGCCGTGACACCCGCTCTGCTTTCCAGAGTGACCTCGTCCGTGCGGTACGTGGGCCTGAGAGATTCCGGGGAGGATTTGCTCCTTCGGCGCCCCCGGTGGTGATCTCCGGAGGACTCTCCCGCACGGGGTCAGCAGCCGCTTGCCAGCGTACCAGCGAGGTCAACGCCCGGGCGTTCGAGTGGCCGCGTTCCGCAATGTGCTCTTTCGTAGTGCTTACGGATGAGGTGCGAGCGAGTGGAGGGCCCGTGCAGACCGACATCGATCCGCGCAACCTGATCGGACGCAAGGCATTCGACCGACACGGCAGCAAGATCGGCACCATCGACGAGGTGTACCTCGACGACGCGACCGGCGTACCGGAGTGGGCGGCCATACGGACCGGCCTGTTCAGCAGGGACGCCTTCGTCCCGCTGGAGCCGAGCGAGCTGATCGACGGCACGCTGCACGTCCCCTTCGAGCGCGCCCTGATCAAGGACGCCCCCGACTTCGGCGTCGGCCGCCACCTCTCCCCTGAGCAGGAACTCCAGCTCTACCACCACTACGGACTCGACGTGGCCGCTCCCCCGGCGCTTCCGGACCGCGACTTCGGCAAGCTGGCGGGCTCGGACGAGACATGACCTGCGGGGCTCAGCCCTGGAGCTCGGGTCTTCGCGCCACCAGCGGCAGCGGGTCCGCCGGCTCCAGCGCGGGATCGTCGACCCGGAAGGTCCGCACCCGCCCGGGCTCCGACTCGGGTGTCTCGAACCGCACGGTCACTCTCCCCAGCCCGCTGCCCTGCACCCATCCGTGGCCGTGCTCGGCGTGCAGGACGTCGAGCCCGGCCGCCCAGCGGCGCTCGACGGGCCCGGCCTCCGGCCGTGCGGGCTCCTCCGCGACGTCCTCCGCCGCCCCCTCGTCCCGCTCCCCCGCCGCCTGCGCGAACAGGTCCTCCTGGGTGTAGTCGGCCAGCCCGCTGACCCCGACCCCCAGCAGCCGCACACCCCCGGTCGTGTCCACGGAGTCCAGCAGCCGGGCCGCCGCCTCCCGCACCACCGCCGGGTCGTCCGTGGGCCCCCGCAGCGTCTCCGACCGGGTCAGCGTCGAGAAGTCGTACCGCCGCACCTTCAGGACGATCGTCCGCCCCGAGAGCCCGGCCCCGCGCAGCCGCCGCACACACCGGTCCGCGAGCCGCTGCACCTCCAGCCCGACCCGGACCCGGTCGTGGATGTCCACGTCGTAGGTGTCCTCGACCGACACGGACTTCGCCTCCCGCTCGGCGACCACCGGCCGGTCGTCACGGGCCAGCGCCATGGCGTACAGCGCGTGCCCGTGCGCCTTGCCCAGCAGCCGTACGAGCTCGTCCTCGCCCGCCTCGGCGATCTCACCGACGGTGGTGATCCCGGCCCGGCGCAGATGGTCGCCGGTCGCGGGCCCGACGCCTGGCAGCGTCCGCACCGGCATCGGCTCCAGCAGCTCCCGCTCCGTGCCCGGCTCGATCAGCACCAGACCGTCCGGCTTGGCCTCCTCGGAGGCGATCTTCGCGAGCATCTTGGAGGCGGCGAGCCCGACGGACCCGGTGAGGCCGGTGACGGCCCGTATGTCGGCCCGCAGCCGCACGCCGGCCAGCCGCGCCGACTCCCGGTCCCACGCCGCCCCACCGGCCTCCAGATCGACGAACGCCTCGTCCAGGCTGAGCGGCTCCACCAGCGGCGACAGCGCCCGCAGCAGGCCCATCACCTGCTCGCTGATCGTCCGGTACAACCCGAAGCGGGGCACCAGATAGGCGGCGTTCGGCGCGAGCCGGCGCGCCTGCCCCATGGGCATCGCCGAATGCACCCCGAACACCCGGGCCTCGTACGAGCAGGTCGCCACCACCCCGCGCGGCCCGAGCCCACCCACGATCACGGCCTTCCCGCGCAGGCTCGGCTTGGACGCCTGCTCCACCGAGGCGAAGAAGGCATCCATGTCGAGATGCAGGATCGTGGGCGCGGTTCTCACATGTCCGATGCTGCCTCACGCCACTGACAACGCCGCCGCGGCCACGAGCCGGATCCGGGGCGCCTCAGACGGCCCGGTTGCGCCGGCGCGCGAGCTCGTCCGCCGGGTTGTGCCCGACGAGCGTCTCACCGGTGTCGATGCGCTCTCCGTGCAGCTGCGACAGGGCGCCCTCCACGTCCCGCCAGACCACACCGACGGCGATGCCGAAGACCCCCTGGCCGCCCTGGAGCAGCGCGTGGACCTCGTCGGGCGAGGTGCACTCGTAGACCGTGGCGCCGTCGCTCATCAGCGTCATCCGCTCAAGATCCCGGAAGCCGCGCTCGCGCAGGTGCTGAACGGTGGTGCGGATGTTCTGCAGCGACACCCCGGTGTCGAGGAACCGCTTGACGATCTTCAGGACGACGACGTCGCGAAAGCTGTACAGACGCTGCGTACCGGACCCGTGGGCCGGCCGGACGCTCGGCTCGACCAGCCCCGTACGGGCCCAGTAGTCCAACTGGCGATACGTGATGCCGGCGGCCGCACAGGCCGTCGGACCGCGATAGCCGATCTCCTCGGACGCCATGGGCGCCGCCCCTCCGCCGCCGGGAACGGCCATAGGTCGCTGCGGAGCGTGATCACTCGCCCTGCCGTGCGGAGGGTACCCCCCACTCGGGCGAAGCCGAGAGCTCGGGGGAGGGTACGGACCGCTCTCCCCGAAACCGCGTCCGGGGGCACCCCCAGCCGTACCGTCGCCGCTGCTTCTCACGCCGACCTCCGTCCTTGACCTGCCTTCTCGACGGTAGGCAGTCACCAAGGGTGCGTCAACGATCGCCACACTCGGCACGCCGGGTGATAATCACCCTAAGAGTGGTTTCCCACACCCCATCGCGGGGAAAGGCTAGCCGAATGCCGTGGCGGGGATCCGCATGACGCTCTCACTCGCCACTGGCACGTGCCGGGCCCCGGGGCGCGTTCCGGGCACACACCGGCCCGCCGCGGACCCCCGGTCCGCGCGGGCCGCCGCCGTTCACTGGCTGCTGCTGCCGAAGTCCTCCGGCGAGATCTGGTCGAGGAACTCCCGGAACTTCTCCACCTCGTCCTCCTGCTCGTCGGGGATCGCGATACCGGCGTCGTCGAGCACCCCGTCACTGCCGTAGATCGGCGTTCCGGTGCGCAGGGCGAGCGCTATGGCATCGGACGGGCGGGCGCTCACCTCGACGCCGCTGGCGAAGACCAGCTCGGCGTAGAAGACGCCTTCACGCAGGTCCGTGATGCGTACTTCGGTGAGCTCCTGGCCGACGGCCTCCAGCACGTCCTTGAACAGGTCGTGGGTCAGCGGTCGCGCGGGGGCCATGCCCTGCTGGGCGAAGGCGATCGCCGTCGCCTCCCCCGGCCCGATCCAGATGGGGAGGTAACGGTCGCCTCCCACTTCGCGCAGGAGCACGATCGGTTGGTTGGAGGGCATTTCGACCCGGACACCTACGACATCGAGCTCGTTCACACAGCAACCCTAGGCCGTGCCCGGGACGTTTGGGTAGTCGGGCCGTCCTCGCCCACGCGATCCGGCCGCCGCTCCCCGGGGCGCGGGCGATTCGGCGCTCGCACTCAGGAGCGCTTTCCCAGATGTGCCCCTACGGACATCACCAACCTGCCCTCACGGGCCGCGACGCCCGCTCGGCCGCCGCCGGACGGCCCACGCCTGTCCTGGCCTGGTCGGCCTGGTGTGGCCTGCGGCGCGGCATATCGGTGCGCCCTTATATCGGTGCGCCCTTATGGCCCCGCACGGCTCAGGGCCGCACCCCGAGTGCACTCCGCACCAACGCGGCGTGCAATTTCACCGTGAGCCCGGCCAGCTCCTTCGCCCGTGCCTCCGCATGGGTCCTCGTCTGCGGGTTCCGGTGCCGCTTCAGCGGCGCCACCACCTGGTCCACGAGCCCCGCCTCACGGTCGGCCGCGGCCTTCATCGCGCGCAGGTGCCGCGGCTCGATCCCGGACCGCCCCAGTTCGACGACGAGCGCCGCCACGGTGACCGCCTCGGCGTCGTACACGCCTTCCGCCACCGGGGTGACCAGCCCGTACGACTCCCACTCGGCAAGCTCCCGCTCACCGATACCGGCCGCCGCAAGCAACTCCGCCCGGGCGATCCGGGCCGCGGTGGGTTCGTCGGACACCTCGTCGGCGAGCACGGCCTCGCCGTCACGCTGCCGGCCCAACGCCGGCAGCCGGACCTGCTCACCGCGCTCCATCGCGTCGAGATGCTCACGGATCACCTTGAGCGGCAGATAGTGGTCCCGCTGCATCCTCAGCACATGCCCGAGCCGCTCGACGTCCCCCGGGCCGAACTTCCGGTACCCCGACGGCGTCCGCTGCGGCTCGATGAGCCCCTCCGACTCCAGGAACCGGATCTTGGAGATCGTGACCTCGGGGAACTCCTCGCGCAGCACATTCAGCACCGTGCCGATACTCATCAGCCCGCTGTCCGTGGCGGCGGCACCGTAGCCGGAGCCGCCGCTCGGTGTGTGACGCATGGAACTTCCCTCGGAGTTTCTCCGGACGGACTCCGGAGGAGGGTCAGATGGCCTGCCTGCTCGCGTAGAAGACGAGCCGGTACTTGCCGATCTGCACCTCGTCACCGTTCGACAGAGCGACCTGGTCGATCCGCTCCCGGTTGACGTACGTGCCGTTCAGGCTGCCGACGTCGGCCACCGTGAACGATCCGTCCGGGGCGCGACGGAACTCCACGTGCCGACGCGAGACCGTCACGTCGTCCAGGAAGATGTCGCTCTGCGGGTGCCGCCCGGCCGTGGTCAGATCACTGTCCAGCAGGAAGCGGCTGCCCGAGTTCGGCCCCCTGCGCACCACCAGCAGGGCGGAGCCCAGCGGAAGCGCGTCCACCGCGGCCTGCGCCTCGGGAGACAGCGTCGGCATCTGCGTCTGCCCGGTGACCTCGGCGTCGTACGCCTCAAGACCGCTGATGGAGATCGTGGAGGTCGTCTCGGACGGACGCTCGGGCGTCACTCCCGGTCGCAACGGCGCACCGCAGTTGGAACAGAAACGGCTGCTCTCCGCGTTGCGGTTGCCGCACCTCGTACAAACCAGGGCCGACATGGACGGATCCTCCTGCCGCGGCTGCCCCGCTGGGGCGTGGGACGCGTACGGGTCGGTGGAAAACCCTCCACCCGCACTTGAGGTCGACGGTTGCCCGAAACCTATGCCGCCGGCCTGGGCAGGGTCAACCGACGGCGCGCCCTGACCACCGGAAATGTCACCACCCGGACCAGCGACCTGGTCCCGGAACAGTGGGCGCTGGCCCTCCGCGTCAGGCTGTGCGCGATGCCGAGCGGTCGCGTTTTCGCGACCCTCTCGCGCGCTCTTGCCGAACAACTTCGCAAACAACTTCACGGGCGATTCCCCTTGACCGAAACAGACCCGCCCGTGGGGCAGGACGAACCCTGATTGCACACACTGGCCGAACCGGACATCCTCACAACGTCCGTATCCACCAGACAGTTTCCACCACGCACCACCCAATCGGTGCGGCGACCCCCCGCAACCTCATGCCCTCCGCGGACGTCCCCCATGCACCACCGGTTCACTGGGAGGACGACCGAGCGTAGTCAGGTCGCTCCACCGCCCGCAAGGCGTCGACGACGATCTTGTCCGACCGCTCGACAGTCACGGTGGCCTGCTCCTTCTCAAGCGTCTGCACCACGCCTCCTGGGATGTTGAGCGCCGGTTCGAGGTCCTGCGGCTTGCCGATGACCTTGAAACGATAGGGAGCGTTGATCTTGTTCCCGTCGACGCTCACACTTTCCCCGGAGTCCGTCAGGTAGGTGCTGGCGACGACCCGGACACCGTTCACCTGGATCGCCTCGGCGCCGGCCGCGCGCAGCTCCTGGATCGCGTCGAGCAGCATGTCCGACTCGACCGTCCCCTTCGTGTCGTCGATGGTCATCGTGATGCCGGGTCCCTGTGCCGCCACCGTGCCCGCCAGCACACCGAGTTGCCTTTCCTTCTCGATCGTCTGCCGCCGGGCCTCCTCGGCCTGGTTCGAGCTGTTCTCCAGCTCGTCCCTCTGGTTCTCAAGACCCTGCTTCTCGTCCTCAAGACGCTGAGTTCGGTCGTCCAGTTCATCGAGGATGCGCACGAGATCCTCCTGCCGGGCGCCGCGCAGGGCGCTGTCGCCGTCGCTGTTCGAGGCGACCTGCACCGCGAGGCCGAAGCCGAGGCCGAACAGCAGCAGGGCCACGATGAGTTGCGCGCGGGTGATCCGCGGCGGCCACAGTCCGTCGACGAGCCGCTGGCGCCCCGTGATCTCGGACCGCGTCCCCTCCCCGGCGGGCACCGGCGGTGACGTCGCGTCCGTCGCCGCCGCGGGCCCGGCCGGCACCTCCTCGGGGAGCTCCTTGCGCAGCCGGCTCCCGCCCGTCGTCCCCGAGGTCATCTCGCCGGTCCTGTCGTCCTGGTCGCTCATCGGCCTCACGCCCGGAAGACGTGCCGGCGGATCGCCGCGGCGTTGGAGAAGATCCGGATACCGAGGACGACCACGACACCCGTGGACAGCTGGGCGCCGACGCCCAACTTGTCGCCCAGGAAGACGATCAACGCGGCGACGACCACGTTCGACAGGAACGAGACCACGAAGACCTTGTCGTCGAAGATGCCGTCGAGCATGGCCCGCAGGCCACCGAAGACGGCGTCCAGGGCCGCCACCACGGCGATCGGCAGGTAAGGCTCGACCACCGCCGGAACCTCGGGCCGGACCAACAATCCGGCCACGACTCCCACGACGAGGCCCAGTACGGCGATCACGATGTGCCTTCCTCAGTACTCTGCTGTGCTGACTCGGTTATCGGCTGTGCTGTGCGGACGATCACACTCGGCGCGGCGGGCAGCCGCAGCTCCCCCTCCGTGGAGATGCTCGTCCGGATGCCGAAGCTCTCCTGCAGGGCATGCAGGTAGAGCCCGTCCGCGCTGTTCTGGAACTTCGTGCTCAGCTCCGCGCCGTCCCCCACCGCGAGCACCGTGTACGGCGGCACCAGCGGCCGGTTGTCGACCAGTATCGCGTCACCCGCGGCCCTGATCGCCGACAGCGCCGTCAGTCGCTGTCCATTGATCGAGACGGCCTCGGCACCCGACTCCCACAGCCCGTTCACCACGCGCTGCATGTCACGGTCACGCACCCGGCCCGTGTCGGAGAAGCCCGTCGTCCCGCGGGGGTCGCTGTCGCCGCCGGCGGTGGCCTCCTTGGCGTCGTTCACGACCAACTTCACGCCAGGGCCGTGCACTTCGGCGGCACCGGACAGGATGCCGACCAGGTCCGTCCGGTCACCGCCGCCACTCTGCTTGAGCGCCTGCCGTTGCCGGGCACTCACTTCGTCACGCAGCTTGTCGACGCTGCTCTCCAGCTCGTCGGCCGCCGTGGTCTCCCGGTCGATGCGGTCGATGAGCTCCTCGCGCTCCTTCGCCACGACCGGCGCCGCCACCCGCGCCTGCGCCGCGCCGACGGTGACCACCAGGGCCGCCAGCACCAGCCCGGCGGCGAGACCGAGCTTCGCCCGCAACGTCTTCGGCATGCCTCCGGCGGCCTTCTTGCGGGCCGCCGCCTCGGCGTAGCCGTCGTCGAGGCTGTGATCCATGACATTGGTGAGCAGCGACATGGACGCATCCGGGCGCGCGGGGCGCGCGGGTGTGCTCCGAACGGGGGGCTGCTGCGGCATGCCGCACATCGTCGCACGTCGCGGCCGCTACCTCCGAATGGCCCCACCGGCGTGCCGGACAGGCCCCCTTGGGGACACTTGTCCGGCACGCGCGCGTGCTGCTGGTTTACCGCCCGGCGCTGTCCACGACGGCCGCCCACTCATCGAGCAGCGCCTGCGCGGAGGCGTCGTCCGGCCCCTCCGCCCACAGGTGCGTGACCGCCTCGGCCGGGTCGGGCAGCACCATCACCCAGCGCCCGTCGGCCTCGACAACGCGCACCCCGTCCGTGGTGTCCACGTCACGATCTCCGGCCGCCTCGACGACGCGCCGCATGACGAGCCCCTTGACGGCCCACGGGGTCGCCAGATCCCTCTTGAGGACGTGCGCACGCGGGATACGTGCGTCGATCTGGCTCAGCGTGAGCTGGGTCCGCGCCACCAGGCCGATCAGCCGCACGAAGGCCGCCGTGCCGTCGAAGACGCTGCTGAACTCGGGGACGATGAAGCCGCCCTTGCCGTCACCGCCGAAGATGGTCGTCTCGTCCCGTCCGACCCGGGTCAGGTCGTCGGGGGACGTGGTCGTCCACTCGACCTGGGTGCCGTGGTAGGCCGCGACCTGCTCGGCGATCCTCGTGGTGGTCACCGGCAGCGCCACCCGCCCGCTGCGGCGCTCCGCCGCGACCAGGTCGAGCATCACCAGCAGCGCACGGTCGTCCTCGACGATGCGCCCCTTCTCGTCGACCAGCGACAACCGCTCGCCGACGGGGTCGAACCGCACACCGAACGCGGCCCGTGCGGACGCCACGATCTCTCCCAGGCGCACCAGCCCCGACCGCCGCGCGTCCGCCGACTCCGTCGGCCTGGACTCGTCCAGACCCGGGTTGATCGTCAGCGAGTCCACACCCAGCTTGCCGAGCAGGCTGGGCAGCACCAGCCCCGAGCTTCCGTTCGAGGCGTCGACGACGACCTTCAGGCCCGACTCGGCGATCCCGGTGGTGTCGACGTTCCGCAGCAGCGACCCGGTGTACGAGTCGAAGACGCTGGACGGGAAGTGCAGGTCCCCGATCTCACCGGGGAACGCCCGCCGGTACTCCTGACGCGCGAAGACCCGGTCCAGCTTCCGCTGGCTGGCCTGCGAGAGATCGGCGCCCTGCCCGTCGAAGAACATGATGTCCACGGAGTCCGGCACCCCGGGCGTGGTCCTGATCATGATCCCGCCGGCACTGCCCCGAGCCGTCTGCTGCCTGGCCACCGGCAGCGGTACGTTCTCCAGGTCCCGTACGTCGATGGCGCTGGCCTGCAGCGCGGAGATCACGGCGCGCTTCAGCGCACGGGCACCACGGGAGTGGTCACGCGCCGTCGTGACGGTGGAACCCTTCTTCAACGTCGTCGCGTAGGCGCCGGCCAGCCTCACGGCCAGCTCCGGTGTGATCTCGACGTTCAGGATCCCGGAGACTCCCCGCGCACCGAAGAGATGCGCCTGGCCCCGCGATTCCCAGATGACCGAGGTGTTGACGAAGGCACCGGCCTCGATCGTCTTGAACGGATAGACCCGCACATTGCCCTGCACGATCGACTCTTCGCCGATGAGGCACTCGTCACCGATGACGGCGCCGTCCTCGATACGCGCCGCCCGCATGATGTCGGTGTTCTTGCCGACGACACATCCGCGCAGATTGCTGTGCTGCCCGACATACACGTTGTCGTGCACGACGGCCCGGTGCAGGAACGCGCCGCTCTTGACGACCACGTTCGAGCCGACGACGGTGTGCTCCCGAATTTCCGCGCCGGCCTCGACCTTCGCGTAGTCGCCGATGTAGAGCGGCCCGCGCAGCACGGCGTCTGGATGTACTTCGGCGCCTTCGGCGACCCACACACCCGGTGAGATCTCGAAGCCGTCGATCTCGACGTCGACCTTGCGCTCCAGGACGTCGGCCTGGGCCTTCACATAGCTCTCGTGCGTGCCGACATCCTCCCAGTAGCCCTCGGCGACATAGCCGTAGACCGGCTTGCCCTCCTTCATGAGCTGCGGGAAGACCTCACCGGACCAGTCGACGGACACATCGGCCTCGACGTAGTCGAAGACCTCGGGCTCCATCACGTAGATTCCGGTGTTCACGGTGTCCGAGAAGACCTGACCCCAGGTCGGCTTCTCCAGGAACCGCTCGACCTTGCCCTCTTCGTCGACGATCGTGATGCCGAATTCCAAGGGATTCGGGACACGGGTCAGACAGACCGTGACCAGCGCGCCCTTTTCCTTGTGGAAGTTGATCAGTTCGGTGAGGTCGAAGTCGGTCAGGGCATCACCGGAGATGACAAGGAACGTGTCGTCCTTCAACGCCTCCTCGGCGTTCTTGACACTTCCGGCGGTACCGAGTGGCTTCTCCTCGTTGGCATACGTGAGCTCCATGCCGAGCTCTTCGCCGTCACCGAAGTAGTTCTTGACCAGTGAGGCAAGGAACTGGACAGTCACGACTGTCTCGTTGAGCCCATGCCTTTTGAGCAGCCGCAGCACGTGCTCCATGATCGGCCGGTTGGCCACCGGCAGGAGCGGCTTGGGCATGCTTGAGGTCATGGGACGAAGGCGCGTGCCCTCGCCACCGGCCATCACGACGGCCTTCATGTCGGAAGCGTCCTCCTCGAAGAGACGACGGTCTAGCCGACTTCACCCGTCCGAATTGTCCCGCACTTTTTCCTTGCGGGCCATCGCACCGCTTCGGCCGCGCAATCGACGAGCTCAATCGGCCGTGGCGTCCGCACGAACCAGACGGCGGACCTGCACCACGTAGAGGACTCCTGCCCACCAATAGAGGGTTGTACCCCATCCGGCGAACGCCCATCCGAAAATCGCAGCGAGTGACGCCAGCCACCCGCTTCCGTCACTGAGCAGCAGCAACGGGAAGGCGTACATCAGGTTGAAGGTGGCTGCCTTGCCGAGGAAGTTCACCTGCGGCGGCGGATAGCCGTGGCGTCTGAGGACGCCCACCATCACCAGCAGGACCAGTTCCCGCGCAAGCAGTACAGCGGTCAACCAGAGAGGCAGAATCTCACGCCATGTGAGCCCGACCAGGGTCGAGAGAATGTAGAGCCGGTCCGCGGCGGGGTCGAGGAGCCGGCCGAGGCTGCTGATCTGGTTCCAGCGCCGGGCCAGTTTGCCGTCCAGGTAGTCACTGATCCCGCTCAGAGCCAGCACCAGCAGCGCCCAGCCGTCACTCTTCGGCCCGCCGAACTCGGGCCTGAGGATCAGCCACAGAAACAGGGGCACGCCAAGAAGCCGGGCCATGCTGAGGATGTTCGGGATGGTGAGGACCCGGTCCGTCTGCACACGGGTCTCCTGGACCTCCAACCGGGGGCCTCCTGTCGAAAACGAGCCAACGATGCTCCCCGACCCTACCTCAACGCAAAAAAGCTCCGGCCCCTGGGCATGTGCCCAAGAGCCGGAGCTGTAAAGGTAGTTCGGCGGTGTCCTACTCTCCCACAGGGTCCCCCCTGCAGTACCATCGGCGCTGAAAGGCTTAGCTTCCGGGTTCGGAATGTAACCGGGCGTTTCCCTCACGCTATGACCACCGAAACACTATGAAGTTACGACCGGAAAAAACACAGTCGTTGCCTCAGAACTAACACAGTGGACGCGAGCAACTGAGGACAAGCCCTCGGCCTATTAGTACCGGTCAACTCCACACGTTACCGTGCTTCCATATCCGG
>NZ_JBIVHU010000003.1:0-392859 GCF_044749345.1 Streptomyces sp. NPDC089424
CGTGGCCCCCAAGCGGGGGGGGGCGGCGCGGCCCCCCCCCCCCCCCCCCCCCCCCCCCCCCCCCCCCCCCCCCCCCCCCCCCGACGACACGACCACCCGCCCCCCGACGAGACCCGCACCCCCCCGCGCGACCGCACCCCGGCACCACCCGCACCCGCCGCGCGACGGCAACCCGCACCGAACGCGCTACGCAGCCACCCGCGTCGCAGCCACCCGAGCCGCCCGTGTCCCCAGCAGCGTGATCCCGACAACCCCCAGCACCGCCAGCAGCCCCACGCCCACGGTCCCGCTCCAGCCCCCCGCGTGAAAGGCCATCGCCCCCAGCGTGCTCCCCGCGCTGGAACCGACGTAGTACGCCGACTGGTACAGCGCGGACGCCTGCGCCCGCCCGTGCGTCGCCGTCTTGCTGACCGCCGACGACGCCACCGCGTGCCCCGTGAAGAAGCCCGCCGTGATCAGCACCAGCCCCAGCAGCACCAGCACCAGCGAGTCCGCCAAGGACAGCACCAGCCCCACCGCGGTGGTACCACCGCCCAGATACAGCGCCCCCCTGCGCCCGAGCCGCCCCACCATCCGACCCGCCGTGGACGCGGAGACCGTCCCCACCAGGTAGACCAGGAAGATCGAGCCGACCACACCCTGCGGCAGCCCGAACGGCGCCTCCGTCAGCCGGTACCCGATCACCGTGTACACCCCGCCGAACACCGTCATGAACAGCGCGCCGATCGCGTACAGCCGCCGCAGCAGCGGATTGCCCAGATGCTCACGCACCGTCCCCACCAGCACCCGCGGCCGCACCGACGCCGCCGAGAAGTGCCGCGGCGCCGGCAGCAGCACCCGGAACGCCACCGCGCACCCCACCGCCAGCACCCCGAGCGCACCGACGGCCACCCGCCAGCCCCACTCCTGCGCGACCCACCCGGTGATGACCCGCCCGCTCATCCCCCCGACGCTGTTGCCCGCGACGAACAGCCCGATCGCCGTGACCAGCGCCTTGGGCCGGACCTCCTCCGCCAGATAGGCCGTAGCCACCGCCGGCACCCCCGCCAGCGCGGCCCCCTGCACCGCCCGCAACGCCACCAGCGTGGTCAGCGATCCGGCGAACGGCACCAGCAGCGCCACGCCCACCGCGACCGCCAGCGACAGCGTCATGACCGTGCGGCGTCCGAACCGCTCGGACAGCGCGCTCATCGGGATCACGAACAGCGCCAGACCACCCGTCGCCGCCGCCACGGTCCAGCTCGCCTCGCTCGCGCTCACCCCGAGGTCCCCCGAGATCAGGGGGAGCAGGGCCTGGGTGGAGTACAGCAGCGCGAAGGTCGCCACTCCCGCGAGGAAGAGGGCGAGACTCATCCGGCGGTAGCCGGGCCCGCCCGGGACCATGCGCGATTCGGCGGGGGAGGCGGAAGGAGCGGAGGGAGCGGAAGGGGCGGCGTCCACGAGGGTGGACGCCCCGGTACTGGCGGGAGTCATGCTTCGAAGCTACGTACGCTCCCGCTCATCCGTCCAATGCATGGAATCGTCATAATCGTTCCCATGGTGCATCAACAGAGCTCACGGCCGCGGCTGTCACCAAGCAGTGACACAGAAGACATCGTCACACTCCTCGCCCCGCGCCTCGCGCACTTCGCCGGCGTCGCCCGCACCGAGCACGTCACCCGGGCCGCCCAGGAGATGAACGTCCCCCAGTCCACCCTCTCCCGCGCCATGGTCCGCCTCGAACAGGACCTCGGCGTCGACCTGTTCGCCCGCCGCGGCCGCACCGTCTCCCTGACCGCCGCGGGCCGCACGTTCCTCGCCTCCGTGGACCGCGCCCTCGCCGAGATCGAGCGAGCCGCCGACGAGGTGCGCGCCGACGCCGACGCCACCACCGGAAAGGTCGCGTTCGGCTTCCTGCACACCATGGGCGCCGAGACCGTCCCCGGCCTGCTGCACGCCTTCCGCGCGGACCACCCCCGGGTCCGCTTCAGCCTCGTCCAGAACTACGGCGAGGCCATGCTCGAACGCCTGCGCACGGGTGAACTGGACCTCTGCCTGACCTCACCGGTCCCCGACGCCCCCGACCTGGTGGCCCGCCGGCTCGACGAGCAGAAGCTCCGCCTCGTCGTCCCCGCCGAGCACCGCCTGGCCACCCGCCGGCGCATCCGCCTCGCCGAGGCGGCGGAGGAGAACTTCGTGACCCTGGAACCGGGCTACGGCCTGCGCCGCATCACCGACGACCTCTGCCGGGAGGCCGGCTTCAAGCCGCGGGTCGCCTTCGAGGGCGAGGAGGCGGAGACCCTGCGCGGCCTCGTGGCCGCCGGCCTGGGTGTGGCGCTCCTGCCGCCCCCGGCGGTGGCCCGCCCGGGCGTGGTGGAGCTGACGGTCACGGCACCGCGCGCGGCCCGCGAGATCGGCGTGGCCTGGCTGGAGGGCCACCCGGACACACCCCCGGTGGCGGCCTTCAAGAAGTTCCTCCTCTCCAGAAGAGGCAACCTGCTCCCGACCTGACCGGGGGGCCCACGACGCCGTGGCGCCACCGCCTCACCGGCGGTCACCGCCTCACCCGCTGCCACCGCCTCACCGGCGGTCACCGCCTCACCGACGGTCACCGCCTCACCGACGCAGGGACCGCCCGAACCCCGCGGCCAGCGGCATCCGCAGCCCGAGCGGCGGCGGCGCGGCCAGCGCGTCCTCCACCGGCCGTGAGAACCCCCTCCCGAAGAGCACCCCCATCACGAAGTCCTCGGCCAGGGCGAGCACTTCGTCGCGGTACTGGTGCAACCCGTGCCGGTCCGCGTGCACTTCGAACCGGCACACGTCCCGGTTGGCCTTCTTCGCCCGCGCCGCGTACCGGAACGACAGCTCGGGATCGGTGCGCTGGTCGTTGGTGCCGTGCACGATCAGCACCCGCCGCCCCACCAGCTGCTTCACCGGTTCGGGTGAGGCCGCCACATCGTCCTCGGGCAGCCAGGGAGCAAGGGACAGCACGGAGTTGACGGCCTCGTGGCCGCCCGCGTGCAGCGCCGCCCGCCCGCCCATGTCGATCCCGGCCAGGCAGACCGGGACGTCGCCGTAGCGCCGGACGGCCTCGTCGGCGGCCCAGGAGGCGTCCCGGGCCAGATGCGCGTCGCTGCCGTTCCACCCCCGGTAGCGGTAGTGCACCACGTGCGCGGCCAGCCCCTCGGCCCGTCCCGCACGTGCCAGCCTGCGCCCCAACCCCCGTACGGACGCGGACGCGAGCAGGGGGGAGGGCCTGCGGGCGGAGCTCGCCTCACCGCCGGGGAGCAGCAGCACCACTGCGCTCACCGCCGTCGGTTCCGGACCGAACGCCCGTCCCAGCCGGGCCGTACGAACCGGCGTCGCTTGCTGTGCCATGACAGAACAGTGTCAGAAGCACCGGTGTACGCCACCCGTCCGCACGGTCACCGTTACGTATCGACGGAAACGTACACCCGGCGATCTACGCGCGTAGGAGTTAGAGTGCGAAAATGACGAGCCAGACTGACCGGATGGGGCACACCCCGAGCCCGGACCAGATCCGCCGGGCACCCAAGGTTCTGCTGCACGACCACCTCGACGGGGGGCTGCGTCCCGGCACCGTCGTCGACCTCGCCCGCGACAGCGGCTACTCCCAACTCCCCGACACGGACCCCGGCAAGCTCGGCCTGTGGTTCCGCGAGGCCGCCGACTCCGGGTCGCTGGAGCGGTATCTGGAGACCTTCTCGCACACGGTCGGCGTCATGCAGACCCGTGAGGCCCTGGTCCGGGTCGCCGCCGAGTGCGCGGAGGACCTCGCGCAGGACGGGGTCGTCTACGCCGAGGTGCGCTACGCCCCCGAGCAGCACCTGGAGGGCGGGCTCACCCTCGAAGAGGTCGTCGAGGCCGTCAACGAGGGCTTCCGGGAAGGGGAGCGGATCGCCCGCGAGAGCGGCCACCGTATCCGCGTGGGCGCGCTGCTCACCGCGATGCGGCACGCGGCCCGCGCCCTGGAGATCGCCGAACTGGCCAACCGCTACCGGGACATGGGTGTCGTCGGCTTCGACATCGCGGGCGCCGAGGCCGGCTACCCGCCCACCCGGCACCTGGACGCGTTCGAGTACCTCAAGCGCGAGAACAACCACTTCACCATCCACGCCGGCGAGGCCTTCGGGCTGCCGTCCATCTGGCAGGCCCTGCAGTGGTGCGGCGCCGACCGGCTCGGGCACGGGGTGCGGATCATCGACGACATCGAGGTCGCCGAGGACGGCACCGTGCGGCTCGGCAGGCTCGCCTCCTACGTCCGGGACAAGCGCATCCCGTTGGAGCTCTGCCCGAGCTCCAACCTCCAGACCGGCGCCGCCTCCTCGTACGCCGAGCATCCGATCGGCCTGCTGCGGCGGCTGCACTTCCGGGCCACCGTGAACACGGACAACCGGCTGATGTCGCACACCAGCATGAGCCGGGAATTCGAGCACCTTGTCGACGCGTTCGGTTACACGCTCGACGACATGCAGTGGTTCTCGGTCAATGCTATGAAGTCAGCATTCATTCCTTTCGATGAACGACTCGCCATGATCAATGACGTGATCAAGCCCGGGTATGCCGAGCTGAAGTCCGAATGGCTGTTCCAGCAGACCGCCTCCACCAGGGACTCCACGGCTTCCTAGGGCTCGGCGGGGAGCGGGAATGCGGGCGGGCGTTCACATTCCGTCCGCATTTCGATGTTTGCGGCGGGTACCCCGGGGTGTTTACGTTCTTGGACGCCCCCCTGATCCGTCATCCCGCTTATCCCATTTTCAAGCCAGTCAAGGACGCAATTCACCATGAAGCAGTCTGCTGCCAAGACCCTCGGTGTCGCCGCCCTCGGTGCCGCCTTCGCCGCCGCCGGTGCGGGCGCCGCCCACGCCGCCCCGGCCACCCTGCCCGACGCGGGCCAGGCGCTGGACACGGTCGCGAGGACACTGCCGGCCGAGAACCTCAACCAGGCGGTGCCCGGGTCCTCCGCGGCGCTCGCCCAGGGGCAGACCGCGCTCGGCGTCGGGCTGGCGGCGGCCCAGCCGGCCGCCGAGTCGGTGCTGGCCGAGGGTCCCACCGGCCCCGCCGCGAAGCTGCTCGGCGGCCTGCCGGTGCAGGGTCTGCCCACCCACGGCACCCCGGTGAACGGCATCCCGCTGGGCTGAGCCACTCCGCTCGGACGTGCCGATGGGGCGCACCCTGATAAGGGTTGCGCCCCATCGACACGTGCCCCTGAGGGAGGGCAGATCAGGTGGCTGTCACCAGGCCGTGCGGGCGCCCTTGCCGTCCGCGGGCAGCAGGATCCACAGCGCGAGGTAGAGCAGGAACTGGGGGCCGGGCAGCAAGCAGGAAATCAGAAAGATCACCCGCATCGTGGTCGCGGAGGTGCCGAAGCGCCGTGCCAGCGCTGCGCACACTCCGCCGATCATCCGACCACTGGTGGGGCGGGCAAGGCGGCTCATCAGGACTCCTTCGTCGTCACGGCTCGATCGCGGTGCGTCTTCCCGGGGCTTCTTCCGCCTGCCCCGTCTGACAACAACGCTACGGTGACGAAGGGGGCAAAGCGTCGCTCCATGGGGCGATACCGACCCTGGGAATCGTCGGGGTACGACCCTGAGACGCCTCCTCCCTGGGTTCTTCCCTGGGAGGGGCCGGCGGGGCTGCCCGGTGCCGGTCGTGAGCCCTGCGGCGCACCCAGGAGCGGCCCGCCGGGACGAGGGCGACATGGGCGAGGGCGACGCCCGCGGTGTTCAGCAGCACGGAGTCCACGTCGACGACCTGGCCCGGCACCCCGGTCTGGAGCAGCTCTATGCCGAGCGAGATCAGTGCCCCGGCGGTGACCGTGCGCAGCAGCGAGCCCAGTGGCGAGACCCGCACCCTGCCGCCGGCCAGGGGCAGCAGCACACCCAGCGGCGCGAGCAGCGCCAGCGCGCCCCCGATGCCGCGCGCCGCCGCCGGCCAGCCCAGCGCGAGGTCGGCGCGGATACCGGCGAGCGGACGCAGATTGGCGGGCATCACCCAGGGCACGTCCAGCGGACGCAGCGTGTACCAGGCGACGAGGGCGAGGTGCGCGGCGAGGAGGACACCCCCCGTCACGCGCATGTGGATCGCGGCGCTGCCGCCCCTGGAGCCTTGACGCTGCACGCCCCCCAAGACGCGGCCTCCGGCGCGATCGGTTCCGGGCCGGGCCCCCCTGCCCGGGTGAGGCATGCGCCACACCCGGGGTCAGCCGCCCGTGACCTGCGCCGACGGCGGATCCACCTCGCCCGGACGGGCGCGCAGGTCGTCCGTGCACTCGTAGCGGCGGGGCGGCGCGGTACCGGGGCCGCCGAGGATCACCGAGCCGTCCCCCTCGGCCGCGGCCGAGTCGGAGAACGTGCAGACGATCTGCGCGAGCGCGTAGGAGGTGAGGTCGTCGGGGGCGACGGACAGCCGCAAGGTGTCCTCCGGATCCCGCGGGGCGGGCCCGCCGACCGTCGTACCCGCGCGTACGTCCGTCGAGTAGCCGGCCTGCTTCTCGGCCGCCGGCGGCGTCCTCGCGAGTTCGTCCAGCAGGCCCTGCGCCACCAGCACCCGGCGCGCGGAGTCCTCCGCGCCCTCGGGGACCCGCACGGCACGGTCCACCGTCAGCAGCGACGAGCCGCAGAGCAGGAAGACCCGCACCGGCATCCCCGCCGAGGACCGCGTGGCGAGGTCCGCACCGGCGAGCGAACAGTGCGCCCGCGAGGGCGCCGCGCCGAAGTCCGTCGGCACCTCGGTGGCCCGGATGCCGCAGCCGGCGAGCAGCGCGGCGAACACGGGCACGACCAGGAGACGAGCGTTGCGCACGCGTCCCCCCTTCCTCACGTGTCGTCCTTCTCCGAGCGCTTCTCCTCCGCCGCCCGCACCACGTCCGACCCGTCCCGTGGCAGCCTGAGCGTGAACACCGCACCGCCCTCCGGCGAGTTGGCGGCGGTGATGTCACCGCCGTGGATGTGGGCGTTCTCCAGGGCGATGGACAGGCCGAGGCCGCTGCCCTCGGAGCGGGGACGGGACGCGCTGGCCTTGTAGAAGCGGTCGAAGACGTGCGGCAGGACGTCCGCCGGGATGCCGGGACCGTGGTCGCGGACCTGGATGACGACCTCGCTGTCCTCCTCGCGCACGGCCACCCGCACCGGCGAACCGCCGTGCTTGAGCGCGTTGCCGATGAGGTTGGCGAGTATGACGTCCAGTCGGCGCGGATCCAGGCGGGCGTGGATGCCCCGCGCCGCGTCCAGCTCGACCGCGTCCAGCCAGGCGCGGGCGTCGATGCACGCGGTGATCTGGTCGGCCACGTCGACGTCGTCGAGGACCAGCCGGGCGGTGCCCGCGTCGAAGCGGGTGACCTCCATCAGGTTCTCGACCAGGTCGTTTAGCCGCCGGGTCTCGCTCACCACCAGCCGTACCGCGGGCTCGATCATCGGGTCGAGGCTGCCGCTCTCGGACTCCAGCTCCTCCTCCAGCACCTCCGTCACGGCGGTGATGGCGGTGAGCGGTGTGCGCAGCTCGTGGCTCATGTCCGCCACGAACCGCCGGGAGGCGTTGTCCCGCGCGGCCATGTCCGCCACACGCTTCTCCAGCGCCTCGGCGGCCTTGTTGAACGTCCGTGAGAGATCGGCCAGTTCATCGGTCCCCGAGACCCTGAGACGGGTGTCCAGCTTGCCCTCCCCGAGCCGCAGCGCGGCGACGCCGAGCCGGTGCACGGGCTTCAGCACGGTCGTGGCGGCGGCCTGCGCGAGCAGCGCCGAGCCGATCAGCGCGAGGCCGGTGGCGATGCCGAGCGACCAGGCCAACGAGTTGAGGTCCTTCGCCTCCGGCTCCAGCGACTTGACCAAGTAGCCGGTCGGCCCACCGCCGATCACCCGGGTGCCGGCCACCAGATACGGCGTGCCGCCGTCCACGATCCGCTGCCAGTACAGGTGGTACGGCGACTTGTTGTGCGCGGTGAGCGGCTGTTCCTTGTTCACCGCCGTGCGCAGCGACTTCGGTACGTCGGCCAGCGCGAAGCCGTCGTTCAGGCCGCCGGAACTGCCGTAGACCGGACGGCCGGCCGCGTCCTCGGCGACCAGCAGCACGCTGAAGCGCTGGCTGCTGCTGGCCATCTGACCGGCGGTGCGCTGGAGTTCGTCCTGGCTCGGATGGGCGGGCAGGGCGCCCGCGCGGTTCTGCATCTCCTGCTCGAAGTCGCGCAGCACCGCGTCCTGGGTGCGGGTGAGCACGGCCTCGCGGTTGAGCCAGTAGGCGATCCCGGACGCGGACACCGCGGCCGTCAGCGCCACCAGCCCGAACACGACGACCAGCCGCAGCCGCAGACTGGTGAAGCGCAGCGTCGACAGAGCTCCCTTGCGTGCCGCGGCCCAGCCGCGCAGCCCCTTGTGCGCGTCGGTCACTGAGGCGGATCCAGCCGGTAGCCGACACCCCGCACGGTACGGATCAGGGTCGGCGAGGACGGCACGTCCTCGACCTTGGCGCGCAGCCGCTGGACGCAGGCGTCCACGAGCCGGGAGTCGCCGAGGTAGTCGTGCTCCCACACCAGCCGCAGCAACTGCTGCCGGGACAGCGCCTGACCGGGCCGTCGGCTCAGTTCGAGCAGCAGCCGCAGCTCGGTCGGGGTCAGCTGGAGGTCCTCGCCGTTCTTCGTGACGGTCATCGCGGCGCGGTCGATGACGAGGCTGCCGAAGGCCGCCGCGTCGTTCGCCTCCCGCTCGCCGCGCCGCAGCACGGCACGGATGCGCGCGTCCAGCACCCGGCCCTGCACCGGCTTGACGACATAGTCGTCGGCGCCGGACTCCAGCCCGACGACCACGTCGATGTCGTCGCTGCGAGCGGTCAGCAGGATGATCGGCAGCTGGTCGGTGCGCCGGATGCGCCGGCACACCTCGAACCCGTCGATGCCGGGCAGCATCACATCCAGCACGATCAGATCCGGCCGCTGCTCACGCAGCAGCTTCAGACCGTCCTCACCACTGGCAGCGGTCGCCACGCGGTGTCCCTGGCGCGTCAGTGAGAGCTCCAGGGCCGTGCGGATGGCGTCGTCGTCCTCGATCAGCAACAGGGAAGGCACGGGCTCATTCTGGCCCATGGTGGGCCGGCGTTTCGACACTCGGGCGGCTGCGTAGCCGTACCGTTCTCCTCCGTGACGGTGCCTGGTGTCGCGCGACGGACGCGCGGGCCGGCCCCTGTGACACGTCTGTGACAGTCGGGGGACACGGCGATGATGTCGGCTCGGCAAGCTTTTCGGCACAGGCAAGGAAGCAGGACGAGCAGGGCCGGACACCGGCAAGTACACGACGGGGGGCGCGAGATGAACACGCTGCACGGCATCAGCACCAGCGCAGTGGTCACGCGTCTGCACGACGTGCAGTCGGGCCGGGGGGCAGAGAAGTCCGGTGCTGTGAGCGGGCGGGGGTGCGCTCGCGGCACCGGGCGTCAGCACACCGCCTACATGACGGTGGTGGACGGTTTCACGGGGGAACCGCACGGGGGAGCCGCGTACGGGGAGGAGCCGGGGGAGCGTCGTTCGCTGACCGAGGCGGAGTTCACCGCCTACGTCCAGGAACGCCGCGCCTCCCTGTACGCGACCGCCTACCACCTGACCGGGGACCGCTTCGAGGCCGAGGACCTGCTGCAGAGCGCGCTGTTCTCGACGTACCGGGCATGGGACCGGATCAGTGACAAGGCCGCGGTCGGCGGATACCTCCGCCGCACCATGACCAACCTGCACATCAGCGCCTGGCGGCGCCGCAAGCTCAACGAGTACCCGACCGAGGAACTGCCGGAGACGGCCGGCGACACGGACGCGATGCGCGGCACCGAGCTGCGCGCGGTCCTGTGGCAGGCGCTGGCCCGGCTGCCCGAACTCCAGCGCACCATGCTGGTCCTGCGCTACTACGAGGGCCGCACGGACCCGGAGATCGCGGAGATCCTCGACATCAGTGTCGGCACGGTGAAGTCCAGCATCTGGCGCTCGCTGCGCCGGCTGCGCGAGGACGAGGTCCTCAGCTTCGGCCGTGACGAGCAGCACGCCTTCGGGGAGCTCGTCGCCTGAAGGCAGGGCCCCAGGGGGAGTACGGGGGAGTACGGGGCCCAGGGGGGGAGCACGGGGGAAGCAGGACGGGGGAAATCGGGGGAGGTACGGGGGAACACGGGGGAGCGGGGCTGGAGGGCCGGGGGGTCCGTCCAGTCCCGCCTTCGTGTGCCGGGGCCCGGCGTCCGGGAGGCTACGCGGCCGTACGGGCCGTGGTGCAGCGGCCGGCCGCGGCGGCGGCCAGGCGGCCCATCGCCTCGTCCCGGTCGCAGGCGTACGCCCCGAGCGCGGTCTGCCGGGCGACGATGGAACGCTCCGCGCGCATCAGGCGCCAGCCGCGGCGCAGCAGGAACGGGACCGACTTGCGCCCCTCCTTCAGGTCGCGCGCGAAGCGGCGCCGGAAGGTGCGCACCGGGCCGCGGCTCAGGCACAGGGCGTCGGCCAGCACGCCCAGTTCACGGCAGCGGGTGACGACCTCGGCGGCGAAGACGCCCTCCGCGATGAACAGCGGGGTCCGCCCGATGTCGAGGGTCTCGGCGCCGGTGCGGGCGCTGAGCGAGATGTCGTAGACGGGAATGTCCGTACGGCCCGAGCGGCACAGGTCCGCGATCGCGGCGACGGCGGCGTCCGCGTCCCACGAGGCCGGGTGGTCCCAGTCGATGTCGGAACTCCCGGCGACCTGCGGCAGCGTCGGGTCGGTGCCCTCCTTGTAGAAGTCGTCGAGCCGCAGCACCGGCAGGCCGGAACGGGCGGAGAGGAGCGACTTGCCGGAGCCGGACGGGCCGCACAGCAGCACGACCCTGGTGGGTATGGGCGGATGGGAACCCAATGTGTCGTCCTTCTCACCGGCGGTCTCGGGGGCCGGCGCGGGTGGGGTCCCGCCCGCGCGCATCCCGTCATTATCCCTGCCGCCGTCCGGCCCCGGGAGCGGGTGTCGGGCGGCGACCGGATCGGTGTCCGGTGCTGCGGCGGGTTCGGGGGGCCGGTGTGATCCTGCCGTGGCCCGGGCGGACGTTTCGCGCCGTACGCGCGCACGCGGGGCGAGGAGCCCCTGTCCGGAGCGGTCGCTTCGTAGGATGCGAGGTCGGCGGGCGGGTGCGCCGCCTCGCCCGCGCGTCCGACGTACGCCGTACGCCGTACGACGAGGAGGAGTGCCGGCCCCGTGGATACCGATCGTCTCGCCCAGCAGTTGTCCGCCGTTGTCGGACCGGCCCAGGTGCTCGCCGACCCGGCCCTGCGCGCCTCGTACGAGACCGACTTCACCGGCCGCTACCGGGGCCGGGCCCGTCTGGTGGTGCGGCCCGCCGACACCGCACAGGTGGCCGAGGTGCTGCGGCGGTGTCGGGCGGGCGGCGTGCCGGTCGTGCCGCAGGGCGGCAACACCGGGCTGGTCGGCGGATCGGTGCCCACGCCGGACGGCGGCGAGGTCGTGCTGTCGCTGCGCCGGCTGGACGGCATCGGGGAGGTCGACATGAGCGTGGGCCGGGTGACGGTGGGCGCCGGGGTGGTGCTGTCGGACCTGCGCCGTCATGTCGCCGCCCACGGGCTGGAGTTCGGCGTCGACCTCGCCGCCCGGGACTCCGCGACGCTCGGCGGGATGATCGCGACCAACGCGGGCGGCGAGCGGGTCGTACGCCACGGCACCACTCGTGCCAACGTGGCCGGGCTGGAGGCCGTGCTGGCGGACGGGACCGTGCTGGACCGGCTGGCCGGGCTGCCCAAGGACAACGCGGGGTACGACCTGACCGGCCTGCTGGTCGGCAGCGAGGGGACGTTGGCCGTGGTGACGCGGGCCCGGCTGCGCCTGGTGCCGCGGCTGCCCGAGCGGGTGAGCGCGCTCGTGGGGCTCGACTCGCTGGAGGCGGCGCTGGCGCTGGTGGCGCGGTTGCGGGTGCTGGAGTCGCTGGAACTGGCGGAGTTCTTCATGGCCGAGGGACTGGCGCTGGTGCTGGAGAAGAGCGGGCTGCCCGCGCCGTTCCGTACCGCGTACCCGGTGTATCTGCTCGTGGAGTGCGCCGGGAGGCGCGATCCGGCCGAGGAGTTGGCCGGCGTGCTGGACGAGGCGGGACCGGCGGAGACGGCGGTCGCGCTCGCGGACGCCGACCGGCGGCGGCTGGCCGCCTACCGGGAGCGGCACACCGAGTCGATCAACGCGGCGGGCGTGCCGCTGAAGCTGGACGTGACGGTGCCGTCGGCCGAGGTGCCCGGCTTCGTCGCCGATCTGCCCGGGGTGCTGGCGGGGCGTGGCCGGCCGTATCTCTTCGGGCATTTGGCGGAGGGGAACCTGCACGTCAACCTGCTGGACGTGGCGGACGAGGACGAGGACGCGGTGACCGGCGCGGTGCTCGGGCGGGTGGCGGCCGTCGGCGGCAGCATCAGCGCGGAGCACGGGGTGGGCCGGGCCAAGGCCCGCTATCTGCACCTGAGCAGGTCGCCGGCGGAGATCGCCGTGATGCGGTCGCTGAAGGCGGCACTGGATCCGACGGGCGTGCTGAATCCGGGGGCGGTGCTGCCGCGCGAGGGGTAGGGCCAGGGATTCCCGAACTTCCTTGCTCGTGGGTCGCTGATTGAAGCGCACACGGCTTCTCAACTACCCTCGGTTGCGAACTGCTTACTCAGTGCGATCAAGAGGTGGCACCAACCATGGCTCGAAACGACTCCTCCTACAGGCCCACCACCCGGCACGCCCTTGCCGTGCTCGCGACGGCGGGAGCGGCCCTGGGTGCGTCAGTGGCGCCGGCCGCGGCGGACACCGAGTCGGTCCTGGGCATGGTGCACACCCGCCCCACCTCCCTCGGCAACGTCGACCCCGAGGCCGGTGCCGCGGCCCTCACCGGCTCGGTCCGCTATGTGGCGGGTCCCGTCGCGGGCCTCAAGCCCAACCCCCTCGCGGGCACCGGTGTCGACCCGCTCGACAACGGCGTCGGCACCCAGCTCGCCGACTTCAAGCCCATGACGTCCAAGACCGTCACGGGTCCCTTGGCGCAGGCCGAGTCGTTCGACGCGGTGCCGGTGGTGGGGCTGGCGACGGGGCTGCTGACCTGAGTCGTCAGGGGCCGCCGTGCGACGAAGGGCCGCGTTCCCCGAGGGGGCGCGGCCCTTGGTGTGCCGGATCGCCGTCGGCTCTCACCGGCTCCCCGGCGGAGAGGGCCTAGTCCGCGGGGAGGATTCCCCGTCGGTCCGCGCCCCGGTCGCCGCGGGCTCGCGGTCCGCCTGCGCGGCCTCCTCCGCCTCCCAGCGCAACAGGTCGCCCGGCTGGCACTCCAGCACCTCGCACAGCGCGGCGAGGGTGGCGAACCGTACGGCCTTGGCGCGACCGTTCTTGAGCACCGCCAGGTTGGCCGGAGTGATCCCGACGCGCTCGGCGAGTTCGCCCACGGACATCTTCCGCCTGGCGAGCATCACGTCGATGTCGACGGCGATCGGCACTAGATCACCCCCTGCAACTCGGCCTCCAGCCGCGCCGCCTCGACGTCCCGGGCGACCGCCTGCGCGAGCAGCATCCGCAGCACGAGCACGATGAGCGCGACGCCCAGCGCGGCCACGACGACCCCGCCCACCAGCAGGACGACGCCCGGCGCCACGGCCTCACCCGGCGCGAGCATGTACCCGAACGCGCTCAACAGGACGGCGGCCGCGGCGATGGCCCAGAGCACGACGTCCACGTGGTGGAAGGCGGCGTGCGAGAACACGGTGCCCCTGCGGACCATGGTCACCAGCCGCCACACGCAGACGAGGACGACCTGCACGGTGACCACGCCGAGCACCAGCACGACGAGGAACGCCGCCCGCGGATACGCCAACTCCGAGGTGCCCTCCTCCAGATCGGCCCCGATCAGCGGCACCATCACGGCCTGCACGAACACGGACCCGGCCAGCAACACCACCAGTACGCCGCGCAGGGCGAGCGTCGTCATCTGCCCCATGGCCTCTCCCTCTCTCGACTCACGATAAGAATCTATCGATTCTCGATAGGTAGGGCAAGTCGTGTTCAAGGATCCGACGCACCCCGCTTCCCCGCATGCGGCGGTCAGGGGCCCGTGTTTGGATGCGGGGGTGCAGAGCATCGTCGGACAGCTCCTCGCCACCTGCTTCGGCCGGCCCAGGGGACCGCTCGGCCGTCTCGGCGGCCATCTCATGGCCCGCGGCAACGCCGCGACCGAACGCCATGCCGTGGCCCTCGCCGCGCCCGCCGAGCAGGACGTCGTCCTCGTCCTCGGCCCAGGCCCCGGCGTCGGTCTCACGGCCGCCGCCGAACGCTCGGCCCACGTCATCGGGATCGAACCCTCCGACGTCATGCTCGCCATGTCCCGCCGCCGCTGCGCACCGCTGATCCGGCGGGGGCGGTTGCGCCTCAGTCCGGGCACCGCCGCGCGCACCGGACAGCCGGACGCCTCCGTCGACGTCGTGATCTCCGTCAACAACCTCCAGCTCTGGCCCGACGTCCCCGCCGCCCTGGCCGAGCTCCACCGCGTGCTGCGCCCCGGCGGGCAGCTCCTGCTGTCCGCCCACGAGCGGTGGCTCCCCACCGGCCTGTCCGCCCTCGCGGCAGCCGTGCACGCGGCAGGCTTCGACACGGTACGCACCTGGACCTGGCGCCCTCCGGCCCGCACGGCCCCGGCAGCCTCCCAGCTGACCGCGACGCGAATCCCGCACACCTGAGGTCGGCTGCGCCGGGGCCCGCGCCGCGGGTTCGTCGGCTTCCGTGGCGGGGTCGTGGGCGCTGGTCTGTCATCCGGCCCGGCGTAGCGGGTTCTGCTTGCGCTGGGCGGGGGCGCCCGCGGCCGTGGGCGGGCCGCCCGCCGTGCGCGGATGCCGGCCTCCGGCCGTGGGCGTGGCCGGCCGATCGCCGGATGACGGCTGTGTCGGGGTCCGCGCCGCGTCGGCAGCCGGGCTTACGCGGCGGGGGTGTGGGCGCGGGGGTCTGCGGCCCGGCGTCGCGGGTTCTGCTGAGCGAAGGGCGCCCGACGTACCTAGGCGGGTCGGCCCGCCGTGCGCGGATGCCGGCCTCCGGCCATGGGTGTGGCCGGCCGATCGCCGGATGGCGCCTGTGCCGGTGTCCGCCGTCGCGGGTTCGTCGGCGTCCGGGCTTCCGTGGCGGGGGGCGCGGGTCTGCGGCCCGGCGTAGCGGGTTCTGCTTGCGCTGGGCGGGTAGTGCCCGGCGGCCGTGGGCGGGCCGCCCGCCGTGCGCGGATGCCGGCCTCCGGCCATGGGTGTGGCCGGCCGATCGCCGGATGGCTGTGCCGGGGTTCGTCGGCATCCGGGCTTCCGACGCGGGGGCGTGGGCGCGGGTCTGCGGCCCGGCGTCGCGGGTTCTGCTGAGCGGGGGCCCGGTGTACGTGGGCGGGTCGGCTCGTCGTGCGTGGGTGCCGGCCTCCGGTGAAGGGGGTGGTTAGCCGATCGCCAGCAGGATCGCGAGCAGCACCGCTCCGGCCACCGCCGGTGCGATGAGCTCGTACGCCCAGCGGACGGTCACCTCGCCCTGGGCCGACCTCGCCTTCTCGCGGGCCTCCAGCGTCTGGCGAAGGTCGTGGATGATCTGGTCGCTCTCGGCGCGGACCGGGCCGTCCTGGACGTCGACGTCCGACAGCCCGCCGAGGCCACGGCCGCGGCCCTTGCCGCCGCCGGACGCCTGCGCCGTGCGCCGCGCCTCCTTGCGGGCGGCCTTGCCGCGGGCGCGCAGGGAGACGGGTATGGCCCACAGCTGGTACCTGTCGCCCGCCTTGCTGACCACCTCGTTGGTGTACCCGGCGCGCAGCGAGGCGACCTCGCCCCAGGGCAGCACGATCAGGCGGAACGGGTTGCGCACGCGCAGCCGGTCCTCACCGGCGTACACGGCGGGCCGCACGGTGAAGGCGACGACCAGCGGCACCAGGAGGAGGAGCGTGGCCAGTGCCAGCCACGGTGTACTGCCCTCGCCCGCGATGATCGCGTCCACGCCCAGCCACCCGGCGAGGCCGAGCACCAGGACGCCGCCGACCAGAGCCATCGGCGACCGGTAGATCCGGTCCCGGGTCGTGGGGCGCGAGGGCTGCGGCGCGGGTGACTGCTGGTCCGGGGTCGTCATGCCTCCGATTCTGCCGCATCCCCCCACCACCCCGCCGATCGCCCGTCTCCCCTGGGCGCGGAGCCCCCGGCCCCGCCGGGAACGCCCCCAGACACACCACGCCCGCCGCCACCGGGCCACGCCCCGGGGTGCCAGGCCGACCGTGTCGTCGCCCGCCGGCCCACTTCGGGGGGCTGTACAGCCGCTACGCGCGTAGATATGCTCGTCTGGTGACCATGCCCACCACTGCACACTCCCTCTCGGACGCGGCGGCCTCCGACAGCACGCTGCGCCGCTTCCTGCACGGGCTGCCCGGCGTCGACGCGGTCGGCCTGGAGGCGCGCGCCGCCTCCCTCGGCACCCGTTCCATCAAGACCACCGCGAAGGCCTACGCCATCGACCTCGCCATCTCGATGGTCGACCTGACGACGCTGGAAGGCGCGGACACCCCGGGCAAGGTCCGGGCGCTCGGTGCCAAGGCGGTCCACCCGGACCCGACGGACCGGACGACCCCGGCGACCGCGGCCGTCTGCGTCTACCCCGACATGGTGGCCACCGCCAAGCAGGCCGTCGCCGGTTCCTCCGTCAAGGTCGCCTCGGTCGCCACCGCCTTCCCGGCCGGCCGCGCCGCGCTCTCCGTGAAGCTGGCCGACGTGCGTGACGCCGTGGCCGCGGGCGCCGACGAGATCGACATGGTCATCGACCGGGGCGCCTTCCTCGCGGGCCGGTACATGAAGGTGTACGACGAGATCGTCGCCGTGAAGGAGGCCTGCGGCACCGCGGCCCGGCTGAAGGTCATCTTCGAGACCGGCGAGCTCTCGACGTACGACAACATCCGCCGTGCCAGCTGGCTCGGCATGCTGGCCGGGGCCGACTTCATCAAGACCTCGACCGGCAAGGTCGCCGTCAACGCCACCCCCGCGAACACGCTGCTCATGCTGGAGGCCGTGCGCGACTTCCGGGCCCAGACCGGCGTCCAGGTCGGCGTGAAGCCGGCCGGCGGCATCCGCACCTCCAAGGACGCCGTCAAGTTCCTCGTCCTGGTCAACGAGACCGCAGGCGAGGACTGGCTGGACAACCACTGGTTCCGCTTCGGCGCCTCCTCGCTTCTGAACGACCTGCTGATGCAGCGCCAGAAGCTGGCCACCGGCCGCTACTCCGGCCCCGACTACGTGACGGTGGACTGATCACCATGGCTTCCGTGTTCGAGTACGCACCCGCGCCCGAGTCCCGCTCGGTCGTCGACATCGCCCCCTCCTACGGCCTGTTCATCGACGGCGAGTTCGCCGAGGCGGCCGACGGCAAGGTCTTCAAGACGGTCTCCCCGGCCACCGAGGAGGTCCTCTCCGAGGTCGCCCAGGCCGGCGAGGCGGACGTCGACCGTGCCGTGCGGGCCGCGCGCAAGGCCTTCGAGAAGTGGTCGGCGCTGCCCGGCGCCGAGCGCGCCAAGTACCTGTTCCGCATCGCCCGCATCATCCAGGAGCGCTCCCGCGAGCTGGCCGTCCTGGAGACCCTGGACAACGGCAAGCCGATCCGGGAGACCCGGGACGCCGACCTGCCGCTCGTGGCCGCGCACTTCTTCTACTACGCGGGCTGGGCCGACAAGCTCGGCCACGCCGGCTTCGGACCGTCCCCGCGGCCGCTGGGCGTCGCGGGCCAGGTCATCCCGTGGAACTTCCCGCTGCTGATGCTGGCCTGGAAGATCGCCCCGGCGCTCGCGACCGGCAACACGGTGGTGCTGAAGCCCGCCGAGACGACCCCGCTGTCCGCCCTGTTCTTCGCCGACATCTGCCGCCAGGCCGGCCTGCCGAAGGGTGTCGTCAACATCCTCCCGGGCTACGGTGACGCGGGTGCCGCGCTCGTCGCGCACCCGGACGTGAACAAGGTCGCCTTCACCGGCTCCACCGCCGTCGGCAAGGAGATCGCCCGCACCGTCGCCGGCACGAGCAAGAAGCTCACCCTCGAACTGGGCGGCAAGGGCGCCAACATCGTCTTCGACGACGCCCCGATCGACCAGGCCGTCGAGGGCATCGTCACGGGCATCTTCTTCAACCAGGGCCAGGTCTGCTGCGCGGGCAGCCGGCTGCTGGTGCAGGAGTCGATCCAGGACGAACTGCTGGACTCGCTGAAGCGCCGCCTGTCGACGCTGCGCCTGGGCGACCCGCTTGACAAGAACACGGACATCGGCGCGATCAACTCCGCCGAGCAGCTGGCGCGGATCACCGCGCTCGCCGACCAGGGCGAGGCGGAGGGCGCCGAGCGCTGGTCCCCGTCCTGCGAACTGCCCTCCTCGGGCTACTGGTTCGCCCCGACGCTGTTCACCAACGTCACCCAGGCGCACACGGTCGCCCGCGACGAGATCTTCGGCCCGGTCCTGTCGGTGCTGACGTTCCGTACGCCGGACGAGGCCGTGGCCAAGGCCAACAACACTCCGTACGGACTGTCGGCGGGCATCTGGACGGAGAAGGGTTCCCGCATCCTGGCGGTCGCGAACAAGCTGCGCGCGGGCGTCGTCTGGTCCAACACGTTCAACAAGTTCGACCCGACCTCGCCGTTCGGCGGCTACAAGGAGTCGGGCTTCGGCCGCGAGGGCGGCCGCCACGGCCTGGAGGCGTACCTCGATGTCTGAGCGACTTTCTGTCCTGAAGACCTACAAGCTGTACGTCGGCGGGAAGTTCCCGCGTTCCGAGAGCGGCCGGGTGTACGAGGTGTCGGACTCCAAGGGCAAGTGGCTGGCCAACGCGCCGCAGTCCTCCCGCAAGGACGCCCGTGACGCGGTCGTCGCCGCCCGCAAGGCGTTCGGCGCCTGGTCCGGGGCGACGGCGTACAACCGGGGCCAGGTCCTCTACCGCGTGGCGGAGATGCTGGAGGGCCGCAGGAACCAGTTCGTCCACGAGGTCGCGGACGCCGAGGGACTGTCGAAGTCCAAGGCCGCCGAGCAGGTCGACGCGACGATCGACCGCTGGGTCTGGTACGCGGGCTGGACCGACAAGATCGCCCAGGTGGTGGGCGGCGGCAACCCGGTGGCGGGCCCCTTCTTCAACCTGTCCTCTCCGGAGCCGACGGGTGTGGTGGCGGTCCTCGCCCCGCAGGCGTCGTCGTTCCTGGGGCTGGTCTCCGTGGTCGCCCCGGTCGTCGCGACCGGCAACACGGCCGTCGTGATCGCGTCCGAGAAGGCCCCGCTGCCCGCCCTGTCCCTGGGTGAGGTGCTGGCCACCTCCGACGTCCCCGGCGGCGTGGTCAACGTCCTGTCCGGCCGCACGGCGGAGATCGCGGCGCCGCTGGCCGCGCACCAGGACGTCAACGCCATCGACCTCGCGGGCGCCGACGAGGTGCTGGCGAAGGAGCTGGAGATCGCCGCCGCGGACAACCTCAAGCGCGTGCTGCGTCCACAGCCTGTGGACGACTGGTTCGCCGCTCCGGGGACCGACCGCATGACGGCCTTCCTGGAGACCAAGACGGTCTGGCACCCGACGGGTTCGCTCGGGGCGTCGGGGTCGGCGTACTGATCGCAGGCGCCCGTGGCGTGAGTCCGTCGGGCGGTCTTGACAGGCGTGCGCGCCCACCGCGTGCGCCCGATCGCCGTCCCGGCCGACGCGATGCCTGGGCCTGACGGCGCCGGTCCGCCCACGTGGGCGGACCGGCGCCGTTTGTTTGCGCGAGCCGAGTGCTCGGGGTCAGCGCACGTCGACGAAGTCGCCCGCGGACACCGCGGCCGCCGTGCCGGACGTGCCGGCGTAGGACCAGCGGTAGGTGCCGTCGTTGTACGCGCGCACGCTCGTGGACAGCGAGCCGTCGGCACCCGTCAGAACCGTCTTCACGGTCTTGAACTCCCGGCAGCCCTCGGGGCGGAACTGGAGCTTCACGGCCTGGCCGGCGCCGGCGGCCACGTTCGTCCCGGCGGTCCATCCGGCGTGCTGCACGCCGCCCTTGACGGTGAGCGGCTTGCCCCGCTTGACCGGCTCGGGGGTGGCGTCGGCGGTGACCTGCGTCTGGCGCAGCATCGTGAAGGAGGCGGCGGCGTCGACGAAGTGGGCGTCGCTGTCGGGGGCGATCGCGTAGGCGCTGACCTTCCAGGTGCCGGCCTGCGCGTCGTCCGCCGGGGCGGTGCCCGGGGTGAGCGGGAAGGTCAGGGTGCAGGTGCTGGTCGTGTCGGCGGTCGGGCCGCAGGCCGCGGTCGAGGACACGGCGGCGTCCGGGGCGTCGATCGAGCCGTGGTACAGGGTGGCGTTGATCTGCTCCAGACCGGACGGGTCGGTGGCGGTGACCTCGACGGTCACGGTTCTCGCGGTCGTACCGACGACGACGGGCTTGCCGTCGTTGACGACGACTCCGGTGACCTCGGTGTCGCCGAACTGCTCGTCCGCGTGGGCTGCCGGAACGGAGAGGGCGGACAGGGCGACGACGCCGCACGCAGCGGCGACAGCAGAGCTCATGCGCATGCGAATTCCCCAATGTGAATGCCGCGGCCCGTCCAAAACCCCCCGGCGGGCCCGAATTGACGTGTGCAGCGTACTCATTCCGTGGAGATTTAGGAACGTTTTCGTGGAGGTAATTCACGGAGGTGCCGATGCGCGGACCTATTTCCCTGCGAAGTAATGCGCGCGGAATATCCGGTGGATTGATTCCATGGAAAACCGACGGGGAAATTCGGTCCGAATTTCAGCGGACCTGGCGCCCACCTACGCGTACCGCCCCGCCGTGCCGCGGGCGACCCGGCGGGGTGCCGGCGGCCGGACAGGGTGTCCGTCCCGCCTGACGGGGGCCGTCGGTCGCACTCATGAACGAGGGGCAACATTCGCATGAAGCATGTCGAATGCACTTACCGACGGCGATCGCGTATCACTCCCGCCTCACTAACCTGCGTGTGCCGCGCCGTCGACGAACCAGCGTCGGCTCGTGCGGCTTCCTGATGTCGGGAACAGGGGAAACGCAGGGGTGGGGATGGATGGCGGGAAGAAAGGGCGGCGCTGCTGTACCCGGCACGCGCTGTCAAATAGACATAGGGGCGGACGGAACCTACTCGTGGCGTCTGACGGCCACGAACGGACGGGTGATCGCCATGGCGGCGGTCACCTACGAGGGCTACGACGAGTGCCGAGCGGCGTTCGAGCGGCTGTGTGCCGAGGTCGCGCATTTACCGGGCGCGGTGCACCACACGTCGGAGGGGAGCGGCTGGGTCTGGCGGCTTCGGGACCGGGCCGGCGGCGCCGTGGCCGTCTCGTCACGCGCCTATGAGCGGCACTCGACGTGCCAGGCCGCCTACGAGCGCTTTCGGGCGCTGCTCACCGAGATCGGGTCGGGCGGAGCGATTCCGTGGGACGACGCGGAGTGAGTGTGCCGAGCAGATGACGACGCGAGAGAGCGTCGGCTGAGCAGACGAGGACGACGCCGGGCCGACGGCTCGGCGCGCACGCAACGGGGCCCGGGCCCGCCGCACCGGCGGGCCCGGGCCCCGACGCGTGTTCCCGGGCCCGTACCCCGTACGCGTTCCGTCGTCGCCGCGTTCACGTCAACCCCCGAAGTTGCCCCTCGGGGTTGCCTAGTTCACATGGGTGTGCGCGGGCGTCCACCGTTTCTCTGGAGCGTCAACACATGTGACGACGCTAAGAGATGAGCGACCAGTGGTCCCGGCGGACGACCCGCGAAGACGCCTCCACGTCGACCCGGGCGTGCCCGACCGGGTCTTCCGCGGGGTGCTGCGCGGCGGCGGCTCCCTGGTGCTCGCGATCATGCTGCTCGTCGGCGGCTTCCTCACCTACCGGGCCTGGCAGGCGCTGGAGGTCGCGCAGTGGGACTTCATCACCACCGAGGCGTGGGAGCCGGAAGGCCGTAACTTCGGCATCGCCGCGGTGCTGGTCGGCACGATCCTGATCGCCCTCGTCGCCATCGTCTTCGCGGTCCCGCTCGCGCTCGGTACGGCGCTGTACATCTCCGAGTACGCGCCGGCGCGGATCAAACAGACGCTCATCAGCGTCGTCGACCTGATGGCCGCCGTGCCGTCGGTGGTCTACGGCCTGTGGGGCCTGTTCTTCTTCCAGGGGCACGTCGTCACGGTGTCGCGCTGGATCTCCACGTACTTCGGCTGGATCCCGGTCTTCAAGGTCGACGGCGCCGACCCGACCGACCCCCTCGCCACCGCGACCGTCTTCACGTCGTCCACGTTCATCGCGGGCATGGTGGTGTCCCTGATGGTCGCGCCGATCATCTGCTCGGTGATGCGGGAGGTGTTCTCGCAGGCCCCGGTCGGCGAGCGGGAGGGCGCCTACGCGCTCGGCGCCAACCGCTGGGGCATGATCCGCAGCGTCGTACTGCCCTTCGGCAAGGGCGGAATGATCGGCGGCACCATGCTGGGCCTCGGCCGGGCGCTCGGCGAGACCATCGCCGTATACCTGATCATCTCGCCGGTCTTCCAGATCCAGCCGCACATCCTGCAGAACGGCACCAACTCCGTCTCCTCCCTCATCGCCCTGCGCTACGGCGAGGCGACCGAGTTCGGCATGTCCGCGCTGATGGCCGCCGGCCTCGCGCTCTTCCTGATGACCCTCGTCGTGAACTTCGCCGCGTCCTCGATCGTCGCCCGCAGCCGTTCCGGCGCGACGAGCGACACCTGAGGAGACCGAGCCAGATGACCGTCACCACGCCACAGAGCCCGCCGAGCGACCAGGAGCCGCAGGGCGGACCGCGCCAGGCGGCGCCGCAGCGGCCCGCCGGCCCCGGCACGACCCTGCCCGGCCGCCGTGCCGGCGGGGGCGGCACCCTCGGGGAGTCCCGCAGGAACCTGTCCACGCTGCGCGCCACGGACGTGTACGCGATGCTGGGCGCCGCCGCCGCGTCGCTCTCCCTGACCTGGCTGATGTTCGACCGGCTGCTGCCCTTCAACGGCGCGCTCGGCTTCGTCGTCATCGCCTACGTGCTCTTCATCGGCCTGTACGCGCTGGTGGTCTCGTTCGACGAGGACGGCCCCGCCGTACGGGACCGGGTGGCCGCCGCCGTCGTCCAGAGCCTCGGCGTCGTGATGCTGGCCGCGCTCGCCTTCGTCGTCGTCTACACGCTCTACGAGGGCCGTGAGGCGCTGCCGCACCTGAACTTCTACACGGAGTCGATGGCGGCCGCGGGCCCGCTGGAGCCGCTCGGCGTCGGCGGCATCCTGCACGCCATCGTCGGCACGCTGTGGCAGATCGGCATCGCGCTGGTGATCTGCATCCCGACCGGGCTCGTCTGCGCGGTCTTCCTGAACGAGATCCCGGGCCGCTTCAGCCGGTTCGTGCGCACCATCGTCGAGGCGATGACCGCGCTGCCCTCCATCGTGGCCGGCCTGTTCATCTACGCGACCTTCATCCTGGCGCTCGGCTTCGACCGCTCCGGACTCGCCGCGGCGCTCGCCATCTCCGTGATGATGCTGCCGATCATCATCCGCGCCGCGGACGTGGTGATCCGGCTGGTCCCCGGCACGCTGCGGGAGGCGTCGTACGCGCTCGGCACCTCCCGCTGGCGCACGGTCTGGCACGTGGTGCTGCCGACGTCCCGGTCCGGTCTGACGACGGCGGTCATCCTCGGCACCGCGCGCGGTGTCGGCGAGACCTCGCCGGTGCTGCTGACCGCCGGATACACCGCGGAGCTGAACACCAACCCGCTCCAGGACCCGATGGTCTCGCTGCCGCTCGCGGCCTTCGAACTCGTCAAGTCCCCCGAGGCCAGCTACATCGCCCGCGGCTTCGGCACCGCGGCGGTCCTGCTGGTGCTGGTGCTGATCCTGTTCGTCCTCGCCCGCTTCTTCGGCGGCCGCGGACCCGGTCAGCTGACGCGCCGCCAGGAACACCGCCGTGTGCGGGCCTCCCGCCGCGACGCCAAGCGCTTCACCTCGCAGGCCCACGCCCCGTCCGTCCCGCCGTCAGCCAGTAACGCACCGACGAGGAGCACCCCGTGATTTCCGCACCTGTCCGACGTCCACGCGCGCTGCGCGTGTACCAGGCGCTGGCGCTGTTCGTCGCCTTGGTCTGCGCGCTGCTGGCCCTCGACCCGCCGAACGCGCAGGCCGCCACCTACACCAAGATCAGTGGCTCCGGCTCGACCTGGAGCGCCAACGCCATCGAGCAGTGGCGCCGCAACGTCCGCCAGCAGGGCATGACGGTGAACTACGCGTCGGTCGGCTCGACGATCGGCCGCAACCAGTTCCGTGACGGCACCTCGGACTTCGGCGTCTCCGAGATCCCCTACGGCCTCAACGACCTCGGCAACGTCGACTCCCCGCCGTCGCGCAAGTACGCGTACATGCCGATCGTCGCCGGTGGTACGTCGTTCATGTACAACCTGAGGATCGGCGGCCAGCGCGTCACCAACCTCCGGCTCTCGGGCGACGTCATCACGAAGATCTTCACCGGCAGGATCACCATGTGGAACGCGGCCGAGATCAAGGCCGACAACCCCGGGCTGAACCTGCCGGCCCGCCGGATCGTCCCGGTGGTCCGCTCCGACGGCTCGGGCACGACCGCCCAGTTCACGCTGTGGATGTCCAAGCAGTACGGCTCCCTGTGGAACGACTACTGCCGCCGCGCCGGCAAGCAGACGCCCTGCGGCCTGACCTCGTACTTCCCGAACATCCCGGGCTCCGGATTCGTGTCCCAGTCCACCTCGCTCGGCGTCGCGGGCTACACCCGCCAGCCGCAGGCCGAGGGCGCGATCACGTACGTCGAGTACTCCTACGCGCGCAACGCCGGCTTCCCCGTGGTCAAGGTCCTGAACAAGTCGGGCTACTACGTCGAGCCGACCGCGTCCAGCGTGGCGGTGGCGCTGACCAAGGCGAGGATCAACAACGACCCGCGCTCGGCGACCTACCTCACCCAGAACCTGGACAGCGTCTACAGCTTCGGCGACCGCCGCACCTACCCGCTCTCCAGCTACAGCTACATGATCATCCCCACCAAGGAGGAGGCGGGCTTCACCAAGGCCAAGGGCCGGACCCTGAGCGCCTTCAACAACTACTTCCTCTGCGAGGGCCAGCAGCAGGCCGACCGCCTCGGCTACTCGCCGCTGCCGAAGAACCTGGTCGAGGCCGGCATGGAGCAGACGAGGAAGATCCCCGGCGCCGAGACCGGCAGCATCGACATCAACCGTTGCAACAACCCGACGTTCTCCGGCGGCAGGAACCTGCTGATCGAGAACGCCCCGTACCCGAAGGCGTGCGACAAGAAGGGCGCGGACCAGTGCGCCACCGGTACCGGCGGCGCCAGGCAACCCACCACCCAGACCGGCGGCGGCAGCACCGGCGGCGGCTCCGGCACGGGCGGCAGCGGTGGCTCCACCGGCGGTGGCGGCGGCTCGACCGGCGGCTCCGGCGCGACCGGCGGGTCCGGCTCGACGGGCTCGGGCGGTGCCACGGGCGGCTCGACCGGCGGCACCGACGGCGGCGGCACCGGCGGCACGTCCGGGACGACCGGGGGCACGGTCGTCGACCCCGACACCGGCGAGGTCCTCGCCGCCGACCGGACGGCCGGGGACAGCTCGGTCGCGGCCAGCCCGGTGTCCCTGGGCACCGGGGACTCCCTGGGCCTGCGGACGGCACTGATGGCGCTGTCCGCGGCGCTGCTGCTGGGTGTGGTGGTCGGACCCCCGGTGCTCGCGCGGGTGATGGGTGGCAGGACGCGCCGGAAGGGGGGCGCGGCATGACCGCGGTGACGACGCGGCGCCGGCCGCGGATCCCGATCGCCGTGGGGTGCCTGCTGGCCGCGCTGGTGGTGGCCTTGCTGCCGATCCCGCCGGGTTCTCAGCCGGCGGTGGCGGCGGAGGGCGACTCCTCCGCGGTGACGAAGTCCGGACCGAAGGGGAAGTACGACGACTTCTCCGACCTCGAAGTGACGGTGCATCAGACACAGGGACTCCGGTCCCAGGGCGTGCGCGTCACCTGGGAGGGTGGCGAGCAGACCCGGGGCAACGGCCAGTTCAACGGCAACTACCTGCAGATCATGCAGTGCTGGGGCGACGACCCCGACGGCCCGGATCCCGAGCAGTGTGTGTACGGCGGGTCCGCGGCCGTGGTGGCGGACGGCCAGGGCCGGGTGCTCAACCCCTCGCTCGACCAGGACGAGGCAGCCCGGAGCTTCGTGCCGTTCCGCCCGGCCAACGGGGAACCGGCCACGACACAAGCCTTCGACTACACGTACTTCGGCCCGCTGGACACCAACGAACAGCAGGCGAACCTGACGTTCGCGAACGGCACCGGCGAGACGGTGTTCGAGATGCAGGACGGCATCCAGGCCGACTACCTCGGATGCGGTGTCAACACGGCCCCCCAGGGGCGGCCGGCTGCTCCGCGCCCCTGCTGGCTGGTGGTCGTGCCGCGTGGCATCCATGAGACCAACGGCAACGACATCGGCTTCGGCAGTCTCAGGACCTCGCCGCTCTCCGCGACGAACTGGGCCCAGCGGATCGTCTTCCCGCTGGACTTCCTCCAGGTCGACCAGTTCTGCCCGGAGGGGCAGCCGGAGCGGCCGACGATCGGCACCGAGCTGTTGACCGACGCGGTCACGTCCTGGCAGCCGCGGCTGTGCACCTCGACGGACAGCACGTTCGGCTTCACCTCGGCCGCCGAGGAGCAGGCCAGGAGCCAGGTGCTGAGCACATCGGCCGAGACACCCACGCTGGGCTTCACCGTCGATCCCGTGGAGCAGGCGGAGGGCGGGCCGGCGATCGTCCACGCGCCGGTCGCCGTCTCCGGGCTGGCCTTCGCGTTCTTCGTCGAAGGGCCGGACGGTGTCGTCCAGGACATGCGGCTCACACCACGGCTCGTCGCCAAGATGCTCACTCATTCCTATCGAAATGATGTTTCCCTGACTCCCGGTCCGGAGCACATCAAGGACAATCCGCTGGACTACACCGAGGATCCGGAGTTCACAGAGCTGAATCCTGATTTCCCCCCGGTTCCCGGGTCCCCCATGAGTTTGATGGTGCCCATCGGGAACTCCGACACTGCCCGGCTGGTGTGGAACTGGCTTCAGTCCGACCCGGAGGCCCGTGACTTTCTGGCGGGAAAGGCGGACCCGAACGGGATGAAAGTGAATCCGTATTTCGGTGAACTGGGGCTCGACGAGAACTCCACTTTCAACGAGTACCCGAAGGTGGACCCGAGCGAGGGAATTGCGACGGGTTCCGGAGGCGCCAGCCTGCCCTACACCCTCCTGGACATCGCCCCCTACACGGCCGACCTGCACGACGGGGCGGTGCGAGCTCGTCGCGGGAACAACAACAGGACGATTCTGTGGCAGGCGGGAGGGAACGGCGCACCCGACAAACTCGTCAACGACGCCCCGCTGCCCGGTAGTCGCGCGGTCATGGCGGTCGTCGACATCCCCTCGGCGGAACGCTACGGACTGCCCGTGGCCGGTCTGCGCAACGCGGACGGCGAGTTCGTCGAGCCGTCGACCGCCTCCCTTCTCGCGGGCGTCGACACCATGCTGCCGTCGTCCGTCGACGCCGGTGTGCTCGAGCCCGACCCGGCACGCGCCAAGGGCCAGGCCTACCCGCTGAGCGCGGTGACCTACGCCGCCGCGTCCGTCGACCAGGACACCGAGGCCCGCAAGGCCTACGCGGAGTTCATCAGGTATGCCGCCGGTCCGGGCCAGACGCCGGGCCTGTCGGCCGGAGAACTGCCCCACGGCTACGCTCCGTTGCCGGCCGACCTGCGCACGCGGGCCGAGAAGGCCGCGGACGACCTGGAGCGCGGAGCCGTCTCCGACGACCCCTCCGGCGAACCGGACCCGGACGACCCGGGCGCCGCGGGACCGGGGCCGGCCGGTGGTGCCGGAGGGGACTCCTCCGGTGCCGGCACGGCAGGAGGGGCGTCGGGAGCGGGTGGCGCGACCGGCGGCGGCAGCGCGGAGCCGTCGGCGTCGGGACCGGCCGCCGCGGACGCTTCGGCGGCACCCTCCTCGGGGCCTCAGCAAAACGTCGCCGAAGCGAAGGGCGGATTTACGCCCGGAGAGATTATGGGCGTCATCCGCTGGGTTCTTGTCGGCGTTCTCGTCCTCGGTGGAGCGGCCGGGCTTTCGGGTCCGATAATGCTGCGCCTCGCCCATCGGCGGACTCCCTAGGAGACACCTCGTAAGCCTGCTCGTAACCTTTCCCTCGCTGGGAATTGGTGGCCACTGCCAGGAAATGTTGGAAATGTATGCGGTGGCCGATCGACGGGTCGGCAGCACAGCAATCCGGATTCAGCTTGAACGTCCAGCCTTCGAAATCCGAAACAAGGAGATCAGAAGTGAACGTCAAGTCTCGCGCCAAGGTCGGCGCCGCGGTTCTCGGTGCCGCGGCCCTCGGTGTCGGCATCATGTCCACCCCGGCGTCGGCGGACTACACGACCCCGCCGTTCCGTGCGCTGGCCGGTGTCGGTTCCGACACCACGCAGTACGTGGTGAACGGCCTTGGCGAGGTCGCGGTGGACGCCGGCGGCAACAAGATCGTCGGTTCCTGGAACGCCACCGGTTCCGCCACGATCACCCCGAAGGCCGACGCGCACTGCGCGAACATCGCCCGTCCGAACGGCTCTTCGGCCGGTATCGACCGACTGCTCGCCGACATCAACAACACGGCCCAGTCCGACTGTGTCGACTTCGCCCGTTCCTCGCGGGGTCCGTCGACCGCGGGCTCGACCCTCACCTTCATCCCGTTCGGCAAGGACGCGGTCACCTACGCGACCGACCTGGGCAGCACCCTGCCGTCCAACCTGTCCATCGCGCAGCTGCAGTCCATCTACCGCAACTGCACCTTCGTGGACGCCGGTGTCACCAAGACGGTCTCCAAGGCGCTGCTGCCGCAGGCCGGTTCCGGTACCCGCACCTACTGGCTGTCGTCCATCGGTGTCACCGAGGCGGAGATCACCACGGCCAAGAACGCCGGCTGCGTCGACGACACGGTCCAGGAGCACGACGGCGTCGCGCTCGCGAGCGGCACCCAGATCATGCCGTACTCGGTCGCCCAGTGGATCGCCCAGGGCAAGGGCTTCGCGGACGTTCCGAACCGCCGTGGCGAGTCGCGTCTGCGCAGCATCGCGGGTGTGGCTCCGACCACCGGTTCGGGCAGCGCGCTCGCCCTGAACCCGAACTTCACCTTCGCGCGCGACGTCTACAACGTCGTCCCCACCGCCAAGCTCGGTGACGCGAACATCGCGCGCGCCTTCGTCGGTGCGAGCTCCCAGGTCTGCCAGAACATCGCCACCGTCAAGAACTACGGCTTCGGTGACCTGAGCGCCGACTCCGCGCCGTCCAACTGCGGTGACACCAGCACCACCGGCAACCGGTAGACGCCGATCGTCATCCGCACCACCGCGTGACGGCCGGGCACCGACCAGGTGCCCGGCCCCACGCGCTGTCCATGAGTCCGTGCAGCCAACAGTCCCCCGGGGGGCCTCCGCAATGACAGTGCTCCAACCCTTCCGAAGAGCGGCCGCGATCCTGGCCGCCTGTGCCGTGCTCGTCGCGGGCGTCGTGGCCCTCGTCGCGTCCCAGTCCCAGCCTGCCCGGGCGGCGTCCATCGGGGACTTCACCATCGCGTCCGGCGGCAGCCTGAGCGACCCCGAGCCGCTCGGTGCGACTCTGGGGATTCCCGCCGCGTGTCCCGACGTCACGATCGAGGACATCAACTGGAACAGCCATCTCAACCTCTACCTCGTCAAGGCGGACGGCACCGAGGCCACGGTGTTGAGGGGCGTGAGCAACGGCGGGCCGTACACCCAGGCGACGCCGTCGATCTCGCTGGCCGCCGCGGACAACCCCGGCATGGAGGTGCAGAGCCTCGCCGACATCGTCACCAGTGACGGTACGTACGAGTTGCGTGCCTTCTGCGTGGACAACTACGACTTCGCCAAGCCCTCGGAGGAGATCGTCCCCGGCAACCCGTACTGGACCCAGAAGATCACCGTCACCGGTGACACCTGGGCGCAGGGCGAGGGCGCGGAGGCGACCAGCACCGAGCTGACGTACAGCCCCTCCCAGGTGGAACCCGGACAGACGGTGAAGCTCACCGCCACCGTCACCCCGTCAGAGGCGACCGGGAACGTGACCTTCCTGGACGGCGACACCTCGCTCGGTGATGCCGCGGTCGCGAACGGCAAGGCCGAACTCACCACTCCCGCTCTGGACGACGGGCCGCACGACTTCACCGCCCGCTTCGTCCCGGCGAACACCGCCGAGTGGGGCGCCTCCGAGTCCGAGCCCGTCAGGCTCGTCGTCCAGCTGCCCCGGGTGGAACTCCACAACGCCCAGGGCGAGCGGCTGCCGGATGTCCCGGAGCTGGAGCGCGGTCAGCAGGTGAAGCTCGTCGTCCGCCGTTGCACGGCCGGCGAGGAGTACACGCTGGCCCTCGACAAGCACGAGGCCGACTTCCCCAAGGCCACAGCCGACCCGAACGGAACGGTGACCTGGGCATCCCTCACCGTGCCCGAGGACGCGGTCGCCGGCGACAACGCCTGGAAGTGGACCCCGGCGTGCGACGGGGGAGCGAACGCCCAGGCGTCCTTCACCCTCGCCGAGCCCTCCGGTGACCCCAGTGGCGAGCCCTCGGACGACCCCTCGGGTGACCCCACCGACGACCCCTCCGGTGACCCCACCGACGACCCGACCGGCGACCCGACCGACGACCCGTCGGGCGACACCTCCGGGACCACGTCCGGCACGACCGGCGGCGACACCGGCGGCAGCACCGGCGGCGACACCGGCGGCAACTCCCCGCAGGGCGGTGGCGGCGGCCTCGCCTCCACCGGCAGCCAGATCGCGCTGTTCTCCGGCATCGGGGCGATCGTCCTCGTCGCGGCCGGCATCTTCGCGGTGCGCTTCGGCCGCCGCAACGGGCTGCTGAGCTTCGGCGAGCCCAGGGCCTGACGGCACTCGGAGCACGGGCGGCGGGACACCACCCCGCCGCCCGCGCCTCCGTATCCCCCTTCGACACCTCTCCACAGGAGCGCACCCCGTGACCGTGCTGTCCCCGCCCCCGCCGGCCGTGGCGCCACCGGCAGCGGCGTCCTCACCCGAGCCCGAGCACGCCGCCGGGCCGCCGCGGGCCGAACGCGCCGGCTTCGCGTTCGCCGGGGTCGCGCTGTGCCTGCTCGCCGCGCTGCTGCTCGGCTTCGCCGCCAACCTGACGATCGTCGGCCACCTCCAGCACGCCCGCGACCAGCAGACGGCGTACGACGAACTCCGCCGCCAACTCGCGCTCGGCGTCGCACCGGTGGGCCAGCAGACCTACGAGGGCGAGCTGCTGGAGCCCGGCGCGCCGGTGGCGTTGCTGCGGATCCCGACGCTGGGCCTGAGGGAGGTCGTCGCCGAGGGCACCACCTCGGGCGTGCTGATGTCGGGCCCCGGCCATCGCCGGGACACCCCGCTGCCGGGACAGGCCGGCACGAGCGTGATCATGGGCCGCCAGTGGGCGTACGGCAGCCCGTTCAACGACCTGCACCAGCTGCCGCTCGGCACCGAGATCCGGGTCACGACCGGGCAGGGCACGGCCACGTACGAGGTCTCGGCCGTCCGCCGTGAGGGCGACCCGCTGCCGCCCGCCCTCAAGGAGGGCGCGGGCAGGCTCACCCTCATCACCGCCGAGGGCGGGCCCTACACCCCCTCCGGCACGCTCCGTGTCGACGCGGAGCTGACCAGCGACGTGATGCCGGCGCCGCCGCGGCCGCTCGCGCCGGGCTGGATCGACGAGTCCGAGCAGGCCATGGGCACGGAAGGCGCGGCCTGGCTGTCCGTCTTCCTGTGGTCGCAGGGCCTGCTGCTAGCCGCCCTGCTCACCATGGCCGCCTACCGCGCGTGGGGCCGCTGGCAGACGTGGGTCGTCGCCGTGCCGGTGCTGGCCGCGTTCGGCCTGGCCGTCTCCGGCGCCGCCGCCCGTCTCCTGCCCAACCTGCTCTGACCGACGAGGAGTCCACCCCACCATGTCCGACACGACCGACGCGACCAGCACCCTCGTCGAGGAGATCCTGGATCCGACCCAGCAGATGACGACGGCGAAGCCGCGCAAGCTGGGCGCGGCGACCGCGGAGAGCGACCCCGCCACCCTGGAGGCCGACGCCATCTCGGCGTGGTTCGGCGACCACAAGGTCCTGGAGCGCGTCTCGCTGACGATGCCCGCGCGCAGGGTGACGGCGCTCATCGGCCCGTCCGGCTGCGGCAAGTCGACCTTCCTGCGGATCCTGAACCGGATGCACGAACTGGTCGGCTCCGCCGCCCTGTCCGGCCGCGTGCTCCTCGACGGCGACGACATCTACGACCGCGGCCGCCGCATCACGCACGCCCGCCGCCACATCGGCATGGTCTTCCAGAAGCCGAACCCCTTCCCGGCGATGTCGATCTACGACAACGTCACCGCGGGCCTCAAGCTCGGCGGCATCAAGGCCGGCCGCGACGACAAGGACTGGCTGGTCGAGGAGTGCCTGACCAAGGCGGGCCTGTGGAAGGAGGTCCGCGACCGCCTCCGCCAGCCCGGCGGCGCGCTGTCGGGCGGCCAGCAGCAGCGGCTGTGCATCGCCCGCTCGCTGGCGGTGCGCCCGCGCGTACTGCTGATGGACGAGCCCTGCTCGGCCCTGGACCCGACGTCGACGCGCCGTATCGAGGAAACCATCCACGAGCTGAAGGAAGAGGTGACGATCGTGATCGTCACCCACAACATGCAGCAGGCGGCCCGCGTCTCCGACCAGTGCGCCTTCTTCCTCGCGGAACAGGGCACCCCGGGCGTGATCGTCGAACACGGCGCCACCGACGCGATGTTCAACAACCCCCAGGACCCCCGCACCACGGACTACGTGAACGGGCGGTTCGGCTGAGCGGTGCCCCGGCCGGCCCTACGAAGGGATCTCCGCGATGACCGGTACCCCTTGCGCAACGCCCCCAGGACGAGGTGGCCGTGCGGTGCCGCTCGTGGGGGCGCTTCTCGGTGTCGCCGTCTCCGTGGCCCTCGTCGGTTGTGCCGTGCCCGGTGTGCCCGACGAGCCGCCGGCCGGCCCGCCCGCGTCCGCCCCGGTGGCCGAACCGGCCGTCCGGGGCGGGTCCGCAGGGCCCGTCGTGTCCGAGGTCCCCGCCGAGCCCCGCCCGGTGCGGACCCCGGCGAAGGCTCCTGTGCCGCCCGCGCCGACCGGCGGGGTCTCGGGGCCGACGCCGTCCCCCTCACCCACACCGGCCGCAACCCCCGCGCTCTTGCCGTCCGAGAGCCCCGATCCGGTCCCGTCGGTGTCCCCGAGTCCCCGCGCCACGCCCACGAGGAGCCCCCGGGCGACACCGTCGCCCCGGACGCTCGGTGCACGCAGCGAGGACGGGTCGACCACCCTGCGGATCGGCGACTGGTCGGCCGAGGTCGTCCGGGGCGGGCAGGACGCCGTCGACGCGTGCGAGGACGCCGTGCAGTGGACCGGGCCGGACCTCGGGACCGAGGACGGGTACGCGCTGCGGACCGCCGTCGTCGTGGGCCACGAGTACTGCGGGGGCTTCGACCGGTTCGCCCAGCTGCCCGTGGGGACGACCGTCACCGCCACGACGCCGCGCGGCACGTTCACGTACCGCGTCTACGCCCATCACGTCTCACCGGGCCGCGGCACGCCCTCCCACGGCCTCTACTGGGGCGACCTCACCCTTCAGTCCTGCGTCGGCGACGACACGGGCTTCAGCTATCTCGTCCGCGAGTGAGGGCACCTGCCCGACGCGCCTGTCCCGGCCGTGTGTTGTTCATCCGGGCTTCTCCCCTCGGAGTCGGCCCGGAGCCCTCGTGCCGCCCGCCGCTGCCTAGCGTCGGTCGCGGAAACCGGAACCGTCACCTCGGCAACAGGAGTGTTCTGATGTCCCGTCCGCTCACCAGACCCTTCCACGAGGCGGGCGAACGGCTGCGGGGCCGGCGCGGACTGCGCGGCTCCGTCGTCGCGACGGTGGCCACCGTGGCCACGGCACTGCTCACCGCGGGCTCCCAGGCGCCGGGGCACCTCGGTGCGCAGCAGGCCTCGCGCGACGGAGGGATGAGCGTGCCCGGCGGATTCGTGCCGCCGGACGCCGCACTGCCGGAGGTCCGCTCGCAGGGCGACGACTCGTACCACGTCGAACTCCCGCCCCTGAAGGACGTGGAGGCCGTCGAGAAGGTGTGGGGCGAGGAGGCCGCGAAGCCCGCTCCCCGGCGCGTCGGGACCGAGGCCGGGCTGCCGTCCACCGTGTTCGCCGCCTACCGGCGGGCCACCGCCTCGGTCGGGCGCACGGATCCCTCGTGCCGGCTGAGGTGGGAACTGCTCGCCGCCATCGGCAAGGTGGAGTCCGGGCACGCGAGCGGCGGCGCCGTGGACGCCGACGGCGACACCCTCACCCGGATCACCGGCCCCGCCCTCGACGGCAACGGCTTCGCGCTGATCCTCGACAGCGAGGGCGGGCGGTGGGACGGGGACGCCGTGTACGACCGGGCCGTCGGGCCCCTGCAGTTCCTGCCGACCACCTGGAAGACCTGGGGCGCCGACGGCAACGGGGACGGCACCGCGAACCCGAACAACATCTTCGACGCCGCCCTGGCCGCGGGGCACTACCTGTGCGCGGGTGAGCGGGACCTCGGTACGGCCGCCGGACTGGAGCGGGCGATCCTCAGCTACAACTACTCGCGTGACTACCTGAACCTCGTCCTCGGCTGGATGGAGTTCTATCTGCGCGGTGTGCACGCCGTGCCCGACGGCACGGGCGTCGTCCCGGAAAGCCCGGGGGCCGGCAGCGGGAACCCCGCCACCAGGCCGGTGACCGAGGCGGGGAACGGGGGCGGGGGCGGCGCCGGGGGCGGGAACGGTAACGGGAACGGAAACGGGGGCTCCGGCGGGGGTGCCACTGCCGCGCCTGGCGGGTCCACGTCGCCCGAGCCGCCCACGCCGTCCGACGGCGCGAGTCCCGGCTCCACACCCGGGCCCTCCTCCACGCCGGGTGACCGGCCCTCCGACGGGCCCACGCCGACCGGGACGCCGGGCGACACCGCCGCGCCCACTCCGGGCGAGAGTCCCTCGGAGACCACCACCCCGGACCCCGAGCCGTCGACCGAGGCCCCGGCGTCCCCCTCGCCCGGCGAGACCACCGGGAGCCCTGAGAGCCCTGAGCCCACCTCGTCCGACACCACCGCGTTGGCCACCGGCTGACCGGAGGGGGCGGGAAGGCACCTGCCCGACACGGGTTCGGCCGGTGATCCGTTGCCGAGAATCCCGTGCCGGGCCTGCGCCCGGCGTCCCGCGGGGGGTGTTCCGAAGTGCGGGACACCTGCGGGCGGATGCGTCCAAGGGGGGGGTGAGGAGCGCATCCGCACTTCCCCCAGCGTGGGACGCGCGGGAGCGGAGCAGACAGCCGGGGGGAGAGCTACAGCCCAACTCCCGGTGAATCGGGGAACCCTTGGGGACGGCGTGCCGGCGGCGGGCGCCGCCCGGCCCGCGTGCCGCGGGGCGGGCGCCGCCCGGCCCGCGTGCCGCGGTGCCTCAGATGCCCGCCGCCTCGGACAGGTCCCGCTTGATCGCCGCCAGCAGGTCCGTCGCCTCGGCGCGGGCCGCGGGGAGGTCGGCGTGTCCCGTGACGGGAACCACGACCTCCAGATAGCACTTCAGCTTCGGCTCCGTGCCGCTGGGACGGACGATCACGCGGGCGCCTTCGAGGGTGTAGCGCAGGCCGTCCGTGGGCGGCAGCGTCTCCGTGCCCCGGGTGAGGTCCTCGGCCTTCGTGACCGGCAGGCCCGCGAGCCGCGTGGGCGGCTGCTCGCGCAGGCGGCGCATGGCGTCGGCGATCACCGAGAGGTCCTGGACACGGACCGAGAGCTGGTCGGTGGCGTGCAGGCCGTGTGCGACCGCGAGGTCGTCGAGGAGGTCGAGGAGGGTGCGGTGGTCCGCCTTGAGGGTGGAGGCCAGTTCCGTGATCAGGAGCGCCGCCGTGATGCCGTCCTTGTCGCGTACGCCGTCCGGGTCGACGCAGTAGCCGAGGGCCTCCTCGTAGCCGTACCGGAGGTTCTCGACGCGGGCGATCCACTTGAAGCCCGTGAGGGTCTCTTCGTGGGCCAGGCCCGCCTTCGCGGCGATGCGGCCGAGGAGGGAGGAGGAGACGATCGACTCCGCGAAGGTGCCCTGCGCTCCGCGGGTCACCAGGTGGGCGGCGAGGAGGGCGCCCACCTCGTCGCCGCGCAGCATCCGCCAGTCGTCGCCGTCCTGCACGGCCACCGCGCAGCGGTCCGCGTCCGGGTCGTTGGCGATGATCAGGTCGGGGTGCGTCTCCCGGGCCTTGGCGAAGGCCAGGTCCATCGCGCCGGGCTCCTCCGGGTTGGGGAACGCCACCGTGGGGAAGTCCGGGTCGGGCTCGGCCTGCTCGGGGACGAGGGCGGGGGCCGGGAAGCCCGCGCGGTCGAAGGCGGCGAGGAGGGTGTCCTTGCCGACGCCGTGCATGGCCGTGTAGACGGTGCGGGCGGTGCGGGGGGAGCCGGCGGAGAGGACGGCGTCCGTGCGGGCCAGGTAGGCGTGGAGGACGGTGTCGTCGAGGGTCTCCCAGCCTTCGGTGGGGCGGGGGACCGTGGTGAGGGAGGCGATGGCGGCGATCTCGGCGGCGATGTCCGTGTCGGCGGGCGGGACGATCTGGGAGCCGTCGCCGAGGTAGACCTTGTAGCCGTTGTCGCGGGGCGGGTTGTGGCTGGCGGTGACCTCCACGCCGGCGACCGCGCCGAGGTGCCTTATGGCGAAGGCGAGGACGGGGGTGGGCAGGGGGCGGGGGAGGACGGCGGCGCGGAGGCCGGCGCCGGTCATGACGGCGGCGGTGTCGCGGGCGAAGTCGGCCGACTTGTGGCGGGCGTCGTAGCCGATGACGACGAGGCCGTCCTCGTGGCCCTGCTTCCTGAGGTACGCGGCGAGACCGGCCGCGGCGCGGATGACGACCGTGCGGTTCATGCGCATCGGGCCGGCGCCGAGTTCGCCGCGGAGGCCGGCGGTGCCGAACTGGAGGGTGCCGGCGAAGCGGGCGGCGAGTTCGGTGACGTCCTTGGTGTCGATCAGGTGGGCGAGCTCGGCACGGGTGTCCGGGTCCGGGTCCTCGGCGAGCCATGACTGGGCCTGGGCGAGGAGGTCGTCTTGCACGGTCGGTCAGCCTCTCGTCGGGGGTGGTGCGGGTGCGGTGCGATGCCTGCGGCGCCTGTGCCGGTCCGTTGGGGGTTGCCGGCGCGCGGGGGGTGGTCGTCTCGTCGGGGCGGGTCGGGGGGTGTCCGTCCTCGGAACGGCGCGGAACCGGTCTCTCACCGACGTACCCGTGTTGACGCGCCAGCCGCTGCGGGCGGACACCCCCCCGACCCGCCCCCTTCCCGTCGTGCGCGGCTGCCGCGCCATGCGAGTGACGCCCGAGTGGTCCGCTCGCCTCGCGCCGTAGGCGGGTGCCGCGCCGTGCGCCCCACGGATCAGAGGCGGGCCAGGACCTGGGTCAGGAGGGAGCCCATTCGGGTGGCGGAGTCGCGGCCTGCCTGGAGGACCTCCTCGTGGTTGAGGGGCTCTCCGGTCATGCCGGCGGCGAGGTTGGTGACGAGGGAGATGCCGAGGACCTCCGCGCCGGCCTCGCGTGCCGCGATGGCCTCCAGGACCGTCGACATGCCCACCAGGTCCGCGCCGATCACACGGGCCATGCGGATCTCGGCCGGCGTCTCGTAGTGCGGGCCGGGGAACTGGGCGTAGACGCCCTCCTCCAGCGTGGGGTCGACCTCCTTGCACAGGTTGCGCAGGCGGGGCGAGTAGAGGTCGGTCAGGTCGACGAAGTTCGCGCCCACGATGGGGGAGGTCGCCGTGAGGTTGATGTGGTCGCTGATCAGGACCGGCTGGCCGGGGCGCATGCCCTCGCGCAGGCCGCCGCAGCCGTTGGTGAGCACGATCGTCTTGCTGCCGGCGGCGACGGCGGTGCGGACGCCGTGCGCGACGGCGGCGACGCCGCGGCCCTCGTAGTAGTGCGTGCGGCCGAGGAAGACCAGGGCGCGCTTGTCGCCGATCCGGTACGAGCGGATCTTGCCGCCGTGCCCGGCGACCGCGGGCGGCGGGAACCCGGGCAGCTCGGTGACCTGGAACTCGGCCTCGGGAGCGCCCAGCGCCTCCACGGCCGGCGCCCAGCCCGAGCCCATCACGAGGGCGACGTCGTGGGACTCGGCGCCGGTCAGTTCGCGCAGGCGAGCGGCGGCGGCGTCGGCGGCGGCGTAGGGGTCGCCCTGGATGTCGTCCGGAAGAAGAGATGCGTTCACGCGGACGAGGGTAGCCGGTCCGGTCCTACGCGCGTAGATGATGGAGGTCACGGGATTGCGATCGTTGTCTTGTCGTTTCCCACGAGCGGGGGACGAGAAGGGGCGGCACGGTCATTCGTCGGCGACGAGGACGTCCTTGTCGTTGAAGGCCTCGACGATGAAGATCAGCAGCCGGCCCCGGCTGACCGTGTACTCCACGATGATGTTCTGGGTGAGCCGGATCGTACGGTCGTCGCCGGTCGAGCCTATGGGGCGCGACACCGGGAGGAAGGGGTCGCGGGCCAGCAGGGAGATGCCCTTGTCGAAGGCGATGCGCTGCCCGTCGTCGAGCCGGTCACGGGCCTCGGCCGCCTGCACCGTGAAGTAGACGTCGTACGTGGTGGGGGACATGCGCTCTCCCATGGGCGTCGGTCCGCCCAGTCTAGGAGCCGGGGGCCGGGGTCAGCAGGGCCTCTTGCGGAGCTCCATCACGTAGTCGTGCGGCGCGCCCGCCGATTCCGCGGCGTCCGCGATCTCGCCGAGGTAGCGGGCGGAGGGCAGACCGCCCTCGTAGCCGTTGAGAACAAAGACCCACGCGCCCTCCTCGCCCTCCAGGGTGTGCACGCGGATGCGCATCCGGCGGTAGACGCCGAGGCCGACGCCCACCCACCGGTCGAGTGACTCCTCGTCCATGGGTGCGACGTCGTAGAGGGCGACGAAGACCTGGGAACCGGGTGACTCGACGATCGTCGAGAGCGCGCCCTCCCAGCCCATGTGCTCGCCGCCGAACGTCAGCCGCCAGTCGTTCATCCACCCCGTGGCCCGCATCGGCGAGTGGGGGGCGCGGCGGGACATCAGCCGCGCGTCGAGGTTGCCGGCGTAGGCGGCGTAGAGCGACATGGGTCGAGACTACGGCAGTCGGCCAGCGCGTCACTTCCGTGCCAGGGGTACCTGTGGTAGCTCGGGCGGCCCCCCGGGGCAGTCGCACATTGAAGGGTGCGGGACAATGGAGTACGTGACTCGGATCGTGATCATCGGTGGCGGACCCGGCGGATACGAGGCGGCGCTGGTAGCCGCCCAGCTCGGTGCGGAGGTGACCGTCGTGGACTGCGACGGTCTGGGCGGAGCGTCGGTGCTGACCGACTGCGTGCCGTCGAAGACCCTGATCGCCACGGCCGAGGTGATGACCACCTTCGACTCCTCGTACGAGGAGCTGGGCATCATCGTCGCCGACGACACCCCCCACGTGGAGCAGGCCGCCCGGGTGGTCGGCGTGGACCTCGGCAAGGTCAACCGACGGGTGAAGCGGCTCGCGCTCGCCCAGTCGCACGACATCACCGCCGCCGTGACGCGGGCCGGAGCGCGCGTCATGCGCGGGCGCGGGCGGCTGGAGGGCATGCAGGCGCTCGACGGGTCGCGCAAGGTCGTCGTCAGGGCCGCGGACGGGAGCGAGGAGACGCTCGTCGCGGACGCGGTGCTCATCGCCACCGGCGGGCACCCCCGTGAGCTGCCCGACGCCCGGCCCGACGGTGAGCGGATCCTGAACTGGACGCAGGTCTACGACCTCGACGAGCTCCCCGAGGAGCTGATCGTGGTCGGGTCCGGTGTGACCGGTGCCGAGTTCGCGGGCGCCTACCAGGCGCTCGGGTCGAAGGTCACGCTGGTCTCCTCCCGGGACCGGGTGCTGCCGGGCGAGGACCCGGACGCGGCCGCCGTCCTGGAGGACGTCTTCCGGCGGCGCGGCATGAACGTCATGGCGCGCTCGCGCGCCGCCTCCGCCAAGCGGGTCGGCGACCGGGTCGAGGTCACCCTCTCCGACGGCCGGGTCATCACCGGCTCGCACTGCCTGATGGCCGTCGGCGCCATCCCCAACACCGAGGGCATGGGACTGGAGGAGGCCGGGGTCCGGCTGAAGGACTCCGGGCACATCTGGACCGACCGGGTCTCGCGCACCAGCGCCCCCGGCGTCTACGCCGCCGGTGACGTCACGGGGATCTTCGCCCTGGCGTCCGTCGCGGCCATGCAGGGCCGCATCGCCATGTACCACTTCCTCGGCGACGCGGTGGCCCCGCTGAACCTGAAGACCGTCTCGTCCAACGTCTTCACCGACCCCGAGATCGCCACCGTCGGCTACAGCCAGGCCGACGTCGACGGCGGTGTCATCGACGCCCGGGTGGTGAAGCTGCCGCTGCTGCGCAACCCGCGCGCGAAGATGCAGGGCATCCGGGACGGCTTCGTCAAGATCTTCTGCCGTCCGGGGACGGAGATCGTGGTGGGCGGTGTGGTGGTGGCGCCGCGCGCTTCCGAACTCATCCATCCGATCTCGATCGCCGTCGACAACAATCTGACGGTCGAACAGATCGCGAACGCGTTCACCGTCTACCCGTCCCTTTCGGGGTCGATCGCGGAGGTGGCCCGCCAGCTCCACGCCCGGAAGGCCACCGGCGAGGCCTGACGTTCCGGGCGGCCGAAAGTGACTCCTCGCTGGTCACGGGGAGTTGCCGACCATGCGTTCGGCATAGGCGGCCTGGGTAGGCTGCTATACCACTTCCCGCTGACGTGTGCGAACAACTTCTGTTATTCGGCGCAAACTGCTGAAACCAGACGGTCGTTGGGGTTACTGTCAGTTTCGTGTTCGCTGCAGAACGTCGCCAGTTGATCCTCGAAATGGTGCGCGCCAACGGGGCCGTGTCGCTCCGTGAGCTCGCCCGCGTCGTCCAGACCTCCGAAGTGACCGTACGGCGGGACGTGCGCGCACTGGAGGCAGAAGGACTCCTAGACCGCCGGCACGGCGGTGCGGTATTGCCGGGCGGATTCACGCGGGAATCCGGCTTTCCGCAGAAGTCGCATCTCGCGACCGCCGAGAAGACCGCCATCGCCGACCTCGCCGCGAATTTCGTGGAGGAGGGCGAGGCGATCGTGGTCGGGGCGGGTACGACCACCCAGGAGCTGGCCCGCCGGCTCGCCCGGGTCCCCGGCCTGACCGTCGTCACCAACTCCCTGCTCGTGGCACAGGCCCTGGCCCATGCCAACCGGGTGGAGGTGGTGATGACCGGCGGCACGCTCCGCGGTTCCAACTACGCCCTCGTGGGGTCGGGTGCCGAGCAGTCCCTCCAGGGGCTGCGGGTGTCCCGGGCCTTCCTCTCCGGTAGCGGCCTGACCGCCGAACGCGGTCTGTCCACGTCCAACATGCTCTCGGCCTCCGTCGACCGGGCTCTCGTCCAGGCCGCCGCCGAGGTGGTGGTCCTCGCGGACCACACCAAGCTCGGTACGGACACCATGTTCCAGACCGTGCCCACCGATGTGATCACCCGCCTCGTGACCGACGAGCCGCCGGCCCACGACGACCGCGCCGCCACGGAGCTGCAGGCGCTGGCGGACCAGGGCGTCCAGATCGCCGTGGCCGGTACGGGCGCCTCGGGAAACTCCGGTAACGCGGGCGGTGAGGGCAACCCGGCGCGCCAGCGCCGGGACGTTCCACTCCCGGGCCCCCGGCGCGGTCAGGTCCCGGGTGCCGGGTCGCCCCTGCGTACGGCGGCCGTCCTCGGCGAGCAGTCGGCGGGCGGGGAGCGGGCCAGGGTGGCCGATCTGCGCCGGCGGTGACGGGCCGCGACCCGGGCCTGAGCGGGCCGCGCCGAGAGGCGGTCCGGCACGTCGTCAAGTCGCCCGGGCGCCGTCCTGAGCGGCCGTCAGGGGGACGGCGGCGATCGCCGCACCCTCGGCGTGCGCCCGTTTGGACCACGCGTACCGCACCGGCGGGACACCGTCGCGCGGAGCGAACGGCCCACAAGGAACGGGAAGCGCCCGGCGGACGGGGGATGCCGTCCGCCGGGCGCTCAGGATGTCCTGCGACCGCTCAGTCCTTGATCTCGCAGATCAGGGCGCCCGAGGTGATCGACGCGCCCACGTCCGCGGTCAGGCCCTTGATGGTCCCGGCCTTGTGGGCGTTGAGGGGCTGCTCCATCTTCATCGCCTCGAGTACGACGATCAGGTCGCCCTCCTTGACGGCCTGACCCTCCTCCACGGCGATCTTGACGATGGTGCCCTGCATCGGCGACGCGAGGCTGTCGCCGGACGCGACCGGGCCCGACTTCTTCGCGGCGCGGCGCTTGGGCTTGGCGCCGGCGGCGAGGCCGGTGCGGGCCAGCGACATGCCGAGGGAGGACGGGAGGGAGACCTCCAGGCGCTTGCCACCGACCTCGACGACGACCGTCTCGCGGTCCAGCTCCTCCTCGGCCTCCGCGTCGGCGGGTGCGGTGAAGGGTTTGATGTCGTTGGCGAACTCGGTTTCGATCCAGCGTGTGTGGACGGTGAAGGGGGCGGTGGAGCCGGTCAGTTCGGGGGTGAATGCCGGGTCCTTGACGACCGCGCGGTGGAAGGGGATGGCGGTGGCCATGCCTTCGACGGTGAATTCCTCCAGGGCGCGGGCGGCGCGCTGGAGGGCCTCGGCGCGGGTGCGGCCGGTGACGATCAGCTTCGCGAGGAGGGAGTCCCAGGCGGGGCCGATGACGCTGCCGGACTCTACGCCGGCGTCCAGGCGGACACCGGGTCCGGAGGGCGCGGTGAAGGTGGTGACGGTGCCGGGGGCGGGCAGGAAGCCGCGGCCGGGGTCCTCGCCGTTGATGCGGAACTCGAAGGAGTGGCCGCGCAGCGGCGGGTCGTCGTAGCCGAGGGCCTCGCCGTCGGCGATGCGGAACATCTCGCGCACCAGGTCGATGCCGGAGACTTCCTCGGTGACGGGGTGTTCGACCTGGAGGCGGGTGTTGACCTCGAGGAAGGAGATGGTGCCGTCGAGGCCGACGAGGAACTCGACGGTGCCGGCGCCGACGTAGCCGGCTTCCTTGAGGATGGCCTTGGACGCCGTGTAGAGCTCGTCCACCTGTGCCGGGGACAGGAACGGTGCGGGGGCTTCCTCGACGAGTTTCTGGTGGCGGCGCTGGAGGGAGCAGTCGCGGGTGGAGACGACCACGACGTTGCCGTGGGTGTCGGCCAGGCACTGGGTCTCGACGTGGCGGGGCTTGTCGAGGTAGCGCTCGACGAAGCACTCGCCCCGGCCGAACGCGGCGACGGCCTCGCGGACCGCCGAGTCGTACAGCTCGGGCACCTCCTCCAGGGTCCGGGCGACCTTAAGGCCGCGGCCCCCGCCGCCGAACGCGGCCTTGATCGCGATCGGCAGCCCGTGCTCCTTCGCGAACGCCACGACCTCGTCCGCGCCTGAGACCGGGTCCGGCGTCCCCGCCACCAGCGGGGCACCGGCACGCTGGGCGATGTGCCGGGCCGCGACCTTGTCACCCAGATCGCGGATGGCCTGCGGCGGCGGCCCGATCCAGATCAGCCCCGCGTCCAGCACCGCCTGCGCGAACTCCGCGTTCTCCGAGAGGAACCCGTAGCCCGGATGGACGGCGTCTGCGCCGGACTCGCGGGCGGCGTTCAGGACCTTCTCGATGTCGAGGTAGCTGGTGGCGGGGGTGTCACCACCCAGGGCGAACGCCTCATCCGCGGCGCGGACATGCAGAGCGTCCCGATCCGGGTCGGCGTATACGGCCACGCTCGCGATACCGGCGTCCCGGCAGGCCCGGGCTACGCGGACAGCGATTTCGCCACGGTTGGCGATGAGCACCTTGCGCACGATTGAGGCTCCCTCCTTGAAACAAGCCGAGTTTAGGGACTGCCGACACGGCACTTCGACCCGTCCCCAATGGTGAGCTTGCCCACACGGAGCGTGATGCGAGGCTTGCTCGACCCGCGAAATCCCTTGTCGCGGCGCGTTACGCGGGACTCCTCGGGAAAACCCTAGCCCTACCATGTGGTCAAGGTCTCTGTGAGAGCGTGCCGCGCCCCACTCGGTTTCTTTGTGGAGTCCCTACGAATGGCCCAATGATTCTTTGCCCGCGGCGGAACCCTTGTCCCGCGGTTTACCCGTTAGTAGCGTGCGCGATGTACTCGAACGTACTCGGGGTAACGGCCCCTGTGGCGGTACGGCGGTCGAAAGTGGGTGGGGACCGGTGGTGCGCAGGCCGGTGGCGTGGATCGTGGCGTTGCTGCTCGTGGTCGAGGGATTCGGCGTCGCGGCGCTGCAGTGGATCATGGGCATGGTGGTCGACAACCAGGACATGTCACTGGCGGGCCTCGACCCGGACGTGATGTCCCTGTCCTCGAAGATCGGCGGCGTGCTCTTCGGGCTCTACTTCGCCCTGTGCGGCGTGATCGCCCTGCTGGTCGCCGTGCGCGACCGCGCCCCGGCCGGCCTCGGGCGTGTCCTGCTGATCAGCGCGGCCGTGGTGCACGGCGTGCTGGGCGCGGTGTCCTGGGGCCTGGTGGGCGAGAACGCGTTCCTGTTCATGATGGTGGTGATGGGCCTGATCGTGCTGCTCCTGATGACGTACGACGCCCAGGAGCGGCCCGTCCCGGGCAAGGCCCCGAAGGCCGGGGACGACGCCGGCCGCGCCGACGGGGCTCCGGTCAGCCCTCCGCCGTCGCCCACAACTCCGTGATCCCGACCCCCAGTTCCGCCAGCAGGCGGCGCACGAGGGGCAGGCTGATCCCGATCACGTTGCCGTGGTCGCCGTCGATGCCGTCGATGAACGGCGCCGAACGGCCGTCCAGGGTGAAGGCCCCGGCGACATGGAGGGGCTCGCCGGAGGCGACGTACGCGGCGACCTCCGCGTCGGTGGGTTCACCGAAACGGACGACGGTGGAGGCGGTGGCGGACGCGTACCGCCCGCTCAGCGTGTCGTAGACGCAGTGACCGGTCTGGAGCGTCCCGGCCCGGCCGCGCATCGCCTTCCAGCGCGCGGTGGCCTCCTCGGCGTCGGCGGGCTTGCCGAGCGCCTGGCCGTCCAGGTCGAGCACCGAGTCGCAGCCGATCACCAGGGCGCCCTTGACGTCGGGCCGGGCGGCCACGACGGAGGCCTTCGCCTCGGCCAGGGCGAGCGCCAGCTCGGCGGGCGTGGGCGCGGTCACGGCGTCCTCGTCGACCCCGCTCACGATCACCTCGGGGGCGAGTCCGGCCTGCCGCAGCAGCCCGAGCCGGGCGGGGGACTGGGAGGCGAGCACGAGTCGGCGGCGCGGCTGATCTGTCATGCGGTCAGCGTATCGGCGTGACCCGAACGGCTCATCCCAGGCCGATGACGATCATCGCGAGGACCATGGCCAGCGCCATGAGAAAGCCCAGCCGCCGCAACATCACCTGCATGTCGCGCAGTTCTTTCGGCGGTTCGTTCTCCGGGTCGGACCACAGCATGCCTTCGATCGTGGGTCCGCGACGCCCGGCCGCGCCTGAGTACGCGTACTCAAGTTTGAACAAACGGGCCTGTGATTCCGTTAGGCTAAGGGAACTTCAGTCCCGTTTGAAGGGTCGTGCCATGTTCACCACCGCCTGGACCGCCTCGCCCCAGGTCCCCAGCGACGGCTTCACCCCCAACTGGTCCCGCGAGGGCTTCTGGCGCCAGTCGCTGCGCCAGGTCGTCCGGCTCACGGCCGGGGGCGGCCGGCTGCGCGTACGGCTGTCCCACGCCTACGGCACCTCCTGCGTGCGGGTCGCGGGCGCGACGGTGGCGCGTACGGCCGGCGGTGCCGCCGTCGAGCCGGGCTCGATCCGCCGGCTCACCTTCGCGGGCGCCCACGACGCGGTGATACCGGCGCGCGGGCAGTTGCTGAGCGACGCCGTGGAACTGGCGGTGGACGCGCGTGAGGCGGTCGCCGTGACGCTGTACTTCGACGCGGTGACCGGACCCGCGACCTTCCACGCCCAGGCCTTCACCGCCGGACACCGGGGCCCCGGCGACCTCCTCACCGACGTCACCGGGGCGGGTTTCGACGCGGTGACCGAGTCCTGGTACTTCCTCACCGCCGTCGAGGTCGACGCCGGGCGCACCGACGGGATCGCCCTGTTCGGCGACTCCCTGACCGACGGCTTCGGCTCCACCCCGGGCGCCGACCGCCGCTGGTCCGACGCCCTCGCCCGGCGCACCGGACGGCCGGTGATCAACGCGGGGATCGGCGGGAACCTGCTGCTCAACGACTCCGCCTGGTACGGCGAGAAGGGCGTACGGCGGCTGCGGCGGGACGTCCTCGACCAGCCGGGCGTGGACACGCTGGTCGTGCTGCTGGGGGTGAACGACATCGGCTTCAGCGAGACGGACGAGCAGCCGACGTACCGGCCCGCTCCCGTGCTGGAGGCCGCGGACCTCGTCGCCGGGCACCGCGAGCTGATACGCCAGGCGAGAGGGGCGGGGCTACGGGTGGTCGGCGCGACCCTGGCGCCCTTCGCGGGCTCCGACCACTGGGGCGAGCGCGCGGCCGGGGTGAGCCGAGAGATCGACGAGTGGATCAGAGGCTCGGGGGAGTACGACGCGGTGGTGGACCTGCGCCGCGCCCTGGCCGGCCCGGCGGACCCGGACCGGCTGCACCCGGCGTACGACTTCGGCGATCACCTGCACCCGAACGACGCGGGGTACGCGGTGATGGCCGAAGCCGTCGCCGAGGTGCTTCAGGCCGGCCAGTAGGTCCGCGCCCAGGCCGTCGGGCCCGCGTGCGGCACGTGCTGGGCGGCGAGGCGGGCCGGGTCGGACCACGAGTCCCGCGGGCGGGGCGCGCCGGGCGGCAGGGCCGACGCCGCCGCGGCGCGGGCGCGGACCACCGCCAGGGCGGCGGCCAGCTCCTCCGGGGTCGGATTGCCCCGTACGACCTTGATCGTCATTTCTGCTCCAGCAGCTCGGGGTCGACTACAGCGGGATGTTGCCGTGCTTCTTCGGAGGCAGGGATTCCCGCTTGGTGCGCAGTTGACGCAGACCGCGCACGATGTGGCTGCGGGTGTCCGAGGGCATGACCACCGCGTCGACGTAACCCCGCTCGGCCGCGACGTAGGGGTTGAGGAGCGCGTCCTCGTACTCCTGGATGAGCCGCGCCCGGGTGCCCTCGACGTCGTCCGCCTCGGCGATGGTGCGCCGGTGCAGGATGTTCACGGCGCCCTGGGCGCCCATCACGGCGATCTGGGCCGTCGGCCAGGCCAGGTTGAGGTCGGCGCCCAGGTGCTTGGAGCCCATGACGTCGTACGCGCCGCCGAAGGCCTTGCGCGTGATGACGGTGATCAGCGGGACCGTGGCCTCCGCGTAGGCGAAGATCAGCTTGGCGCCGCGGCGGATGATGCCGTCGTGCTCCTGGTCGACGCCGGGCAGGAAGCCGGGCACGTCGACGAAGGTGATCACCGGGACGTTGAACGCGTCGCAGGTCCGCACGAACCGCGCCGCCTTCTCGCTGGCGGCGATGTCGAGGCACCCCGCGAACTGCATCGGCTGGTTGGCGACCAGACCGACCGGCCGGCCCTCCACGCGGCCGAAGCCGGTGATGATGTTCGGCGCGAACAGCGGCTGCGTCTCGAAGAACTCGCCGTCGTCCAGGACGTGTTCGAGCACCGTGTGCATGTCGTACGGCTGGTTCGCGCTGTCCGGGACCAGCGTGTCCAGCTCGCGGTCCTCGTCGGTGAGCGCGAGGTCCGCCTCCTCCGGGAACGCCGGGGGATCGCTGAGGTTGTTCGACGGCAGGTACGACAGCAGCTGCTTGACGTACTCGATGGCGTCCTTCTCGTCGCCGGCCATGTGATGGGCCACGCCCGAGGCGGTGTTGTGGGTGCGGGCGCCGCCCAGCTCCTCGAAGCCGACGTCCTCACCGGTGACGGTCTTGATGACGTCCGGGCCGGTGATGAACATGTGCGAGGTCTGGTCGACCATGATCGTGAAGTCGGTGATGGCGGGCGAGTACACCGCGCCGCCCGCGCACGGCCCGACGACCAGGCTGATCTGCGGAATCACACCCGAGGCATGGGTGTTGCGGCGGAAGATCTCGCCGTACGCCCCCAGCGAGGCCACGCCCTCCTGGATCCGGGCGCCACCGGAGTCGTTGATGCCGATGACCGGACAGCCGGTCTTCAGCGCGAAGTCCATCACCTTGACGATCTTCTGCCCGTAGACCTCGCCGAGCGCCCCGCCGAAGACGGTGAAGTCCTGCGAGAAGACCGCGACGGGACGGCCGTCGACGGTGCCGTACCCGGTCACCACGCCGTCTCCGTAGGGGCGGTTCTGCTCCAGGCCGAAGTTGGTGGAGCGGTGCCGGGCGAACTCGTCCAACTCCACGAAGGAATCCTCGTCGAGCAGCAGCGCGATCCGCTCACGCGCCGTCAACTTGCCCTTCGCATGCTGCTTCTCGACGGCGCGAGCGGAGCCGGCGTGCGTCGCTTCCTCGATACGGCGCTGGAGATCCGCGAGCTTCCCCGCGGTCGTGTGGATGTCGATCTCGTGACGCTCTTGAAGCTCTTCCGGCTCGGACATCGGGATGCGGCTCCCTGCCTGCTCAAAAGGGGGGACGGTTACTCATCCGTAGCGTAGTGGGGTGCCTATCGATCGGCAGTGCGGCGTTTACCACACCTAGGGTGGCTTGCATGACGCCCCGAGATGCCTCAGACCCGAGCAACCGCTGGACCGACCTGGACCGGCCGCCGCTGAACGCCACGGCCCTGCGCAAGGCGCTGGTGCGCGAGGACGGCCTGTGGTCCGAGGTGCACGTCGTGCAGCGGACCGGCTCCACCAACTCCGACCTGGTGGCCCGGGCCGCCGAGGGCAGGGCGGCGGAGGGCGCGGTGCTGATCGCCGAGGAGCAGACCGCGGGGCGGGGCCGGCTGGACCGCCGGTGGACGGCTCCGCCGCGCTCCGGACTGTTCTTCTCCGTGCTGCTGCGCCCGACGGAGATCCCGGTGGCCCGCTGGGGCTGGCTGCCGCTGCTCACCGGCGTGGCCGTGGCCACGGGCCTGTCGCGAGCCGCTGGGGTCGACACGGCACTCAAGTGGCCCAACGACCTGCTGGTGACGGTCGACGGCGAGGAGCGCAAGGCCGGCGGCATCCTCGCCGAGCGGGCGGTGGACGACGGCGTGGTCATCGGCGTCGGCCTGAACGTCACGCTGCGCGAGAAGGAGCTGCCGGTGCCCACGGCGGGCTCGCTGGCCCTGGCCGAAGCGGTGAACACCGACCGGGACCCGCTGCTGAGGGCCGTGCTGCGCTCGCTGGAGGAGTGGTACCGGCGGTGGCGGACCGCCGGCGGCGATCCGGTCTCCAGCGGCTTGCAGGAGACGTATGCCGCCGGGTGCGCGACGCTGGGGAGGGTGGTCCGCGCAGAACTGCCGGGAGACCGGTCGATCGTCGGAGAGGCGGTCGCGGTGGACGGGGACGGAAGGCTGGTGCTGGCGACGCCGGAGGGCGTGCAGGAGCCGGTCGGCGCCGGTGACATCGTGCACTTGAGGGGGGTTTGACCGCAGTGCCGGAGGGAGTGACCTGGGGCACAGCTGACGTAAAGTTGGGGCCGGTCGATACCTGACCGCGGCAGATCGGAAGGGCAGCAGGCGTGAGCGTCGACGACACGGGCTCCGGCACGGACCCGCAGGGCGCCGACTCCGGCGAGGACCCGCTCGCCCTGCGGCTCGAAGGGCTCATCCTGGGCGCCGAGCGGCGCTACACACCGTTCCAGGCGGCTCGCAGCGCGGGTGTGTCCATGGAACTGGCCTCCCGCTTCTGGCGCGCCATGGGCTTCGCCGACATAGGGCAGGCCAAGGCGCTCACCGAGGCGGACGTCCTGGCGCTGCGGCGTCTGGCCGGTCTGGTCGAGGCGGGACTGCTCAGCGAGGCGATGGCCGTGCAGGTCGCCCGCTCCACCGGACAGACCACGGCCCGCCTCGCGGAATGGCAGATCGACTCCTTCCTGGAGGGCCTGACCGAGCCGCCCGAGCCCGGCATGACCCGCACCGAGGTCACCTATCCCCTGGTCGAGCTGCTCCTGCCGGAACTGGAGGAGTTCCTCGTCTACGTCTGGCGGCGGCAGCTCGCCGCGGCGACCGGGCGGGTCGTGCAGGCCGGGGACGACGAGGAGATGGTGGACCGGCGGCTGGCCGTCGGCTTCGCCGACCTGGTCGGGTTCACCCGGCTGACCCGCCGCCTGGAGGAGGAGGAACTCGGCGAGCTGGTGGAGGCCTTCGAGACCACGGCGGCCGACCTGGTGGCGGCGCGGGGCGGCCGACTGATCAAGACGCTCGGCGACGAGGTGCTGTACGCCGCGGACGACTCGGGTGTCGCCGCGGAGATCGCGCTGCGGCTCATCGAGACCCTGGCGAACGACGAGACGATGCCCGAGCTGCGGGTCGGCATCGCCTTCGGCACCGTGACGACCCGTATGGGCGACGTCTTCGGAACGACGGTGAACCTGGCCTCCCGGTTGACGTCCATAGCGCCGCGGGACGCGGTCCTGGTCGACAGCGCGTTCGCCGAGGAGCTGATCCGCAGCGGTGAGGCGCCGGCCTCCGAGGCGGAGGCGGCCGAGGCCGCGGCCGCCGCGGAGAAGGAGGGCGAGGAGCCGCCGACGTACCGCTTCGGGCTCCAGCCGATGTGGCAGCGGCCGGTGCGTGGCCTCGGCGTGGTCGAGCCGTGGCTGCTCACCCGGCGGGACGGGGCGCCGTAGCGGGACCCCGCCTCACCGTCCGAGGAGCGGGCCCAGGCACAGGTCGAGGATCGGCAGGCAGAGTCCTGGCCGGTCGGGCTGCGGGGCCGGGGCGCTCGGGGCGGGCGTCGGCGCGGGGGCCGGGCCGGGGGTCGGCGGGCGCGGTGACGGTGGGGTGTGGCCGGCGCCGCCGGTCCCTCCGGGGGCGGGGGAGACGGGCGTCTCCGGGGTGCCCGGGGCGTCCGGGATGGTCGTGGCGATGTCCGGAGCCGGGCCCGGCGCGTCGCCCTGGGGGCGCGAGGAGCCGTGCGGGGAGGCCGGCGCGGTGGGCGTCGTGCCGTACGCGTGAGGCGTGCCGGGGCGGCTCAGGGAGCCGGGGGTGGCGGGGCCCGCGGTGCGGTCGCCCGGGGACGCACCGCCCGAGGTGTCGGCCGGCTGCCCGCTGCTGACGGCCGCGTCCGGGGTGGGTCCGGCCGCCGCGGTTTTGGAGCCGCCGTGTCCGGAGTCCGGCGCCAGGCGCACGACGCTCAGGAGACCGGTGGCCAGGACGAGAGCGGCGGCGGCCAGGAGAAGCACCTTGCGGGCACGGGGCCTGCGGTGCCGGCCCCGGGTGCCGGGGCTCCCGGCACCCGGGGGTGCGGCCGCGGACGCCTTGTCCTCGCCGCCCCCGACGGCGCCCGCGCGGGGCGGCGCGTCCGGTGACCTGCGGGGGCCATGGGCGGGCGCGTTGTCCTCGCCGCCGCCGACGGCGCCTTTGCGGGGCGGTGCGTCCGGCGCCTCACGGGGGGCACGCTGCGTCGCGGCACTGCCCTGACTGTTCCGCCGCGCGTCGTTCGGGGCGGCTGTGGGCTTGGTGGGCTGGGTGCTGCCTGGGCCGGCCGCGGTCTTGACGAGCAGGGTGGGCTGGGTGGGGCGTGGGATCGCGCTGGGGCCGGTGGGTGGGTTGTCGGGGGTGCTTGCCGCGGGGCGGCCGGTGGGTCGGGTGTTCGCCGGACTGGTTGTGGGTTTGGTGGGGCCGGCGTTGTGCGGTTCGGTCTCGGGTTTGGTGGGTCCGGCGTTGGGGGGCGCGGCCGTGGTGCTGGTGGGGCCGGCGTTCTGCAGTTCCGGTGCCGGGCCGGTGGGTGGGCCGGTCGGTTCGTCGGGTGCGGGGGCGGTGGGCCGAGGGCTCGGTGGGGTGGCCTTCAGGCGGGTGCGCAGAGCCTCTGCGGGGCTGTTCCCCTGGGGCTCCTTCGCGGGGTTCGCCTGCTCGTCCTTCCGCGGACCGGCCGCATCGGCCTTCCGGTCGTCCCCCGTCCCGGTCCTCGGGGCGGCGCCCTGGGTGGCCTTGGCGGTGCTGTTGCCCTGGCCGTCCCTCGGGGGGCCGCCTTGGCCGCCCTCAGGGGTGCCGCCCTCGCCGCGTCCCTGGGCGGTGGTGCTTCGCTGGCCGTTCGCTCGGCCGTTCCTCGACGGGATGCCCGTCGGCGTGTCGGTCCTCATGCCGGTCCCTCCCCGATGCGCGCCGGCGCCCCCCGTGCGCCATGGCGCTCGCACGCTATGCGCTCCCCCGGGGGCAGGGGAGGGAGTCGGGCGTCATGTCACTCGAACGGGGTGTCGGAGGGTGATCCGGGAACCTGGCGCGCGTCGGCCCGGCCTTCCCCCGGAGGGGCCGGGCTGGAATGATCGGGACGAGTCTTGTTAACCCGCGTTAACCGGGAGGGTGTCATGAGCGAGGAGCGGTTCGGGGAGTTCGTGCTGGTGCGGCGGCACGACGACGGGCACGTCGCGGAGCTGGCACTCGACCGGCCCAAGGCGATGAACGCGGTGTCCACCGAGATGGCCAGGTCGATCGGCGGGGCCTGCGCGTCGCTGGGTGCGGACCGGGACGTACGGGTGGTCGTGGTGACGTCCACGCACGACCGGGCGTTCTGTGTGGGGGCCGATCTGAAGGAGCGGAACTCTCTGACCGACGCCGAGCTGGTACGGCAGCGGCCGGTGGCGCGGGGGGCGTACACCGGCGTGCTGGAACTGCCGGTGCCGACGGTGGCGGCGGTGCACGGTTTCGCGCTCGGCGGTGGCTTCGAGCTGGCGCTGTCGTGCGACGTGATCGTGGCGGACGGTACGGCGGTGGTGGGGCTGCCGGAGGTGTCGGTGGGCGTGATTCCCGGGGGCGGCGGTACGCAGTTGCTGCCGCGGCGGGTGGGGGCGGCGAGGGCCGCCGAGCTGATCTTCTCCGCGCGGCGGGTCGAGGCGGCCGAGGCGCGTGAGCTGGGGCTGGTGGACGTGCTCGTGGAGGAGGGCCGGGACCGGGAGGAGGCGCTGGCGCTGGCCTCCCGTATCGCCGCGAACTCCCCGGTGGGCCTGCGCGCGGCCAAGCGGGCCCTGCGCCTCGGGCACGGGCTGGACCTGTCGGCAGGCCTGGAGGTCGAGGACGCGGCATGGCGTTCGGTGGCGTTCTCGGGGGACCGCGCGGAGGGCGTCGCCGCCTTCAACGAGAAGCGCAAGCCCCAGTGGCCGGGCCAGTAAGGAGGGCTCCGCGAGCGCGACGGCGGGGCGCGGCGCCGACGCCCGCGTAGCCCTGTTTCGTGCCGGTCTTGGCGGTGCCCGGGAGGCGCGTGACCTTGGACGTGAAGCGCAGGCCGCGGCGGCCGGGCCGGCGTGAGGCGCTTCGCGGGCGGGGCGGCTGGGCGGTGGGCCGCCGCCCGCGTAGCCCGGCGTGGTGCGGGTCCCGGTGGCGGTGGGGAGGTCGACGCCGGGCCGTGCGGTCGTGAGGTCGGTGTCGTGCCGGCGCTGGGGACCGGGCGTGGCCTTGGGCGAGTGGCGCAGGTCCCAGTGGCCGGGCCCTGACGTTCGGCGGCCGGGCGCGGCGCCGACGCCGTCGTAGCCCCGCGTCGTGCCGGTCGCGGTGGTGCTTGCCGGGCGCGGGGCCGCCGCCCGCGTAGCCCGGCGTGGCGCGGGTCCCGGTGGCGCTCGGGAACTCGAGTCCGCGCCGTGCGGTGCTCCGGTGGTGCTCGGGAGGTCGGTGTCGTGCCGCTCCTGGGTGGCGCTCGGGACGGCGCAGTGGCTGGGCCAGTGAGGGACGCCTCGCGGCCGGGGCGGCTGGCCGCGGCGCCGACGCCGTCGTAGCCCCACGTCGTGCCGGGCCCGGTGGTGCTTGCCGGGCGCCCGGGCCGGCGCCCGCGTAGCCCGGCGTGGTGCGGGTCCCGGTGGCGGTGGGGAGGTCGACGCCGGGCCGTGCGGTCGTGAGGTCGGTGTCGTGCCGGCGCTGGGGACCGGGCGTGGCCTTGGGCGAGTGGCGCAGGTCCCAGTGGCCGGGCCCTGACGTTCGGCGGCCGGGCGCGGCGGCGACGTGGCCCCGCGTCGTGCCGGTCGCGATGGTGCTCGCCGGGCGCGGGGTCGGCGCCCGCGTAACCCGGCGTGGTGCGGGTCCCGGTGGCGGTCGGGAGGTCGACGCCGCGTCGCTCGCGGCCCCGTAGGGCTCGGCGTGGTGCCGTGTTCGGAGGCACCGGGAGAGCAACGCCCCGCCGGCCCGGTGCGGCTCGCGCAGCTTGACCGCCGCCGCCCGGGCCCGCGCCCAGCGCCCGGCAGCGCTGACGCCCCCGCAAACCTCCCCCCGCGTCCTCTCACTCCACCGCATCGCAAACATCCCCATTTCTCCCGAATCTCCCTAGCCTGGGGGGATGGGTGTGGAGAGCCGGCTCGCGGCTGTGGTGGCGTTGGCGCAGGGCATGGCTGCGGCGCAGTCGGTGCGCGAGTCGTGGGCTGCCGCCGCGCTCGGGGCGTGCCGCGCGCTGGACGGGAGTTTCGCCGCGCTCTCGGTGTGGGAGCGGGACCTCGGGCAGCTGCGGGTGCTGGTCAACGTGGGCGAGCGGGTGGAGGACGAGGAGGAGTTCCCGGAGGGCGAGACCTACCCGGTGCACCAGTTCGCCGAGATCACCGAGTTCCTGCACGAGCGGTGGGCGGGCGGCGGCGAGCCCGACGCCTGGGTGGAGACCGCCGAGGGCCCCACCACGGGCAGCGCCGGCTTCTGCCATCAGCGGGTCGCCGCCCTGCGGCGCAGGGGCCGGGGCTGCTGTGTCGTCGCCCCCGTCGTCCTGCACGGCCGCGCCTGGGGCGAGCTGTACGTCGCCCGGCCCCTCGGCGTCCCGGTCTTCGACCGCGGCGACGCCGACTTCGCGACCGTACTGGCCGCCGTCGTCGCGGCCGGCATCGCGCAGACCGAGCGCCTGGAGGAGGCCCGGCGGCTCGCGTTCACCGACTCCCTCACCGGCCTCGCCAACCGCCGTGCCGTGGACATGCGCCTGGATGAGGCCGTCGAGCGGCACCGCAGGGACGGGGTCGTGGTGAGCCTCGTCGTCTGCGATCTCAACGGCCTCAAGCGCGTCAACGACACCCGCGGGCACGCCGTCGGCGACCGGCTCCTCGAACGCTTCGGCTCCGTGCTCTCCCTGTGCGGCGCCATGCTGTCCGGCACCCTCGCCGCCCGCCTCGGGGGCGACGAGTTCTGCCTGCTCGCCGTCGGCCCGTCCGCCGACGACGTCGTCAAGGTCGCCGACGAGCTGTGCCGCCGGGCCACGGAGATGGAGCTGGGCGACGGCGTGGCCTGCGGCGTCGCGTCCACCGCGGATCCGATCGGCCCGGTCCGCTCGGCCCGCCGGCTCTTCCGGCTCGCGGACGCCGCCCAGTACCGGGCCAAGGGAGTCCGCGCGCCCAGGGCGGTCGTGGCCGGCCGCGAGGGCCCCGACGACCCCGTCGTGCGCCTCGCGGACGCGCCTCCCGAGGGTCCCGCCGGAGAGCGCCGCCGCTTCCGTGGCCGCGAGTGAGCCGAGGCCGCCCCGACGGCGTCCGGAACGGAGCCACACGCATCGGGCGGTAAGGGTCACATCCCGCCCCCACTCGTGACATCGCGGAATTCACTGCGTACGCTCCTGAATATGGATATGCACACTGTGGTGGTGGGGACGTCCGGTGTCACCGCGTCCGACGTCCTCGCCGTGGCGCGCGCCGGCGCCCGCGTCGAACTCTCCGGCGAGGCGGTGGCCGCCCTCACCGCGGCCCGCGGGATCGTGGACGCGCTCGCGGCCAAGCCCGACCCGGTCTACGGCGTCTCCACCGGCTTCGGCGCCCTGGCGACCCGGCACATCGGCCAGGAGCTGCGCACCCAGCTCCAGCGCAACATCGTCCGCTCGCACGCGGCCGGGATGGGCCCGGCCGTCGAGCGGGAGGTCGTCCGGGCGCTGATGTTCCTGCGGCTGAAGACCGTCTGCTCCGGGCACACCGGTGTGCGCCCCGAGGTCGCGCAGACCATGGCCGACGTGCTGAACGCCGGCATCACCCCCGTCGTGCACGAGTACGGCTCCCTCGGCTGCTCCGGCGACCTCGCGCCCCTGTCGCACTGCGCCCTCACCCTCATGGGCGAAGGGGACGCCGAGGGCCCCGACGGTGTCGTACGGCCCGCCGGCGAACTGCTGGCCGCACACGGCATCGCGCCCGTCGAACTGCGCGAGAAGGAGGGCCTCGCCCTCCTCAACGGCACCGACGGCATGCTCGGCATGCTGCTCATGGCCCTCGCCGACCTCGACACCCTCTACAAGTCCGCCGATGTCACCGCGGCCCTGTCCATGGAGGCCCTGCTCGGCACCGACAAGGTCCTCGCCCCCGAACTGCACGCGATCCGCCCGCACCCCGGTCAGGCCGACAGCGCCGCCAACATGCTGGCCGTGCTGAAGGGTTCCGGACTGACGGGCCATCACCAGGACGACGCGCCCCGCGTCCAGGACGCCTACTCCGTGCGCTGCGCGCCCCAGGTCGCCGGTGCCGGACGCGACACCCTCGCCCACGCCCGCCTCGTCGCCGACCGCGAACTCGCCGCCGCCGTCGACAACCCCGTCGTACTCCCCGACGGGCGGGTGGAGTCCAACGGCAACTTCCACGGCGCCCCGGTCGCCTACGTGCTGGACTTCCTCGCCATCGCCGCCGCCGACCTCGCCTCCATCGCCGAGCGGCGCACCGACCGGCTGCTGGACAAGAACCGCAGCCACGGGCTCCCGCCCTTCCTCGCCGACGACGCGGGGGTGGACAGCGGGCTGATGATCGCCCAGTACACGCAGGCCGCGCTGGTGAGCGAGATGAAGCGGCTCGCCGTACCGGCGTCCGCGGACTCGATCCCGTCCTCCGCGATGCAGGAGGACCACGTGTCGATGGGCTGGTCGGCGGCGCGCAAGCTGCGCACGGCCGTCGGCAATCTGGCCCGGGTCGTCGCGGTGGAGCTCTACGCCGCCACCCGCGCCGTCGAGCTGCGCGAGGGCCTGACCCCGGCGCCGGCCACCCGGGCCGTCATCGACGCCGCGCGGGCCGCCGGCGTGACCGGCCCCGGGCCGGATCGTTTCCTCGCCCCCGACCTGGCGGCGGCCGAGGCGTTCGTGCGGGACGGGCGGCTCGTCGAGGCGGTGCAGAAGGTCACCGGGCCGCTGCGGTAGCCCAGGCCCCGGAAGACGGCAGGGCCCCGGCGCACGTCCGCCGGGGCCCCGCGATGCGTTACTTGAGCTTGGCGGCCTGGGCCTGGACCACCGGGGCGGGGATCTCGTACGCCTTACCGGTCAGCAGCGCGCCCATGTTGATCGTGTAGTACGTCGTGAGCGTGCCGCCGTGACGCACCACCTCGGCGTGCACCGTGCCGGGCGCGTCCTGGCCCTCCATCTCGACGGACGCGGAGAACGCGACCGACTCGTCACCGGTGCCGGAGCCCTTCTCCGTGGCGACCTCGACCACCTTCTGGGCGGTGCCCTTGGTGGTGAGGGTGAAGCCGCCCGCGCAGGCGGTGATCGCGTCCGAGACGGACGTGAAGGTCGCCGCGGTGCCGTCACCTTCGTAGGAGGAGAGCCCGATAGCGGTCATGTCGATGCTCAGGGCGTCCGAGAACGCGTCCTCGAACTCGCCCTCCGTCATGTCCTCCATGGACTGGGAGGCCGTGTCGGTGGGCGACTTCTTCTGGGTCGCCATGGTGCGGGCGTCCCCGGCCGATTCGCCCGGCGCGAGACCGCTCATCGCGTAGGCGAGCGGCTCGCACTCCGCCTTGTCGACCTTCACCTCGCTCTTGGAGGCGGGGAGCTGGGCGTCGGGCGACTTGACCTCGTACCCGTCGACGTCGCCCTGGGCGATCAGCAGCTTCTGCAACTCGGCGGTGCCGAGGGCCTTCTGGGCCGGGGCGGCCGAGGAGTCCGAGCCCTTGGAGCCCTTGGAGTCCTTCGAGCCGTCCGAACCGCTGTCGGCGCAACCCGTGAGGAGGGCGAGCGAGAGCGCTCCCACGGCAACCGTGGCGCACCACCGCGCACCCGATGTTCTGTTCATGATCGGACTATGCGGCGCAGGTCAAGAGCGCGTCAAGCGAACTTTTCGCGCTTTTTGCGTGCGGCGCCCCCGACGTGGCGCCGCGTCAGAACCCGAGACGCTCACGGCGCACCGAGTACGCGACGAATCCGGCGCCCAGCGCGAGGCAGAGCGCGCCGCCGAGGACGTACGGGGTGCTGTCGAAGCTGCCGGTGTCGGCGAGCCGGGTCCCGCCGTCCACGGATATCGCGGACTCGGCCCCGCTCCCGGTCCCCGTCTCCGTCCGCGACCCGGTGCCGGTGTCCGCGTCGGCGGCCGAGCCCGGGTCCGAGGTGGTGGAGGTGTCCGTGGTCGTGGCCCTGGCCTGCGTCATCACCGCCACGGCCTGCTCTCTCAGCGGGCCGTCCGATGTCGCGTTGGCGGAGGGGACGAACCACAGGGCCCCCAGCAGGGTGCCCGCGGCGGTGGCGGTCAGCAACGGACGGCGAGCGGATGACACGGAATATCGATCCCCTTGTGACGCTGGCGAATTGGCCGTGTGGGCCGATGCTAGTGAAAGGCGCGGGTCGTGGGAAAGTCGCGGGGCCCCCTGGCCGTACGCTCCGGGCATGAGCACTCCAGAGACAGCAGGTTATGTACGGCTTCGGGTGGAACTCGTCCTCCAGATCGACGACGCGGAGGCCGTGACCCGGGCGGCGCGGCGCCGGATCTCCGAGGACGCCGATATGCCGGCCGAGGAGCGGGTACACGCCGAGAGCGCTGTGACGGAAGACACCGCGGAGGCGCTGGCGTATCTCGTGGACCCGTTCGACCTGGTCAGCGAGGTGCCCGGGATCGAGCTCCAGCAGGCCTCCTGGAGCAGCGAACAGGTGGACTACGACCCTGATTCGCCGGACTGGGACCTCGACGAGGATGATGTGGACGACGACGAAGAAGAACAGCGGGTCGGCTGACGCGGCTTGGGGAAATCGTGACCCCGGGCGGCAACCACCGCCCGGGGTTCGTTCGTCTCAAGGGGCGCACGCTTCGGCATCCGCACCAGGGGCCACAGGTCCCGCGGACGTGGTGTGGCCCACACATCGAAGGCATGTGGAACGGGACGAACCGGTCGTAGCGTTGGTATGGGTTGATGGGGACTCTGGACGGGGACTCTCGGGGTTCTGGGGATTCGGCAACGATGGAGAAGCGTGTGATGACGAACAGTAAGCGGCGCAGGGGCCTGTCGGCCGCGTCCGTACTGCTCGGTGGCGTGCTGGTGCTCTCGGCGTGTTCCAGCGGTGAAGAGGCCGCCGGCAGCGACGGCGGCACCGAGAGCTCGCAGTCCAAGGTCGACGAGGCGGCGGCGCAGAAGACCTCGGAGGCCCAGATCAAGATCACACCCAAGGACGGTTCGGCCAACGCCTCCATCAACAACTCGGCCGCCGTCACGGTGAGCAAGGGAACGCTCACCGAGGTGACGATGACGACCGCCGACGGCGGCGCCGTGGAGGGCGAGATCTCGGCCGACAAGACCAGCTGGAAGCCCAGCGTCCAGCTGGAGCGCTCCACGCGCTACAAGATCGCCGTGACCGCGGAGGACGCCAAGGGCCTGGAGGCCCACGAGAACGCCTCCTTCACCACGGTCTCCCCGGACAACAGCTTCATAGGCTCCTTCACGCCGGACGACGGCACCACCGTCGGCGTCGGCATGCCGGTCTCGATCAACTTCGACAAGGCGATCACCAACAAGGCGGACGTCCAGAAGGGCATCACCGTCACCACCAGCAGCGGCCAGGAGGTCGCCTGCCACTGGTTCAACGCGAACCGCATGGACTGCCGCCCCGAGGAGTACTGGCAGGAAGGCTCGACGGTCACGCTGAAGCTGGCGCTCGACGGCGTCGAGGGCGCCGAGGGCGTCTACGGCGTCCAGCAGAAGTCGGTCTCCTTCACCATCGGCCGCAACCAGGTCTCCTACGTCGACGCGCAGACCAAGCAGATGAAGGTCACGCAGGACGGCAAGGTCGTCAAGACCATCCCGATCTCCGCCGGCTCGCCCGAGAACACGACGTACGAGGGCCAGATGGTGATCTCCGAGAAGTTCAAGGAGACCCGGATGAACGGCGCGACGGTCGGCTTCACCGACGACGACGGCAAGGGCGAGTACGACATCAAGGACGTCCCGCACGCCATGCGGCTGTCGAGCTCCGGCACCTTCATCCACGGCAACTACTGGGGCGACGACTCCATCTTCGGCAGCGTCAACACCAGCCACGGCTGCGTCGGCCTGAACGACAGCAAGGGCGCGAACGACCCGAAGACCGAGGGCGCGTGGTTCTACGACAACTCGATCGTCGGTGACCTCGTGGTCGTCCAGAACACGGGCGACAAGACGATCGCGCCGGACAACGGCCTCAACGGCTGGAACATGAGCTGGGAGCAGTGGAAGGCCGGCTCCGCCGTCTGAGCCCCGCTCCGCGACACCCCCCGTACGACGAAGGCCGCCCGCCCCGGGCGGCCTTCGGTCTTTCCCGGCGTCGTCCCCGCCGCTTCTCATCCTTCTTTTATCGCCGCCTTATTCGACCATCACGGTGCGTCCCTAGCTTGCGGCACATGTTCTTCACCTACCTGAGGCGCGAACTGCGCCGCCGCAGAAGGGCGGCCCTCGTCGTCGCCTCCGGACTCGCGCTGGGCATCGCGTTGGTCATCGTCGTCACCTCCGTGTCGTCCGGCATGGGGCAGGCACAGGACAAGATCCTGCAGTCGCTGTACGGCCTCGGCACCGACATGACCGTCACCAAGGCCGCGGACCCCGCCGAGGAGGGGCAGGCGCAGGGGCCGCGGTTCCGGTTCGACGCGCGCGAGAGCGACTCCGGCGAGGAGCAGAGCAGCGACCGGGTCATGGTCCAGGGCTTCGAGACGCTGGCGAGCACCACCGTCGCGAAGGTCGGCTCGCAGGACGGCGTCTCGAACGCGGTCGGCGGCCTGAGCCTTCAGGTCCTCAAGGTCAGCGGCGAATTCACCCGGGGCCGGATCGAGCAGGGCGGCGGCGGTGCCGACGGCGGGCCCTCCGGTCAGCCCGGTGAGGGCCGGGTCCAGGGCGGCGGCGCCGACTTCGGCGTCAACAGCTACACCGTCTTCGGCACCGACGTCACCGAACCCGCGCTAGGTCCGCTGACCTCCTCGAAGATCACCAGCGGCCGGTCCTTCAAGGCCGCCGAGACCGACGCCGAGGTCGCCGTCGCCGACGCCTCCTACGCCAAGGAGAAGAAGCTGGCCGTCGGCGACACGGTCACGGTCAAGGGCGTCACCTACGAGGTCATCGGCATCGCCACCCCGGACAGCGGCGAGGCGGCGGCCGACCTCTACATCCCCCTCCAGCAGGCCCAGACCCTCGCCGACGCGGCGGACAAGGTCACCACGATCTACGTCGAGGCGACCGACTCCCAGCGGATCGACGCCGTCAAGTCGGAGATCCGCAAGAACATCCCGGGGACGACCGTGACGACCTCCGCCGACCTCGCGGACACCGTCTCCGGCTCCCTGTCCACCGCCTCCGACCTCGCCGGCAGCGTCGGCAAGTGGCTCTCGATCGTGGTGCTGGCGGCCGCGTTCCTGGTCGCCGGGCTGCTGACGTCCTCCGCGGTGTCCCGGCGGGTGCGCGAGTTCGGCACGCTGAAGGCCCTGGGCTGGCGGTCGGGGCGGGTGACCCGGCAGGTGGTGGGCGAGGCCGTCGTCACCGGGCTGGTCGGTGGTGCGCTCGGGATCGCGCTCGGCCTTGCGGGGGCGTACGTCGTCACCGCGGTCAGCCCGACCCTGCGGGCCGAACTCGGCGGCGGCGGGGGCGGACCGGCCGGCCCCGGCGGCGGCTTCGGCGGCGGCCCGGCGCGGCAGGCCGCGGCCCGCACCCTCGACGTCGTCCTCACGGCCCCCGTCAGCGTCGCGACCATCGCCCTCGCCGTCGGGCTGGCCGTGACCGGCGGGCTCGTCGCCGGCGCGTTCGGCGGGTGGCGCGCCTCGCGCCTGCGCCCGGCGGACGCCCTGCGGCGCGTGGAGTAGCCGCCCCCCGCGCCGCCCGGTCGCTGCGCACACCGGCCACCACCCCAACGCATCCCAGGAGTTGCACCACCATGTACGAACTCAAAGGCGTCACCAAGCACTACAGCCGGGGCAGGGACACCGTGCGCGCGCTGGACGGCGTGGACCTCGTCGTCGCCGACGGCGACCGGCTCGTCATCCAGGGCCCCACGGGCGGCGGCAAGTCGACGCTGCTGCAGATGCTCGGCGGACTGGACCGGCCCACCTCCGGGGAGGTCACCCTCGACGGCACCGACCTGGCCCGGCTGCCCGAGGCCCGGCTCACCCGGGTGCGCAGCGAGAGCATCGGCTTCGTCTTCCAGACCTTCAACCTCATCCCCACCCTCAGCGCCCAGGAGAACGTCGAGACGGCCCTCGTCCCCCTCGGCATCAAGGCCAGGGAGCGGCGCGAACGTGCCGCCGAGGCACTGGAGTCGGTGGGGCTCGGTGAGCGGCTCGGGCATCTGCCGGGGGAGCTGTCCGGCGGTCAGCAGCAGCGCGTGGCCATTGCGCGGGCGCTGGTGAAGCGGCCGAAGGTGCTGCTGGCCGACGAACCGACCGGCAACCTCGACGAGTCGACGCGCGACGAGATCATGGACGTGCTGGAACGGACGTGGAAGGAGCTGGGGCTGACCTTCGTCATGGTCACCCACGACTCCGCCCTCGCCCGCAAGGTCCCGCGGGTGGCCACGATCAGGAAGGGCCGGATCACGGTGCGGGAGAACACGGTGCGGGAGAACACCCACCCGTAGCGGCTCCCGGAGCCGTCGGCGAGCGCCCGCCGGAAGTCCTGCTTCCGGCGGGCTTTCGTGCTTCGGTGAGCACATGACTGCCCATACGGTCGAATACATCAGGTACCGCATCTCCGAGCAGCGGTCCGCGGAGTTCCTGGCCGCCTGGACCCGCGCCGCCGTCCACCTGGCCGAGGCCCCGCAGTGCGTCGACTACGAGCTGGCCCGCTGCGAGGAGGACTTCGAGCACTACGTCGTGCGCATCGTGTGGACCTCCACGGAGGACCACCTGGAAGGCTTTCGCACCTCGGAGAGCTTCCCCGACTTCCTCGCCGAGATCCGCCCCTACATCGGCGCCATCGACGAGATGCGCCACTACACGCCGACGACCGTCCGCGGCGCCGGGTCCGCGCTGCCCACCCTCTACGAGTGGGCCGGCGGCGCGGAGGCCTTCTCCCGGCTCACCGAGGCCTTCTACGCCAAGGTCGTCGAGGACGACGTCCTCGCCCCCGTCTTCGCGGACCTGCCGCCCGAGCACGCCGAACACGTCGCGCTGTGGTTCGCCGAGGTCTTCGGGGGCCCGCCCGGCTACTCCGGGACCCAGGGCGGCCACGGCCACATGGTCGCCAAGCACATGGGCCGCGGCTTCACCGAAACCCAGCGCCGCCGCTGGGTCGACCTCGTCCAGGACGCCGCGGACGAGGCGGGCCTGCCGACGGACGCGGAGTTCCGCTCGGCGTTCCTCGCGTACGTGGAGTGGGGCACGAGGCTGGCGGTCCACTTCTCGTCGGCGACGGCGACCGCGCCGGGGGAGCAGCCGGTGCCCCGGTGGGGGTGGGGGATGGCGCCGCCCCGTCGGGCGTGAGTCCCGCCCCGCCCTCAGCCGCCGCTGCCGTACGGGCGGGTGAGGATCTCCATGTTGTGGCCGTTCGGGTCCTCGAAGTACGTACCGCGGCCGCCGTCGTTGTGGTTGATCGTGCCGGGGCGGGAGTGGTGCGGGTCCGCCCAGTGGGTCAGGCCGTGGTCCTCGATGCGGGCGAAGATCGTGTCGAAGTCGGACTCCGAGACGAGGAACGCGTAGTGCTGGGGCGCGATGTCACCCGGCGTGTCCATGTAGTCCAGGGTGACGCCGTTCGGGATCTCGACCGGCATGAAGGGCCCGTACTGCGGGCTCACCTCCAGGCCGAGCAGGTCGGCCAGGAAACGGGCCGAGGACTCCTTGTCGTGGGCGGCGACGATGGTGTGGTTCAGCTGGACGGTCATCGGTGGCCTCCTCGGGTCTCCTGCGGGGCTCGCGCACTCGTCCCGTCTGCTCCTGTAACGCCCCCGCCGGGCCGGACTCTTCCGCGCGGGACGCCCGGGCCGGGCCCACAGCCGTCGGCGGCCCGGAAGCGCTCTGCCACCGGGCCGCCGACGAAGGGACGCAACGATCAGATCGTCGCGGTGTCGATCACGAACCGGTACCGGACGTCGCTCGCCAGCACCCGCTCGTACGCCTCGTTGATCTGGTCGGCGCTGATCACCTCGATCTCGGCACCGAGACCGTGCTCGGCGCAGAAGTCCAGCATCTCCTGGGTCTCCTGGATGCCGCCGATGCCCGACCCGGCGAGGGTCTTGCGGCCGCTGAGCAGCGAGAACAGGTTGAGCGAGACGGGCTCCTCGGGGGCGCCCACGTTCACCAGCGCGCCGTCGGTCCGCAGCAGCGCGAGGTACGCGCCGAAGTCGAGCGGGGCCGAGACCGTCGACACGATCAGGTCGAAGGTGCCCGCCAGCTCCTCGAAGGTCCTCGGGTCGGCGGTGGCGTAGTAGTGGTCGGCGCCCAGCTTCAGCCCGTCCTCCCTCTTGCGCAGCGACTGCGAGAGGACCGTCACCTCCGCACCGAGTGCGTGGGCGAGCTTGACGGCCATGTGACCGAGGCCGCCCATGCCGAGTACGGCGACCTTCTTGCCGGGGCCCGCGTTCCAGTGCCTGAGCGGGGAGTAGGTGGTGATGCCGGCGCACAGCAGCGGCGCGGCCTCGTCGAGGCCGATGCCCTCCGGGATGCCGACGACGTAGTTCTCGTCGACGACGATCTTCTGCGAGTAGCCGCCGTAGGTGGGCTGCCCGTCCTTGCCGACGCCGTTGTACGTCATCACGGCGCCCTTGGTGCAGTACTGCTCCAGGCCGGCCTTGCAGTTGTCGCACTCGCGGCAGGAGTCGACCATGCAGCCGACACCCACCCGGTCACCGACCGCGAACCTGGTCACGCCGCTGCCGGCCTCGGCGACGACGCCGGCGATCTCGTGGCCGGGGACCATCGGGAAGATGGCCTCGCCCCAGCCCTCGCGGGCCTGGTGGATGTCAGAGTGACAGATTCCGGCGTACTTGATGTCGATCAGGACATCGAACTCACCGACCTCCCGGCGCTCGATCGTGGTGCGCTCCAGCGGAGCCTTGGCGGTGGGGGCGGCGTACGCGGGGACAGTGGTCATACCGAGGGGTCTCCTTGGGAAGTGATCCGCCCGGCCGCTTTTTCTGCCGGGCACTCGTCCAGGCTGCGGCCCTGGGGCACATCCACCCAGGCCACGGCTTTGCGTACGTCCGCCGTGCCTACCTCTGACGAGGGCAGGTTCATCTGCGTACGACCGTGAATACTGGACGTATGGAAGAACAGCCCGCGCACGTGGACGAACCCGGCGGCGGCCTGGACCGGCGTGCCGAGCTCAGCGAGTTCCTGCGCAGCCGGCGGGCCCGGCTGAAGCCGGAGGACGTCGGGATGCCGGACTACGGGCGCCACCGCAGGGTCCCCGGGCTGCGCCGCGAGGAGCTGGCGCAGCTGGCCGGCGTGTCCGTGGCGTACTACACGCGGCTGGAGCAGGGCAACGGACGGAACGTGTCGGGAGAGGTGCTCGACGCGATCGCCCGGGCGCTGCGGCTCACCGACGCCGAGCACGCCCACCTCACCCACCTGGCCAGGCCCAAGCAGCACAAGAAGAAGCCGGCGGCGCGTACGCAGCATGTGCGGGGCGCGCTGTGGCAGCTGCTGGACACGTTCGAGAGCGTCCCGGCCTACATCGTCGGGCGCCGCTCGGACATCCTGGTCTGGAACCGGATGGCGGCCGCCGTCTTCGGCGACTGGGCGGAGATGCCCGCGCAGGAGAGGAACTGGGCGCGGCTCGTGTTCCTGAGGCCGGAGTACCGCGAGCTGTTCGTCGACTGGGACCAGAAGGCCTTCGACATGGTCGCCTTCCTGCGCATGGACGCCGGCTGCCACCCGGACGACCCGCGGCTGTCGGCCCTGGTCGGCGAGCTCTCCGTCAAGAGCTCGGAATTCCGGCGGCTGTGGGCCACCCACGACGTCAAGGAGAAGAGCTACGGGGTCAAGCGGATCCGCCACCCGCTCGTCGGTGACCTGGCCCTGTCCTTCGAGACCTTCCGCCTGGTCGACGACGCCGAGCAGTCCTTGATCACCTACCACGCGGAGCCGGGCACCCCGTCCGCGGAGGGCCTGCGCCTCCTCGCCAGCTGGGGCAGGGACGCGACCCGGGCCGGGACGGGGTCGTCGACGTCGTCGAACTGAGCCGGGCCCGGAGACCGAGCCGGGACCGGTGGACCGAGCCGGGACCGGTCGGAGCGAGTCGGAGAACCCACCATGAGCGACAAGAAGATCATCGCGGTCCTCGGAGCAACCGGCCGACAGGGAGGCGGCCTGGTCAGGGCGGTCGTGGACGACCCGGACGGGCCGTTCGCGGTCCGGGCGATCACTCGTCGCCCGGACTCCCGTGGCGCGCGGGACCTCGCCGGTCGAGGCGCTGACGTCGTGCAGGCGACGGTGGACGATCCCCAGGCGCTCCGTACGGCCTTCGCGGGGGCATACGGCGCCTACGTGGTGACCAACTTCTTCGAGTCCATGTCGGCGGAGGTCGAGAAGGCCCAGGCGGCGACCGCGGCACAAGCGGCCAAGGTCGCCGGCGTGGCGCACGTCATCTGGTCGACGCTGGAGGACACACGCCGGGCCCTGGCGGACACCGGGGTGCCGGCGCTGCAGGGCGACTACACCGTGCCGCACTTCGATGCCAAGAACGACGCCGACGAGTACTTCCGCGACCTCCGGGTCCCGACGACGTTCCTGCGTTCCACGTTCTACTGGGAGGCGTTCCTCGACGGCCTCGGTCCGCGCCGCGCCGACGACGGCACGCTGGAACTCACCCTGCCCATGGGGCGGAAGAGACTGGCGGGTATCGCCTCCGAGGACATCGGCCGCACCGCCTACGGCATCTTCCAGCGGGGCACGGAGACGATCGGCGAGACGGTGAGCATCGCGGGTGAGCACCTGACCGGGCAGCAATACGCCGAAGCATTCACCCGGGTGCTCGGAAGGACGGTGCACTACCGTCCGATGACCATCGAGCAATTCGGGAACCTGGGGGAACCCACCAGCCATGAGTTCGCCCACATGTTCCGCTTCTACCAGCTCGCCGAGGCCGAATTCGTGGGCGACCGGGATCTGAGCCGGGTGCGCGCCCTCAACCCCCGGCTTCAGTCCTTCGCGCAATGGCTCGACCGCCACCGCGACGCGTTCGGCGACAGCTGACGACCGTTGAGCGGTCCTCTCGGAACCAGGCTCATTCAGGGCCGAGCGCTGCGGCGATCCTTGCCCGCTGTTCCCGCATCGCCGAATACGGCTGTCCGATGGCGTGCCCACCATCGAGACGAAGCGTGTGGCCGTTCACATAGAACGCTTCGTCACTGGCCAGGTACACCGCGGCGGCGGCGACATCCTCCGTCGTCCCGGCCCGTGTGATGGGGCTGACTTCCTTCAGCAGCGGCGTGATTTTCGCCGCGACCGCCGCAAGCACCTCAGGATCTTCCGCTTCCTCGTCCGGATATCCCGCCACCCTGGCGAAAATCCCCGTGGTGACCCCGCTCACGCTGATGGTGTTCACGCGAACTCCGTACTGCCCCATCTCGGCTGCCGCCCATTCGCTCATGTGATGGAGCCCGGCTTTGGAAACCGAGTAGTCCAGGCCGGTGATGGCCGCTCTCATTCCCGCGATGCTGCCGATGTTGATGATGCTGCCCGCGCCCTGCTCCCGCATGTACGTGGCCGCGTACTTGATGCCGAACAGCGGACCGCAGACATTCACCTCGAAGACGCGCTTGAATGCGGCCGTGTCGATTTCCGTGACGGAGCAGATATTCGCCGGGGCCCCCGCATTGTTCACCAAGACGTCAATGCGTCCGAAGCGCTCCACCGTAGACCGGATCAGGTTTTCCACCGCCGCCTCGACCGCCACGTCGGCCCGTTGGAAGGTGGCGGCTTCCCCGAGTCGTTCGGCGATGGCGAGGCCGGCCTCCGAACGGCGACCGCAGAGGACGACCTGAGCACCCTCGTCCACGAATCTCCGAGCGACAGCGGCTCCGATTCCGCTCGTCGCACCGGTCACCACGGCGATTTTCCCGCTGAGCCTGCTCATTTTCTCTCCCCTTTCCGCACCCGGTAATCCATGGTCACCGGAAAGGCGTGGGGGCGCATCCTTCACGCCTGCCGCACTCAGGAGTAGGGGTAGCGGGGGTGTGGGACGCCGTCCCGGCTGACAGGCTCAACTCTGCGCCTGCTGCACGAGCGAAAAGATCGCTGATCGACACGGAGGGCAACCATGGGAACCGTGAAGACAAGTGACGGAGCGACCATCTTCTACAAGGACTGGGGTCCGGAGACCGCCCAGCCGATCGTGTTCCATCACGGCTGGCCCCTCAGCGCGGACGACTGGGACACCCAGATGCTGTTCTTCCTGTCGAAGGGGTACCGGGTCATCGCGCACGACCGGCGCGGCCACGGGCGGTCGAGCCAGACGTGGACCGGTAACGACATGGACACCTACGCCGCGGATGTGGCGGCGCTGACCGACGCGTTGGACCTTCGCGGCGCCTTCCACGTCGGGCACTCCACGGGTGGTGGCGAGGTCACACGCTACGTGGCACGTGCCAAGCCCGGTCGCGTGGCGAAAGCGGTGATCGCCTCGGCCATTCCGCCGGTCATGATCAAGTCCGCGTCCAATCCCGACGGTTCGCCCGTCGAGACCTTCGACGCGTTGCGCGCCGGACTGGAGGCGAACCGGGCGCAGTTCTACATGGACGTCGCATCCGGCCCGTTCTACGGATTCAACCGGACCGGTGCCAAGGTGTCGCAGGGACTCATCGAGAACTGGTTCCGGCAGGGAATGATGGGCGGAGCGAACGCGCACTACGAGTGCATCAGGGTCTTCTCCGAGACGGACTTCACCGAGGACCTCCAGAAAATCGACGTACCGGTCCTGGTCATGCACGGCACGGACGACCAGGTCGTACCGTACGCGGATTCCGCGCCCCTGTCGGTCAAGCTTTTGGAAAAGGGCACCCTCATGACATACGAAGGTTTCCCGCACGGCATGATTTCGACCGAGGCCGAAATCCTCAACAGGGATATGTTGGAATTCCTCCAGTCGTGACGCCGGTCGGCTTCGGTCGACTGCCTCCGAGGACGGCCGCCCGCTCCGCGCATGCCCAGGCAGGCGCGGAGCGGGCGGACCGGACAGGTGATCCCGCCCTCTAGTAGATGCCGTTCAGGCCCCACCACTCGCCGTCGGTCCGCCGGCCGGACAGCAGGCCGCCGGTGTCCCGGCCCCGGTAGGTGACCAGCCAGCCCAGGTGGCCCGGGTAGCCGTCGATCACGTACTTCTCGTTGGTCACCGTGGCGAGGTCGGGCCGGCCGTCGCCGGAGAAGTCGCCCACCGAGAAGAGGTTCGCCATGGCGTTCCAGCCGCCGGAGCCGATGAGCTTGCGGGCGCCGAGGCGGGCGGTGGAGGTGCCCGGGTACAGCCACAGCTTGCCCGTGGACGCCTCCCGCGCGTACAGGTCCGGACGGCCGTCACCGGTCACGTCACCCATGCCGACCAGGGCGTTCATGCTGTTCCAGCCGCCGGAGCCGATGAGCTTGCGGGCGCCGAGGCGGGCGGTGGAGGTGCCCGGGTACAGCCACAGCCTGCCCGTGGCCTTCTCGACCGCGACCAGGTCGGAGCGCTTGTCGCCGGTCAGGTCGCCGAAGGCGGTGACGCGGGTCATGGAGTTCCAGCCGCCCGAGCCGAGCAGCTTGCGGGCGCCGAGCGAGCCGGTGCCGGTGCCCGGGTAGAGCCACAGCTTGCCGGTGGACGCCTCCCGTGCGAGGACGTCCTCCCGGCCGTCACCGCTGAAGTCGCCGTGCCGGGTCAGGGCGTTCATGCTGTTCCAGCCGCCCGCTCCGACGAGCCTGCCGGTGCCGTTGCCCGGCGTGAACCACAGCCGTCCGGCCTCGTCGCGGGCGATCACGTCGGCCTTGCGGTCGCCGTTCATGTCCCCGAAGCCCAGGGCCTTGGGGGAGGTCTCGGAGTACCAGCGCGGGTAGGCGGTCCGGCTGCACTCCCGCTCGGTGCGGACGAACTTGATCGAGCTGGTGGTCGCGGTCGGGCCGCTGCTCCACTCACCCGGCGTGTTCGGCTCCTGCGCCCAGTAGCCGCCCCACGGCGAGTAGTCCTTGTCCTCGTAGACGCAGGCGATCGACGTCGTGCGGTTGACGTGCGAGTGGATCTTGTTGTCCCAGCTGCCCAGGTCGGCGACGCTCTTGTTCGTCTTCCACATCGTGCCGGTGGTGCTCTGGCCGCTCCACCCGCAGAAGTAGCCCGTCGGGCAGTCGTACGAGTCGGCGGCCGCAGGAGCGGCGTTCGCGGCGGCCAGGCCGGTGCCGGCGAGCGCGAGGCCCACGAGTGTGGCCACGCCCCGCTTGAAACGGTTCTGCATATGCGGTTGTCCCCTCCCAGGTGACGCGCGCCGGATCCTCGTCCCGTCAGCCCGCCGATACTCCGGGCGGTCGCCGCGGGTCCCCGAGGTGGCGGCCGGCGCATGCGAGGTGATCGTAAGGCAACGGCGGGTTCCTGCGTACCGCCGGTGCGCGACCGTCGTCGGGCCGCCTGACCGGCCGACACGGCGGGCCGGGGCCACCATGGGAACAGGGGGCTCGGTCCACGTCGGGAAGTGACTGCCATGCGTGCCTCGCTGATACAGCTGTCCGTCGACGCGTCGGACACGGCCGACGAGCGCCGCCGCAGAGCGGCCTCGCTGGTCCGGGACAGGGCGGGAGACGATCTCGTGGTCCTGCCGGAGCTCTGGGCCGCCGGGGCCTGGTCGTACGACGGCTGGGACCGCGACGCCGAGGCGCTCGACGGGCCGACGGCCGAGGCCATGTCCGCCGCCGCCCGGGGGGCCGGGGTGTGGCTCCACGCCGGGTCGCTCGTCGAGCGGGACCGGGACGGGACGCTGTACAACACCGCGCTCCTCTTCGACCCGGCCGGTGACCTGCGCGGCCACTACCGCAAGATCCACCGGTACGGCTTCGACACCGGCGAGGCGACCCTGATGGGAGGGGGCCACGACATCGTCACCGTGCCCACCGACTTCGGGGTGGTCGGGCTCGCCGTCTGCTACGACCTGCGCTTCCCCGAACTCTTCCGGGGACTGCTCGACGCGGGCGCCGAGCTGATCGTCGTACCTGCCGCATGGCCCGCGGCACGGCTCGGCCACTGGCGGCTCCTCACCCGCACCAGGGCGTTGGAGGAGCAGGTGTTCCTGCTGGCCTGCTGTGCGACGGGCACGCACGGCGGGATGCGGCAGGCCGGACACAGCGTCGTCGCCGACCCGTGGGGCACGGTCCTGCGCGAGGCGGGACCCGACGCGGAGACGGTGACGGTCGACTGCGACATGACCGAGGTGAGCCGCATCCGCACCGAACTCCCCGTCCTGCGCGACCGCGTCCTGTCCGTCGAGGCCCCGGAAGGGCACCGGGTCAGGTGGCACGCCGTGACGGGGAGTGCGGCGGGCGGAGCGGTGCGGTGACCGCGGGCCGTGCCGCGACACGGCCCGCCGAACGGCCGCCCGAGCCAACCGGCAGCCGGCCGGCTCACTCGCAGTACAGGTCCTTCACCGGCCGCTTCCCGGTCGCGAGATACCGCGACACGACCGCGTCCCCGCACGCGTTGCCGTTCCCCAGGTACGCGTCATGCCCGGTCGAGTCCATCGTCACCATCACGGCCCGCCGCCCGTAGGCCTCGCGCAGCTTCAGCGCACCGATCAACGGCGTGGCCACGTCCCGCTCGTTCTGGATCATCAGCACGTTGGACGGCCCCCGGTCCGTCACCCGCAGCGGTGCCTCCCGCGGCTGCCACGGCCACGCGGTGCACGGCAGGGCGTTGCGCGGCATGCCCGCGGTGAGCGGATACTTCGCCCGGCTCTCGGCGACACCCTTCTCGTACACCGACGCCGACCTGGGCCAGGCGGCGTCGTTGCAGATCGTCGCCGCACCGACCGCCAGGTAGTTCTGGAGCGCCGGCTCCGGCGGCCTCGGCGGAGCGGCCGGCAGCGTGCCGCTCTCGGCGGCCAGCATCAGCTTCGCCAGCACCGGGTAGTCGTCCGGGTCGTAGAGGCTGTTCAGCATGGCCTGGCGCAGCACGTTGCCGTTCAGCTCCGCCGGGTTGGCACCGGGCCAGGGGATCGGCTCGCGGTCCAGCCGGGCGGCGAGGGCGAGGAAGCGGGAGCGCACCCGGGCCGGGGTGCCCGCGACGCGGTCCGGATTGCCGGGCCTGGAGGCCCACGTGGCGAACTCGGGGAAGTTGTCCTCGACGCCCACCTCGAACGCGCGCAGCCAGGCGCGCTCGGCGTGCACGGGGTCGGGGTTGTCACTGCTGTCCAGCACGATGCGGTCGGTGCGCCGCGGGAACAGCTCGGTGTAGGCGGCGCCGACGTAGGTGCCGTAGGAGACGCCCCAGACGGACAGCTTGCGCTCGCCGAGGGCGGCCCGGACGCTGTCGACGTCCCGCGCGTTGTTGAGGGTGGTGATGTGCCGCATCAGGTCGCCGCCGTTGCGGGCGCAGGCGTCTCCCAGGCGCCGGCCCATGGCCATGTTCCCGGTGACGGAGCCGTCGGGGGCGGGCCAGGGCAGCATGCTCGTCACGGACAGGTCGCCGGAGCCGACCTCGCAACTGACCGGCGTGGACGGCGCGTTGCCGCGCGGCGCGAACCCGACCAGGTCGTAGGCGTCCCGCACCTCCCGCGGCATCAGTTTTCCCTTGTCGGAGGGATGGGCGAGGCTGTCCCCGCCCGGCCCGCCGGGGATCATGAGCAGCACGCCCCGGCGGGCGGGGCTCTGGCTGCGGATCCGGGAGACGGCGATGTCGATCTTCGGGCCGCCGGGGTCGGCATGGTCCATCGGCACGGACACGGTCGCACACTCCTGGCGCGGGTCGAGTCCGGTCCCCTCGCAGTCGGTCCACTTCAGGGGCGGGGGCGGGGGCGCGGGCGCGCCGGTGGCGGACGCGGTGAGCGGGGTGACGAGCCCGAAGACGACTCCGGAGGCGGCGGCGATCAGGGCGACACTCTTCGTGATCTGCTTCATGCACAGCAGCCTGATGGACAGTGACGGAGCGTCACATCCAGCCAACTCCCGAATCGGCCCGGGGGAATACCCCCGGCCCTCCTTACGCGGAACCCGACCCGGCATCACGAAGCCCGACCGCGGCATCACGAGGGCCCGGCGGCTACCGCGACGTGGCTTGCCGGTCGTCGCTCCCGGATCCGTTTCAGAGGCCGGCGGGGTTTCGAGGCAGCCAGTCCTGGTGGCTGTCACGCAGTCGGTCGCGTTCCGCCGAACTCGTCGCGATGACGTCTGCGCCGCCGTCGTACGGATGGTGGATGCGGCCGAGTCCGCTGTCGGTGATGATCACTCCAGCGAGTACGTCGTCTGCCACTTGACGGAGGATGTCGTCGACCGTGCCTGGCCGCCAGGGGCGAAGGTCGGCGTAGAGGTGCGTGTAGCTGTGGAGTTCGGGGTCGGGATCGTCGTCGTACGCGAGCGTCGTCCATCGGGCGCCTTGGGGGTGCACCTCGTGCCGCTGCGGCGGGAGTTCCGGTCCGGCCGGTTCCCAGGACCAGGCCACGGTGACGACGTAGACGTCGGTGCCCGCGAAGAGTTCGTCCAGGACCGTGTTGTACCGGTGGAGGACGACGGCGTACTCGTCCTCGGTCTCCGGGTAGCGCTTCGAGCCCGGCAGGCTGTGGAAGCGCACCCAACGGTCGCCGTAGGCAGTGCGTAGTTCGTGGGCGACGGGAGGCCCTTTCGGATACCGGCGCTGCCACAGTTCGGACAGGTGGTCCCGGTCGAGGCTGCCGCTCATCCCTCAGCCGGCAGCAGGTGGGCCAGAAGCTCGCCCTCGGCGGGATAGGCGCGTTCCTGGGGCAGCAGGCGGGTGGCGGAGTCCAGGTCACCACGGCGGACGTGGGCGTGTATCTCGTGGGCGAGCGGGGTCACGTCGCGGATGGCGACCGTCCATTCGTCCGCATAGCGTCGTACGGCCTCACCGGAGAGGCCGAGTTGCAGGGACCGGTACGGCAGCGGCTGTAGGTGCAGGTCCCGCTCCGGGTCCCACTGCACGCGGGCGGGCGCGCGCTTCAACTGACGCTGCCATGTCGCTCGATCGGGGTGCACCCCGCGCACATAGCTCGAAAGACACGCGTGGCGCAGCGCCCATTCGAAGCCGTCACGGTCGATCTCGACGGCGAGCACGGTCTCCTGCCCTTCCTTGGCTCCCCAGCCGCAGCGGTACATCATCCACAGGAACGACGGCTTGATCCAGGTCATCCTGTCCCGCTTCCACGCGGAGGGGAAACGGCCCTCGCGGACGGCGGGCAGGCCGATCTCCGGGGAGTAGGCCTGGTAGACGGTGATCGTGGACTCGGCAAAGGCCGCACGGACCCCGCGTTGCGGTGCTTCCATGGCGTACAGCGTGGGGTCGGCCGGATCGGGCGGCCACTGATTTCGACCGCCGTTCCGTTGTTCAGCGCCAGGGAGGAGGGCGCGCCGCTGCACCGCGTGCTTGGCGGTGGCACGGCCGCCCTCCTCGGAACACCTGGGCGCACGCCGGCTACTGGTCCGCGGCCTCCGGTGCCGGAGCGATACCCGTCGGGCAGGACGCGCCCCAGTTCGTCTCGAACGGGGTGCTCAGCTTGACGCCGGTACCGCCGATTCCGCAGTAGCCCGCAGGGTTCTTGTCGAGGTACTGCTGGTGATAGCCCTCGGCCGGGTAGAAGGTGCGGGTGTCGGCCGGGAGGATTTCCGTGGTGATGCGGCCGTAGCCCGAGCCGGTCAGGACCTTCTGGTACGCCTCGCGGGACGCCTGCGCGGTCGCGGCCTGCTCGGGGGTGTGGGTGTAGATCGCCGAGCGGTACTGCGTGCCGACGTCGTTGCCCTGGCGGAAGCCCTGCGTCGGGTCGTGCGCCTCCCAGAAGGTCTTCAGGAGGCGGTCGTACGAGATCACGTCCGGGTCGTAGACCACGCGGACGGCCTCGGTGTGGCCGGTCAGGCCGGAGCAGACCTCTTCGTAGGTGGGGTTCTCGGTGTGGCCGCCCTGGTAGCCGACGAGGGTCGTCCAGACCCCTGCGGGCAGCTGCCAGAACTTGCGCTCGGCGCCCCAGAAACAGCCGAGACCGAAGTCGGCGATCTCCAGGCCCGCGGGGTAGGGGCCGCGCAGCGGGTTGCCGAGGACGGTGTGGCGCTCGGGGACGGTGAAGGCGGGCTCCGCGCGGCCCTGCAGCGCCTGCTCGGGGGTGGGCAGGGTGGGCGTACGGCGGAACAGCATGGGGGCTCCTTCTGCCGGGGTGCGTACGGGGACGCCTCGCCGGCGCCATCAGGCGTCGGGACGGGGCGGTGTTTTGTTGAACGTTCGAACACCGCCCCGCATTCCGCAGGCGGGCGGGCCGCCGGCCCCGCCCGTCGCCCGCCCGGTGTCGCTGATCAGCGCAGCAGCGTCGCCGGGCTGCCGCCGTTCGCCTCGTAGCCCGCGACCGCCAGCGCCCGGTACACCGCGAACTCGGCGGCCGGGTCGGACGACAGCGTCCACGGCAGGGCGCCGACGTGGCCGTCGATGTGTATCAGCTGGCTCATGGCCTCCGCCCAGCGCTCCGAGCGGACCAGGAAGAGGACCAGCAGATGCCGCACGTGCGCCAGCATCGGGTCGTCGGCGTGAGCCGAGTGGACCGCGTGGAGGGCGCCGTGGATCGCCTTGGTCACGACCTCGCTCTGGTAAAACCCGGCGACCAGGTTGACCTCGGGGAGGTGCTCGAACACCGAGAACAGCGGCATCGCCGCGAGCAGCGAGCCATGCGGGGCACGGGCGGCCGCCGCCTCCGCGAACTGAGTGGCCAGCTCCCGCGACCCGTGCCACTTCTCGCACCAGTAGTGCAGGGCGGCCAGGTGCGCGCCCATGTGGTGGGGTGCGCGGTCCAGGATCTTCAGCCAGAGCTGCTCGAACTCCGCGCGCGGGTAGCCGAGGCCACGGGCCACCGACAGCTCGATGATGTAGGGAATCGGGTCACCGGGGGCGAGCAGGGCCGCGTCGCCGCATGCCGTCTTCGCCTCCTCCATGATGATCCGGAAGTCGTCCGTGCCCGGTGTCGCCGTCCGCCAGGCCTGCTGGACCAGGAATTCGGCGTGTACGGCCGCGCCGCCCGCGTCCTTGGGTGCTTCCGCCCGCCAGACGCGCAGCCACTGGCCGCCCGGCGACTCGCTGACGCCGCCCGGCCGCTGCTGGAGCTCCAGGGAGGCGGCACCCGCGAAGGCCTGCACACGCTGCCAGCGCAGCTCGCCCTGCGCCTCCGTCCCGGCGAGGAGCTGTGCGGCGGCCCGGTGGTCCTGCGTGCGCTGCACCAGGTCCAGCACGTCCACCAGGTCCTGGTCGGGTCCGGGCATGCGGATGTCGAGCTCCTCCTGGAGGACGAACCCGTAGTTCGCGGGGTCCGCCGCGTCCGGGTGGCCCGGCTTGACCAGCTCTATCCCCCTGCGCCTGCGCAGCATGACGGGACCCAGCACGAAGCCGATCATGAGCAGGGCGAACAGGACCCAGAGAATTTCCATGTCTCAAGCGAACCAGACGCCGCCGACAATTGGCCAACCCCCTCGGCAGCCTGTGGAAAACTTCCGGGCGAGCGGTGCGCCCGGCGCCCGGACAGGGCTCGGGCGGGGCTCGGACGGGCCCGGGAACAGCGGCCGAGCGGCGCCCGGGCGACTCGCGCGGCACGGAAAGAGGCGGGCGCGCCCTGCGCCACCCCCTGTCGAGCGCCTACGCTCGGTTCCCATGAGCGACAGGCACATCAGTCAGCACTTCGAAACGCTCGCCATCCACGCGGGCAACACGGCGGACCCCGTCACCGGCGCGGTCGTCCCGCCGATCTACCAGGTGTCCACCTACAAACAGGACGGGGTGGGCGGCCTGCGCGGCGGCTACGAGTACAGCCGCAGCGCCAACCCGACCAGGACAGCCCTGGAGGAGAACCTCGCCGCCCTGGAAGGCGGCCGCCGCGGGCTCGCGTTCGCGTCCGGGCTGGCGGCCGAGGACTGCCTGTTGCGTACGCTCCTGAGCCCCGGCGACCACGTGGTGATCCCCGACGACGCCTACGGCGGTACGTTCCGGCTGTTCGCGAAGGTCGTCGCCCGCTGGGGCGTGGAGTGGTCGGTCGCCGACACCAGCGACCCCGCCTCCGTGCGGGCCGCCCTCACACCGAAGACCAAGATCGTGTGGGTGGAGACCCCCTCGAACCCGCTGCTCGGCATCACCGACATCGCGGTCGTCGCCCAGATCGCCCGGGACGCCGGCGCCCGCCTCGTCGTCGACAACACCTTCGCCACGCCGTACCTCCAGCAGCCGCTGGCGCTCGGCGCGGACGTCGTCGTGCACTCCCTGACCAAGTACATGGGCGGCCACTCGGACGTCGTGGGCGGCGCGCTGGTCGTCGGTGACGCGGCGCTCGGCGAGGAGCTGGCGTTCCACCAGAACGCGATGGGCGCGGTCGCCGGGCCCTTCGACTCGTGGCTGGTGCTGCGCGGCACCAAGACCCTCTCCGTGCGCATGGACCGGCACAGCGAGAACGCCGCCAAGGTCGTCGACATGCTCACCCGGCACCCGCGCGTGACGCGCGTGCTCTACCCGGGGCTGCCCGACCACCCCGGCCACGAGATCGCCGCCAAGCAGATGCGGTCGTTCGGCGGCATGGTCTCCTTCCTGGTCGAGGGCGGCGAGGAGGCGGCGGTCGAGGTCTGCAACCGCGCCCAGGTGTTCACCCTCGGCGAGTCCCTCGGCGGCGTCGAGTCGCTGATCGAGCACCCGGGTCGTATGACGCACGCCTCGGTGGCCGGCTCGGCCCTGGAGGTCCCGGGCGCCCTGGTGCGCCTGTCGGTGGGCATCGAGAACGTCGATGACCTGCTGGAGGACCTGCAGCAGGCGCTCGGCCGGTCCTGACGGCAAGGGCCTGCCGTGCGGATCACGCCGCGGACGCGACAGGCCCTACCAGCCGGTGAGCGGTGGGGTCGTCTGCGACGGCGGCTCCACCCAGGGGCGCTCGGTCAGCGCCCACACGGTGAAGGCCACGGTCACCGCGAACAGCAGCAGCCAGGCCAGCCGCAGGGCGAGGGCCCGGCGCCGCAGCAGGCGCTCACCGAGGCGCACGGCGTCGGCGCCGAGGTCCGGTGGCACCCGGGGTGACGTCCGCTCCATGACCCGGCGCGCGGCGGACTCGCGATCGGCCCGGCTCACGGCGATCTCCCGGTCATGACGCCGCCATCCGCGCGCCGGTCACCGCGGTCGCCGCCGGCCGGGCCGGGTGCAGCAGGGTCGCGGTCGCCCGGTCGCACAGGGCGTGGACCCGTTCCGCGGGCAGCCCGAGCAGGGCCGCCGTCTGTTCCTCGGGGACCCCCTCGTACAGCCGGAGGACCACCACCAGGCGTTCCTGCGGGGTGAGTTCGGCGAGCGCGCTGCCGGGGTGCGGGCGGGCCCGGCCGAGCGCGCCGTACTGGTGCCAGGCGCGGTGCGCGAAGCGGACGGCGAGGCACGCGCGCGTGCGGTCGTAGGGGTCCTCGCCGCGCAGCCGGTCCCAGGAGGCGTACGTTCTGGCCAGGGCCAGCGTGAGCAGGCGCCGCGCGCGCGGGTTGGCGTCGGGGGCCTCGGCGGTCAGGAGCGTGGCGGTGTGCAGCAGCCGTCCCGCCGCGCCGGCGACGAACGCCTCGAACTCCTGGGCCCGGCGGGCACCTTGAACCGCTTGCCGTTCTCGCACCGTGCCTCCCGCCTGAGGCCGACCTGAGGAAGGGTTCCCGCCGACGCAGCCGGCGCACCGGACGCGTACCCGCATGCGACCGCGGGGACCCGGTCTCATATGAGGGCAGGCGCGCCCTTTCGGTCAAGAGCCGCGCACGGTGGGATGCCGATCGCGGAGGCGGCGTGCGGGGCGGCGGCTCCCGGCCGGCCCGGTGCCCCGCGGGCCGCGGTCCTCAGGAAGCCGACGGGGCTTCCGGCCCCGGCACGCCCGGGACGGCCATCCGCGCCGAGAGGGCGTGGTTGAAGCGGGTGAGGAGGGTGCAGAAGGCCTCGCGCTCCTCCGGTTCCCATTCCTGCGTGAGCTCGGCCATCAGCTGGCGCCTGGAGGAGCGCACCTCCTCGAGCCGCGCCGAACCGCGCGGGGAGAGCTGGAGCACCACGGCGCGCCCGTCCTCGGGGTGCGAGGTGCGCTTGACCAGACCCGTGTCGACGAGCGGAGCCACCTGCCGGGTGACGGTCGAGGAGTCGATGCCCATGCTCGCGGCGAGCGCCTTGACGCCCATCGGCCCCTCCTTGTCGAGCCGGTTCAGGAGCAGGTACGCGGCGCGGTCCATGGAGTTGCGGACCTGCCCGACCCCGCCGAGCCGGGTCTGCTCGGCACGTCGGGCGAACACGGCGACCTCGTGCTGCAGCGCGTCGAGAAGGCCGGTGTCACCGACGGTCGTCATGTCCATCGACATTTCAGGTGTTGTGGGCATGGCCGGGGGCTCACTTCATGCTGGGTGCTGGGTTGGGGGACAGGGTACGCGGCCGGGCGGCGGGCCGTACCGGCGCTGCGCAAACCCGTCTCGGACGTTGGTCACAGCGCGTTCGGCGGGGTGTGAACTGGGAGACTTGAGTCATGAACTACCGCAAGGCCCCCTCCTTGCCCTCGGTCACCCTGGACGACGTGCGCGGCGCGCAGAAGATGCTGAGCGGCGTCGCACGGGTCACCGCGATGGAGGGCAGCAGGTATCTGACCCAGCTGGTGGACGCGCCGGTCCTCCTCAAGTGCGAGAACCTCCAGCGGACGGGCTCGTTCAAGCTGCGCGGCGCCTACGTCAGGATCGCCGGTCTGCTGCCCGAGGAGCGTGCCGCGGGGGTGGTCGCGGCGAGCGCCGGCAACCACGCGCAGGGCGTCGCCCTGGCGTCCTCGCTGCTCGGGGTCCACGCCACGGTGTTCATGCCGAGGGGCGCCCCGCTGCCCAAGATCAGCGCGACCCGGGAGTACGGGGCGGAGGTGCGTCTGCACGGACAGGTGGTCGACGAGACCCTGGCCGCCGCACAGGAGTACGCCGCCGAGACCGGCGCCGTGTTCATCCACCCCTTCGACCACCCGGACGTCATCGCGGGTCAGGGCACCGTCGGCCTGGAGATCCTGGAGCAGTGCCCCGAGGTGCGCACGATCGTCGTCGGCATCGGCGGCGGCGGGCTGGCGGCCGGTGTCGCGGTCGCGGTGAAGGCCCTGCGGCCCGACGTGCGGATCGTCGGGGTGCAGGCGGCGGGCTCGGCGGCGTATCCTCCCTCGCTGGCGGCCGGGCGCCCGGTGGCGATCGGGAACCCGGTGACGATGGCCGACGGCATCCGGGTCGGCAGGCCCGGCGACGTGCCGTTCGCGCTCGTCGGAAATCTGGTGGACGAGGTCCGGACGGTCAGCGAGGATGAGCTGTCCACCGCGCTGCTGCTCTGTCTCGAGCGGGCGAAGCTGGTCGTGGAGCCCGCCGGGGCGAGTCCGGTGGCGGCGCTGCTGAGCGATCCGGGTGCCTTCGAGGGCCCGGTCGTGGCGGTGCTCTCGGGCGGCAACGTGGATCCGGTCCTGATGCAGCGCGTGCTGCGGCACGGGATGGCGGCGCAGGGCCGCTACCTGGCCGTACGCCTGCGGCTGACGGACCGGCCGGGTGCCCTCGCGACGCTTCTCGGGGCGTTGTCAGTGGTGGACGCTAACGTCCTCGACGTGAGCCATGTACGGACCGATCCTCGGCTCGGGTTCACGGAGGCGGAGGTCGAACTGCACCTGGAGACGAAGGGCCCGGCGCACTGCGTCGAGGTCGGGGAGGCCCTGCGCGAGGCGGGCTACACCGTCATCGACTGAGCCGCCGCCGGGCGGCGGACTGCTCGCGAAGGCCGAGGTCGGGCCGGAATCGGGTCAAGATCGCCAACTCTTCGTCCCTCGTTCGGGCAAGTGTCGTTGAGAGACGCGATACATCGCGTTATGGTGTGTCTCGTGGCCCCGCCCATCAGCCGGGACGAATCCCGCAGCCCCAGTGCTCCAGCAGCACCCCAACCGACGTGGAGACTCATATGCCAGGCGCCATCTACGCCGAAGGTCTGGTCAAGACCTTCGGTGACGTAAGGGCTCTGGACGGCGTCGACCTCGATGTCCCCGAGGGCACCGTCCTCGGCCTGCTCGGGCCGAACGGCGCCGGCAAGACGACGACGGTCCGCTGTCTGACGACCCTGCTGCGCCCCGACAGCGGCCGAGCCGTCGTCGCGGGCATCGACGTGCTCGCCCGCCCCGACGACGTGCGGCGCTCCATCGGCCTGTCCGGCCAGTTCGCGGCCGTGGACGAATACCTGACCGGCCGGGAGAACCTCCAGATGGTCGGCCAGCTCTACCAGATGAGCGCGAAGGCCGCGAAGGTCCGCGCGGGCGAGCTGCTCGACCAGTTCAACCTCGCGGACGCCGCCGACCGGCCCGCCAAGACCTACTCGGGCGGTATGCGCCGCCGGCTCGACCTGGCCGCGGCGCTCGTGGTCTCGCCGCCCGTGATGTTCATGGACGAGCCGACGACCGGCCTCGACCCGCGCAACCGCCAGCAGCTGTGGGAGGTCATCAAGCAGTTGGTCTCCGGCGGTACGACGCTGCTGCTGACCACGCAGTACCTGGAGGAGGCCGACCACCTCGCGCACGACATCGCGGTGGTCGACCAGGGCCGCGTGATCGCCCGTGGCACCTCCGACCAGCTCAAGGCCCGCACCGGCGGCGAGCGCGTCGAGGTCGTGGTGCACGACCGCGAGCACATCGCCGCCGCCGCCGAGGTGCTGGCCGGCTTCGGCAAGGGCGAGACCACCGTCGAGGAGCACACCCGCAAGCTGACGGTGCCCGTCACCGGTGGTGCCAAGCTGCTCGCCGAGGTCATCCGCGAGCTGGACGTCCGCGGCATGGAGATCGACGACATCGGCCTGCGCCGCCCGACCCTCGACGACGTGTTCCTGTCCCTGACGGGACACGCGGCCGAGGTCAAGGACGAGGAGCAGGGCGAGGCGGGCGACGCGTCCGCCGAGGCCAAGGGCCGCAAGCGCAAGAAGGAGTCCGTCAAGTGAGTGCCGTCACCGACGCCACCCCGCAGCGGGCCGCGCGCCCGCATCCGCTCGGCCAGTCCGTCAGGGACTCCCTGATCGTCGCCAAGCGCAACCTGATCCGGATGTCCCGGATCCCCGAGATGATCATCTTCGGCCTGTTCCAGCCGATCATGTTCGTGGTGCTGTTCAGCTATGTGTTCGGCGGCTCCATGAACATCGGCGGCAGCACCGAGCCCGGCATCTACCGCGAGTTCCTGATGGCGGGCATCTTCGCCCAGACCGTGACCTTCGCCACGGCCGGCGCGGGCGCGGGCATCGCCGAGGACATGCACAAGGGCCTGGTCGACAGGTTCCGCTCGCTGCCCATGGCCCGCGGGGCGGTGCTGACCGGCCGCACCCTGGCCGACCTGGTGCAGACGGCGCTCACCCTGCTGGTGCTCGCGATCGTCGCCCTGCTGGTCGGCTGGCGCACCCACACCAACGTGGGCGAGGTGCTCGGCGCGTTCGGGCTGCTGCTTCTGATGGGATACGCGTTCACCTGGATCGGCGCGCTGATCGGCCTCTCCGTGCGGACGCCCGAGGCGGCCACCTCCGGCGGGCTGGTCTGGCTCTTCCCCGTCACCTTCGTGTCGAACGCCTTCGTGGACTCCAGCCAGATGACGCCCTGGCTGCGGCACATCGCCGAATGGAACCCGTTCAGCGCCACGGTGCAGGCCTGCCGCGAGCTGTTCGGCAACCCCGGGGTCTCCCAGTCCGACGCCTGGCCCATGCAGCACCCGGTCCTGGCCTCGCTGATCTACTCGGTCCTGATCGTCGTCATCTTCAGGACCCTCGCGGTGCGGAAGTACCGCTCGGCCACGGCCTGAGGCGGCCGAGTCCGCGCCCGTGCCCAAGTCCGGTCGGCCGTTCGCCGCGGCCGGCCGGCGTGCACGGCTGACCTGAGCATGGTGAAGCCCCCGGCGTCGAGCGGACGCCGGGGGCTTCGGGGCAGGGGTCGACCGAGGCCGGCGCGGCAGCGGTCCGCCGCCGCGCCCGCGGGGTCAGCCGCTGTAGGGCTCGGCCTTCAGGATCTTCACGGAGGCCTTCTTGCCGTTCGGCAGCTCGTACTCCGCGTCGTCGCCGACCTTGTTTCCGATCACGCCGGCCCCCAGCGGGGACTGCGGCGAGTAGGTCTCGATGTCGGTGCTCGCGTACTCGCGCGAAGCGAGCAGGAACGTCAGGGTGTCGTCCTCGTCACCGTCGAAGGCGATCGTCACGACCATGCCGGGCGCCACGGCGCCGTCCGTCGAGGTCGGCGCCTCGCCGACCTGGGCGTTGTCGAGGAGCTGGGTCAGCTGGCGCACACGAAGCTCCTGCTTGCCCTGCTCCTCCTTGGCCGCGTGGTACCCGCCGTTCTCGCGCAGGTCGCCCTCCTCGCGCGCTGCCGCGATCTTGGCGGCGATCTCCGTGCGCGCAGGACCAGTAAGGTACTCAAGCTCGTCCTTGAGCTTGTTGTACGCCTCCTGGGTCAGCCAGGTGACGTTCTCGCTGGTCTGGGTCACAGGTGCTCCTCGTCGGTACTGGGGATACAAAGCATCGCCCTACCCAGAAGAATGTTCCTCCATGAGTGGGCGAAACCACGAGCCTAACAATTCAGGGACGGAAGGGGTAGGACATTCGTGCCCAAAATCACGTCAATGCAGGTCAGAGCCCGTAGATAAGGAGTGACGTCAGTTGGCGTGGCAGCCCAGCAGCTCCGCCGTGGTCCCCGGTGCGGTCGTGCGCAGCGTGACCACCTCCTTGAGGCGCTCGGCGTCCCCGCCGAAGCGGAAGTCGGCCCGGCCGACCTCGGCGCCGTCGGCCGACTGGGAGCGGACCGTGCAGTAGCCGGAGGCGCCCGCGTCCTTCTCCACCGCCAGCTCGACCTTCACCGCTTCGTCCGAGAGATCGAAGCTGATCACTTCGGCGCTGATCTTGTTCTGCCCGATGTAGTGGTAGGCGAAATAACCGATCACCGCGATGAGCAGCGCACCGAGGGCCACACCGACGACCTTGAGAGTGCGGTCGGCGCGCTCGTCCGAGGAACGGCCGTAACGGCCCTCGGGCAGTCCCGTGCTCGCCGTGCTCATGATCGTCCTCTCGGCCGGGGCGGGATCCATGTCCCGAAGGGGTCTTCCGGGTCGTACCCCGGAATTAATCGCCCCCCGATTCGGTCACTATAGAAGCCGCCGTTCGCACCCGGTCACACCGGGCGCCGACCAAACGAGGATTGAGTCTTGACTGACCAGCTGCGACTGATGGCCGTCCACGCGCACCCCGACGACGAGTCGAGCAAGGGCGCGGCCACCATGGCGAAGTACGTGTCCGAGGGGGTGGACGTGCTGGTCGTGACCTGCACGGGCGGGGAGCGCGGGTCCATCCTCAATCCCAAGCTGCAGGGCGACAAGTACATCGAGGAGCACATCCACGAGGTACGCAAGAAGGAGATGGACGAGGCACGCGAGATCCTCGGCGTCGGGCAGGAGTGGCTCGGCTTCGTCGACTCCGGCCTGCCCGAGGGCGACCCCCTGCCGCCGCTGCCGGAGGGCTGCTTCGCCCTGGAGGACGTCGACAAGGCGGCCGGCGAGCTGGTGAAGAAGATCCGCTCGTTCCGTCCGCAGGTGATCACCACCTACGACGAGAACGGCGGCTACCCGCACCCCGACCACATCATGACCCACAAGATCTCGATGGTGGCCTTCGAGGGCGCGGCGGACACCGAGAAGTACCCGGAGTCCGAGTACGGGCCCGCCTACCAGCCGCTGAAGGTGTACTACAACCAGGGCTTCAACCGCCCGCGCACCGAGGCGCTGCACAAGGCGCTGGTGGACCGCGGCATGGAGTCCCCCTACGGGGAGTGGCTCAAGCGCTGGGACGACTCCGGCCACAAGGACCGCACGCTGACCACCCACGTGCCCTGCGCCGACTACTTCGAGATCCGCGACAAGGCGCTGATCGCGCACGCCACGCAGATCGACCCCGACGGGGGCTGGTTCCGGGTGCCGCTGGAGCTCCAGAAGGAGGTCTGGCCCACCGAGGAGTACGAGCTCGCGAAGTCCCTCGTCGCCACCTCCCTCCCCGAGGACGACCTCTTCGCGGGCGTCCGCGACAATGCCTGACATGAGCGCAAGCGCGAGCATGGCAATGACCCACCTCGTCACCCTCGCCAAGGAGGTCGACGAGGACAAGGTGACCCCCGGCGTCCTCGGCTTCATCGTCTTCGCGGTGATGGCCCTGGCCGTCTGGGGCCTGATGAAGTCGATGAACCGGCACATGGGCCGGGTCGACTTCAAGGAGGCTCCCGAGGACCCGGCGGGGGCGGTCGGCAGGGGGAGCACGGGGCCGGGGCCCCAGGGGCAGCCGTCGTCCCAGAGCTGAGCCGCCTCGCACCCTGGCGGTGCGAGGCCCCACTTCTTGAGCGGACCCCGCCCTGAGCGACGCCTCGTTCCGGGCCCGCCGTGGGCCCCTCCGGCCGGCGGCCCTGCACGGGGCCGCCGGTCAGGGCGTGGCGTGGGTTGCGCGCGAAATGCGCCGCATGGCGCACACCGGACCACGCGCTGTCGGGGTCCCGCCTGGTCATGGCGCTGCGTTGGCCGCCGCCGGCAACGGCGTGCCGTGGATTGCGCGTGTCCGGGGGCTGCGAGGGTCTGCCGGGCTACGCCCCGCCGGGGTCCCCCCGCCCGGTCAGGGCATCCCGTCGGCCGCCGTCGGTTCACGGCGCGCCCTGAGCCACGCGTACCAGGGCGTCGCCGGGCAACGCGCTGCGGGGATTCCCGCCGGGCAGCGCGCGCCCTGGACGTCGTCGCGACCGGCGCGGCATGGGGTCCCGCCGGGCCGTTGAGCGTAGCCGCCCGCAGGCTCAGGGCGCTCCACTCCGTGGCCGCGGCGACCGTCAGAGGGGCGTGGGGACCGGCACGCCCATCACCTCGCGGGCGTGGCGGCTGGGGGTCATTCCCAGACGCCAGCCCTGCCAGCCGGCCTCCAGCTCCACGCCCCGCTCCAGCAGCAGCTGATACGCCTCCACGTAGTCGTCGAGCTTCTCGTCCCGTGCCGGATGGCCCGCCCGGGACAACTGCGCCAGTTCCTCCTGCGCCACCGCCGTACCGACGTCCACACCACCCGGAGCGGCGTACGGCAGCAGGGTGCAGCGCAGGAAGCGGGCCCAGTCCTCGCCGCGGCGGTCGCCGTACGAGGCGAACAGGCCGACCGCCTCGTCGCACAGCGCCAGCGCCGACGCCGTGCGCGCGTTGCCCGCGTCGACGACCGCGAGCTCCAGACAGGTCCACGCCTCGCCGTGGGCGACACCGATGCGGTGGAAGTCCGCGCGGGCGTCGACCAGGAGCTGACGGGCGAAGCCCGAGTTGCGCAGCGAACCCGTCTGGGCGGCGCGCTGGTCGCGCGTCGCGCGAGCCGAGTGATGACGGGCGCAGGCCAGGCCGTAGACGTCCCGCATCCGCGAGAACATCGTGCGGGAACGCTCCAGCTCGCGGACCGCCTGGTCGAGGTCGCCCGACTCCTCCAGCGACTGCCCCAGGTAGTAGAGGGTCCACGCCTCGCCGCGCGCGTCCTCGTTGTCACGGTGCCGGGCCGCGGCCCGGCGCAGCTCCTCCACCGCGGGGAACGCGTCACCCGCCACCAGCCGGGCCCGCGCCAGCTGGGTCAGGGCCCAGGCCTGGCCACGGGCGTCGCGCGTACGCCCGTACAGCTCCAGGGCCCGGCGCAGCTCCGTCTCCGCGTGCGGTACGTCACCGAGTCGCAGGTACAGCTGGCCGAGCTGGAAGTGCGCCCAGGCCTCGCCGTGCAGGGACTCGCCGGCCCGGTGCAGCTCCAGGGAACGGTTCAGCAGGTCGAACGCCTCGGCGAGGTGCGCGCGATCGCGTTCCACCGCGGCCAGCGCGTGCATCGTCCAGGCCCGGTCCGTGGCCAGCGACGGCGCGGCCTGCATGTCGAGGGCCTCCCGGAGCCGGGCCGCCGCCTCGGTGAGGTTGCCCTGGTGGTGCAGGGTGATGCCGAGGGAGCACAGGGCACGGGCCGCGCCCGCGTCGTGGTGCGCCTCCCGGTACAGGTCGACCACCGACGTCAGCGTCGTGCGCGCCTTGTCCAGCTCGCCCAGCTGGCGGGCCGCGATACCGGTGCGCCACTGGACCGAGCGGAGCAGCAGGCCCTGGTCGACGGCCTGCGCGAGCTCACTGATCTCACCGAGGCGGTAGAGGTCGCCGCGCAGCAGGCAGTAGTCGCACAGCGCGCCCAGCAGGTTCAGCACGGCACCCTGGTCGATGCCCTCCGCGTGCCGCAGCGCGGCCGTGATGAAGCTGGACTCGTCGTCCAGCCAGCGCAGCGCCTCGTCCAGCGAGGTGAAGCCGTGCGGGCCGAAGCGGTCGGAGCGCGTCGACATGTTGCCGTCGACCAGCCGCAGCACGGAGTCGGCGAGGTCGGCGTAGTTCACGATCAGCCGCTCCTGCGCGGCCACCCGCTCGCTCGCCTCCTCCTCGTCCACCAGCCGGGCGTGCGCGAAGGCCCGGACGAGGTCGTGCAGGCGGTAGCGGCTGCCGCGGACATGGTCGATGAGGCCCGCGCGGGACAGCGCGACCAGATGCCGGCTCGCCTCGGCCTGGTCCGTGGCGAGCAGCGACGCCGCCGCCGCGACGCCGAGCGAGGCCCGGCCGACGAGGGCGAGGCGCCGCAGCAGCCGCCGGGCCGGTTCGCTCTGGTCGGTGTAGCGCAGCCACAGGGCGCGTTCGACCGGGTCCACGGGGCCGTACGCGCCGAGGTCCGACGCCAGCGCGCGAGGTGAGCGCGGGCCAAGCGAGGACCCCGCGACGCGCAGCGCCAGCGGAAGACCGCCGCACAACTGCCGGATACGGTCGGTGGACTCGGCGTCGTACGGCCCCGTCTCACCCTGCGCCGCCGCGCCCGTCAGCTCCTCCGCGCCGGCCGCGTCGAGCGGTTCGACCGCCAGTTGGTGCACCCACGCCGGCAGGTCGCCGGGCAGGTCGAGCGGCGCCCGCGCCGTGACCAGGACCAGACTGTCGGACCGCTCGGGGATCAGCGCGCGCACCTGGTCGGGGTCGGAGGCGTCGTCGAGCACGACGGTGACCGGTACGCCCGTCAGATGGTGGTGGTAGAGCTCGCTCAACCGCTTGACCTGCTGATCCGCCGACGAACGCTCCCGGAACAGCAGTTGCTCGCGCGGCGCCCCGAGCCGGTTCAGCAGATGCAGCAGGGCCTCACGGGTGGACAGCGGCGCCTCGTCCCGGCTGTCGCCGCGCAGATCGACCACGCACGCGCCGCGGAACTGGTCCTTCAGATCATGGGTGGCGCGCACCGCGAGAGTGCTGCGGCCGCTGCCCGGCGCCCCGTGCAGCACGACCACCGTGGGCCGGGTCTGCGTACTCGCGCGCGCCGCCTGCACCCACTGCCGGATCCGCGCCATCTCCTGCCGCCGGCCCGCGAACGGGCCGACCGGTTCCGGGAGTTGTCCGAACGACTGCCGCAGCACACTCCGCCCGCGCGCCGCCCCGCTCTTGTCCGCGCCCAGCAGCTTCGGCCCCGGCTTCTTCGGCCCGGTCGACGCGGCGAGCACTCGCTGCTGGTCGAGGAACGGGCGGATGCCGCGCACCTCCAGCGCCGTCAGCCACTGCAACCGCAGCTGTTCAGGACCGCCCGGCTGCCCCACCGCACCGGCCCGGTGGTGCGCGGCCGGCAGATGCGAACCGGCCACCTTCACCACCGTCGTCGCCGCACCCACCACCCCGACCGTCACGCCCGCGCCGAGCGCCGTCGACGTCCCCGTGCCGAGCGCCAGATCGGCCACCACCGCCGCCACGGCGGCCACACCCGCCACGACCAACGGCGTCCCCGCACCGTCACGCGCGTAGCGCTGCCCGAACGTCAGCCGCCCGGCCTCCGTCTCGTCCAGGGCCCGCGTGTACGCCTCGTACTCCTCGGCGGCCGTACGCGCCATCGCGTCCAGCTCACCACGCGCCCGCGCCAGCAGCACGTTGCCGTCACCACGGCCACCGGAGCGCCGCACCTCCTCCTCCACCGCCCGTATGAGCAGCCGCTCGGCCTCCACCCGATGACCGTCCCGCATGTCCCGTCCCCCTCCGGCGCCAACTGCTACCCCTACGAGTGTCCTTGCGCGAACCCGGGATGGCGAGAGGGCGGCGATCATCGGGTGGATGCGGGTGGGGAGACGTGATGGACGTCTTGAGGGATGCCTGGTGGTTTCCCCGGAAGCAGACTACGCGTCCTTCACAACGACGAAATCGGGTAATGAGAACCCGAGTTGATGCAGACGGCTGACGATGTCCCGGGGAGAGCGCCGGGTCAGGCTCGCGGCGCGCAGAATATGGGCGGGGCTGACGGGACGTTCAGCTTCGAGCCAGGGGGGCCGTTGATCCAGGTCGTGGCTGAGGATGCGGAGGTCGTCGGCTTCGGGGTGGGGAGTGGTGGTGGTTCGGTAGCCGAGTTGTTCGAGGCGGGCGGTGATGTCCTGGGCTGAGCGGCCAGTGGTATGGGATGCCCTCAGAACGTGAGCGGGGTGCACGGTGTTGTCCAAGTTGAGCCAGGGGGCCTGCTCATCCAGATCTCGGCTGAGGATGCGGAGGTCGTCGGGTTCGAGGTGGGGAGAGGCGGTGGTTCGGTAGCCGAGTTGTTCGAGGCGGGCGGTGATGTCCTTGACCGAGCGTCCGGTCGTATGGGACGTCCTCAAGACGTGAGCGGGGTGTACGGCGGCTTCGGGGTCGAGCCACGGCTGTGGGGCGAACTCCTGCTTGAGAATAAGCAAGTCGTCTGATGTGAGGGGGTCGGGAGGGATCGGAGTGCGATGCCCGAGTTGGTTCAGTCGGGTGGTGATGTCCTGAACGGAACGTCCCGTTGTCAGAGAGGCCTGCAAGATATGGGCGGGGTGTACGGCGGCTTCGGGGTCGAGCCAGGTCCGCCCGGCGGACTGCTGGTTGAGGATTGGCAGGTCGTCGGACTTGACGGGCACGGAGAGGTCTGGGACGCGGTAACCGAGTTCACGTAGGCGATCAGCGATGTCGCCGAAAGACCGCTCGACGCCATTCGCCACTCGCAGGATGTGGCCGGGACTGACGGCGGAATCGTGGTTGAGCCAGGGAGCTTGCCCCGTGTTGTTCAGACTGAGGAGAGAAAGGTCTCCCGGCCTGGGCTCCGGGACGGAACCGGCGGGCGTGCGGAAGCCGAGTTCGTTCAGTCGGGCGATCACGTCTTCGGTGGGGCGCCCAGACCTCAGAGCACCCCGCAGGACGATACTGATGCCGACCACAGTTTCGTTCGCCCAGGCCGAATCGTCCCAATTGGGCAAGGCTAGTCCGGGAGACCAGCCGGGGAGGAGCAAGAGGGTGTCGGAAGGCGTGGGTTTGGCAGCTGCTTCCGATATTTGTGTGGAGAAATCATGGAACACACCCGCCCGGATCAGTGGACGCAGCCTGAAAGACTCCGCGGGCAACATGCTCGACGGCGACGGACCGTCAAAGCCGCCGGTTACGTGGTGGGCTGCCAGAGATTCGTCCCCGATGAAGAATCCCGACTGAGTGATGTCGGCGTCACGACGAGCGATCCTCCACGGCCGGAAATTTGCTGCCACTGCCTCGGAGAAGACCAGATCGGCCGTCTCCGGACTCTCATGCAGGAACCTCTCCAGCCAGTGATGGGTCAACACGGCGTCCTTCGCGGCGAGCAGGCTCGGGATCTCCAGACGCAGCAGCCGCTCGATCTCGGTCCTGTCGGGATCGATGATCCTTCGTCGGTCGACCGTGAGCCGCGGGGTGTTCGGCCCGGTGAGGTTGACAACGGCGCCGAACAGCCGGACTCCCGCCCACAGGCCGTCGGCCAATACAGCTCCTTGCATGCTGCACCACCACACCGCGGGCGTGGAGCTCGGTACGACGACCGCCCCCTCTCCACGAAGAGCCTTGGGCTCGTGGGGATCGCTGGTGCCCAGGGGAGCCACGTCCGAGAGGACTTTCGGTTGCCATGTCTGCGTCTCCCCGTGCTCGTCGCTTGCCTTGACGTCGAAGTCGGACAGCCACAGGAAGCGGCGGAGTACGTCGACGCAGGACACGGTGTCCGGGGGGCGGAGGTGGAGACGGACGCTGGTGTAGGCGTCCGGGCATTGTTCCATGCGTTGGATGCGAAACAGGGATCCCGGTCCGGCGATCTCCACCCGTAATTGCTGACCCGGCAGCCCCTCAGGCGTGAGCCGACAGGTTGTTACGGTGACGTCGTCGGCCAGCATGAAATAGCTGAGCACCCCCACACCGAACTGACTGTTGGGGTACATGAAAATGTTCTTGTCCTGCCATTTCGCCTTCTCCTCCAGATATTCCGACAGGTCCGAGAATCGCATTCCTGCATGAGAGAAGACGTCTCTGAGTTCCACCTCCCCCATGCCGATTCCGTTGTCGCGGCATTCCAGGTATGGGCCTCTCTCATCGGTTCCCTGGGTGAATGTGATACTCCCGCGATACGGTGTCATCTGGGTGCCCGTAGCGCGCAGGTAATTGGTTCGTGCCTCTCGGTAGCGGCAGGCGTCCAGTGCGTTCTGATACAGCTCGCGGATGGCGAGGGCGGGATCGCCGTACAGTTCCTCACCCATCAGCAGCTCTTGGATTCGGTCGTCGGCCAGTCGGAAGCGCAGCTCGGTCGACTCGTACGCCGCACGGCCGTTTTCGTCAACGGCTGCGGTCACCTGTTCAGCGGTGACGTGTACGGGCAGGTTGCGCAGCAGGGCCGGCCGTTGCTCTTCCCCGGTGCTGATGTCGATGCGCGCCAGGACGGTGTCGAGGGCGGCGGCGTGCTGGCGCAGGCCGAGGTCGACGGCGAGGTGGTGGCAGACGGCCTTCAGAGTACGGGTCCGTCCATTTGGCTCCCACCTGAGTCCGGCCAGTGTGCGGTGCACATCTGGAAGGTCCACGGCATAGCCGATCCCGATGTGGTCGACCAGCACGTCTGGCAGGGCGATGGGATCGACAGCAAAAAGGTGGGCGATGCGCAGGAGCTCCGCGAGCTGGTGCGCCCTGACTCGTTGCGCGGTCTCCGCCGCTCCGACGCTCCGTGGCCTCGCGGCGACATCCTCGGGCAGGCCAGGGAGCTGCGGAGCGCGCAAGAGCTGGGCCACCAGGGAGGGCTCCAGCACATCGTCGACAAGCCGCTTCTCCCTCGGCGACGGCTTCCCCAGGGGTACCGCGAGACGGTCTAGAAGGGCCTCCACAGCGGTCGGGTGATAGAGCCTTGCCTGTCGTGCGAGCCAGCGGTGGAAAAGCCACCAACCGATGGCGTCGGACGCCTCCGGATCCGAGCTCCGCAGGGCCCGACGTACCAATCGGGGGCGGCCTTGCAGGAAGGTTTCGTAGCTCCGTCTTGCCTTGGACGTGCTCTGCGCCTCGGTGAGGGTCGTCGGCCCGATCGCGCTGAACTGCTTCTCGTTGTGTTGCCAGAACGCCGCGTGCAGGTAGGGGTGTGTGACGAGCAGGAACACCTCGGCCGCAGAGAGCCCCAGGTCATCCGGGCGCAGACTGCTGTCGAGCAGCAGGCCGTCGGTCCACTCGGCCAACCGGTCTGTGAAGGACTGGGAGCGCCACGGACCGGTCGGCATCTCCCTTTGATGTACTGCTGCCGCGGCCTGGGCGGCAAGTGCGGTGGCCGTGTCACGCAAGAGGGATGACCCTCGCTCGTCGGTGACGTAGTTCCACAAGGGGTGGTCACGGGCCGCCGTCACCCACTCGGGCTCCTCCGCCGGTGGGGTAGCGCCGCACACAGCGGTGCCTCCCGGCGTTCCGGTGTAGGCCCGATTGCGTGCGAGCACGATCTGGTGGCCGAGATCTCGGGTGCTCATCCTGGGCTGTGGCACTCTTAAGCCCTCGATGACCTTGCCCTGCAATCTGGAGTGCAAAGCGTTGTAGACGTCGGTCATGGTCAGGTCGGCAAGATGCTCGCCGCGGCGTCCGCCGGCGAGTTCGCCGCTGAGGCCGTCGCGTAACAGCCCGGTCAGTTCGACGGTGAAGACGCTGCCCTCCGGCAGGCACAGGGATCGCTCCGTCTCGGACGCCGACGTGAGGACGCAGGCCCCGGTGATCTCCATGTCCAGCTGCGTCGGTGTCTGTTCCTCTGCCATGGAAAGTGCCCGGCCGCTGAAACAGCAGTCGATGACGACCACCTTCCGATGCGCGGCCGACCCGGACACCAACTCGCGGATGTCGTCGTACTTCACCGAGTGATACGGGCGTTGCCCACTCGACTCCCGCGTGGCGAGGAGGAAGGAACGATCCCGGCCGCCGAAGTGTCCATGGCCCGCGTAGTACACGAGGAGTAGATCGGTGGCCTCCCGCGCGGCGCTGTGCAAGGCGTCCAGCAGTTGCTGCTGCGTGCCGTCGTGCGCTACGACCGTGCAGTCCTCCTCGGTCAGTCCGCCCACGTCCTCGCTGGTGAGCAACTCGCGCAGGACCGGGATGTTGTGCCGGACGCCGTCGAGGCAGGCCAGCTCACGGAACTCATGGACACCGAAAAGGACGGCACGTGACCGCCTGCCGTCCGAGGTCACTCGTCGGCTCCCGCAGTTCCCGCGTCGAGACGGCGCAGGAGGTCCGCCAGTTCCTCCGCGGACAGATGGCCGATCTCCACCGTGGTGTCTCCGTGGACCAGAGTCTGACCGTCCGAGATTCGGGAGCCGGATCCCTCCTGCTCGTCCCGGTGCACCGAACGCCAGGTCACGTATGCCAGGGCGAAGTTCGCGATCTCCACGGCGTTGCCCAGGACGACATCCAGTGATTCCAGCACGCCCATCGTCGGGCCGGTTCCGGGGACGGCGTCGACCGTCACCCGAGCGGTACCCGGATCACGGGTCAGCCATGACTGGAGATCAATGAGCCCTTCCTCGTCACCCTCACCCAAGAGGCGAATCTTCATCCCCCACCACCTTGTACTCATGGATGTACATGCGTGCTGTGCCGTGAGCGTAGCGAGGGTGGCGGCTGTGGGGGGCGTATCGTGCGACCTGGGCAGGCGTGGTGATCAGCTGCATGCACTATGGGCCTCCCGTGCGCAAGACTGGACCTATGCCGAACCGACTGGCGCACGAGACGTCCCCGTACCTGCTGCAGCACGCCGACAACCCCGTCGACTGGTGGCCCTGGTCGCAGGAGGCGTTCGAGGAGGCGCGACGGCGGGATGTCGCCGTGCACCTCAGCGTCGGCTACTCGAGCTGTCACTGGTGCCATGTCCTGGCCAAGGAGAGCTTCGAGGACCAGGCCACCGCCGACTACCTCAACGAGCACTTCGTCAACATCAAGGTCGATCGGGAGGAGCGGCCCGATGTCGACGCGGTGTACATGGAGGCCGTGCAGGCGGCGACCGGGCAGGGTGGGTGGCCGATGACCGTGTTCCTCACGGCGGAGGGGGAGCCGTTCTACTTCGGGACGTACTTCCCGCCGGCGCCCCGGCACGGGATGCCCTCCTTCCGGCAGGTGCTGGAAGGGGTCGGTTCCGCGTGGCGGGACCGGCGTGACGAGGTCACCGACGTGGCCGGGAAGATCGCGCGGGATCTCGCCGAGCGGGAGATCGGGTTCGGCGGCTCCGAGGCGCCCGGTGAGGAGGAGCAGGCGCAGGCGCTGCTCGGGCTGACCCGGGAGTACGACGCGCGGCGCGGCGGCTTCGGCGGGGCGCCGAAGTTCCCGCCGTCCATGGCCGTGGAGTTCCTGCTGCGCCATCACGCGCGCACGGGTGCCGAGGGCGCGTTGCAGATGGCGCAGGACACCTGTGAGCGGATGGCCCGGGGCGGGATCTACGACCAGCTCGGGGGCGGGTTCGCGCGCTACTCGGTGGACCGGGACTGGGTGGTGCCGCACTTCGAGAAGATGCTGTACGACAACGCCCTGCTGTGCCGGGTGTACGCCCATCTGTGGCGCGCCACCGGCTCCGAGCTGGCCCGGCGGGTGGCGTTGGAGACCGCGGACTTCATGGTCGCCGAACTCCGCACGGAGCAGGGCGGTTTCGCCTCCGCGCTGGACGCGGACAGCGACGACGGGACGGGGCGGCACGTCGAGGGGGTGTACTACGTCTGGACGCCCGCGCAGTTGCGCGAGGTCCTCGGGGACGACGACGCCGAACTCGCGGTCCGGCACTTCGGGGTGACCGAGGAGGGCACGTTCGAGGAGGGCGCCTCGGTTCTGCAGCTTCCGCAGTCCGACGGGGTGTTCGACGCGGAGCGGGTCGAGTCGGTCAAGGAGCGGCTGCGGGCGGCGCGTGCCGGGCGTCCGGCGCCGGGGCGGGACGACAAGGTCGTGGCCGCCTGGAACGGTCTGGCGATCGCGGCGCTGGCCGAGACCGGTGCCTACTTCGAACGTCCCGACCTGGTGGAGGCCGCTGTGGCCGCCGCCGACCTGCTCGTCCGTGTCCATCTCGACGACCAGGCAAGGCTGGCCCGGACCAGCAAGGACGGCCGGGTCGGCGGCAACGCGGGCGTGCTGGAGGACTACGCCGACGTGGCCGAGGGCTTCCTCGCGCTGGCGGCCGTCACCGGTGAGGGCGTCTGGCTGGAATTCGCCGGGTTGCTGCTGGACCACGTGCTCGTGCGTTTCACGGACGAGAAGACGGGTGGCCTGTTCGACACCGCGGCCGACGCCGAGAAGCTGATCCGCCGTCCGCAGGATCCGACCGACAACGCGACCCCGTCGGGCTGGACCGCGGCGGCGGGCGCGCTGCTGAGCTATGCCGCGCAGACCGGCGCCGAGCCTCATCGCCTCGCCGCGGAGCGGGCGTTGGGCGTGGTGAAGGCGCTGGGGCCGCGGGTGCCGCGGTTCATCGGCTGGGGTCTCGCCGTCGCGGAGGCCTGGCTGGACGGGCCGCGTGAGGTGGCCGTCGTCGGGCCCGCGCTCGACGACGAGGCGACGAGGTCCCTGCACCGCGTGGCGCTGCTGGGTACGGCGCCGGGTGCGGTGGTCGCGTACGGCGTGCCGGGGAGCGAGGAGTTCCCGCTGCTCGCCGACCGTCCGCTGGTGGGCGGTGAACCGACTGCGTACGTGTGTCGCAATTTCACGTGTGACGCGCCGACGACGGATCCGGAGCGGTTGGGTGCGGCGCTGAAGGCCTGATCAGAGGCCGGTCAAGGCGGCGCAATTGTGCACGTGTTCGGACACGTCCCCCTAGGCGCCGTACCGTTCCGAAACAAGCTATTTATCGGAACAGCTACCGCGCTTCACAGTTCCCCCCTACTCTCTCCACAGTGCCGCGGCGGACGAACTGCTCCGCCGCGCCTGGGGGGATTTTGAAGATCTGGGGGGATCTTTTGCTGACGTCTGTCTTCATTGCCGCCGTTTCGCTTGCCCTGTTCTGGATGGCGGCCTTCACCCTGTGGTGGCAGATGCACGCGTGGCGTACGCCCGAGGTGCTCGCCTCCACACGTTTCAGCCGGCCGGACGGCGCCGAGCACGTGTCGTTCTCGCTGTTGCTTCCGGCCCGGCACGAGCAGGCCGTACTGGACCACACCATCCAGCGCCTGCTGGAGTCCACGCACACCGACTTCGAGATCATCGTCATCGTCGGGCACGACGACCCGGAGACCACCGAGGTGGCCCGGCGGGCGGAGGCCCGTGACCCGCGCGTGCGGGTCGTCGTCGACACCCACGAGAAGAAGAACAAGCCGAAGGCCATGAACACGGCGCTGCCGCACTGCCGCGGCGACGTCGTCGGGGTCTTCGACGCCGAGGACCAGGTGCACCCCGAACTGCTCGCCCATGTCGACCACGCGTTCCGGTCCACCGGCGCGGACGTGGTCCAGGGCGGGGTGCAGCTGATCAACTTCCACTCCAGCTGGTACAGCCTGCGCAACTGCCTGGAGTACTTCTTCTGGTTCCGCTCCCGGCTCCATCTGCACGCCCAGAAGGGGTTCATCCCGCTCGGCGGCAACACGGTCTTCGTCCGCACGGACGTGCTGCGCGAGGCCGACGGCTGGGACCCCAACTGCCTCGCTGAGGACTGCGACCTGGGGGTGCGGCTGTCCAGCGTCGGCAAGAAGGTGGTCGTCGCCTACGACTCCGACATGGTCACCCGCGAGGAGACCCCGGGCAGTCTGATGTCCCTGCTCAAGCAGCGCACCCGCTGGAACCAGGGCTTCCTCCAGGTCTACCGGAAGAAGGACTGGAAGCAGCTGCCGGGCTTCCGTCAGCGGCTGCTCGCCCGCTACACCCTGATGACGCCGTACCTCCAGGCGATCTCCGGCGTGATCATCCCGCTCAACGTGGCCATCGCCCTCTTCCTCGACGTGCCGGTCGGCGTCGCCTTCATCACCTTCCTGCCGGCCGTCACCGCGCTCGTGACCTTCGTCTTCGAGCTCGTCGGGCTGCACGACTTCGGCAAGCAGTACGGGCTGCGGGTACGTCTCGTGCACTACCTCAAGCTCATCATCGGCGGGCCCTTCTACCAGGTGCTGCTCGCCGGAGCCGCTGTCCGCGCAGTGTGGCGTGAGCAACGCGGCCGTAACGACTGGGAGTTGACCAGCCACGTCGGCGCACATCTCGCGCACGTGAACCGAGAGGACGTTCCTGCGTGACCTCCACACTTCCCGCGGCGACCGAAGTCAAGGTCCCCGCGCAGCGGACAGCTGTGCCCAGAACCGGTCCGACACACCGGGCAGATCGACCCAAGAGGCTACGTTCCTCCCGTCCCGACCTGCTCCTGTGCGGGCTGCTGCTCGTGGCGATCCTCGTCGTGCAGGGCTGGAACATCGCCGACTACCCGACCCTCAGCGACGACGAGGGCACCTACCTCGCGCAGGCCTGGGCCGTGCAGGAGGGCCGGGGCCTGGCCCACTACACCTACTGGTACGACCACCCGCCGTTCGGCTGGATCCAGATCGCCGTACTGACCTGGATTCCCGCGTACTTCGCGCCGGAGTCGATGACCGTCGGCTCGATGCGCGTGATGATGCTGGTGATCAGCGCGATCAGCGCGGTCCTCGTGTACGTCCTGGCGCGCCGCCTGTCGCTGCCCCGCTGGGCGGCCGGGCTCGCGATGGCCCTGTTCGGGCTCTCCCCGCTGTCGGTGGTCCTGCAGCGGGAGATCTTCCTGGACAACATCGCGGTGATGTGGACGCTCCTCGCGTTCACCCTCGCCGCCTCCCCGAGCCGTCACCTGTGGCACCACTTCGGGGCGGGCATGGCGGCCGCGGCCGCGGTCCTCACCAAGGAGACGATGCTGCTGGTGCTGCCGGCCGTGCTGCTGACCATGTGGCGGCACAGTCATCGCGACACCCGCAAGTTCGCCATCACCGGCGCCATCACCGCGTGCGTGCTGCTGGGCGTCTCGTACCCTCTGTTCGCCCTGCTGAAGGGCGAGTTGCTGCCGGGCAGCGGGCATGTCTCGCTGTGGGACGGCATCGTCTACCAGATGAGCCGCCCCGGCTCCGGGTTCATCCTCGAAGCCGGCACCGGCTCCTACGGGGTGCTCCAGTCCTGGCTGTACTACGACCGGGTGCTGCCCCTCGGCGGGCTCGCCGGCGCGCTGCTGCTCCTTGTCACCTGGCGCTGGTCGGTGACCGCGCGGGCGCTCGCCGGCCCCGCGCTGGCGGTGGCGATCCTCGCCGGGATGGCGCTGCGGCCGGGCTATCTGCCCGCGATGTACATCATCCAGGCGCTCCCGTTCCTCGCCCTGGTGCTCGCCGGGGCGGCGGCCTCCGTCGCCCACGCCGTGCTGCGGCGACGGCGCCGGGTGGGCGAGGCGAAGTACCTGACGGGAGGCCGGTACGGGCTCGCCGTCGTCCTCGCGCTCGCCGCGGGCGCGTACGTCGTGCCGCGCTGGTACGACGGCGATCGCACCGCGATGACCGCCGACGCGAACGCCCCGTACCGGGCGGCCTCGAAGTGGCTGTCCACCGAGGTCGACGACCCCCAAGACACCCGCGTCCTGGTCGACGACGCCCTCTGGCTGGACCTCGTGCACCAGGGGTACCGGCCCGGGCTCGGCGTCATCTGGTTCTACAAGGCCGACCTCGACCCGGCCGTCACCAAGACCATGCCGAACGGCTGGCGCGACCTCCACTACGTGGTCGCCTCGCCGACGGTACGACGCGACGCGGTCGACCTGCCGAACGTCAAGGCCGCCATGGAGCACTCGACGCCGGTCGCCGTGTTCGGCGCCGGTGAGGACCGGATCGAGATCCGGCGGATCCAGAGCGCCGGGACGGGAGGCGTCCGATGAGCCAGGAGTCCGTGGTCCCCGGCGAACTGGGGGATCCGGCGGCGTACGCCGCCGAGGTGCCCGAGCCGGGCGCCGTGACCATCGTCGTACCGACCTTCAACGAGTCCGCCAACATTCGTGAACTGCTGCACCAGATCACCGAGTCGGTGCCGTCCCGGCTGCCCTGCGAGGTCGTCTTCGTCGACGACTCCACGGACGACACCCCGGAGGTGATCCAGAAGGCCGCCCAGGACTGTCCCTTTCCGGTGACCCTGCTGCACCGCGAGGAGCCCGTGGGCGGGCTCGGCGGCGCGGTGGTCGAGGGCATCAGGACGGCCGGGTCCGACTGGATCGTCGTCATGGACGGCGACTGCCAGCATCCGCCCTCCCTGGTGCCGGAGCTGGTGGGGACGGGGGAGCGGGCGAACGCCGGACTGGTCGTCGCCTCCCGCTACATCAAGGGCGGCAGCCGCGCCGGACTCGCCGGCAGCTACCGCGTGGCCGTCTCACGGGTGGCGACCTGGCTGACCAAGTCGCTCTTCCCGCGCAGGCTGCACGGCATCAGCGACCCGATGAGCGGCTTCTTCGCCATCCGCCGCAGCGCCGTCACCGCCGAGGTCCTCCAGCCGCTCGGCTACAAGATCCTCCTCGAACTCGCGGTGCGCAGCCGTCCCCGCGAGGTCACGGAGGTCCCGTTCGTCTTCCAGGACCGCTTCGCCGGGGAGTCCAAGTCGACCGCGCAGGAGGGGATGCGCTTCCTGCGGCACCTCGTCGGGCTGCGCACCGCCTCCCCGCTCGCCCGGATGATCGTCTTCGGGCTGATCGGGCTGACCGGTTTCGTGCCGAACCTCGCCGGGCTCTGGGCGCTGACCGCGGCCGGGATGCACTACCTGCCGGCCGAGATCCTCGCCAACCAGCTCGGTGTGGCCTGGAACTTCCTGCTCATCGAGAAGCTGCTGTTCCGTGAGCGGCGGCAGTTCCGGCACTGGGCCGACCGCACCGCGCGGTTCGCACTGCTCGCCAACGCCGACCTGTTGGTGCGCATCCCGCTGATCGCGCTGCTGGTCTCCACGTTCGGGATCGGCGCGCTCCCGGCCACCGCGCTGGCGCTCGTCATCACCTTCGTCCTGCGCTTCGTGGGGACCGAAGCGCTGGTGTACCTCCCGCGCCGTCCAGGCCGCCACGGAAAACGGAGCCGCACAGCAAGGAGCACCACATGAGATCACGACGCAGAACCGCATTGCTGGCCGTCGCCGGACTCACCGGCGGGCTTCTCCTGACCGCGCCCCAGCCCGCGTCCGCCGCCAACCTCATCAAGAACCCCGGCTTCGAGACGGCGGGCACCGGCGACATGCCGTACTGCTGGTCGAAGTCCGGCTGGGGCGACAACGACTTCACCTTCGAGACGGTGGCCGACGCCCGCACGGGCACCAAGGCCATGAAGGTCACACTGACGCGACGCCTGGAGGGCGACCGCAAGGCGCTGATCACCGAGTCCGCCACGTGCGCGCCGGTCGTGACGCCGGGCAAGCAGTACGACCTGGGCCTCTGGTACAAGTCGACGACGCCGGACGCCAACATCACGCTGTTCCGGCACGACGCGACCGCCGGCTGGCAGTACTGGACCGACCTGAAGACCCTTCAGATGGCGGGCTCCTGGACGGAGGCCACGGTGCGCACGCCGGAGGTCCCGGCGGGCACCGACCGGATCTCCTGGGGGGTCTCCGTCTACGGCACCGGCTCCGTGACCACCGACGACTACACGATGGACCAGGTCGCCGAACCGGTCCCGGAGCCGGACTGCACGGGCACGCCGCAGGAGTGCGCCAACGGCCGGTGGGACGTGCTGCCCGTGCAGAACCCGGTGCGCTCGATGCACTCCGTGGTGCTGCACAACGGCAAGGTGCTGCTGATCGCGGGCTCCGGCAACAACACGGACATGTTCGAGGCGGGCACGTTCACCTCCGCGGTCTACGACCCGCAGACCGGCGACTACGAGGTCATCCCCACGCCGGACGACATGTTCTGCGCCGGCCATGTGCAGCTGTCCGACGGCCGGGTGCTGATCATGAGCGGCAACAAGGGCTATCCGTCGGCGGACGGCACGATCGGCTACCAGGGTTACAAGGACTCGTACATCTTCGACCCCGCGACCGAGTCGTACATCAAGACGAACGACATGAACGACGGGCACTGGTACCCGTCGGCGACGATCCTCGGCAACGGTGACGTCATCTCCTTCGGCGGGCTGAAGGAGGACTCCACCGGTTCGGTGACCGCGGAGCTGTGGTCCGAGGACGAGCAGCAGTGGCAGCCGCTGTGGAAGGTCAACCAGACCTGGTCGTACTGGGGCCTGTACCCGTCGATGATCCTGATGCAGGACGGCCGCCTGTTCTACTCGGGCAGCCATGTCTTCGGCAACAACATCCCCGGCACCGGCTCCGCGATCTACGACTACGGCGCCAACACCGTCACCCAGGTGCCCGGGCTGCAGAACAAGGACGAGCGGGACCAGTCGGCGAGCGTGCTGCTGCCCCCGGCGCAGGACCAGAAGGTGCTCACCCTGGGCGGCGGCAACATCGAGTCCAACCCGGTGGCGAACCGCCTGACCGACGTCATCGACCTGAAGCAGCCCAACCCGTCGTACGTCGCCGGCCCGCCCATCCCGCAGGGCACCGTCGACCTCGGCAACGGGCCCGTCCCGCAGACCGGCGGCCAGGGCAAGATGTACGTCTCCGCCGTGCTGCTGCCGGACGGCAAGGTCCTGGAGACCGGCGGCGCGCTGCACAACCGCGCCAACCCGGTCTTCGAGTCGTCGCTCTACGACCCGGAGACGAACACCTTCGACCCGGTGGCCGCCGACCCCGAGGCCCGCGGCTACCACTCCTCGGCGTTCCTGCTGCCCGACGGCCGGGTCATGACCACCGGTGACAACCCGGGCAACGGCACCTGGAACCACAACGTGTCCATCTACACCCCGCCGTACCTGCTCAAGGGCGAGCGTCCGGCGATCACCTCGGTGATCGACACCCAGTGGAACTACGGCGACACCCAGCGCATCACGGTCGACCGGCCCATCGCCAAGGCCGAGCTGATCCGCCCGGCGGCGGTGACGCACTCCTCCGACCCGAACCAGCGGTTCGTGGACCTGCCGCTGAGCGTCGACGGCAACAACATCGACCTCAATGTGACGAGCAACCCCAACATGGCCCCGCCCGGCTGGTACATGCTCTTCGCGGTCGACGCGAACGGCGTGCCGTCGGTGGCCAAGTGGGTGCACCTGTCGGGCCCGCAGGCCCTGCGGGCGACGGACGCCTCCGCGCACGTCCACTCCTTCGCCGACGACCTGTCCGGCAAGGTCGCGGGTCCCGGCAAGAAGCGGGCCTCGCAGAAGGTCCCCACCACCATCGCCGGCTGCGACCGCCACTACGGCTCGGCCAACGTCTGCGTCCCGACGGCCTTCCCGAAGGACGTGAAGAAGACGACGGCGGCCCGCTGCACCTGGCTGAAGAGCCACGACTACGGCCGGCTGAAGGTCAACGGCAAGGACGACCCGCTGCGCCTCGACCCGAACCGGGACGGCGTGGCCTGCGGAAAGGGTGATGTGCGCCGGGCCTAGCCCCGGCCGGGGAACTCGGTGAGGGCGCGCTCCACGATGGCCACCAGCTGCTCGTGGTGCGCGCCCTTCCAGTACGCCCGCCCGCACGCGCGGCACTGCGCGAAGACGTCGTACGACCGCTGCGTGCCGCCCTTGAGCTGCTCGGCGACCTCCTCCTTGGTGGCCTCCCGCAGCAGGCCGTTGCAGGCGGTGCACCGCGTCCAGGGGCGCAGCTCGGGGGCGAACCGGTCGAGGACGTCACGGAGTTGGTCCTCGGGGCTGGTGCTGTACACATAGGCGCCGGCCCACAGCTCGCGGCGGCGCAGCAGGCCGCGGTCGCGGCTGAGCATGACCCGGCGCTCGGCGGCCGAGCGGGCGGCGAGCGCCGGGTCGCCGATGTCCGTGGACTCGTAGGCCGTGTCGACGCCGAGCAGGCGCAGCCGGCGGGCGAGGGTGCCGAGGTGGACGTCGAGGAGGAACCGCAGCGGGGCGCCGGTGACCTGCTGCGGACGCCGGACCGCGCGGACGGTGACCGTCTCGCCGTCGCGGGGCACATGGGCCGGCGGCACCGGGCTGCCGTCCACGACGAGCGCGCCCACCTCGGTGAGCGGGACGCCGAGCGACTCGACGACATGGCCGAGCGTCGAGACCCCGTCCGTGCTGACCGGGGTGGCGCCGCGGCGCCGGCCGTTCGGCACGAACAGGCGCAGTTCGGCGGCGAATTCGACGTGGATCTCGGGTCGGTTCACCTGATCAGCATCGCACGGGTGACGGCGCGGGCCTCAGGGGTTTTCGGGACCGCGGTCCCGGTCGCCGCCGAGGTCACGGTCGTAGACGGCCAGGGCGCGATCGACCAGGTCGGCCGGGTCGTCGCGGAAACCGGTCCGTGCCCAGTACTGGCAGCCCTCCGTCAGCCCGCCGACGAGGGACATGGCCAGGACCCGCACCTCCAGGCTCTCCGGGGCGCGCCCGGTGCGCTCGCCGAGGGCCTCGGCGAGCAGGCGGCCGGCGGCGGTCGCGTGCTGGGTGCCGCGGGAGCGCACCGCGGGGATCTCCGCCATCAGCCGGCAGCGCATTCGGGTGACCTCGGGTCCCTCGCGCAGGGCGTCACCGACCGCCTCGCGCAGGACGTGCCGCAGGGCCCGCGGCCAGGGCTCGTCCACCGGGCGGGCCCGGAAGCGGGCCACCAGCGCAGGACCGGGGTCCTCGCCCAGGACGATGTCCTCCTTGGCCGGGAAGTAGCGGAAGACGGTCGACGGCGAGACCTCGGCGCGGTCGGCGATCTGCTCGACGGTGGTGGCGTCGTACCCCTGCTCCTCGACGAGGGCGTGGGCGGCCCGGCGGATCGCGTCGCGGGTCTGGAGCTTTTTGCGTTCGCGCAGGCCCGGGCGGGTGCGGTCGACGGGGGAGGGGCGGGCTGCGGACATGAACTGACAGTAACTCTCAGTTGACACCCGCTGTCAAACGGTGCCTGCCGGTCCGCTACGAGTGCTGGTAGGCCACCAGCGAGATCCCCACGTAGTGCACGACGAACGCCGCCAGCGTGAACGAGTGGAACACCTCGTGGAAGCCGAACCAGTGGGGTGAGGGGTTCGGCCGCTTGATGCCGTAGACGACCCCGCCCGCGCTGTAGAGCAGGCCGCCGACCACGACCAGGACCAGGACGGCGATACCGCCGGTGCGCATGAAGTCGGGCAGGAAGAAGACCGCGGCCCAGCCCATCGCGATGTAGCAGGGCGTGTAGAGCCAGCGCGGGGCGCCGACCCAGAAGACGCGGAAGACGATGCCCGCCAGCGCGGCGGCCCAGATGCCCCACAGCAGCCAGCGGCCCTTGCTGCTCGGCAGGAGCAGCAAGGTCAGCGGCGTGTAGGTGCCGGCGATGATCAGGAAGATGTTGGAGTGGTCCAGGCGGCGCAGCACGCCGTCCATCCGCGGGCTCCAGGTTCCCCGGTGGTAGAGCGCGCTCACGCCGAACAGCAGGCAGGCCGTCAGGGCGTAGATCCCGCACGCGACGCGTCCGCGCGGTGAGTCCGCGAGGGCGGTCAGTACGAGGCCCGCGACCAGCACCGCCGGGAACATGCCGAGGTGCAGCCAGCCGCGGAGCTTGGGCTTGATCGGGTCTGGCAGTGAGAGCGCGTCGGAGATCCGGTCGGCGACAGGCTTGTCCGAGGGCGTGTCGGAGGCGGACGCAGTCATGACCCGCATCGTACCTACGGAACCGTAGGTTACGAATCCGGCAACCCCTGGGAGTGGCCATCATCTCACGGCAGTTGGATTCCGCACCCCTCAAGAGTCGGTCATCCGAACTCAACGTGCACGTAAAGAAACTCGGAGGAACATGGAGGTGGTGGCGTTCCTCACGCCGCTCAGGTGGGCGGCCCTCTGGACAAATGCGCAGTCACCTCGGATGATCAAATGAGTGCGGTCGGCACCGGATGAGCGCCAAAGGGAGTAAGCGAAGCATCCGGGTCGCGGCCCCCACGGGGCAGACAGAGAAAAAAATCCCTCATTTAGGAGCGATCGTGGCGCGCGACATCGCGGCTCCCCCCGTCATCCCGACCAACCACCAGGAACTGATCTCCTGGGTGAACGAGATCGCCGAACTGACCCAGCCGGACAGCGTGGTCTGGTGTGACGGATCCGAGGCCGAGTACGAGCGCCTGTGCGGGGAGCTCGTCGAGAAGGGCACCTTCCGGCAGCTCGACCCGATCAAGCGCCCCAACTCCTACTACGCGGCCTCCGACCCGACGGACGTCGCCCGCGTCGAGGACCGGACCTTCATCTGCTCCGAGAAGGAGGAGGACGCCGGCCCGACCAACCACTGGAAGGACCCCGCCGAGATGCGGGAGATCTTCGCCGGTGACAAGGGCGTCTTCCGCGGCTCGATGCGCGGCCGGACGATGTACGTCGTCCCGTTCTGCATGGGCCCGCTCGGCTCCGACCTGTCCGCGATCGGCGTCGAGATCACCGACTCCGCCTACGTGGCCGTCTCCATGCGCACCATGACCCGCATGGGACAGCCCGTCCTGGACGAGCTCGGCACCGACGGCTTCTTCGTGCGTGCCGTGCACACGCTCGGAGCGCCGCTGGAGGCTGGCGAGCAGGACGTGCCCTGGCCGTGCAACAGCACCAAGTACATCTCCCACTTCCCCGAGACCCGCGAGATCTGGTCCTACGGCTCCGGCTACGGCGGCAACGCGCTGCTCGGCAAGAAGTGCTACGCCCTGCGCATCGCCTCCGTGATGGCCCGCGACGAGGGCTGGCTGGCCGAGCACATGCTGGTCCTCAAGCTCACCCCGCCGCAGGGCGAGCCCAAGTACGTCGCCGCCGCCTTCCCGTCCGCCTGCGGCAAGACCAACCTCGCCATGCTGGAGCCCACGATCTCCGGGTGGACGGTCGAGACGATCGGCGACGACATCGCCTGGATGCGCTTCGGCGAGGACGGCCGCCTCTACGCGATCAACCCCGAGGCCGGGTTCTTCGGCGTCGCGCCCGGCACCGGTGAGCACACCAACGCCAACGCGATGAAGACGCTGTGGGGCAACTCCGTCTTCACCAACGTCGCCCTCACCGACGACAACGACATCTGGTGGGAGGGCATGACGGAGGAGACGCCCGCCCACCTCACCGACTGGAAGGGCAACGACTGGACGCCGCAGTCGGGGACCCCGGCGGCGCACCCCAACGCCCGCTTCACCGTCCCGGCCGCGCAGTGCCCGATCATCGCGCCCGAGTGGGAGGACCCCAAGGGCGTGCCGATCTCCGCGATCCTGTTCGGCGGGCGCCGCGCCACCGCCGTGCCGCTGGTGACGGAGTCCTTCGACTGGAACCACGGCGTCTTCCTGGGCGCCAACGTGGCCAGCGAGAAGACCGCCGCCGCCGAGGGCAAGGTCGGCGAGCTGCGCCGCGACCCGTTCGCGATGCTGCCGTTCTGCGGCTACAACATGGGCGACTACATGGGCCACTGGGTCGACGTAGCCAAGGGCAAGGACCAGGCGAAGCTCCCGAAGATCTACTACGTCAACTGGTTCCGCAAGAACGACGAGGGTGCGTTCGTCTGGCCCGGGTTCGGTGAGAACAGCCGCGTCCTGAAGTGGATCGTGGAGCGTCTGGAGGGCAGGGCCGAGGGCGTCGAGACGCCGATCGGCGTGCTGCCGACGCGGGACGCCCTGGACACCGACGGCCTGGACATGGCCGAGGAGGACCTGGACTTCCTGCTCAGCGTGGACAAGGAAGTGTGGCGCGAGGAGGCCGGGCTCGTGCCCGACCACCTCAACACCTTCGGCGAGCACACGCCGAAGGAGCTGTGGGACGAGTACCACGCCCTGGTGCGGCGGCTGGGCTGACGTCCCGCCTGAAAGACCCCGCGGCCGGTCCAGCCGACAGTGCCCTGACCAGCAACATCGTCACGGCCGGCCGCGGTTCACTCCGTGGGTGGGGTGGGGCGCCTTGTCGCTCGGGGGGTGCGGTGCGTCGGCGGGTGCGGGTGCGTTGTGGCTGGTCGCGCAGTTCCCCGCGCCCCTGAACGCGCCCGGCCGCCGCGGGTGACGGGTTCCGTGGCGGGTGCGGGTGGGTTGGGGCTGGGGGCGCAGTTCCTCGCGCCCCTTCGGGGGCGTTATTGGGAGCGGTCTTCCAAGTAGCGGGTGTGGGATTCCTGGCGGCGGGACTCTGTTTCTCGCAGGGTGGTGGCCAGACGTTCCGCCTCCTCGTGGAGCAGGGCGAGCTGGCGTTCCAGATGCTGTTCGGGTGGCTCCTGCCCCGGGGTCATCCGGTGCCACCAGCGGGTGCGCACGAAGGCGTCGACGGCCTCGGGCACGTCCTGCCGGACGGCCCGGGACAGTGCGTGCACGCCCTCGGGGTCCTGGGCCAGCACCTCGGCGACCCAGCCGGGTTCCAGCAGTGCCCGCAGCAGCCCGGTCAGTCCGTCGAGCCGCGCCGCCGCGGCCGGCGGCAGCTCCACGTCGGCCAGGTAGGCGCCCAGCCGTTCGAAGTCCCCGCGCACCTCGTCCAGCTGGGCCGACGGATCCGGGAAGTCGGGCAGCGCCGGCCGCTCCGGCGGCGCGATCAGCGCACCCGCGCCGTACAGGCCGGCGACCACGACGGGCCAGTAGGGGCCGGCCACACCCGTGAAGGTGAGCACCAGGCCCAGCAGCCCGCAGGCGCATCCCGTGAGGTTCTTGCGGGACTCCAGGTACGTCAGAGCCTTACTGGTAGCCACGGATCTCCTCGAAGGCGCCGTCCAGCGAGCCCTGCCGGGCGTCGAAGAGACGGCCGCCGGTCAGCTCGGCGATACGCTCCAGCTCGGCGCGGTCGGAGTCGCCGAAGAGGATCGGGAAGACGGGGATGTCGCGCTGCTCGCCGGTGAGCGATCCGTGGAACGCCTCGAAGTCCGCGGCCGTCCGACCGGCCGTGTTCTCCCCGTCGGTCATCAGCACGATCGAGGTGAACGCCTCGTCGTCGGCGCCCAGATGCTCGTACGCCTTCTCCAGCGAGGTGTAGATCGCCGTGTCGCCCTGCGCCCGCAGCGCCCCGGTGTCGCGGCGGATCCCGTCGAGGCCGCTCTGCGGGTCAGCCGGGTCCACGACATGGGTGCGCACGCTCTTGACCTGCGATCCGAACGGCATCAGCGTCACCTCCTCACGGTCCCGGAAGTCCGCGGTCAGCCCCGTCAGCGCCGCCTTCAGCCGGGTCAGCCGCTCGCCCAGCATGGAGCCGGAGGTGTCCAGCACGTACACCGTGCGCGAAGGGCGGCGCAGCTCGTTCTCGTACGAGTCGAGCAGCCCGTCGGCGACGGAACGGCTGCCCGGGAAGGGCAGTTCGCGCCGCCTGGTGGCGTCCAGGCCCGAGGCCGGGGGGACGGAGGCCACGACGGGGCGGCGGTGGGTGCGGTCGGTGATCGCGCGCTGGGTCTCCGGGCTGCGCAGGCTCTCGGCGAGCCGGCGCACGTTCTCGCGGGCCTCGGGTCCGGCGGCGGCCAGGGAGGAGAGCGGGTAGTCGGCGGTGACCACACCGTCCTTGGGGCGGATCACCGTCAGGTCCGGGATGCCCTTGAGGACCGACTCGTAGTTGAGCAGCGCGTCGACGGTGCCGCGCCGGGTGTACGCGCCCGCCAGCCAGCCCGACGAACCCGACGTCAGCTTCTGCCCCTTGAAGAACTCCCGCAGCCGCGGCGTCGCCTTGCGCACATCGGCGTCGGTCAGCGCGGACTGGGCCCCGGAGAGCGCGGAGGCGACGGAGACCAGGGTGGCGAAGCCGGAGTTGGAGCGGGCCGGGTCGGTCATGCCGTAGGTCAGCTCGCCGTCCGCGACGGCCTGCTCGACCTGCGACCAGGTGACGTCCTCGGGGGACCAGCCGAGGCCGCGCACGGTGGCCGGCTTCACGCCGATCGCGACGGGGCTCGACATGATCGGCGTCTCCGACACCACCTTGCCGCGCGCCTCGGGGCGCAGGCGCAGATAGTCGTTGGAGGCGAGCCACACCGCGTCGTAGGCCTGGTCCGCCTTGCCCCGCGCCAGCAGGTCCACGGCGTCCAGGGTGCCCATGTACGTGGGCCGCACGGTGATCCCGGTCCGCTCGCGGACCTGGTCCAGGACGGGGGCCATGTCGCTGAGCTCGCTGGAGGCGAGGACGCGCAGGGTGCCGGGTGCGGCGGCCGTGGGGTCGTCGTCGGGGGTGTCCTGCCCGGAGGTGCACGCGGTCAGAAGGGTCAGGGCGGCGAGGGTGAGGGCCGCGATCCGGTGTCTCATCTGTGGCCTCCTTCGAGGGCGCCCTGGGCGCGGCTGCGCTCCAGATGGGCACTGGCGCTCTGGAGTTCGCTCGTCAGCGACTCGACGGTGGCCGCCATCGCCTCGGTGGCCTGCACCTTGTAGGTGTCGATGGCGTCGAGGGTGCGGTAGATCTGCTGGAAGGCGCTCCGCAGGGTCTCCGCGCCGACCGCCGGGTCCGCGGCGATCCGCTGGATCTCACCGGACTGCGTGGCGAGCATCTCCGCGTTGCCGCGGATGAGTTCCTCGGTGGTGCCGCGCAGCGCGTTGACCTGGTCGACGACCTTCTTCTGGTTGTCGAGGGCGGACGCCAGCATCACGGAGATGCGCAGCGCCGAGACGGTGGTCGTCGCGGCCCGGTCGACGCCCTTGATCAGTTCGTCGTTGTTGCGGCGTACGACGTCCATGGCGAGGTAGCCCTGCGCGCACACGGCGAGCTGGGTGAGCAGGTCCTGGTGCTTCTGGCGGACGGGGAAGAGGACGTCGGCGCGCAGTGTGTCGGCCTGCTGGGGGTCGGCGACCCTCGCGATGTGCTCCTCGACGGCGCTGTCCAGGGCCTCGGTCAGCACCACGTACTCCTGGAGCTTGCCCATGGTCTCCCACAGCCGGACCCGCTCGGTCTGCAACGCGGCGCTGTCGCGGCGCAGTTCGTCCTGTCCGCCGCGCAGCGACCCCACGATCTTGTTCAGGGTGCCCTGCGCGGAGGCGTACTTGGCGACGTGGTCGCGCAGCTTGTTGCCGCCGGGCAGCCGGGAGAGGAACTTGCGGCCCTTGCCGGTCGGCAGGTCGCGCGGGTCGAGGTCCTCGACGACCCGCCGCAGCTCCACCAGCGACCCGGCGACCTTCGTCTGCGCGTCCCCGCCCTTGCTGGGCAGGCTGCGCACGGTCCGCTCCAGCATGCGGTTGGACTGCGCGGCCGCGGTGCGCATCTCGCCCGCGCCGAGTGCCGTGATCTCCCCGACCTTGCCGGCGAACTCGGGGGAGCGGGCGTCCAGTGCGGCGAGCCCGGCGATGTAGTCGGCGGCCTTGCGGGCCATGTCGCCGCGCACCCCGTCGTCGACGGGGACGAGTCCGCCGGCCTTCTCGCGCGGAACCGGGGAGACCGGCTCGGGCGGCGTGAGATGGAAGGAGTCGTCGCGGCTGGCGCTGGTGTTCTGACTGGCGCTGTGGCCGAGGTCGTAGTCGCTCATCTGGCTGATCCCCCTATCCGCGCGCCCGGCGCGCCATCTCGTGCAGCACCTCGGAGGTGGGCACGGGCACCTGTCGCACGTTCAGCTTCGGCATGAGGTAGTCGGTGTGGTCGGCGGTGGCCGCGGTGAACTCCGCGGCGGCGTCCTGCGGGCGGAAGCCGTGACGGGCGGCCAGCTTGCGCAGCACGGGGTCGGTGGACAGGAGCTGGCCGAGGGCGCGGCCCTCGTCGGTCAGCGGCACGACGGTGTGGTCGCTGGTGGCGGTGGTGTCCAGGTAGAGGACGACGAGGTCGTCGATGCCCTGGCCCTGGCCCAGCAGCGAGGCGACCTGGGACTCGTAGACGAGGACGAGCGGATTGCCGGCGCCGCTGACGAAGTCCCGGAAGGCGCCGTCCGAGCTGGACTGCTGGGCGCCCTGCACGGTGATCAGCTTGCGCAGCAGCGGCGCGGTGCGCCCGATGTCGGCGTCGCTCGCGACCACCTTGCCGCCGTTGTCGACGTAGGAGGCGGCGGCGAGGTAGAGGGCGCCGGAGTTGGAGGTGACGGGGTCGGTGCTGGCGATGTAGAGCGTGCCGCGCAACTCGCCGTACTTCTCGGACCCCTTGAGCTGCTGCCAGGTGCGATCGTCCCGGGCGGCGTCGAGATAGGCGTTCATCCGCAGGACGCCGCGGTGCGCTTCGTCCAGGGTGGCCAGTCCGTTGGCCTGAAGCACCTCGGCGGCGCCCCGGTGGGCCACGGCGACGAGGGGCGAGTAGAAGGGGCGCGGCAGCGGCTGCTGCGCCTTGTACTTGGCGGCGAGCGCGTCGGCGGGCGCCTTGCTGGAGGGGAAGGCGAAGTCGTAGCCCGCCAGGTCCAGTTCCTCCATGGCCCACGAGCCGGACGGCTCCGCCTGCACGGTGTAACCCTTGGCGGCAAGGGCGTCCACCACCTGGGGGTCGGCGAAGAACTCCGTCTTCTCCGACCCGACCACGCCACGCACGGTCTTCGTTGCCGTGCCCTGGTCCCCGTTGTCCCGGCCCGCCACGACGGCCGCCACCACGCCGCCGATCAGCAACACCGCGAGGACAATCCCTGCGATTCGTCTCACGCCGGGGAGCGTGCTCCCGGAACCCAACGTTCCCCGGCTTCCGGGGTGAACGACGGGTGACTTGAAGGTCCCGGTACGCAACGCCCGCTACGGCGGGCGCACTTGTGGCACCCGGTCCGCGCGTCGCTGCGGGTGCACGCGGACCGGGGCCGCACGAGAGGCCCTTGCGGGCTCAGTGGGCGGCGAGCTCGCGGGGGCCGAGCGCGGCCGCGTGCGCGTCCATCCGCTCGGCCGCGAGGATCGCCACCGCCGTGTCCGCGCGGGACGCGGCGACCACCAGCGTCCGGCCGGCGAGGGCGTGGGCGCGCCGGTGCAGCGCGGCGAGGTGCGGCGCGGCGGCCGCCGTCGCCGAGGTGCGGGCCGGCGTACGGCCTCCCCGCAGCCGGGCCACCTGCTCGGCGAGCCGGACGGCCGCGGTGTCGAGGTCGGCGGACGGGGCCAGCGCGCGCAGCTCGTCGGTGACGGCGAGCAGCGCGGCGAGGTGTCCCGCGAGCTGGATGTCCAGCTCTTCCTCACGGGAGCGGTGGGGGAAGTCGGAGGGGGTGCCGGCCATCGTGTGGACCGACTTGTCGCGGATCGGTTCGTACATGGGATGGCCTCCTGTGCTTGGCAGAAGCCATCCTACCTTAGATTTCGTCTAAAGTTGAGCCGGTCACCCATCAGGGATCCGTGAATTCGCAGCGTGACCTCAGGGCTGGCTGTAGCCGTCCAGGAACCGGGCGATCCGGTCGATCGCGTCCCGCAGATCCACGACCGAGGGCAGGGTCACGACCCGGAAGTGATCGGGCTCGGGCCAGTTGAAGCCGGTGCCGTGCACGACCATGATCTTCTCGCGCCGAAGCAGGTCGAGCACCAGCCGGCGGTCGTCCTTCACCTTGAAGATCTTGGGGTCGAGGCGGGGGAAGAGGTACAGGGCGCCCTTCGGGCGCACACATGTCACGCCCGGGATCTGCGTCAGCAACTCGTGGGCGACCTCCATCTGCTCCCGCAGGCGGCCGCCCGGCAGCACCAGGTCGTTGATCGACTGGCGTCCGCTGAGCGCGGCGACCACGCCGTGCTGGCCCGGCATGTTCGCGCACAGGCGCATGTTGGCGAGGATCGTCAGGCCCTCGATGTAGGAGTCCGCGTGCGCGCGGGGGCCGGAGATCGACATCCAGCCGACCCGGTAGCCGGCCACGCGGTAGGCCTTCGACATGCCGTTGAAGGTGAGGGTCAGCAGGTCGGGGGCGACCCGGGCCGTCGGGACGTGCACGGCGTCGTCGTAGAGGATCTTGTCGTAGATCTCGTCCGAGCAGACCAGCAGGTTGTGGCGGCGGGCGATGTCGGTCAGGCCCTTGAGCACCGCCTCGTCGTAGACCGCGCCGGTCGGGTTGTTCGGGTTGATGATCACGATCGCCTTGGTGCGGTCGGTGACCTTGCGCTCGACGTCGGCGAGGTCCGGCATCCAGTCGGACTGCTCGTCGCAGCGGTAGTGCACGGCCGTACCGCCGGACAGCGACACGGCGGCCGTCCACAGCGGGTAGTCCGGCGCCGGTACGAGGACCTCGTCGCCGTCGTCCAGGAGGCCCTGCATGGCCATGGTGATCAGCTCGGAGACGCCGTTGCCGATGAAGACGTGCTCGACGTCCGTCTCGATGCCGAGGGTCTGGTTGTGCATGACGACCGCGCGCCGGGCGGCCAGCAGACCCTTCGCGTCGCCGTAGCCGTGGGCCGTCGAGACGTTGCGGAGGATGTCCTCCAGGATCTCCGGCGGGCATTCGAAGCCGAAGGCGGCCGGGTTGCCGGTGTTCAGCTTCAGGATGCGGTGGCCGGCCGCTTCCAGGCGCATCGCCTCTTCGAGTACCGGGCCCCGGATCTCGTAACAGACGTTGGCGAGCTTCGTCGACTGGATCACCTGCATGTCTGGGAGCTTACGGCCGCCCGCCGCCCCGGGCGTCGTGTCTTCCACCACGTGAGACGCCCCTGGACGGGGGCCGTGCACCCCTGGTCGCCCCCGCGGCCACGGCGTATCCCTAGAATGCGGCGGCATGTCAGAGCCTCCCAGAACGGGTAACCCCCAGGGTCCGCCGAACGTGTACGTGCAGCCGGAGCCGGTACGTCCGCCCGCCTACGAGGAGTACACCGACCCGGCCGCCGCCCACGGCTGGCAGAACGCCTACGACGAGACGCGTGAGCTGCCCGCGGTGACGGTCCCGGTGGCGCGTGGCTCCCGCCGCAAGCCCGGTCCCTGGCGCCGCCGGCGGGTGGTGGTGGCGGCCGGCGCGGTGGGCGCGGTGTCCGCCGCGGCGCTGATCGCCGGCTTCGCCGGGTCGGGCTCCGGCGGCGGCACGCAGGGCGGTCAGGACCGGACGAGGTCGACCCCGGACGCCTCCGGCGGTGCGGAGCCCTCGTCCTCCCCCGGGGCGGACGAGGACGCCGCTGCCGTGCCGGCGCGGGACGGCGCGAACCCCTCGGCGTCCGCGTCGGCCCCGGACCCGTCGCGGAGCGCGGGTGACGTCAGCGCCTCGCCCACCGCCTCCGGGGCCGGCCCCACCGCGTCCGCCACGACTCCCACCGCCACCGAGAGCTCCTCGGTCGACGGACCGGGCAACGCCAACGGCAATCCGGGGCACGGGCGCGGCGGCACCAAGGGGCCCAAGTGACCGGTCACCGGGGCGTCCGGCGCACCGAGCGGCCCGCCAGGACGTCCGTGCGGCGGCCGTCCTCGATGACGAACCGTCCGTCGATCAGCACATGGGGGATGCCCGTCGGGAGCGTGCGCGGCTGCTCGAAGGTGGAGCCCGCCGCGACCGTGGCCGCGTCGAAGAGCACCAGGTCGGCCCGGTAACCCTCGCGGACCACGCCCCGGTCGGGCAGCCGCAGCCGGGCCGCCGGGCGTCCGGTCAGCCGGGCCACGCACTCCTCCAGCGACAGCACCCCCAGCTCCCGCACGTACCTGCCGAGGTAGTGCGGGAACGTGCCGTACGCGCGCGGATGCGGCTTGGCGCCCTGGAGGATGCCGTCCGAGCCGCCCGTGTGCACCCGGTGCCGCATGATCGCCCGGACGTTCTCCTCGTGCCCGACGTGCTGGAGGATCGTCGGCCCGAGGCGGTCCTCGACCAGCAGCCGGCGGGCGGTGACCCAGGGGTCCTCGCCGCGCAGTGCCGCCGAGTCCTCGACCGTGCGGCCCACGTACGCCTCCAGGGCCGGGTCGCTCACGCCGGAGATCTCGATCGTCTCCCACTCGACCGGTACGCCGTGACAGCCGTCCGCGCCGACGACCTCCAGGTCGTGCCGGATCCGCTCGGCCGTGGCGTCGTCCGCGAGCCGCCGCAGGATCGCCTCCGGGCCGCCCTCGCTCGCCCAGCTCGGCAGCAGGGCCACCAGCGTCGTGCAGCCGGGGGTGTAGGGGTAGGTGTCCAGGCTGATGTCGGCCCCGGCGGCGAGGGCGTCGTCCAGCAGGGCCAGCAGTTCGGGCGCGCGGCCCTTGTTGACGCCGAAGTTCATGGTGGCGTGGGCGAGGTGCAGCGGGCAGCCGGCCTCCCGCGTCAGCGCGACCATCTCCTCGTACGCCTGCAGGGCCCCGGCGCCGTACGAGCGGTGGTGGGGGCAGTAGTAGCCGCCGTACCGCGCCACCACCCGGCACAGCTCGGACAGTTCGGCGTCGGCGGCGTACATGCCGGGCGTGTACGTGAGCCCGGACGACAACCCGACCGCGCCCTGCTCCAGGCCCTCCGCGACGAGCCGGCGCATCCGCTCCAGCTCCTGCGGGGTGGCCTCGCGGTCCTCCCAGCCGACGGCCAGCGCGCGGACCGTTCCCTGGGGGATCAGATAGGCCGCGTTGACCGCGACGCCCCGGTCCAGCCGGTCCAGGTACTCGCCCACCGAACGCCAGTCGAAGTCGATGTCGTCGCCGTGGCCGTTCCATCCGGTGATGGCGCGGCGCACCTCGGCGAGCGTGCGGTCGTCAACGGGGGCGTACGACAGCCCGTCCTGGCCCAGCACCTCCAGCGTCACGCCCTGGGCGGCCTTCGCGCTGTGGTCGGGGTCGCGCAGCAGGGCGAGGTCGCTGTGGGCGTGCATGTCGATGAAGCCGGGGGACAGGACGAGGCCCTCCGCGTCCAGCTCCCTGGTGGCGGTGGGGCGCTGGCAGCCCGCCGCCGCCGCTTCCTTGACGATCGAGACGATCCGGCCGCCGTCCACCACCACGTCGGCGCGGTACGCGGGGGCACCGGTGCCGTCGACGACGTCCGCGTCACGGATGACGAGGTCTGCCATGCCGGGCCTCCTAGAAGAACGTGCGGATGTACTCGACGACCGTGCCGTCCGCCTCGGCCACCGGGATCAGCTGCCACTTGTCGAACGACGTGCACGGGTGGGACAAACCCATGCCGAGCCAGTCACCGACCTGGAGATCCGCCTCCGGGGCGGTGCGCAGCCAGGCGTGCTGGTCGGACAGCGCGGTGACCTCCACGCCGGTGGCCGGGCGCTCTGCGCCGTCCCGGCGGACGACCTGCGCGAAGGGCAGGTCCAGGTCGTAGGCGGCGTCCCGCTTCCCGGCGTTGAGGAAGGCCTGCTCCGCCGACGGCCGCGACACCACCTGCGCCCACAGGCGGAACGCGGGCTCCAGCGCGCCCTCCTCGGCGACCCGGTTGAAGGGCGTCAGCTTGCGGTAGTGCCCGTCGTCGTGCGAGACGTACGCGCCCGAGCGCAGCAGTTTCAGCACCGGCAGGCTCAGTTCGGGGATCTCGGCGAACACGTCGGCCACCGCGTCGAACCAGGCGCTGCCGCCCGCGCTGACGACGATCTCGTCCAGCCCCTGGAAGCGTCCCGCCTTGTCGAAGTCCGCCGCCAGCGCCACCAGCCGGCGCAGCCACGCGTGCACGCGCTCGGGGTTCGCGCCCGGCACCTCGCCCTCGTAGCCCGCGACGCCGACCAGGCGCAGCGCCGGTGCGGCGGCCACCGCGTCGGCGATCTCGGCGCACTCCGCCTCGGTGCGCACGCCGGTGCGGGCGCCGTCACCGGCGGCCAGCTCGACGACGACGTCCACCGGGCGCTCGGTGCCGCGCAGTGCCGCGTCCATCAGCTCGACGCCGCGCACGGAGTCGACGTAGCAGGCGAACGTGAAGGAGGGGTCCTCGGCGAGCTCGCCGGCGATCCACCGCAGGGCCGCCGCGTCCACCAGCTCGTTGGCCAGGAAGACCCGTCGGACGCCGAACGCCCGTGCCACCCGCACCTGGTGCGGCACGGCGAGCGTGATGCCCCAGGCGCCGTTGTCGATCTGCCGCTGGAAGAGCTGCGGGGCCATGGTGGTCTTGCCGTGCGGGGCGAAGGCCAGACCGTGGCGGTCGGCGTACGTCGCCATGAGCCGCAGGTTGTGCTCCAGGTGCTCGGCGGAGAGGGCGAGGACCGGGGTGGTGAAGCCGCCGGTGAACAGGTTGCGGCGCTGGGCGGCGAGCTCCGCCACGGTCAGCCCGTGGGCGTCGGGCGGGAGGCCCTTGAAGCGGTGGTCGACGCGTTCCTCGGTGAGGGCGGCGAGCGCTTCGGTGGCGGTGGTGGTGCCGGGGTCGAGAGCCATGGAGCCTCCCTGATCTGGTGCGTTGCGAAGTGTGCAACGTCCATTGCGTATGTCGCTTACTGCTGTCTAACATCTCGGCCAACGCGGGGTCAACGGAGCCGCCACGACCCGCGACGCCGACGAGGAGTCCTGACCATCGTGACCGCCAACGGCCCTTGCACCGCCCCCGACGTCGTGGACGTCGTCGCGCTCGGCGAGTCCATGGTCACGTTCCTGCCCTCCCGGCCCGGCCGCCTCGCCGACGTTCCCTCCTTCGACCGCGGCATCGGCGGCGCCGAGTCCAACGTGGTCTGCGTGCTGGCGGCCGCCGGGCACACCACGCGGTGGGTCAGCAGGGTCGGCGCGGACGGCTTCGGCGACCACCTGGTCGAGGCGGTCGGAGCGTACGGCGTCGACGTGTCGGCGGTCCGGCGTGACCCGGCGCGCCCCACCGGCGTGTACTTCCGCACCGCGGGGGACCGGGCGGGCGACGGCCACGAGGTGGCGTACTACCGGGCGGGGTCGGCGGCGTCCGCGATGAGCGCGCGGAACATCGACATGGCGGCGGTGCGCGCCGCCCGCGTCCTGCACCTCTCCGGCATCACGGCCGCGCTGTCGGCGGACTGCCTCAGTCTGCTGCGCGAGCTGACCGCCCCCCTGGCCGGGCGCCCGCTGATCTCCTTCGACGTGAACCACCGGCCCGGTCTGTGGCGGGACGCCGGCGGCGCCGGGGTCCTGCTGGAACTCGCGCGGCGCGCGGACCTCGTGTTCGTGGGGGAGGACGAGGCCGAGGAGGCCTGGGGGGCGACCGGGGGTCCGGAGGCGATCCGGGAACTGCTGCCCGAGCCGCGGACGCTGGTGGTGAAGCAGGGGGCCGCGGGAGCCACGGTGTTCGAGCGGGGGCCGGAGCGCGAGGGCCACGCCGACGCCCATGCCGCCCCAGCCCCCGCCTCCGACGCCCATGCCGCCCCCGACTCCGATGCCGACCCCGGCACCGATGCCGACCCCGTGGGCGACGGCGGGGCGGCCGGGCCCGGCCGGGTCGGCGAACCCGCTCCCCGCGTCGACGTCGTCGCCTCCGTCGGCGCCGGGGACGCCTTCGCCGCCGGGTTCCTCTCCGCCACCCTGCGCGGTCTGCCCACCCGGGACCGGCTGCGGCACGGGCACCTCATGGCCGCCGCCGCCCTGACCGTCCCCGGCGACCTCGCCACCCCCGCGACGCGACAGCACGCCGACCGGCTCGCGGCCCTGGACGACGACGCGTGGGGGACACTTCGACTCGGCCCCGGCTGGACGCACGCCGTTGATCGGGCCCCGGAGGAGGTACGTACGCCATGAGTCAGACCGTCGACCGCGCGCTGAGCATCCTGCCGCTGCTCGCGGAGGGCCCCGCCGACCTCGGGCAGGTCGCCGACCGGCTCGGCGTGCACAAGTCCACCGCGCTGCGCCTGCTGCGCACCCTCCACGAGCACGGCTTCGTCTACCGCCAGTCCGACCAGCGCTACCGTCTCGGCGCCCGGCTCTTCGCGCTCGCCCAGGAGGCGATGGAGAACCTCGACATCCGCGAGATCGGGCACCCCCACCTCGTACGGCTGAACGAGCAGTGCGGGCACACCGTGCACCTCGCGGTGTACGAGGAGAACGAGGTCCTCTACATCGACAAGGTCGAGAGCCGCTACCCGGTGCGGATGTACTCGCGGATCGGCAAACCCGTCGCCATCACGGTCGCCGCCGTCGCCAAGCTGCTGCTCGCCGACCTTCCCGAGCACGAGCGCCGCACCCTCGCGGAGAAGCTCGACTACCCCATGTACACGGCTCGTTCGACGCCGAACCCCGAGGCCTTCCTCCGGGAGCTGGCCAAGGTGCGCGAACAGGGCTGGGCCACCGACCTCGGTGGCCACGAGGAGTCCATCAACTGCGTCGCCGCACCGATCCGCGGCGCGGACGGCCGGGTCGTCGCCGCGATGTCGGTCTCGGCGCCCAACGTCGTCGTCACCGGCGACGAACTCCTCACCCTGCTCCCGCTGGTCCGCCGCACCGCGGACGCCATCAGCGGCGAGTACTCCGGCAGGACCCCGAAGAAAGAGCTGGCATGACCGAGAAGACCGCCCTCACCCCCACGACCCACACCACCCCGCCCGCGAAGTTCTCCCACGGCGTGCGGAAGGGCAACATCCTCCAGGTCGCCGGTCAGGTCGGCTTCCTGCCCGCCGTCGAGGGGCAGCCCCCGACGCCGGCCGGACCGGGCCTGCGGGAGCAGACCCTCCAGACGCTCGCCAACGTCAAGGCGATCCTCCAGGAGGGCGGCGCCTCCTGGGACGACGTGATGATGATCCGCGTCTACCTCACGGACGTGGACCACTTCGCCGAGATGAACGCGCTCTACAACGCGTACTTCGAGGAGCAGGGCCTCACCCAGCCGCCGGCCGCGCGGACCACCGTGTACGTCGGCCTGCCCGCCGGTCTCCTGATCGAGATCGACGCCCTCGCCGTCCTCGGCTGAGCGCCCCCTCACCTTCCGCACCCTGATTGCCGTCACGGCACGGCGCCCTCTCCCCTTGGGCGCCGTGCCGTGATCCCCCATGCCCGAAAGCACCATGTGTTGACGCAGAGGACCCCCGCATGTCCTACATATCCGCCGCGCCGGCCCCGGAGACCCCACCCCACACCGGCGGGCTGCTGCTCCTCGTCGACGGGACGGCAGGCCTCCTGACCGTCGCCGCGATCGGTATCGCACTGCTGCTCTTCCTGATCATCAAGGTCCGCCTCCAGCCGTTCGTTGCCCTCCTCGCGGTCTCCATCGCCGTCGGCCTGATGGCCGGCCTGTCGGTCACCGAACTCTTCGGCACCGTCCAGAAGTCAGACGCCGTCTCCACCATCGAGTCCGGCATGGGCGGCATCCTCGGCCATGTCGCGATCATCATCGGCCTGGGCACCATGCTCGGCGCGATCCTCGAAGTCAGCGGCGGCGCCGAGGTGCTGGCCTCCCGGCTGCTCGGCCTGTTCGGCGAGAAGCGCGCGCCCCTCGCCATGGGCCTCACCGGCCTGATCTTCGGCATCCCGGTCTTCTTCGACGTCGGCATCTTCGTCCTCGCGCCGCTCGTCTACGCCGCCGCCAAGCGCTCCGGCAAGTCGGTGCTGCTCTACTGCCTGCCCCTGCTGGCCGGCCTGTCGATGACCCACGCCTTCCTGCCCCCGCACCCCGGTCCCGTCGCCGCCGCGGGTCTGCTCCACGTCGACCTCGGCTGGGTCATCCTCATGGGCATCGTCTGCGGCATCCCCGCCGTGCTGGCCGCCTGGGCGTACTCGGCGTGGATCGGCCGCCGGATCTTCGTGCCGGTCCCGCAGGACATGGCCGAGGCGGCCGAAGAGGCCAAGCGCGCCGTGCTCGACGAGCAGCGGGCGGACGGCGTGGAGCCCCGTGAGGCGCCGGTCGGGCTGGGCACCGTCCTCGCCATCATCGGCACGCCGCTGATCCTGATCCTCGCGGCGACCTTCTCCTCCATCGCCCTGGACCCCTCCACCCCGCGCTCGGTGGTCGAGTTCTTCGGCCACCCGTTCGTGGCCCTCACCCTCGCGCTGCTGCTGGCGTACTACCTCCTCGGCATCCGCCGCGGATGGTCGCGCAGGTCCCTGGAGACGGTGTCCACCTCGTCCCTCAAGCCCGTCGGCAACATCCTGCTGGTGGTCGGCGCGGGCGGCGTCTTCGGCGCCGTCCTCAAGGCGAGCGGCGTGGCCCAGGCACTGTCGGACACCTTCAACGACGTCGGCCTGCCGGTGCTCGTCCTCTCCTACCTGATCTCGCTGGTCCTGCGGGTCGCCCAGGGCTCGGCGACGGTGGCGATCGTGACGACGGCCGGCATCGTGGCCCCGCTGCTGGCGGAGGGCGACCACTCCCAGGCGTTCGTGGCCCTGGTCATCATGGCCATCTCCGCGGGCTCCATCTTCGCCTCGCACGTCAACGACGGCGGCTTCTGGATCGTCGCCAAGTACTTCGGCATCAGCGAGCGGGACACGCTGAAGACGTGGACGGTGCTGGAGTCGGTGCTGTCGGTCGCCGGATTCGCGGCGGCGGCGGTGCTCAGCCTCTTCGTGTAGGCGGCGCCGCGAGGGGCGCGTCCAGGTCCGTACCCGGCCCTGGACGCGCCCTGTTTCCGCCCCGTTCGCGACCGGGCCGTGCGCTGCAATGGAAGGGCGGAACGGGCTTGTGAGGGGCACGGGGCGGTGCGATGCTGATCGTCATGCCGTCGCCGCCGCCTCACCCGCTCGATCACGGAGTGGTCCTCGCGGAGGTGCGCAAGGTGCGACGAGCCGGGGTCGTCAGACTGCGGGAACTCGCCCTGCCGGCGCTCGTCGAGGCCGCCCGTGAACTTCCGCGGGGAGACGGCGAGTTACCTGGGGGGCCGGTGGAGAAGGTGTTACGGCTCGCCGTCTCCCGGATGGGCGGCGGCACCCTCCAGACCGCCGCCGAGTACAGCCTCGGGCTCGCCCAGGGCACCCGGGACTGGCCGGCCGCCGACCGGCGCCGACGGGCCGCCCAGGTGTACGGGGTGAGCGTCGAACGGTTCCGCAAGCACCACGAGTTCATGGTCCTCGGCCAGGTCGCGGAACAGATCGTGCAGGGTGCCGACCACAGGGCAGGCCACGACGGTGCCGGCCACGACCGCGCCGCCGCCGTCCCGGCCGCCGGGCCCGGCCCCGCGAGGGCGCCGCGCGACCGCGTCCCCGCCGCGCACCGGGCGCTGCGCGTCCGGGTGCACCGCCGTACCGTGCCCGTCACCGTGCACGTCCACTCGGTGGACCTGCTGCGCGACATCGACGTCGTGGTCTCCCCGTCGAACACCTACTTCGCACTGCCCGCGCCCTACAAGTCGTCCGTCGCCGCGACCCTGCGCCGGGCGGGGGCGCGCAGGGACCCCACCGGGGGACTCGTCGAGGACCGCGTCCACGACGAGCTGGGGGCGTGGGCCGCCCGGCACGGGGCTCCCGGCCGGGCGGCCCTGCCGGGCACGGTCGCCGTCACCTCCGCGGGCGCGCTGGCCGGTCAGGGCATCCGGCGCATCTACCACGTGGCCGTCGCCGTGCCCCGCCCCGAGACCAACGACTACGACGTCCAGCCCGCCGACATCACCCGGGGCGTGGCCCGTGTCTTCGCCCTGCTCGCCGAGGAGGCCCGCCGGTGCGACCCACCGCCGCGGTCGGTCTGCCTGCCGCTGCTCGGCGCGGGGCGCGGCGGACTGACCCCGCTGGAGAGCTTCGGAGCGCTGTGGACGGCCGTCGAGGCCGAACTCGCCCGGGGCGCCGACTGGGACATCCACTTCGTGGTACGCCGCCATGCCCGTGCCGACCTGCTGGAACGGCTGCTCGCCGCCGTGGGGGAGGAGTGATGGGGCATCCCCCGTCCGAACCGGCCGACCCGTACCTCACCCTCGCCGCCGCGGCCGCCCGCTGGGACCGGGTCGCAGCCCGGCTCGGGGCGGACACCCGGGCCCGGCTGGCCGAGTTGCTCACCGTCGTCCGGCACGCCGACGCCCCCGGCCGGCACTCCTGCGCCGTACAGGCCGCGGGGCTGTTGCGGCAGCGGCTGCCCGACGAGTTCGGCGCCGACGCGCAGGCACGGCTGGCCGGCGTGCACACCGCGCAGGGCGGCCCGCCGACCGTGCAGGGGTTCGGGACCGAGGATCTGGCCGTGCTGCTGATCGACGGGCACCGCATGGTGGGACCGGTGCTCGGGCCGGTGCGCGAACGGCTGCTCGCGGAGCCCGCGCTGGACGCCGAGACCGTGCAGCGCGCGGGCGGCGAGCCGTACGCGCCGGACCTGATCCGGCTGCGCGGCGCCGGCGGGCGGCTGCGGCTGCCGAGGTTCCAGTTCTCCGAGGAGACCCTGCCCTGGCTGGTGGTCCTGGAGGTCAACGCGCTGCTGGACGCCGGGCACGACCCCTGGGGCGCCGCCGACTGGTGGCTCAGTGCCAACGCCTGGCTCGGCACCAGCCCCGTCCGGCTGCTGGGCACCGGGCGGGACCGGCAGCTCGTGGAGACCGCGCGGTTCCTGATGGACAGCGAGGGTGGGTGACCGGCATGCCCAACTACCGCCCGCCCGACGCGCTCACCGGCACCCCCGGCAAGGTGACGCTGGCCCGTGGCACCCTGCTCCACCGCGTCCACGGCTCGCACCGCGACGCCGCCGCGTTCAACCCCCGGCCCTCGCACTGTCTCTACGGGGGTGGCCGCTTCGACGCCACCTCCTGCGACCGGTACGGCTATCTGTACGCCGGTCTCAGCGCGGCCGCCGCCGTGTGCGAGACGATGCTGCGCTCCCTGCCGTTCGACCCGGCGGGCGGCCCGCGCCTGCTTCCGCACCGGGCCGTCGAGGGGCGCCGGCTCAGCACGCTGCGGCTCACCGCCGACCTCTGCGTGCTGCCGCTGATGAGCGCGCAGGACCTCGCCGCCGTGCACCAGGACACCTGGCTGGTGCACACCGAGGCGCACGAGTACCCGTACACCCGGGACTGGGCCCACTGGATCCGCCGGCACACCCAGCCGTGGGCGCAGGGCATGGTGTGGGCGTCCAAGCGGGAACCGGCGGACCGGACCGTGGTGCTGTTCGGCGACCGCTGCCCGGACGGCGCGCTGCGCTGCGAGGACGACGAGACCGTGGACTTCGGCACCGCCGAGGGCCGGGAATGGCTGAACTCCGTGCTGCTGCCGTACCACGTCCGACTCGCCCCCTGAGGGGCCATGCCGAGAAAGCCCGCCCACGACGTCCTGGAAAGCCCGGCCTGTGACCGCTGACGACGACCGAGACCTCGTCGAGGACCTCCGCGCCCAGCGCGAGGAGGTCCTCGACACCCTCGCCGCTACCGCCTCCGACGACCCGGACGCCCCCACGCTGTGCGCGCTCGCCGGGGAACTCGGTTACCGGCTGCACCTCCTGGCGGGCGACCCGGAGGACCTGGAGCGGGCGGCCGAGGCGTTCGCGCTGGCCTTCAGGACGCCCGGCGACCACGCGGACTGGGCGGCCTGGCGCATCGTGTTCGGCCATGTGAGGGCACTGCAGTACGACCTCGACCCCCGCCCCGGACTCCTCGGCACCGTCTGGGAACTGCTCACCGAGGGCACCGCCGGGCTGCCCCGCGACGACCCCGAGTACACCTTCGCGCGCGAGCTGGGAGCGCAACTGCTGGCGGCCTGCGCCAAACAGCGCTACCAGGAGTGCGACGGACCCGCCGCGCGGCGCCTCGAACTGCTCGACGAGGCGCTGCGCCGGCACGAGGCGGCCGCGGCGGCACAGGTGCCGGGCAGCCAGGACGCCGTGGAGCTGGCCGAGGCCCAGGGGTTCCTGCGTCTGGAGCGCTGCGAGCTGGACCGGGTGCCGGCGGACGCCGAGGCCGCCGCCGCCCACTACCGGTCGGTGCTCGACGCCGCGCTGCCCACCAGCGATCTGCCGCTGGTCCGCTACAGCCTGGGCCTCGCCCTGATGGTGCACGGCCGGGTGACCACCGACCGGGACGAACTGGAGCAGGCCCGCGAGGAGTTCGGCACCGCGCTGCTGGAGGCACGGCAGCGGCTCGGCCGTGCGCCGTCCTGGGCGTGGGAGGCCGGGATCCGCAGCGCCCTGGTCCGCTTCCTGCTCTGGGCGCACTGGAAGGACCACGCGCAGGCCGCCGCGGCCGAGGTCGAGCTGAACGGGCTGCTCGCCGACCCCGACGACGTCGCGCGGCTCACCCCGGTGTTCCTCGACAGCTTCGGGCGGCTGCTGTACGAGCGGGCGAGCGTGCGCGGTGACGGACCCGCCAGGGACCGGGCGATCGGGCTGATCCGGCGGGCGCTCGACACCTGGGAGCCCGCACGGGACGGGCAGGTCACCGTGACCGCGCTCTTCCTCGGGATGTTCCAGCAGAGCCGCTACCGGGACGACCCCGACCCGGGGCGGCTGCACGACGTCACCGAGAGCTGCGCGCTGGTCCTCGCCGACGAGTCCTTCTCGCCCGAGCTGCGCAAGGTCGCCCAGATGATGGGCCTGTGGGCCTGGACCACCCTGGAGGAGACGCACGGCATCACACCCGCCTCGCCGGAGGACGTCCCGGAGGCGATGCGCCTCGAAGGCGCCCGCGACGCCTACCTCGGGATGCTCGACGACCTCGACGGCGGCGGCATCGGCTCGCTGAACTTCGGCGACTCCGACGACGACTTCCCCGGCATCTTCAAGGGCCTGGGCGGCAGCGGCGCGCTCACCGAGGCCTTCGACCAGGGGTACGCCTCCTTCGCCGCCCAGCGGGACGCGTCGGGCCGCGCCTTCCTCGCCCTCAACCTGCTGTCGCAGGGCATGCTCCTCGACCCGCACGGCACCCATGTCACCGAGGCGCAGAAGACGGAACTGATCGACACCGTCCTGGCGCACCGCCCGGACGACCCCGCGTGGCAGCGCAGGGCGCACGCCGTGGTCGCCCAGGCGCGGCTGCGGGACGAACTCAGCGGCTCAGGACGCGGCATGGACGCCGTCCTCGACCATCTGGCACAGGCCGACGCGGCCGGTGCGGGCGCGGTGTCCGGCGACGGGGCCGCGGGTCTGCCGCACGGCGCGGGCGCCGGTGCCCCACCGGCCGGCGGAGTCGAGGACCGGCTCGGACAGGGCATCGACATCGCCCGGTTCGCCGCCATGAGCCACCGGGGGCAGACCGGCGGCGCCGGCGACGACGTGGAGGCCGCCGGCGAGATGTGGCAGCGGCTGCGCGACAACCCCGCGCTCTCGCCGTACCTGCGCCGTGTGATCGGCGCCCAGCAGGCCGGGTTCGAGGCGCACGCCGCCGCCCTGCGCGGCGATCTCGCGGCCACCGACGCCCACCTCGACGAACTGCTCACCGTGCACGGCGAACTCGCCCCGGACGACAGCACACGCCTCGAACTGTGGACGCTGCTGGAGAACGCCCGCTCGGCCCGCGACCGCCTCGCCCAGGACCTCGGCGCCCCGCCCGCGCCCCCGCTGCCCGGCCGCCCCTCCCCGGCCGAACTGCGCCGCGGGGCCCGCGGCCTGCCGCGCGACCAGCGGGCCTGGGTGCTCGGCGACAACGGCATCAACCACTTCATGCGCGCCGGACGGTCCGGCGACCCGGTCGCCGTCACCGAGGCGATGGAGCTGATCCAGGAGGCGTACGACCTGGTCGACGAGGGCAGCGACAGCAAGCTGCGCTACGGCTACTGCCTGGGCGTCGGCCACTGCGGACTGGCCGGGTCCCAGCGGCTGCCCACGGCCCGCGCCCGCCATCTCGCCCAGGGCATCGCGCTCCTGGAGGCCGCCTTCGCCCTCGCCGGCGGCCCCGAGCACCGGCTCTACGCGGGCGCCGGACTCGCCCTCGGCCGCGCCTACCGCACCCGCGGCGAACTCCGCCGGGACGACAAGGGCCTGGGCCGCCGCACCGGCCTGGACGCACTGCGCGGTCACGCCTGGGCGGCGCTGCTCCAGTCCGGTACCGAGCACGCCGCGCAGGCCGTGGCCATGGCTACCACGACCGCGCTGGAGGTCGCCGGCTGGTGTCTGCGCGACAACGCCCTCGACGAGGCGGTGCAGGCCCTCGACGCCTGCCGCGGCCTGCTGCTGCACGCCGCCACCACCTCCCGCACGGTGCCCGAGCGCCTGGCCGCGGCGGGCCATGACGCCCTGGCCGAGGAATGGCGCGCGGCGGGCCTCGCCCCCGAGTCCGCCGACCCGTTCACCGCGCTCCGGACACCCGTGAGCGTTCCGAGCGCCCTGCGCCGCCGCGTCCTGGCCGCCCTCACCGGCACGGACAGCACCCAGGACCGCCTCCTCGACCCGCCGGCCACGGACGAGATCGCCACCGCACTGCGCACCCTGCGCAAGGACGCCCTCGTCTATCTGGTCCCCGCCGGCGAGGACACCCCCGGCAGCGCCGTCGTCGTCACCTCAGGCGGCGCCGTCCACTCCGTCCCGCTGCCGACGCTCACGGAGAACGCGGGCCCGCTGCGCGAGTACGCCCGCGCGCCGCACGCCGACGCGGTACGGCTCGCCGAGGACGCGCGCGACGTGTCACCGTTCGGGACGGACCCGGACGAGGCCCGCGTCATGAAACCGGCGCCCGGCTGGTCCGTCAGCAGGCCGGCCCTGCCCTCGCTGCGGGAGCGGCTCGACCGGCTGTGCGGCTGGGCCTGGTACGCCGCGATGCGCCCGCTCCTCGACGTCTTCGCCACCCGCACCGGGCGGGCGCCGCGGCTGGTGTTCGTGCCGATGGGCACGCTGGGCCTGGTCCCGTGGCACGCGGCCTGGGCGCAGGGCGCGGACGGGCGGCGCCGCCACGCCCTGGAGGACGCGGAGATCTCGTACGCCGCCTCCGCCCGCCTCCTGTGCGACGTGGCCGCGCGCCCCGAGGCCGTCCACTCGGGCGCCGCGCTCGTCGTCGGCAACCCCACCGGGGACCTGCGCTGGGCCGGGGAGGAGGCGGACGCCGTGCAGCAGGCGTTCTACCCGCGCGGCCGTTTCCTCGGGTGGCGTGCGCGCGGCGGCGCCGAAGGGCCCGGCACCCGGCAGGAGGTGCTGTCCTGGCTGACCGGCGCGGAGGGCCCCGACGAGGAGGGCGCCGTGCTGCACCTCGCCTGCCACGCCTCCATCGCCCGCACCGCCCGCCGGACCGCCCACCTCTCCCTGCACGACGGGGAACTGGCGGCCGAGGAACTCACCGAGGCGGTCGCCTCGTCGGGCCGCGGCAGGCTCGGCCTGGTGGTGCTGGCCGCCTGCCGCAGCCATGTGTCGGGGCGCGGCCACAACGAGGCGTTCAGCCTGGCGACGGCGTTCCTGGTGGCCGGTGCCCGCTCGGTGGTCGGCTCGCTGTGGCCGGTGCCGGACGAGGCGACCTCGGTGCTGATGTTCCTGACCCACCACTTCCTGCGCGCCGAGGGCGAACCGCCCGCCAGGGCGCTGCGCCGGGCCCAGCTGTGGATGCTGGACCCGGACCGCGAGCCGCTCACCGGCCTGCCCGACCTGCTCGCCGAACGGGCCGCACGCGTCGACCCGGACGACCTGAGTGCCTGGGCCGGGTTCACGCACCTCGGCCGGTAGCCGGCACGACCGTGCGCAGGGCGACCGTCCGGGTCGCCCAGCGCCCGGCCGCGTATCCCCTGACCGGGCCCGCCTTCCGGTCCCTGTGCCCCTCGAACCGCAGCCCTCCCCAGGCCCCGGGACCGGGGCTGCGGGAGACGACCCTTTCCGGGTCCCAGGCCGGCAGCCGGAACGACGTCGTGCGCAACTCGTCCTCCGCGACGATCAGTTTGAGCCAGTCCCGGCACTCCGCGCCCGGTACGACGGGCCGTCCGGCGGGCAGCGACAGCTGGACGGGGCCGCCCTCCAGGGCGTACCCGGTACAGCCGGGGCCGATGAACTCGCCCGGAACGAGCGCCGGGTCGGCGGAGTAGTCGTGGTCGGTGAGGTCGAGCAGGACGCACCACAGCGAACGGTGCGGGGAGCGGTTGTGCAGCCGGATCGAGACCAACGGCTCGCGCCGACCCTCCGCGGCCTCCGGGGCGTAGGCGCAGACGAGGTCCCCGCTGCCGTCCGGCAGCAGGGGCCCGCTGCCGGGCGCGTCCCACGGGACGACCTCCACCTGCACGAGGTTGTCCAGCACACCGGGCCGGGAGGTGAGGTCGCGCAGCTGGTGCCAGCGGGTCAGATGGGTCAGGCAGTCAGCCACGCGCCAGGCGTCGTCCTGCGCGGTGAAGGGCAGCGGATCCACGAAGTCCGTCCCGTCCCGCCCGAGCACGCGTGCGCGGCCCCCGTCGACCACCACCCGGAAGTGCAGATCCGCGAACTCCCCTGGCTCGTCCACGAGGCTGAGCAGGGGGGCCGGGCCGCCGCCGGGGCCGTGCGCCGCGACCGCCGCGCGCAGCAGGTCGCCCGCGGCCCCCTCGGGCACGCTGACCGTCGCGGGCGGAGTGGCCAGCGCGGTCAGGTTCACCGGGTACACCTGATCCGGGTCGGGCGCCCAGCCGACCGGATCCACCAGCGTCCGGTCGGGCCGCACCGAGCGGGCCCGCACGACCGCGCCCAGCAGCGCGCCCCTCGGCCCGGCCACCGAGAACTCCGTGCCCTCGGCGCCCTTCCCGTCCGCCAGCCCGTGACCGCTGCCGCAGTCGACCTCCCACCCCTCCGCCGCGTTCCGCAGCAGATGCTCTCCGGCCGACCGCGCGAGCGCACCCCCGAGGAACGGCAGATCGGCGGTACCGCCCGGCGTCTCGGGATACAGCACCGGCAGCTGAAGCCCGCCGGAGCGCCGCACGCGCGCGTGGGCCGCGGACAGCAGGTGCCGGTAGGTGGCGTCGGGGCCCGCCGTGCGCACCGCCCCCAGCAGGGCGTACGTGAACGCGCCGTGCCGTCTGCCGCCGTAGTCCCCCTCGTACGACAGCTGGTCGAGCCGGCAGGCCGCGAGCAGCACATGCCGGGCGGGGCTCTGCGGCAGCACGACCTCGCGGGTGACCGGCGCCGCCCGCTCCCACTCCGGGCGCGGTGGCGCGAACCGCGGGGTCAGTCCCTCGGGCAGGTCGTCCCGGGTGGCCCCGCCGGAGTAACAGCAGTCCAGCACCGCGACCACCTGCGCGCCGCGCGCGGCGACCGCGTCGAGCAGCGCGCCGAGCCGCTTGTCGGGCAGCGGGCCGTCCGCGCACACCAGCGCCTGGCTGAAACCGGTGGACTCGGTCAGCAGGTCCGCGCCGGTGGCGGGCAGCGACGTGCCGTGCCCGGAGAACCAGAACAGGGCGGTGTCCCCGGGCCCGGCCGCTCCCAGGAACCCGCTGATGCCGTCCTCGACCGCCGCCACCGTCGCCGCGCCGTCCAGCACGGTCCGCACCTGTGCGCCGCCCCCCGTGCGGTCGGTCAGCAGCCGGTGCGCCTCGGCGACGTCGTTGAGACAGCCCTCGAGCGGCGACGCGATCGCGGCCGGATAGTCGTTGATGCCCGCCATGAACGTGTGGATCGACCCCATGCCGGGCAGTCTGTCAGCCCGCCCCGGGCCGTGACGTGTGTGAACTGGGCGGCAACGGGGCGAGTTCGGGGCAGGAACCGGTTTTCCGGATGCCAAGTGCCCGATGCGGTCGCACTATTGACTGGACGTCACTACGCTTCGTCTCTTGCCATCGCTCATGCAGATCAGCTCGGGGGACACATGGGCCACTTGGAGCGGCCACGACGCATCGTGCAACCGGGCGGTGCCGGGACACCGCCGTCCACCTCGTCGGACGCCCTGCGCCGCACGGACCAGGGCCCGGCCACCGGCGCCCGGCGCACCGTCGGCGCGCCCGGCCCGGCCGCGCCGCTGCACCGTGAACGCCTCGCCGCCCGCCCGCAGGGCCTGCGCGACGCCGTCGGCCGCCTCGACGCGGGCCTCGACGAGAACGCCCGCCGGCAGCTCGCCGAGTGGATCGGCGAGGAGTACCGGGCCAGTTACGGAGAGGTCCCGCTCGGCTTCTTCGCCCGCTGCCACCTGGGCCCGCCCTACGTGGACCACCAGCTCAACCTCTTTCAGGTGATCATCCGCCACTTCGCCCCGTCCGACCCGGTGCCCGAGCCGTTCGCGGGCGCCCGGATGCTGGTGCGCTCCGGCGGCTACGCCTTCGTCGAGGTCTACTCCGGCGGACTGCTCCTGCCGGTCCTCGACGACGGCACCGTCGTCCGTCCTTGAGGCCCGGCGCGCAGCACGCCCCCGTACCAGAGCCGTACGTCCCCGTACCAGATCCACGTGCCAGAACCATGTGATCGGAGAACCGCATGTCCGAGGTGGACTTCGCCCTGCACCAGAAGGTGCAGCAGGTCAGCAACCTCGTGGTCCGGCTCAGCGAACAGGTCGGCTCCGTGTCCGGCCAGGTCTCGGCCGTCGAGGCGGGCCAGCAGCAGACCCGTACCGAACTCCAGCAGCTGCGCGACGAGTTCCTCGCCTTCGTGAAGACCGCCCAGCTCACCGCCAACGTGCAGCGCGCCGAGACGCGGGTCGGCGTGATCCAGGACCAGGTCGACCACGAGTTCGGGCACCACAAGACGGTGCGGCGCACCGCCGTCGGCATGCTCCAGGCCTTCGACCTCGGCCTCGTCTCCGAGGAGAACGTCCGCGCGGTCGGCGACCAGTTGATGATCCAGACGCCCCGCTACTGGCTGGCGCCCGCCCTGGTGGCGCTCGCCTCCTGGTCCGCCGACGACCGGACGCTGTGCGAACGGGCCGTCGAGGAGGCCTTCCGCCGCTCACCGGACCGCACCTCCCTGTTCTTCGCGCTGGTGCTGCGCCGCCAGGACCGCAAGGAGGCGGCCGTCCGCTGGCTGCGGCACTACCTGCTCGCGCAGGACCCGGCGGCGCTCGGCCGGGAGTTCGCCGTCATCCTGGAGTCCATCGCCCAGGGCGCCTTCGGGCTCGCCGGACGCGAGATGCTGCACACCACCCTGGCCGCCTGGCGCGAACAGCTCATGGACAGCGCCGAGGGCCAGCAGCGCCAGATCGACCGCTGGCGCCAGGAGATCGACGCCCTCGCCCAGCCCTCCGCGGCGGCACGGTTCCCGCGCCTGGCCCAGGTCGCCCCGCAGTGGCCGCAGCTCGACGCGGTGCTCGGCCGGGCCCGCGCCCACCAGGTCGTGCTCGACCGGTACCGGGCCGTCATGGACCGCGAGTACCGGCCGTCCGAACGGCTGGAGGACGCCGTCGACGACATCCTCGACCGGCTGGTCTCCGAGTACGACGACGAGGAGCTGCCGCTCCGCCGCGACCTCGCCTTCAACAACGCGGTGATCGACCACGGCGGCGACCTCGACGCCGCCCGCCGGGCCGCCGACGCCGACTCGGCCTCGTACGACGAGACGCTCGACTATCTGACGGTGCAGACCACCGCCGCGCTCAACCCGACGGCGATCGGCGCCTCGCCCGCCACCCAGCGGCTCTCCGTGGCCGCCTGCCAGGAGTGGTTCCTCCAGGCCCACGCCGGCTTCACCCGCGACTACCGCTCCGCCGTGCCGCAGGACGTCCAGGCGCGGTTCGGCACCGCGTACACCGTGGCCTCCCAGTCCTTCCAGCTGCCGCCCTGGCAGGGCTCGTTCACCCGGCCGCTGCCCGAGCTGGAGGCCTCGCTGTCCGCGCACTGGGACCAGCACATGGAGCCGTTCATCGCGGCCTACGCCTACCCGTGGGGCAGGAAGGCGACGCCGCTCGCGCTCGTCCTGTTCGGCATCCTGGTGATCGTCGGCTCCTTCTCGTTCCCGGCCGCCCTGGTGATCGCGCTGGTCGTCGGCGGCGTCTGGGGACTCGTGCTGTACAACGGCGCCCAGGCAGCGACCCGCCTGCAGGAGAACGCCCGGCAGATCCTGCGGCAGGCCCAGCAGGAGTCCGTGCACCACCTGCGCGCCGCCTCCGCCGAACTCACCGACTGGAACGCCACGTTCCGCGCAGCCGACGCCGTCGAGCCGCAGTGCCGGGAGTTCATCACCTCCCTCGCCACCGCGACCCGTGGCGGCTCCCCCTTCGAGGGCCGCACCGTAGCCAAGGAGGACACCGCGTCATGAGCACCGCGCCCGGCAGCGTCCCGGCGGCCCCGCCCCCGCCCCGCAGGCCCGCCGCCGACCCCCAGTACGCCGCGCCCGGAACGTCCCCCTGGGGAGCCAGCCGCAGACCCGCCGGGGAGCGCGCCACCAGCCGGGTCCGCAAGATCGCCGAGGGCCTGCCCGACTGGGAGCCCCTGCCACCCGGCGAGACCGTCGTGCGCAGGCCGGGCGGCACGCTGTGAACACGCACTCCTACTGGGGCCACGGCGGCCCCTACGAGACCTGGGTGGACTTCCTGCGCCGCTGGGCTGCCGCCGAGCCCGCCGATCCCGCGGCCCTGCCCCCGCTGTCCCAGGACGACTACCCCGGCGAGACCTGGGAGCGCTTCGCCCGCCATCTCGGCGACGCCCTCGACGGACGCCTGAAGTACTGGGGCGAGCGCCTCGCCCAGGCGCTGCTCGCGGCCGACGACGAGTTCTCGGCGGGCCGCGCCCTGGCCCAGGCGCGGGTGGGCCTGACGGAGGTACGCGCGGTCGCGGGCCACCCCGGCCTGCCCAAGACGCTCCGCAGCAGGTTCACGGAACTGGTCGAGTCCCAGATCACCGACCTCCAGCAGCAGATCGAGCGCAACCTCGACCACCTCGCGGCGACCGACGGCTCGGACCCGCGCTGGATCGAGGGGCGTCGGCGCACGGTCCGGGACAACGCCCTGACGGCACGTCCGGCCGCCGCCACGACGGATCCCTGGGCACAGGCCCACACGTCCGACCGCCCGCGCCGAAGAGTCGTCACGGACTAGACGGCGACCGTCCCCGCCTCAGGGGCGCGGGGAACCGCGCGCACGCCCCGACGGACCCGCACCCGCCCACGATCCGAAGGCCCCCATGTCGAACTACACCGAAAGCCTCCACCACCTCGACAGCTACATCTCCGCCCGTGTCCCGGTGATCGCCATGCGGACCATCGAACAGCAACGCGCCCTGCGCCTCCTGCGGGACGCCGCCCTCCAGCCCCGCCGCAGCAGCATGCCGTTCTGGATCTACACCCGGGCCACCGGCCTGCGCGACCTGCGCACCAACGCCGCCGTCCAGGACGACCGCTCCCTCACCGGCGCCATGGACTTCGCCGCCGCCCAGTTCAGCAGCCGGGCCAACGCCACGATCGTCCTCGTCGACCCCGACCACCTGGAGTCCGACACCCCGGTCACCCGGCACATCGCCGAACTGGCCCGGCTCGCCGACAACAACATGGGCAGCATCGTCCTGATCACGGACGCCCCCATCTGGAGCGGTCTCCAGCGCCTCGGCATGAGCCTGCACCTGGACCTGCCGGACGCCGACGAGATGTACGGCACCCTCGCCGGGTTCCTCGGCGACCACCGGGGTCACATCCCGATCGAGTGGGACGAGGACGACACCCGGCGCGCCGCCGAGTTCCTGAGCGGTGTCACCGAGGCCGAGTGCATCAACCTGATGGCGACCATCGCCGCCAAGGGTTCGATCCTCAAGGGCGACGTCCTCGGTCTCGCCCAGGCCAAGGACCGCATCTTCAGCAATCTCACCGGCCTGGAACGCGTCCAGCTCAAGGAGGGCAACTACACCGTCGGTGGCCTGAGCAGCCTGCGGGAATGGCTCCGGCGCAAGCACGACATGCTCCACGCCGACCTGCGCGACTCCGCGCTGCGCCCGCCCCGGGGCGTGCTGCTCGTCGGCGTACCCGGCTGTGGCAAGTCGCTGTCCGCCAAGGCCATCGCCCACGAATGGCAACTGCCGCTGTACCGGCTCGACATGGCCAGCATCCACGGCAAGTACCTGGGCGAGTCCGAGGGCCGGTTCCGGGAGGCCCTGGCGATGGCGGACCGGGTGGCGCCCTGCATCCTGTGGATCGACGAGATCGAGAAGGGCCTCGCGGGCAAGGACGACATGTCCGGTGTCCCGCAGCGCATCATCGGTCAGTTCCTGTTCTGGCTCCAGGAGTCGCGCTCGCGTGCCTTCGTCGTGGCCACCGCCAACGACATCCGCAGCCTGCCGCCCGAGCTGCTGCGCAAGGGCCGGTTCGACGAACTGTTCTTCGTGGATCTGCCGGACAGCCAGGACCGGCGGGAGATCATCGACATGTACTACCGCCGCTATCTGCGGATCGAGCCCGAGCCCGAGCAGGTGGACCGGCTGGTCGACCTCTCCGAGGGCTTCGCGGGCTCCGACATCGAGTCCACCCTGCACGACGTGGGGGAGGAGGCGTACCGCCTGGGCGGGCCCGACCGGTTGAAGCCGTCGTTCGTGCTGGACACCTTCGCCAACACGGTGCCGCTGAGCCGGGTCAACCCCGAGCAGATCGAGGAGATCCGCGCGTGGGGCCGGGAGCGGGCGGTGCCGGCCGGCCGCGCCGTGACGACCGCGGCGGCGGGCGCGGCCACTCCGTCCCGCAGGATCGTCTTCATGGACGAGTGACCCTCATCCGCCCCCGGCGCCCCACGGCACAGCGATGTCCGCCATACTGCCCGCTGTGGAGCAGCGCATAGGTACGAGCAGTCAGCCCCTGGACGCCGGGATCAACCCGGCCCACATCCCCGGGCTCACCGGCCCGGAGAAGGCCGCCGAGCCCGAGCCCGAGGACGCGGCGCCGGTCGAGGACGCCTCCGCCCCTGCGGAGCCCGACGAGCCCGAGGCCGCCGCCGCGGTCGACGACGCCGTCGACGAGGAAGCCGGCGACGGCGCCTCCGACGACGATGCCGCCGGCGACACCGACGACACCGCGGTGGCCGACGGCCCCGTGTTCGAGGCCGCCGACCGCCGCGCCCGTGTCGTCGCCGACGCCAAGGGCGTACGCCTCAGCCTCGACGACGAGAGCTGTGAGTTCCGCTGGGACGAGATCGCCGCGATCGAGACCGAGTCCCCGCGCTTCGGCAAGCGGTTCACGGTGACCGTGCACACGCCGGAGCGCCGCTGGTACCCGATCGAGATCGAGGCCAGGGCGAAGTCCCAGCACCAGCAGTGGGACGAGGAGCTGGACGCCGTCCTCGACGCCTACTTCGAGGCGGACGCCGAGGACGCCGAGGACGCCAAGGTTGTCGCGGACGCCGAGGACGCCGACGAGCAGGACCGGGACCAGCAGGACCGGGACTAGCAGTACTGGGCTTCCTTGCCGATCGACCGGTACATGCAGTCCGCGTTCTCCAGCAGTTGCAGCACCGCGTCCCGGTTGCGTGAGGTCTCCCGCTCGATCACCTCGTCGGGCGGGTAGAACCCACCTCCGGAGGCGCCCCGCGGATACATCTCGAAGGTGTACCCGAAGATCTTCTGAGAGCCCCACAGCCAGTCGTCGATCGACCCGTCCGTGATGTACAGGTCGCTGGACTGCTCCGGCGTGTAGCCGTTGCTCGCGGCCATCTTCTGCCCCACCGCGGCGAAGGCGTTCCGGTCGTCCGCCGTCATGCCCGTGGTCGTGTCGGAGTAGGTGTACCCGAACGGCCAGAGCACCAGCTCGCTGTACGTGTGGAAGTCGATCCCCGCCCGGATCTGCTGCGTACCGCCGACCACACGGCTGCGCACGAAGTTGGCGACGACCTTCACCTCGGGCGCCGACTCGGCCGCCGGGCCGCGGTACGTCTCGGAGGACGTCGAGCCGGACGAGCCGCCGCAGCAGCCCCACCGGTAGTTCCAGTTCCGGTTCAGGTCCGTACCGATCGCCGACGAACCGGAGTTGGGCTGCCGGTTCTTGCGCCACGAGCGGTACGAACCGGAGGCGATGTCGTACTCGCCGCCGTCCGGGTTGAGGTCGGGGACGATCCAGATCTCGCGGTTGTTCACGAGGTTCGTCACGCGGGAGTCCGTGCCGTAGTCGGACGTCAGCTCGCGCAGCAGGTACAGCGCCATCTCGACGGTGAGGTGCTCGCGGGCGTGCTGGTGGTGGGTGAACAGCACCTCGGGCTCGGCCTCGTCCGTGCCGACGTTGTCGCTGATCTTGACGGCGACGATGTTCCGGCCCTGGTACGACGTCCCGATCACCCGCTGGCTCACGATGCCGGGGTTCGCCGCGACGGCGGAGTTGATCGCGCTCGTCATCTCCGCGTAGTTGTGGTAGCGGGAGTCGGCGGACGGGAAGTCGAAGAGCCGGACGTCGTCCTCTCCGGCGGACCGGTCGGGGACCGCGCCGAGCGGAGTGATCTCGTAGCCGAGCGCGCGCAGTCTCCTGATCTGGTCCGCGCGGCCGGAGACGACGACGGTGTGGTCGTCGGCCTCGTCCACGGTGACGCCCGTGCGCTGGATCGCGGTGCGGTCCTGGGCGGTCGAGTGCGTGTGGATCTCGTACTGGCGGACGTCGTCCGCCGAGGCCGCCGCCCGGCCCGCGCTGTCGGCGGTGGCGTCGGTGACCGTCGCCGAGAGCGGGGCCGCGAGGGCGAGGGCGAGCAGGCCGGCGAGCGCGGCGGTGCGTCTGCCGCCGCGGACGCCTGAGCCACGGATGCGAAGTCGCATGAAGTCTCCTTGGATCTCCAGGTGTTCCGGGTTCTCCGGAAGTGGGGGAGTGGAGCTGTGGGGGTGGTTCTTCCGTGCGACGTACGGGGTGCTGGTGCGCGTGTGGCGCTCATCGTGCGGTCCTGGCATGACCAGGTCAAGAGCAGCCCGTGAAGTGGCGTCCCGAAACCGGCGGAAAACGGCCGCGCCCGGCGGCGGGCCGCGCAGTGTACGCGGACCGGCCCCGGCGGAATGGGTCCCCGGCGAATTCCACCCGCCGGTGTGAGCGGCGCGTGCATATATGTACACATGGCGGAAGAGTGAGGGGCGCGCACACGACCCCACCCACCTTCCAAGGACTGGCTGATCATGGGCGGATCAGCGCCACGACGGGACGGCCGGCCACCGGTGGAGACGACCAGCTTCGTCGACCGGCGGGCCGAACTGGCCGAAGGCCGCGAACTGCTGGCCAGGGCCCGTCTGGTCACGCTCACCGGACCCGGCGGCGTCGGCAAGACCCGGCTCGCCGGACGCATCGCGGCCCGCGTGGCCCGCGCCTTCCCCGACGGCGTGCACGTCGTGCACCTCTGCGGGCTGCACGACCCGGCACTCGTTCCGGTCGCCGCCGCGGACGCCCTCGGCCTGCACGACCATTCCGCGCAGCCCCCGCTGGAGGCGCTGGTGGCACAGGTACGGGACCGCCGGCTGCTGCTCGTCGTCGACAACTGCGAGCATCTGCTCGGCGCCTGCGCCGACCTGGCGGCGGCGCTGCTGCGCGGCACCGCAGGCGTCCGGGTGCTCGCCACCAGCAGGCACCGGCTCGGGCTCACCGAGGAACACCTCCTGGAGGTACGGCCGCTGCCCGTGCCGGACCCGGACGGCGATCCGTCCGGCGCCGGACCCGGCCCGGCGCTCGCCCTGTTCGCCGACCGGGCCGCCGCCGTCGTCCCCGGTTTCCGCCTCACCCCCGCCAACCGGTCCGCCGTGGCGCGTCTGTGCCGGCGCCTGGACGGTCTGCCGCTCGCCATCGAGCTGGCCGCCGTCCGGATGCGGGTCCTCTCCGTCGAGCAGCTCCTCGAACGCCTCGACGACCGCTACCGGCTGCTGTCCGCCGGCAGCCCCGCCGTCCTGCCCCGGCACCGGACACTGCGCGCCGCCGTGGACTGGAGCCACGACCTGTGCACCGGTCCCGAACAGCTGGTGTGGGCACGGCTGTCGGTGCTCGCCGGGAGCTTCGACCTGGAGACGGCGGAGGCGGTGTGCGCGGACGGCGAGCGGATCCGGTCGTACGACGTCATGGAGGCCGTGGCCGGCCTGGTCGACAAGTCGGTGCTGTGCCGTGAACCCGGCCCCGACGGCGTGCGCTACCGCCTTCTGGACACCCTGCGCCACTACGGCGGGGAGCGGCTGCGGGAACTGCCCGGCGACGAAGCCGTCACCCGGCGGCGGCAGCGGGACTGGATGCAGCGACGGGCCACGGACTGCGAGGAGGCCTGGTTCGGGCCGGGCCAGCGCGAGATCGTGGCCCGGCTCCACGCCGACCAGGACAATCTGCGCGCCGCCCTGGCCTTCGGCCTGGACGAGCCCACCACCCCCGACGACGCCCTCGCCGCCCTGCGGCTGGCCGGCACCCTCTGGTTCTACTGGCACGCCTGCGGCGCGCCCCGGGAGGGCCGGTACTGGCTCGACCGGGCGCTCGACGCCGCCCCCGAGCCCACGCCCGAACGGGCCCGTGCCCTGTGGGTCGCCGGACTGCTCGCCGGCTGCCCCGAGGACCTCACCCGGGGCCGCAGGCGCGCCGAGGAGGCGCGGACGCTGGCCCTGCGCCTCGGGGACGAGGCCGAGGCGGCGCACGCCGAGTACGTGCTCGGCGTCATCCTGCTGTTCAGCGACGACCTGCGGGCCGCCCTCGCCCATTTCCGCGCCGGTGTCGCACGCGGCCGCGTGCCCGGCCAGCACCTCAGCCTCGCCGGGCTCGACCGCGTCGAACTCGCCTGCGCGCTGGGCTTCCTGGGCGAGGCCGACCAGGCCATCGCGATCAGCGAGGAGACCCGGCGGCTGTGCGAGCGGCACGGCGAGGAGTGGGTGCTGTCGTACGTGCACCGCATGCTCGCCCTCGCCCACACCGTGAAGAAGGACCACCGCCGGGCCGAACGGCACGCCCGCGAGGCCCTGCGCCTCAAGCTCGCCGTCCACGACGTCACCGGCATCGGCCTGACCCTCGACCTGCTGGCCCAGATCGCGGGCCGGGGCGGCGCCCACGAGCGCGCGGCCGTGCTGCTCGGCGGCGCCGACCGGGTCTGGGCCGACGTCGACCGGGACCGGTGGGGCTCCGCCGCCCTCGGCACCACCCGGCGGGGCACCGAGACCCGCTGCCGGGAGGCCCTCGATGCGGCCGCCTACGAGCGGTCCTACGCGCAGGGCGCCGCCCTCGGCCTCACCGGCATCGTGGGCTACGCGCTGGACGAGCAGCGCCGCGAGCCGCGGGGCTCCGGGCAGCACGTCACCGCCGGACGCGGCCATCCCGGCGTCCGGCTCACCCGCCGCGAGACGCAGGTCGCCGAACTGGTCGCCGAGGGTCTCGCCAACCAGCAGATCGCCGACCGCCTCGTGATCGCCCGCCGCACCGCGGAGGGCCATGTCGAACGCATCCTCAGCAAGCTCGGATTCAGCAACCGCAGCCAGATCGCGTCCTGGGTCACCGCCCGACGCTGACCGCCCCTGTCCGCCCCACCGCAGCACAGACACCACAGGCACACAGGCACCACCGGCCGACCCGGTCGACGCACCGCCGCCCCACCCGGTCCACGGCGTCACCCGCCCGCCGGCCACCCGGACGTCCGCACGGCACGCACCACACGCACCGCACGCACCACGCGCAGCACACCCAGCACCGAGCGACCCGCCACCACCCCACCGACCGACAGGAACTCCATGCCCATCCCCTCAGCACATGCCCAAGGCACCTTCGACCACCGCATGGCCGTCTTCTCCTCCGACGAGGAGTTCGTCGCCGCCGCGCTGCCCTTCCTCGCCGAGGGGCTCGCCGCCGCCGACGAGCCCCCGCCCGTCGCCATCGCCGCCCCCGACAAGCTCGACCTGCTGCGGGACGCCCTCGGCGGGGACGCGGGGCGCGTCGGCTTCGTGCCCCACACCGAGTGGTACAGCGGATCCGCCGCCAACGCCGTCGCACAGGGCGCCGGTTACCTCGCCGAGCACGCCGGCCCCCGGGGCCGCGTCCACCTGCTGATGGAGCCCGACTGGGGCGGCCGTGCCGGACGCTCCGTCCGCGAGAGCACCGAGTGGATCCGCTACGAGGCCTTCGCCAACCTCCTCTTCGCCCCGCTCGCGACCACCGCCCTGTGCGCGTACGACACCCGCACCGCGGGGCCGGCGGTGGTGGCCGCCGCCCGCCGTGCCCACCCCGGCACCGGCGTCTACGAGGACCCGCTGCGCATCGCCGCCGAGCTGGACGCCGTACCGCTCTCGCCCGTCCCGCACGACGCGCGCCCGCTGCCCGCGCCCGAACCGCACGCCGTGCGCACCTGGGCCGCCGGACGCGGACTGCCCGCCGCCGACGCGGAGCTGTTCGCCGCGGCCGTCTGCGAGGCGGCGGACCCCCTCGACCCGGTCAGCCAGGTCCTGCTGTGGGGCGAGGCGCCCGGCTGCGTCTGCGAGCTGCGCTCACCGCACCGCGTCGACGACCCCCTGGCCGGCTTCGTGCCCCCGCCCACGGCCGGTCCGGCACCCGGACAGGGACTGTGGTTCGCGCGGCAGGTGTGCGCGTACGTCGACGTGCGCGACGACGAGGCGGGCGCGGTCGTGCGCCTGCAGTACGCGTAGCCCGGTCCGTATGCGCACCCCAAGGCAGGTAGGGAATCGGGTAGTCCTCCCCGTGCGCCCCCGACCCGGCACACCTCACCCTGAAGGCATGCTGCACCTCTCCGGGACCGGCCGCCCGGATCCTGAACCCCGTTACGGCGCCTATCCTCAACCGCCCATAGGAGCGGGCCACCTGAGCATCGAGCTCCCCCCGCGCCCGTCCGCCGTCCGGGAGGCCCGGGCGGAGGTGCGGCGGCAGCTGGAGCGCTGGGGGCTCGCCGACGGGGACGACCACGGCACCGAGCTCGTGGAGACGGCCGAGCTGCTGGTCAGCGAGCTGGCCACCAACGCCCTGCTGCATGCCGCGAGCCGCTTCCGGCTCACCCTGACCGCCGCCCACGGCGTCCTGCGCTGCGAGGTCGCCGACGGCGGCCGGCGGGTTCCCCAACTGCTCGACCCGGGCGCCTCGGAGAGCGGCCGGGGGATGTTCCTGGTGGAGGCGCTCGCCCGGCGCTGGGGCTGCCACCAGGACGGCCCGGGCAAGACCGTCTGGTTCGAACTCGGCACCTGCGCGTGCGACGGCTGCGGTCGGCGACAGCCGTGACGCGCCCGCCGCGGGCCCCGGCGGCACTCCCGGCCGCCGGGGCCCGTCCCCGTCCACGGGTGCTCCTCGGACCGGCGCACACATCGGGTGAAGATCCGGCACGACCTCTTGTCCCGCGACCGTCCATCGGCTTTCTTGACGTGCATGGCGGACACCACGGGAAACACCAGTGACACCGGGGCGGCACCCGGCCCGAACTCCGAACCGACCCCCCGCAAGGCCAGTTGGAAGTACATCGGCCCCGGAATCGTGGTCGCCGCGACCGGCGTCGGGGCCGGCGACCTGGTGGCGACACTGATCGCGGGCAGCAACTTCGGCTACACCCTCCTGTGGGCCGCCGTCATCGGCTGTCTGGTGAAGATCTCCCTCGCGGAGGCGGCCGGCCGCTGGCATCTGTCCACCGGCCGCACCCTCTTCGACGGCTGGGCGAGCCTCGGCCGCTGGACGACGTACTTCTTCGTCGTCTACGTCGTCGTCTGGGGCTTCGTGTACGGGGCGGCGGCCATGTCCTCGAGCGCGCTGCCGCTGCAGGCGCTGTTCCCCGACGTCATGGACCTGAAGTGGTGGGGGATCGCCTGCGGTCTGGTGGGCCTCGTCTTCGTGTGGTTCAACAAGTACGCCGTCTTCGAGAAGGTCATGACGGTCCTGGTCGGCGTCATGTTCGTGGTGACCGTGTACCTGGCGATCCGGGTCACCCCGAACATCCCGGACGCGTTCGCCGGCCTGCTGCCCGTCCTGCCGGACGAGAAGGACTCCGTCCTCAACACCCTCGGTCTGATCGGCGGCGTCGGCGGCACCATCACGCTGGCCGCGTACGGCTACTGGGTCAACGCCAAGGGCTGGACCAACACCGGCTGGATGAAGGTCATGCGGCTGGACAACCGGGTCGCCTACGCCACCACCGGCATCTTCGTCATCGCGATGCTCTTCGTCGGCGCCGAACTGCTGCACACCCGCAACATCGCCATCGAGAGCGGCGACAAGGGCCTCATCCAGCTGACCGGCATCCTGGAGGCCGAGTACGGCACGGCGACGGCGAAGTTCTTCCTGATCGGCTTCTTCGCCACCTCCTTCACCTCCCTGATCGGCGTCTGGCACGGCGTGAGCCTGATGTTCGCGGACTTCGTGGCGCGCTACCGCAAGCGGGCGCAGACCAAGGGCGAGGAGATCGCCTCCGGCGAGCGGGAACGGTCCTGGCCGTTCCGCGCCTACCTGCTGTGGCTGACCTTCCCGCCCATGGTCCTGCTCTTCGAGGGCCAGCCGTTCCGGCTGATCATCCTGTACGGCGTGCTCGGCGCGGCGTTCCTGCCGTTCCTCGCCGGCACCCTGCTCTGGCTGCTCAACACCGACCGCACGCCGCGCGAGTGGCGCAACGGCTGGGTCAGCAACGGGATGCTGGTGATCGCGGGTCTGCTGTTCCTGGTGCTGTGCGTGAAGCAGATCTCCGACCAGCCGTGGGCGGAGTTCTTCTAGCGGGCGCGCTCACCGCAGCAGGGCGGGCCACGTCGGGTCGAGGGCGATCTCGCGGAGCTGCCGGGCGGTGAGGGCGGGGGTCTCGCGGGTCGCCGGGGTGTGCTGGGCGCCGGAGTTGAAGGCGCTGATCACCACACGCAGGCCGTCCTCGCGCAGGGTGTCCGCGGTCCACATCACGACGCCCTCGCCGCCCTTCTCGCCGGGTCCCTGCCGTTCCGTCACCAACGTGCCGTCCGGCAGGATCTCGGCCCCGCCGAAGAGGTCGCCCACGACGTCGCCCATGCCTGGCTGCACGTTGATCTGGACGAGGCTGCGCCCCTTGCCGTCGTCGACGACGACGTAGCCGAAGTCGCCGCCCTCGCCACCCTTGTCCACCACCTTCGCGCCCTCGGGGAGCAGCGTGACGAGGGTGTCCGCCGCGGAGCCGGTGAGCGTCGCCGGAGGGTCGGCGGGCCCGGCGTCGCCCCCCGGCTGCCCCGGGCCTTCCGGGGCGGCCGGGACGAGGGGCAGCCAGCGTGAGGACGTGGCGACCGCCTTCAACTGCGCGAGGGACAGCGGTGGTTGCGGGCGGGTGATGGGCGCGTCCTTCTCGGCCTCGGCGTTCCACTCGCTCACGCTGACCTGCTGGCCCTCGGGGGTGACCAGTTCGGCGCGCCACAGCTTGGTGTCCACGCGGCGGTCCGGATACTCGTACCCCTGGAAGAGCATCAGCACCGACCCGTCGGACAGCCGGTCGCGGCGGCAACTGTCGTGCGGAACATAGGCCTTGTCCGGGCAGGTGACGGCGTCGCGGGCGGCCTGACTGCCGGGCTCGACCCGGTACAGGCCGACGCCGACGGCACCGCCGCCCCCGCCGTCGTCGTGGACGAGCCGTACGGACGGCGTCCCCAGCGCCCCGCCGCCCTCGGCCTGCGCGTCACGGATCTCGCCCTCCGGGAGCAACTCCCGCAGCGTGGAGATCATCTCTTCGGCCGAGACGGACGCCGTGGCGGTCCGCGGCGCGAGCGAGGTGGCGGGCGGCGGCGTCACGGGCCCGGCGCCGACGGAGCGCTGCTCACCGGCGCCCGTGCCGTCGCCGGTCCCCGGCAGGGTGAGTGCACCCGCGACACCCACGAGAGCGATGCCCGCCGCGCCCCCGGCGACCGCGGCACGGCGGCGCAGCCGCAGCCCGCGTCCGCGGGCCCGGCCCGCGGCGATCAGCGCGGGACGGTCGGTGTCGAAGGTGTCCCCGGTCTGCCGCAGCGCGGCGCCGAGCCGGTCCTCGAAGGGGTCGTCGTGGTGGCCTGCGTGGTCGTTGCGTTCCGTGCGGTCCGTGGACATGGCGAATCACCGTCTCTCGAAGGGGTGGTGAGGTGACGTCGGGCGGGGTGGGGGCGCCGGTCAGGTGGCCGCGTACTCGGCGAGGTCCTCGCCGAGCAGTTCCCGCAGCCGGGCGAGGGCGCGGGAGCAGCGGGTCCGTACGGCGGCGGAACTGGTGTTCATGGCGTCGGCGGTCTCCTGCACGCTGCGGTCCTCCCAGTAGCGCAGCACGACGACGGCCCGGTCCTTGGCGGGCAGCCGCGCGAGCGCCTCCAGCAGGGTCAGCCGCAGGGTGGTGTCCCCGTCGGTGCCGGCTGTCTCCGGGAGGACGTCGGTTGCGCGCTCGGTGCTGCTGCGCCGGCGCCGCTGCGCGAGGAAGGTGCGGGTCAGGACGGTCTGCGCGTAGGCGGCCGGGTTCTCGGCGCGGGAGACCCGCCCCCATCTCAGGTACAGCCGCCCGAGGGTCTCCTGCACCAGGTCCTCGGCGAGATGCGTGTCCCCGGCGGTGAGCAGGCAGGCGGCCCGGTAGAGGTGCCCCGCGCGCGCGGCGGCGAACTCCGCGTACTCGTCCCCGCGGACCTGCATGTGTGCTCCCCCGTCGTCGGTGCCTTCACCTCATTGATGCGGTGGGCCGGGGGAAATGTTTCACGGCGTTCTCGCGACGGGGCGCCGGGGGCCCGCCGAAACCGTTGACACGGCCTGGGCGCACGAGCACACTCACACGGACCCGCAAGTGAAGCACTTTTCACCAGGCGAACAAGCGCGCAGACGACGTGCCTCTCCCACACCGCCGTGGCAGAAAGTGAGTGACCCGTGGCATCGACCCCGTCCCCTCCCGAACGCTCCTTCCGGTCCGTCGGTGTGGTCATCGCCCTGTGCTGGCTCGCCGTCTTCTTCGACGGCATGGACGTCAACATCTACGGCGCGACCATGCCGCACCTGCTCGCCGACGAGAGCCTCGGCTTCAGCACCGCGCTCGCCGGGACGATCGGCAGCTGGACCACGTTCGGCATGCTGATCGGCGCGCTGGCGGCGGGCACGCTGACCGACTGGCTGGGCCGCAAGCCGCTGGTGACGGCGAGCGTGGTGCTCTTCTCGCTGGGTTCGGCAGTGTGCGCGCTCGCGCCGGGCGCGGCGGTCTTCGGCACGGGCCGCTTCGTCTCCGGCCTCGGTCTCGGCGGCCTGATGCCGATCGGCCTGGCGATCGTCGCGGAGTTCGCGCCGCCGCGCCGGGCGGCCCTGGCGACGGGCCTGATGATGACCGCGTACCACGCGGGCGGCATGGCGGCCACGGGCATCGGCCTCGCCGTGGCTCCCGAGCACGGCTGGCGCTGGGTCTTCTGGGCGGGGGTGCTGCCCGCGGTGATCGCGGTGCCGCTGGTCCTCAAGTGGCTGCCGGAGTCGCCGGGTGTGCTGTTCGCGAAGGGGCGCACGCAGGAGGCGTACGCCGTCGCCGACCGGCACGGCCTGAGCCGCCCCGGGGTGACGGAGGCGCCGGAGGCCGGCGCGAAGGGCCGACTCTCCGCGATACGGGCCCTGTTCGCGCCCGGTACCCGCTGGGCGACCCCGCTGCTGTGGGTGGCCTCCTTCGCGGGACTGCTCCTGGTCTACGGCGTCTCGACCTGGCTTCCCGAACTGATGCGGGCCTCGGGCTACTCGCTCTCCTCCTCGGTCACCTTCCTGATGGTCATCAACGCGGGCGGCATCGTCGGCATGCTGATCGCGGGGCGCACCGCGGACCGGTTCGGGCCGGTGAAGGTCTCGGCGCTGTGGTTCGTCCTGACGGCCTGCGGCACGTTCCTGCTGAGGACGGAGATGCCGCTCGGCGCTGCCTACACCGTCGTCTTCCTCACCGGCATCTGGCTGTTCAGCGCGCAGGTCATGGTCTACGCCGCCACGTCCCGCGTCTACGCCCCGAGCGAGCGCGCCACCGGCCTCGGCTGGGTCACCGGCATCGGCCGCACCGGCGCGGTGGTCGGTCCCACGGTCGGCGGCGTGGTCCTCGCGGGCGGCAACGCGGGCCTGGGCTTCACGACGTTCGCCCTGACGGCGGTCCTCGGCGCGGCAGCGATCTCCCTGGTGCCCCTGATGACGGCCGGCCCCCGCCGGACCACGACCCCCGCGGTGCTGACGGCGGGGGACGGGGCCTCCCGGCCCTGACGCCGGGAGCGGGCGGGGACAAGGTGCCGCGGGGAGCGAAAGAATGTGCGGTGTCTCCGTCAGCCCCGCGACGCATGAGGTACCACCGGATGACCCAGCAGCCACCGCCTCCCGGCTTCGGCCCACCACCCCCCGGCTTCGGCCCGCCGCCTCCCGGCTTCGGTCCGCCCCCGCAGTACGGCACCGCCCCCGCACCGCAGTACGGCGCCACGCCGCCCGGCCCGGAGTTCCTGGCGATCGACAAGCAGAACTCGGTCGTCATCGACGCCTCGGGCGTGGCGCTGGAGATGTACGGCACGTCGGTCGAGTTCGACTGGCCCGAGATCCGCGGTGTCCACCACAAGGCGAGCCCCGACGGCAAGGCGCTCATGGTGGCCGTCGTCCACCTCGACGGCAGGGTCTACGAGGCGGTGGTGCAGGCGAGGCCGAAGTCCCGCCTGCACGAGTGGTTCGCCCAACTGGCCTGGGTGCTGAACCACTACCGGCCGGCGTACTGACCCACGAGGCGGCGCCGGCCGCGTCGGATTTCGACGTGGCCGGCGCCTGTCGGGTCGGGGTTAGGGCAGGGCGTCCACGTGGGGGCCCACCGCGTTGGACCAGGCGTTGCCGCTCGTCGCGTCCCAGTTCGTCGACCAGGTCATCGCGCCGCGCAGGTCGGGATAGGTCCGCGGCGGCTTGAAGGTGCCGCAGTTCGTCGCGCGGGTCAGGCAGTTCAGCGCGTTGTTCACGACGGTCGGGGCGACGTAGCCGCCGCCCGCCGCGCGGGTCGAGGCCGGGACGCCGAGGCCCACCTGGGACGGGTTCAGGCCGTTCTCCAGCTGGATGCAGGCCAGGGCCGTGAGGAAGTCGACCGAGCCCTGGCTGTAGACCTTGCCGTCGCAGCCGAGCATCGAGCCGCTGTTGTAGTACTGCATGTTGACGACCGTGAGGATGTCCTTCACGTTCAGCGCCGTCTGGAAGTACGAGTTCGACGTGGACTGCATGTCGATCGTCTGGGGCGCCATCGTGAGCACCATCGACGGTCCCGCCTTGGCCGACAGCTGGCGCAGCGCCTGCGACATGTACGTCGCGTTGAGACCGTTCTCCAGGTCGATGTCCACGCCGTCGAAGCCGTATGTCTGCATCAGCGAGTGGACCGAGTTGGCGAAGTTCGCCGCCGACGTCGCGTCGTTGACCGCGACCCGGCCGAGCTCACCGCCCACCGAGATGATGACCTTCTTCCCGGCGGCCTGCTTCGCCCGGAGGTCGGCCTTGAACTGGTCGACCGTGTAGCCGCCGAGCCCCGCCGAGTCCAGGTTGAAGGTCACGGCCCCCGGCGTCGCCGTCGCGTCCGCGAACGCCACCGCGATGATGTCGTAGTGGGACGGCACGTCCGACAGCCGCTGCACGGCCGCGCCGTTGTTGAAGTTCTGCCAGTAGCCGGTCACCGCGTGCCGTGGGACGCCGGGGCCGCCGCCCGTGGGTGCCGTCGTGCCCGTCACGGTCGCCGACCTCGGCGACTCACCGGCGGCGTTGGTCGCCGTGACCTGGAAGCTGTACGATGTCGACGCCGCGAGCCCGGTCACCGTCGCCGACGTGCCGGTCACGGCCGTGACCCGGGTGCCGTTGCGGTAGATGTTGTAGCCCGTCGCGCCCGAGACCGCGTTCCAGGACAGGGAGACGGAGGACGAGGTCGTGCCGGAGACGGCCACGCCCGCGGGGGCGCCCGGGATCGTCGGGGTCGGGTCGCCGCCCCCGCCGCCGTCGGGGCCGAACACCGAGACGTCGTCCGCGTGATAGGCGGCCTGGCCGTACCAGCCGTGCGTGTAGATCGTCACCGAGCGGGTCGAGGAGCCCGTGGTGAAGGTGGTCGACAGCTGCTTCCAGGACGACGAGTCGGGGGTCCACGTGGACACGTCCGTGGTGCCCGTGCCGGTGGCGCCCAGGTAGGCGTATCCGCCCTGCACCCACGCGCTCAGCGTGTACCGGGAGTTGGGCTGGACCGCGACCGTCTGCGTGCAGCGGGCGTTGTCCTGCCCGGCCGGTGTCGCCTTCAGCGCGGACGAGCCGCCGTGCACCGGCGAGGAGACGGTCGTACCGCTGCCCGCCGAGCAGGTCCAGTTGGTCAGGCCCGACTCGAAGCCGGCGTTCTTGGCGTTGTTGATGTCCGCGGCGGATGCCTGGCCGATCGCGGGCACGGTCAGGGCCAGGGCGGCGACCACCGCTCCCGACCACATGCGGGTACGTCTGCGTCTGCGTGCGCGGTCCACTGGGGCCTCCGGTGGGGGAGTGGGGACTTCCATGACGGGGGAACGACGAAGGAGGAACGCGAGGGAACGAACGGTGGCCACCGTTGGAGCTACAAGTTGGTCCAGACCAATTCCGCTGTCAAGGGGTAAGTGCCCGGCCACTCCTGGGGGTTCGGTCGGGATGCTCCCCCTGTCCCGATTTGGCGCGCCTTGTGCAAGAGGAGTTGCCGCTCGGCTACGGAAACGCTGTTCTCCGGTCACGGAGGCGTGGATACAGTGCTGAGGTAGTCACGCAATGAAGTCGTCCAGGTGCACGAGAGTTGCGCCGGCGGGCCGGACTTGGGTGGGAAACGGGGAGCTGCGCGTGCCAACAGCCATTGCCGTGACCAGCGCCGACATGGCGCTGCCGGCGCAGGACGAGCGGACCCTGCCCGCCGTCGTCCTGCGCGACCTGGACAAACGCCCGCTGGACCACGCCCTGGCCGAGATGCAGGCCCTGGTCGAGGCGCACGGCCATGTGATCGTGGTGTGCTCGCAGGCCGTTCCGGCGGCGGTGGCGCGGCGGCTGCACACCGTCCGGTCCCTCCTGGAAAGCGACCGGATCGCCCTCTTCCGGCCCGATCTGCCCCCGCTGGGACTCGCCGTCCTGGCACGGCAGTTGCGGCAGCTGGCCTCCTGCGACCTCGGCCCGGGCGTCCTCGCCTCGGCGGGCCGGCTGCTCACCCACTACATCCACGCCGGAGCGCTCCTCGCCTCCGTCGCCCGGCTCGACCGCGTCCCCGTCGGACTCACGTCGCACGCCAAGTCCTGGGTGCCGGGCAGCCAGTTCGGCGTCCTCGCCTACCCCGAGCCGCAGCTTGTGCGGATCGCCCCCGAAGCACGGCTCGCGGGACCGGAGTTCGGGACCTGGATGCTGCTGGCCCGGGGACAGCTCCAGTCCGACTGGATCAACGCCACGCTCGCCCCGTCCTGGCGTGTGCAGGGCCTGCGCGAGACCCGGCTGCCCGCCGAGTCCGCCGCCTGGTGGGGGACCGGCAAGCTGATCGAGTTCTGCACCTATCTGCCCGACCTGTCCGTGCTCTACCAGCTGGTCGGCTCGGTGCGCCGCAACAGCTGCCACTGGTGCGGCATCGACGTCATCGGCGACCGGTGCGTGTTCTGCTCCGCGACGGCACCGGCGTACGACACCCAGCTCCAGCTCCCGGCGGGGTGACCCGCCGCCCGACGAGACCCCCGACCCGTTCGACCCCACCCCCAACGAGGTTGCACGCTTCATGAACTCCCGTCAGCGCCGCGGCGTGATACTCCTGCTCCTGTCCGTACTCTGCGCCCTCGGCGCGTTCGCGGGCGTGCTCTCCGTCATCGACGACGTGCAGTCCAAGGTCGGCCCCGAGGTCTCGGCGTACCGGCTCAAGGAGGACGTCGCGCCCTACACCGCCCTGACCGCCGACCGGTTCGAGCGGATCGAGATGCCCGAGCGCTGGCTGTCGCAGAACGCGGTCACCGATCTGCGGCAGGTCCGGGGCAAGATCGCCGTCACCACCCTGCGCGAGGGCTCCCTGCTGCAGAGCGACATGATCGTCGACCAGCCCGCGCTGCGGCCGGGACAGCAGGAGGTCGCCATCATGATCGACGCGGCGACCGGAGTGGCCGGCAAGATCACACCGGGATCCAAGGTCAACGTGTACGCCACCTTCGCCGGTGAGCGCGAGGGCGACCCCGCCCAGTCGAAGATCATCGTCACCAACGCCCAGGTGATCGACGTCGGCAGGCTCACCTCCCTGGAGCCCGACAGCGACGACCGCACCCGGCGCTCCACCGACGCCGTGCCCATCACCTTCGCGCTGTCCACCCTCGACGCCCAGCGCCTCACCTACGCCGAGTCGTTCGCCGAGCGCGTCCGGCTGGCCCTGGTGGCGCCCGGCGGCGGCACCACCGTCCCCGACGCGGACCGCACCTACGAACTCGCGAAGGACAAGTGAGGCCCGGATGCCCACGAGGATCCTGCCGGCCGTCGGCGACGCGGACGCGATCCGCTCCGTCACGACCCTGCTCAGCCAGCTCCCGGACGCCGAGCCCGTCACCCCGGTCGTCGACTCCACCCAGCTCGTCGACACCCTCGCCCGGCTGGCCGCCGAGTCCGTGGACGAACTGCCCGAGGTCGTCGTCGTACACGAGCGCATCGGGCCCGTCCCGGCCCTGGAACTGATCCGCGAGGTCGCGCTCCGCTTCCCCGCCGTAGGCGTCATCCTCGTCACCTCCGACGCCGGCCCCGCCCTCTTCCAGGCCGCCATGGACTCCGGCGCCCGCGGCCTGGTCGCCCTGCCGCTGTCGTACGAGGAACTGGCCAACCGCGTGCAGGCGGTCGCCCAGTGGTCGGTGGGCGTACGCCGGCACCTCGGTCACGGCGGCGACGTCTTCACCGGCGTCGGCGGCACCGTCGTCACCGTCAGCGGCGCCAAGGGCGGCGTCGGGGCGACACTGGCCGCCATCCAGCTGGCGCTCGCCTCCCAGGCGTCGGGCCGCTCCACCGTGCTGGTCGACATGGACCTCCAGACGGGGGACGTCGCGTCCTACCTGGACGTCCAGTTCCGGCGCAGCGTCGCCGACCTCGCCGCGATCAACGACATCTCCCCGCGGGTCCTCGCCGACGCCGTCTTCCGGCACGACACCGGACTCGCCCTGCTGCTCGCCCCCGGCGAGGGCGAACGCGGCGAGGAGGTCACCGACCGCGCCGCCCGGCAGATCGTCAGCGCCCTGCGCTCCCGCTACGAGGCCGTCGTCATCGACTGCGGCGCCCAGTTGAGCGGCGCCGGCGCCGCCGCGGTCGAGATGGCCGACACCGCCCTGCTGGTGACCACACCGGACGTGGTCGCGGTCCGGGGCGCCAAGCGGACGGTACGGATGTGGGACCGGTTGCAGATCCGCAAGGCCGAGGAGACCACGGTCGTCGTCAACCGGCACACCCGCGGTACGGAGATCCAGCCCGCCCTCATCCAGCGGATCACCGGCACGGCGGTCGCCGCGACGGCCGTGCCCGCCCACTTCAAGGAACTCCAGGGTGTCGTGGACGCCGGCCGCGTCCACGAACTGGACAGCAGGAGCACCGTCAGACAGGCCCTGTGGGCGCTCGCGGGCGAACTGGGGCTGGTCAAGGCGCCGGTGGGCGAACGGAAGGGCGGCCGGTCGCGGGCGGACCGCGGGGCGGCGGGCTTCCGGCGGCGGAGGGACGGATGAATCCCGGCCGCCGGGGCGGCGACCGGGGGCAGGTCACCGTCGAGTTCCTCGGCATGACCCCGCTGATCGTCCTGACACTGGTGCTGCTGTGGCAGTTCGTGCTCGTGGGGTACACCTACTCGCTCGCGGGGAACGCTGCCGACGAGGCCGCACGCGCGGGCACGGCGGCCGAGGACCGCCAAGCGGCCTGTCAGGAGGCGGGCCTCGAGCATCTGCCGTCCGCGTGGGAAGGGGGTGCCGAGGTGTCCTGCGGCGAGAGCGGTGGCCTCGTCACGGCCGACGTGCGGCTCGACGTACCCGTCCTCTTCCCCGGCTCGATCGGCTTCCCCTTCCCCGGCGTCGCCGGCCACGCGGGGGCCGTGGTGGAGGAGACGGACTGAGATGACGTACCGGCACAGCGCGCGCGTCCGCGACCGGGGCCAGGTGGCCCTGGAGTACCTGGGGTTCCTCCCGGTCCTGATCCTGGTGGCGATGGCCGCCGTGCAGGTCGGCCTGATCGCCTACGCCGCACAGCAGGCCGGCACGGCCGCCCGTACCGGCGCGCGCAGCGCCTCCCTCGACGGGCCGTACGCGCAGGACTGCCGGAACGCGGTCAGCTCCTGGCTGGACGCCGGCTGCGCGGCCTCCTACCTGGGCGACGAGGTCGAGGTCACCGCCACGATCGACATCCCGTCGATCGTGCCCGGCTGGGACTTCGGCCCGGCCACCAAGACCGCCACCATGCCGATGGACCACTGAGCGGGGAGTACGGCGATGAGTCTGCGGGCACGGATCAACTCCCCCGAGGAGAACGGCAGCCGGGGCGAGGACGCACACCTGGTCGCCACCTACCGGGCCAAGCTCCTGGAGGAGATCGACCTCGCGGAGATGAGCGCCCTCGCGACCGCCGAGCGCAGGGCACGGCTGGAGCGGGTGCTCGGGCACATCATCAGCCGCGAAGGCCCCGTCCTGTCGACGGTCGAACGCTCGCAGCTGATCCGGCGGGTGGTCGACGAGGCCCTCGGCCTCGGCATCCTGGAGCCGCTGCTGGAGGACGCCTCGATCACCGAGATCATGGTGAACGGCCCCGACGCGATCTTCGTCGAGCGGGCCGGCCGGGTCGAGCAGCTGCCGCTGCGGTTCGCCTCGAACGACCAGCTCATGCAGACCATCGAACGGATCGTGTCGACCGTCAACCGCCGCGTGGACGAGTCGAACCCGATGGTCGACGCCCGCCTGCCGTCCGGCGAGCGCGTCAACGTCATCATCCCGCCGCTGTCCCTGACCGGCGCCACGCTCACCATCCGCCGCTTCCCGCGTTCCTTCACGCTCCAGGAACTGATCCAGTTCGGCTCGCTGGAGGAGCCGATGGTGTACCTGCTGGCGGGGCTAGTGCAGGCGCGGTTCAACATCATCGTGTCGGGCGCTACGGGCACCGGCAAGACGACCCTGCTGAACGCGCTGTCCGGCCTGATCCCCGAGAGCGAGCGGATCATCACCATCGAGGACTCCGCGGAACTCCAGCTCCAGCAGCAGCACGTGGTCCGCCTGGAGTCCCGGCCGCCGAACGTCGAGGGCCAGGGCCAGGTGACCATCCGCGACCTGGTCCGCAACTCGCTGCGCATGCGCCCCGACCGGATCGTCGTCGGCGAGGTCCGTGGCGGCGAGTCGCTGGACATGCTCCAGGCGATGTCGACCGGCCACGACGGGTCGCTCGCCACCGTCCACGCCAACAGCGCCGAGGACGCGCTGATGCGGCTGCAGACCCTGGCCTCCATGTCCGACGTCGAGGTCCCCTTCGCCGCGCTGCACGACCAGATCAACAGCGCGGTCGACGTCATCGTGCAGCTCACCCGGTTCGCCGACGGACTGCGCCGGGTCACCGAGGTCGCGCTGCTCGACAGCCACGGCGGGGAGCCGTACCGGCTGGCCACGATCGCCCGCTTCAACGCCCGGCCCATGACCGCCGACGGCCGGATCCACGGCGGCTTCCAGTACTTCCCGCTCACCCGCCGCACCGCCGACCGCCTCTACATGGCGAGCCAGCCCATTCCGCAGGCCTTCGGCGTCGCCCAGTCCGCGGACCAGCTGGCCACCCGAGAAGCCCGGTAGGCAGGAGCCGACCATGGAACTGACGACGCTCGTCTCCCTCACCACCGGCGTCACCCTGCTGACCTGCGTCCTCGCCGTGGCCGGGCTGCACGCCTACGCCATGGGCAGGGCCCAGCGGCAGGCACTCGTGGAGCGCCTGTCGTCCACCGGCCAGGTCCAGGTCACCGGCCGCCGGCGCCGGTTCCGCGACCTGGACCGCCGGCTGCGCCGCACCCGGGCGGGCCGGAGACTGGAGCTGCGGCTGGCGGCGACGGGTCTGGACGTGACCCCCGGGGAGTTCTTCGTCGCGATGCTCGCCGCCGTCGCCGGACTCTGGCTGATCGGGCAGGCCGCCCTCGCCCCCTTCTTCGGCCCGATCGCCGGACTGCTGGGCGTCTGGGCGGCCGTGCAGTTCCTCAACTGGCAACGGCAGAAACGCATCGAGAAGTTCATCAACCAACTCCCCGAACTCGCCCGCATCCTGGCCAACGCCACCCAGGCCGGCCTCGCCCTGCGCACCGCGATCGGCATGGCGGCGGAGGAGCTGGAGGCCCCGGCGGGGGAGGAGCTCGGCAAGGTGGCCAACCAGCTCGCGGTGGGCGCGTCGATGGACGAGGCACTGGGGGAGATGGCCGAACGGCTGCCGTCCCGTGAGCTGGTGGTCCTGGTGACCACCCTGGTGCTCTCCAACCGGGCGGGCGGCCAGCTGGTCAGCGCGCTCCGCAACCTCACCGAGACGCTGGAGGAACGCAAGGAGACCCGCCGTGAGATCCGCACCCAGCTCTCGCAGGTCAGCATGACGTCCTACGCGGTCCCCGTGATGGGCGTGGGCTCGCTGTTCCTGATGAACGGCGTCAAGGACGGCGCCCTGGACCGGATGACGGGCTCCCCGGTCGGCCAGGCCTGCGTGGTCGTCGCGTTCGCGCTGTACGCCGTCGGCTTCGTCATGATCCGCCGGCTGTCCCGTATCGACGTCTGAGGAAGGGAGGGGATCGGCATGGCACTGGTACTGGCACTGGTCATGGGTCTGAGCGTGTGGGGCGTCTTCGCCGGGATCCGGATGTACCGGGCGGAGGCGAAGCTCCCCGCCGACCTCGTCCTCGCCCTGGAGGTGGGCTCGACCCGCACGGGCGCGGTGGACTCGCTGGTCGACCGGACGGGCATGCGGTACGCGCCCGCCGTCCTGCGCCTGATGGGCCCGGCGCGGGTCGCCCGGTACCGCAGGAGGATCGACCTGGCGGGCAACCCCGGCGGCCTCACCATCGACCGCTACGCCGCGCGCCGCGCGGTCTACGGCTTCCTCGGCGGGGTCGGCGGACTGGTGTTCCTGCTCCAGGGCAACGTGCTGATGACCGTGCTGCTGCTCGCCTTCGGCGCGTTCTGGACGGAGGTGGGCATCTGGTCGGCGATCCGGGTCCGCAAGGACGTGATCGACCGGACCCTGCCCGACTTCCTCGACGTCCTCGCCGTCGTGGTCAGCGCCGGCCTCGGCTTCCGCCAGGCCCTCGACCGGGTCGCCTCGCGCTACGAGGGCCCCTGGGCGGACGAACTCCGTATCACGCTGCACCAGATGGACCTCGGCATGAGCCGCCGCCAGGCATTCGCCGAACTGCGGCGACGCAACGACTCCGAGCAGGTCGCGATGTTCGTGACGGCGTTGCAGCAGGGCGAGGAGCTGGGCGCGCCGATCGTGGACACGCTGGTGTCGCTGGCCAAGGACATGCGGCGCACGGACGCGCAGAACGCCCGGCGCAAGGCCGCGCGGGCCGTGCCCAAGGCCACGATGATGATCACGACGTTCATGGTCCCGGCGACGATGCTGCTGCTGGGCGCCGGGCTGCTCCTCGGCTCCGGCACGGACTTCGGCACGCTCACGGGTGAGTGAGGGCCATGACACTCACACCGACGGAGGGGACGAGGGCGGTCCCGCGGGGGCACCTCCGCGCGGCCGCGCCGGGGGGCGTGGCGGCGGGGTGGGCATGGCGGGAGCACGAGCGGGCGGCCGGCGCCGGCGCCCCGCACCCTGACGGGCCACCCGCGCCGGACGACGGTGGCCGCGCGTCCGGCGCGCCGCCGAGGCCGCACCGGGCCGGGAACCCGGTGCCCGCCACCCCACCCGCGCTCTCCCTCCAGGTCAACGCCCTGCAGGCACTGTGCCGCCAGGTCTTCGGCTTCCGGCTCGCGATGATCGCCCTGGCCGCCCCGGCCGCCCTCCTCAACGCCTCGCCGGGCCTCGGCGTCCGCCTGGTCGGCGCGGCCGTGGTGGTCACCTTCATGGCCTCCTACGTCCTGTTCAGGGACTGGGAACGCTTCGCCCCCCTGCTGTTGCGCCACCCCACCCTGCTCGCCTTCGACACCCTCCTGGGCTCCCTCCCGCTCATCTCCGCCGGCCCCGACAGCACCCTGGCCTACGTCAGTGTCTGCACCCCGCTCCTCGCCGGACTCGTCTACAGCTGGCGGGGCGCCGCGGTCTTCGCCTCCCTCCAGGCCCTGATCCTGCTCCTGGTCCACGCCACCCTCGCGAGGACCCCGGACGCCACCCCCGCCGAGACGCTCCTCCTGCCAGGCCTCTGCGTGATCACCGGCGCGGTCGGCTCCACCCTGCGCGGCCTGATGCTCCGCTTCGGCGAGGCCACCCACGCCCTGACCACGGTCCAGGCGCGGCTGGCCGTCGCGGAGGCGGTGGCGGCCGAACGCGCCCGGCTCGCCCGCGAGCTGCACGACTCGGTGGCCAAGACCCTGCACGGCGTGGCGCTCGCGGCGGACGGCCTGGCCCACTCGGCGGACCGGCTCGACCCGTCCCTGGTCAAGGACCGGGCCGAACTCGTGGCCCGCTCGGCCCGCCGGGCCGCCGCCGAGTCCCGGGAACTGCTGACGGACCTCCGCCGCGAGTCGGACCCGGCCCACGGCAGCGACATACTCGCCGAACTCTCCGCACGCACCGCCGACTTCACCGCCCGCACCGGCGTCCCCACCACCTACCGCCGCACCGGCGACGCCGCCGTCCCGCCCGTCCCCCCGTCGGTGGCCCGCCAGCTGCTGACCATCGCGGCCGAGGCGATGGAGAACGCCCACCGGCACGCGGACGCCACCCACGTCGACGTCACGGCGGGCGTCCAGGGCGACCAGCTCCTGCTCAGCGTCTACGACGACGGCCGGGGCCTCGCCCCCGGGACGTCGCTCGCCCAGCTCCGCAGAACGGGCCACTTCGGGGTGGTCGGCATGGTGGAGCGCGCCGCCGCGGTGGGTGCCCGCATCCGCATCGGCCGCGGCACGCACCCCAAGGGCACGGAAGTACGACTGGAACTCCCGTTGGCGGCCCTGGGCCCCACCCCCGAGCGGAGGCCGAACGATGCCGGACGCTGAACACCCCGCTGCCGCCACCCCCTTCCCGCCCCCCGCGGACCCGGCCGGCCCGTCCCTGCGCGTGATCGTGGCCGACGACAACCCCGTGGTCCGCGCGGGGCTCACCGCCCTCCTCTCGGGCCGCGAGGACATCACGGTCGTGGCGGAGGCGGCGGACGGCCGGGAGGCGTACGAGGCGGCCCGGACCCACCGGCCGGACGTGGTGCTCCTGGACGTCCGCATGCCGGGAGTGGACGGCATCGCGGCCCTGCCGCACCTGGTGCGGCTGGCCCCCGTCGTAATGCTCACCTACAGCCGCGAGCCCGACATCGTCGAGGAGGCCCTGCGGCGCGGCGCGGGCGGCTACCTTGTGCACGGCGAGTTCACGGCGGACCAACTGGTCGCGGCGGTACGGGACATCAAAGACGGCAGGCCACACTTCACCCCCACGGCGGCGGAGGCCCTCCTGGCCCAGCTCAGGCAGAGCGCCCGCACTCCCACAGATGCGACTGCAAACCCGCACTCCCCTGCACCCCTTAATTCTTCGGAAAACCTTTCGCAAGTGCAACCGGTTGTGGCACAGTCTTCGTCATACCGGTCACGGTCCCAACTCAGCGCGAGAGAGGCGGAGATCATGGACCTCATCGCATCCGGCATGAACAACCAGCAAATCGCCGCCACGTGCTTCATCAGCGAGAAGACGGTCAAGAACCACATCAACCGAATCTTCGCCAAGCTGCACAGCACGAGCCGCTCGGAGGCCACAGCGAAGTGGCTGGGGCTGGGGTGAGGGCGATGCGGCGGACGGATATCTGGGCCCACGGCTGGGCCCTGGGACCCTCGGCAGACCGGGCGGCCCCGCCATACCCTCGCGGCACCGAAGCCGCCACACCGGGAGGGGAACGTCATGCACAAGTGGAGGAACACCACCGCCCGCGACGACAGGGGCCAGACGGCGGTGGAGTACCTGGGGATCATCGCGGTCGTGGTGGCCATCGTGCTGGCGATCACGGGGACGGACATCGGGCAGTCCATTTACAACGCGATCACCGACAAGATCACCGAGGTGACCGGAGGCTGACGCGCCCTCCGAGGCACCGCGACGCAGGGCAGGCCTTCCCCATCTACATCACGGTGGTGGCGGGTCTGCTCTTTCTCGCGTTCGCGTACCTTGCGGTCGGGCAGGCCGCGGCGACCCGCAACGAGGCTCAGACGGCGGCGGACGCGGCCGCGCTCGCGGCTGCCCAGGACCTGAGGGACCAGATCACGGGCGAGTGGGTCGAGAACCTGCTGGACCCGGACTCGTGGCACGGCATCTTCGAGGGTGACGTGGAGCTGTTCGAGGACCCCTGTGATCGCGCGGGGCAGCTCGCGGCACAGAACGAGGCTCACGTGGACGCCTGCCAAGGGCAAGGCCTCCTGGGCTACCGGGTCGACGTCACGACCGACGAGCCTGTGGGGGACACCATCGTGCCCGGAACGGAGGGCCGATACGCGACGGCGTTCGCCGTGGCCGTCGTGGAGTTGCGCTGCACCTTCGACCCCCCTGGCGAGGATGCGGGTGAGGACACCCTGCCGAGTCTCAACTGCGAGGGCGTGAAGTGGGACCTGGATCCGGAAACCCCTGCCACCCTTCCGGGACCCGAGGACCTCTTCGACGTCCATCTGGCCGACTGACAAGCGAACGACGAGTGATGAAGGAAGCGGAGTCATGAGCATGCGGTTCACAACGAAGGCCCGCAGGGGGATGGTCGCATGGACCGTTGCGGCCGGTATGGCCCTCGGTGTGGCCGGCTGCGGCGGCGGTGGCAGTGACGACGAGAAGCCGAAGGCCTCGGCCTCCGCTTCCCAGGACGACGGATCGCAGCCGAGTGCTCAGGAAGGTGACGCGGGCACTCCTCTCGCCGAGTTGAGGGGCCCCGACGGCCTGCTTCTCCAGATCACGTCAGCTGCACGGGACGCGGGTGGCTTCGTCACCGTCAACGGCACCTTGAAGAACGACAGCGGTGAGACGGTCAACGTGCCCGCACAGCTGAGTGGCAACGAGACGGAGATCATCCGGAACGGCAGGTCCCTGGGAGGAGCCACCCTGGTGGACTCCAAGGGCAAGAAGCGCTATTACGTGCTGCGCGACACGGACGGACGTCCGTTGACCACGACCAACTTCCCTTCCTTGAAGTCCGGAGAGTCGGTCCCCGTCTTCATGCAGTTCCCGGCGCCCCCCAGCGGCACCTCCGAGGTCGCCTTCCAGCTCCCGATGTTCGCCGCAGCCTCCATCACGATCTCCGGTTGAGGCCCCCATGACCCCCACCCGCCTCCCCCTCGCCCTCACCACAGCCTCGATCATGCTCGCCGGCACCCTGTGCGCCGCCGGGACCGCGCACGCCGACGACGACCCCAGCGTCCCCCCGGGTACGGAGGCCACCGCGTCCGCGCCGGTCGAGGTCGACGCCAACGACCCCGATCTGAAGATCCCGGAAGGCGCCACCCTCGCCGAGCCCAAGGTCCTCGACATCAAGCAGGTCGTGGAGGACCAGAGCGGAGAGGAACGCCGCGAGGACACCAACGCCGACGTGAAGTTCGCCCTCCAGGCGGAAGTCCTGTTCGGCAAGGACAGCGCGAAGCTCAGCGCCGAGTCGAAGGCCCGCATCGCCGCGATCGCCGACGAGATCAGGACCCAGAACGCGACCAAGGTCCGCGTCTTCGGCTTCACCGACAACCTCGGCTCCTCCGCCCACGGCGACACCCTCTCCCGCCGCCGCGCCAACGCCGTCCACGACATCCTCGACACGGAACTGAACTCCCCGGACATCACCTTCGAGGTGCGCGGCTACGGCGAGCAGTACCCCATCGCGGACAACTCCTCCGAGTCCGGCCGCAAGAAGAACCGCCGCGTGGAGGTCTCCTTCCCCCGCAACGGCTGACGCACCCCGCCGGGAGCGGCACCTCGCGCGCCGCTACCGGACGTCCCCGGGCCCCGTCCGGACCTCCACCCTGACCCCCGCCCGAACCCCCCACCCCGCCATCCCCCCGGCCTCCGCCTCCAGCACGTGCCGCGCCCGGAGCCGGGGCAGGCCCAACCGCCACGGCGGCATCGTGCGGACGGCGAGGACGACCAGCCCGCGGTCCAGGTAGGCGACGTCGATGGGCATGCGCATCCGGAAGGTGTGGACGCTGTTCGCGGGGGACAGCAGCAGCGCGCCCTCGACCGCGTCCCGCCCGAGCAGCCCCCGCGTCCGGGCCCGGTACGACGCCGCGATCTCCAGCGGCACGGTCGCACCCCCGTGCACGACCAGTTCCCCCCGCCCGTCCCGCATGCGCCGCCCGCCGCCCCAGCCTCTGCCCATTCCCAGGCCCCTCCGCCGTCGGTCCCCAGCCGGTGTGCGAACCGACCGTACCGGCACGCTCCCGAAGCACCGGTCCGCCCGTCCTCGCCGACACCGTAAAGCTGTTGTCCGCTGCGCCTGCCGCGGGTAGGAAGGCCGCATGACAGGACTCGGCGCTGTGTTCCGTCCCCAACTTCCCCCCGAGCGGCTGCGCGCCCTCGCCCGACTGGCCGACGACACCGGCCTCGACGAACTCTGGCTGTGGGAGGACTGCTTCCGTGAAGGCGGTGTCTCCACGGCCGCGGCCGCCCTGGCCTGGACCGAGCGGGTCCGGATCGGTGTGGGCCTGCTTCCCGTGCCGCTGCGCAACGTCGCCATCACCGCGATGGAGGCCGCCTCGCTGCACCGGATGTTCCCCGGCCGCCCGGTGCTCGCCGTCGGGCACGGCGTGCAGGACTGGATGGGCCAGGTCGGCGCCCGCGCCGGCTCCCCGCTGACGCTGCTGCGCGAGCACCTCGACGCGCTGCGGGCGCTGCTGCGCGGGGAGCGGCTCAGCACCGAGGGGCGGTACGTCGAGCTCGACGACGTCGCCCTGGACTGGCCGCCGCCGGGACCGGTCGAGATCCTCGCCGGTGCCACCGGCCCGCGCACCCTCCACCTGTCCGGCGCGGCGGCGGACGGCACCGTCCTCACCGCGGCGACGTCCCCGGAGGGCGTGCGCCGGGCCCGTCGGCTCATCGACGAGGGGCGGACGTCGGCCGGCCGCACCGACCCGCACCGCGTCGTCGTCTACCTCCTCGCCGCCACCGGCCCCGACGCCCTCGACCGCCTGCGGGCCGAACTCGTCGCCGAGGGCGTCGCGGACGTTCCCGACCTCGGTGTGGCCGGGGACGCGGCGACCGTCGCCAAGGCCGTCGAGCAGCTCGTCGAGGCCGGTGCCGACACCGTGATCCTCCAGCCCACCGGCGACGAGCCCGACCCCGAGGGCTTCGTCCGCTTCACCGCCGAGGAGGTCAGGCCGCTGGTCCCGTAGCCGCGGCCCGCCCGCCGTCGGTCACCACGCCGGAAAATCGGCGGCGGCCCCCGGCACGGCCCTGCGACGATCGGGCCCATGCCGCTCGATCGCCGCCCCGCCGACCCTCGCCCCACCGACCCCCGCCCCGGTTTCGAGGAACTCCTCGCCGAGGGTGCCGCCGTCCCCACCGAGGGGTGGGACTTCTCGTGGTTCGAGGGCCGCGCCACCGAGGCACGGCCCTCCTGGCGGTACGCCGAGTCGCTGGCCGGGCGGCTCGCCCGCGCGCGTGCCGCCCTCGACATCCAGACCGGCGGCGGCGAGGTCCTCGGGTTCGCGCTCGACGCCGCCGGCCACCGGCCCGTGCTCGCGGCCGCCACCGAGGGCTGGCCCCCGAACGTCGCCCGGGCCACCGAGTCGCTCGGCCCGCGTGGCGTCGTGGTCGTGGCCGCGCCGGAGGACGCCCCGCTGCCCTTCGCCGACGGGGCCTTCGACCTGGTCTCCAGCCGTCACCCCGTACAGCCGCACTGGGACGAGATCGCGCGCGTGCTCCGGCCGGGCGGTACGTATTTCGCCCAGCACGTCGGGCCGGGCAGCGTCTTCGAACTCGTGGAGTACTTCCTCGGCCCGCAGCCCGAGGAGGTGCGGCGCGGCCGCCACCCCGACCGCGAGCGCGCGGGCGCGGAGGCCGCCGGTCTGGAGGTCGTCGAGCTGCGCGCGGAGCGGCTGCGGACGGAGTTCCACGACATCGCCGCCGTCGTCCACTTCCTGCGCAAGGTGATCTGGATGGTGCCGGACTTCACCGTCGAGGCGTACGAGGACAGGCTCCGTGCCCTGCACGAGCGGATCGAGACGCAGGGCCCCTTCGTGGCCCACAGCACCCGCCACCTCTTCGACGCCCGCAGACCTGCCCGCAGACCGGCCCGCTGACCGACCCGGAGACCGGCCGGCGGACCGGACACGGCGTCAGGCGTGCGGCCCCACCGTCACCTCCCCCATCACCAGCTCCGCCCCGCCCGCCGCCTCCCCCACCGCCGCCACCCGTTCGGCCTGCTCCGCCAGCTCCCGCTCCTGGCGTGCCGTGAGCGTGCCCAGCGGCTCCACCGTGACCGTCACCCGCCGCCCCCGGCGCCGCTGGTGCCAGACCCCGGCCACCACGCCGTCGACGAGCAGCAGCGGATGGTTGCCCGCCTGGCCCCGGGACAGCGCGCGTTCCCGGGCGCGTCCCGGGAACAGCACCTCGCGCGGCTGCGCGGCGATGCCGTAGGCGTCGAAGTACGGCAGCAGCCGTACGCCCCGCACCGGCCCTTCGGGGAACTCCGTGTCCCCGGCCACCACCCACGCGCGCGTGCCCTCGCAGACGACCTCCTCGATCTCCCCCTCGTCGGCCAGTGCGGCGAACAGCCCGCCGGCCCAACCGGGTGAGGCCGCCAGCCACTTCGCGAAGTGGGCGGGGGTCGCCGGGCCGTAGGCACGCAGGTGCCGGCGTACCAGCAGGCGCAGCGCCTCCCGTGGGGGCAGGGGAGTGAAGAGGGGCGGGCGGGTGTAGGTGGTCCTGCGCCCGCGGTCGGGTCCGAAGCACACGGCGCCGGACTGGCCGGCCAGGTGCAGCACCGTCCGCCAGCGCGGCCACAGTTCCTGGAAGGCGGGCATCACCCGCTCCCCGGCCCAGGCACCGGTGCGCGCGACGACCGCCTCGCCCAGCTCGTCCACGGTCAGACACGGCCCGGTGAGCGCGTCGCCGATCGCGTGGAGCACCTGTGCGGTCCGTTCGCCGTCGAGCCGGATGCCCGGCGGGAGGGGGCCCGCGGCGGTGGGCACGGCGGGCAGGGCGGAGCACCACAGGGGAAGCTCCCGGCTGTCGAGCAGATGGACGGTGCCGCGCGGACCGTAGGTCCTGACGAGGGAGCGCTCCTCCCACAGGGCGGCGCGTACGTCCGCCCGGGTGATGTCGGCGGCCCGGATCCCGACGGAGAGTTCGGCCGCCGACATCACCTGGGCGTGCGCCCCGCGCAGGGCGGCGACGACCTCGGCGACCGGAGTAACGGCCGGCGCCGGATTGGCCAGGAACTGCCGGTCCTGCCGTCGTGCGCCGACCTGGGCCCAGGTGATCCCTTTGCTCTTCACGGTCGGAGCCGGACGTCAGGGCGCGACGCGGACGGATCCGGTCCTGCCGTGGGGCCGATCGGGTGTCCCGCGCGGGGGTTCGGACCCCGCGCGGGGGGTCCGGGCGGCAGACAGGGCCAGGGTTTTTCCACATTGTTATCGCCGACCACTCGCGTCACCCCTGACACATCACGTAAGTTCAGACCAAGGTAATTCGCGTCAGCAAAGCTGCGCGGGCGACACCGCGCAGTGGAGGGGGCTGCGCGGTGTCCGGATCCCGTTTCAGGCGTCAAGTCGCCGTCACCTCCAGGGTCGCCCGTCAGAGGGATGCCCGAAAAGTCCTGTGTGCCCCCCGTGAACCGGCCATGAAGAGGCTGTGAACCCGGCATTCCGCGGCCATCCGCGCGTTGCCGGGCGATTCCGGAGAGTAGTTGTCTCGCGCCGATGCACGCAGCAGCCCTTACGAAGGGTTATGGTGGAAGCCCCCCCTCGGGCCGGTCCGTCTCCCCCCCACGGACCGGCCCGTTTTTTGCTCCCAACACCCGCCCGGGGCACGGGCGTAGCGCGGGGGTAGGCTTCGCCCCCGGGGACCGCCACGCGGACAGGGGGCGCGCTCGGCCGCACCTGTCCGATCCGTACGGAGGGGCTGACATTCACGTGAACCTGCGCGACAAGCTGCGCGGCCTGTTGGTCAGGCTGTACGCACGCCGGGTGGAAGGCCACCTGGACCACGCTCAGGTGCCCAAGCACATCGGCGTCATCATGGACGGCAACCGGCGCTGGGCGAAGGCCTCGGGCTCCACCACCGTGCACGGTCACCAGGCCGGTGCCGAGAAGATCGAGGAGTTCCTCGGCTGGTGCACCGAGACGGACGTCGAGGTGGTCACCCTCTGGCTGCTGTCGACGGACAACTTCGACCGGCCCGAGGACGAGCTCGTCCCGCTGCTCGGCATCATCGAGGGCGTCGTGCGCTCCCTGGCCGCCGACGGCCGCTGGCGGGTGCACCACGTCGGCACCCCCGACCTGCTGCCCTCCCCGATGCGCACGGCGCTCAAGGAGGCCGAGGAGGCCACCGCGCACGTCGACGGGATACTGGTCAACGTCGCCATCGGCTACGGCGGCCGTCAGGAGATCGCCGACGCCGTCCGCTCGATGCTGCTGGACGCCGCCGACAAGGGCCGCTCGGTCGAGGACGTCGCCGAGGCCGTGGACGTCGACATGATCGGCCGCCACCTCTACACGGGTGCGCAGCCCGACCCCGACCTGGTCATCCGCACCAGCGGTGAGCAGCGGCTGTCCGGTTTCATGCTGTGGCAGACGGCCCACTCGGAGTACTACTTCTGTGACGTCTTCTGGCCGGCCTTCCGCAAGGTCGACTTCCTGCGCGCCCTGCGCGACTACGCGGCGCGTCATCGCCGCTACGGCGGCTGACGCGGCCGTCCCACCCCTTCGGGCGTAGAGCGCTTCATACGGAGTTCACCGGCACGCCGTCATATGCCGTGGCATGGCGGCGCGTTTTCGAGGGCATAAAGCAACCAGGTCGACGCCCGAACCACGGGTGTCGGATCTCAGCGGACGGCACGGGGCCGTCCGCCCGGGAGGCCCTTTGCACCAGCCCGATCGTGCGGTCACAGCACGGACGAAGCGGCGAGGGGCCGGTCTCCGGCCCGTGCATCGCGGCCGGCAACCGGTCCAGACCGTCTCCGTCGCTCCCCGACCTCATCCGAGGGGGTACGTCCTTCCGTGGTGACCAGCACAAAGCGCCACAAGCCCGACCGGCGCACCTACGTTCTCGACACCAGCGTCCTGCTGGCGGACCCGAACGCTTTGAACCGCTTCGACGAGCACGAGGTCGTGCTGCCGGTCGTGGTGGTCACGGAGCTGGAGGCGAAGCGGCACCATCCCGAACTCGGGTACTTCGCCCGGCAGGCCCTGCGCCTGCTCGACGACTACCGTGTCCGGTACGGCCGTCTGGACGCCCCCATCCCGACCGGGGACCTCGGCGGAACCCTCCGTGTCGAGCTCAACCACTCGGACCCCAGTGTGCTGCCGACCGGCTACCGCCTGGGGGACAACGACTCCCGCATCCTCGCGGTGGCCCGCAACCTGCAGGCCGAGGGGTTCGACGTCACCGTCGTCTCGAAGGACCTCCCGCTCAGGATCAAGGCGTCCTCGGTCGGCCTCCTCGCCGAGGAGTACCGGGCGGAACTCGCCATCACGGACTCCTCCGGCTGGACCGGAATGTCCGAACTGACCCTGCCCGGCGAGCAGGTGGACATCCTCTTCGAGGAAGGCCACGTCCATGTCCCGGAGGCCGCGGGACTGCCCGTCCACACCGGCCTGACCATTCAGTCCGAGCGCGGCAAGGCACTCGGCCGGGTGACGCCGGAGGGCAACGTCCGTCTGGTGCGCGGCGATCGGGAGGCCTTCGGCATCAAGGGGCGCAGCGCCGAGCAGCGCATCGCGCTGGACCTGCTGCTCGACTCCGACGTCGGGATCGTCTCGATGGGCGGCCGGGCCGGCACCGGCAAGTCCGCGCTCGCGCTGTGCGCGGGCCTGGAGGCGGTCCTGGAGCGCCGTCAGCACGAGAAGATCATGGTCTTCCGTCCGCTGTACGCGGTGGGCGGCCAGGAGCTCGGCTATCTGCCGGGTTCCGAGGCCGAGAAGATGAGCCCCTGGGCCCAGGCGGTCTTCGACACGCTGTCCGCGGTCACCAGCCGCGAGGTCATCGAGGAGGTCACCGCGCGCGGGATGCTGGAGGTGCTCCCGCTCACCCACATCCGCGGCCGCTCGCTGCACGACGCGTTCGTGATCGTGGACGAGGCGCAGTCGCTCGAACGGAATGTGCTGCTGACCGTTCTGTCCCGGATCGGCGCCAATTCACGGGTCGTTCTCACCCACGACGTGGCGCAAAGGGACAATTTGCGGGTCGGGCGCTATGACGGTGTCGTCGCCGTCGTCGAGAAACTGAAGGGGCATCCCCTTTTCGCCCATGTCACCCTGACGCGGTCCGAGAGGTCCCAGATCGCGGCGCTTGTGACCGAAATGCTGGAGGAGGGGGCGATCTGACCCCGCGCCCCACTCCGGGGCGAAGAAGCGGTAGTTGGCGCCGTTCGGCAAAGGCGAAGAGCCTAGCCGGGCGGCGCCTTCGCGCGTCAGTGTTTCTCGAAATCACTCGAGCCAAACGACATGTGAGCTTTCACACGCAACCCGGAATTGCCTTGCGGTGTCGGGTTACGGCAGAGTCTCACTCCTGTCAGGCCCCGCATACGACACATCTGTACCCCCAGCGGTACGGCACAGCAGGAGCACCACACCTAACTCCATAGCGTCGTCGTATGCCGCCCGAGCACCATGCGGCGCTCCCCTCGCGGGAGTTGCCCACCGGGCCCGTGCCTCCCGTGACCCGCAGTTGGGGAGGCCAGTGTCAGGGGGCACGATTGCGTCCGCCAGGGTCACCGAGCGGGCGATGCTGGAAGGAAACCGTGTGAGCCGGATTTCGGTCCGGGGATTCGCAGTGGCCTCGGCCACCGCGGTCACCGCTGTCGGAAGCGTTGTCGGCGTTGCCTCGGGCAGTGTCGCGCAGCCCAATGACGCCGAGGCGGCGGCAACCGACCTGACGCTCCTCGCGGACATCCCCGCGGGCCAGCAGGCGCAGGTACAGACCGCTTCCCTGACGCAGCAGGCCGACATTCAGGCCATCGCGGCGGACGCGAGCGCCAAGAAGGAAGCCGAGGAGGCCGCGCGCAAGGCGGCCGCCGAGACCGCGATCGCGAAGAAGGAGGCCGCCGAGCAGGCGGCCCAGGAAGCCAAGGAGCGCGAGGAGGCGGAGGAGGAGGCGGCCAGCCGGTCCGCCACCCGGGACGCCGCCAGCTTCGCGGTCCAGAGCTCGTACTCCATCTCCGAGATCCAGTCGATGGCTGCCGCGATGGTGCCGGGCGACCAGTTCCAGTGCTTCAGCAACATCGTGGACCACGAGTCCGACTGGAACTACACGGCGGTCAACCCCTCCTCCGGTGCCTACGGCCTCTTCCAGGCGCTGCCCGGCTCCAAGATGTCCTCCGTGGGGTCCGACTGGCAGACCAACCCGGCCACCCAGATCAAGTGGGGCCTGAACTACATGAACGACCGCTACGGCAGCCCCTGCGGCGCCTGGTCGTTCTGGCAGGCCAACCACTGGTACTGAGCCCCGGTCGGGCCACGTCCCGCTCAACCTTTCCGAGCCCCTCACCGTCCTTCGGTGGGGGGCTTCGGCCATGTACGGTCTGACGGGACGGCTCCGGGGGGAGTGGTGGGGACGGTTGGGGGAAAAGGACGGATCATGTCGCGAGTGCCAGGGTGGCTCGGTCGGGTCGGCACCCGGCTGACCGAGATGGGGCAACGGTGGGAAGAGCGCCGGGCCGAGGCGGAGCGTGCGCATGGCGCGCCGGAGCCGGATCCCGAGGAGTCGGCAAGGGCGGCGAGCTCTCTCCCGTACGCGCGTGACCTCCCGGTCGTGGCCCGCCCCGATCCGGCGCAGGCCGTGCCGTGGGGGATGCGGGTCGCGGCCGAGGCCGGCTGGCGGCTGCTGGTGCTGGCGGGCACGCTGTGGGTGCTGATGCGGGTCATCAGCGCCGTGCAACTCGTCGTGCTGGCCTTCGTGGCGGCGCTGCTCATCACGGCGGTGCTACAGCCGACGGTGGCGCGGCTGCGGCGGTACGGGGTGCCGCGCGGACCGGCCACGGCGCTGACCGCGATCCTCGGCTTCGTGGTGATGGGGTTGATCGGATGGTTCGTGACCTGGCAGGTCATGGAGAACATCGACAACCTCTCCGACCAGGTGCAGGACGGCATCGACGAGTTGCGGCGCTGGCTGCTCGACAGCCCCTTCCACGTCACCGACAAGCAGATCAACGACATCGCCGAGAACCTGCGCGAGGCGGTCGGGGCCAACACCGACCAGATCACCACCGCGGGACTCGAGGGCGTGACGGTCGTCGTCGAGACGCTGACCGGCATCCTGCTCGCGGTGTTCTCGACGCTGTTCCTGCTCTACGACGGCCGGCGGATCTGGGAGTGGACGCTGAAGCTGGTGCCGGCGGCGGCGCGGCCGGGTGTCGCCGGGGCCGGTCCCCGGGCCTGGCAGACGCTCACGGCGTATGTGCGCGGCACGGTGATAGTCGCCCTCATCGACGCGATCTTCATCGGCCTCGGCATCTACTTCCTCGATGTGCCGATGGCGGTGCCGCTGGCCGTGTTCATCTTCCTCGGGGCGTTCATCCCGCTGGTGGGCGCGGTGATCTCCGGCGCGCTGGCGGTGGTGGTCGCGCTGGTCACCCAGGGCGTGTTCACGGCCGTGATGACGCTGCTCGTGGTGCTCGCGGTGCAGCAGATCGAGGGCCACATCCTGCAGCCGTTCATCCTCGGGCGGGCGGTGCGGGTGCATCCGCTCGCGGTGGTGCTGTCGGTCGCGGCGGGCGGCATGGTGGCGGGCATCGGCGGAGCGGTGGTAGCGGTGCCGCTGGTGGCGGTCACCAACACCGTCGTCGGCTATCTGCGCGCGTACTCCCAGGAACGCGTCCTGCGGCAGTCCCCGCGCCCGCACGGCGCCACAGCGTCCGACGCCTCCCCGGCCGCGCCGACCGACCCGCCCGCCCCGGCCGGCTGACACCCGCGAGGGCTGCTCGGCGAGTGCCGCCTCTGCGTCCAGGGTGACCGCGACCGCCTGGACGAACGACCTCGCGGTCGACGCCGGCCTCGCGCAGGACCACAGCTCGAAGTCGGCCTTGTCCACACCGGGGTTGCCGATGACCTTCATCCGCAGCCCCGCGCGCAGGGTGCCGTACTCGTGGTCGGACAGCAGGTGCCGGGTGCGGTAGAAGACGTTGTTCATCGCCATGATCGCCTCGGCGGACTTGGCGGCCGCGTACGCCTCCGGCGACAGCGCCGCCCTGGCCTCCGGCTCCAGCTCACGCAGCACGATCGGGGGGCGCGCGCTGATGGCGGTGCCAGCACGGAGTTGGCGGCCGCACTGCGCGAGGCACTGCGGCCGCTTCCCGTGCGCGTGCTGCACGGCGCCGACCAGGGCCTGTCCGACAATTCCCGTCTGCCGGACGACGCCGTGCACGCACTCTCAGGGCCCGGCACTCCGGTAGCACGCAGGCCCTGGCTCACTCGGTGCGCAGGCCCTCCGGCCGCATCATCCGCAGCAGCGGCGGCAGGCTGAGCAGCGTGACGACCAGGACGACTCCCGCGCCGATGCCGATCATGGCCAGCACGCTCGTCCAGTCCACGCTCAGCGCCGTCGCCGTCATCTTCAGCAGGACGGCGCCCAGGGTGAGCCCCACCACCGAGGCCAGGGTCAGTCCGAGCACGATCGGGATCGCCGTCTGCCACAGCACGGACAGGCTCAGCGTGCGACGCCGGGTGCCGAAGGCCACCAGGGCCGACAGCAGCTTCCTGCGTTCGCGCAACTGCTCCAGCTGGGAGACGAGCAGGCTCGCGCCGATCAGGGCCAGGACGCAGGCCGCGCCGACGAACAGGCCGGTGCGGATGGAGTCGTAGCGGTCGGCGCGCTCGGTGGAGGCCCACACCATGGGGTCCGAGAGCGGGTCGAGCGCCGCCGAGGTGTTGCGGACCAGGTCGCGCACCTCCGGCCTGGTGTCGTCGATCTTGAGGTACACCTCGCTGGTCGTCGTTCCCAGGGCTGCCTGCGGCAGGGCCCCGGGCGTGGCCAGGAACCCGCCCCGTGGCTCACCCGTCAGGCCCGGCAGGGCGGTCACCTCGCGCACGGCCGGCACCTTCCACGCCGCCTCCGCGCCCTTGGGGCCGCCTTCGTGGGTCGGGTCGAAGTAGAGCGTCCGGCCCGGCTTCGCCAGCCCGGCGATGTCGGTGTCCCACTCGGCGCCGTTCAGCGCGAACACGTCTCCGTCCCGGCACGAGGGCAGCTTCGCCAGGACCCGGAGCTCGGCGCAGCCGCCGACCGTCACCTGGGCGCCCTGCTCGGGGTCCGTGCGCCGTTCGCCGAGGTAGCCCTCCGAGAAGGCGTAGACCTTGCGCACGCCGTCGGTCCGCCGGAACTCCTCGGCGGCCGCGGCCAGGGGAACGCCCTGCGACAGCCGCACCTGCATCTGCGCCCTGTCGAGGTCGTAGCCGGTCTGCCGGGTGAAGTCGCTCTCCACCCCGGCGAACAGCATCTGCAGGGCGATCGCCCCGGCCACCGCCACGGCGATGCCGTTGACGGTGCGCGCCGCGGTGCCGCTGCTCAACTGGAGGCGGCGGACGGCCAGCTGCCAGGAGACCGAACCCGCACCGAGCCGCGCGACGACCGTCTCGACGATCCACGGCAGCAGCGCGGTGACGCCGATGAGCAGCAGCATCACGCCGCCGACGACCAGGTACTGGTTGAAGTTCCCCTGGTCGCTGCCCTGGCCGATCATCGGGACGAGCATGCCGAGGCCCGCCAGCGGCAGCAGCAGCCGCCACCAGAGCCTGCGGCGGCTCGGCTTGGCCGTGCGCACCACGCCGAGCGGTTCGATGACCACGCCGCGCAGCGCGAGGAGGGTGACCAGCACGGCCGCCGTCGGGACCAGGACCGCGACCAGCGCGGCGAGGGCGGGGGAGGGGTTGAGGTAGCTCGGGAAGACGCTGACGTCGAACACCTCGGCCTGTCCGGCGAGCTGGCGTCCGGCGAGGAAGAAGCCGGTGCCGAAGACCAGGCCCAGCAGCGAACCGGCCAGTGCCTCGCCGGCCGCCACCCGGCGGGTCATCCCGCTGTCGGAGCCGACCAGCCGCAGCGCCGCGAGCCGCCGGTCGCGTCCCTCGCCGCCGAACCGTACGGCCGCGGCGACGAAGACGCCGACCGGCATCAGCAGGACCACGAAGACCACGAGGACCAGCAGCAGCAGGACCGGGTCCCAGGGATCGGAGGTGCCCGTGATCGGCTCACCGAACCGCTCGATCCGGTGGACCGGACCCTGGCCCAGGTGGGCGGAGAGCCCTTCGGCACCGCGGTAGAAGGCGAGTTCGGCGGAGCCGACCAGGCCGGGCTCACCGATCGTGCCCACGATCCGCTCCGGCAGCCGCTCGCGCAGCAGCTTCCCGTCGGGCGACTCCAGCAGCTCCTTCAGCCGGGGCGAGACGACCATCTCGCCGACCCCGGGCATCGCGTCGACGCCGGGCGGCAGCGGCGCCTTCGGGCCCTCGGGCTCCAGCGCCCGGCCGCGGACGTCCACGTCGCGGAAGGTGGTGCCGACGAGGGCGACCAGCAGGGTGGAGTCCGACTTCGGCCGCTCGGTCGGGTCGAACGTGTAGTCCGTGCGGGCCTGTTCGCGCTCGTGCCGGGCGTCCAGCGCGCTCGGGATCGCGGCCGTCAGCAGCAGCAGCGCGACCCCGAGTCCGACGCCGACCGCGGTGAGCACCGCGCGCACCCAGCCGCCCCGGCCGGTGAACGCGAACCCGAAGCCCATGGCCAGGTCCCGCATCGACTGACGGACCTTCATACGACCCGCTCCATGTCCCGGGACCTGCCGTCCCGTACGACGATCTCGCGGTCCGAGTATGCGGCGACCCGTGCCTCGTGCGTGACGAGGACGACGGCGGCGTTGGTGGAGCGGGCCGCGTCCGTCAGCAGCTCCATCACGCGCTCGCCGTTGAGGGAGTCCAGCGCGCCGGTCGGTTCGTCGGCGAACAGCACCCGCGGGCCGGTGACCAGGGAGCGGGCCACGGCGACGCGCTGGCCCTGGCCGCCGGAGACCTCGCCGGGCCGCTTGCCGCCTATGCCGTCGACCTCCAGGCGCTCCATCCAGGACAGGGCGGTGCGCTCGGCGGCCTTGCGGGAGGCGCCGTTCAGGCGCAGCGGCAGGGCCACGTTCTCGACGCAGGTGAGTTCGGGCACGAGCTGGCCGAACTGGAAGACGAACCCGAACTCCGAGCGCCGCAGCGCGCTGCGCTGGGCGTCGTTCATCGTGGCCATCTCCCGGCCGTCGTAGCGGATCGAGCCCTCCTCGGGCGGGACGATGCCGGCGAGGCAGTGCAGCAGGGTGGACTTGCCGGAGCCGGAGGGGCCCATCACGGCGACGACCTCGCCGGGGTGGATGGAGAAGTCCGCGCCGTCCAGGGCGGTGGTGGGGCCGTACGTCTTGCGCAGGCCCTCGGCGACGAGCAGGGCGCCGGTGGGAGTCACTTCGTCACCACCTCCGCGAGCCTGTCGAGGCGGGCGGCGGTCAGTTCGAGCCACCGCAGGTCGGCCTCCAGGTGGAACAGCGCGTGGTCGCAGATCAGCTGGTCCGCGAGGTCACCCTTGCGCTTGCGGTCGGTGAGGATCCGCATCAGGCGCAGGTGCTCGGAGCGCTGGGTGTCGAGGATGTCGGCGGCGTCGCGCCGGGTGAGCAGGGCGAGGACGACCTTGGTGTACAGGGTCGACTGGAGGTACGGCTCCGGCTTCTCCGGCGTCGCGAGCCACCGCTCCACGTCGGTGATGCCGGCGTCGGTGATGGCGTAGCGCTTGCGCTCCGGCCCGCCGCCCGGCTCGATGCCGTCGACCTCGACGAGGCCGTTCTTCAGCAGCCGGGACATCGTCGAGTAGACCTGGCCGTAGTGCAGGGGCCGGTCCTGACCGAACTTCTCGTCGAAGGCCCGCTTCAGGTCGTAGCCGTGGCGGGGGCCGGACTCCAGGAGCCCGAGGAGGGTGTGACCGATGGACATGCCGAGCACTCTACATACCGGGTATACGTCGTGTGTATACGCACAGTGTGTAGATCATGGGGAGGGGTGCGTCCGCGCAGGTGGGAGGGGATTGTCACGGTTCCGCTACTGCGGCGGAGGGCCGCCGGGCGGCCGGCCCCGGCGGGGCAGGGGGCCGGCGTCGCCGGGCAGCCGGCCCGCGTCCTTGAGGGCCTTGCGGAGCAGGAACTCGATCTGCGCGTTGGCCGACCGCAGCTCGTCCGACGCCCAGCGGGCGAGCGACTCGTAGACCGACGGGTCCAGCCGCAGCAGCACCTGCTTGCGCTGCTGCGGCGGCCGCCGCTTCGAGGAGGCCTCGGAGAAATCCGTCACTGGTAGAGCGTCCCGGTGTTGACGACCGGCTGGGCGGCCCGGTCCCCGCACAGCACCACCATGAGGTTGGACACCATCGCCGCCTTCCGCTCGGAGTCCAGCTCCACGATGTCCCGCTCGGTCAGCCGGGCCAGCGCCATCTCGACCATGCCGACCGCGCCGTCCACGATCTGCCGGCGGGCGGCGACGACCGCGCCGGCCTGCTGGCGCTGGAGCATCGCCGAGGCGATCTCGGGCGCGTAGGCGAGGTGCGTGAAGCGCGACTCGATGATCTGCACGCCGGCCGCCTCCACCCGCGCGTGCAGTTCGACGGCGAGCTTCTCGGTGATCTCCTCGGCGTTCTCGCGCAGCGAGAGGCCGTCCTCCTCGTGGGAGTCGTAGGGGTACTCGATGGCGATGTGCCGCACGGCCGCCTCGGTCTGCGTGGAGACGAACTCGATGTAGTCGTCGACCTCGAAGGTGGCCTGCGCGGTGTCCTCGACCCGCCACACCACGACGGCCGCGAGCTCGATCGGGTTGCCGTAGGCGTCGTTGACCTTCAGGACCGCGGTCTCGTGGTTGCGCACGCGGGTGGAGATCTTGGTGCGTGAGGTGAGCGGGTTCACCCAGCGCAGGCCGTCCTGGCGGATCGTGCCCCGGTAGCGCCCGAAGAGCTGGACGACGCGGGCCTCGCCCGGCGCCACCATGTTCAGGCCGCACATCGCGATGAACGCGGACAGGGTGACCAGGATGCCGAGGACGATCAGTGTGGCCTTGAGGCCGGTCCCCGTGACGGCCGTGGCGCTGACGATCATGGCGACGCCGCCCAGCAGGCCGATCAGGCCCAGGAGCAGGGCGAGTCCGCCGCCGATGCTGTGCGCCGGGAACTCCCGGACGCGTGGTGCGGGCATCTCCGGGACGTCGGCGACGGCCGGCGTGTCGTGTGTGGACATAGGGGTCCCCCGTATCTCGTCGTCCAGCTTCGCATCGCTTAGCTCTTTCCTAGCTAAGTGATATCACTTTACCCCGCCACGGCAACCCTTACCCCTCGTCGGGCGTCGGTTCCGTAGGAAGGCGTGCTGATTGTCACGTCCGTAAAAGGCCGAAAGAGTCGGACTTTGTCATAGAGAGCGGTGTTAGCTTTCTGAGCTGACCTGAGCCACGGCACCGAAGTGACACCCGAGAGCGGAGCGGAGCGAACGGACCCATGGGACGAGCGGAAGACAGACGAGCGCGGCAGCGAGGTGGCCACCGCGCGGCGCCGAGGAACCGCCGTTCGTCGCGCGCTGCCGGGAAGAGCGGCATACGCAGGCTCTTCACCTGGCGGAAGATACTGGGCACCTTCCTCGGCCTGTGCCTGCTCGGCATCGGCGGATTCGTCCTGCTGTACCTGCTGGTGTCCGTCCCCGAGGGCAACGCGGCGGCGAAGCTGCAGAGCAACGTCTACAAGTACAGCGACGGCACCGTCCTGGTCCGCGACGGCGAGGTCAACCGCGAGGTCGTCGACCTGGCACGGGTGCCCAAGGCCGTCCAGCGGACCTTCGTGGCCGCCGAGAACAAATCGTTCTACCAGGACAACGGCGTCGACCTGAAGGGCACGACCCGAGGCCTGGTCAACACCCTCAGCGGCAAGGGCGCGCAGGGCGGCTCGACGATCACCCAGCAGTACGTCAAGAACTACTACCTGAGCCAGGAGCAGACGGTCACCCGCAAGCTCAAGGAGCTGGTGATCTCGCTCAAGGTGGACCGACAGATGTCCAAGGACGACATCCTCGCGGGCTACATCAACACCAGCTACTACGGGCGCAACGCCTACGGCATCCAGGCCGCCGCGCAGGCCTACTACCGCGTCGACGCCGACGACCTCACCGTCGAGCAGGGCGCCTACCTCGCCGCGTTGCTCCAGGCACCCAGCCAGTACGACTGGGCCGTCGCCTCGGACACCAGCAAGCGCCTCGTGAAGAACCGCTGGAACTACGTCCTGGACAACATGGTCGAGGAGCGCTGGCTGAGCGCCTCCGAACGCCAGGAGATGAAGTTCCCCGTGCCCAAGGAGCCCCAGGGCAATCCCGGGATGGAGGGCCAGACCGGCTACTGGGTCGACGCGGCCAACGCCGAACTGGCCCGGCGCCTGGTGGCCCAGGGGACGGCCCAGGACCAGGACCAGGCCCTCGCCATGGTCAAGCGCGGCGGCTGGAACCTGACGCTGAACGTCGACAAGAAGAAGCAGGCCCGGCTGGAGAAGGCCGCCGAGGACCAGCTCGCGAGCAAGCTCGACCCGAAGAAGCGCAAGGTCGACGGGAACATCCAGCCCGGCGCCGTGTCCGTCGACCCGAAGACCGGCAAGGTCGTCGCGATGTACGGCGGCATCGACTACGTCAAGCACTACACGAACAACGCGACCCGCCGCGACTACCAGCCGGCCTCCACCTTCAAGCCGGTCATCCTGGCCGCCGCCGTGGAGGAGGCCGCCGAGACCCAGGACGGCGAGCCGATCAACGCGAACACCGTCTACGACGGTGACAGCAGGCACCCGGTCACGGACAACGGGACCAAGGTCGGCTTCGCCCCGCCGAACGAGGACGACGTCGACTACGGCGACGTCACCGTGCAGACCGCGATGAACAAGTCCGTCAACGCCGTCTTCGCGCAGATGGGCGTCGACGTCGGCATGGACGAGGTCATGAAGGTCGCCGGCGAACTCGGCATGGACACCGACGGCATGCAGGCGGTGCCGGCCCAGACGCTCGGCTCCATGGGCGCGAGCCCGATGGAGATGGCGGGCATCTACGCCACCCTCGACAACCACGGCAAGAAGGTCACGCCCACGGTGCTGGCCGCCGTGGAGCACAAGGACATCGTGGTGGACCTGCCGGACCCGGTCGGGGACCAGGTCATCAGCCGCGAGGCCGCCGACACGGTCACCTCGGTGCTCACCGGCGTGGTCGACGACGGCACGGCCCGCACCTCGGTGCGCGACAACCCGGAGCGGGACGGGCAGCAGGTGGCCGGCAAGACCGGTACCTCCGACTACGGCAGGTCCGCCTGGTTCACCGGCTACACCCCGAACCTGGTGACCTCCGTCGGCCTGTTCGGCCAGGACGCCAAGACCGGCAAGCAGGTGAACATGGCGGGCGCCACCGGCACCCTGCCGGGCAAGGGCCGCGTCAACGGCGGCGGCTTCCCGGCACAGATCTGGGCGGCGTACACCTTCGGCGTGATGGACCAGGTCAGCAGGTTCGACCTGGACACCGACCAGGGCGCCGCGGTGAAGCCGACGTACACCCCGACCCCGAGCGACGAGCCGACCACCGAGGCGCCCACGTCCGAGCCGCCGACGTCGGCACCCCCGACGTCCGAGTCCCCGACCAGGACGCCGAGTCAGTCGCCGAGCCAGACACCCAGTCAGTCGCCGCCGTCGCAGACTCCCACGACGCAGCCCCCGCCGTCCGTGCCGACCGAACCCACGGCCCCGGAGAACCCGTTCCTCCCGGACGACGAGCGATAGACCGGAGAGGGCGCCCGGCGACACGCCGGGCGCCCTCGACGCCGTCGGGGTGAGGCGCGCCTCACCCGCGATTCAGCTCGAACCAGACGACCTTCCCGGTGCTGAGCCGGGTAGCCCCCCACCGCCGGGCCAGCCGGTTCACCAGATACAGCCCGCGCCCGCCCTCGTCGGTGGCGCGGGCCTGCCGCAGCCGGGGCAACTGCGGCACGTCGTCGCCGACCTCGCAGCGCAGCACGTCCGTCCGCAGCAGCCGCAACGTCACCGGCCGCGACGCGTAGCGCACGGCATTCGTCACGACCTCGCTGATGAGCAGCTCGACGGAGTCCGTCAGCTCCTCCATGCCCCACCGGGACAGCGCGCTGCGCGCCAGCCTCCGGGCCTTGCCCGGCGCCATCTCCTCCGGGTCCAGGTACCAGTACGCGACATCGCTCGGCGCGATCCCGTCGAACCGGGCGGCGAGCAGCGCGATGTCGTCGTCCCGGTCGCCCGGACCGAGCATGTCCAGCACCTCGTCGCACAGCGCTTCCAGCGGCGGCGGATGATCCGGCCCGGTGAGCTGGGCGGTCGCGGCCAGCTTCTCGCGCAGCTGCTCTATGCCGGTCCACACGTCCCGCAACCGGGACTCCACCAGCCCGTCCGTGTACAGCAGCAGCGTCGCCCCGGCCGGGGCGTCCAGCTCCACCGCCTCGAAGTCGACACCGCCCACACCGATCGGCGCGCCCGCCGGGACGCGCAGCACCTCGGCCCGCCCGCCCAGGTGCAGCAGCACCGGCGGCGGATGCCCGGCGTTGGCGATGGTGATCCGGTGCGACACCGGGTCGTAGACCGCGTACAGGCAGGTCGCCATGCGGTCGGTGCCCAGCCGCTGGGCCTGCTCGTCGAGGTGGTGCAGCACCTCCTGCGGCGGCAGGTCCAGCCCGGCGAGCGTCTGCGCCGTCGTGCGCAGCTGGCCCATGATCGCGGCGGACGTCATGGAGTGCCCCATCACGTCGCCGACGACGAGCGCGACCCGGCTGCCGGGCAGCGGGATGGCGTCGTACCAGTCGCCGCCGACCCGTGCCGTCTCGGCGGCCGGGAGGTAGCGCGAGGCCAGCCGGACACCCGTCGGCTGCGGCAGGGTCTCCGGCAGCATCGTGCGCTGCAACTCGTCGGCGATGTACGCCTCACGGCCGTACAGCACGGCCTTGTCGATGCCGAGCGCGCTGTGCGTGGCGAGCTGGGCCGCGATCAGCAGGTCGTCCGCCTCGAAGGCCAGCCGCTCCGGGCGGCGCAGGAAGACCGCGGCGCCGATCACACGCCGGCGGCCGCGCAGCGGGGCCAGGATGGCCCGCTGGCCGGCGGGGATGACCGCCTCGCCGTTCTCACCGAGCAGCTCGGGCAGCGCGGCACGGGCGGCAGGCGCGTCGGCGAACACCGGACGCACCCCGCGCAGGACCTCGGCCAGCGCGCCGCCCGGCCGGACCTCGCACAACTCGGCGGTCAGCGTCGACAGCTCCGAGGGCTCCGGCTGGAGCACCGGCAGGAAACCGTTCTCGGTGTCCCGCTCCTCCGGGATCCGGTCGGTACGCCGCAGCCGCAGCACGACGGGGCCCGTGGGCCGCTCGTCACCGACCGGCAGCGGATCGCGCAGATACACGAGGATCGCGTCGGAAAACGTTGGCACGGTGGCCCGGCACAGCCCCATGACGATCTCGTCGAGGTCGATGCCACGGGCGATCCGCCGGGTCGCGGCACCCACGAAGCGCAGCCGGTCGCCGTCCCGGCGCATCGGCGTCGGCCTGCCGAGCGGGGCCGACTGGCCGGTACGGCGCTCCTGACCGCCGGGGCCCGAACGCTCCGGGTCGGTGCCGGGCTGCGCCGGGATGGCCTCCGGCGCGGGACGCGGGCGGTGGGTGTCGGGCTCGGCCGCGGCCGGCTGGGAGTGCTCGGGACCCGCGGCGCCGCCGGGCGTCACCGAGGTGCCCGAGGGCGTCTCACCGGTGCCCCGGGCCTGAGCGGGTAAAGCGGCGGCACCGGGCGTCAGCGGGGCCGCCGGGGTACGCAGGAGCGCCCCGCGGGGATCCACGGGGTCCACGCCCGCCTGGGGGCGCTCGAAAGAGGTCGGCTGCTCCGTCACGCGTGTCGAATCCGTCCGTCCGGGGCCGTGCGCGCCTTGCATCGCGCGTGCAGTTCGTCCCGCCGAAGTCCCGATACCCGGAATACATGCCCCAGGAACGGGATTCCCGCGTGGTCAGAGGCTGTTCCTGTGCCACCGGCGGACCGGCCGCGGCCCGCACGGGTGTTGCCCTCGTGTCCCTCGCTCACGTCCTGCCGCCCCTCGGTGACATCCGGTCAAGCTCACTGCGCGTCCCACGAGTTGCCCTCGCGCGCCCCTTGCGGAGGACGATCCTACGTTTCCCGCCCGGGGGCGCAGCAAGGGTCTCACGAGGACACACGCGCAGGCATACGATCCCAGTCCTCCGGAAGTGAGGGTACGGCCCAGGCCGGATCCGGCCGCCAGTGCTGCCATCCGTCGGCGAACGGCGGCCCCCAGGCGCGGATCACCTCCACCGCGGCCCGGCCCGCGTCCCGGACCCGTTCGGCCTGCGCGGCGTCCATCAGACCGTCCCGCTGGGCCTGGGCGAACTCGTCCTCGTCCCGCCACTGCCAACTGCGGTCCGGCTCCACGGTGATGTCGAGGAAGTGGTCCTCGGAGTCCACGCCGCCGCTCCAACGCGCCAGCGGCTCCTCCAGGTTGACGTACCAGTTCTTGAACCGCCAGCCCGGGTCCCAGAACAGCCACACCGACCAGGGCTCGCGGGGCCGGGCCAGCTTCAGCACACCGGTGCCGAACCAGTGGCCGCGCTGCACGGTCCGCGGCCTCGTGTAGCGCGTGCGAAGCGGCTCCAGGTGCACCGGCGTCCCGTCGGCCAGCACCGGCTTGACGCACTCCGTGCCCGGCGCCATCCACACGGCGAGCAGGTCGGCGTCGTCGCGCACGACGGTGACGGGGCGCGCGATGTGGAAGCGGTCGCCCGCGTTCTCCCGGTAGCGCCACAGGATGTGACTGCCCAAGGCCCAGAAGGCCGTGGCTCCGCCCGCTTCCACGCGTCTCACCGCTCCGTCGTCCGTCATGCACAGATATTAGGTGTCACCGGCATACGACGCCGCGACGCGTGTCACGGTTCACCCACCGGTCACACGGACCGGCACGCCGGTCACGGACGCGTCATCCGCAGGACGTCCAGCGCCTCGTCGAGCTGCTGCACGGTGAGGTCGCCGCGCTCCACGTAGCCGCCCTCCAGGACGACCTGACGGATCGTCTTGCGCTCGGCCAGCGACTTCTTGGCGACCTTGGCGGCCTCCTCGTAGCCGATGTACTTGTTCAGCGGGGTCACCACGGAGGGCGACGACTCGGCGTACTCACGGGCGCGTTCCCGGTTGGCGGTGATGCCGTCGACGGTGCGGTCGGCGAGCAGCCGGGAGACGGCCGCGAGCAGCCGGACGGACTCCAGCACGTTCTTCGCGATGACCGGGAGCATCACGTTCAGCTCGAAGTTGCCGGAGGCGCCCGCCGTGGCGACCGTGGTGTCGTTGCCGACGACCTGGGCGCAGACCATGAGCACGGCCTCCGGGACGACCGGGTTGACCTTGCCCGGCATGATCGACGAACCGGGCTGGAGGTCGGGCAGGTTGATCTCGGCGAGCCCGGTGCGCGGTCCGGACGCCATCCAGCGCAGATCGTTGGCGATCTTCGTCAGTCCGACGGCGACGGTGCGCAGCTGCCCGCTGGTCTCGACGATCCCGTCCCGGGCGCCCTGCGCCTCGAAGTGGTTGCGCGCCTCGGTGAGCGGCAGGCCGGTCGCGCGGGCCACCTCCGCGATCACGGCCGCCGGGAAACCGGGCGGGGTGTTGATGCCGGTGCCGACCGCCGTACCGCCGAGCGGCAGTTCGGCGAGCCGGGGGAGGGAGGCCTCCAGCCGCTCGATGCCGTAGCGCACCTGGGCCGCGTAGCCGCCGAACTCCTGGCCCAGCGTCACGGGCGTGGCGTCCATCAGGTGGGTCCGCCCCGACTTCACCACGTCGGCGAACTCCTCGGCCTTGCGCTCCAGGGACTCGGCCAGGTGCCGCAGCGCCGGGATCAGGTCGCGCAGCACGGCGGCGGTGGCGGCGATGTGCAGGGACGAGGGGAAGACGTCGTTGGACGACTGGGACGCGTTGACGTGGTCGTTGGGGTGGACGTCCCGGCCGAGGCGCTCGCTCGCGAGGGTCGCGATGACCTCGTTGGTGTTCATGTTGGACGAGGTGCCCGAGCCCGTCTGGAACACGTCGACCGGGAAATGGGCGTCCCAGCGTCCCTCCGCGACCTCCCGCGCCGCCTCCTGGACGGCCTCGGCGATGTCCTTGTCGAGGACGCCGAGCTTGGCGTTGACGGCCGCGGCGGCGGCCTTGATCCGCGCCAGCGCCTCGATGTGCGCGCGCTCCAGCCGCTGCCCGGAGACCGGGAAGTTCTCCACGGCCCGCTGCGTCTGGGCCCGCCACTTGGCGTCGGCCGGCACCCGCACCTCGCCCATCGAGTCGTGCTCGACGCGGTACTTCCGGTCGCCGTCTTCGGTGTTCGTCGTCTTCGTCATCGTTTTCGTACCTCCAGGAGGGAAGCGCGTGGTCCGCGGGGGCGTATTCCCCTCCCAGGATCGCGTGATCCTCCTCATGGCGGCGGTCGCCTCGCGCGCGCCGCCACGGACGAGGCCCCGCGCACCGGATCGGTTGGGCGGGGCCTCGCGGGAGCGTGCGGTGCGGTGCGGCGGGTCAGGCCAGCCCGGGGCCCCGTACCGGAATCGACGTGAACGTCGGGGCGGGAGCGGGGTCTTTGAAGAAGTCGTTGCCCTTGTCGTCGACCACGACGAACGCCGGGAAGTCCTCGACCTCGATCTTCCAGACGGCCTCCATGCCGAGCTCCTCGTACTCGACGACCTCGACCTTCTTGATGCAGTCCTGGGCGAGGCGGGCGGCGGGGCCGCCGATGGAGCCGAGGTAGAAGCCGCCGTGCGTGCCGCAGGCGTCGGTGACCTGCTGGCTGCGGTTGCCCTTGGCCAGCATCACCTTGGAGCCGCCCGCCGCCTGGAACTGCTCGACGTAGGAGTCCATGCGGCCGGCCGTCGTCGGGCCGAAGGAGCCGGACGCGTAGCCCTCGGGGGTCTTCGCGGGGCCGGCGTAGTACACCGGGTGGTCCTTCAGGTACTGCGGCATCTCCTCGCCCGCGTCCAGCCGCTCCTTGATCTTGGCGTGCGCGATGTCGCGGGCCACGACCAGGGGGCCGGTGAGGGAGAGGCGCGTCTTGACCGGGTACTTGGTCAGCTCGGCGAGGATGTCGTCCATCGGCTGGTTGAGGTCGATCCTGACGACGTCGCCGGCCTCGTCGAGGTGCTCGTCCGTGGTGTCGGGGAGGAAGCGTGCCGGGTCGGTCTCCAGCTGCTCCAGGAAGACGCCCTCGGCGGTGATCTTCGCGAGCGCCTGCCGGTCGGCCGAGCAGGAGACGGCGATGGCGACCGGGCAGGACGCGCCGTGCCGGGGGAGGCGGACGACCCGTACGTCGTGGCAGAAGTACTTGCCGCCGAACTGGGCGCCGATGCCGATCTTCTGCGTCAGCTCGAAGACCTTCTCCTCCAGCTCCTTGTCGCGGAAGCCGTGCCCGAGCGGCGAGCCCTCGGCGGGGATCTCGTCCAGGTAGTGCGCGGAGGCGTACTTCGCGGTCTTCAGCGCGTACTCGGCGCTCGTGCCGCCGACCACGATGGCCAGGTGGTACGGCGGGCAGGCGGCCGTGCCCAGCGAACGGATCTTCTCCTCCAGGAACTTCATCATGGAGGCCTCGTTCAGGACGGCCTTCGTCTCCTGGTAGAGGAACGACTTGTTGGCGCTGCCGCCGCCCTTGGCCATGACGAGGAACTTGTAGGCGCCGCCGTCGGTCGCGTACAGCTCGATCTGCGCGGGGAGGTTGGAGCCGGTGTTCTTCTCCTCCCACATGGTCAGCGGGGCCATCTGGGAGTAGCGGAGGTTGAGGTTCTTGTAGGCGTCGTAGACGCCCCGGGACAGGGCCGCCTCGTCGCCGCCCTCGGTGAGCACGTTCTGTCCGCGTTTGCCCATGACGATCGCGGTGCCGGTGTCCTGGCACATGGGGAGCACGCCGGCGGCCGCGATGTTGGCGTTCTTCAGCAGGTCCAGGGCGACGAACTTGTCGTTGCCGGACGCCTCCGGGTCGTCGATGATCCGGCGCAGCTGGGCCAGGTGGGCCGGGCGCAGATAGTGCTGGATGTCGTGGATGGCCTCCTCGGCGAGCTTGCGCAGCGCCTCCGGCTCGACCTTGAGGAACGTCCGCCCGTCGGCCTCGAAGGTGGAGACACCCTCGGAGGTCACCAGCCGGTACGGGGTGGTGTCCTCCCCCATGGGGAGCAGATCGGTGTACTCGAACTCAGGCATCGCGCCCATTCCTCACTCACGGCAGACAGCGCTGGCATCCGTTGGCAGCGTCCACCAGCGTAGGACGTGGCATCGGCGGCGAGCTTGTGAGGTAAGGCTCAGTTCGAACCGCCGTGCCCGGCCCGCCCGCCGGGGTGTCGCGATCTATCGTGTTTGGGTACGCTGCTGCTGTGGACCTTCAGAAGCACACCGCGCCCGGCTCCGAACTCCGTGCCTCCGACGCCGACCGCGACCGTTTCGCGGACATCCTGCGTGAGGCCCTGGCCGAGGGCCGCCTCACGGCCGAGGAGCACGCCGAGCGGGTGGAGGGTGTCTACACCGCGAAGACCGTCGGTGAGCTGGAGCCGTACGTGCGGGACCTGCCCGGCGCGCACCACCACGCCCGCCCGGCCCCCACGTACATCTCCGCTCCCCAGCGGCCCTCGGCCGGCGCGATACCGGCGGAGCCGGACGAGAACGTGGTCGCGGTGTTCAGCGCCGCGGTGCGCAAGGGGCGTTGGCGGGCGGGCCGCCGCATCCACGCGTACTCGGTCTTCGGCAGTGTCGAGATCGACCTCAGCGAGGCGGTCTTCGAGTACCAGCAGGTCGTGATCAAGGCCTGGTCCGTCTTCGGGAACGTCGAGGTCCGCGTACCGGAGAACGTCTCGCTGCGCGGCTCCGGCGGTGGCGTCCTCGGCAACTTCGAGGTCGACAACCAGGACGCCACGGACCCCGACGCCCCCATCGTCTTCGTGGAGGGCTGGGCCGTGCTCGGCAACATCGAGGCGCGCCCCAAGCGCGGGAAGCTGGTGGCGGACATCCTCGACCGGGTGCACCGCAAGGTCGACAAACACCTGCGCAAGCACCTCGACCACTAGGTCCTGTCGTCCCCCGGGCAGTGCATCCGTATCCCCTGATTCCGGTCGTTGGGGACTCCCTGCATAGGCGCGCGTACAGCGGGTAGACCTTGCTGCATCGTCTCTCGCTCGCGAAGCCGTCGTCAGGAGTAGACCGTGCTGCAACCGCCGCATTCGTCCCTGCAGGTAGCTGCCGTTCCGGCCCAGCGGGTGCCAGCGCGAGACAGGGACCAAGACGCCCCATGGCACACGGAGGCAGTGTGCCGGCGCGACGAGGCCGGCCTGTTCTTCGCGCCCTCCAAGGAGCCCACCGCCGCCCGGCTCTCCCGCGAGGAGGCGGCCAAGCGCGTCTGCGCCCGCTGCCCCGTCATGGTCGAGTGCCGCGAACACGCCCTCCTCCAGCCCGAGCCCTACGGCGTCTGGGGCGGCCTCACCGCCGCCGAGCGCCGCGTGGTCCTGGCCCGGCGCCGCCGCCGCGAACTGGAACTGAAGAAGGCGGCCCGCACCGACAGCCGCATAGCTGCCGCCGGCTGACCCCCGAAAGGCGCCCCCTCCGCACAGGGGGCGCCTTGGCCACAGCCACCAACGCGCTCTCAATTCGCGGGCCTTCTCGGAGGCAGCGGCGAGCCGGCGCTCTCAGGGGCGCGGCGAACTGCACGACAAACCACGACGCACCCGCAGCGCCAATACAGCGTCAGCCCCCGGCGGCAGGGCGCCTTCAGGGGCGCGGGGAACTGCGCGAAGAACCACGCCGCACCCGCAGCGCCACGACAGCGTCAGCCCCCGGCGGCAGGGCGCTCTCAGGGGCGCGGGGAACTGCGCGACAGGCCCCCCACCCGCACCCGCCCGGAGACCTTTCGCCCCCGATGGGCAGGGCGTCCTCAGGGGCGCGGGGAACTGCGCGACAAGCCACGCCGCACCCGCAGCGCCACGACAGCGTCAGCCCCCAGCGGCAGGGCGCTTTCACGGGCGCGGGGAACTGCGCGACAAGCCACGCCGCACCCGCACTCGCCGCCCCCGGCCACCACCCCCGAAGCCCAGCCCCGCCGCCCCCCTACTTCGCCCGCTCGAAATCGATCGCGCTGTACGCCCGCAGCTTGCTCAACCGATGCTCGGAGTCGATCCTCCGCACCGTCCCCGACTTGGACCGCATCACGATCGAGTCCGTCGTGGCCGTCTCCGACCGGTAACGAACCCCCCGCAGCAGCTCCCCATCGGTGATCCCGGTCGCCACGAAGAACACGTTCTCCCCGGTCACCAGGTCCTCGGTCGTCAGCACCCGGTCCAGATCGTGCCCCGCGTCGATCGCCCGCTGCCGCTCCTCGTCGTCCTTGGGCCACAGCTTGCCCTGGATGGTCCCGCCGAGGCACTTCACGGCGCAGGCCGAGATGATCCCCTCCGGCGTCCCGCCGACACCGAGCAGCAGGTCCACGCCCGTGCCCTCACGCAGCGCCAGGATCGACCCGGCCACGTCACCGTCGGAGATCAGCTTGATCCGCGCACCCGTCTCGCGGACCTCCTCGATGAGCCGCTCGTGCCGCGGCCGGTCGAGGATGACGACGGTCACGTCCTCGGGCGCGGAGCGCTTCGCCTTGGCGACCCGCCGAATGTTCACCGACACCGGCGCGTCGATGTCGACGAAGTCCGCCGCCTCGGGCCCGGTGACCAGCTTGTCCATGTAGAAGACGGCCGACGGGTCGAACATCGACCCCCGCTCCGCCGCCGCGAGCACCGCGATGGCGTTCGTCATGCCCTTGGCAGTCAGGGTCGTGCCGTCGATCGGATCGACGGCGATGTCGCACTCGGGCCCGGTCCCGTCGCCGACCCGCTCCCCGTTGTAGAGCATCGGCGCCTCGTCCTTCTCACCCTCCCCGATGACGACTACGCCGTTCATGGAGACGGTGGAGACGAGGGCGCGCATGGCGCGCACCGCGGCACCGTCGGCGCCGTTCTTGTCCCCGCGGCCCACCCAGCGACCCGCGGCCATCGCCGCGGCTTCGGTCACCCGGACCAGTTCGAGGGCGAGGTTGCGGTCGGGGGCCTCGGAGGGCACATCGAGTTCGGACGGCAAGTGATGCTCGGTCATCGGAACGCACCTTTCTGATACGACGACGGCCGGATGAGGGTTCGGCGACGACTCTATCGTCAGATCGACAGAATGAGCAGGGCCCCCCACGGATGAGCGGACGGGGCACCTGCGACGATAGGGGGCGTGGCAGGCGCGAACGGCAAGCAGAAGACGGTCCGGGACATGGTTTTCTCCCTGGGCCTGATCGTGCTGGCGGGGTTGGTCATGTACCTCTTCGTCCCGCACGACAGCGACCAGGAACCGGACGTCAAACGGGTCGACTACCGGGTCGAGCTGCTGACGGCCCGCCGCGCGGCCGCGTATCCGGTGGCCGCGCCGCAGGGCCTGCCGCAGACCTGGAAGCCGACGTCGGTCCGCTTCGACGGTCAGAAGCAGGACGCCTGGCACCTCGGCTTCCACGCCCCCGACGGGGAGTACGTCACGCTGAAGCAGTCCATGGACAAGCGGATCCCGTTCATCGAGGACGCCACCCAGGGCGCGCAGGAGACGAAGGTCACCGAGGAGATCGACGGCCGGACATGGGTCCGCTGGACCGGCGGCCGCTACGACGCACTGGTCCTGGCCGAGGACGACGACGCCAAGGGCGCGACGACGGTGGTGGCCGGCACCGGCCCGTTCGAGCAGCTGACCACGATGGTGAAGGCGCTGAGGACGTCCTGACCCCGCCATGACCCCTGGTCGCGACGACGCGAAGGGCCCCCGGCATCCGATGCCGGGGGCCCTTCGCGTGGCGGGGTGGGTCACACCGTGGTGACGACGTCCTCGTACGCCAGCCGCGGCGAACGCGCGTACCACGCGTCCGGGCCCGGACGGCCGATGTTCACGACCATCAGTGGGGTGTGGTCGTCGTCCAGGAACTCCTTGCGCACGCCCTCGGCGTCCAGGCCGGTCATCGGGCCCGCGGCCAGGCCGGCGGCGCGCACGCCGACGATGAAGTAGGCGGCCTGGAGGGCGGCGTTCAGGCCGGCCGCGCGCTCGCGGACCGGGCGCTCGGCGAAGAACGCGTCCTTGACCTGCGGGGCGTGCGGGAAGAGCTGCGGCAGCTCCTCGTGGAACTCGTTGTCCGCGGCGAGGATCGCCACCAGCGGCGCGGCGGCCGTCTTGGCCCGGTTGCCCTCGGACAGGTGCTGGACCAGGCGTTCACGGGCCTCGGGGGAGCGGACCAGGGTGATGCGCAGGGGTGACTGGTTGAAGGCGGTCGGGCCGTACTTGACCAGGTCGTAGATCGCCTGCACCTGCTCGTCGGTCACCGGCTCGTCGGTGAAGGCGTTCGCGGTGCGGGCCTCGCGGAAGAGCAGGTCCTGGGCGGCGGGGTCAAGAACGAGAGACATGCGTGAACTTTCTCGGTGCTGCGTCGAATCCATGTACCGTACATGGAGTCGCTGACGGGACCGACGGTACGTCAGAAGAAGTTCAAAGTTCAACAAAATCGAGGCCGTGGTGATCGGCTTCACACCGATCCGCCGCAGGTCAGGCCCGTGCCGCGCCGCTCACTCCTGCTCGGCCCCCGCCTCGGTCCCGGACTCCGCCGCCTCCTCGGCCAGCGCCGCGTCCAGCCGGGCCCGCGCGCCCTCCAGCCACCGCCGGCACACCTTGGCCAGCTCCTCGCCGCGCTCCCACAGCGCGAGGGACTCCTCCAGCGTCGTACCGCCCGCCTCCAGCCGCCGTACGACCTCGATCAGCTCGTCGCGCGCCTGCTCGTAGCCCAGCGCCTCGTCCACCTTGCCGCTCATCCGCCCACCCTAAGCATCGACTCGTACGGAGAACTCACCCTCGGCCACCCGCGCCCGCAGGGGCTCGTCGGCCGTCACCTCGTCCGGCGCGCGGACCACATGGCCGTCGGCCCTCTGCAGCACCGCGTACCCCCGCCGCAGGGTCGCCGCCGGCGAGAGGGCCACCACGCGCGCGTGCGTGTGCGTCAGCTCCGACTCGGCCCGGTCCAGGTGGTGCCCGAGACACCGCCGTCCGCGCTCGACCAGCGCCGCCACCTGCTCGGCCCGCTCGTCGATCATCCGGTGCGGATCCTCCATCGAGGGCCGCGCCAGCGCGTGCGCGAGCCCCCGCTCCTCCCGCTCGACGAACGCCGCCACGCACCGCCGCGCCCGGTCCCGCAGCTGCCGCACCCGCTCGAACTCCTCGCCCACGTCCGGTACGACCTTCTTCGCCGCGTCGGTGGGCGTGGAGGCGCGCAGGTCCGCGACGTGGTCCAGGAGCGGATTGTCGGGTTCGTGGCCGATGGCCGACACCACGGGCGTACGGCAGGCCGCCACCGCCCGCACCAGCTGCTCGTCGGAGAACGGCAGCAGATCCTCCACGCTGCCGCCGCCCCGCGCCACGACGATCACGTCGACGTCCTCGATCGCGTCGAGCTCCTTGACCGCCTGCACGACCTGCGGCACCGCGTGCACGCCCTGCACCGCGACGTTGCGCACCTCGAAGCGCACGGCCGGCCAGCGGTGCCGGGCGTTCTCCAGCACGTCCCGCTCGGCGGCCGAGGCCCGCCCGCACACCAGCCCGATCAGCTGCGGCAGGAACGGCAGCGGCCGCTTGCGCTCCGGCGCGAACAGCCCCTCGCCCGCGAGTTTCTTCTTCAGCTGCTCAAGACGCGCCAGCAGCTCGCCGACGCCCACGGGCCTTATCTCGGCGGCCCGCAGGGACAGCTGCCCCCGCGGCGCGTACCACTCCGGCTTCGCCAGGACGAGGACCCGGGCGCCCTCGCTCACGACGTCGGCGACCGCGTCGAAGACCTGCCGGTAGCAGGTGACGCTCACCGAGATGTCGTACGACGGGTCGCGCAGCGTCAGGAACACCACTCCCGCGCCCGGCCGTCGCGACAACTGGGTGATCTGCCCCTCCACCCAGACCGCCCCGAGCCGGTCGATCCAGCTCCCGATCAGCCGCGACACCTCACCGACGGGCAGGGGGGCTTCCGGGGTCGTGTTGAGTGCCATGCCGCGAGCGTAGTGGGCGGCACCGACAGACCCGGCCCGTGCTCAGCCGCCGGAAGGACCCTTGCGCAGGGCCTGCCCCACCAGCACCACGACGCCGATCGCCAGCCACACCGCCCCCACCACCTGCGCCTCGGGCGACGCCTCCACGATCACCGCGAGCGTGATCGCCGCTCCCAGCACCGGCAGCAGCACATGCCGCCACCAGCTCACCGGCCCGCCGCGCCGCCGTACCGCGAACCACCCCACCACGCTCGCGTGCAGCAGGGTGAAGGCCGTCAGGGCGCCGACGTCGACCACCGACACCAGATGGTCCAGGCCGTCGGCCCGCCGGGCCGCCCACACCGCCGCGACCATCGTGATCACCGCGGCGCACAGCAGGGCCGCGCGCGGGACCCCCGAGTCCGTCCGGGCCAGGGCCCGCGGCAGCCGCCGCTCCCGTGCCATCGCGAACAGCAGCCGCCCGGCCGCGGCCTGCCCGGCCAGCGCCGCGAAGGCCGCGCCGAGCGCCTTGCTCGCGGCCACCAGGTCGTGCAGCCAGGTCCCCACGGACGTGTCCACGGCGTCGTAGAACGCCGTGCCCTGCCGGGCGGGCTCGGCGGCCAGCCGCGCGGACGACACCGGCTCCAGCAGGGCCACCAGGTACGTCTGCGCGACGAACAGCGCGCCCGCGAGACCCAGGCAGAACAGCACCGCCCGCGCCACCTGCCGCGAGCCGCCGGTCACCTCCTCCGCGAACGAGGCGATCGCGTCGAAGCCCAGGTACGACAGCACGGCGACCGACACGGCCCCGATCACCGCCGACACCGCGAACGCCCCCTGCGTCCCGTCCCCCGACAGAGGCGACAGCCACCCGCGCTCGGCCCCCTCGCGCGCGAGGACCACGCTCGCCGACACCACGAAGACCAGCAGGACCACGATCTCCAGCGCGAGCACCACGAAGCCCACCTTGGCCGCGGGGCGCACACCCCACAGGTTCAGCAGCGTCGTCACCACGACCGCCAGCGCGGTCCACACCCAGCGGGAGACCTGCGGGACCAGCGCCTCCATCGCGATCCCGGAGAAGAGGTAGGCGACCGCCGGGATCAGCAGGTAGTCCAGCATCGCCATCCAGCCGGCGACGAAGCCCGCCTCCTTGCCGAGCCCCACGCGCGCGTACGCGAAGACGGATCCCGCCCGGGGGACCACCCGCACCATCTGCGCGTAGCTGAACGCCGTGAACGCCATCGCCACCGTGGCGACGAGGTACACCAGGGCGACCGCCCCGTGCGACCGGGCGTCCAGGGTGCCGAAGACGCCTACCGGGGCCATCGGGGCGATGAACAGCAACCCGTAGACGACCAGGTCCCGAAAGCCGAGCGTGCGCCGCAGACCGTGGTCCTCGTCCACCCGGGGCGGCGCCGTGCCGGTTTCGGACATCACAAGCCTCCGACCGTCGCGTACGTGGTGCTCTTCCCCACCCCTCACGGCTCAAGGCCAGTCTCCCCAGGAACGTCACAAGGGCGCGATCTTTGACCCCCCGAACGCGGCCTTACGATGGGTCCCATGACTGCTTCGCCTGGCCGCCGTGTCCTGCTCGCCGCCCCCCGTGGCTACTGCGCGGGTGTGGACCGCGCCGTGATCGCCGTCGAGAAAGCCCTGGAGCAGTACGGCGCTCCGATCTATGTCCGGCACGAGATCGTCCACAACAAGTACGTCGTCCAGACCCTGGAGAAGAAGGGCGCCATCTTCGTCGAGCAGACGGAGGAGGTCCCCGCGGGGAACATCGTGATGTTCTCCGCGCACGGCGTCGCCCCCGTCGTCCACGAGGAGGCCGAGCGGGGCAAGCTGGCCACCATCGACGCCACCTGCCCGCTGGTCACCAAGGTCCACAAGGAAGCGGTCCGGTTCGCGAACGAGGACTACGACATCCTGCTGATCGGTCACGAGGGACACGAGGAGGTCATCGGCACCTCCGGTGAGGCCCCCGAGCACATCCAGCTCGTCGACGGCCCCGGCGACGTGGCGAAGGTCGAGGTCCGTGACCCCTCCAAGGTGGTCTGGCTGTCCCAGACCACGCTCTCCGTCGACGAGACGATGGAGACCGTCGACGCCCTGAAGGACAAGTTCCCGCAGCTGATCTCGCCGCCCAGCGACGACATCTGCTACGCCACCCAGAACCGTCAGCTCGCGGTCAAGCAGATGGGCGCCGAGGCCGAACTCGTCATCGTCGTCGGCTCCCGCAACTCCTCCAACTCCAAGCGGCTCGTCGAGGTCGCCAAGCTCGCCGGCTCGCGCGCGGCCTACCTCGTGGACTTCGCCGACGAGATCGACGAGGCCTGGCTGGAGGGCGTCGCCACGGTCGGTGTCACCTCCGGGGCCTCCGTTCCCGAGGTGCTCGTCGAGCAGGTGCTGGAGTGGCTCGCGGCGCGCGGCTTCGAGGACGTCGAGATCGTCAAGGCCGCCGAGGAGTCCATCACCTTCTCGCTGCCCAAGGAGCTGCGCCGTGACCTGCGCGAGGAGGCGGCCGAGCTGATCGCGCAGCGCACGGACGCGAGGGGTGCCGGCGACGAGCGGTGAGCGGTGGGGGCGCCGGGGGAGGGCCGCCCTCTCCCCGCTCGCGACGTCGTGACCGTCAGTGGTCCGTCGTAACGTGGTGACATGCAGATCTTCGGTGTGGACATCGGCGGATCCGGGATCAAGGGCGCTCCTGTGGACCTCGACAGGGGCGCCCTCACGGACGAGCGTTTCAAGGTGCTGACCCCCCATCCCTCGACGCCCGACTCGGTGGCCGACGGCGTCAAGGAGGTCGTCGAGCACTTCGGGTGGACCGGCCCGATCGGCGTGACGTTCCCGGGCGTGGTCACGGGCGGCGCCACCATCCGAACGGCGGCGAACGTCGACCGGAGCTGGATCGACACGGACGCCCGCGTGCTGCTGGGCGACCGTCTGGGCGGCGTCCCGGTCACCGTGGTGAACGACGCCGACGCGGCGGGCATCGCCGAGATGGCCTTCGGCGCGGGCCGCGACCGCAAGGGCACCGTCATCATGCTGACCTTCGGCACGGGCATCGGCAGCGCGCTCTTCACCGGCGGCGTCCTCGTGCCCAACAGCGAGCTGGGCCATCTGGAACTGCACGGGCACGACGCCGAGAAGCGGGCCTCCAGCAAGGTCAAGGAGGACCACGACATGTCGTGGGAGCACTGGGCGCAGCGGGTGCAGCAGTACCTCGCGCACGTCGAGATGCTCTTCTCGCCCGAGCTCTTCGTCATCGGCGGCGGCGTGAGCCGCAAGGCGCACAAGTTCCTGCACTACATCGAGGGCATCGAGGCCGAGATCGTCCCCGCCGAGCTGCAGAACAACGCGGGGATCGTCGGGGCGGCGATGCGGGCGGCGGACGCGGGGTAGTCCCTGGGCGGGCCGGCCGGGGACCTGGGGATGACCGACCCCGGGTCCCGCCGGGCCCTGCTCACGGGCGGTTGCGTGCCGCGCGTCGGCGCAGGTGCCGGAGCTTGCGGACGCCCACGATCGAGCCCGCGACGAGCGTCCCCCCGTACAACCACCCCGCCTGAGTGGCCAGCGCCGTGAACAGGCCCACGACGCGGTCACTCACCCCGTCCCCGCTCTCGGCGACGGGGACCAGGCCCAGCGTGAAGGCGATCGGCACCACGACCGGGACGGTCACCAGGTCCACCCCGCGCACCCACACCGCGGCCAGCACGCACACCGGCAGGAACAGCACCCCGTAGACGACGAGCGACGAGCCGAACAGCAGCGCGTCGAGCGAGCCGAGCGCCAGCATCACCGCCCCGCAGAACAGCCCGCAGCCGAGCCCGGTGAACCGGGGGTTGGGCATCCGCCGTACCGCCTGGACGACGGGCGGGGCGGGGCGTCGTAACGCCGCCGCGGGCCGCGCCGTACCGGCGGGACGGCTCCTGTTCCTGGCCGCGGCGGGCTTGGCGGGCCGCGGCGAGGAACCGCCGCCGCCCCCTCCCGTGCCGCCGTTCCCACCGCCGCGCCGAGCCTGCGACGGCAGGGGTGTCGGCGGCGCGGCGCCGCGTCGCGGTCCGTGCTGAGTAGAACGCGCCCTGTGTTGCTCCACTAGGCCAACTTAGGTCGATTAATGTGCCAAATAGGCCGTCCGACACGCCGTTGGGCAGAGCTTGGCCAAGCGTTCGACAGGGCGCCCGGCCGGTATCCGGTACCCCGTAAACTGGTGGATCGGCCAGCCAGTCCCCTGGCGCCTGCCCCCGGCCCACCGGCCCCCCGCCCCTCTCACGTACGGGAAGTCGCAACGTGTCGCTCACGATCGGAATCGTCGGTCTGCCGAATGTCGGCAAGTCGACCCTGTTCAACGCCCTGACCAAGAACGACGTGCTGGCGGCCAACTACCCGTTCGCCACGATCGAGCCGAACGTCGGTGTGGTCGGCGTCCCCGACCCGCGGCTGACCAAGCTCGCCGAGATCTTCTCCTCGGAGCGGGTGCTGCCGGCCACGGTCGACTTCGTCGACATCGCGGGCATCGTGCGGGGCGCGTCCGAGGGCGAGGGCCTGGGCAACAAGTTCCTGGCGAACATCCGCGAGTCCGACGCGATCTGCCAGGTCATCCGCGCCTTCAAGGACGAGAACGTCGTCCACGTCGACGGCAAGGTCTCGCCCAAGGACGACATCGAGACGATCAACACCGAGCTGATCCTCGCCGACCTCCAGACCATCGAGAAGGTCCTGCCGCGCCTCCAGAAGGAGTCCCGGATCAAGAAGGACGTGGCCCCCAAGGTCAAGGCCGTCGAGGAGGCCAAGGAGATCCTGGAGAAGGGCGACACGCTCTTCGCGCACGGCATCGTCCAGGGCACCGAGCGCAACGAACTCCTCCACGACCTGCACCTCCTCACGACCAAGCCCTTCCTCTACGTCTTCAACGTCGACGAGGACGAGCTGACCGACGAGGACTTCAAGAACGAGCAGCGCGCCCTGGTCGCCCCCGCCGAGGCGATCTTCCTCAACGCCAAGCTGGAGGCGGACCTCGCCGAGCTGGACGAGGACGAGGCCCTGGAGCTCCTCCAGTCCGTCGGCCAGGACGAGCCGGGCCTCGCCACCCTCGCCCACGTCGGCTTCAACACCCTCGGCCTGCAGACCTACCTCACGGCCGGCCCCAAGGAGTCCCGCGCCTGGACCATCAAGAAGGGCGCCACCGCCCCCGAGGCCGCCGGAGTCATCCACACCGACTTCCAGAAGGGCTTCATCAAGGCGGAGGTCATCTCCTTCGGCGACCTGGTCGAGACGGGCTCGGTCCCCGAGGCCCGCGCCAAGGGCAAGGCCCGCATGGAGGGCAAGGACTACGTCATGCAGGACGGGGACGTCGTGGAGTTCCGCTTCAACGTCTGACACGTCCGGCGAAAGGCCGTCTGACCTGCGGCGGAGCGGGTTGGGCGGCCTTTGTGGTCCACACTGACGTCCGACGTCGGCATCGTTACGCAGGACTCGGGAACAGCAGCTCGTACGGCAGGTGGTCGTCGTCCGGTCCGCGCGGCACGTAGTCGGGGGCCGTGCGTGCGGCCACGGCCAGCAGCCGAGCGGCAGCCTCCTCCTCGGAGACGGGGGCAAGCCCGAGAGCGTCCAGGAGGTGGTCGCGCTCGGCGTCGAAGTCCGGGTGGTCAGCTCGTAGGTCCGTCCCGAGCTCGCCGATCACGAAGCCCTGCGCCAGGTCGCGCCAGAAAGGCAGGACGGCGATGAGCGTGACGGCCTCGACGAGGTCGGCGCCGATCAACGCGGCCTGGCCCTCGGAATCGGCATAGAGGACAGGCCGGTCCTCGGCCCCGGCTTCCCCGCAGAGGAAGTACGTACCGCCGGCGCCGCATCCGGCTATCGGGTGCAGCGGCCTGCCGGATGGCAGGACCAGGTCCTCGATGGGGTCCCGGCGGTCTATGTCGAAGTCACCTGGCCAGGCCAGCGCGGCAGCCAGCGACGAGTCTTGCTCGATGCGGCGAAGCAGAGCCTCTGAAGCGGTCATGGGCGGAAGGTAACAGCGCCCTCGGACAGTGCGTCCGGCTGCCATGCCGCGTGACGCCGGAGGCGCGCTGACCTTGGCGCGCGTGCTCCATCGGTCACGTCTCCGGGTACAGGTCGGTACGGTCGATCCAGCTGGGGGCGACGAAGATGTCGTCGCCGGTGGGGGCTTCGGAGGCTTCCAGCAGGGACCAGGTGCGGGACTCCTCGACCAGGTGCTCCCAAGGGGCGCTCCAGTCGAGTTCCCAGTCCAGGCCGGTGCCGGAGATGCCGTAGGTGTGGCCGGCGTCCACACGCCAGAACGGGGAGTAGAGGATCACCTGGGCGTGGTCGGTCAGGTCGTTGATGATCTCGGTGAAGTGGGTTGACGGCCAGCCCGGGGCGTCGTCCGCAGCGGTCGCTCGCAGGCGCGCGGTGAGCGGCGGGACGACGGGGGTGCGCGCGCCGAGTTCGGTCAGGGCCCAACGGATGCCGACGGGCTCGCTCCAGTCCGGTGGTGTCGCCCGTTCCAGGCAGGCGCGGTAGGCGTGGCGCAGAGGCTCGACCGAGCCGTCGATCTTTAGGCTCGCCAGTGCCATCGCCGCCCATTCCCGGACGGTGGAGTCGTCACTTCCCAGGAGGGCGATGAGAGCCGGGCCGCAGCGTGGGTCCGCCACCTCTTCGAAGACCTCGATGACGGTCAGCTGTCCGAAGCCGCCGAGGGAGGGCAGAGCGTCGATGAGGGCGGGGATGGCGTCGGAGCCGATGCCGATCAGTGCCGCGCGGGCGTCGTAGGACGGGCCGGTCGAGTCATCGAGCTGGTGGATGAGTCTCTGGACGTGGGTGGTCATGGGCGGTCCCGATGCCAGAAGGTGGGGAGCCACCAGCAGAGCGCCGAGCGGTCGTCGGGCCAAGGGGCGCGGGCCTGGGCTTCTTCCCAGTCCTCGCAGCAGGGGCAGGGGTAGCGGTCGCTCACCCGCGAAGTCTCGTTGCAGGTCCGGCCAGTTCGCCATTGATTTCGCTGCCTGGACGTCCCTGGCAGAGCCCTGGACAGGGCTGCGCCGCAGGTCGGGCTCGGACCCTTCGTCGTTTCCATGTCGGCGTGACGGGTGCCACACGGGCTCTCCCGGCTCGTTGCCGGCGCAGTACCGTCGGACGGACCGTGGGAGCGGGTGGGAGGAGTTTCGTATGGGGTGGGGCGCGGGCGATGCTGCGGGGGTCGAGGACGCCGTGCTCACCCGGGCGGCGCAGCGCGGTGAGGTCGCCGCCCTGGGGGTGTTGCTGGAGCGTCATCGGGCGGGGATGCGGGCCGTCGCGCTGAGCATTCTCGGGCCCGGGCCGGACGTCGACGACGTCATGCAGGACGCCGCCGTGAGCGCGCTGCGGCGGGTCGGTGACGTGCGGGACCCCGCGGCGGTGGGCCCCTGGCTCCGGATGATCGTGCGCAACGCCGGCCGTTCCCTGTTGCGGGACTCCGTGCCGCTCACGCCGGTCGACGATGTGCACCTGCCCGACCCGGACGGCGGTCCCGAGCAGTGGCTGGACCGGAGCACGCTGCGCGACTGGGTGTGGGAGGCCGTCGAGGAACTGTCCCCGGTGCTGCGCCTGCCTCTCGTCCTCCGTCACTTCAGCGCCACGGTCACCTCCTACGACCGCATAGCGGCGGTCTGCGGTGTCCCCGTGGGCACCGTGCGCAGCCGGCTGAGCCAGGGGCGGGCCAAGCTGGCGGCGGCGCTCGCCGCCACGGCGGACGCTCCGCACGCGGATGTCGCGGAACGCACCCGGGCGAGCCGCGTCGAGGCGGGGGAGACCCTGGCCGCCGCCGAGCGCGGGCACTTCCGCTCCCTGCTCACGGAACGATGGTCCCCCGACGTCGCCCTCCTCCGGGGCGGCGTCCCCGTCGGCGACCGGGACCTCCTCGTGCGTGGCATGGACGGTGATCTGGAGGCCGGTGTGCGGCAGCGCCTGGTCCACGCCGTCGCAGGACGCTCCGTGGTCGTCTGGGAGATGGACATCCTCAACCCTGCGGACGCCCCCTCGCACTGCCCGCCCGCGGTGGCCTGGCTCCTGACCCTGGACGGGGCCGGCCGTCCGCACCGGCTGCGGCTCAGTCACCCGAGGCCGGTGCAGGCCATCGAGGCACTCTCCGTCATGTGACTGCTGTCACACGAGTCGCATCGAACTTCGCTCCGTCTCCGCCGTCCTGCCGGTGTCGTTGACACCATCTGCCGGACACGGAGATCCCCATGAGCGCCGCCGACGCACCTCACACCTCGTCCCCCTCCCCCTCCCCCTCCTCCCTGCTCCCGACCGCCCCCCTCGCCGCCGGTGCCCACACCGTCGACATCGGCGGCATCGCACAGCGCTATCACGTGCACGGCACCGGGCCGGTGTGCGTCGCGCACTCCGGTGGGCCGGGCATCTTCTGGGAGTACCTGCGCATACCCGCGCTGGAGCGGCACCTGACGATGGTCTACCCGGAGCCGATCGGCACCGGTGCCTCCGGGCGCCTGTCCTCCCACCCCCACGGCTACACCCGCCCCCGCTACAGCGAGTTCCTCGATGCGCTGATCGCCCACCTCGGCGTCCCCGAGGTGTACCTCCTGGGCCACTCGCACGGCGGCTTCGTCGTCCAGCACCACGCCCTGCACCGACCCGAGCGCGTCGCCGGCGTGATCCTCTACGACAGTGCGCCGGTGACCGGTCCCGAGCACGTGGCCGAGGCCGTGCGTATGGTCCGGGCCTTCGCCGAGCGGCACGCCGACCACCCCGAACTCCCGGAGATCCTGCAGGCCTTCCAGGACATCCCCACCATCTCCGACGACGCCCGGATGACGGCCGTCATCAAGACGCTCTTCCCGCTCTACTTCGCCGACTACTGGGGCCAGGAGCAGCACCTCGCGCCCCTGCGCGCCTCTCTCCAGGGCAGTCACATCTCCGGGCTCGACGAGGACCTGGCCCCGGACGTCGTCGACGACCGCGCGGAACTCGGCTCCCTCACCGTGCCTGCCCTTGTCGTCGTGGGCCGCCACGACTTCATCTGCGGGGTGCGGTGGGCCGAGGAGTTGCACCGGCTGATCCCTGACGCGCGGCTGCTGGTCCTGGAGAACAGCGGCCACTTCGGCCACATCGAGGAACCGGAGGCCTTCGCGCGGGCGGTGACAGGTTTCGTGGCCTCCGTGAGCGCCGCGGACCGCACCGGCAACTAGGCGATGCCTCGGCCGGCCCGTCCGGTGTCACGCGGACGGGCCGGTCAGCGCGTCGCGCAGGCCGGCGCGTGAGGTGACGAGCCCCGTGGCAGCCAGGTGGGCCGCCCGCCGTTTCCGCGGTGTCGGCAGGAGGTGCCGGTCCTGGCCGGGTACGACGCCCCTGACCGGGACCCCGGCGGCTCGCAGCTCGTTCACCGCCCGGACCCTCCAGGGCCCGGCTCCCAGCCGTTCGAACGTGCCGAGCGCTGAGGCGTGCCCCACGGCCAAGACGGCACTACCGCCGCGCGTCTGCGACGCCTCCCGCGTCGGTCACCGCTCCCGTGCCCGTGACGCCTCCCCTGCCCGTGACGCCTCCCGTGGCCGTGACGCCTTCCGCGTCCGCGTCCGCGACCCCGATCTCGCCGTCCCCGCCGGGCCCCCGCCCCTCCGCCCCCAGCGATCTCCCCGCCACCCTCTCCAGATGCCGGCTGAACACCCGTTCCGTCTCCGGTGTCAGGGAGCGCAGGGCCACCAGGGCCGTGATCACCACGTCGCACAGTTCGGACTGGACGTCCTCCCAGGTGTGGCTCACGCCCTTGCGGGGGTTCTGGCCGGTCGCGCCGATCACTGCCTGGGCCGTCTCGCCGACCTCCTCCTGGAGCTTCAGGATGCGCAGCAACAGGCCTTCGCGGCCGGTGACCGGCTGATCCGATTCCAGCCAGCTCCACAACGCGTCCACGGTGGTCCACAACTCGGGCGACTCAGCGTCTCGATCAGCCATACGAGCAGCCTGCCAGGCCGGACACCGTCGCCGTCGCGCAGACCGCCACCCGGCCCGGATTCGGCTCCACACCGGCCTTGACGGTCCGTCATGTCAGCTTTATGGCAGGCGAGTTACATTCACGCACAGCTCTTGTGCAATTCCTGTGGAAGCCTCAATCTTTCGGCTGACGCACAGGTGAGCACCACCGCATCTTGTCATGCTCCTGCCCACCTAAGCGTTGCCCCCACACCGACGCACCACCTATTGAGGAGGACCCCTCAGATGGCAGTGATGCGTACTCCCCACCGCACCACCCGGCGAAGACTGGCCGCGATCGGCGCGCTGACGAGCGCCGTGCTCGGCGCCGGCCTGCTCACCGCGCTGCCCGCCGGTGCGGCCGAAGGCCACATCCAGTACGAGGGCGCGGCGAACGCCGTCGCCGACAGCTACATCGTGACCCTGAAGGCGGACCGGGCCCGCTCGGGCTCCGCCGAGGGCCGCGCGCTGGCCGCGAAGTACGGCGCCACCATCGAGCGCACGTACAAGAAGGCCCTCAACGGCTACGCGATCGAGGCCTCCGAGACCGAGGCGAAACGTCTCGCCGCCGACCCGGCCGTCGCCTCCGTCGTCCAGAACCGCACCTTCACGATCGACGGCACCCAGCCCAGCCCGCCCTCCTGGGGCCTGGACCGCGTCGACCAGCGCAACCTCCCGCTGAACAACTCGTACACCTACCCGGACTCGGCCGGCGAGGGTGTCACGGCGTACGTCATCGACACCGGCGTCCGCATCACGCACGGCGACTTCGGCGGCCGCGCCTCCTACGGCTACGACGCCATCGACAACGACAACACCGCCCAGGACGGCCACGGCCACGGCACCCACGTCGCCGGCACGGTCGCCGGCAACGCCTACGGTGTCGCCAAGAAGGCGAAGGTCGTCGGCGTCCGCGTGCTGAACAACTCCGGTTCCGGCACGACCGCCCAGGTCGTCGCGGGTATCGACTGGGTCGCCCAGAACGCGGTCAAGCCGGCCGTCGCCAACATGTCCCTCGGCGGCGGCGCCGACACGGCCCTCGACACCGCCGTACGCAACGCCATCGCCTCCGGTGTCACCTTCGCCGTCGCGGCGGGCAACGAGACCACCAACGCCTCGACCAGGTCACCCGCGCGCGTGACCGAGGCGATCACCGTCGGCGCCACCACCAACACCGACGCCAAGGCGAGCTACTCCAACTACGGCACCGTCCTCGACCTGTTCGCCCCGGGCTCGTCCATCACGTCCGCCTGGAACACCGGCGACTCGGCCACCAACACCATCTCCGGTACGTCGATGGCGACCCCGCACGTCGCCGGGGCCGTGGCGCTCTACCTGGCCGACAACCCCTCGGCCTCGCCCGCCCAGGTGTCCAACGCGCTGACGTCCGCGGCCACGCCCAACGTCGTCACCAGCCCCGGTACCGGCTCGCCCAACCGCCTGCTGTACGTCGGCGGCGGCAACCCGACGCCGCCCGGCCCGCGCTTCGAGAACACCGCAGACTTCGCCATCGCCGACAACGCGACGGCCGAGTCCCCGGTGACGGTCACCGGCGTGTCCGGCAACGCGCCCGCCGCGCTGTCCGTCGAGGTCCACATCGTCCACACCTACATCGGTGACCTCCAGGTGCAGCTGATCGCACCCGACGGCACGGCGTACACGCTCAAGGGCTACGGCACCGGCGGCAGTGCGGACAACATCGACGCCACGTACACCGTCAACGCCTCCTCCGAGGCCGCCAACGGCACGTGGAAGCTCAGGGTCAGCGACAACGCGCGGTACGACACCGGGCGGATCGACGCCTGGGCGCTGCAGTTCTGACGCCGGTCCACTCCTGACCGACAACTCCTGACCGACCACGTCTGACCGACCACGTCTGACCCGTCTCCTCCGACCGTTCTCGTCCTCGCGGTTCCGGGCGCAGCCCCCGCCTGCCGCGAGGACGAGGCACGTCGGTCAGAGGTCCCCGGACGACTCAGTACGGCTCCGGGGCGGTCACCCACCCCGCGGTCAGCACCAGCCGGGAGTGCCGGTGCAGGGCGAGGAAGCCGAAGGGGCGGTCGAAGCGGGCCGTGACGGTGGTCGTGACATGACGCACCTCGGGGGCTCCCCCTGCCACCTCGCTGAACGCCGTCACGGCGGCCGCCCGGAACCCCAGCGCCCCGAACCTGGCGACGACGGCCTGCCCGGCGGACCCGACGGCCGGCGGGGAGTCGCTGACGCCGGGGAAGTGGCCGTGCCGCGTGTCCCGAGCCGTGGTCAGCCCGAACACCTCGTGCAGGCCGAGCAGATCGGGGCGGGCGGCCGTCCGGAACGCCACCGTCTCCTCGCGGAGCGTCGGCGGCGCGGGCCGGGCGCACCGCCTCTTCTCGACGCGCAGTCCGGGCCCCACGTCGCCGTACGGCAGCAGCGATCCGGGCACGACCGGGTGCCGGCGGGCGAGGATGCCCACCCCGGCTCCCAGCACCTGGCCCGGTGTCATCCCCTCCTCGCCGAGCAGCAGATGGACGTCGACGCCGGTGTCACCCAGCACCTTCAGCTCGGTGACCGCGCCGTGCGGGGTGTCCGCCACGCCGACCCGGTCCAGCAGCACGCTCTCGCGGCGCAGGCCCAGCAGCACGCGGTCCCGCCAAGGTCCCGTCCCGGGTGCCATCGGCCCTTGCCGGAAGGGGCGCAGCCAGTCCGCCCGCAGCCCCAGCGCGCTCGCCGGCACCATCCGGGTCCCGTCCGTCGGCGCCACCGGCATACGGTCGACGACCCCGCCCGTGCGCTTCGCCGCCCAGGCGTCCAGCGCCGCCCGGTCGGCGGCCGCGTCCCCGGTGAGCACCCCGTGCGCCGCGGCGGGCAGCCCGGCCTCCCAGGCCTCCTTCAGCTCCAGCGTGCGGCTCGTCCACAGGCCGAGGGCCGCCTCCACGCCGCGCATCGAGGCGAGGACGGCGAGCAACTCCCGTGCGGCGCCCGCCGCCTGGTCCGCGGGCATGCCCACCGCGTCCGCCGGTTCCGACCTCGCCGCGTCCCCGGCCCCGTCCGCGAGCAAGGCGATCAGCGGCCACACCCCCGGCCGCCGAGAAGGCCGTACCGTCCGTGACGTCCCTGGCCCAGCGGGCCGTCAGCCCGTTCGCCGCCCGCGCCGTGGCACGTGTGATCCGCGTTCCGCCCCCGCTCGTCCCCCGCTTACCATGCGCCAGTCGGACCCGTCGCATCAGCGATCCGTACGGCAGTTCCGCACCGCTCAGCAGCCCGAACCAGGAGCACCGTACCCGTGTCCATACCGCCGCCCCCCGGCCCCCAGCAGCCACAGGATCCCCAGGATCCCTACGGCCGGTACCCGGCTCCGCAGCACCAGAGCCCGTACGGCGTCCAGGGGCCCTATGGCGCACCGGGGCCCTACGGCGCTCCGGGGCCCTACGGTCAGCAGCCGCCGTACGGGGCGTGGGGGCCGTACCCGCCGCCGGCGCTGCCGCCGGTCAACGGGGCCGCGATCGCCTCCCTCGTGCTCGGCATCCTCTGCTTCCTGCCGGCCGTCGGGCTGGTGCTCGGTCTGATCGCGCTCCGCCAGATCAAGCGCAGGGGCGAGCGCGGCAAGGGCATGGCGATCGCAGGGGCCGCGGTGTCGACCGTCGGCCTGGCCCTGTTGACCCTCACCTTCTCGACGGGCGCCGCGTCCGACTTCTGGGAGGGCTTCAAGGAGGGCGCCCGGGAGAGCGCGATCGTCTCGCCGGACAAGGGCGAGTGCTTCGACGCGCCCACCGGATCGCTGGAGGGGGAGACGTACGACGTCGAGGTGGTGCCCTGCTCCGGGGAGCACGACGGCGAGGTGTTCGCCACCGTCACCCTGCCCGGCGGCGCCTTCCCCGGCGACGACCACGTCACGGAGGTCGCCGACGACAGGTGCTACGCCCTGGAGCCCGCGTACGCCATGGACAGCTGGGCCGTGCCCGACGACGTCGACGTGTACTACCTGACGCCGACGCGGGAGAGCTGGGCCTTCGGCGACCGCGAGATCACCTGTCTGTTCGGCAACACCGACGAGCAGGGCACCCTGACCGGCTCCCTGCGCAACGACGGCTCCACCCTCGACCCGGACCAGCTCGCGTACCTGGAGACGGTGCTCGCGATCGACGCCGTCGTGGGCGAGGAGCCCGAGGCATTCCCCGACGAGGACCTGGCGGTGAACCAGGAGTGGGCGCGGGACATGCGCGACGTGCTCGCCGAGCAGGGCGCCGCGCTGGAGGCGCGCACCTGGCCCGCCGGTGCCGGGGAGCCGATGGCCGCCCTGGTGAAGGAACTGGCGTCGGCCCAGGAGGACTGGGCGAAGGCCGCGGACGCCGGGGACGCGGACACCTTCTACGTGCACTACGACGAGGGGTACGGCTTCTACGACGGCGAGGCCACCGTCACCGCGCGCGAAGCTCTGGGCCTGGACACCACTCCGCCCGCCGCTGCCTCCGAGGAGGCGGCTCCGGAAAAGGAGGTCTGAGCGCACCCGCGATCCGTGATCCATTCCCGTCGCCAGGGGTGTGATCGGCTCCATAACGGGGAGAAACTGCCTGCGTAAAGACTGCCGACACCAGAAGTCATCACATCGAGTGATTCTCTGGCCTTCGCTTGCCTGGCACAACCCACGGTTGCCACGCTGTTGCTGTCTGTACAACCTGATGGGAGCGGCCAGTGACATTCGGTGAGCAGCCGGCGTACCTGCGCGTCGCGGGTGATCTCCGACAGAAGATCGTCGACGGTCAGCTGCCACCGCATACCCGCCTGCCCTCACAGGCGAGAATCCGCGAGGAGTACGGCGTCTCGGACACGGTCGCGCTGGAGGCCCGCAAGGTGCTGATGGCGGAGGGCCTGGTCGAGGGCCGCTCCGGCTCCGGGACCTATGTGCGGGAGCGGCCGGTGCCCCGCAGCATCGCCCGCTCGGGGTACCGCCCGGCGGGTGGCGCCACGCCCTTCCGGCAGGAGCAGGCCGACGCCGCCGCGCGCGGTACCTGGGAGTCCCGCAGCGCGCAGACCGAGGCGAGCGCCGCCATCGCCGAGCGGCTCGGCATCCGGCCGGGCGACCGCGTGATGTGCACCAAGTACCTCTTCCGGGACAGCGGCGATCCCATGATGCTGTCCACCTCCTGGGAGCCGCTCGCCGTGACCGGGCGTACGCCGGTGATGCTGCCCGAGGAGGGCCCCCTCGGGGGGATGGGGGTCGTCGAGCGCATGGCGGCCATCGACGTGGTCGTGGACAACGTCACCGAGGAGGTCGGCGCCCGCCCCGGGCTGGCCGAGGAGCTGCTCACACTCGGTGGGGTCCCCGGACATGTCGTCCTCGTCGTACAGCGCACGTTCTACGCCTCCGGGCGGCCGGTCGAGACGTCGGACGTCGTGATCCCCGCCGACCGCTACCGGGTCGCCTACCACCTTCCGGTGAGGTAGCGCACGACCGTGCGGCAGTTGCTCCCGGCACAGGCGTGCCGGGAGCCCCTTCGCGCGCCGGTGGAATCCGGACGTTCTCGCAGGTGACCCCAGGCATGCCCGGTATGCCGCTGACCGGATGCGCCGAGGTGTGCGGACGGCGCGTTCGGCCTCGTGCGCCCCCGTGGTGCTGGCTTGTTGCGTACCTCTTTGTGAAAAGCCGTATTCGCTGCGTGAAGGTTAGGCGTAGGCTCGGGCATATGCGGATTGCGGTTTCCTTAGCGGGCGGGGCGCGCGGGCCGAGGGCGGGAAGCGGAGGGGCGCGATGAACGACAGCACGGTGACTCTTCCGTGGCTGGTCATACGGCAGGACGACAACGGCAATCGCTACCGCGTGGGCAGGTACGCGACGCGGTCGGAGGCCCAGAAGATCGCGGACAGCCTCGACAGCCGGGGGCACAAGCAGCTCTATTGGGTCGAGCGCATCGCGCAGGGCGACCCCGAGGCGTGAGGGATGCCGCCCGGGCGCTCCCGTAGGCTCCGGCGCATGACGGAACGGATCGTGGTGGTCGGCGCGGCCCTGCTCGACGGCGGCCGGCTGCTCGCCGCGCGCCGCAGCGCGCCCCCGGAGCTGGCCGGCCGCTGGGAGCTGCCCGGCGGCAAGGTCGAGCCCGGCGAGACGCCCGAGGCCGCGCTGGTAAGGGAGTTGCGGGAGGAGCTCGGCGTCGAGACGGAGCCCGTGCGGCGCGTGCCGGGGCAGTGGCCGCTGAGGACGCCGTACGTCCTGCAGGTGTGGACCGCGCGGCTGCGGGCCGGCTCCGCCGAGCCGAAGGCCCTCCAGGACCACGACGCACTGCGCTGGCTCACGCCCGCCACCCTGTGGAGCGTCGACTGGCTGGAGCAGGACGTGCCGGCCGTCCGGGAGGTGGCGGCGGAGCTGGACGCCGCCGACGCGGGGGCGTGACCGGTGTGATCTGCGGGCGTGTGGAAGCGCGAGCGGGGTGATTCGGCGCCGTGGGCCGGGCGTTGACGCTCGCCCTCGCCCCGTACGCCGTTGGTGCCACACCGCGCCGTTCCTGTGGGTACTGCCCTTGGGATATCGGGTATGTGCCCATTAACCCCATGAAACCGGACATGGGCGGGCTCACTGTCCTGGGAAGTGATCGGCGTGATCGACACCGATGGCGACTGCGCCGAGTGGAGCTTCCCCGCCGACCCCACAGCCGTGCGCACCGCGCGTTCGGTCGTCCGCCGTCAGCTGCACGGCTGGGCGCTCGACAGTGTGAGCGACATCACGGCACTGCTGGTCAGCGAGCTGGTGACGAACGCGCTGCGCCACGCGACGGGCCCCATCGGGGTGCGTCTGGTGCGTCCCGCCGACCTGCCCGACGTCCTGCTCGTCGAGGTCTCCGACCCGCTGCCCGAACCGCCCCGTGAACGCGCGCCCCGCCTGGAGGACGAGAGCGGGCGCGGGCTCCAGCTCGTGGCGTCGTCCTCGCGCCGCTGGGGTACGAGGCCCGGGGAGTCGGGCAAGACGGTGTGGTTCGAGCTCGCCGTCCCTGGCTGAGGGACGGCTCCGGGAGGCTTACACGGGTCGTACTCGTGTCCACGAGCGGGATCCGGCCGGAAGCCGTTGCCCCCGGGTGTGATTCGAGGGTGTGTCCCCTGGTTAGAAGACTGGGAGTGTTGTCGCGGCACGGTCCGAAAACCGCCTGGACCGTGCTGTGATCGTGAACACCGTGTCGTGCGGCGCCGTAGTGCTGGATACTGCGGGCAGCCGCCCCCGGTGACCGGTACCGGGCGCGGTGAGCTGGAGGGGACGGTTCGCGTGAGCGAGATACCAGCGAAGGCCACGGAGTCCGAGGACCCGTCGGACGGCGCGAGGACGGAGGCCATGGGGGCCTCCGTCGAGATGCCGCTCACGGACGCCCTGTGGCAGAGCAGTCCGCCCGGCTCGATCTACGACTACATCAAGGTCGCCTCCTTCTCCATCGGCCCCGACGGACTGGTCGACCAGTGGAGCCTGCGGGCCGAGAGCCTCTTCGGCATTCCGGCCGGGCGGGCCGTCGGCATGGATCCCATCGCGGCGTTCATCGACCCCGACCTGCGCGAGCGCGGACAGCGGAAGATGGCCGAGATCCTCGACGGGCGCGAGTGGACCGGCGTAGTGCCCTTCCGGCTGCCGGACACGGCCGACGGCGGACGAGGCGGCACCGGCCTCGCCGAGGTCTACGTGATGCCGACCCGCACCGAGGGCGGCGAGAAGGCCGCCGTCTGCATCGTCGTCGACGTCCGTGTGCTGCGCCGCATCGAGACCGACCTCGCCGCCTCGCAGGCCATTTTCGGCCAATCCCCGTTCGGCTTCCTGCTGATCGACGCCGACCTGAAGGTGCGGCGCGCCAACCAGCGGTTCGCCTCCGTGTTCGGCGGCACCCCCGACGACCACCGCGGCCGCGGGGTCCACGACTACCTGCCGCGCGGCGAGGCCGAGCGGGTCGCCGCGACCCTGCGCCGGGTCCTGGAAACCGGCGACAGCATCACGGACATGCACGTCACGGGATTCCGCCCCGGCACCGAAGAGCGCCGCCACTGGTCGGTCAACCTCTACCGGGTGCACAGCGGAACGGGCAGCCCCATCGGCATCGCCTGGCTGGGAACCGACATCACCTCCCGCCGCGCCGCCGCCCGCGAGGCCGCCGCCGCCCGGCGCAATCTCGCCCTCCTCAACGAGGCCGGCGCCCGCATCGGCAACTCGCTCGACCTGGAGACCACCGCACGCGAACTCCTCGACGTCGTCGTCCCCGGCTTCTGCGACCTGGCCACCGTCGACCTCTACCAAGGGCTGCTGGTCGGCGACCAGACCCCGCAGAGCCTCGCCGACGGCAGCGCCGAACTGCGCCGCGTCGCCTTCGCCAGCGCGGTCTCCGACGGACCCTTCGAGAGCACCGGCAGCCCCGTCCCCGTCGGCGCCGTCCACCACTACCCGTTCAACTCGCCCTGCGCCGACGCCCTCCGCACGGCCCGCCCGCAGACCGTCCCCGCGGAGGAGGGCGGCCTCGTCCAGTCCACGCTGGCCGTGCCGATGGTCGCCCACGACACCGTCGTAGGACTCGCGCAGTTCTCGCGGACCAAGGGCAGCGAGCCGTTCGGCGAGCGGGACCGCGACCTCGCGGTGGAACTCGCCGCGCGGGCCGCCGTCTGCATCGACAACGCCCGGCTCTACCGCCGCGAGCACGAACGGGCGTTGATACTGCAACGGTCCCTGCTGCCGCCCGGCGATCCGGTCGCCTCCGGCCTCGACATCGCCTGCCGCTACCTGCCGGGGAACGCCTCCACGGGCCGCCCCAGCGAGGTGGGCGGCGACTGGTTCGACGTCATCGAACTGCCCGGGCACCGCACGGCGCTGGTGGTCGGCGACGTCATGGGCCGGGGCCTGCGCGCCGCGGTCGCCATGGGCGAACTGCGCACGGCCGTGCGCACCCTGGCCCAGCTCGACCTCGAACCGGCCGAAGTACTCTCCCAGTTGGACGAGATCGCCCGCGGCCTCGGCACCCCCGGCGGCATCCAGCAGGCCACCCGGGCCGCCCGGCGCCCCCGCGAGGCGGACCTCTCCGAGGTGTACCTGGCGACCTGCGTGTACGCGGTCTACGACTCCGTCACCCGCCGGTGCACCTTCGCCAACGCGGGCCATCTGCCGCCGGTCCTGGTCGAACCGGGGGAGTCGGCGCTGATGCTCGACGTCCCTCCCGGGCTGCCGCTCGGCGTCGGCGGGGAACCCTTCGAGGAGGTCGAGGTCGAACTCCCCGAGGGCGCGCTGCTCGCGCTCTACACGGATGGACTGGTCGAGTCCCGGGACCATCCGCTGGACGAGGGGCTCCAGGCGTTCGTGGGGGCGCTCACCGACCCCACACGCCCGCTGGAGGACGTCTGCGACCAGGTCCTCAACACCCTCGACACCCACCACGGCGAGGACGACCTGGCCCTGCTCATGGCCCGCGTCCAGGGCCTGCCCGCCGACTCGGTCGGCGACTGGACGCTGCCGCGCGAGCCGCGCAGCGTGGGCCGGGCCCGTGAGTACGCGCGCGGGCAGCTGCTGAGCTGGGACATGGAACCGCTGGTCGACACGACCGAGTTGCTGGTGAGCGAACTGGTGACGAACGCGCTGCGCTACGGCGAGGGTGAGATCAGGCTGCGCCTGCTGCTGGACCGGACCCTGGTGTGCGAGGTCTGGGACTCGGGCCTGGTCCAGCCCCGCCGCCGCCGCGCCCGCGACACCGACGAGGGCGGCCGCGGCCTGCAACTCGTCGGCCTGCTGTCCGCCGCGTGGGGCTCACGCCGGACCCACCGCGGCAAGACGGTGTGGTTCGAACTACCGCTGCCGGACGGCGAGAACGGCGTGATGGACCCGGCGGAGGCACTGCTGAGCCTGTTCTAGGCGGCGGACCGGCGAGGTCAGTACGCGATCTCGCCGATCCAGCGGTACTCCAGCAGTGCCTGGGGCAGGTACTCCGACTCGACCTCGACCGCGATGCCCTGGTCACGCGCGAGACAGGCCATCGCCAACGGCCCGAGAGCGACGAGCCCGTCGGCACTTGCCGCACGGTCCGCGTCGGCGGTCCAGTACGCCTTGTGCGCGCGCAGCGCGTCCGCCAGCGCCTTGTTGAACTCCGTGGAGTCGCGGCGGATGACGCGGTAGAGCAGCATCAGCGGCGGATAGAGGATCTGCGCCATCAGATCCGCGTCCGCGTACCGCAGTGCCTGCGGACCGGTGCCGTCGACCGCCGCGACGAGCTTGTCGCCCACGTCCTGACGCCCGAGCCAGAAGCTCTGCAGTGCCTCGACCCAGGAGTAGATGTACTCGTCGAAGACCGCGCCCGACTCCCGCAGCAAGGAGACCGGTACCTCGGCCAGCCGGCGCAGACGGTCGTTGTCGCGGCAGATCATCGCCAGGTAGAAGCAGGTGACCCAGGTGCCCGCGTTGAGATGGGACTCGGGGCCGGTCGCCGGGAGCGTGCGCTCCTGCTCCTTGATCCGGCAGGTGACGGTGGAGCCTTCGGAGGCGGTGGCCGCGGCGAAGAGCGCCGAACCGGTCTGCATGGCCGTGACCCATGCCTCCCAGGTCTCGAACTTCACCGCCCGCGGATCCACCGCGCAGTGCTGCTGCGCCAGCGTGAGCCCCGTGCTCAGCGCCTGGGGCCGCAGGACCGGCGAGTCTGCGAACTCGTCCAGGATCCAGTTCGCGGTCTCGGCGAGAGCGTCGAGAGTCTCCGGCACCTCGTCCGTGGGGTACTCGTGGCGGGGGACGGTCGTGGCCACTGACGCTCTCCTCTAGTCGATCTTGTACTTGATCGGGAACTGTTCCAACGTGGCCCCGGCATAGCTGCCGGTGTTCTCGTTGGCCTTGACCAGGACGTAGTCCAGCTTGCCATCCTTCCACGCGCTCAGAAGGTCGCGGGCGATGCGGACGTCGACCGCCTTGCGGCTCAGCATCTCGGCGAGAATCGTGTGGACGTACTCCGAGGTGCCCTGCCGGACCATCCAGCCCTTCGCGGGGCCGGCGCCCTGGCGCCAGATCAGGTCGCTCTTCGGCGCCTTGGCCTCAACGATCAGATAGCTGCCGTCCGGCCGCCGATACAGCTGGTCGAACATGTTGGCGCCGTTCGCCGTCTTCGGCAGTGTGACGGACGTGTAGTCCGGGAACCGCTCCGGGATGACGTGGACACTGGCGGCCTCCTCGCCGAGGCGTTCGGCGAGGGCGCTGTTGTTGGGCGTGCCGGACAGCCGCGCGTCGTAGGCCTTCTGAGCCTCGGTGAGGGCGTCCTGCAGTGCGGGGTCTGCCGGATCGGCCTTGGCGGCCTTCTCCGCCGCGGTGAGTTCCGCACCGACCTGGCGGTCCCTTGCCACGTTGTCGAGATGGTCGACCTGGGTCCTGCTCAGGGAGTTCATGTCGACGGGATCAGGGGTCAGCCGCGGTGGCGGCTGCTTGGAGGGCATTGAATCCCGGGCGATCCAGTCGCCGTTGGAGTCCTTGGCGAGGACCGGCAGGGCGTCGCCGTTCCCGTCCACCCCGTCCACGCTGTGCCGGTGGCCGTCGGAGCGGTAGTGCTCCTTGAACCAGTCCGGGTCGGTGTTGGCCTTGTGGATCTGCTCGTCGATGATCCGCTGCTGTTCCTCGGGCGTCCGCGTCGGCTGCGCGTCGTCGGCGGCGCCCGTGCCCTCGTCCGCCTGGTTCGCCGGGGTGCCTGCCTCGTCGCCGAACCGGCCGGCGTCGCCGATGTCGCCGAAGGCGTCGTCGCCGAAACGTGCGGCCAGGTCGTCCAGCGCGCCCGGCGAGACCGGACCACCGGGGCCACCAGGGCGCAGCCCGGTGTCCGCGGCGCCGGGCGCCGCGTTGTCCAGGCTGTTGGCCGGAGTCTGATGGACCGGGCCGCCAGGCACGTTGCTGCCCGTCCCGGTGCTCGGAGCCACGTTGTCGACGCTGTTGGTCGGCAGGTGGTCGGCGCGTCCGCCGGGGAGGTTGTCGGCGTGGCCTCCGGGGAGGTTGTCGGCGGTGTTGCCGGGGAGGTTGTCGGGGGTGCGGCCGAGGTCGCCGAGGTCGGTGAGGTCGCTGCCGAGGTGGAGGTGTTGGGGTGTGTTGTCGGCGGCGTGGACGGCGCCGGCCATGGCGGGTTCGCGGACGGGGCTGTCGACGCGGGGGAGGTCGGCTCCGTCGTGGGGCATGCCGGGCTGGTCGACGATGTCTGCGGGGCCGTCGTCGGCCTTGCCGAGGACGTTGCCGCTCTCGTCGAGGATGTTGCCCTCGGGGTCGTAGTAGCGGGCCGGGGCACCGTCCTCGGTGGGCAGCTTGACCGAGCCCTCAGGCAGCACGGGCGTGTTGTCGGGGAGCTTGACCGCGCCCTCGGGCAGCTCGACCGCGCCCGCCGGGACGGGGGTGCCCTCGGGCAGGCGGACCGCGCCGTTGCCCAGGTCGACCGCGCCCGCCGGGAGCGGGGTGCCCTCGGGCAGCGTGACCGCACCGCCCTCGGGGATCCTGATGCCGCCCGCCGGGATCGTCGCACCCTCCGGCAGACGCACCGCACCCTCGGGCAGGCGCACCGCGCCCTCGGGCAGCGTGATCGCGCCTTCGGGCAGGCGGGGGATCTCGATGTTGCCGACACCCTTCAGCGCCGCACTGATGTCACCGATCTTGGACAGGCCGGCGCCTGCGCCCTTGGCGATGTACGTCATCGGGTCGATGACCTTCGCCGTGGTGCCCAGCACCTTCGCGACCGCGCCCGCCTTGCCCGCACCCGACACCGCACCACCCGCACCACCCGTGAACACGGTGGTGAGCACGTTGAAGGTGACCGCCCCGGCCGCGCGGGCGGGGTTCTTGCCCCACTGGTCCCACGCCACCAGCGCCTTGCCCGTCTCCTTCATCGCCGTCCGCGAATCCTTGATCCACGACGGGAGTTTGTCGTCCGGGAGCGTCCAGAACAGGGCACCCACACCCGGGATCGAGGACAGCGCGAGGCCGGTGGCGAGCTGGGCGAGGCCTTTCCAGGCCTGGCCCATCGCGTCCCAGCCGCCGAACCCGACCAGCGTCCCCAGACCCTTGATCGTGCCCCAGATACCGTCCACGATCAGGCCGTCCCACACGAACGACTTCACCCAGTGGCCGACCTCGTACCAGTGATGCTTCTCCTCCACCGGGTCACCCCAGGGAAGCTTCGCGTTCTTCATGTCCTCCGCGGAGAACCCGTACTGGTCCTTACGATCCGAACCGTCCCCCGCGACCATCTGCGTGCCGCCCCACAAACCGGTGATCCGGTTGTGACACGCCCGCTCCGCCGCCCAGAACGCCGCCACCGTCGCCGTGATGTCATCACGCAGCTGATTGTGCTCGCCGACCTTGTCCTCGTCGTACTCCCACTCGTCGTCGTCCTTCACCGACCCGACGAACGTGACCGCCTTCGCCTTCAACTCCTTCAGCTTCGCCACCAGCGGCCGCACCTCCGCCGCATACGACGACAGCGCCCCCGACACCTTCTCCAGGTCGTCCGCGAAGCCGTCCGCGCGGTCCTTCACCGGCTTCGTCGTCGCGAACAACTGCTCAGCCTCCGGCGCCTGATAGAACGCCGACAACCCCTGGAACTGGGAGTGGACGTCGGACCCGGCGTCACGGATGTTGCCCGCGTCCGTCTTCAACGCCGCGTAGTCCAGCTCCAACTGCGCCAGATCACCCGTGAATTGTGGGATCTGCTCCGGTGTGATCACGCTCAACCGCCCCCGCTCGTCCGCGCGTCATCGGATCAACTCTCAACTGGATCCGATCATCATATAAAACGGACGTGCGTTGTCTGACGGGGGCGAAAGGTTTGTTACGAGAGTGGGAAGTTACGGCGCGCCCGGCTGCCGGGGCCGCCGAAGCCTGCGGGCGGCCCGGGAGCGGGGTCCCCGCCCAGCAGGACGCCGCCGAGCAGTGCCCCGCCGACCCCGTCGGCGTGCGGGCTCGTTCCGGAGGCGGGGGTGCCGTGCACCCGGACGTCCTGTTCTGCGAGGTGCAGGGCGGTGCGGGCGAGGGCGTCGGCCGCGAGGGGGTCCTCGGTCAGCAGGCGCCGGGCGGTCGCGAGGCGCGTGCGGGCCTCGGCTCCCACCGCGCCCCGGTGCGTCGCCACGAAGTCGGCCGCCCCGGCCGTCGTGCTCCGGGCGACCAGCTCGCCGGCCACCGCCAGTACCCCGGCCCGCTCCACCGAGACCGGCGCGACGGCCCGTACGACACGGCGCAGGGCGTCCAGGGGGTCGTACGGCCCGCCGGTCAGCGTCTCGCGTACGGCGGCCAGTACGGCGTCGGCGTGCATGAGGCGTGACGTCAGCTCCCCGGCCGGGATCCCGGCGAGCGCCTCACCGCCCGCCGCCTTCGCCACCCGCTCCCGTGCCCCCGCGATCTCCACCTCCGCCCCCGTGAGGGCGGCACCCGTCAGTCTCTCGGCCGTCGACAGCTCCCCGGCGAGGCGCTCGACGGCGGCCCCGAAGGTCGCGGACTGGTCGGTGGCGGCCTCGGCGGCGCGCAGATGGGCCGCGGCACGCCGGGGATCGGCCAGATCGGCGGCCTGACGCGCCTGGTTGAGGTGGAAGGTGGTGAACACCAGCCGGTCCTTGGCCTGTTCGACGTGGCCGACGACCGGCGCGCAGGCCGTGGCCGCGTAACGCCCGCCGAGCGCCGCGAGGGTCGCCCCGGCGGTGGACGTCCGGGCGGCCACCTCGCGGAACCGGGTCTCCGCCGCCTCCAGCGCCGCCCCCACGTCCCGGTCCAGGCCGCGTACCGCGTCGAAGGCCGGCGCCTCCGCGTCCAGCCGCCGCCCGGCCTCCGTGCACCGCCCGACGATCCCGGCGAGCGCCTGCCGCCGTGCCGAGGTCTCGGCCGGGACGCCGTCGTCGTACCGCTGCCGTATCGCGAACGCGGCCGACAGCTCCCACTGCGCCTCCCGCACCGCCAGCGCGAAGTGCTCCAGCTTCTGCGGGGCGGACGTGGCCCCGGCGGCGGCGAGTTCCTCGCCGCTGGCGCGTACGCAGTCGTCGGCCTCGACCAGCAGAGCCCGCGCCTGCTCGTCGAGCCGGTCCAGGGAGTGCGCGGAGCCGGGGTCCGGCGCGGACGCCGGTCCGCCCGGGGTGGTGCGGGTGCGGGCGCGCCGGGTCCGGCGGACGTGGGTGTACGCGGCCAGGACCGCCGCCGTGCCCAGAGCGACGAGCGGGAGGACGAGGTCGGCGGTGGAGGTCTCCTCCCCCTCCTCCTGGGCCGCCGCGCCCGGGGTGGGGGCGGTGGACGGGAGCGCGGCCGGGCGGTCGCTGCTCGACGACGCGGTCAGTCCGGGCCACACCAGCCACAGCACCGCGATCACCCCGCCGAGCAGCGTGTGCGCGACCCGCACGGATATGTGCGTGGGCGCACGCCGGGGCCGGCGGCGGATCGAGGAGGGCGTCACATTTCGGAGCGTATGAGCAGGAATGCGGCTCCGCGAGTGGTGTGCGCCCCTGGTGTGGCCCGACTGCTCCGCGCGCCGCCCCCTCTCGCGAGGGCGAAGCCCGGGCCGGCGCGCGCCGCGTCGCCGCCGGCACCCGTTCGCATGAGCGCACCGGGCGCCCCGCGCACCCGGTGTCACCGATTCGTCGGACAGACGTCACATGAGCTTTGCCCCTTGGGGTGCTTCCGTTAGTTGTGGGGTGGCTGTGCGCGGCCTACGTTCCACGGCACTTCCCCCAATCCTTGTGAGGGTCACCGATCCATGCGAGCTCTACTCACCAGCAAGGTCGCCCGGCGTGCCCTGCGGCCCGCCATCGCGCTCATCGACCAGCGCATCCAGCGTGAGGTCCGGCGGGTCGTCGGAAACACCTCCCACGACGCCGTGCAGCAGGAGCTGAAGAAGATACGCAGCCGTCAGCGGCCCCTGGAGCTGTTCTTCGACGGCACCGGGCGCGGTGCGTCCCGGCTGCCCTCGACCCCTCATCTGAACCGGACGATCGCCGAGCTGACCCATGTCACGGGGAACGGGGAGGGCGCCGAGCGGGCGGTCGCGCAGGCGTTCCGGCTGCTCATCGCGATGGAGGCGCTGGGCGTCGGCCGCATCGCCGGCGGCACGATGAACATCTGCGGCAAGCTCGCCGCCGTTCCGCTGCTCGACCCGCCGAACGACGAGATCCTGGAGATCGGCACGCTCTACGGCATGTTCGGCGCGGCCGTGATCCGGATGATGGAGCGGGAGGGGCGGGACCCCCGGCTCACGATCGTCGACCCGCTGGCCGGTCAGCAGCTCCAGCCGGGCACCAGCATGAGCGGCGACGTGACGGGCACGCCGGTGCGGGAGGCCGCCGTGCGCAGCAATCTGGCGCTGGTGGGTGCGGCCGGTGCCGCGACCCGGATCCAGCAGGGCTTCTCGGAGGACCCCGAGGTGCGCGCCGCCGTCTCCGACCGCTCCTACGGCGTGGTGATCGTCGACGGCGACCACTCCGCCGAGGGCGTGGCCAAGGACCTGGAGTGGGCCGAGCAGATCGTCGCCCCCGGCGGGATCGTCGTCCTCGACGACTTCGGGCACCCGAAGTGGCCGGGCATCAAGGAGGCCTTCGAGAAGCACATGGCATCCGACACCCGGTTCACCTTCCTCGGGCAGGTCGCGCACTCCGGCTATCTGCGCGCCTCAGCCTCCTGACGACGACGCGGGCCGTCGGCGGATCTTGTCGCCCAGCCAGACCAGCGGGTCGTACTTGCGGTCGACGGCCCGTTCCTTCAGCGGGATCAGGGCGTTGTCGGTGATCTTGATGCCTTCGGGGCAGACCTCCGTGCAGCACTTGGTGATGTTGCAGTAGCCGAGGCCGTGTTCGTCCTGGGCCGTGCGCCTGCGGTCCAGGCCGGACTCGTCCGCCGCGTCCAGCGGGTGCATGTCCAGTTCCGCGATCCGCATCAGGAAGCGGGGGCCCGCGAAGGCGGGCTTGTTCTCCTCGTGGTCACGGACCACATGGCAGGTGTCCTGGCACAGGAAGCATTCGATGCACTTGCGGAACTCCTGCGACCGGTCGACGTCCTCCTGCATCATGCGGTACTCGCCCGGGCCGAGTCCGGCCGGCGGCACGAACGCCGGGACCTCGCGCGCCTTGTCGTAGTTGAAGCCGACGTCCGTGACGAGGTCCCGTACGACCGGGAAGGCGCGCAGCGGGGTGACGGTGATCGTCTCCGCGCGGTCGAAGACCGACATCCGGGTCATGCACAGCAGCCGGGGCCGCCCGTTGATCTCGGCCGAGCACGAACCGCACTTGCCGGCCTTGCAGTTCCAGCGCACCGCCAGGTCGGGGGCCTGGGTGGCCTGGAGCCGGTGGATGATGTCCAGCACCACCTCGCCGTCGTTGACCTCGACCTCGAAGTCCTCCAGGCCGCCGCCGTCCGTGTCCCCGCGCCACACCTTGAAGCGGGCCTCATAGCTGCTCACTCGTACAGCTCCTCTTCGGCGAGGTACTTGACCAGCTCCTCTTTGTCGAAGAGGGCGAGCAGGTCGGAACGGATGGGTTCGGTGTCCTCACGGGCGAGGGCGATCTGACCCCGGACCGGGTCGGTCGCCCCCAACCCGTCCGTGGGATCGATGAGTTGGCAGAGCAGGTTGACGCGGCGCCACGCGCGCTCCATCGCGGGGTGGTCCTCGCGGGTGTGGCCGCCGCGCGACTCGCTGCGCTCCAGCGCGGCCCTGGCCACGCACTCGCTGACCAGCAGCATGTTCCGCAGGTCCAGCGCGAGGTGCCAGCCCGGGTTGAACTGGCGGTGGCCCTCGACGCCGGCGCGCCGGGCCCGGGCCCGCAGCTCGGCCAGCTTCTTCAGGGCCTGTGCCATCTCCGACTCCCGGCGGATGATGCCGACCAGGTCGTTCATCGTCTGCTGGAGCTCCTGGTGCAGGCTGTAGGGGTTCTCCGGCGGGCCACCGGCCGGCTCCTCGGTCTCCGCCTCGGCCGAGAACGGGCGCAGCGCCTCCGCCGCGGCCGAGGCCACCTGGTCGTCGTCCACCCGGGGGCGGGTCGCCGCCACGCCCGCCGCGTACTCGGCGGCGTGCAGTCCCGCCCGGCGGCCGAACACCAGCAGGTCGGACAGCGAGTTGCCGCCGAGCCGGTTGGATCCGTGCATCCCGCCGGCCACCTCACCGGCCGCGTACAGCCCCGGCACCCCGCGCGCCGCCGCCGAGTCGGAGTCGACGGCGATGCCGCCCATGACGTAGTGGCAGGTGGGGCCGACCTCCATCGCCTCGGCGGTGATGTCGACGTCGGCCAGCTCCTTGAACTGGTGGTACATCGACGGCAGCCGGCGCTTGATCACCTCGGCGGGCATCCGCGTCGAAACGTCCAGGAAGACACCGCCGTGCGGGGAGCCGCGGCCCTCCTTGACCTCGGAGTTGATGGCCCGGGCGACCTCGTCGCGGGGGAGCAGCTCGGGGGGACGCCGGTTGCGTTCCGGGTCCTCGTACCAGCGGTCGGCCTCGTCCTCGGTCTCGGCGTACTTCTCCTTGAAGACGTCGGGGACGTAGTCGAACATGAACCGCTTGCCGTCGGAGTTGCGCAGCACGCCGCCGTCGCCGCGGACGGACTCCGTGACCAGAATGCCCTTCACCGAGGGCGGCCAGACCATGCCGGTCGGGTGGAACTGCACGAACTCCATGTTCAGCAGCGGCGCCCCGGCCAGCAGCGCCAGCGCGTGACCGTCGCCCGTGTACTCCCACGAGTTCGACGTGACCTTGAAGGACTTGCCGATGCCGCCGGTCGCGATGACGACCGCGGGGGCCTGCAGGACGAAGAAGCGGCCCGACTCCCGCTCGTAGGCGAAGACACCGCTCACCCGGGAGCCGTCCTTGAGGACGCGGGTGACCGTGCATTCCTGGAAGACCTTGAGACGGGACTCGTAGTCGCCGGTCTCGCGGTGGTCCTCCTGCTGGAGGGAGACGATCTTCTGCTGGAGGGTGCGGATCAGCTCCAGGCCGGTGCGGTCGCCGACGTGGGCGAGACGCGGGTACTCGTGGCCGCCGAAGTTGCGCTGGGAGATCCGGCCGTCCTTCGTACGGTCGAACAGCGCGCCCCAGGTCTCCAGCTCCCAGACCCGCTCCGGGGCCTCCTGGGCGTGCAGCTCGGCCATCCGCCACTGGTTGAGGAACTTGCCGCCGCGCAGGGTGTCACGGAAGTGCACCTGCCAGTTGTCGTGCGGGTTGGCGTTGGCCATCGCGGCGGCGATCCCGCCCTCGGCCATCACCGTGTGCGCCTTGCCGAACAGCGACTTGCAGATCACGGCCGTGCGCGCGCCCCGCTCACGCGCCTCGATGGCGGCGCGCAGTCCCGCGCCGCCCGCGCCGACCACGACGACGTCCCACTCCTGTCGCTCGACCACGGACATCAAAAGGCCCCACTCATCTAGAAGAAGCGCGGATCGTCGAAGACCCCGGACGCGACGAGATAGACGTAGAAGTCGGCGAGCGCCACGCTCACCAACGACGCCCAGGCGAGCAGCATGTGACGGGCATTCAGCTTGCCGACCCACTGCCACATCCGGTAGCGCACCGGGTGCTTGGAGAAGTGCTTGAGCTTGCCGCCGACGATGTGCCGGCAGGAGTGACAGGAGATCGTGTACGCCCAGATCAGCACGATGTTGACGAGGAACACCAGGGTGCCGAGGCCCATGTGGCCCCACGCGTAGTTCTCGTCGCGGAAGGCGAGCACGGTGTCGTACGTCAGGATGCCGGCGACCAGGATCGCCGCGTAGAAGAAGTACCGGTGGACGTTCTGCAGGATCAGCGGGAAGCGGGTCTCACCGGAGTACTTCTTGTGCGGCTCGGCCACCGCGCAGGCCGGCGGGGACGCCCAGAAACCCCGGTAGTAGGCCTTGCGGTAGTAGTAGCAGGTGAGCCGGAAGCCGAGCGGGAAGATCAGGATGATGATCGCGGGGGAGATGCCCCACCAACTGCCGAAGAGCTCCCAGTTGGGTCCCCCCTTCATCGGCTCGCAGTTCTCCGCCAGACAGGGGGAGTAGAAGGGCGAGACGTAGGGGGCCGCGTAGTAGTCGGTGTTCGCGAAGGCCCGCCACGTCGAGTACACGATGAAGGCGAACAGCCCGGCGGCGGTGGCGGCCGGTGCCAGCCACCAGCGATCGGTCCGCAGATGCGGGGCCGCGATCGCGGCGCGGGAGGCCGACCGGACGCCGCCGCCGGAGGGATGGGGATCTGTGGTTGTGGGTTCCGTACCAGTGGCCAAGGTGTGACTCCGGTCGGTCGGGACTCGGGCCGGTCAGGGTGCGCGTCGGTCGCGGGCGCCGAGTCCCTCGTCGTCCGTGTCGACCCACAGGCTGTTGTCGTACGGGGTGTCCGGAATGGTGACGAGCTCCGGGCGCCGCTGCGCGGCCGGAGAGCTGGCCGCCTCGCGGAGCAGCGCGAGACTTTCGCGCAGGTGTTCGCAGTCGGTGCGGACGCGGCGTATGTCGAGCCCGCCGGTACCGAGCTGCTGCTCCAGGCGGCCCAGCGACCGGGACAGGTCGTCCAGGCAGCGCTGCACCGTTGTCAGTTCGTCGTGCACGGACATGACGTGACCTCACTTCCGTCGGCACGGTGGCCGTGGGTGGCAACGGTCATGCGCCTGCGAGTGTTGCGCGTCACACCTGTCGCTGGGAAGGGACGTGCACCGATTGGCCGAGGCGTTCCGGTGCGTCCCGTGGTGTGTTGCGCCGCACGGGTGGGCTTCCCGGCCGTCGTCGCCGTGTCGCCCGGTGTTGCCGAACCCTTTCCTCTTCAGTGGCCGCATAAAGCTGAAAACATCTGATCAGCTCCATATACCACCAAAAGTGATCGTAACCCCCGCGGCTCCCGGAGGTAAGCAGAGATGTCCCACCACGGCGTCACACTGCGCGCGGTGATGCGCTCGGTCGCCTTCCTCACCGCGGGAGTGCTCGCGGTGCCCGCCCTGGCCGGGTGCGGCTCGGACGACGATGCCGGCAAGCCGCTGGCCGGACAGGACATCGCGCCCGCCGCCCGCGCGCAGGTCGCCGACGGCGGGACCCTGCGCTGGGCCGTGGACGCCGTGCCCGACACGCTGAACACCTTCCAGGCCGACGCCGACGCGACCACCACGAAGATCGCCCAGGCCGTGCTGCCGTCGATGTTCCGGCTGACCGAGAACGGCCGGCCGGAGATCAACTCCGACTACCTGGAATCGGCGAAGGTCGTGAAGACCGAGCCCCGGCAGGTGGTCCTCTACAAGCTCAACCAGCAGGCCGTCTGGAGCGACGGGCGCGAGCTCGGCGCGGCCGACTTCGCCGCCCAGTGGCGGGCCCTGTCCGGGAAGGACAGCGCCTACTGGACCGCGCGCAACGCCGGGTACGAGCGGATCGAGCGGATCGAGCGGGGCGGCAGCAACCTGGAGGTCAAGGTCACCTTCAGCCGGGCCTACGCCGACTGGCGGTCGCTGTTCTCGCCGCTGTACCCGAAGGAGGTCATGGGCACCCCCGACTCCTTCAACGACGGCGCCCGCACCAAGCTCAAGGTCACCGCCGGGCCCTTCACGGTGCAGACCGTCGACAAGAAGAAGGACCAGGTCACCCTCGTCCGCAGTCCCCGCTGGTGGGGCGAGCCGGCCAAGCTCTCCAAGATCGTGCTGAGTGCCGTGCCGCGCGAGAAGCGCGCCGAGGCGCTGGCCGCCGGGACCCTGGACCTCGCCGACGTCGACGTGGCGACCGCGCAGCGCGTCGACGTCGCCGGGCAGCCCAAGGGGTCCGCCTCGCCGGCCCAGGGCGGCACGGCGGCCGTACCCGCGGACACCCAGGCGCTGGCCCGCTACGAGGTCCGCAAGTCGCTGGAACCGGCCTACACGCAGCTCGCCCTCAACGGCGCCGCGGGGCCGCTCGCCGACGAACGGGTGCGCCGGGCCGTGGCCCGCGCCCTGGACCGCCGGGAACTGGCGGAGGTCGTCCTCAAGCCGCTGGGCCTGCCGACCGACCCGGTCGGCAGCCACCTCGCGCTGGCCGGGCAGGAGGCCTACGCCGACAACAGCGGCGCGCTCGGGGGCGAGGACACCAAGGAGGCACAGGCGCTGCTCGCCGACGCCGGCTGGGTGCGCGGCGGGCCGCTGAAGGAGCGGAAGAAGGAGAAGGCGGCGGGGCCGAAGGGCACGTCGGCGTCACCGGAGTCCGGGGAGCCGGCCGGGGAGGACGACGGCACCTACATCGTCGGCGAGGACGGGAAGGCCGACCGGGACGGGAAGACCGACCAGGACGGGAAGGCCGGGGAGGACACCGAGTGGCGTGACCACCAGGAGTACCCCCGCAACCTCGCCCAGGACGGCAAGCAGCACGTCCAGCAGGGGGGCGGGGCGCAGGGCGCCTACGCGCCCCAGGGCACCGCGGCTCCCGGGCCGGCCGCCGGGCCGCTCGCCAAGGACGGCAAGCCGCTCACGCTGCGCTTCGTCCTGCCGTCCGGGCCGGGGTCCGACACGCTGCACCGGGTCGCGGACCGGATCACGCGGATGCTGAAGCGGGTGGGGATCACCACGGAGACCTCGAAGGTCCCCGACGAGAGCTACTTCAAGGACCACGTCGCGAGCGGCGAGTACGACCTCGCGCTGTACTCCTGGCCGGCCTCCGCGTTCCCCGCGACCGACGCCCGGCCGATCTACGCCAAGCCGGTACCGGCCGCCGACGGCTCCCTGAGCATCGAGCAGAACTACACGCGGGTCGGCACCGACCAGGTCGACCAGCTCTTCGACCAGGCCGTCGGCACGCTGGACGAGGAGGAGTCCCGCGACCTCGTCCGCAAGGCGGACTCCCGCATCTGGGCGGCGGCGGGCTCCATCCCCCTCTACCAGCGCCCCCAGCTGACCGTCGCCCGTAAGACGCTCGCCAACACCGGCTCCTTCGGCTTCGAGACCCCGGTCTATCAGGACATGGGCTTCCTGAAGCCGAAGCAGCCCGCGAAGGCGAAGACCGGGAACTGACTGATCGCTCCCCCCTTGCTCGGCCCGGCGTCGCGACACCCCGCGGCGCCGGGCCGAGCCGTCGTGGTCCGCCCTCCCGGTCGGCCCCCCACCTGCGCCGACGTATCCCCGCAAGCCTCACCCGCGGTAGCCCCGTACCATGGGGTGAGGCCGTGGCGTGTCAAGCCCGGCAGGGCGCGCGTAACACAGTCCTACGCGTAGCCGTCCTCACCATCCCGGGAGAACGCCGCAATATGGCCACGCGCCACGACATCCGTAACGTCGCCATCGTCGCCCACGTCGACCACGGCAAGACGACCATCGTCGACGCCATGCTCAAGCAGGCCGGTGCCTTCGCCGCGCACCAGCTCGACTCCGTCGACGACCGCATGATGGACTCGAACGACCTGGAGCGTGAGAAGGGCATCACGATCCTCGCCAAGAACACCGCGGTGAAGTATCACCCGAAGGACGGCGGGGACCCGATCACGATCAACATCATCGACACCCCCGGCCACGCCGACTTCGGCGGCGAGGTCGAGCGCGGCCTGTCCATGGTCGACGGTGTCGTGCTGCTGGTCGACGCCTCCGAGGGCCCGCTGCCCCAGACCCGCTTCGTGCTGCGCAAGGCGCTCCAGGCCCGGCTCCCCGTCATCCTGTGCATCAACAAGACGGACCGGCCCGACGCCCGTATCGACGAGGTCGTCAACGAGACCTACGACCTCTTCCTCGACCTGGACGCGGACGAGGAGCAGATCGAGTTCCCGATCGTCTACGCGTGCGGCCGTGACGGCATCGCCTCGCTGACCAAGCCGGACAACGGCACGGTCCCGGCCGACTCCACCAGCCTCCAGCCGTTCTTCTCCGCGATCCTGGAGCACATCCCGGCGCCGACGTACGACGAGGCCGCCCCGCTCCAGGCCCACGTCACCAACCTGGACGCCGACAACTTCCTCGGCCGTATCGCGCTGCTCCGTGTCGAGCAGGGCGAGCTGCGCAAGGGGCAGACGGTCGCGTGGATGAAGCGCGACGGGTCGGTCGGCAACGTGCGCATCTCCGAGCTGATGATGACCGAGGCGCTCACCCGCAAGCCGGCGGAGGTGGCCGGCCCCGGTGACATCTGCGCCGTCGCCGGTATCCCGGACATCATGATCGGCGAGACCCTGGCCGACCCGGAGAACCCGGTGGCGCTGCCGCTGATCACGGTCGACGAGCCCGCGATCTCGATGGTCATCGGCACCAACACCTCCCCGCTGGTCGGCCGCGGCGCCACCGGCAAGGGCGCCGACAACAAGGCGGCCGTCAAGGACCGCAAGGTCACCGCCCGCCAGGTCAAGGACCGTCTCGACCGCGAGCTGATCGGTAACGTCAGCCTCCGGGTGCTGGACACCGAGCGGCCGGACGCCTGGGAGGTGCAGGGCCGTGGTGAGCTGGCGCTGGCCATCCTGGTCGAGACGATGCGCCGCGAGGGCTTCGAGCTGACCATCGGCAAGCCCCAGGTCGTCACGAAGGACGTGGACGGCAAGGTGCACGAGCCGGTCGAGCGCATGACCATCGACGTGCCCGAGGAGCACATGGGCGCCGTCACGCAGCTCATGGGCGTCCGCAAGGGCCGCATGGACAACATGTCCAACCACGGCTCGGGCTGGGTCCGCATGGAGTTCGTCGTGCCGTCCCGGGGTCTGATCGGTTTCCGGACGGAGTTCCTCACGCAGACCCGTGGCACGGGCATCGGGCACTCCATCCACGAGGGCTTCGAGCCGTGGTTCGGCACCCTGCAGACCCGGAACAACGGCTCGCTGGTCGCCGACCGCTCGGGTGCCGTCACCGCGTTCGCGATGACGAATCTCCAGGAGCGCGGCGTGCTCTTCGTGGAGCCCGGCACCGAGGTGTACGAGGGCATGATCGTCGGTGAGAACTCCCGTGCCGACGACATGGACGTCAACATCACCAAGGAGAAGAAGCTCACCAACATGCGGTCCTCCACGGCCGATGTGACCGAGTCGATCGTCCCGCCGCGCAAGCTGTCGCTGGAGCAGTCCCTGGAGTTCTGCCGCGACGACGAGTGCGTCGAGGTGACCCCGGAGGCCGTGCGCATTCGCAAGGTCAACCTGGACGCGCGTGAGCGTGCCCGCGCCGCGAGCCGCGCCAAGCACGGCTGACGGGCCCTCAAGGGCCCTCTGACAGGACCCGGCCCCCTCCGTGAAGGGAGGGAGCCGGGTCCTCGTGTTGGGCGTTTTCAGGAGGCTGTGGGCGAATCTTGAAGCCCTGTTCGGATATCGGTGCCCTGGCGATCAAGTTTCGGACATGTAAACAAAAATCCCTCCCGTTATGTCCGAAACGTCGACTTCCCGTCTCACCTGTCAAGCGCGCGCAGGTGTCAATCTTTGCAATTTTTGCTCAAAAAATGGACGCGAGGGAGATCCCTGTGTCTTGCGCCCTTGACGCGCGTTGATGCACTTGGCGAAAGTTCCCCCAAACCACAGAACCTGCCGGTATCTGTGCTGCGCTCAACTCTCCAACCCCCCGGGGGAAGAACAACATGACCAGTCCAACCAAGGCCGAGGGCTCCGGGTCCACGGTCGCCTTGGACCCAGAGCTCGACGCGACCTCCGAGGTCGCCAAGGGAACGAAGAAGCTTGAGGGTCGTTCCCCCGGGCAGTTGATGTGGCAGCGCTTCAAGCGTGACCGTACAGGGATGATCTGCGCCGGCGTAGTGATTTTCTACTTCGTCGCCGCGCTCGCGGCCCCGCTGCTGACGTCGATCAGCGGCACCGATCCGTACACGCTGTACGGCCAGGACCCCACCTTCGCGGACCGGCCCGTGCTGGACGACTTCGGTCTGCCGCTCGGCTGGTTCGGCGGTGTCTCGGCGGACCACTGGTTCGGTGTGGAGCCGCAGTACGGGCGTGACCTGTTCGCCATGCTGATGTACGGCATGCGCACCTCGCTGTTCATGGCGCTGGGCGTGACCACGCTGCTGATGGTGACCGGCATCATCATCGGCCTGGTGGGCGGCTACTTCGGTGGCCGCACCGACTACTGGCTGGGCCGGGTCACCGACTTCTTCCTCTCGTTCCCGCAGCAGCTGTTCTTCATCGCCTTCATGCCGGTCGTGACCGCGTTCTTCGTGGACCCCCGGGAGGAGACCCCCACGTACTTCCGGGCGCTGGCGATCCTGATCGTGCTGTGGCTGCTCGGCTGGATGAGCATGGCGCGTATCGTCCGCTCGACGGTGCTGTCGCTGCGTGAGAGGGAGTTCGTGGAGGCGGCCAAGGTCGCGGGCGCGTCCCCGTGGCGGATCGTCCGCAAGGAGATCCTGCCGAACGTCGTCTCCCCGATCCTGATCCAGTTCACGTACCAGCTCCCGAGCACCATCCTCACCATCGCCTTCCTCTCCTTCGCCGGTGTCGGCTTCGTCGAGCCGACCCCGGACTGGGGACGACTGTTCGCCGCCGGCGCCAAGTACGCCGAGCAGGACCCGGCGTTCATGTTCTTCCCCGGAGTGGCGTTGGTGATCTTCATCCTGTGCTTCAACCTCCTCGGAGACTCGGTACGGGATGCCTTCGACCCCAAGTCCGGGCGCTAATCGTCCATTGGTGGGGGGTGACTGCCGCCCCCGCGACGGCCTACCAGCCGCGTCAGGCAGTACTCATGGATAACAACCGACAGGTAGGTGCATTCACCGCTATGAAGTCGCTCACCTCGCGCAGAGCGCGTGCCATAGTCGTCGCCCTCGCGGCCGGCTCCCTCGCGCTCACCGGGTGCTCCGAGAACAAGGGCACCAGCTCCAACAAGGACTCGAAGAAGGACCAGAAGGAGGCCGCCACCCAGTCGAAGGCGGTCACCTACGCCGACGCCGCGGCCTCGGCCGGCCCGGCCGAGGAGGTCCCCGGAGCCAAGCCCGGCGGCACCATCACCGTCTTCCAGGAGTCGGGCCTGTCCCACCTGGACCCGGGCCAGATCTACGTCTCCGACGCCGGCCAGGTCGCCAACCTGCTCTTCCGCGGCCTGACCAACTTCGAGGAGGACGGCAAGGGCGGTGTCTCCGTCGTCGGTGACCTCGCGACCGACTCCGGCAAGTCCACCGAAGGCGGCAAGACCTGGACCTTCACGCTGAAGGACGGCGTCAAGGACCAGAACGGCAACGTGATCACCTCCGCCGACGTCCGCCACACCATCGAGCGCCAGTACGCGGAGTTCATCTTCGACGGCCCGACGTACCTGCAGACCTGGCTGAGCGGCGCGAAGTACCGCGAGGCGCTGCCGGACGGCGGCTTCGGCAGCAAGCACCTGCCGGACTCGGTCCTGGAGACCCCGGACGACAAGACCGTCGTCTTCCACTTCGACAAGCCGCGTCCGGACCTCCCGCAGACGCTGGCCATGCCGGGCTACTCCATCGTTCCGGAGAAGTCCGACACGAAGGAGCGGTACGACAAGGCGCCGGTCTCCACCGGCCCGTACAAGATCGCCGAGTACAAGATCGGCAAGGTCCTCAAGCTGGTCAAGAACGACCAGTGGGACCCGAAGTCCGACTCCGTCCGGCACCAGTACGTCGACGGCTTCGACTTCCAGTTCGGTGTCACCGAGTCGACCCAGACCAAGCGTCTGATCTCCGACCAGGGCGGCTCCAAGAACGCCATCCAGCTGACCGGCGGCGTCGAGTCCACCCAGATCCAGGACGTCGTCGGCGACCCGGCGGTCAACAAGCGCACGATCAAGGGCTACCAGCCCTACGTCCAGGTGCTGAACTTCAACCTGGACCGGGTCAAGAACAAGAAGGTCCGCGACGCCATCACCTACGCGGTGAACTCGAAGTCGCTGATCGCCGGTGAGGGCGGCGCCTACGGTGGCGACGTGGCCCCGAACCTGTTCGCCCCGACCCTGCCGGGTTACGAGGCCGGCTACGACCCCTACGGCCGTCTGAAGACGCCGCAGGGCAACATCGCGAAGGCCGAGGAGCTCCTGAAGGACGTCCCGGCCGCCGAGAAGAAGCTCGTGTTCGCCTACAACAACAGCGAGCAGGGTCAGAAGCGCAAGGTCGCCGTCGAGGACGCGCTGACCAAGGTCGGCTTCGACATCGTGGCCAAGGAGGTCGACTCCGCGAGCTACTACGAGCAGATCGGCAAGGTCGACAACCCGTACGACATCTACATCTCCGGCTGGGGCCAGGACTGGCCGTCCCCGGCCACGGTCGTGACGCCGGTCTACGACGGTGACCAGATCGCCGAGGGTTCGCCGAACTACTCGCACGTCAACGACCCGAAGGTCCAGGAGCTGATCCACAAGGCCCTGACCCAGGAGCCGACCGAGGCCGCCAAGACCTGGATCGAGGCGCACCACTACATCCTCGAGACGGTCAACCCGGCCGCTCCGCTGTGGTACACCAAGCAGTTCCAGCTCTACGGCTCGAACATCGGCGGTGCCCGCTACAGCACCGAGTCCAGCTACATCGACGTCACCCGACTGTTCCTGAAGTCGTAACTCTCTACGGCTGATCGCGGGGGTGCGCACCAGGCGGAGCGCGCCCCCGCGATTCCACGCAAACCTCCCACCGTCTCCGCAGAGAGCAGCCTTCCCGCCATGCTTCAGTTCATCCTTCGGCGCACGGTCGGTGCCGTCGTCACCCTGTTCCTCATCGGTGCCGCGACCTTCTTCCTCTTCGTCGCTGCGCCATCCGACTACGCCTCACTGGCCTGTGGCAGGGACTGCTCGCCCGACAGACTCGAGGCCATCCGGCACGCGCTCGGTCTCAACCTGCCCGTCACCACCCAGTTCTGGGACTTCATGTCCGGCATCGTCGTCGGCCGTGACTTCCCCGACGGTCACTGCCCGGCCCCGTGCCTCGGCCAGTCGTTCTACTCGGGCGACCTGGTCTGGGACACGATCATGGACCGCTTCCCGCTGACCCTCTCGCTGACCGTCGGCGCCATGGTCGTCTTCCTCACCATCGGCATCGGCGCCGGCATGCTGGCCGCCTATCGCCGGGGAACCGCGGCGGACAAGATCGCCACCGGCACGTCCATGGTCCTCAGCTCGATGCAGATCTACTTCCTCGGCCCGATCGTGCTGCTGATCTTCGTGTACAGCACCGGCTGGGTGGAGGATCCGAAGTACGTGCCGTTCACGGAGGATCCCGTCGGCTGGCTGGGGGGCCTGTGGATCCCCATGGCCGTCATGGCCACGATCTTCACGGCGCAGTACACCCGTATGGCGCGCGCCTCGCTGATCGAGCAGCTCGCCGAGGAACACGTCCGCACGGCCCGCGCCAAGGGCATGCCGAGGCGGTACGTCTTCTTCCGCTACGCCTGGCGCGGTTCGCTCATCCCGATCGTCACCGTCCTCGGCATCGACATCAGCTCCCTGCTCGGCGGTGGCGTCGTCACCGAGCTGACGTTCTCGCTCCAGGGCATCGGCCGCCTCGCGGTCGACGGCGCGGTCACCAAGGACCTCCCGCTGACGATGGGCGTCATGCTGGTCGGCGCCTTCGTCATCCTGCTGCTGAACATCCTCGTCGACATCGTGTACGCCTGGATCGACCCGCGCGTCCGTCTCTCCTAGGAAGAACGAACCACCGTGACCACACTGACCAAGACCGAGGACGCCCCGGCCCCGACCGGGCCTGAGAGCTTCCTCTCGGTCCGTGACCTGCGGGTGCAGTTCTCCACCGAGGACGGCATCGTCAAGGCGGTCGACGGACTGTCCTTCGATGTCGAGCGCGGCAAGACCCTGGGCATCGTCGGCGAGTCCGGCTCCGGCAAGTCCGTCACCAACCTGACGATCCTGGGCCTGCACAGCCCGCGGACCACCACCGTCGACGGCGAGATCGTCCTCGACGGCAAGGAGCTCGTCACCGCCGGTGAGAAGGAGCTGGAGCGGCTCCGCGGCAACAAGATGGCGATGATCTTCCAGGACCCGCTGACCGCCCTCTCCCCGTACTACACGGTGGGCCGGCAGCTGTCCGAGCCGTACATGAAGCACACCGGTGCCTCCAAGAAGGAGGCCAAGGACCGCGCGATCCAGATGCTGGAGAAGGTCGGCATCCCGCAGCCCAAGGTGCGCTTCGACGACTACCCCCATCAGTTCTCCGGCGGTATGCGCCAGCGCGCGATGATCGCCATGGCGCTGATGTGCGACCCCGACCTGCTGATCGCCGACGAGCCGACCACCGCGCTCGACGTGACCGTGCAGGCGCAGATCCTGGACCTGCTCAAGGATCTGCAGCAGGAGTTCGGTTCCGCGATCATCTTCATCACCCACGACCTCGGGGTCATCTCGCAGATGGCCGACGACCTGCTGGTGATGTACGCGGGCCGGGCCGTGGAGCGCGGCACCGTCAAGGAGGTGCTGCGCACTCCCAAGCACCCGTACACCTGGGGCCTGCTCAGCTCCATGCCGCGGCTGGACGGCGACATCCTCGAGGAACTGACGCCGATCCCGGGCTCCCCGCCGTCGCTGCTCAACCCGCCGTCGGGCTGCCCCTTCCACCCGCGCTGTGCCTTCCAGGACCGCGTGTCGGGCACCCTCTGCACGGACGCACGGCCGCCCCTGGGCGAGGGCCGCGCCTCGGCGTGCCACCTGACGGCCGAGCAGAAGCAGACCATCTTCATCGACGAGATCCAGCCCCGGCTGCGCTAGGGAGAACCGAGATCATGAGCGAGAACCTCACCCTCCCCGCACAGCAGGGCTCCACCGGCACCGGAAGCGAGACGCTGCTCGAGGTCAAGGGCCTGACCAAACACTTCCCGATATTCGGCGGCTTTCCGATCAAACGGAAGGTCGGCGCGGTGCAGGCCGTCGACGGCGTCGACCTGACCGTCGGCGTCGCCGAGAGCGTCGGCCTGGTCGGCGAGTCCGGCTGCGGCAAGTCGACGACGGGCCGGCTGATCACCCGGCTGCTGGAGCCGACGTCCGGCCAGATCACGTACGCCGGCCAGGACATCACGCACGCCTCCCGCCGCCAGCTCGCGCCGGTGCGGTCCGAGATCCAGATGATCTTCCAGGACCCGTACTCCTCGCTGAACCCGCGGCAGACCGTCGGCACGATCATCAAGTCGCCGATGGAGGTCAACGGGATCAACCCGGCGGGCGGCCGGGAGAAGAAGGTCCGTGAGCTGCTGGAGCTCGTCGGCCTCAACCCGGAGCACTACAACCGCTTCCCGCACGAGTTCTCCGGCGGTCAGCGCCAGCGCATCGGCGTGGCCCGCGCCCTGGCCCTGAACCCGAAGCTGATCGTCGCCGACGAGCCGGTCTCCGCGCTCGACGTGTCGATCCAGGCGCAGGTGGTGAACCTGCTGCAGAAGGTGCAGCAGGAGCTGGGCATCGCCTTCATGTTCATCGCCCACGACCTGGCCATCGTGCGGCACTTCTCGCAGCGCGTGGCCGTCATGTACCTCGGCAAGGTGGTGGAGGTCGGTGACCGCGACTCGATCTACAACCGGCCGCGGCACCCGTACACCCACGCCCTGCTCTCCGCGGTGCCCGAGGTCGAGTTCGGGGACGAGGAAGAGGGCCGTGAGCGCATCCGCCTCGCCGGCGACGTGCCCTCGCCGATCCACCCGCCGTCCGGCTGCCGCTTCCGCACCCGCTGCTGGAAGGCGCAGGACAAGTGCGCGACGGACGAGCCGCCGCTGGTGCAGATCTCCGGCAACCGGGACGGCCACCTGACGGCCTGCCACTTCCCGGAGGAGCCCACCACGGAGGCCCGTGGCGAGGACGTCGTCCTGGACCCGGCGCTGAAGGCGCTGGAGGAGGCCCAGGACCAGGACTGAGCCCACGCGAAGCCCCCGGGACCGGCGCAACACCGGTCCCGGGGGCTTCGCGCTGCCCAGACGTCCAGTACGCGGGTCAGGGCCCGGCGCACCGAGCGCACGCACCTGACGCCGTCCGGCCGGCCTCCGGGCGACGACGCGAATTGTCAGACAGCCCCTGGTCCGCGCGAGCCGTGACGCTGACGATCTCGGGGCTCGTGGCGGTGAGGGGCCCGCGGTCGAAGTCGCCGTACCGCTCCCGCGTGACGAGTCCCGCCTCGTCGAGGAGGCGGTCCAGCGTGCTGACGTCCAGGAACCTGATCGTGCTGTGGCTGGTCCGCGGCCCGTCCCAGCGCGGGGCGTCGAACGTCTCGGTGAACGACACCCGCTCGCCGCGCACCGGCGTCAGCGCCTCGTGCCACACCCGCACCAGGTCGCCGTCCGGGCCGGGCACCTCGCGGATCCGCTCCGGGGTCCATGTCTCCCAGGCCCGGGCGGCCGGATTGCGGGTGTCGAAGACGAACCGCCCCTCCGGCCGCAGACTCTCGCGGACCGCGGCGAGCGCGAGGCGCAGCTCCTCGTCGCCGACCAGTTCCTGGAAGGCGTGCCCCGTCATCACGACCAGGTCGAACTCCTCCCGCCACGCCGTGCAGCGCAGGTCTCCGAGCACCCACTCCACCTCGCGGTTCGCCCGGCGGCCCTGGACGAGCATGGCGGCGGCGGGATCGATTCCGGTCAGCCGGCCCTCGTGCCCGGCCCGGCGGGCCCGCCCGAGAAGGCGTCCGGTGCCGCAGCCCACGTCGAGCACGGCGTCGGCGGACATCACCAGATCGAGGAAGAAGTCGTCACCCGGACCCCACGGGTTGAGCGCGTCGTACAGCCCGGCGAGGAAGGCGTCACCGAAGGAACGATCAACCATCCGGGCAGTGTGCCTGCTGTACGGCTGATCAGTACAGAAATCAGGGATTTACGCCGGAAGAACGGATGCCGCCTAGCCCAAAGGGCCGTCCCCGTGTGCGTTGCTCATTGTATGCGTCGATATTGGCTGATAGCGGGTCAGAACAGTGGTCGACAACGGGTCAGCGTCCCGGCGCTGGCGGCGGATCCCGAGGAGGCACCCCATGCGTGGAGCACGGCACGCCCGATGGGCCGCGTGTGCGGCGGCGGTCGCTCTGCTGGGCGCCGGCTGCGGCGGGGGCGGCGGCGGCAGCGGCGACGGGGGCGCGGTGCTCAGCTCCTCCTGGGGCGACCCGCAGAACCCGCTGGAGCCCGCCAACACCAACGAGGTGCAGGGCGGCAAGGTCCTCGACATGATCTTCCGCGGACTGAAGCGGTACGACCCGGTGAGCGGCAAGGCCGAGGACATGCTCGCGGAGTCCATCACGACGAGCGACTCCCAGAACTTCACCGTCACCGTCAAGGACGGCTGGACCTTCAGCAACGGCGAGAAGGTCACCGCCCGCTCCTTCGTCGACGCCTGGAACTACGGCGCGAGCCTGAGGAACAACCAGCGCAACGCCTACTTCTTCAGCTACATCGACGGCTACGACAAGGTGCACCCGGACGGCGGCGGCGCACAGAGCGCCGACACCCTCTCCGGCCTGCGGGTCACCGGCGACCGCACCTTCACCGTACGGCTGAGCCAGAAGTTCTCCAGCTTCCCCGACACCCTCGGCTACGCCGCCTTCGCCCCGCTGCCCCGCGCCTTCTTCGACGACCACGCGGCCTGGCTGAGCAGGCCCGTCGGCAACGGCCCCTACGCCGTCGACTCGTACACCAAGGGCGCCCAGATGTCGTTGCGCACCTGGGAGGGCTACCCGGGCCCGGACAAGGCGCAGAACGGCGGCGTCGACCTCAAGGTCTACACCGACAACAACACCGCCTACACCGACCTGATGGCCGGGAACCTGGACCTCGTCGACGACGTGCCCGCCGCCCAGCTGAAGAACGTGCGCACGGACCTCGGCGACCGCTACCTCAACACCCCGGCCGGCATCCTCCAGACCCTCGCCTTCCCGTACTACGACAAGAACTGGGACAAGCCCGGCATGGACAAGGTCCGCAAGGGCCTGTCCCGGGCGATCGACCGGGAGCAGATCACCAAGACCATCTTCGCCGGCACCCGCACCCCGGCCACCGACTGGACCTCACCGGTGCTGGGCGAGGACGGCGGCTACAAACCGGGCCTGTGCGGCGAGTGGTGCCAGTACGACCCGGCCGCGGCCAGGAAGCTGATCGAGGAGGGCGGCGGGCTGCCCGGCGGCCAGGTGAAGATCACGGTCAACGCGGACACCGGCTCGCACAAGCAGTGGGTGGACGCCGTCTGCAACTCCATCAACAACGCCCTCGACAACGACCGCGCCTGCGTCACCAACCCGATCGGCACGTTCGCCGACTTCCGGGGCCGGATCACCGACAAGAAGATGACGGGCCCCTTCCGCGCCGGCTGGCAGATGGACTACCCGCTGATCCAGAACTTCCTCCAGCCGCTCTACTACACCGGCGCCTCCTCCAACGACGGCAAGTGGTCCGACGAGAAGTTCGACGAGCTGGTCGACCGGGCCAACTCCGAGACCGACGCCGCCGCTGCCGTGCGAACCTTCCAGCAGGCCGAGGAGGTCGTCCGGGACAGCATGGCCGCCATCCCGCTCTGGTACCAGAACGGCAGCGCCGGCTACTCGCAGCGGCTGTCCGACGTGAAGCTCAACCCGTTCTCCGTCCCGGTCTACGACGAGATCAAGGTCAGCTGAGGCGGCGCCATGGGACGGTACGTCGTCCGGCGGCTGCTGCAGATGATCCCGGTCTTCGTCGGGGCCACGCTGCTGATCTTCCTGATGGTCAACGTGATGGGCGACCCCATCGCCGGCCTGTGCGGGGAGCGGGAGTGCGACCCGGCGACGGCCGCGCAGCTCAGGAAGGAGTTCGGCCTCGACAAGCCGGTCTGGCAGCAATACCTGACCTACATGGGCAACCTCTTCACCGGCGACTTCGGCACCGCCTTCAACGGGCAGCCGGTCACCGAGCTGATGGGCAGCGCCTTCCCGGTCACCATCCGGCTGACCGTCGTCGCGATCCTCTTCGAGATCGTCATCGGGATCACCCTGGGCGTGGTCACCGGCCTGCGCCGCGGCCGGCCCGTCGACACCGGCGTCCTGCTGGCCACGCTGGTGGTCATCTCCGTCCCCACCTTCGTCACCGGCCTGCTCCTCCAGCTCCTGCTCGGCGTCGAGTGGGGCTGGATCGCGCCGTCGGTGTCCCCCGAGGCCCCCTTCGCGGAACTGCTGCTGCCCGGCCTGGTCCTCGCCTCCGTCTCGCTGGCGTACGTCACCCGCCTGACCCGCACGTCCATCGCGGAGAACCGCCGCTCCGACTACGTGCGCACCGCCGTCGCCAAGGGCCTGCCCCGGCACCGGGTGATCACCCGGCATCTGCTGCGCAACTCCCTGATCCCCGTCGTCACCTTCATCGGCACCGACATCGGCGCCCTGATGGGCGGTGCCATCGTCACCGAGCGCATCTTCAACATCCACGGCGTCGGCTACCAGCTCTACCAGGGCATCCTCCGCCAGAACACCCAGACCGTGGTCGGCTTCGTGACCGTCCTCGTCCTCGTCTTCCTGCTCGCCAACCTCCTCGTCGACCTCCTGTACGCCGTACTCGACCCGAGGATCCGCTATGTCTGACGCCCAGGACACCGGCGCGCCCATGGGCGCCGTCGCCGGCACCGGCATGGGCGGCGCGATGGACCTCGCCGCCAGTGAGGCCCGGACGCTGGAGCGTCCGCCCGGCGGACCGGACGCCGGCGGCCCGTCCGGCCGGCCGCGCTCCCTGTGGTCCGACGCCTGGCACGACCTGCGCCGCAACCCGGTCTTCCTGCTCTCGGCCCTGGTGATCCTCTTCCTGGTCTTCATCTCCCTGTGGCCGTCCGCGATCGCCTCCGGCAGCCCGCTGCGCTGCGACCTCGCCAAGGCCCAGGAGGGCTCCCAGCCCGGCGCCCCCTTCGGATACGACGGACAGGGCTGCAACGTCTACACGCGCACGGTCTACGGCGCCCGTACGTCCGTCGCGGTGGGCGTCTGCGCCACGCTCGGGGTCGCGCTCCTCGGCAGCGTCCTCGGCGGCCTCGCCGGCTTCTTCGGCGGTCTCGGCGACTCGATCCTGTCCCGGATCACCGACATCTTCTTCGCGATCCCGGTCGTCCTCGGCGGACTCGTGCTGCTGTCGGTGGTCACCAGCAACACCATCTGGCCGGTCATCGGGTTCATGGTGCTGCTCGGCTGGCCGCAGATCTCCCGGATCGCCCGCGGCGCGGTCATCACCGCCCGGCAGCACGACTACGTCCAGGCCGCCCGCTCCCTCGGCGCCTCCTCCTCCCGGCTGCTGCTGCGGCACATCGCGCCCAACGCCGTGGCACCGGTCATCGTGGTGGCGACGATCGCGCTCGGCACCTACATCTCGCTGGAGGCGACGCTGTCGTACCTCGGCGTCGGCCTGAAGCCGCCGAGCGTCTCCTGGGGCATCGACATCTCCGCCGCCTCGCCCTACATCCGCAACGCCCCGCACGCCCTGCTGTGGCCCTCCGGGGCGCTCGCGGTGACCGTGCTGGCGTTCATCATGCTCGGCGACGCGGTGCGCGACGCCCTCGACCCCAAGCTGAGGTGAGGTGCCCGGATGCTGCTCGACGTACGTGACCTGCACGTGGAGTTCCGGACCCGGGACGGGGTCGCCAAGGCCGTCAACGGCGTCACCTACCACGTGGACGCGGGCGAGACGCTCGCGGTGCTGGGGGAGTCCGGCTCGGGCAAGTCCGTCACCGCGCAGGCCGTGATGGGCATCCTCGACACGCCCCCCGGCCGGATCACCGGCGGCGAGGTCCTCTTCCAGGGCAGGGACCTGCTCCGGCTGAAGGAGGAGGAGCGGCGCAAGGTGCGGGGCGCCGGGATGGCGATGATCTTCCAGGACGCGCTGTCCTCGCTCAACCCCGTGCTGACGGTGGGCGACCAGCTCGGCGAGATGTTCGTCGTGCACCGGGGCATGTCCAGGAAGGCCGCGCGGGCCGAGGCCGTCGAGCTCATGGACCGGGTGCGCATCCCGGGGGCCAGGGAGCGGGTGCGGCAGTACCCGCACCAGTTCTCCGGCGGGATGCGCCAGCGCATCATGATCGCCATGGCGCTCGCCCTGGAGCCGGCCCTGATCATCGCCGACGAGCCCACCACCGCGCTCGACGTCACGGTCCAGGCCCAGGTCATGGAGCTGCTCGCGGAGTTGCGGCGCGAGCTGGACATGGGCCTGATCCTGATCACCCACGACCTGGGCGTGGTCGCCGACGTCGCCGACCGGATCGCCGTGATGTACGCGGGCCGGATCGTGGAGTCGGCACCCGTGCACGACATCTACAAGGCGCCCGCCCACCCGTACACGCGCGGCCTGCTCGACTCCATCCCGCGCCTGGACCGCAAGGGCCGGGAGCTGCACGCCGTCAAGGGGCTGCCGCCCAGCCTCCTGGACATCCCGCCGGGCTGTGCCTTCCACCCGCGCTGCCCGATGGCCCGGGACGTGTGCCTGACGGACGTGCCGCCGCTGTACGAGGTGTCCGGGGAGCGGGGCAGCGCCTGCCACTTCTGGAGGGAGTGCCTCGATGACCGATCCGATTCTTGAGGTCAGCGGCCTCGTCAAGCACTACCCGCTCACCCGGGGCATCCTCCGGCACAGGCAGATCGGCTCGGTGAAGGCCGTCGACGGCGTCGACTTCACGCTGGACCGGGGCGAGACCCTCGGCATCGTGGGGGAGTCCGGCTGCGGCAAGTCGACGGTCGCGAAGATGCTGGTGAACCTGGAGCGGCCGACCGCCGGGGTGATCCGGTACAAGGGCGAGGACATCACCGGACTGTCCGGCAAGGCGCTGAAGGCCGTCCGGCGCAACATCCAGATGGTGTTCCAGGACCCGTACACCTCGCTCAACCCCCGTATGACGGTGGGCGACATCATCGGTGAGCCCTACGAGATCCACCCCGAGGTGGCCCCGAAGGGCGACCGGCGCGGACGGGTGCAGGAGCTGCTGGAGGTCGTCGGACTGAACCCGGAGTACGTCAACCGCTATCCGCACCAGTTCTCCGGCGGCCAGCGGCAGCGCATCGGCATCGCCCGCGGGCTGGCGCTGCGCCCGGAGGTCATCGTCGCCGACGAACCCGTCTCCGCCCTCGACGTGTCGGTGCAGGCGCAGGTCATCAACCTGATGGAGCGGCTCCAGGCCGAGTTCGACCTGTCGTACGTGTTCATCGCGCACGACCTGTCCATCGTGCGGCACATCTCGGACCGGGTCGCGGTGATGTACCTCGGACGGATCGTGGAGACCGGCCGGGACGCCGAGATCTACGACCACCCCACGCATCCCTACACGCAGGCGCTGCTCTCCGCCGTCCCCGTGCCCGACCCCGAGGCCCGGGAGCACCGCGAGCGGATCATCCTCGCCGGTGACGTGCCCTCCCCGACGAACATCCCGTCCGGCTGCCGGTTCCGCACCCGCTGCTTCAAGGCGCGCGAACGCTGCGCCCTGGAGGTCCCGGCGCTGGAGGTCCCGGCCGGGTACCGCTCGGCCGGCGGCCCGGCCGCGCATCCCTCGGCCTGTCTCTTCGCGGAGGAGAAGCAGGTCGTCGCACCGGGGGAGACGCGGTAACACACAGGCAACCCCGCGGACCCGGTGGCGATATGCGGACCCGCCACCCTCGGAGACGTACGGCCGTGCGGGTGCCGTGAACGGGCCGGGGGCGCCATGTCCCCCGGCCCGTTGCCGTTCAGCGGGGCAGGCCCAGCGACCGCTTCAGGAAGTCCACCTGAAGCAGCAGCAGGTTCTCGGCGACCTGTTCCTGCGGCGTCATGTGGGTCACGCCGGACAGCGGGAGCACCTCGTGCGGGCGGCCGGCGGCGAGCAGGGCGGACGACAGCCGCAGGGCGTGCGCGACCACCACGTTGTCGTCGGCCAGGCCGTGCACGATCATCAGCGGGCGGTGCGGCTCCGCCGCCGAGGCCAGTCCGTCGTCGGTGACCAGGGAGTTCTTCGCGTACGCCTGCGGGGACGTGGCCGGATGGCCCAGGTAGCGCTCCGTGTAGTGCGTGTCGTAGAGCCGCATGTCCGTCACCGGGGCCCCGGCGATGCCCGCGTGGAACACATCCGGCCTGCGCAGCACGGCGAGGGCGGCCAGCCAGCCGCCGAAGGACCACCCGCGGACGGCGACCCGGGTGAGGTCCAGAGGGTAGGTCTTCGCGAGGTCCTGCAGTGCCTCGATCTGGTCGTCGAGGGTGAGGGTGAAGTCGTCCCGGACCGCCTTCTCCCAGGCGGGGGAGCGGCCGGGCGTGCCGCGCCCGTCGGCGACGACCACCGCGAACCCCTGGTCCGCGAACCACTGCGAGGTCAGATGCGCGTTGTGGGCGGCGAGAACGCGCTGACCGTGCGGACCACCGTAGGGGTCGAGGAGGACCGGAAGGGAAGTGTCTCCTCGGTAGTCCTGCGGCATAAGCACGGCGCACGGAATCCCCCGTGCGCCCCCTGAGGTGAGGGTCACGCGCGGGGACATACCGGGATCCTCGGCGTACGACGGGACGGTCGCCACCTGCGTGCCCGCGCGCAGCACCCGCACCGTCGTGCCCGGCCGATCCGGCGTCGCCGACACGAGCACGGTCACGTCCCCTGCGCGCACCGCCGAGTGCACGCCCGGCTCCTGCGACAGACGCTCGACCCCCAGCTCGTTCACGCGGTAGACGTGCACCTCGCCGGTCTCCGGACCGGGCGCCTCCGCCCCGGCGGAGGCCGCCACGAGCACGTCGTCGGCCGTCACGTCGAGCACCGCGCGCAGGTGCAACTGCGGTCCCGTCAAAGGGCGTTCGCCCACCGCGAGGACCCGCGCGCCGCCCTCGTCGGCGATCCGCACCAGCTGCCCCGAGGGGGACCAGCACGGCACCCCGGGGAAAAGATCAAGCCAAATCGGATCTTCGTCGGCGTGCACCATCCGGGTCGCACCCGTGTCCGGATCGACCGCCAGGAACAACTGGCTGCGCTGGTCACGCGCCTGCACCAGGATCAGCGGTGCGCCCGCCGCTGACCAGTGCACTCGCGCCAGATACGGATAGCGCGCCCGGTCCCAGACCACCTCGGTGCGCGCGCCGTCCAGGTCGAGCACGAACAGCCGGACGTCCGCGTTCTCCGTCCCGGCAGCCGGATAGCGGACGTGTTGTGGATCACGTTCGGGCTGAGACGGATCGGAGATCCACCACCGCCGCACCGGCGTGTCGTCCACCCGTGCCACCAGCAGCCGGTCCGACTCCGGCGCCCACCAGAAACCTCGCGAACGGCCCATTTCCTCCGCCGCGATGAACTCGGCCAGACCGTAGGAAACCGACTCCCCGTCCGGCTCCGCGAGTGCCCGGTCGCCCTCGCCCTCGGCGCCGATCACCCGCAGCGCGCCCTGCGCGACGTACGCGACGTGCCGCCCGTCGGGGGAGGGGCGCGGGTCGATCACCGGGGTGGGGACGGTGAGTTCACGCGCCGTGCCGGCCCGCAGTTCGGCCGTGAAGAGCCGCCCTGACAAGGTGAAAGAGGCCAACTCCACGGCCGTGTCGGTGGCGTAGCCGACGATGCCGGCGCCGCCCTCACGGCTGCGCTCGCGGCGCGCCCGTTCCTCGGGCGAGAGGTGCTCCGCGGACCCGCCCAGCAGGTCGCGCGGGTCGGCCGCCAGGCGCTCGGCGGAGTCCGCCAGGTCGAGCACCCACAGGGCGTTCGCCCGGTCCGTGCCCGCGTGCGAGCGCAGGAAGACGACACGGGAACCGTCGGGAGCCACGGTGAACGAACGCGGCGCGCCGAGCGTGAACCGCTGGGTGCGGGCGTGCCGTCGGGGGAAGGAGTCAGGCTCGGTGGTCATGCCCCGACCATATTGGCCATGCGCCCCCTTGTGCGGCCGTGCGCCATTCGATGCGCGCGTACGGATAGTTATGATCACTAGCGCTGCGTGGGTATGAACCTGCTGGCCGCTGTATGGATTTACATGTTTCCTCGCACTGTTTGTCCCCACATCCCCGGTTCTTGGAGGTGAGCCGCCGTGGCACTCTCGATTTCGGCGGTGGTGCTGCTGGCGATCATCGTCTTCCTGCTGATCAAGAAGTCGGGGCTGAAGGCAGGGCATGCGGTGGTCTGCATGCTGCTGGGCTTCTACCTCGCGTCGTCCACCGTGGCGCCCACGATCAGCGAGCTGACCACGAACATCGCGGGCATGATCGGCGGCATCAAGTTCTGAGCGGCCCGGACTGCTCGTAGGGTGGGTCCATGACGGAACGGCCCTCCCGGCGTCTGCTGCTGGTGCACGCGCACCCGGACGACGAGTCGATCAACAACGGCGCGACCATGGCCCGGTACGCGGCCGAGGGTGCCCAGGTGACCCTGGTCACCTGCACCCTCGGTGAACGCGGCGAGGTCATCCCGCCCGAGCTCGGGCATCTGAGCGGCACCGCCCTCGGCGAGCACCGCCTGGGCGAGCTCACCGCGGCCATGCGGGAACTCGGCGTCGAGGACTTCCGCCAGCTCGGCGCGGCGGGCCGCTACCGGGACTCCGGGATGATGGGCCTGCCCGACAACGACGACCCCGGCTGCCTGTGGCAGGCGGACGTCGACGAGGCCGCCGCCCGGCTCGTCGAGGTGATCCGCGAGGTACGGCCCCAGGTGCTCGTCACCTACGACCCGAACGGCGGCTACGGCCACCCCGACCACATCCAGGCCCACCGCATCGCCATGCGCGCCGCCGACCTCGCCGCCGAGGCCGGCCTGGGCATCGCCAAGATCTACTGGAACCGCGTCCCGCGCACCATCGCCGAGGACGCCTTCGACCGCCTCCAGGACGCCCTGCCCGGCCTCGCCTTCACCCGGAGCGCGGTGGCGGACGACGTGCCCGGCGTGGTCGAGGACGAGCGGATCACCACCGAGATCGACGGCACCGCGTACGCCGCCGCCAAGGCCGCCGCGATGGCCGCGCACGTCACGCAGATCGAGGTCGCCGAGCCGTACTTCGCGCTGTCCAACCAGCTCGCCCAGCCGCTGTTCGGCACGGAGTACTACGAGTTGGCGCGAGGTGGACCGGCGCGCGGCGAAGGCCCCTCGGGGCGCGAGACGGACCTGTTCGCCGGGATCGAGGTGGCGTCGTGAGCGACCGGCCCCCGACGCTCGCCCAGCCGCTGCGAGGCCCCTCCGCCGGGCGGTTCGCGGCCTACCTCGGCCTGTTCGCGGTCGGCCTGGTGGTCGGAGCCGCCGGGTCACTGGTGCAGGCCGCCTGGTTCCCGGGCGGGCTGCTGCTGGCGCTCGTGGGCGCGGCCGGGGCGTTCGTCGGCGGCGCGTGGCTGACCGGGGGGCGGGCCGGAGCCGTGGCGGGCGCGGCCGGCTGGATGCTCTCCGTCATCCTGCTCACCGCCAGCCGCCCCGAAGGGGACTTCCTCTTCGCCGCGGGCGTCGGCTCCTACGCCTACCTGCTCGGCGGCATGGCCGTGGCTGTGATCTGCGCCACCCTCGTTCCGGCGCCCCGCGCGGGTGGCCGGTCCGTCCGACTTGGCGAATGACGTACCGGTTCGCCGTCCTGGGCTCGTGCGAGTCCCGTGTGGGTTTCCCCAGCGGTCGCGGGATACCCGCGCGAAGTGGCCAGTATGGTGGAGCCGCCGCCGCGCTGCCCGCGTATATGAGGTCGGAACCGGCGGTGGAGCCAACCGGGAGAACCTGCCTTGAGTCGTGAAACTGACAGTCCGTCCTCCGGGCCCAACGGGCACGGGGGTACCGCATACCCCTCGGGCACGCCGCCCTACGGCACCCCCACGGTTTCCGACAACGGTGCGGACAGGGGCCGTTCGGGCGCAGGGGCCGAGGAGCGCAAGACCGAGACCACGCTGACGACCCGGATCCGGATCAACATCCCCGGTTCACGGCCCATTCCACCGGTCGTCGTGCGCAAGCCCGTCGCCGACGCGGAGAACGCCGACAGCGCCGAGCACCCCGGGAACGCCGACGGCGGCGACGCCCAGGCCCCGGCGCCGGGCGCGGTCCCGTCCCCGGGCGCCCCCGAGGCCACGGCCGAGCAGCAACGGCCCCAGCCCGCCGAGGAGAAGACCAGCGACTGGTTCGCGCCGCGCAAGTCCGGTCAGGGCAAGCCCGGTCAGGGCGGTGGCGCCACCAACGGGGCGGGCACGCCCACGGGTTCGGCCGCCCCGGCCGCTCCCGCCGCCCCCGCGGCTCCGGGTGCCGCACGTCCCGGCGGTGTCGTCGGCTCCATGAACATGCCGGGCGGCTCCCGCCCCGGCGGCACCCAGGGCGGTGGCCTCCCGGGCGCCACCGGCGGTCCCGTGGCCCCCGGTCACGGCGGCGGCACCGGCTCCTTCGACGTCACCGAGGCCCTCGCGGCGGGCGCCCACGGCTCGCGGCCCGGCGAACCGCGCCGCGACGACCTGCCGTACTTCAACGAACCCGGACAGAACGGCGGTCAGGGCGGCCAGGACCCCTACGGCGCGCAGAGCCCGTACGGCGGTCAGGGCGCCGTCCCCGACGGCCGGCCCGTTCCGAACGGCCGTGGCGGCTACGGCGGCCCGGCCGGCCCGCAGGCCCCCACGGGCCCCACCGGTGGCCCCGTCACCGGCAGCAGCCCCCTCGCCCTGCCGAGCGGCCCCGGCGCGACCCCGCGCCCCGGCGGCGCCCTGAGCGACGACACCGCGATCCTCACCCCGCAGCCGCCGGCCCCCGAGCCGCCGCCCGGCAGCCCGTTCGGCGTGCCCGTGGACAACGTCTCCGGGGACACCCTCACCAGCGGCATCCCCGTCGTCCCGCCCGCCGACCGGAGCACGCCGTTCGGGCCGGGCGCCCCCGCCGACGGTCCGGCGGCGCACACCCCGCCGAAGCGGCCCGAGCCGGCCCGGCAGAGTCCTGCCCCGGCCGCGCCCAAGAAGAAAAAGAAGGGCCGCAACAAGCTGGTGCTGCTCAGCGGCGGCGTCATCGCCGTCGCCGGCGTCGCCTACGGCGCCGGTCTGCTGATGAACCACTCCGACGTGCCCAAGGGCACCACCGTGCTCGGCGTGGACATCGGCGGCGGCACCCGCGACGACGCCGTCAAGGCGCTCGACCAGGCCCTCGGCGACCGCGTCGACAACCCGGTGAAGCTGTCCGTCGACGGCGAGACCCTCTCCCTCAGGCCGGACCAGTCGGGGCTCCAGTTCGACACCGACGCCACGGTCGACGCCGCCGCGACCAGCGACTACAACCCGGTCTCCGTGATCGGCTCGCTCTTCGGCCAGGAGCGGGTCGTCGAGCCGGTCATGCCGGTCGACGAGGAGAAGCTGCACTCCGCCCTGGAGACCGCGGCGGGCGGCGCGGGCAGCGCCGGCGACGGCACCATCAAGTTCGAGTCCGGCAAGGCCGTCGCCGTCTACGGCAAGGCCGGCAAGGGCATCGCCGTCGACCAGGCCACCGAGGCCGTCGAGCAGGCCTACCGCAGCCAGGTGGAGACCGGGGCGGCCACGCCGGTCCAGGTCCCGACCACCGCGAAGCAGCCGACGGTGCCCGACGCCGAGGTCGACCGGATGATGAAGGAGTTCGCCGAGCCGGCGATGTCCGCCATAGTCACCGTCCAGACCGACCCGGCCCACTCGATCGCCTTCAGCCCCGAGAAGTCGCTGTGGAAGTTCCTCCGCGTCCAGGCGGTCGACGGCAAGCTCGTCGACACCTACGACGAGGCGGCCCTGAAGGAGCTCTACGGTTCGACCTTCGACGGCGTCCTCATCACGCGGGGCACCGGACAGAAGACCCCGGTCACCGTCCAGGACGTGATCGGCGCCCTGCGCCCGGCCCTGAAGAGCACGACCAACCGAGTCGCCACAATCGAAACCAACCCAAGCTGACCCCCCCTGCGGAGGGCACCCACCCCGGGTGCCCTCCGCAGGGAACTGCGCGCCCGGCCCCACGCCGCCCTGCCGACGCGGCCAGGCGCACCACCCCTCAGGGGCGCGGGGAACCCACCCGCACCCGCCCACGGGCCTCCGCTCCCCACGCCGCCCTGCCGACGCCGCAGCGCGCACCGCCCCTCAGGGGCGCGGGGAACTGCGCGCCCGGCCCCCACCCACCCGCACCCGCCCACGGCGACCAGCCCCCACACCGCACCGCCGACCAAAACCCCCCGCACTCGCGCTAATTGAGAAGCGCCCGCGCCGCCCGAGCCTCCCCGCGCACCTTCTCCGCGGCCCCCTCGTCCACGACCCCCACCACCTCCGCGTACGCGTCCAACTCCGCGGCCCCGTCCTCGAACTCCCCGCGCCGCACCAGCACCTGCGCCCGCTCGTACCGCAGCCGCGCCGGATGCGAGGGCAGCAGCAACGACAGCTCCACCGCCCACAGCGCCACATCCGACCGCTCGGCCCGCGCCGCGGCCCACGCCCGGATGTTGTTCAGGATCCGCACCACCACCTCCAGCGGATCCGCGGGCACCAGCATCGAGGGATCCAGCGGCGCCCCGGTGGCCCCCGCCACCAGCAACTCCGCGTCGTTCCCGCTGAGCACCCGCCCCCCGTCGAACGGATCGGCCAGCACCTGCTCCCCGGCCTCGCCCGGCGCCCCGCCGAACCCGACCACGAAATGCCCGGGCAGCGCCACGCCGTACACCGGGGCGCCCGCCCGCCGGGCCACCTCCAGCCACACCACCGACAGCAGGATCGGCAGCCCCCGCCGCCGCGTCAGCACGGCGTGCAGCAGGGACGACTCCAGCCGCTGATAGTCCGCGGCGGAGCCACGGAACCCGCACCGCTCCCCGAGCAGGTCCCGCACCGCCCCGGCCCAGGCCCGCGCCCCGCCCGGCCGGAACGGCAGCATCCCCGCCAGCCGGTCCAGCTCCACCTGCGCGGCGTCGATGCCCGCCTCGTCAAGTCCCCGGTCGGCCTGCGCCCCCAGGAGCAGGCACAGCGTCGCCAGGTCGGGCCGCTCGGACCGCGCCTCCTCGGCGAACCGCCGGCGCAGGTCCGCGGTCCGCTCCGGCGGTGGAGGGAAGGGTGGACGCATGGCTATCGGCCCTCCGGCTCCCGGTAGTGGTGGTACGTGTGATGCGCGCTGAAGCCCAGCCCGGCGTACATCGACCGTGCACCGGCATTGTCCGTCTCGACCTGGAGCCACGCCGCCGACGCGCCCTCGTCCAGCGCGCGCCGGGCCAGTGCCGCCATCACCTCGCTCGCCAGTCCCCGCCGCCGCAGCGCGGGATCCACCTCGACGGCGGCGAACCCGGCCCACCGCCCGTCGACGACGCAGCGCCCGATCGCGGCGGGTGTCCCACCCTCACCGGGAACGCTCGCGAACCACACCGAAGCACCGCTCCCCAGCACGCGCAGCGCCACCTCGCTCACCCCCTTGCGCTGATACCGCGCCAGCCACCCGGCGTCCGCCTCCCGGGACAGCACCACCCCGGCACCCTCGGCCCGGTCGGCGAGCGGCGCGAGGGCGCCGGTCCACACCTCCGCGGACACCTCCCGTACCCACCCGCGCCGCTCCAGCTCCGCGCACAGCAGTTCCTGGGTGCCCTCGGCGCCGGTGGCGGTCTGCAGATACGCGGGCAGGCCGCGTACGCCGTACCAGCGCCGTACGGCGTCCAGCGCCTCGTCGAGCGACACGCCCGGGTCCCCGAGCGGCAGCACCGAGTTGGCGCACCGGGTGAAGCCGGCGGCGGCGCGCAGCTCCCACGCGCCGAGCCGCTCGCTCTCCAGTGGTCGCCAGCCCCGCGCGGCGACCCGGGCCAGCTCCTCGTAGGAGGCGGCGGGACCGCGGCGGCGGGCCGGCGCGGCCGGGACCACCTTCCCCGCGACCAGCGCCGACTCCCTGATCCGGACGCTTTCGCCGTCCCGTCGTGTGATCACGAGCACACCGTCGTCCCAGGATGTGAGAACACCCACCGTGTCGGTGAATTTCCGCCCCGCGACTCCAGCGTCCCTCAACCGCCGTACGGAGACTCGTTTGCCCACGTCAGCTGTGGTGATACGGACCTCAAGGCGTCCAGCCGCCGATATTTCCACAGGTCGGTTCACCCCTCCTGTTCGGATCATGCCCAGGAACGGAGATACTAGGGGCGGGCATCGACGACGCCGCGCTCCCGCGCGCCAGGCGGCGGAGCCTGAGGAGGCCCGCCGGCGCCCTACCGAGGAGGAACGACAGCGTGACCTACGTCATCGCGCAGCCTTGTGTCGACGTCAAGGACAAGGCGTGCATCGAGGAGTGCCCGGTCGACTGCATCTACGAGGGCTCACGGTCCTTGTACATCCACCCGGACGAATGCGTCGACTGCGGGGCATGTGAGCCGGTCTGCCCGGTCGAGGCGATCTTCTACGAGGACGACACTCCGGAGGAGTGGAAGGACTACTACAAGGCGAACGTCGAGTTCTTCGACGAGCTCGGCTCGCCCGGTGGCGCGAGCAAGCTGGGCCTGATCGAGCGGGACCACCCCTTCGTCGCCGCGCTGCCGCCGCAGGCCGAGTGACCCCTTAGGCGGCCCGAACCGCGCCGCCTCGGTCCCGTACGGCCCGATCACCCCGATCGCGGACGCACGGGACCGAGGCGTTTGCCGCACCAGAAAGAGAGCCAGACACCGTGTCCGCAGTCTCCGACCGCCTGCCCACCTTTCCCTGGGACAAGCTCGCGCCGTACAAGGAGACGGCCGCCGCGCACCCGGACGGCATCGTCGACCTCTCCGTCGGCACCCCCGTCGACCCGGTCCCCGAGCTGGTCCAGCGGGCGCTCGTCGCCGCCGCCGACTCGCCCGGCTACCCGACCGTCTGGGGCACGCCCGAACTGCGGGACGCGATCACCGGCTGGCTGCGTCGCCGCCTCGGCGCCCAGGACGTCACCCACCACCACGTCCTGCCGGTCGTCGGCTCCAAGGAACTCGTCGCGTGGCTCCCGACCCAGCTGGGCCTCGGCCCCGGCGACCGGATCGCCCACCCGCGCCTCGCGTACCCGACGTACGAGGTCGGCGCGCGTCTGGCCCGCGCGGAGCACGAGGTCTACGACGACCCGACGGACCTGGACCCGCAGGGACTGAAGCTCCTCTGGCTGAACTCGCCCTCCAACCCGACGGGCAAGGTGCTGTCGAAGCAGGAGCTGACCCGGATCGTCGCCTGGGCCCGCGAGCACGGCGTCCTGGTCTTCTCCGACGAGTGCTACCTCGAACTCGGCTGGGAGGCCGACCCGGTCTCGGTCCTCCACCCCGACGTCAACGGCGGCTCGTACGAGGGCATCGTCGCGGTGCACTCGCTGTCCAAGCGCTCCAACCTCGCGGGCTACCGCGCCGCGTTCCTCGCGGGCGACCCGGCGGTCCTCGGCCCGCTGCTGGAGATCCGCAAGCACGGCGGCATGATGACGTCCGCGCCGACGCAGGCGGCCGCGGTGGCGGCGCTGGGTGACGACGTCCACGTCCGCGAGCAGCGCGACCGCTACGCGGCCCGTCGCGCGGCGCTGCGCGAGGCCCTGCTGGGCCACGGCTTCCGCATCGAGCACAGCGAGGCCAGCCTCTACCTGTGGGCGACCCGGGACGAGTCCTGCTGGACCACCGTGGCCCACCTCGCGGACCTGGGCATCCTGGTCGCGCCGGGCGACTTCTACGGCCGGGCGGGCGAGCACTTCGTGCGCGTGGCCCTGACGGCCTCGGATGAGCGGGTCGCGGCGGCGGTCAAGCGCCTCGCGTGAGCACGGCGAAGGGGCCCAGGGACGTCCCTGGGCCCCTTCGCGTGGAGCGTCCGGCACTCAGCCGAGCGGCAGCCCCTTGGTGGGCAGCGTCTGCACCGGCAGCCCGCCCTTGGTCAGCCCGTCCGTCGGCAGCCCGCCCTTGGTCGCGCTGGCCGCGGCGTCGCCCACGACCGCCCCGGCGGCACCGGCGGCGTCACCCGCGGCCTTCTGCACCGCGGGCGTGGCCTTCTTCGCGACCTGGCCACCGGTCTTGCCCGCGGCGGGCACGGCCTTCTTGACGGCCTTGCTGCCGGTGTCGCCGGCGGCACCGGTGACGTTCTGCGCCGTGCTGTCGACGGTGTTGCCGACGTTCGCCGCGTCCAGGGCGGTCAGTCCGCCGAGGTTGCCGGTGGCGGGCAGCTCGGGGGCCGCGCTGGCGGAGCCGGCCGCACCGACCCCGGCAGCCGCTCCCGCTGCGACAAGCAGCGCGGCACGGGCGATCCGACGGGTCAGGGGGAGGGACATGATGCTCCTTCGACGGGAGATGACGGTGAAGTGTCCTGCCTTTCCCGGGAGTTGACTCCGCGACGTCGTCGGTCGCGTCCTCGTGCCCCGGGCTCGGACGCAGTGACTACCGCTCGAAGCCCGCGAAGGTTGCGGCGTGCCAACGTAAAGAGTTGGCAATGCGTCGCATTATCGGCTGCGGATAAAAACGGGCAAAGAACACCCGGTCCGAAAGTCCGCCGAATCCTTACGGCTCCGCGTTCCCAAGGGTTTTGGCACATGCGGGGGTGAGGCTGCGAAAACCTGAGCACCCGGCCGCCCCGAGGGGGCGTACGTAACCCGTGGGGATGATCCCTCGCACTACCGTGCAGTGACGATACGGACGGTGTCGGCGGTGCCTTGGGCCCCGTCCGTGTTCTTCGCGTCCTCGATGGCGCGCCACCGGCTGTCGGTGTGTCCCGCGACCCACTCCCGCCCGGCGTACGAGACCCGCTCGATGTGCAGCGAGGAAGCGTTGGCCACGGCCCAGTGGGCGTACTGCCAGCCCCGCTCCCGCGCCCCGCGCCCGTCGGTGCCCTCGGCGACCGGCACCGTCACCGTGCGCCCGCTGGTCCCGGGGGCGAGGGTCGGCGTGGGGGAGGCCGTACGGGCGCCCACCTCGGCCCCGGCCGGTTGGACCGCGTCCCGGCCGAAGTCCCGCACCAGCGCGGAACGCACCGCGTCCGGCCCGGCCGTCGGGGTGGTGCCGGGCCGCCCCTCGCAGGTCAGCGTGGCGGCCGCGCGCCCCGTGAGGGCGGCGGCGAGCAGGGTGGCGTCCGGCTCGTGCTTGGCGTACGCCTGCGGGAAGCCGCTGCGCTGCACGCGCTGCGCGGCGACGGTGAGGGGCAGCCGGGTGTAGCCGGGGACGTCGACCAGATGGTCGTAGAACATGCCCGCGGAGTAGATCGGGTCCATGATCTGTTCCTGCGTGCCCCAGCCCTGCGAGGGCCGCTGCTGGAACAGGCCGAGCGAGTCGCGGTCGCCGTGGTCGATGTTGTGCAGCGCGGACTCCTGCAGCGCCGTCGCGAGGGCGATCGTGACGGCCCGTTCGGGCAGCCCGCGCGCGGTGCCGACGGCGGTGACGGTCGCCGCGTTGACGGCCTGCTCGGGGGTGAACTCGTACGTCTCCCCGTCGCCGTCGGCGGAGACGACCTTGCACCCCGGGCCGCCGGCGCCTCCCGTGACGTACTGCACCACGAGATAACCCGCGACCGCGAGCAGGACGACGAAGGCCGCCCCCACTCGGAGAAGGCGGCCACGGCGCTGAAGATGAGGTGACGGCTCTGGCACGCGTACAAGGTACTGGAGAGTACGGAGTGGCCGGAGGCATGCGCGGAAAGTCCTCCCAGGCCGGGGAGCGCTAGGGTCGACCCATGGCCGACTCCCCCCTTGACCTCGCCCTGGACGCCGCCCAGCTCACCGCCCAGCTCGTCGACTTCCCGTCGGAGAGCGGCAGCGAGAAGCCCCTCGCGGACGCGATCGAGAACGCGCTGCGGGACCTGCCGCACCTCGCCGTCGAGCGGTACGGCAACAACGTCGTCGCCCGCACCGGCCTGGGCCGGTCCCAGCGCGTGATCCTCGCCGGGCACATCGACACGGTGCCGATCGCCGGCAACGTGCCGTCCCGGCTGGACGAGAACGGGGTGCTGTGGGGCTGCGGCACCTGCGACATGAAGGCGGGCGTCGCGGTCCAGCTGCGTATCGCGGCGACGGTCCCGGACCCGAACCGCGACCTGACGTTCGTCTTCTACGACAACGAGGAGGTCGCCGCCGACCTCAACGGCCTCAAGCACATCGCCGAGGCGCACCCGGAGTGGCTGGAGGGTGACTTCGCGGTGCTCCTGGAGCCGTCCGACGGCCAGGTCGAGGGCGGCTGCCAGGGCACCCTGCGCGTCCTGCTGAGGACCAGGGGCGAGCGGGCGCACTCGGCGCGCGGCTGGATGGGCTCCAACGCGATCCACGCGGCCGCCCCGATCCTGGCCCGGCTCGCCTCCTACGAGCCCCGTAACCCGGTGATCGACGGACTGGAGTACCGCGAGGGCCTGAACGCGGTCGGCGTCTCCGGCGGTGTGGCCGGCAACGTCATCCCCGACGAGTGCGTGGTGACGGTCAACTTCCGCTACGCGCCGGACCGCACCGAGGAGGAGGCCGTCGCACACGTCCGCGAGGTGTTCGCGGACTGCGGCGTCAGCGAATTCGTCGTGGACGACCACAGCGGAGCCGCTCTCCCCGGACTGTCGCACCCGGCCGCGGCGGCCTTCATCGAGGCCGTCGGCGGCACCCCGCAGCCCAAGTACGGCTGGACGGACGTCTCCCGCTTCAGCGCCCTCGGCGTCCCGGCGGTCAACTACGGTCCCGGCAACCCGCACTTGGCGCACAAGCGGGACGAGCGGGTGGAGACGGCGAAGATCCTCGCCGGCGAGGAGCGGCTGCGGGCCTGGCTCACGGAGTGAGGGGGGCGGGGCGTCCACCGGAGGGTTTCCTCAGGGGCGCTGCGTTGCAGACATGCACATGTCCCCCCTCTGTTACCGCCGTGGATCTACGCTGAGGTGGAAACACCCCGCAAGCGGAGGGAGCACACATGGCCACCGGCAACCCTGAGGGAAAGCGGCAGCCGCCGGAGGAGCAGCGGCTCGGACCGGTCCTCCGACGGCGCAACCAGGTGACGGCGAGCACGACGGACCAGCGGCTGCTGGACGCCGGAGGCCCGTCGGACTGGGTCCACACCGACCCGTGGCGCGTCCTGCGCATCCAGTCGGAGTTCATCGAGGGCTTCGGCACGCTCGCCGAACTCCCGCCCGCGATCAGCGTGTTCGGCTCCGCCCGCACGCCCGTGGAGTCCTCCGAGTACGAGGTCGGCGTCCGCCTGGGCCGGGGCCTCGTGGAGGCGGGCTTCGCGGTCATCACCGGCGGCGGCCCCGGGGCGATGGAGGCGGCCAACAAGGGCGCCAGCGAGGCGGGCGGCATCTCGGTGGGCCTGGGCATCGAGCTGCCCTTCGAGCAGGGTCTGAACCCCTATGTCGACATCGGCCTGAACTTCCGCTACTTCTTCGTCCGCAAGATGATGTTCGTGAAGTACGCACAGGGCTTCGTGGTCCTCCCCGGCGGCCTGGGCACCCTGGACGAGCTCTTCGAGGCCCTGACCCTGGTCCAGACCCAGAAGGTCACCCGCTTCCCCATCGTGCTCTTCGGCACCGACTACTGGGGCGGCCTGGTCGACTGGCTCCGCCACACCGTGATCGCCCAGGGCAAGGCCGCGGCGAAGGACCTCCAGCTCTTCCACGTCACCGACGACGTGGACGAGGCGGTGGCCCTGGTGTCGAAGGAGGCGGGCCGCTAGCCGCGGGGTCCGGGCGGAGCCCCGCCAGGGCCCAGGGAACGGAGCCTTGCCAGGGGTCCAGGGGACGGAGTCCCCGGCGGGGTCCGGGGCGGAGCCCCGGCGAGGCCCACTTCTCGTCCGACCGAGTCGGGCGGGTGGGTGGGCTAGGTCGGGGTCCGGGGCGGAGCCCCGGAGGGGGGCACCTCTTGTCCGAGCGAGTCGGGCGGGTGGGTGGGCAAAGGCAATGGCAACGGCCTCAGGCCAACCCCCGCCGAGCCACCGCAGGCCCACCCCACCCCCCGATCGCCGACACCATCTCCAGCACCTGCCGGGTCTCCCCCACCTCATGCACCCGGTACACCTGCGCCCCCAGCCACGCGGACACCGCCGTCGTGGCCAGCGTCCCGATCACCCGCTCCTTGACCGGCCTGTCCAGGCTCTCCCCGACGAAGTCCTTGTTGGACAGCGACACCAGCACCGGCCAGCCGGTCTCGACCATCTCGCCCAGCCGCCGCGTCGCCTCCAGGCTGTGCCGCGTGTTCTTCCCGAAGTCGTGCCCGGGATCGATCATCACGGACTCCCGGGGGACCCCCAGCGAGACCGCCCGCTCGGCCAGCCCGAGCGTCACCCGCAGGATGTCCGCCATGACGTCGTCGTACGTCACCCGGTGCGGCCGCGTACGCGGCTCCGCCCCACCGGCATGGGTGCACACCAGCCCCACCCGGTACCGCGCGGCGACCTCCGCGAGCCTCGGGTCCACCCCGCCCCACGCGTCGTTCAGCAGATCCGCCCCGGCCTCGCACACGGCCTCGCCGACGTCGTGCCGCCAGGTGTCCACACTGATGATCACGTCCGGGAAGCGGCGCCGCACCTCGGCCACGAAGCCGACCGTCCGCCGCGCCTCCTCCTGCGCGGTCACCTCCTCGCCGGGCCCCGCCTTGACCCCGCCGATGTCGATGATCGCGGCCCCTTCGGCCACCGCCTGCTCCACCCGGGCGAGCGCCGGCTCGTCGCGGAACGTGGCCCCCTGGTCGTAGAAGGAGTCCGGGGTCCGGTTGACGATCGCCATGATCACCGGCTCGCGCGGGTCGAACTCCCGCCTGCCCAGCCTGAGCATCCCGTGTGACCTCTCCTCGTTCGTCCTGGTCCCGGCCCTGTACGACCGCCTGTGACCCTAACTGTCAGACTCGCATGGCACGATCGGACCCTGACACATCCGATGCCGGCGTACGCCACAGGTGCGCCGCCACACTCCGCGTGGGGACCTCAGCGATGGTTATGTTCTTGTTCCTGGTCGTCGCCCTCGCCGTCGTGGTCGCCGCGGTGACCCTCGCGGTGGTCGGCGGCGGCGAGCACGGCCCGCTGCCCGAGGCGGCGCCCGAGCGACTGCAGGACCCGCTGCCCCTGGACCGACCCGTGGGCCGGACGGACATCGACGCCCTGCGCTTCCCCCTGGCCGCCCGCGGCTACCGCATGGCCGACGTCGACGACGCCCTGAACCGCGTCGCCGCCGAGCTCGCGGAGCGGGACGCCCGGATCGCCGACCTGGAGTCCGCCCTGGCCGGCGCCCAGGCGGCGGCCCGCATCCCGATGGACAAGCCCGGCCGGGAAGAGGGCCCGCGATGACCGACGGAGCCACCGTGGCCGGCCCGGACGGCGTGCGGCGCTGCCCCTGGGCCCTGTCCACGCCGGACTACGTGGCGTACCACGACGAGGAGTGGGGCCGCCCGGTCCACGGCGACGACGCGCTGTTCGAGCGGCTCTCCCTGGAGGCCTTCCAGTCCGGCCTGTCCTGGATCACGATCCTGCGCCGCCGCCCCGGCTTCCGCGCCGCCTTCGCCGACTTCAGGATCGCCACGGTCGCCACCTTCACGGACGACGACCGCGAGCGCCTCCTCGCCGACGCCGGCATCATCCGCAACCGCGCGAAGATCGACGCCACCCTGGCCAACGCCCGTGCGCTGGCCGGCTGGGAGCCCGGTGAGCTGGACGACCTCATCTGGTCGCACGCCCCCGACCAGGACACCCGCCCGGTCCCCAAGACCCTCGCCGACGTCCCCGCGGTCACCCCGGAGTCGACGGCCCTGTCCAAGGCACTGAAGAAGCGGGGCCTGCGTTTCGTGGGACCGACGACGGCGTACGCGCTGATGCAGGCGTGCGGTCTGGTCGACGACCACCTGGCGGACTGCGCCGCACGCCGCGCCGGCTGAGCGGGCGGAGCGGCTCAGCGCCCCAGGTACTTCGGCTTCTCCTTGTTCACGAACGCCTGCACGGCGATCCGGTGGTCCTCCGAGGCCCCCGCCCGCGACTGCAGCTCGTCCTCCTTCTCCAGCGTCTCGGCCAGGGAGTGGCTGAACCCGTAGGCCACGGCCTCCTTCAGCGCGGCGTACGCCACCGTCGGGCCCTCGGCGAGCGCGCGGGCCACCTGCTCGGCCTCCGCGCGCAGCTCCGCCGCGGGCACGACCCGGTTGGCGATGCCCAGCTCGTACGCCTCCTGCGCCTTGATGCTGCGCGGGAAGAGCAGCAGGTCGGTGGCGCGGCCGGGGCCGACCACGCGCGGCAGCGTCCAGGAGACGCCGGAGTCGGCGGTCAGCGCGACGCCGGCGAACGAGGTGTTGAAGGCCGCGGTGTCCGCCACGACCCGGTGGTCGGCGGCGAGCGCGAAGCCGAAGCCTGCTCCCGCGGCCACCCCGTTCACGCCCGCGACCACGGGCTTCGCCATGTCGGTCAGGGCCCGGACGATCGGGTTGTAGTGCTCGCGGACGGTCCTCATGGTCTGCCCCTCGCCCGCCTCCCGGTCCTCGGCCAGCAGCCCGATGTGCTCCTTGAGGTCCTGGCCCACGCAGAACGCCCGGTCACCTGCCGCGGTCAGCAGCACCGCCCGCACGGCGTCGTCGGCCGCCGCGGACCGTACCGCGTCCCGGAGCGCGACCTTGGTCTCGATGTTCAGCGCGTTCATCGCCTCGGGGCGGTTCAGCGTGATCGTCGCCAGCCCGTCGTTCACCTCGTAGAGCACGGTGTCGGCCATGGCGTATCCCCTCCGGTTCGGCGGCTCGGGGCGTACCGGTCGGTACGTCCCGTCTGAGGACAGCATGGCGGAGATCACGGACAACGGCTCCGGGCGTCCGTGTGAGCTGCGTCAAAGAATTGGGCCCGGTTTTCGGTCGGCGGAAGTCCATGCGGCTGCGCAGTATCGCAGTCACATCGCCGAATTGAGTGGTTTTGCTCGCGCGCGTTGCCCAAGCGATGCCGACCGATGTTGGTCATCGGGTCGTGAGATGCGGGATAATGGCCTGGAAGCAATGTGTTCGATGCCGGTGTCGCGTGTCTTGTTTCACGGACCGCGCGTGCCCATCAGCGGGCGCCGTCGGCCTTGACGATGAGCTGGTTTTCAGGAAGGGGAACGAGCATGGCGGCCATGAAGCCGCGGACGGGTGACGGCCCGCTCGAGGTGACCAAGGAGGGGCGGGGCATCGTCATGCGCGTTCCGCTCGAAGGCGGCGGTCGGCTCGTCGTCGAGCTGACCCCGGACGAGGCCGACGCGCTCGGCGACGCCCTCAAGAAGGTCGTGGGCTGACCCGGAGGCGACCATACCCTTTCAGCCGCCCCGGCACCGCATCCGGTGCCGGGGCCGCTGCATTCCCGGCTTTCTCCGCTCAGCCGCGCCCTGAATTCGCGCCATGGAGCGCCGTCGCACCGGCGGAAAAGGGGCAATGGAGCAGAGCAGGCCCAGTCAGCGCTTGACCGCGCACAGCAGTCCGTCGCCGACCGGCAGCAGCGACGGCACCAGTTCCTGGCTCTCGCGCACCGCGCGCAGCAGCTCCCGCAGCCGCAGCACCTCGGTGGGCTGCGGGCCCGAGTCCACCGTGCGCCCGTTGGCGAAGACGCCCTCGAACACCACCAGGCCGCCCGGCCGCAGCAGGCGCAACGATTCAGCGAGGTAGTCCAGCACCTCGAGCCGGTCACCGTCGCAGAAGACGAGGTCGTATCCGGCGTCCGCGAGCCGGGGCAGCACCTCCAGGGCGCGGCCGGGGATGAACCGGGCCCGGTTGCTCGCGAACCCGGACGCGCGGAAAGCCTGCCGGGCGAACTGCTGGTGCTCCGGCTCGGGGTCGACGGTGGTCAGCACGCCGTCCGCGCGCATGCCGTGCAGCAGGTGGATCCCGGAGACGCCGGTACCGGTGCCGATCTCGGCGACCGCCTTGGCGTCCACGGACGCGGCCAGCAACCGCAGGGCGGCGCCCGTGCCGGGCGACACCGAGCGCAGCCCTGCGTCCCGGGCGCGTTCCCGGGCCCAGTGCAGCGCGTCGTCCTCGGCGACAAAGGCGTCGGCGAACGCCCAGCTCGTCAGCCGGTTGCCGGTAATGACCCTCTCCTGTCCCCGTGGTTGCCTGGGCGTGACTGTATCCGTTGGTGCCGGGAACCCGCAGATGGGACCGGGCGTTTAGAGGGGTGGGAGACGACGGCGGGGGACACGGTTGGATCACGACGACGAGCGGGGCGCCGAGCAAGTGCTGACGCAGCCGCATGAGCCGTACCAGCACAGATCAATTTCTCGTAAAACCGCTTATGGGGAGCTAACGGGCGAGGTGGCTATGGTAGGGGCTCCACTGGACACCACCAGAGCTGACAGGGGAGGTGCGGCTGCGTCTGTGGACCGCACAGGAGTGCTGAGGCGCTTCCTCGGGTCGGCGGGCAGGCCGAAATCCGTGAACGACACCGCTGCTGACCACAGCCACGCCGCTGACCACGACCGGACCGCGACGTTCTCCACCGACGCGGACGGGCAGGCGTGGACTCCGCCCACCTGGGAGGAGATCGTCAGCACCCACAGCGGTCGTGTCTACCGGCTGGCGTACCGCCTGACCGGCAACCAGCACGACGCCGAGGACCTCACGCAGGAGGTCTTCGTGCGGGTGTTCCGCTCCCTGTCGACCTACTCGCCGGGGACGTTCGAGGGCTGGCTGCACCGCATCACCACGAACCTCTTCCTGGACATGGTCCGCCGCAAGCAGCGCATCCGCTTCGACGCCCTCGGCGAGGACGCGGCCGAGCGACTGCCGAGCCGCGAGCCGTCCCCGCAGCAGGTCTTCAACGACGCCCACTTCGACGCGGACGTCCAGCAGGCCCTCGACACCCTGGCGCCCGAGTTCCGCGCCGCGGTCGTCCTGTGCGACATCGAGGGACTGTCGTACGAGGAGATCGCCGCGACCCTCGGCGTCAAGCTCGGCACGGTCCGGTCCCGGATCCACCGTGGCCGCTCCCAGCTGCGCAAGGCCCTCGCGCACCGGTCCCCGGAGGCGCGCGCCGAGCGTCGCTCCTTCGTGCCCCGCGTGCCCGCTCTGGGGGGAGGAGGCGCGTCCGCGTGAGTGCGACACGTCCGACGGCCGCCGAGGAGCGCCTCGCGGAGCAGCACCTGGGAGACCGACTCGCCGCCCTGGTGGACGGCGAGCTGGGTCATGACACGCGTGAGCGTGTGCTGGCGCACGTGGCGACCTGCCCGAAGTGCAAGGCGGAGGTCGACGCGCAGCGCCGGCTGAAGAACGTCTTCGCGGAGGCGGCCCCGCCGCCGCCCTCCGAGAGCTTCCTGGCCCGGCTCCAGGGGCTGCCCGGCGGAGGTGACCTCGACGGTGGTGTGCCACCGATGGGGGGAGGCTTCGGCGGAGGCGTCTTCGGCATGAGACGCGGCGAGGGCTTCGACTTCGATTACGTCCCCACGGCGGCGCACGCCGCCGTCCTGCCCGCCTCCGCACAGCGCGGTTTCCGCATCCATGACGTCGGCCGCAGCGAGGCCGAGCGGGCGGCGGCGTCACGCGGGCGCCGGTTCGCCTTCGTGGCCGCCGGGGCGGTCTCCCTGGCCGCGATCGCGCTGGGCGGCGTCACCACCGGCACGCCGGGCGACGCGGAGAACCGGGGCGGCTCGGGAAGCAACGTGACCCCGGCGCGACCGGGGTCGGGCACGACGACGCCCGAGAACCAGCGGCGACGTGGGGCCGGCCCCCAGCTCGCCCAGATCCAGGGCGGACGGACGCTCGGGGAGACCCCGGCGGCCGCGACGGCGGTGTCCGCACCGCTGCTGCCCGGGGTGGCGTCCCGGCCGACGCACGCCCTGACGGCTCCCATGGTGGCCGACGCGGCCGCGATGTCGCCGCTCATACGCCCCCTTGCCGCGACACCGCCGATCACGCTCACCAGTTGGTCCACGGCTCCCGAGGTCATGACCCCCGGTCTGCTCGCGGCGCCCGTCACGGACGCGAAGGTGACGCCCTCCGCCTCCTCCTCCGTCACCCCCCGCTGACCGGTCCCTGCGCCCCGGCGCGCGAACCTGGTTGAATCCACGGTGAAACGCGCCTGCGCACTGGCGTCCGGCGCGGAATTCGCACTGCGGCCACACCAACGACGAGCCGGGCCGCGGCCAGCTGTGGGGAGAGCATGAACGAGGGCACCGCGCCGACGCCGGACAAGGGGGAGGGCGACTTCGAACTGAGGCGCCCGGACGAGGCACCCGCGGAGGCGGCCCCCGAGAAGCCGAACCCGTCCGAGGGCCCGCGACACGACGTGCCGCCGGGCGACGTGCCCGGGAGCCGGGTGCTGAGTGGAGACGTGCCCGGAGGCCAGGCGCCGCAGGACGAGGTGCCGGGGTTCGCGGGCCCGCAGTACGACGTGCGGCCGGGTGACGTGCCCGGGGGCGAGGACCCGCAGGACGAGGTGCCGAGGGCCGACGGGCCGCGATCCGACGTGCCGCCGGGTGGCATGAGCGTGTCCGGTGCGGAGCGGGACGTTCCGGTTGCTCCGGCCGCCGGCGAGGCTCCCAAGCCCCTGCACGATCCCGATCCGTACAGCACCCCGCCGTACGGCGAGCCCGGCCCCTGGGCGCCCGCACCGCCCGTACAGCATCCGGCGACCACGCCCGCGCACGGCACGGCGACGGTGGCGCCCCCCGCGACGCCCACCGGGGCACCTGTCGTGACGCCCCCGCACGGGACCCCGGCCCCCACCGTCGCGGTCCCGCCGCCCGCGGTTCCGCAGACCGCCTCTCCGGCCCCGGACCCGGCCGCTCAAGCCCCCGCAGCGGCTCCGGCGCCCGCCGCGGCCCAGACCCCCCTGCTGCCCCCTCAGGCCCCCGCACCGGCCGTCCCGGCCCCCAGGACGGCGGCCCCCGCACCCACCGACCCCGCCACCGGCGCTCCCACCGCGCCGCCGGCCGCACCCGCCCCCGACCCCTGGCACCGCTACGACCCCTGGGCCGCGGCCGACCCCGCCACCGCCCCCGGCGCCGCACTCACCCCCGCCCCGCTCCAGCAGACCGGGGCCGCGGTCCTCACCGAGCGGCAGCGCCGCAGGCGAGCCGTGAAGGTGATCGTCGTCGGCACCGTGCTCGTCGCCCTGGTGTCCGGCGGCATCGGCGGCCTGGTGGGCGCGTATCTGGAGCGCAACGGCGGCGTAGGGCAGGTCGAGCTGCCGCAGGCGGGGCAGGAGGATGCCGGGCGCGACGCCGACAGCGTCGCCGGGATCGCCGCGCGGGCCCTGCCCAGCGTGGTCACCCTGCACGTCAGCGGCTCCGGCGAGGCGGGCACCGGCACCGGGTTCGTGCTCGACGGCCGGGGCCACATCCTCACGAACAACCACGTCGTGGAGCCCGCGGGCGAGGACGGCGAGATAACGGTCACGTTCCACGACGGCACGACGGCGAAGGCCGAGGTCGTCGGCCAGGACGGCGGCTACGACCTCGCGGTCGTCCGCGTGCGCGGCGTCACCGGTATGAGGCCGCTGCCCCTCGGCAACTCCGACAACGTCCAGGTCGGCGACCCGGTCGTGGCCATCGGAGCCCCCTTCGACCTCGCGGGGACGGTCACCTCCGGCATCATCAGCGCCAAGGAGCGCCCCATCACGGCGGGCGGCGAGGAGGGCGACGCCAGCGACATCTCCTACGTCGACGCCCTCCAGACCGACGCCCCCATCAACCCGGGCAACTCCGGCGGCCCGCTGCTCGACGCCCGTGCCCACGTCATCGGCATCAACTCCGCCATCCGCTCCGCGGGCGACGGCGCCGACGTGGAGGGCGGTCAGTCCGGCTCCATCGGCCTCGGCTTCGCCATACCGATCAACCAGGGCAAGCGCGTCGCCGAGGAGCTGATCAACACGGGCAGGGCGACCCACCCCGTCATCGGCCTCACCCTCGACATGGGCTACACCGGCGACGGCGCCCGCGTCGGCACCGAGGGCAGCGACGGCGCCGCACCTGTGACCCCCGGCGGCCCCGGCGACGAGGCCGGCATCGAGCCGGGCGACGTGATCACCGAGGTCGACGGCCAGCGGATCCACTCGGGTGAGGAACTCATCGTCAAGACCCGCGCCCACCGCCCCGGCGACCGGCTGGAGCTGACCTTGCGGCGGGACGGCGAGGAGCGGACGATCTCCCTGGTGCTCGGTTCCTCCGGCGGCGCCTGACGTGAGGCGAACACATCTCACAGACCGGACGGCGACCGGTGCCCCCAAGGCAAACAACCGGAAAAACGCTCACCAACCCGCAGGTGCGGGGCTCGGGACAGTACCGGTAGGACAGGATCGACGGGTACCGTGGATCCGGCCCGGGACACACAAGGAGCTTTCAGGTGTTCAATGACATAGGACCGCTGGAGCTGGTGACGCTCGTCGTCCTCGCCGTGCTCGTCTTCGGTCCGGACAAGCTCCCCAAGGTCATTCAGGACGTGACGCGCACGATCCGGAAGATCCGTGAGTTCTCGGAGAGCGCGAAGCAGGACATCCGGCAGGAACTCGGTCCGGAGTTCAAGGACTTCGAGTTCGAGGATCTCAACCCCAAGACCTTCATCCGCAAGCAGTTGGACAACGAGGAACTGGGGCTCAAGGAGATCCGCAACGGCTTCGACCTGAAGAAGGAGATGGCCGAGGTCACGGACGCGGTGCACAGCCGCGACGCCGACCCGGCCGCCGGTCCCGGCTCCACGGGCGCCCGCGTCGACATGACGAAGAAGCCCGACGACCGCCCGCCCTTCGACGCGGACGCCACCTGAGGCCCGTAGAACCCGCCTCTCCCCTCGCCACCTCGGCGGATGCCGGCGCGTCGGCCCTTTTCGTCCTCCCGCCCCACGGCCCCGGCACGACGCCCACGCGACCCACGCGCCGGGCGCGTTCCCGGCTGCCCGCACCGGTGTGGATATGCTGCCGAGTTGTTGTGCGGAGCGGACGAGTACGCCCGAAGGGGGGCGGGCCGTTCGATCCGACGAGAAGCGAGGAGGCGTCCGGGCACATGGAGACGACGAGTCGGGCAGTCGCACAGGCGCCGGCCGCGGAGGGCGGAGCACAGCTCCTGTCCGCCCGGCGTACGGTCGACGCCTACCTGCGTGCGCCTTTCCCGTGGTACGGCCTCGACGAGGCGTTCACGGGCCCGCGCTGGCTGATGCAGGTGGGCATGACGGCCGACGGGGCCGTGGAGCACGGTTCGATCGGCCACGGTGACGAGCCCTCGGTGCGCGCCGAGGGCGTCGCCGAGGAACGGGAGCGGTTCGCGGTCGTGGTGACCGTCGCCGCCAACCCCGTGCGGCGCAGTGCCGACGGCACGGGGCTGCTGGAGGCCACCTCGGTCTCCTCGGCCGCCTGGCTCGCCGGGGTGGGGCTGCTGTCCTTCACCTGGCCCGGGCAGATGGACCACAGCCTGCGCGACCACTGGCTGGAGCAGCAGACCGAGACCGCGTGGGTCCTCGCGGACGATCTCGCCGGGGAGGACTGGTCGACGCTCTCACTTCCCGTCGACGGCGTCCCCACGTCGTTCCACTACCGCGAGTCCGAGTTCGGCTGGGTGCTGGCGGGATCGACGCAGGACGGCGTCCACCTGGGCGCGTACGGCCGTGGGATGAGCGCGTACGGGCTCGGGTTCTCGGTGGTCAAGGACATCGCCCAGTACGCGTGAGCGTATGACGAAGGGCGCCGCCGGGACGGGGCGCCCTCTCGTCGTACCGCACACGCGTCGCACCGCACGCGTCCGGCGTGCGGGCGCGGCTCAGAACTTGTTGCGCGGGGTGATGCCGAGCGACATGCCCGACAGACCGCGCTGGCGGCCGCCCAGCTTGCCTGCGATCGCGAGCAGCGCCGCGCCGGCGGGGGAGTCGGGGTCGCTCAGGACCACCGGCTTGCCGTCGTCGCCGCCCTCGCGCAGACGGACGTCGATCGGGATGCTGCCGAGGACCGGGACGTTCGCGCCCGTGGTGCGGGTCAGGCCGTCGGCGACCGTCTGGCCGCCGCCCGTGCCGAAGACGTCGACCATCTCGCCGCAGTGCGGGCAGGGCATCCCGGACATGTTCTCGACCACGCCGACGATCTTCTGGTGGGTCTGCACGGCGATGGATCCGGCCCGCTCCGCCACCTCGGCCGCCGCCTGCTGCGGGGTCGTCACGACCAGGATCTCGGCGTTGGGGACCAGCTGGGCCACGGAGATGGCGATGTCGCCGGTGCCGGGCGGCAGGTCCAGCAGCAGGACGTCCAGGTCGCCCCAGTACACATCCGCCAGGAACTGCTGGAGCGCGCGGTGCAGCATCGGGCCCCGCCAGACGACGGGGGCGTTGCCCGGAGTGAACATGCCGATCGAGATGACCTTCACGCCGTTCGCGGACGGCGGCATGATCATGTTCTCGACCTGGGTGGGCCGCCCGTCGGCGCCCAGCATGCGCGGCACGCTGTGGCCGTAGATGTCGGCGTCGACGACACCGACCTTCAGGCCGTCGGCCGCCATCGCGGCCGCGAGGTTGACCGTGACGGACGACTTGCCGACGCCGCCCTTGCCGGAGGCGACCGCGTACACGCGGGTGAGCGAGCCGGGCTTGGCGAAGGGGACCTCGCGCTCGGCCTGGCCGCCGCGCAGGGCGTTCGCCAGCTCCTTGCGCTGCTCGTCGCTCATCACGTCGAGCGTGACGTCGACGCGGGTGACGCCGTCGACCCGGGAGACCGCATCGGTCACGCGCTGCGTGATGGTGTCGCGCATCGGGCAGCCCGAGACCGTGAGGTACACGGTGACCGCGACCGCTCCGTCCGCGCCGATCTCCACCGACTTGACCATCCCCAGCTCGGTGATGGGCCGGTTGATCTCGGGGTCGTTCACCGTCGCCAGTGCCTCGCGCACCGCGTCTTCCGTAGCCATAGACACGATGGTACGGCGCCGCACACAGACTGCGGAAAGCCCGTCAGCGGTCGTCTGCGTCACGCGCCCCCGACCGTTCCGCCGGGAATACCCGGTGACCGTCGGGCTGCCCGTCCTGGAGGTCCTTGACCATGTCCTGCAACTCGGAGCGGATCCAGTCCCGGGTCGCGACCTCGCCGAGCCCGATGCGCAGGGCCGCGATCTCGCGCGTCAGGTACTCGGTGTCGGCGATCGACCGCTCGTTCTGCTTGCGGTCCTGTTCGAGGTTGACCCGGTCGCGGTCGTCCTGCCGGTTCTGCGCGAGCAGGATCAGCGGGGCGGCGTAGGAGGCCTGGAGCGAGAGCATCAGGGTCAGGAAGATGAACGGGTAGGTGTCGAAACGCAGGCCCGCCGGTGCGGACACGTTCCACAGCACCCACGCCACGATGACGATCGTCATCCAGACCAGGAACCGCCCGGTGCCGATGAAGCGGGCGACACGCTCGGACAGCTTCCCGAACGCCTCCGGGTCCCACTCCGGCAGGATCCGGGGACGCCGGGGCCGCGGCTGGTCGAGCCGGGCGCGCGGGCGCGTGGTGGCGGTGGCGCCGACGGGCATGCGCTCCCGGCCGGTCTCGCGCGCCGCCTCGCGCCGCACCTCACGGTCGGGAGCCATGGGCGCTCACCCCCTCGTCCTCGTCCAGCTCGAACTCGGACTCGCGCCAGTCCTCGGGCAGCATGTGGTCCAGCACGTCGTCCACGGTCACCGCGCCCAGCAGCGACCCGGACTCGTCGACGACGGGCGCCGAGACCATGTCGTACGTCGCGAAGAACCCCGCCACGAGCTGAAGCGTCGCCCCGGGGGCGAGGGTCTGCAGATCGTCGTCGAGGATCGAGCTGACCAGGGTGTACGGGGGGTCGCGCAGCAGCCGCTGGAAGTGGACGGTGCCGAGGTACTTGCCGGTGGGGGTCTCGTCGGGCGGCCGGCAGACGTAGATCTGCGCGGCGAGCGCGGGGGAGAGGTCGGGGTTGCGGACCCGGGCGAGGGCCTCGCCCACGGTGGCGTCGGGGCGCAGCACGATCGGCTCGGTGGTCATCAGGCCGCCCGCGGTGTGCTCCTCGTACGCCATCAGGCGCCGCATGTCGGCCGCGTCCGCGGGCTCCATCAGGCTCAGCAGCCGCTCCTTCTCCTCCTCCGGAAGCTCGGAGAGCAGGTCGGCCGCGTCGTCCGGGTCCATCGCCTCCAGGACGTCCGCGGCGCGTTCCTCCTGGAGCTTGCCGAGGATCTCGATCTGGTCGTCCTCGGGGAGCTGCTCGAGCACGTCGGCCAGGCGGTCGTCGTCGAGGGCGGCGGCCACCTCCGCGCGCCGCTTGGCCGACAGATGGTGCAGGACGTTGGCGAGGTCGGCGGGGCGCAGCTGCTCGAAGGTGGCGAGCAGGCTCTCGGCGCCCTGTCCGTGCTCCTCCAGGGAGAATCCGGTGACGCCGGACCACTCGACGGTCAGCGTCTCGCCCCTGGCCCGCCGGAAGGCGCTGCCCTTCCTGCCCTTGCGCACGAAGACGCGGTCGATCTCCCAGTCCCGGCGGGCCGGCAACTGCTGCACGGCCAGGTCGAGGACGGTGACCTGCTCGCCGGTCTCGACGAGGGTGACGCTCTTGTCGAGCAGCTCGCCGAAGACGAGGCGCTCGGTGGGCCGCTGTTCGAAGCGGCGGACGTTGACCACGCCGGTGGTGATGACCTGTCCGGACTCGATGCCGGTGACCCGCGTCATGGGCAGGAAGATCCGGCGTCGGGTGGTGAGTTCGACGACCAGCCCGAGCAGCCGCGGCGGCTTGTTGCCGACCCGCAGCATGACGACCAGATCCCGTACGCGGCCCACCTGGTCGCCGTTCGGGTCGAAGACGGCGGTGCCGGAGAGGTGCGAGACGAAGATCCGGGGGGCGCCGGCGGCCATGGCTGCGCCTCCTTTTCCTGCCGTGCGTTGCGTTTGCTCCGCTTGTGCCGAATTGCTCGCTCGGATGGGCTTCAGGCTAGCCCGTCCCGATCGGATCCGCCCTGGTGAGCGGTCCGGACGGACTGGCTCCGTGGGCCGCGCGGCACCCCGGTACGCTGCGTTACGCCGCTGAAGGACCGACGTCGGAAAGGCAACACCACCTGTGACTGCGATGCGTCAGGGCCGTATGCGCCGGACCACTCTGGTGAGCGCGATGTGCGTGCTGGTCGTGGCGGGGACGGGGCTGACCGGGTGCGGCAGCGAGGACCCGGACGCGGGCACGAACGGCGTCGGCAAGCTGCCCGCCGAGAAGATCCAGGCCACGACGCGTACGGCGGCCGAGTCCGCGACGGCGGTCCGGCTGTCGGGGACGGTCGTCGCGGGCGGCAGCACGTACAAGCTGGACATGCGCCTGAAGGCGGACGGCGGCACCGGGTCGGTGAGCGCGGAGGGGGCGACCTTCGAGCTGCTGCGGGTCGGCGAGAAGCTGTTCCTGATGGCGGACGCTGAGTTCTGGAGCCACGGCGGGGGCGAGGGGGACGGCGAGGGCGAGAAGTCCGACGTCGCCGCGGCCGACAAGCTCGACGGCAAGTTCGTGAAGGTGCCCGAGGGCGATCCGTCCTACAAGCGGTTCAGCGGATTCACCGACAAGGATGTCCTGCTCGGCGGCCTGTTGACGCTGCACGGTGCCCTGGCGACCGACGGGCGCCACGAGGAGGCCGGTGTGCGGACCGTCCGTATCACCGGCGACAAGGGCGCCGGGGGCACCCTGGACGTCTCGCTGGAGGGCCGGCCGTACCCGCTGCGCCTGGTCCGCGCGGGCGGCGCGGGCACGCTCACCTTCTCCGACTGGGGCAAGGACTTCGCCCTGGAGCCCCCCGCCAAGGACAAGACGGTGGACTACGGCCAGCAACTCCCGACGTCGTAGTCGCTCCCGGAGTATCAGGACCGCTTCCGCTTCCTCCGGAACAGCAGGCGCGGCAGCCCGGCGGGGAGGGGCTCGCGTGTCGTCACCGGCGTCGGCAGCGGCTTCTCGGCCAGCGAGCCGTCCGGCAGCGGCGAGGTCGTGCCGGTCGGCTCCAGGCGCACCACCCGGCACTCCCGGGCCCAGCGCGCGGTCATGGCCTCGCCGTCGGGCGCGTTGAGGCGCTTGCCCTTCAGTTCGGCGACCGCCGCCTCCCACCGCTCGGATCCGGACGGCAGTTCGACCACCCGGGCCGTCCAGGTGACCAGCCGGCCGCCCTTGTCCTTGCTGCGCACGGTGACCTCGGCCGCGCCCCCGTCGACGAGGCCAGGAAGCGGCTGCTCGCCCGGCCCGTCGCCGACCACGCAGGCGGCGCCCTCGTGCCAGACGTGCCACAGCGTACGAGCGGCCGGCGCCCCGGCACCCCGCACCCAGATGAGGCCGGACTTCTTCGTGGCCTCCTCGACGAGGGCCTGGTCGAGCAGCTCGCTAGTCATGGGAGCAGCGTAGCGAGGCCGCTCACAGCCAGCCGTTGCGCTTCAGCGTGCGGTGGATGCCGAGGCAGATCATGGCCGTGATGCCGAGCACCATCGGGTAGCCGAACTTCCAGCGCAGCTCGGGCATGTAGTCGAAGTTCATCCCGTACACACCGCACACCATCGTCGGTACGGCGATGATGGCGGCCCAGGACGTGATCTTGCGCATGTCCTCGTTCTGCGCGACGGACGCCTGCGCCAGGTTGGCCTGGAGGATGGAGTTGAGCAGCTCGTCGAAGCCCGTGACCTGCTCCTGGACCCGGGCGAGGTGGTCGGCGACGTCGCGGAAGTACTTCTGGATGTCGGGGTCGATCAGCCGCATCGGCCGCTCGCTCAGCAGCTGCAGCGGCCGCATCAGCGGCTGCACCGCGCGCCTGAACTCCATGACCTCGCGCTTGAGCTGGTAGATCCGCCCGGCGTCGACGCCCCGCGGCGCGCCCTTGCGGCCCGGCGAGAACACCTCGGTCTCGACCTCGTCGATGTCGTCCTGCACCGCGTCGGCGACCGCGATGTAGCCGTCGACGACGTGGTCGGCGATGGCGTGCAGCACCGCCGAGGGGCCCCTGGCGAGCAGTTCGGGGTCGTCCTGCAGCCGGTGACGCAGTGCCCGCAGCGAGCCCTGCCCGCCGTGCCGGACGGTGATGAAGAAGTCCCGCCCGGTGAAGCACATCACCTCGCCGGTCTCGACGACCTGGCTGCTGGCGGTGAGTTCGTCGTGCTCGACGTAGTGGATGGTCTTGAAGACCGTGAACAGGGAGTCGTCGTAGCGCTCCAGCTTCGGCCGCTGATGGGCCTGGACGGCGTCCTCGACGGCCAGCGGGTGCAGGCCGAACTCACTGGCGATACCCGCGAATTCGGATTCCGTGGGCTCGTGCAGCCCGATCCACACGAAGCCGCCGTCACGGCGCACCCGGCGCATCGCCTCGTGCGGGGTGAGCGGGCCCGCGGTCTCGACACGGGCACCGTCGCGGTAGACGGCGCAGTCGACGACGGCGGTGGTGGTCTGGGGGTCGCGGGTCGTGTCGTACGCCCCGGTGTCCTTGCGCAGCGCGGGACGCGGCGTGCGGACCGCGGCACGGAGGTCACGGATCATCGACATGGCGGGCTCCTTCGCGGGCGAGCAGCGAGAGGCCGTGGGCGCCGGGTGGAACTGCCCGGAATGGGGACGTCCTGCGAGGTCTCCCCGCCCATCGGGCCGGGAGGATGTTTGGCACGTCCACAAAGCGGGGAGCACCGCACCGTCGCGGTGGCGAACTTCGCTACTGATTCAGCTGCTGATGCAGGTCATACAGATCAGGCAGAGGCAAGACGGAACGAAGTGCTCTTCCGCGGGCAACGCAGGAGGTGCGCATGCGAGAGGTGGCGGCAGGCTAGAGCCAGAGCAACGTCAGCGGCCGGAAGAGCGGGTGGTACTGCACGGTCGACTTCGGTCCATTGCAGCCCCACCTCCTCCGGCCGGTCCCTCGTAAGGGAGTGTCGTCGGCGTCGGGACTTGATCGCGACGCTACTGCGTGCTGCCCCGAACCACCGGGCAAGAGTATCAGCAGACCGAAGTGTCAAGGCGCTGCTTTGCGTGCTGCTGACGAGTTCTATGCTCGCCGCATGGCTGATGTTCTCCCACTGGTCGAGGCCCGGTTGCGCTCCGCGCTCGGCGAACCGGACGCGCGCGCCGCGGTCACCTTCCTCGGTACCGACCGCGTGGAGGTCCTGCGTTTCCAGGAGGGGGACCTGGTCCGCTACGCCACGCTCGGCATGTCCGCCCAACCCATGGCCGACCCCACCGCGGTCCTCGCCGATCCGGTCAAGGGCCCGCGTGCCGAACTGTTCCTGTCCGTGCGCGCCGGCATCGCCGAGACCGACAAGGTGCTGCGGCCGCTCGCCGTCCTCGCGGCGTCCCCGCAGGTCGAGGGCGTGGTCGTGGCCCCCGGCGCCTCCCTGGACGTCGGCGAACCGCTGTGGCCGGGCGCCCCGTTCACCTCGGTGCTGGTCGGCGAGCCGGGCGGCCTGGTCGAGGACCTGGACCTGGACGAGCCCCTCGACCCGGTCCGCTTCCTGCCGCTGCTGCCCATGACCCCGAACGAGGCCGCCTGGAAGCGGGTCCACGGGGCCCAGGCCCTCCAGGAGCGCTGGCTCACGCACGGAACCGACCTGCGCGATCCGCTGCGCACCTCCGTGCCGCTGGACTGAGCGAGGGGCGCGCCCGGGTGTGCCGAGGGCGTGAGCAAGCTCACCAAGGTCCGTACGGGAGCGGTCAGTTGGCGAAGACGCCCACGCCGTCCTCGGTGGCGTGCCGCACCTCCAGCTCCTCCGCCTTCTCCGTCAGCGCCTCGCGCCGTACGGCGACCACGACCGCGCCGAGCACGGCGGTGACGGCCGCCACCACGAACGGCACGTGCACGTCGGTCCACTCCTCCAGCTTCGGCGCGAGGAACGGCGCGGCGGCCGCCGCGAACCACCGCACGAAGTTGTAGCCCGCGCTCGCCACCGGACGCGGCGCGTCCGACACCCCGAGCGCCAGTTCGGTGTAGACGGTGTTGTTCACGCCGATGAAGGCACCGGACAGGATCGTGCAGACGACCGCCGTGGTGTGGTCGCCGTAGCCGAGGACGAGTACGTCGACCGCGAGCAGCACCAGCGAGCCGCCGAGCACCTTCAGCGAACCGAACCGCGCCTGCATGCGGGGGGCGACGAGCACCGAGAAGACCGCGAGCAGCACGCCCCAGGCGAAGAACACCGCGCCCGAGCGGTACGGGCTCATGTTCAGCACGAACGGCGTGAAGGCCAGCACGGTGAAGAACGTGTAGTTGTAGAAGAACGCCGATGTCGCCGCCGAGGCGAGCCCGCCGTGGCCGAGCGCCCTGATCGGGTCGAGCAGTGCGGTCCGGCGGGCCGGCTTCGGCTGCTCCTTCAGGAACGCCGTGATGCACAGGAAGCCGACGGCCATCAGGAACGCGGTGCCGAAGAAGGGGTAGCGCCAGCTGGCGTCGCCGAGCAGCGCGCCCAGCAGCGGCCCGCACGCCATGCCGAGGCCGAGCGCGGACTCGTACAGCAGGATCGCGGCGGCGCTGCCGCCGGCCGCCGCGCCGACGATGACCGCGAGGGCCGTCGAGACGAACAGCGCGTTGCCCAGTCCCCAGCCTGCCCGGAACCCGACGAGTTCGCCTACCGAGCCGGAGGTGCCGGACAGGCCGGCGAACACCACCACGAGGGCGAGGCCGAGCAGCAGTGTCCTGCGGCCGCCGATGCGGCTGGAGACGAAACCGGTGAGCAGCATCGCGACCGCGGTGATCAGGAAGTACGAGGTGAAGAGCAGCGAGACCTGACTGGTCGTGGCCTCCAGGCCCTTGGCGATCGACGGCAGGATCGGGTCGACCAGCCCGATGCCCATGAAGGCGACGACCGAGGCGCCGGCGGTGGCCCAGACCGCCTTCGGCTGTCGCAGGACTCCCGTGCTGCTGTGCATGCCTGGGGGCTCCCTTGCTGACGGGGAAATGGTTGACGTATGCACATAATAAATTAGTGTGGCTAATTAATGCAACCTACATCTAATGGTTTGCGGGGCCCCTTCCGCCCGGACGGGTGATCGTCCTTGACGTGGCGAAGAAGGGGTAGGACCGTGGAGCCCTATGAGGGGCGAACCCAGTTGCCCGAAGTGTGGTGGCCGGGTCAGGGCTCCCGGACTCTTCGCCGATACCTGGCAGTGCGATGTGCACGGCACGGTGCATCCGCTGCAGCCCGCGATCCCGCCCAGCGTCGAGGCCCTCGGTGTCGTGGTGGCTCGCACGCAGGTGCCGGTGTGGATGCCGTGGCCCCTGCCGGTCGGCTGGCTCTTCACGGGCGTGGTCTGTGCCGGTGACGATCGCAGCGGTGGTCGTGCCACCGCGGTGGCGTGCTCGGGCCCCGGGCCCCTCGGCGGCATCGGCGAGCTGGTCCTGGTCGCCGAGGAACTCGGCGTCGGCCTCGGTGCGCGGTACGCGGGGATCGCCGGCCCGGATCCGGGGCCGTACATGAACGTCGAGAAGCCGCCCCAGGCGAAGGTGCTGGCCGCCGGGCGGCCCACGCCGCTGTGGCATGTCACCGGGGCGCCCGACGACCGGGCGGTGTTCGCGGGGGAGGCCCGGGGACTGTGGCTGTGGGCCGTGGTGTGGCCCGAGCAGTCCGGGCTGCTGATGTACGACGAACTGGTGCTGACCGACGTGCGGGACGCGGGCGCGGAGGTCGAGCTGGTGCCGTGCGGCGCGCTGTCGCCGCGGCTGCTCCAGCCGTGACGGGGTCTGGCCGGCTTCCCTCGACGCGGTCCTCGGTGGCGTGGACCCTGTGCGTGTAGGGGGCGCTCGTCGGTAGAGGGTGTGACAGGAGGGCGCCGGATCACCCGCTATCCTTGGGTGTCCCCTTCCGTTCAGTGACCGCCTGGAGTCCGTCGTGCGCATAGATCTGCACACCCACTCCACCGCGTCCGACGGCACGGACACCCCTGCCGAGCTGGTCCGCAACGCCGCCGCCGCCGGGCTGGACGTGGTCGGGCTGACCGATCACGACACGACCCGGGGGCACGCCGAGGCGATCGAGGCGCTGCCCGAGGGGCTCACGCTGGTCACCGGAGCCGAGCTTTCCTGTCGGATCGACGGGATCGGCATGCACATGTTGGCCTATCTCTTCGACGCCGAGGAGCCCGCGCTGCTCGCCGAGCGGGAGCTGGTGCGCGACGACCGGGTGCCGCGGGCCAAGGGGATGATCACGAAGCTGAACGAGCTGGGCGTGCCGGTCACCTGGGAGCAGGTCGCGCGGATCGCCGGCGAGGGGTCCGTGGGGCGCCCGCACGTGGCGACCGCGCTGGTCGAGCTGGGTGTCGTACCGAGCGTGAGCGATGCCTTCACGCAGGACTGGCTCGCCGACGGCGGGCGGGCCTACGTGGGGAAGCACGAGACCGACCCGTTCGAGGCGATCCGGCTGGTCAAGGGCGCCGGCGGAGCCGTCGTGTTCGCGCATCCGGGCGCCGCCAAGCGCGGGCGCACGGTGCCGGAGTCGGCGATCGCCGAACTGGCCGCCGCCGGGCTGGACGGCATCGAGGTCGACCACATGGACCACGACCCCGACACCCGGGCGCGGCTGCGCGGCCTGGCCAAGGAGCTCGGGCTGCTGGTCACCGGGTCCAGCGACTACCACGGCAGCCGCAAGACGGTCGCGCTCGGCGCGTACACGACGGACCCCGAGGTGTACGGGGAGATCACCCGGCGGGCGACGGGCGCGTTCCCGGTGCCGGGCACCGGCGGAGCCTGAGGCTCACCCCCGCACGCCCACCTCCGTCATCTCCTCGCAAGGCCTGTGGCTCACCCATGTTCGACCTCGCTGTCTTCGGCTCTCTCTTCCTCACGCTCTTCGTCATCATGGATCCCCCCGGGATCACCCCGATCTTCCTCGGCCTGACCGCCGGGCGACCCGCCAAGGTGCAGCGGCGGATGGCCTTCCAGGCCGTCTGCGTCGCCGGTGGTGTGATCACCGTGTTCGGGGTGCTGGGGCACCAGATCCTCGCCTACCTGCATGTCTCCGTGCCCGCCCTGATGATCGCCGGCGGGCTGCTGCTCCTGCTGATCGCGCTCGACCTGCTCACCGGCAAGTCGGACGAGCCCCAGCAGACGAAGGACGTCAACGTCGCGCTGGTGCCGCTCGGCATGCCACTGCTGGCCGGGCCCGGCGCGATCGTGTCGGTCATCCTCGCCGTGCAGAAGGCGGACGGCATCGGCCCCCAGGTCTCGGTCTGGGCCGCGATCCTCGCCATCCACGTCGTGCTGTGGCTGGTCATGCGGTACTCGCTGCTGATCATCCGGGTCATCAAGGACGGCGGCGTGGTGCTGGTGACGCGGCTCGCGGGCATGATGCTGTCCGCGATCGCCGTGCAGCAGATCATCAACGGGGTCACCCAGGTCATCCGGGCGAGCTGAGCCCCGCATGCACAGCAGGGCCCCGCACGGCGTGTCCGTGCGGGGCCCTGAAGCTTGGGGTCTGATCCGCGGTTATGAGGCCGTGGTCTCGGCCGGGCGGATCCAGAGCCGCTGACCGGTGGCCGCGGCCTGCTGAACGATCCGGTTGACGGAGGCGGCGTCCACGACGGTCGTGTCGACGGGCGTGCCGTCCACGTCGTCGAGTCGCATGATTTCGAAGCGCATGGCTTCTCCCTTCGTCTGGTCATCCTCCTGAGGAGAACTACTGGTGATGGCGCGAGAGGCAGAAGTGCCTTCGGGCTCCATACGTATGCAACGGGGTGTCGGTTACAAACATTCCCTACGCTAAGGAAATTTTTCGAACGACTAAATACTGACCGGTAAGCGGCTCTCTCGAGACTAACCGGGACCAGTTGTGTTCGCAGCGTGACCGACGGGACAATGGAGGCGATGAACGACGACCTCGCGGCCCTGTCCGCCCGCATCGACCGCACGAACGAGCTGCTGCAGCGCATGCTCGCCGAGGTGGCGAAGACGCCCTCGACCCACGCGATCTTCGTCGACGCGGGGTATCTCTACGCCGCCGCCGGCCGGCTGGTCGCCGGGACCGAGGACCGGCGCGCCTTCGACCTGGACGCCGAAGGCCTGATCGAGGCGCTCATCGACAAGGCCCGCCAGATCTTCGCGGACAGCCGGCTGCTGCGGGTCTACTGGTACGACGGCGCCCGGCGCCGCATCCACACCACCGAGCAGCAGTCCATCGCGGAGCTGCCCGACGTCAAGGTCCGCCTCGGCAACCTCAACGCCAACAACCAGCAGAAGGGCGTCGACTCGCTGATCCGCACCGATCTGGAGTCCCTCGCCCGGCATCGCGCCATCAGCGACGCGGCCCTGCTCGGCGGCGACGAGGACCTGGTGTCGGCGGTCGAGGCGGCGCAGGGGTACGGGGCGCGGGTGCACCTGTGGGGCATTGAGGCACCCGAGGGCCGCAACCAGGCCGAACCGCTGCTGTGGGAGGTCGACAGCCAGCGCACCCTCGACCTCGACTTCTTCAAGCCCTACGTCGCCCGTCGCACGGCAGCCGCCTACGAGCCCTCCGGGGCGGCGCGGCCCGCCCGCGACGACGTCCGCTTCGTCGGCGCGCAGATCGCGGCGAAGTGGCTGGCGGCACGAGGGCGGGAGTCGCTGGTGGAGCTGCTGCCGGGGCATCCGTATCTGCCCGGTTCGGTGGACCAGGACCTGCTGGTGGAGGCCGAGGGACTGCTGCAGTACTCGCTGCGGGGGCAGGCGGATCTGCGGCGCGCGCTGCGGGACGGTTTCTGGGAGCACCTGCAGACGCAGTACTGACCGGGCGCGCCCCGGTGCGTGGCGCGGGGCGCGCTCCGAGGCCGGCTAGTCCCCGGCGCGGGGGTCGTCCCAGAAGTCGGCGATCGCGCGGGCCGTCGGGAGCGGCTGGTCCGCGTTCGGCGAATGCTCGGCGTCCTCGACGACCGTGCGGCGCGCGTGCAGCCGTACGGCCATGTCGTCGAGGAGCGGCAGCGGCCAGGTGTCGTCCCGTACACCGGACAGGACGTGGAACGGCAGCGGCACGGCGGCGAGTTCGGCGACGCGGTCCGGTTCGGTGGTCAACTGGCGTCCGGTGGCGATGAGTTGCGCCGGTTTGTTGCCGAGCCAGCGGCGGCGCAGGAGGTCCGGACCGCCGATGCCGCGGGCCGGTCCCCCGACCTCCTCCGGGGCGCCCATGGACTGGATCACCTCCCAGACCTCCGCCATCGACATCACGGCGAGCGCGTCCCGCAGCAGCTTCACGCGCTGCTGCTGGGAGGCCGAGATCTGCGCAGGACCCGACGACATGAGGGTCAGCGAGACGAACGGGGTGTGGTCCAGCAGGACCGCGGCGCGGGTGATCTGGCCGCCCAGGGAGTGGCCCAGGAGGTGCAGGGGGGCGCCCAGGGCCGCGGCCTGCGCGAGCACGTCGCGTGCCAACTCCGGCTGGGCGTACGCCGTTTCGTCGTGCTCGGGGCCGTCCGACTCGAACTGTCCCCGGCCGTCCACCGCCACCGTACGGTACCCGCGTGCCGCCAGCGGCCCCTGCATCAGGCGGAAGTCCTCCTTGCTGCCCGTGAACCCGGGGATCAGCAGCGCCGTGCCGCGCGGCTCGACGCCGGGGGCGACCGGCACGTCCACCACCGCGAAGTCACCGCGTGCGGTGGGCAGCGGACAGGCGCGGGCGCCGGGAGGCGGGGTGTGGGCGGCGGGCGTGGTCACGGGCCGAGGGTAGCGGGTGGGGGTGTACGGGGCGGGGCGACGAGGTGAGCCGCGGGGTGGGCCGTACCCGGGCGGGTCCGGCGGCCTCCCGGGTGCCGGAACGCCGACGGCCCGGCACCCCCCGTACAGGGGGACCGGGCCGTCGGGCTGCCGTGATCAGCCGTCCGCGGGCTCCGCGGCGGCCGCGGCCTTGCGGGTGCGGCGGCGCGGCTTGGCCTCCGGCTCCTGCGTGGCCTGCGCCGGGATCTCGGCGGTCGCCTCCGGGGCGGGGGCGGTCGCCTTGCGCGTCCTGGTGCGCTTGGGCTTCGCCTCGGCACCCTCGACGGTGTCGGCCTCGGGCTTCGCGGCCGCGGTCTTCCGGGTGCGCTTCGGCTTGGCCTCCACGCCCTCGGCGGTGTCCACCGCCGCCTCGGCGGTCGCCGCCACGGACTTGCGGGTCCGCTTCGGCTTGGCCTCGGCGTCCTCCGTGGTGGCGGCCGCCTTGCGGGTGCGCCTGGGCTTGGCCTCGGCGCCCTCGGCCGTGTCGGCCGCGGCCTCGGCGGCGGCCGTGGTCTTGCGGGTACGGCGGGCCTTCGGCTTCGCCTCCGCCTCCACGACGGCCTCGCCGGCCTGGGCGGGCACGGTGACCTCGGCGGCGTCGGTGGTTTGGGCGGGCTCCGCGACCTTGCGGGTGCGGGTGCGCTTCGGCTTGGCCGCCACGCCCTCGGCGGTGTCGAGGGCCACGTCCGCGGCGACGGCGGCCGTCTTGCGGGTCCGGGTGCGACGGGGCTTGGTCTCGGCGGCCTCGGCCGTGTCGACCGCCGCCTCGGCGGACCGCGGGGCCTCGGCGGGTGCCACGGTCTCGACGGCCTCCACGGCCTGGTCGGGACGCGCCTCGGCCGACTTACGGGTGCGACGGCGGCGCGACTTCGCCGGAGCCTCCGTCACGTCCACGGTGTCCACCGCGGCGGTGCCCTCGGCCGTGGTGACCGCGGCCTCGGCGGCCTCGCTCACGGGGGAGTCGGCCACCGCCGGAGCCGTCGCCTGGGGGGCGCCGGCGCGGGTGCGCCGACGGCGGCGCAGGGTGCGCGGGCCGGCGGCCTCCTCGGCGGTGGTCTCGGTGGCCACCTCGGCTGTCGCGGTGGGCTCCGGCGTCTGCGTCGCGTCCAGCGGGGTGCCGCCGCGCGTGCGGCGACGGCGCCTCGGCGTACGGTCGGCACGCTCGCGGTCGCCTGTGGAACGAGGCTCCTCGCGGCCGCCCCGGCCACCGCGACCGCGCGCACCGCGGCCGCCCGGCTCGCCCAGGTCCTCCAGCTCCTCCGCGTCGAGCCCGGCGCGCGTACGCTCCGAGCGCGGCAGGACGCCCTTGGTGCCCTCGGGGATGCTCAGCTCGGCGAACAGGTGCGGCGACGTGGAGTACGTCTCGACCGGGTCGTTGAAGTTCAGCTCCAGCGCCTTGTTGATCAGCTGCCAGCGCGGGATGTCGTCCCAGTCGACCAGCGTGATCGCCGTACCCGAGGCGCCCGCGCGGCCCGTACGGCCGATGCGGTGCAGGTACGTCTTCTCGTCGTCCGGCGACTGGTAGTTGATGACGTGCGTCACACCTTCGACGTCGATGCCGCGGGCGGCGACGTCGGTGCAGACGAGGACGTCCACCTTGCCGTTGCGGAAGGCGCGCAGCGCCTGCTCACGGGCGCCCTGGCCGAGGTCGCCGTGGACCGAGCCGGAGGCGAAGCCGCGCTGCTTGAGCTGGTCGGCCAGATCGGCCGCGGTGCGCTTGGTGCGGCAGAAGACCATGGCCAGACCACGGCCCTCGGCCTGCAGTATGCGCGCGACCATCTCGGGCTTGTCCATGTTGTGCGCGCGGTACACGTGCTGCGAGATGTTCGCGACCGTCACGCCCTCGTCGTCCGGCGCGGTGGCGCGGATGTGCGTGGGCTGCGACATGTAGCGGCGGGCCAGGCCGATGACCGCGCCCGGCATGGTCGCCGAGAACAGCATCGTCTGGCGGCGCACCGGAAGCATGTTGATGATCTTCTCGACGTCGGGCAGGAAGCCCAGGTCGAGCATCTCGTCGGCCTCGTCGAGGACGAGGCTCTTGATGTGGCCGAGGTTGAGCTTCTTCTGGCCCGCCAGGTCCAGCAGGCGGCCCGGGGTGCCGACGACCACGTCGACGCCCTTCTTCAGGGACTCGACCTGCGGCTCGTAGGCCCGGCCGCCGTAGATCGCGCAGACGCGCACGTTGCGCACCTTGCCCGCGGTCAGCAGGTCGTTGGTGACCTGCGTGCACAGCTCGCGCGTCGGGACGACGACGAGGGCCTGCGGGGCGTCGGTGAGGGCCTCGGGCGCGGCGCGCCCGGCCTCGACGTCGGCGGGGACGGTGACGCGCTCCAGGAGCGGCAGGCCGAAGCCCAGCGTCTTACCGGTGCCGGTCTTGGCCTGGCCGATGACGTCCGTGCCGGAAAGGGCGACGGGGAGGGTCATCTCCTGGATGGGGAACGGGGTGACGATGCCGACGGCCTCCAGGGCCTCGGCGGTCTCGGGGAGGATCCCGAGCTCTCGGAACGTCGTAGTCAGGGTGCTGCCTCTTCTGTGTGCGCGGTACGAGGCGAGCGCGGGGGTCGTGTCGGACCGTGCCGGGGACGTCGGCGGCCGTGGGGCGCGCCGTAGGACACGGGACCTCTGCCAACGCTCCAGCGTTCGTACCGCTGAGGGGGCCCCTCCGATCGTCGTACGCACTGTGCCGTACGGTCAGGGAGGGCTGTCGGGTCGGAGCCGATCGGGCCTCCGACCGGGCATCCTCATACGTGCGGCCTGTCGAGACGCGGCGAAGACGTCGTCGCATCAGCAGGCGCATTACCACCATACCCCGGAATCGCGCACATGCGATGGCCGATTCGGTCACGTAGTCGTCGTCACACTCTCGCGAACGGTCATTCGCGTCGTCGTGGTCACACTGATTGACCAGGGACTTCCACCCCGTGGCGAGCGGGCTATTGTGCGCTCCATGACGACCTCTGACAAGCCTGAGCACGCCGCCGAGACCACCGACGCCGACGCCGCCGCGCACACCGGGGTCGCCGCCCAGGACTGGGCGACCGCCGCCGCCGATCCGCAGTACCGGGCCGCGGTCGTGGACCTGCTGGGCGCGCTCGCGTACGGGGAGCTCGCGGCGTTCGAGCGGCTCGCGGAGGACGCCAAGCTGGCGCCGACGCTGGAGGACAAGGCGGAGCTGGCGAAGATGGCGTCGGCGGAGTTCCACCACTTCGAGCGGCTGCGCGGCCGGCTGACCGAGATCGGTGAGGCGCCGACCGCCGCGATGGAGCCGTTCGTCGCCGCGCTCGACGGCTTCCACCGGCAGACGGCGCCCTCGGACTGGCTGGAGGGGCTCGTCAAGGCCTATGTCGGCGACTCCATCGCCAGCGACTTCTACCGTGAGGTGGCCGCGCGGCTGGACGCCGACACCCGCTCCCTGGTGCTCGCCGTGCTCGACGACACCGGTCACGCCGGTTTCGCCGTCGACCGGGTGCGCGCGGCGATCGACGCCGATCCGCGCGTGGGCGGACGGCTCGCGCTGTGGGCACGGCGGCTGATGGGGGAGGCGCTGTCCCAGTCCCAGCGGGTGGTGGCCGAGCGGGACGCCCTGTCCACGATGCTGGTGGGCGGCGTCGCCGACGGCTTCGACCTCGCCGAGGTCGGCAGGATGTTCTCCCGCATCACCGAGGCACACACGAAGCGGATGGCCGCGCTGGGCCTGGCGGCGTAGGGAACGCCGACGGGCCGCCCGGTCGAGGTCGGGCTCAGGGGCGGGGCCTCGGGCGGGTGTGCTGCGCGAGGTGCGGCTCCGGTCCGACTCCCGGTGCTCAGCCGACGCCGTGCGGAGGCCCTGGGCGCAAAGATGAGGGCCTGTCCGGCGTGGTCGCCGGACGGGCCCTACGGGCGGCGGTGGCCGCGGCGGCGGCTCAGGCCGTCGCCGAGCGTCGGCGCAGTCTTCCCGCCGGGCGCAGCAGCAGGGAGAGCGAGGCGACGGAGACGATCGCGGCACCGAGAAGCACCAGCAGGACACCGCCGGTCTCCAGCGCGCTGTGCGTGAGGAAGGCGCCGAAGAGGGCCCCGGCCACCCCGGTCGACAGGACCAGGTGACGGGCCGGGAGGCGGTGCGGCAGGCGAGCGGCGCAGGCCCATGACAGAGCCAGGCCGAGGATCGCGGAGCTGAGTGCTTCAAGGAGCATGTCAGGGTCCTCCCACATGGCCGGCCTGCCCGAAACGGTCGTAGCCCGTCTTACCCCTGACCTGCGGAATGCAATCCTCCCCTGTGGGGGAGGTGTGATCCGTTCGTGAATCCGTGCGCGACGCGTCGCAATCGGTCGAAAGCGCGCCTCGTCAGCGGTCGAAAGGCAACCGCGAACCGAAACGGGAGGGCTCGGTGGCTTGTCCAAGCCACCGAGCCCTCCCGTCTGCTGCTGTCCGCGGCGTTCGCCTACAGCGCGCCGAAGCCCACCTTGCGCGGCGCCGGCTCACCGAGCTCGACGTACGCGAGACGGTCGGCCGGGATCAGGACCTTGCGGCCGTGCTCGTCCACGAGGCTGAGCAGCTGCGACTTGCCGGCCAGCGCCTCGGCCACCACGCGCTCCACCTCCTCGGCACTCTGACCGCTCTCCAGCACGATCTCGCGCGGCGCGTGCTGAACGCCGATCTTGACCTCCACGGCTATGTCCCTCCGAACGGTCAGTGAAGTGCGCGGGCGTCCGCGCCGTACCCAGCACACATTAGCCCGGTGAGGGGACGCGCACGCTCCACGCGAGAACGCCAGGAGCGAACACCCCACGGGAACAAACGCGCGGGCCTCAGTGGTGCTGCTGCTCGTTGCCGTGCAGCGGGAAGCCCGCGATGCCCCGCCAGGCCAGCGAGGCCAGCAGCTGCACCGCCTGGTCGCGCGGGACGCTGCGGTCGCTGTGCAGCCAGGAGCGGGCCACCACCTGCGCCAGGCCGCCGAGCCCGGAGGCCAGGAGCATCGACTCCGCGCGCGAGAGGCCGGTGTCCTCGGCGATCACGTCGCAGATCGCCTCGGCGCAGTCGTTCGTGACCTTGTCGACGCGCTCGCGGACCGCGGGCTCGTTCGTCAGGTCCGACTCGAAGACCAGCCGGAAGGCGCCGCCGTCGTCCTCGACGTACGCGAAGTACGCGTCCATCGTGGCCCGTACGCGCTGTTTGTTGTCGGTGGTCGACGCGAGCGCGTGGCGCACCGACTGGATCAGGGCCTCGCAGTGCTGGTCGAGCAGCGCCAGGTAGAGGTCGAGCTTGCCCGGGAAGTGCTGGTAGAGCACCGGCTTGCTGACGCCGGCGCGCTCGGCGATGTCGTCCATGGCGGCCGAGTGGTAGCCCTGCGCCACGAAGACCTCCTGGGCCGCGCCCAGGAGCTGGTTCCGACGGGCACGGCGCGGCAGGCGCGTACCCCGCGGGCGCGCCGCCTCAGTTTGCTCGATGGCTGTCACGCCGCCTCCCAATGTCGTCCACATGCGGTGTGCGCCGCGCGGCCATCGTACTTTTCGGTAACCGTGCTGTGCGCGCTGCGAGCGCAGAATTTCACGGACCGGACGGCCACGAAAGTCGCACAGACCGTTTTGAACGCGTCCGGAGCGGGCAAAAAAGGGCCTCTTTCCCTTGCCACGGTGCCGGTGTCGTCATCCGTCACCGCGACCATCACCGTCACCGATAGTCGTCCTCGTCCAGAGTCACGACGCGGGCCTGCTCGGCGAGGTCGCCCTCGCTGGCCCGGTCCGGCTCGACGCCGGTCAGCGGGTCGTCGCGGTCCGGTGCGAGGTCCGCGTGCTGTTCGGCGGCGTCGGCCACGGGGGCCTCGACATCGAACTCCTGCTCTTGCTCGGTCTCCTCGTCCTCGAAGGTCTCGGGATCGGTGGGATCGACGGCCATGGCGGGCTCCCTTCCTACGAACGTCCCTGAGAGATGCAGGGGCCACACGCGGGTGCCCTCATTACGAGCGTAGGAGACACCCGATCCGGACGCTATGCGATCCGCGTCGGGATCGTCACGCGCTGCGCACCCCGTGACGGAGCGGCAGCGGGGGCTCGCCCATCTGTGGAACCTCCGTCTGTGAATCCTCCGTCTGTGAATCCTCCGTCTGTGGATCTTCCGTGTGCGGGAGGGGTGTGTCCCATGGCTGTGACGGTGATCTCCCGTGTCCTTGACGGCGAACACATGAACCATCGCGTGATCACCTCGTAACATTGCCGCATGTCTTCGACCGAGCTGCCGTTCGTGCCGACCAGCAACGTGCTCCCGAAGGTGGCTCCCGTCCGGGTCGCGGAAGGCGAGCGGCTCAAGTCGGTCCGGTTGCCCGGCATCACGCTCACGGTGCGTTCGCGGCCGCCCGCGCGCGAGGGACTGCCCGCCGCGCTGTTCGTCCACGGTCTCGGAGGCTCCTCGCAGAACTGGTCGGCGCTGATGGAGCTGCTCGACGCGGACGCCGACTGCGAGGCCGTCGACCTGCCGGGCTTCGGCGACTCGCCGCCGCCGGACGACGGCGACTACTCGGTCACCGGGCACGCGCGCGCGGTCATCCGCTATCTGGACTCCTCAGGACGCGGCCCCGTGCACCTGTTCGGCAACTCCCTGGGCGGCGCGGTCACCACCCGCGTCGCCGCCGTCCGTCCCGACCTGGTCCGTACGCTGACGCTGGTGTCGCCCGCGCTCCCGGAGCTGCGCATCCAGCGCAGTGCCGTGCCCACGGCCCTGCTGGCGCTGCCCGGAATGGTCCGGCTCTTCACCCGGTTCACCACCGGCTGGACGCCCGAGCAGCGGGTCAAGGGCGTCCTGACGCTCTGCTACGGCGAACCCGACCGGGTCTCGCCCGAGGGTTTCCGCAACGCCGTCGAGGAGATGGACAGGCGATTGCAACTGCCGTACTTCTGGGACGCGATGGCGCGTTCCGCGCGCGGGATCGTCAACGCGTACACACTGGGCGGCCAGCACGGACTGTGGCGGCAGGCCGAGCGGGTTCTCGCCCCCACGCTGCTCGTCTACGGTGGACGCGACCAACTCGTAGGCTTCCGCATGGCGCAGCGAGCCGCCCGTGCGTTCCGTGACGCGCGTCTCCTCACGCTCCCGAACGCCGGACATGTGGCCATGATGGAGTACCCGGAGACCGTGGCGACGGCGTTTTGTGAACTGATGGCAGAGGCGGAGGCGGAGACCAAGGTGAGAGCGAGTGAGTATCTTGCCTCCGGTGGGACTGCCTCCGGCGGTGCCGCTTCGGCCGGGCGTGGACCCGGCGACAGGGCCTCCGAGGGTGGGGCCGATTCCGCGAGCGCGGGGAGCTGAGGGGCGAGGTGGGACGCCACAGTCGCCGTGGTCCGGCACCCAAGGGTGAGGCCACGGACAAGGTGCCACGCCGGCGTGCACCCGGGCCTTCCGGGGGGCGGCGGGGCGCGGGGTCGCAGGGGGTCGCCGAGGAGACGCCTCCGCGGGGGGTGCCTCGTTTCACCGACGGCACTCCCGCTCGCGGCGTGCCGAGGCTGCCGGACGGCACCCCCACGCAGGGGGTGCCTCGCTTTGCCGACGGCACTCCGGCACACGGCATGCCGCGTCCGACGGACGGCACTCCTGCTCGTGGCGTGCCTCGCTTTGCCGACGGCACTCCCGCGCAGGGGGTTCCGCGTCTGCCCGACGGCACGCCCGCGCACGGCTTCCCCCGCCTGCCGGACGGCACCCCCGCACACGGCATCCCGCGGCTCGCGGACGGCACCTCCCAGGTGCGGGGCGGCCATCCCGATCAGCGTGAGGACGGGGGCGGCTGGGGTGAGTTGAGGGGGCGCACGGTTGCGGGCACAGGGGCTCCGGCGTTTCCCCGCCAGCGGCAGGCGCCCCCCGGCCCGCGCCAGGACTACGTCGACGCCTTCGAGGAACGGGACGACGTCTTCGTACGCCGTCGCCCGGCGCCGACGACCACCACCACCGGGCACCTGTCGGATCCGTACGGCTCCGTCACCAGCTGGGACGCGGAACCCGATGTCGCCGACGACGACGCGCCGCCGAGCGGCGAACCCGCGCCCAGGGGCGGCAAGGGCCGCGCCTTCGCGGGCATCGCGGCCGCCGCCGTGACCACCGTGCTCGCCGTGGTCGTCGCCGGGCAGGTCACCGGCCAGGACGACGACGGTGCCGTGGAGTCCCGGTCCGCCGCGGAACGTGCCAGGGACGTCCCGGGTCCGGCGTCGCGGGGGGACGGGCGGCCGACGCCGTCCGGTTCGCCGAGCGCGCCGTTGCTGACGTACGCGCAGAAGATGGGCCGTGTCTACCCGCTGAGCGCGAAGCTCGACGGGTCCGGGAAGTTCGACGCGATCCAGGGCATCGACAAGGCGCCCGGCGCGGGACAGAAGTACACCTACCGCGTCGACGTGGAGCAGGGACTCGGCCTCGACGGCGAACTCTTCGCGCAGGCCGTGCAGAAGACGCTCAACGACGACCGCAGCTGGGCGCACAACGGCGGCCGCACCTTCGAACGCATCCACTCCGGGAAGCCCGACTTCGTGATCACGCTCGCCAGCCCCGGCACCACCGCGGAATGGTGCGACAAATCGGGCCTGGACACGACCGTCGACAATGTGTCCTGCGACTCCGCCGCCACCGAGCGCGTGATGATCAACGCCTACCGCTGGGCCCAGGGTTCGGAGACCTACGGCGACAAGATCTATGCCTACCGGCAGATGCTGATCAATCACGAGATCGGCCACCGCCTCGGCTACGACCACGTCACCTGCGACAAGTCCGGCGAGCTGGCGCCCGTCATGCAGCAGCAGACGAAGTTCCTGGATCACGACGGGATCCGGTGCAAGGCCAACCCCTGGCCGTTCCCGGAGAGTTGATCCCACTTTCGCCGTGATGACGATCCGTGCGCACATGATCTCCTAGCGCGACGGAACGCGATCCGCACGAGAAAGTTACGACCGTTCACCCCTTTTGGTGGCGCGACGGACAACCGTCCGTCGCGCCACCGGCTTGTCCGCATACGTTCTTTCCCGCTGCGAGCCGTCGGTCCAACGACGGCTTCCCTTAGGGAAGATCGGGGGTGCACTCGTGCGCATAGGACTCCTCACCGAGGGTGGCTATCCGTACGTGAGCGGTGACGCCGGCCACTGGTGCGACCGGCTCGTGCGCGGGCTCGCGCAGCACGAGATCGACGTCTACGCGCTCAGCCGCAGCGAGGGCCAGGAGAGCGAGGGCCTGCTCGCGCTGCCGCCCCAGGTCCGCCGCGTCCGTACGGCACCGCTGTGGACGGCGGACGAGGACGGCGTCGTCCACGGTCGCCGCGCCCGCCGGCGCTTCGCCGAGTGCTACGGGGAACTGGCCGCCGTGCTGTGCTCCGGGGTCGCCGCGGACGGGGGCGAGGGAGCCTCCGACGGACCGGACGACTCCACGGCCACGGTGGCGGACCGTTTCGCCAGTGCGCTGTACGGCCTCGCCGAACTCGCCCGCGACGAGGGCGGACTGGTGGGCGCGCTGCGCTCCGAGACCGCCGTACGCGCCCTGGAGCGCGCCTGTCGTGCGCCGGGCGCCCTGCGCACCGCGTACGAGGTGCGCGTGACGGATCTGCTCACCGTCGCCGCCCGTCTGGAACACGCCCTGCGCCCCCTCTCGCTCGACTGGTACGAGGACGACGGGCTCGGCTCGGCCGACCTGTGCCACGCGGCCTCGGGCGGCGTGGCGGCCCTGCCCGGCCTGCTGGCCCGGCACTTCACCGGCGTACCCCTGCTGGTCACCGAGTACGGGGTGCGCCTGCGCACGCACTACCTCGCCCCCCAGGACTCCTCGCCCGCCGTACGGTCCCTGCTCGCCGCCTTCCACGGCCGGCTGGCCGCGGAGATCTACCGGCAGGCCGCCTGCCTCACGCCCGGCAACGCGCACGCCCGACGCTGGCAGGAGCGCTGCGGTGCCGACCGCGCGAAGCTCCGCACCGTCTACCCCGGCATGGACGCGGCCCCCTTCGCCGAGGTGGGGGAGTCCCCGGAGCGCGCGGCACCCGACACGCTGGTCTGGGTCGGCCGGGTCGAACCGGCCAAGGACCTCGTCTCCCTCCTGCACGCCTTCGCGGAGATCCGCAAGGAGGAACCGGGCACCCGCCTGCGGGTCCTCGGCGCCCCCACGGGCCCCGAGGGAGCCGCCTACCTCGCGCACTGCCAGGCGCTGGCCGCGCAGCTCTTCCCCGACGAGGCCGTCGGGCCGCACGCGGTCGGCGACAACCCGGTCTCCTTCGAAGAACTCGGCGGCCCGGAGACCCCGACCCTCGCCGACGCCTACGCGAGCGGGGCCGTGAGCGTGCTGTCCAGCGTCGTCGAGGGCTTCCCGATCGGCCTGGTCGAGGCCATGTTCTGCGGCCGGGCGACGGTGTCGACGGACGTCGGCGCGGTGGTCGAGGTCATCGGCGGCACGGGGCTCGTGGTGCCGCCCCGCAACCCCCGGGCGCTCGCCGAGGCGTGCGTGGCGCTGCTGCGCGACCCCGAGCGCAGGGAGCGCCTGGGCGCCGCCGCGCGCGCCCGCGCACTCGAACTGTTCACCGTCGAGCAGAACGTCGCGGCATTTCACGGCATTTACCTGGAGATCGTCTCGCGCAGTCCGGCCCGCCACGCGCCGCTCGACGACACCGGTGACCCGCTCCCCTTCGCCGTGCCCGCCGAGGCCCACCTCCCCGGCCGCTGGACCGCCCCCGCGAGCCGCATGGTGGCCCGTGGCGGCCCCGGCTGGGCGGCGGGCCCACCCGTGCGCGCCACCACGCGCGTCCCGGCGGCGGAGGCGGTCCGATGACCGACGTGCACGAACGCGACCTCACGACGGAGCAACCGACCGAGCCACCGACGGAGCCCACGGCAGGGCTCGCGTCCCCGTCCGCCGCGCGGTCCGCTCCGCGCCGGGGTGCCGCGGATCCGGTGAAGAGTCTGATGCACCGTCACCGTGAGCTGTGCGCCCGCGCGGTGGACCCGCTGGAGATTGCCGCGGGACTGGAGGCCCATGGCATCACCGACCGCACCGCCGCCCGTTTCCGGCACAGGGACGTCTTCTCGCTGGCGGAGGAGATGTACGCCCGCTTCCCGCGCGACAACGACACGCCCCACGCCGCCTCGGCCACGCCGCACGCCGTGACGCCCTCGTCCGCGCCCCAGTCAGGCACGCCGTCGTCCACGCCCCGCCCGCGCACCTTCTGGATCCTGCGCACGCTCCTCCCGGGCATCACCTGCACCGCGACGCTGGCCGCCCTGCACCTCACCCACGGCCAGTCACGCCTGCTCGCGGCCGCGGCGGGAACCCTGGCCGTCGTCCTCTCCTTCCGGGTGGCCCTGCACCGGGGCCCCCTGAGCGCGGGCAGACCGCAGCCCGCCGGCACCCACCTCTGGACCTGCGCGCTGCTCGTCCACGCCACCCTGGGCGACGGCCTCCTGGCGGCGGCCGCAGCCGGAGGCCCCGAAGCCCTCCCCGCCGACGCGCCCGACGCGCCCTGGCCTCTCACCCTGGTCCCCGTTCTCGCCCTCACCCTGGCCTGCGCGCCCGCCGCCTGGCTCGCCCACCACTTCGCGGCGCGGGCCCGCCACAAGCTGGGGGCCAGCAGGGGCCTCGAGGACTTCGCCGCTTCGGTACGACCGCTGCTGCTGGGCACGTTCGGCCTGTTCCTCGGGGTCATGGCGGCACTGCTCACCCTCACCGCCACGGCCCTCCAAGGACCCGTGCCCTACCCCCAGGCCCTCACCCTGGCCGCCCTGCTCTTCCTGGCCCGCCTCCTGGCCGTCCACGGTTTCACCTATGCCCCCAGCGTGATCCTCACGGCCACGGCCACGGCCCAGACGGCCGCCCTGGCGAGCCTGTTCACGGCCCGCCTCCCGCACTGCGCCTTCCTCGCCACCCCCGTCGAGACCCTGATCGGCGCCTGGGGCCCCGGTGCCATCCCCACGCTGATCAGCGGAACGGCGGCTCTCGCGCTGCTGGTGCACGCCACCCGCAAGCTCACCCGCGCCTCGGCGCACGCCGAAACGGCGACGCGATGGTGAGACCCACGTCCGCGCACGCGCCGTCCACCGCCCGCAGGCGCGCGGCGCACCCCCACGACCCGCACGGGCCGCCGCCGGCGTAGGGCGGACATCCGATGGCGCGCGCGGGCCACGACGTACCGGCCGCCGCCCCGGCCGCCGCAGCCAACGCGAAGGCCCCGTCGCCGGGTTCCGGTCGCCGGGTGCCGCGGGAACACGGGACCGGTTCCGGACCTGGCCACCCGCCGGGCGTCGCATGGCACCGCGTACGTGGCTGCAACCGCCGGGCGTCGCGGGTCACGGCTCACCCCCTGGCCCCGCCCGCCCCCGCGGCCGCAGCAACAACCTCACCCTCACCCCACCGACCTGGCCCCACGCGCCCCGGCGCCGCAGGCCGCTGCACCCCTCCCCAAGGAGACCCCGATGACAACCTCCCGATCCGCCGCCCCGGCCCCGGGAGCCGTCCGATGAGAGTCCTGCTGATCGGAGCCAACGGCTACCTCGGCCGCTTCGTCGCCGACCGCCTCCTCGCCGACCCGGCCGTCCAGCTCACCGCCCTCGGCCGCGGCGACGACGCCGACGTCCGCTTCGACCTCGCCTCGGGCAGCCCCGGTGCCCTCACCCGCTTCCTCGACGCGGTCCACCCCGGCGTGGTCATCAACTGCGCGGGCACCACCCGGGGCGGCGCGCGCGAACTCACCCGCCACAACACCGTCGCCGTGGCCACCGTCTGCGAGGCCCTGCGCCGCAGCGGCTGCGGCGCCCGCCTGGTCCAGATCGGCTGCGCGGCCGAGTACGGCCCGAGCCAGCCCGGCTCCTCCACCGCCGAGGACGCCGTGCCCCGCCCCGGCGGCCCCTACGGCGTCAGCAAACTCGCCGCCACCGAACTCGTCCTCGGCTCCGGCCTGGACGCGGTTGTCCTGCGGGTCTTCTCCCCGGCCGGTCCCGGCACCCCCGCCGGTTCCCCCCTCGGCCGCCTCGCCGAGGCCATGCGCCGCGCCATGCAGACCGGCGACGGCGAACTCAAACTCGGCGGCCTCGGCGCCCAGCGCGACTTCATCGACGTCCGCGACGTGGCCCGCGCGGTGCACGCCGCCTCGCTCTCCGCCGCGCAGGGCGTCATCAACATCGGGTCCGGCCGTGCCGTCCGGCTCCGCGACGCCGCCGCGGTCCTCGCCCGCGTCGCCGGCTACGGCGGCGCCCTGCACGAACTCGACGGCCCGCCCGGCGCCCTGCGCCCCTCGATCGGCCACCCCCGCTCGGAAACCCTGGCGCACCCCCGGACCGCCGACGCCCTGGTCCACCGCACCGACTCCGACCACGCGCTCCACGCCGTCCCCGGGGCCCACCAGTCGCACAGCGCCCACCCGCTCCAGGCCTCCCACGCCTCGGCGCACTCCGGCCCCGCCGCGTACCCCTACCCGGACGGCTGCGGCAGCTGGCAGCAGGCCGACGTGCGCACGGCCCGCGACCGCCTCGGCTGGCGGCCCCGCATCAATCTCGAGGAGTCCCTCGCCGACATCTGGATGGAGGCGGCATGCCGTATCTGACCTGGAAGAAGGCGAGAACCGCCGACACCGGCCTGCACACCGGCTTAGGTGTCCCCGGCCCCGCCCACCCTCTGCTCGCCGTCACCGAATGGGCCGAACTCACCCGCCACGGCGCCGCCCTGCACTGGGTCGTCCTGAACGTCGCGGACGGCCCCGGAGCGCTCCCCGACCCGCACTGCCTGGAGGCGGCCGGCCGGTTGCGCAACGCGGGCGTGCGTGTCCTCGGCCGTCTCGACGCCCGGTACGGCGCCCGCCCCTTCGGCGAGACGATCGCGGACGCCCGTCGCTATGTCGACTGGTACCAGGTCGACGGCTTCCTGCTGGACCGCTGCCCGGCCGACCGCGAGTCCCTCCCCGGGGTCGCGCGCATCACGGCCACCCTGCGTGCCCTGCGTGACCAGGCCCACATCGTCCTCGGCCACGGCACACACCCGTGTCCCGGGTACGCCGAGTGCGCCGAACAACTGATCACCTTCCGCGGCTCCTGGAGCGACTACCGCTGGTCGCAGGCGGCGGAATGGACGGCCGAGCACGGGCCCGAGCGCTTCTGCCACCTCGTGCACGGGGTGCCCCGCGGCCATCTCGACGAGGCGATGCGCATCGCACGCTGGCAGGGCGCCGGAACCATCTACCTCACCGACCGCACCGATCGCGGCGGGCGCATGGATCCCTGGGAGACGATGCCCGGCTACTGGGACGAAATCGTCTCGCGTGTCGGAACAGGTGTCTCGGAATGAAAAAGGCCGTGGCAGTGTTACGCGAAGAACATCCGTAGTGATAGACCGACCAACGGAGTCCCCGTGTCGCTGCCACCCCTGGTCGAGCCGGCCCCCGAGCTCACCGTAGACGAGGTCCGCAGGTACTCCCGCCACCTGATCATCCCCGACGTCGGGATGGACGGGCAGAAGCGGCTGAAGAACGCCAAGGTGCTGTGTGTCGGCGCCGGCGGCCTGGGCTCGCCGGCCCTGATGTACCTGGCCGCGGCGGGCGTCGGCACCCTTGGCATCGTGGAGTTCGACGAGGTCGACGAGTCCAACCTGCAGCGTCAGATCATCCACAGCCAGGCGGACATCGGCCGCTCCAAGGCCGAGTCGGCCCGCGACAGCGTGCTCGGCATCAACCCGTACGTGAACGTCGTCCTGCACGAAGAGCGGCTCGAGGCCGACAACGTGATGGACATCTTCAGCCAGTACGACCTGATCGTCGACGGCACGGACAACTTCGCGACCCGCTACCTGGTCAACGACGCCTGCGTGCTGCTGAACAAGCCGTACGTCTGGGGCTCGATCTACCGCTTCGACGGTCAGGCCTCCGTGTTCTGGTCCGAGCACGGTCCCTGCTACCGCTGCCTCTACCCGGAGCCCCCGCCGCCGGGCATGGTCCCCTCCTGCGCCGAGGGCGGTGTGCTGGGCGTGCTGTGCGCGTCCATCGGCTCCATCCAGGTCACCGAGGCCATCAAGGTCCTCACGGGCACGGGCGAGCCGCTGGTCGGCCGCCTGATGATCTACGACGCCCTGGAGATGCAGTACCGCCAGGTCAAGGTCCGCAAGGACCCCGACTGCGCGGTCTGCGGCGAGAACCCCACCGTCACCGAGCTCATCGACTACGAGGCCTTCTGTGGCGTCGTCTCCGAGGAGGCCCAGGCGGCGGCCGCCGACTCGACGATCACTCCCAAGCAGCTCAAGGAGTGGATCGACGACGGCGAGAACATCGAGATCATCGACGTCCGCGAGATCAACGAGTACGAGATCGTCTCGATCCCGGGCGCCAAGCTGATCCCGAAGAACGAGTTCCTCATGGGCACCGCCCTGGAGACCCTCCCGCAGGACAAGAAGATCGTCCTGCACTGCAAGACGGGTGTCCGCAGTGCGGAAGTCCTCGCGGTCCTGAAGTCCGCGGGCTTCTCCGACGCCGTCCACGTCGGCGGCGGCGTCATCGGCTGGGTCAACCAAATCGAACCGGACAAGCCGGTCTACTGATCCGGCCCAGCATTTCCGTCCCGCGGGGGCTTCGTGTACACCGGTACGCGAAGCCCCCGTCGGCGTCATGAGCAGACCTTGCCGTCCTTCGGCAGCGTGCCGGTCAGGGCGTATGCGTTGATCGTGGAGTCGACGCAGTCGCTTCCGCTGCCGTAGGCGCCGTGACCCTCGCCCTTCCAGGTGAGCATCACGCCGACGCCCTCGCCCAGTTCGTCCGCCATCCTGCGGGCGCCCTCGTACGGTGTCGCCGGGTCACCCGTGTTGCCGACGACGAGGATCGGCGCGGCGCCCGGGGCGCTCACCTCCGGGGTGTCGAACTGCCCGGCCACCGGCCACTCGTGGCACCAGCCCGCCGTGTCCCAGCCGAGGAACGGACCGAACACCGGCGAGATCTTCTCGAACTCCGGCAGCAGCTTCCTCGCCTCCGCGGGCGTGGGCCGCTGCTTGTCGTCGAGGCACGATATGACCCGCTGCGAATGGGTCGTCGTGGTGTAACGGCCCGCCTCGTCACGCTCGTTGTAGCTGTCGGCCAGTGCCAGCAGCGCGGATCCGTCGCCCCCCTCGGCGGACTCCAGGGCCATGGTGAGCGTGGGCCAGCTCGACTTGCTGTACAGCGGCAGGACGATGCCGGTGAACGCGAGCGACTGCGTCAGCTTCCGGTCGCTCGACGTCGCCAGCGGCTCCGCGTCGATCCGCTTCAGCAGGTCCGCGATCTTCCGCGAGCCCTGCTTCGGGTCCTGGCCGGTCGACTTGAGGTAGTCGTCCAGTGCGCGCTGGAAGCCCAGCGTCTGGTTCTTGGCGTGACCGACCGCGTCGGCGCTCGGGTCCACGACCGCGTCCAGGACCAGCCGTCCCACGTTCTTCGGGAAGAGATGGGCGTAGACACCGCCGAGTTCGGTGCCGTACGAGATGCCGAAGTAGTGCGTCTTCGCATCGCCGAGGACATGCCTCATCAGGTCCAAGTCGCGTGCGGTGTCCGCGGTCGAGACATGTGCCAGCAGCTCTCCCGTGGACGCCTCGCAGCCCTTCCCGAAGTCGGCGGCGTCCTCGAAGTACGCCGTCTCCTCGGCCGGGGTGTCGGGGCTGACGTCCACCGCCTCGGCGGCCTGTATCTCCTTGTCGCTGCGGCAGCGGATGCCCTCGCTGGCCCCCACTCCGCGCGGATCCCAGCTCACGAGGTCGTACCGCTCGTGCAGCTTCGACACGGTGGACGCGTACGCCGGGAGGGTCGCGACGCCCGAGCTGCCGGGGCCGCCGAAGTTGAAGAGCAGTGAGCCGATGCGGTCGTCGCCGCGAGCCTCCGAGCGGACCAGGGCCAGGTCGATCGTCCCGCCGTCCGGCTTCGCCCAGTCCAGCGGGACCTTCAACGTCGCGCACCGCCACTCGTCTCCGGGTGCGGGGGCGGCGTCGGTGGACTCGCAGTCGCCCCAGTCCGGCTTCTGGTTCGCGAGCGAGGAGGGCAGTTTCGCGGCGGATCCGCCGGAGGGGTCGGCCGGCGGTGGGGCGGACGTCCCCTTGCCGTTGTCGGACGAGTCGTCCGACGAGCCCCCGCAACCCGCCGCCAACAGCCCGGCGGCGACGGCCAGCGCCGTCCACCGTACGAAGCGTGCCATGACCACGATCCCCCCTGTCACGCCGCCCGCGCTCCGTCGCGAACGGCTGTCCCGCCATGGTAGGCGGAGCAGGCCGCACCCGTAGGCGCCTGTGGATAACCTTGTGACCTGGGGATTCGCTGGTCAGGAGCAGACGGTCCCGCTGTCGGGCACCTTCCCGTTGAGGAGGTAGCCGTCCACCTCCCGCTTCACGCACTTGCTCTCGCTGTCGTACGCGCCGTGCCCCTGCCCCTTGTAGGTCAGCTCCACGCCGACCCCCTTGCCCAGCGCCTGCACCATTCTGCGCGCACCCTCGTACGGCGTGGCCGGGTCGCCGGTGTTGCCGATCACGAGGATCTTCGCCGAGCCCGGCGCGCTCACGTCCGGATGGTCGGCGGCGCCGGCCACCGCCCAGTCGGTGCAGCTCATCATCGACCAGGCGAGGAAGTCGCCGAACACCGGTGAGGCGGCCCGGAACTCGCCCAGCTTCCCCTGCACGTACTCGGTGGTGTAGCGGGGTTTGTCGTCGGCGCAGTTGATGGAGACGTTGGCCGCGGTGAGATTGCTGTACTCGCCGTTCTGGTTACGGCCGTTCAAGGAGTCCGACAGCATCATCAGGATCTGCCCCTCCCCGTCGTAGGCCTGCTCCAGGCCCTCGGTGAGGTAATCCCAGAAGTCCTGCGAGTACAGGGCCTGCGCGATGCCGCTGGTGGCGGCCGTCTCGGTCAGCTCACGCGGGAAGATGCCGGGGATCGGCTTGCTGTCCAGGTCCTTGAGCAGCTTGGCGATGCGGTCCTTGACGTCCTGCGCGCTGTCCCCGACCGGGCAGTCCTCCTCCTGGGACACGCAGTTCTGCGCGTAGTTGTCGAGGGCCAGCTGGAAGCCCTTGGCCTGTCCGAGCGAGCCCTGTTCGGAGTTCTGCGTGGGGTCGACCACGGCGTCGAACACCGCCCGGCCGACGTGCTGGGGGAACAGGTGCGCGTAGACGCCGCCCAGTTCGGTGCCGTAGGAGATGCCGAAGTAGTGGAGCTTGTCGTCGCCGAGCACCTGGCGCATCAGGTCCATGTCCCGGGCCGCGTCGGTGGTCCGCACCTGCGGCAGCATCTTCCGGGAGTTCTTCTCGCAGGCGGCGTTGAACTGCCGGACGTTGTCGACGTACTCGGTGCGCTCGGCGGCGTCGTCCGGGGTGGCGTCCTGCTGGAAGTAGACGTCGAGCTGCTGGTCGTTCTCGCACCAGACCCCTGCGCTGCGGCCGACCCCGCGGGGGTCGAAGCTCACCAGGTCGTAGCGGGTACGCAGCGTCGTGTAGTCCTCGGCGAAGGCGGGCAGCGTCGTGACGCCCGAACCGCCCGGCCCGCCGAAGTTGAAGATCAGCGAGCCGATGCGCTTGTCCGCAGGGCCGCTCGTCCTGGCCCGGATCAGCTCGATGCCGATGGTGTCGCCCTGGGGTTCGTTCCAGTCGAGGGGTGCCTGCATGGTCGCGCACTGCCACTCGCCGCCGTTCGGCAGCGGAGACGGGGCGTCACCGCCGCCCTGAGCCTGGTCGGGTGCCGGACAGTCCTTCCAGCTCAGCTTCTGGGCCGTCAGATCCTGGTCCTGGGAGTCGTTGCCGCACCCCGCCAGCGCGGTGGACAGCAGCACGGCGGAGGCGGTCAGGGCAGCGGCGCGCAGCCGGGAAGGTTTCGGCATGCATCCATCCTGCGCCCGCGAAGGCCACGGCGCTCGCCGTGCGCGGGCCGTCCGAGGTACGGGCCAGGCGGGGCGGGCCCGTGCGACCTCGGGCACCTCGGGTGGAGCCGCCGACGGCACGCGCGCGTGCGCGTGATCGACGCGGCGCGCCCACGGGTGTCCTTACAGCGCGCCCTTGCGCGTCAGATGGTTGAACGCCAGCCACCCCGGCAGCACCGGCAGCCACAGCGTCAACAGGCGGAACAGCAGTACCGCGGGGGCGGCGACCTCGCTGGGCAGGCCGACGGCGATGAGGCCGACGGTCAGGGTCGCCTCGACGGCGCCCACACCGCCGGGCGTCGGGGCGGCCGAGCCGAGCGCGTTGCCCGCGAGGAAGACCACGGCCACGCTGGCGATGCTGATCGAGGTCGTCTCGTCGCCGAACGCGCGGATGGAGGCGTCCAGGCACATCACGAAGCAGGCGGTGAGCAGCAGCATGCCGCCGATGCCGGTGACCAGCTTCTGCGGCCGCTGGAGCACGTCCAGCATGCGCGGCACGACGCCGGCGAACAGCGAGCGCACGCGCGTGGAGACGAACTTGCGCATGAACGGCACGGAGGTCACCACGAGCACCAGGACCGCCACCGTCAGCAGACCCGCGATGACCGTCCTGGACGGCGACAGGGAGGGCGTCTTCTCGGTACCGGTCAGATAGCCGAAGGCCAGCAGCATCAGGATGTGACAGCCCAGCCCGAACAGCTGCGAGGCACCGACGCTGGCCACGGCCAGCCCGGGCCGCACGCCCGAGCGTTGCAGGAAGCGCGTGTTCAGCGCGACACCACCCACCGCGGCGGGCGCCACGATCTTCACGAAGGACCCGGCGACCTGGGCCGCCACGGTCCGCACGAACGGCACCCGCTCGGGCACGAAGCCCAGCAGGGCCATCGCGGCGGCCACATAGCTCAGCGCCGAGAACAGGACGGCCGCGATGACCCAGCCCCATTCGGCATTGGCGATCAGCGGTCCGAACTCGATGTGCGTGAGCTGGGTGAGCAGGAAGTACGCGCCGATCGCGCCGGCGATGAGGCTCAGCAGCGTGCGGAGCCGCACACGCTCCAGACGGGCCGGCTCGACGGGCGCCTGCGGCCGGATCCGCAGCACCTGGTGCCGGATCTGGGTGAGCAGGTCGTCCTCGCGTGCCTCGTCCAGGGCCTCGTCGATGGCCCGTTTCTCGGCCCTGTTCTGCGCGCGTACGGCCTTCTTGTCGGGCTTTTCCAGTACGACCTCGGCGTCGTCCCCGGCCGCTTCCAGCCGGGCCTGCTTGGACTGCCGGGAGGCCTCCAGCACGGCCTCGCGTTCGCGTTCCGCCCGTTCCCTGGCCAGCCGTCGCAGCGTCGCGCGCGTGGAGCGGGTCAGGGCGATGGGCTGGAGCATGGGCAGACAGTCGGCCACCGCGTCGGGGCCGAGCACCTCGACCGCGGAGGCCACCGCGCGCTCCGCGCCGACCCGCAGGGCGAACGTCGTCATCAGCTGGGCGACGTCCATGCGCAGCAGGAGGTCGCCCGCCGCGATCTCGCCGCCGCGCAGGTCGGTGAGGATCACCGTGCCGGAACGATCCACCAGGATCGCGTCGCCCGCGAGCCTGCGGTGCGCGATGCGCCGCGACTGCAGTGCCCGCACCTGGTGCCAGGTGTGGCGCAGCAGCTCGTCGGTGATCTCCTCCTCGGGCAGCGAGTCCAGGGTGCGGCCGCCGCTGTGCTCGTAGACGAGCATCACGGCGTCGGGGCCGAGCTCGGAGGTGGCGATCAGCTTGGGCGCGTTGGCGCCGGCCGCGATCGCCGCGTAGGCGAGCAGGGCCTCCTGCTCCAGCGCCTGCCGCAGCGACTGGAGGCTGCGCCGGGTGGCGAAGCCGCGCAGGGTCAGGTTGCGCCACACCCGGTAGAAGAAGCCCTGTGCCTGCTGCTCGCGGTCGACGACCGTGACGTCCAGGGGCGGGCCGTTCTCCAGGGTGACGAAGTAGCGCCGGCCGCGGTCGCCGGCGTCGGCGGCGTCCGGCGTGTCCTCGCGGGACGCGCTCACCGGGTGGAACCCGACCGTCCGCAGGCCCGCCATCAGCGTCCGGCCCGTGGGGCGGACGTTGGGGGAGCCGACGGCGTACAGCGTGCCGTAGGCCACCGTCCAGCCGATCAGCACCGTGAGGATGATCGAGAACGGCGTGGTGTACCCGGTGACGAGCATCGAGAAGGCGTCCAGGAGCAGCACGATCCACAGCACCGCGCGCCAGCGGGGTCTGCGGGACATGCCGACGGCCGTCATGTACGCGATGACCGGGGCCAGATAGCCGTGGACCGGGTCGGTCAGGGCGTGGATGTCGCCGGGGGAGGGCTGGGTGAGCGCGTCCTGGATCGAGTCGGGCGCCGCGCGGGCGACCCACAGGTCGGTGGCGAGGGTGACGCCGTGGGCGAGGACCGCCGCGAGCACGCCGTCGGCGATGCGCAGTCCGTCGCGCTTGATCAGCCGCTCGATCGCGAACGCCACCGGCACCAGCAGGATCGCGATGCTGGACGCCAGTCCCGCGATCTTGATGAGCAGGTCGGGCGCCTGTCCGGTGCCCTTGTTGATGTCCTGTTCGAGTCCCGAGGTGGTGCCGTGCGCGAAGGCGGCGATGGCGAGCAGCACGCCGACGGCGAGCAGTCCGACCAGGAGCCGCATCAGGTCGGAGGGACGGTGCACGCGCGCGGGCAGGAGCGGCTCGTCGCCCTCGACCTCGTCCGTGTGCGGGTCGCCGGAGTCGTCGCCGGTGCCCCGGCCGGACGCGCCGTCGGCGTTCCCGGAGGTGCTTCGCCGGGCCGGCTCGTCGTCCCCCTCCACGTCCGCGTCGTCCGTCCCCTTCACGAGCGTGTCGTCCGCGTCCGCGGTGTCCGGGCGCGACGGGGCATCAGGGGTGCTCTCCGCGTCCTTGGCGTGCACACCCTGCTGCTTCATCGTCTCTTCTTGGTCTCGTATCACCGGTCACCGCCCGCACGATGGTGGCATGCCCCACCGACACACGGGGGCATCAGGGTGCAAATGCGGGGGCGCACAGTCTGCCCGAAGCTCTGCCCCGGGGCGAGGGTTACGCACAGTGGCCAGCGCGTCGCGTTGTCGGAGGCGTGCGGCAGGATGGGGCGAATGAGCGAGGACAGCCTTCCTGAGGACGCCCGCCCGGAGTACGCGCAGGACCTGCCGGAGTACGCCGAGCGGGTCCTGGAGGTCGCCGATCTGATTCCGGAGGGGCGGGTCATGACGTACGGGGACGTCGCCGAGTGGCTGGAGGAGGGCGGCCCCCGGCAGGTCGGCCGGGTGATGGCCCTCTACGGGGGTGCCGTTTCGTGGTGGCGCGTCGTCCGGGCCGACGGTGTCCTGCTCCCGGGGCACGAACTGGAGGCGCTCGGCTACTACCGCGCCGAGGGCACGCCCCTGAAGGAGGCGGCCCGGGCGGCCGAGGGTCACCTGCCGCGCGTCGACATGAGACGCGCGCGGTGGGACGGCGGCGAACGCGCGGGGGCTCACACCTGACAGCTTCCGCCATCGAAGGCGTCGGCGGGAGGCCTCTGATCCGTACGGGGGAAACGGGGCACATCCGTGGCATGACGTACGTTCGTGGTGCAAGGGACACGCGGGTCGTGTGAGCCGTGTGGGAATAAGCGGAAGCCCGGCTTCCGTCCGGCCCGTCGGCGTAGCGTCGGCTGCACGTGTCCCCCTCATCCCGCGGCCACCGCCCTCCACGCGCGGCGGTCGCCCACCCAGCACAACCACCAGGACCGGCGAACCACGTGAGCTCCTCCTCCACCACCAGGCGTCTGCCGCACCAGCCTGTGCGGCAGGGGAGCCGTGGCGCTTACCGACTGGTACGCACCCCGCCGGCCCGTTCGGATCCCCCTCGTCTGGACGCGGCGCAGCGCGCGGTGGTTGACCACGGGGCCGGTCCGATGCTCGTCCTCGCCGGTCCCGGAACGGGCAAGACGACCACCCTGGTGGAGTCCGTCGCGGCCCGCGTCGCGCGCGGCGCCGACCCCGAGCGGATCCTGGTGCTGACGTTCAGCCGCAAGGCGGCCGTCGAACTGCGCGACCGCATGGCGCTGCGCATAGGGGCGGCGCGCGCGCCTCGGGCGACCACCTTCCACTCGTACTGCTACGCCCTGGTCCGCGCCCACCAGGACAGCGACCTGTTCGTCGAACCGCTGCGGCTGCTGTCCGGACCCGAACAGGACGTCGCGGTCCGGGAGCTCCTCGCGGGCCAGCCCGGTCTGGAGCGGCTCGGCCTCGCGCATGTGCGCTGGCCGGACGAGCTGCGCGCCTGCCTGACCACGCGGGGCTTCGCCGACGAGGTCCGCGCGGTGCTCGCCCGCAGCCGCGAACTCGGCCTGGGCCCCCAGGCCCTGGACGCCTTCGCCCGGCGCATCGGCCGCCCCGACTGGGGGGCGGCGGCCGCGTTCCTCGCCGAGTACCTCGACGTCCTCGACCTGCAGGGCGTCCTCGACTACGCCGAACTGGTGCACCGCGCGGTGCTCCTCGCCCGCCGCCCCGAGGTCGCGGCGGGGCTCGCCGCCCGCTACGACGCCGTGTTCGTGGACGAGTACCAGGACACCGACCCCGCCCAGGTGCGGCTGCTGCACGCCCTGGCCGGTAAGGGCCGCACCCTGGTCGCCTTCGGCGACCCCGACCAGTCGATCTACGCCTTCCGCGGCGCGGACGTGAACGGCATCCTCGACTTCCCGGGCGACTTCCCGCGCGCGGACGGCCGCCCGGCTCCCGTCGAGGTCCTGCGCACCTCACGCCGCTCCTTCGGCGCGCTGCTGACCGCGACCCGGCTGCTGACCCAGCGCATGCCGCTCACCCGGCTCCCGGCCGAGAAGGTCCGCGCCCATCGCGAACTGACCCCCCTGAGGGACGGCGGCCGCGTCGAGGTCTACACGTACCCGACGACCGGCACCGAGCTGGACAACATCGCCGACATCCTGCGCCGCGCACACCTGGAGGACGGTGTCCCATGGGGCGAGATGGCGGTCCTGGTGCGCGCCGGAACCCGCACGATCCCGACGGTGCGCCGAGCCCTCACGGCCGCCGGCGTCCCCCTGGACATCGACGGCGACGACATGCCGCTGCGCCACGAGCCGGCGGTCGCACCCCTGCTGACGGCGCTGCGTGCGGTGGCCACGGCGGAGGCGGGGCCGCGGCCCCAAGAGAGCGCCGAGGGGGCGGCGGGGCCCGATTCCCCGCCCGTGCCGGAGGAATCCCCGCCTGTGCCGGAGGATTCTGCGCCCGTGCCGGAGGACTCCCTGCCCGTCCCGCAGGCGCAGACGCAGGCGTGCTGGCTCGACACCGAGACCGCGCTCACCCTGCTCGCCTCGCCCCTCGCCGGCATGGACGCCGCGGACCTGCGCCGCCTCGGGCGGGCCCTGCGCGACGAGGAGCGGGCCGCGGGCAACGCCGTGCCGCCGCCGTCGGACGACCTGCTCGCGCGGGCGCTCGCCGAACCCGAGCGGCTGGTGGCGCACGACCCGGCGTACGCGCGCGGTGCCCAGCGTCTGGGCGCGTTGCTGCAGAAGGCGCGCGCACGGCTCGCGGGCGGCGGCACGGCCGAGGAGGCGCTGTGGGACCTGTGGGAGGGCACACCGTGGCCCGCCCGACTGGAGCGCGCCACCCGCAGAGGCGGTGCGGCCGGACGCAACGCCGACCGCGATCTGGACGCCGTGTGCGCGCTGTTCGCGACCGCGGCCCGCGCGGAGGAGCGCACCGGCGGCCGAGGCGCGCTGAACTTCCTCGAAGAGCTGCAGGCCGAGGACATCGCCGCCGACACCCTCGCGGGCCGCGCCGTACGGCCCGACGCCGTACGCCTGATGACCGCGCACCGCGCCAAGGGACTGCAGTGGCGCCTCGTCGTGGTGGCGGGGGTCCAGGAGGGCCTGTGGCCGGACCTGCGCCGCCGCGGCTCCCTGTTGGAGGCCGACCGCATCGGCCGCGACGGACTCGCCGAACCCCTCACCCCCGGCGCCCTCCTCGCCGAGGAGCGCCGCCTGTTCTACGTCGCCGCCACACGCGCGCGTGAACGTCTCGTCGTCACCGCGGTCAAGGCCCCCGCGGACGACGGCGACCAGCCCTCGCGCTTCCTGACGGAGCTCGGCGTCGAACCCAGGGACGTCACCGGCCGCCCTCGCCGCCCGCTGTCCGTGGCCGCGCTCGTCGCCGAACTGCGCGCCACCACCGTCGACCCGCGCGCGTCCGACGCGCTCAGGGAGGCCGCCGCGCGCCGGCTGGCCCGGCTCGCCGCACTCGCCGACGAGGAAGGGCGCCCGCTGGTCCCCTCCGCGCATCCGTACCGCTGGTGGGGCATGTTCGAGCCCACCGAGTCCAAGGTGCCGCTGCGCGACCGCGACCAGCCCGTCGTGCTGTCGGGCAGCGCGTTGGACCAGCTCGCCAACACCTGCGCCCTGCAGTGGTTCCTCGGCCGTGAGGTGAAGGCCGACACGCCCGCCACCGCCGCGCAGGGTTTCGGCAACGTGGTGCACGTCCTCGCCGACGAGGTCGCCTCCGGACGTACCCCGGCCGACCTCGACGTGCTCATGGAGCGCCTCGACTCGGTGTGGAACGCGCTCGCCTTCGACGCCCCGTGGAAGTCGGTGCAGGAGAAGCAGCACGCGCGCGTGGCGCTCGAACGCTTCCTCCAGTGGCATGTGATGGACCGCACCGGACGCACGGCGGTGGCCAGTGAGCACGACTTCGACGTGACGCTCGGAGCGGGCGACTACGAGGTGCGCATCCGGGGCTCCATGGACCGCGTCGAGGCGGACGGCGAGGGACGCGCCTATGTCGTCGACTTCAAGACCGGCAAGCAGGCGCCCACGTCCAAGGAGGTGGCGCGCCACCCGCAGCTGGCCGTCTATCAGCTGGCGGTGCGCGAGGGCGCCGTGGACGAGGCGTTCGACGGTGTGCGCCCGGAGCCGGGCGGCGCCGAACTCGTGCAGCTGCGTCAGGGTGCCGCCCGGCGCGACGGCGGTGAGACCCTGCCCAAGGTGCAGGCCCAGGAGCCCCTGCAGGGGGAGTGGGTCGGTGAGCTGCTGGCGACGGCGGCCGGGAAGGTGCTCGACGAGCGGTTCTCACCGACGACCGGCCAGCACTGCGCGCACTGCGCGTTCCGGGCGTCGTGCAGCGCCCGCCCCGAAGGACGCCACGTGGTCGAGTGACCTAGGGCACGATGCCTCATGACCTGCGCTTCTCCCGTTCCGGCGGCCGATTCGGCATCCGCTGTCAGTGCCCGCCGCTAGCCTCTTTCGGGTGTCCGCACTTCTCACCGATCCCGAGCAGCTCAAGGAGCTCCTCGGGATTCCGTTCACCCCGGAGCAGACGGCCTGCATCATCGCGCCGCCCGCTCCGCAGGTGATCGTCGCCGGAGCCGGCTCCGGCAAGACGACGGTGATGGCGGCACGCGTGGTGTGGCTGGTCGGCACCGGCCAGGTCGCGCCCGAACAGGTGCTCGGCCTCACCTTCACCAACAAGGCCGCCGGTGAACTCGCCGAGCGGGTGCGCAAGGCGCTCGTGAAGGCCGGCGTCACCGACCCCGACGTCATCGACCCGGACAATCCGCCCGGCGAGCCGGTCATCTCGACCTACCACGCCTTCGCGGGCCGCCTGTTGACCGACCACGGCCTGCGCATCGGTCTCGAACCGACCTCCCGACTGCTCGCCGACGCCACCCGCTACCAGCTCGCCGCGCGCGTGCTGCGCGAGGCCCCGGGCCCCTACCCGGCGCTGACCCGCTCCTTCCCGGACCTCGTCAGCGACCTCCTCGCACTCGACTCCGAGCTCGCCGAACACCTCGTACGGCCCGAGGACCTGCGCGCGTGGGACGCCGAGCTGCTGCGCACGCTGGAGGGCGCCCGGCTCACCAACGCGGACCTGCGCAAGGTCCCCGACACCGCCGCCGCCCGCCGGGAGCTGGCCGAACTGGTCCTGCGCTACCGGACCGCCAAGCGCGAACGCGACCTGCTGGACTTCGGCGACCAGATCGCGCTCGCCGCCCGGCTCGCCCGGCTCCCCGACGTCGGCCGCATCCTGCGTGACGAGTTCCGCGTGGTCCTGCTCGACGAGTACCAGGACACGTCCGTCGCCCAACGCGTCCTTCTGGCAGGCCTCTTCGGCGGCGGCACCGGGCACCCCGTGACCGCCGTCGGCGACCCCTGCCAGGCCATCTACGGCTGGCGCGGCGCCTCCGTCGCCAACCTCGACGACTTCCCCGAGCACTTCGCCCACCCGGACGGCACCACGGCCGAGCGCCAGGCGCTGAGCCAGAACCGCCGCAGCGGCGGCCGGCTCCTGGACCTCGCCAACGGCCTCGCCGGACCACTGCGCGCCATGCACGCGGGCGTGGAGGCCCTGCGCCCGGCCCCCGGCGCCGAACGCGACGGCGTCGTCCGCTGCGCGCTGCTGCGCACGCACGCCGAGGAGATCGACTGGATCGCCGACTCCCTCGCCCACCTAGTGCGCACCGGCACGGAACCGGGCGAGATCGCGGTCCTGTGCCGGACGGCGACCGACTTCGCCGAGATCCAGGGCGCGCTCGTCGCCCGCGACGTCCCCGTGGAGGTCGTCGGCCTCTCCGGACTGCTGCACCTGCCCGAGGTGGCGGACCTCGTCGCCGTCTGCGAGGTGCTCCAGGACCCGGGCGCCAACGCCTCCCTGGTCCGCCTCCTGACGGGCCCGCGCTGGCGCATCGGCCCGCGCGACCTCGCCCTGCTCGGCCGGCGTGCCCGGCTGCTCGTGTCGCACGCGCGCGTGGCGGGGGACGACGACCCCGACCGCAGGCTCGCCGAAGCGGTCGAGGGGGTCGACCCGGCCGAGGTGATCTCGCTCGCCGACGCGCTCGACACGTTCCTGGAGACCCCGATGGAGGGCGGCGGGGACGACGACGGGCTGCCGTTCTCGCCCGACGCGCGCGTGCGCTTCGCCCGCCTCGCCACCGAGCTGCGCGATTTGCGCCGTTCCCTCGCGGACCCGCTCATGGACGTGCTGCACCGCGTCCTCGCCGTCACCGGCCTGGAGGTCGAGCTGTCGGCGTCCCCGCACGCCCTCGCCGCCCGCCGCCGCGAGACCCTGTCCAACTTCCTGGACGTCGCCGCCTCCTTCGCCGCCCACGAGAGCGAGGCGAGCCTGCTCGCCTTCCTGGGCTTTCTGCGCACGGCCGCCCAGTACGAGAAGGGCCTCGACAACGCGCTGCCCGGCGGCGAGAACACCGTCAAGGTGCTCACCGCGCACAAGTCCAAGGGCCTGGAGTGGGACGTCGTGGCCGTCCCCGGGCTCGTCACCGGGACGTTCCCCAGCGGCCAGGGCCGCGAGAAGTGGACCGCCCAGGCCAAGGTGCTCCCGCACGAACTGCGCGGCGACGCCGACACGCTGCCGGACCTGCGGACGTGGGACGCGCGCGGTATGAAGGCCTTCCACGAGGCGATGAAGGACCACCAGCACATCGAGGAGCTCCGCCTCGGCTACGTCACCTTCACCCGGCCCCGCTCCCTGCTCCTCGGCTCCGGCCACTGGTGGGGCCCCACGCAGAAGAAGCCCCGCGGCCCCTCCGGCTTCCTGCTAGACCTCTACGCCCACTGCGCCGCCGGTCACGGCGAGATCGAGGCGTGGGCGGACGAACCCGCCGAGGACGAGGAGAACCCCGCGCTCCAGGGGACGGCCGCCGACCAGCTGTGGCCGCTGCCCCTGGACGCCGCCGCCCAGGCCCGGCGCCGCACGGCCGCCGAGACCGTACTGGCCCACCTCGACGCCCTCGCCGCACACGACGACGACCACCGGGCCCCCGTGCACGACCCGGACGCGTACGACGACCCCGAGTGGCCGCCCCCGCCGGACGACGAGTTCCCCGACGGCATCCCGGACGACCCCGATGCCCCTTCCTATGGGGAGGACCCCTCCTTCGGGGGCGACCTTCCCTTCGAGGGGGACGCCCTCCAGGACGAGCCGGGCGACTGGGACTCCTGGGACACGGACGAGCCCGCCCGCCGCCCGACCGTCCCGCACCAGGCGGCCCCCTCGGACGCCGACCCCACCCGGGGCCCCCGCCCGCACCCGTCGCCCTCGGGGCCGGACCCCCTCACCCCGGAGGAGTCCCGCGCCATCGCCTCCTGGGACCGCGACCTCGACGCCCTCACGGGTGAGCTGCTGCGCGCGCGGGAGGCCGTCACGGAGGTGCCGCTGCCGGCCTCGCTGACCGCCTCCCAGCTGCTGCGCCTGGCCGCCGACCCCGACGGCTTCGCGCAGGAACTGGTCCGGCCCATGCCGCGTCCGCCACAGCCCGCGGCCCGCCGGGGCACCCGCTTCCACGCCTGGGTGGAGGCCCGCTTCGAGGAGCTGACGCTGCCCATGCTGGAGCCCGAGGAACTGCCGGGCAGCGACGCCGAGATCGCCGACGAACGCGATCTGGAGGCCCTGAAGGAGGCCTTCGAGCGCACCGCGTACGCCCACCGCACGCCCTACCGCGTCGAGGCGCCCTTCCAGCTGGCCATCGCCGGCCGTGTCGTACGGGGCCGCATCGACGCCGTCTACCGGGACGGGGACGGCGAGCGGACGACGTACGAGATCGTCGACTGGAAGACGGGGCGTGGCGGGTCCGCCGACGCCCTCCAGCTCGCCGTGTACCGGCTGGCCTGGGCCGAGCAGCAGGGCGTGCCCCTGGAGTCGGTCACGGCCGTGTTCGTGTACGTGCGGACGGGTGAGGTCGCGCGCCCGGACGACCTCCCCGACCGCTCCGCGCTGGAACGACTGCTGCTGGACGAGCCGTACGGTGACGAACCGCACGAACAGGGTGTCAGCGCGGGCCGATAGGCTCGTGAGCATGAGCGAGACCCCGGACAGCGCCGTCCGCACGTACATCGACCGGCACCGCGCCGCCTTCCTCGACGATCTCGCCGAGTGGCTGCGCATCCCGTCGGTGTCCGCGCAGCCCGAGCACGCCTCCGACGTGCGGCGCAGCGCCGACTGGCTCGCGAGCAGGCTCAAGGAGGCCGGCTTCCCCACCACCGAGGTCTGGCAGACCCCGGGCGCCCCCGCCGTCTACGCGGAGTGGCCCTCGGACGACCCGCAGGCGCCGACGGTCCTCGTCTACGGCCACCACGACGTGCAGCCCGCCGCACGCGAGGACGGCTGGGACAGCGACCCCTTCGACCCGGTCGTGAAGGGGAACCGCCTCTACGCGCGCGGGGCGGCCGACGACAAGGGCCAGGTGTTCTTCCACACCCTCGGAGTCCGCGCCCACCTCGCCGCGACCGGCCGCACCACCCCCGCCGTCAGCCTGAAGCTGCTGATCGAGGGGGAGGAGGAGTCCGGTTCGCCGTACTTCAGGGCCCTGGTCGAGGAGCGCGCGGGGCGGCTCGCCGCGGACGCGGTGATCGTCTCCGACACCGGGATGTGGTCCGAGGACACCCCCACGGTGTGCACCGGCATGCGCGGCCTCGCCGAGTGCGAGATCCGGCTGCACGGCCCCGACCAGGACATCCACTCCGGCTCCTTCGGCGGCGCCGTGCCCAATCCGGCGACCGCCGTCGCCCGCCTGGTCGCCGCCCTGCACGACGAGCACGGCCGCGTGGCGGTCCCGGGCTTCTACGACGGGGTCGTCGACCTCACCGACGAGGAGCGCGCGCTCTTCGCCGAGCTGCCCTTCGACGAGGCCCGGTGGCTGCGCACGGCCAGGTCGCACGCCACCCAGGGCGAGGCCGGGTACACCACGCTGGAGCGCGTCTGGGCCCGCCCGACCGCCGAGGTGAACGGCATCGGCGGCGGCTACCAGGGCCCCGGGACCAAGACGATCATCCCGTCCTCGGCGATGGTGAAGCTCTCCTTCCGCCTGGTCGCCGGGCAGGACCCGGACCACATCGAGCAGGTGGTCCGCGCCTGGGCCGCCGACCAGGTGCCCGCCGGTGTCCGGTACGAGATCGCCTTCTCCTCGGCCACCCGTCCCTGTCTGACACCGCTCGACCACCCCGCGCTGCAGTCCGTCGTACGTGCCATGGGCCGCGCCTTCGGCCTGCCGGTACGCCACACCCGAGAGGGCGGCTCCGGACCCGCCGCCGACCTCCAGGAAGTCCTCGGCGCACCCGTTCTCTTCCTGGGGATCTCCGTCCCCTCCGACGGCTGGCACGCCCCGAACGAGAAGGTCGAGCTGGACCTGCTCCTCAAGGGCGCCGAGGCCACCGCGTACCTCTGGGGCGATCTCGCCAGGCACTGGCGCCGTGCGCCCTGACCGCCACGGCCGAGAGGGCGTCCCGCGCGCGGCACACTGGAAGGGCCGCCCGCGTCTCGGTGCCCCGCCGGACCCGGTCGCCTCCCGCCGCACATCCCGCTGAACCGCCGCCGAACCATCCGTTCCACCGGGGGAGTTGGAAGCACCTGTGACCACCTGGACCGACCACACCGCCGACCGACCCATCTCGCTCACCGCCCCGAGCGGCATCGACCGTGCCGCGCACCACCGGCTCGACGAGGCCTGGCTGGCGGCGGCGTGGAGCCATCCCACGACCCGCTGCTTCGTGGTCTCCGGCGGCCAGGTCCTCATCGACGAGACGTCCGACGGACGGACCGAACTCGTCATGGGCCCGTCCTTCGAAGCCCCGCTCACCGAGGCACACCGCTACTTCCTGGGCATCGACGAGGACGGCGTCAGCTACTTCGCGCTCCAGAAGGACGCGCTGCCCGGCCGCATGGACCAGTCCGCGCGCCCGGCGGGCCTGCGGGAGGCCGGCCTGCTGCTGTCGCCGAGGGACGCGGGCCTGATGGTGCACGCGGTGGGGCTGGAGAACTGGCAGCGCACCCACCGCTTCTGCTCCCGCTGCGGCGAGCGCACGGTCATCGCGGCCGCCGGGCACATCCGGCGCTGCCCCGCCTGCGGCGCCGAGCACTACCCGCGGACCGACCCCGCCGTGATCATGGCCGTCACCGACGAGGAGGACCGCATCCTGCTCGGCCGCCAGGTCCACTGGCCCGAAGGGCGCTTCTCCACGCTGGCCGGGTTCGTCGAGCCCGGCGAGTCCATCGAGCAGTCGGTGCGCCGTGAGGTCCGCGAGGAGGCCGGCATCACCGTCGGTCAGGTCGAGTACGTGGCGAGCCAGCCCTGGCCCTTCCCGTCCAGCCTGATGCTCGGCTTCATGGCCCGCGCCACCTCCACCGAGATCGACGTCGACGGCGACGAGATCAGCGAGGCCCGCTGGTTCTCCCGCGACGAACTGCGCGCCGCCTTCGACTCGGGCGAGGTGATGCCTCCGTACGGCATCTCGATCGCGGCCCGCCTGATCGAGCTCTGGTACGGCAAGCCCCTGCCGACCCGCAGCACGTTCTGAAGCCGCCCTCCAGGCCGAAAAAGGCCCTCGCCGGACACCGTCCGGCGAGGGCCCTCGGCAGGGTCAGGCGCTGAGCGCCTGCTTCACCTGAGCCAGGCTCGGGTTGGTCATGACGACCTCCGTGCCGCCCGCGAGGGGCACGATCCGCACGGTCGGAACCGTCTGGTTGCCACCGTTCGCCTTCTCCACGAACGCGGCGGAGTCCGGGTCCTGCTCGATGTTGATCTCGTTGTACGCGATGCCCTCGCGGTCCAGCTGGCTCTTCAGCCGGCGGCAGTAGCCGCACCACGTGGTGCTGTACATCGTCACAGTGCCCGGCATGTCTCTCGCGCTCCTTCGGCGGGTCGGGGAAGTGCTAGCAGAGACGGAACGTACGCGATGTCGGCGCCATTCCCCGCCGCCCGCCGCCCCACGACGTGATCCCGGCCGCATTAGTACGACCGCGTGGCTCCGCCTGTGGACAACCGGCTCACCCGTCTCCGGCGACCTGGCAGCATGGCCGTGTGACAGCAGCAACGCACTCCACCCTCTTCCCGCAGGTTCCGGATTCGGCCGACGCGGTGCTCGACGGGCTCGATCCCGAGCAGCGTGAGGTCGCCACCGCGCTGCACGGACCGGTGTGCGTGCTGGCCGGCGCGGGCACCGGCAAGACCCGGGCGATCACCCACCGGATCGCCTACGGAGTGCGCGCCGGAATCCTCCAGCCCTCCAGCGTGCTCGCCGTCACCTTCACCAACCGCGCCGCCGGCGAGATGCGCGGGCGGCTGCGCCAGCTCGGCGCCGCCGGCGTCCAGGCCCGTACGTTCCACTCGGCGGCCCTGCGTCAGCTCCAGTACTTCTGGCCGAAAGCCGTCGGCGGTTCGATGCCCAGGCTGGTCGACCGCAAGGTCCAGCTCGTGGCCGACGCGGCCGCCGCCTGCCGCATCCGCCTGGACCGGGGCGAGCTGCGCGACGTCACCGGCGAGATCGAATGGTCCAAGGTCACCCAGACCGTCCCGTCCGACTACGCGCTCGCGGCCGCGAAGGCCGGCCGCGAGACCCCCCGCGATCCCGCCGAGATCGCCCAGGTCTACACCGCCTACGAGGACCTCAAGCGCGACCGCGCGGTCATCGACTTCGAGGACGTCCTGCTGCTGACCGTCGCCGTCCTCCAGGACCGGCACGACATCGCCGGCCAGGTACGTGCCCAGTACCAGCACTTCGTGGTCGACGAGTACCAGGACGTCAGCCCGCTCCAGCAGCGCCTGCTGGACCTCTGGCTCGGCGAGAGGGACAACCTGTGCGTCGTCGGCGACGCCAGCCAGACGATCTACTCGTTCACGGGCGCAACCCCCGACTACCTCCTCGACTTCCGCGCCCGCCACCCCGGCGCCACGGTCGTCAAGCTCGTCCGCGACTACCGCTCCACGCCCCAGGTCGTCCACCTCGCCAACGGACTGCTCGCCCAGGCCCACGGCCGCGCCGCCGACCACCGGCTGGAACTGGTCTCCCAGCGCCCCGCTGGACCCGAGCCCGTCTACACCGAGTACACCGACGAGCCCGACGAGGCCGAGGGCGCCGCCCGCCGCATCCGCGAACTCCTCGACTCCGGCGTCCCGGCCGGCGAGATCGCGGTCCTGTTCCGTACGAACGCCCAGTCCGAGACCTACGAGCAGGCGCTCGCCGATGCCGGGATCCCCTACCAGTTGCGGGGCGCCGAGCGGTTCTTCGACCGGCCCGAGGTGCGCAAGGCCGGCGTCGCCCTGCGCGGCGCCGCCCGGTTCGGCGGCAACGACTCCCTCCTCGACGAGGCCGTCGACCTGCCGTCCCAGGTGCGTGCCGTGCTCTCCGGGGAGGGCTGGACGACCACGCCCCCGGCCGGCTCCGGTGCCGTCAGAGAACGCTGGGAGTCGCTGGCCGCGCTCGCTGGCCTCGCCCAGGACTTCGCCGCGGCCCGGCCCGGTGCCACGCTCGCCGACCTCGTCGCGGAACTCGACGAGCGGGCGAACGCCCAGCACGCCCCGACCGTGCAGGGCGTCACCCTCGCCTCCCTGCACTCGGCCAAGGGACTGGAGTGGGACGTCGTCTTCCTGGTCGGAGTGGCCGAGGGCATGATGCCGATCACCTACGCGAAGACCGACGATCAGATCGAGGAGGAACGACGCCTCCTCTATGTCGGTGTCACCCGCGCCCGCTCGCACCTGCACGTCTCATGGGCGCTCGCCCGCTCGCCCGGTGGCCGTCCGAGCCGCCGCCCGAGCCGTTTCCTCGACGGACTGCGCCCCGGCTCCGGCGCCGCTGCGGGCCGTGCCGGCACGGGAGCTGCCGGCGGCGTCGAGCGCGGCTACTCCAGTGGGGCGAACCGTGCGGGTGGTGTCGCCGTGCCGAGGCGGACGCAGCGTGCCCCCGCGCGCTGCCGGGTCTGCGGACGCACCCTCACCGACGCCGGTGAGATGAAGCTGATGCGCTGCGAGGACTGCCCCTCCGACATGGACGAGGGGCTCTACGAGCGGTTGCGGGACTGGCGTGCGGTGCAGGCCCGGCGCAGCGGTCAGCCCGCCTTCTGCGTCTTCACCGACAAGACCCTCGTGGCCATCGCCGAGACCGCGCCGGACGACGAGGGCGAGCTGGCACGGATCCCCGGCGTCGGGATGCGCAAGCTCAACCGCTACGGGGCCGATGTTCTGGCCATCTGCGCAGGCCAGGAGATCGAGGCGGGGGAGGACGGGGACTGATGCGAACTCGTCGAAAAAATAGTTTGCGCATGCCCCAGCAATCCCCATAGGTTCTTAGGCACGGGAACGGAGGCCTTCTCGGAGGCCCTGATTCCGTGTTCTACTTGCATATCCGCAGGACTGGTTGATCCCAGTCCCCGAAGACGCCGAGAGGAGGCGAGTCCAGTGATCAGCATCAAGAAGAGCTCCAGCAGCATCGTCAAAATGACCGATCGCTCGGTCGCTTCCCTGTGCATGCTCGGCATCTCCAACCCGGGCACCGGTCTGTCCGGCATTCGTGCCGTCCGTCCGGCGTCCTCCCTGTCTCTCGCGGGCCTTCCCGTCCGTGAGCGCAATGAGCGACCGACCAAGGCACTGGAAGCGGCAGTAGTGGCACAGGCCCAGGCCTATGCCCACACGGCGACCGGTGCCGGATTCCGGAAGCAGACGACGCAGCACCACCAGATGTGGGCCTTCCGTGGGCCAGAACCCTGGAGTGATCCAGCCTGATCGGCAATCAGGCCGGCGCCTTCAGGGCCGCGGAACCCCATCCGGGATCCGCGGCCCTTCTGTTTGTCCCGAACGGGACGACGGAGCGAAGGGGCCTCGGGACAAGAAAAGAACCCGGTACCAGCCGCCACCCGGTCCACCCCGACCGGAACGACCAGACGAGGAACTCGACACCGTGCAACTCGAAGCGCACGCCCCGTCCGTACCGCCTTCCGAAACGATCCCCCCGCCCGGCCTCACGGAGGACTCCACCTTGACCCCGCTCACTGCGCTCTCCGCGCTCGACGACGCCATCGAGAACCTCGGCGTACCCGTCCCGTGCCGTTCCTACGACCCGGAGGTCTTCTTCGCGGAGTCCCCGGCGGACGTCGAGTACGCCAAGTCCCTCTGCCGTACCTGCCCGCTGGTCGAGGCTTGCCTCGCCGGCGCCAAGGAGCGGCGTGAGCCCTGGGGCGTCTGGGGTGGCGAGCTGTTCGTCCAGGGTGTCGTCGTCGCCCGGAAGCGGCCGCGTGGCCGCCCGCGGAAGAACCCGGTCACGGCATGAACACCGCAGGAACGATCGACCGCCCCCTCACGCACGACCCCCAGAAGCAGGCCCCGATGAAGCCGTCCACGAACGAGCCCACCGGCTCCGCGACATCAGACGTCACCAGCACCGGCGCGAACGACTCGCGTCAGAACAGGACCCGAGAGATGCAACTCATCCCAGAAGCCCTGGCTCGTGCGCATATGCACGACCGCCTGTATGAGGCGCGGGAGCAGCGCCGGGCCATGAGCCTGGTCGCGGCGCGCCGCATGCAGCGCCGGGCCGAGCGCGCCTCGCGGCGCGCCCGCCGGGCGCTGGCCATGGCCGTCATGCAGTGACACCCACCTGAAGCGGTGCCTCCCGCCCGAGCGGTCAGAGGAGGCGGATGCTTCGCCGCGGGGGCCGGTCCGACCGAACGGACCGGCCCCCGCGGTGCGTTGTAGCCGAGGATCCGCCGGTCACGGGGATATCGTCGGTGAGATGACGAGTCTTCCCGGAGACAGTGACAGGGGCGGCTCCGCCCCGGAACCCCGCGCCGTCGTCTGCGCCCGCTGCGGCGCCCAGGCCCTTGCGCCCCAGCCGACCTGGACGTGCTCCGTGGAGAACAGCACGCGCCAGTACTTCTGCGACGGGTGTTCCCGCCGGCACCTGCGGGCCATCGAGGGGCGGCTGGACTCGGCGTGGTGGTGAGCGCCGGTCCCTCGAAGCCCTGACCTCACGCTTCGACGGCGGCCGCGTCCCCCTCTTCCAGCTCCTCCTCCAGTTCCTCCTCGAGGTTCTCTTCCAGGTCCTCCTCCAGAACGAAGCCGGGCAGCCACTGCTCCAGCTCCTCGCGAAGGCGGACCGTGGCGTTCAGCTGGCACAGGACGCCGATGGTGCTCAGGGTCACCCGGTGTATGAGGAGGTAGGCAGGGGGGAGGTTGAGCTGCTTGCCCAGTTGATAGGCGGGGGAGCGGATGTCGGCCACGCGGGCCGCCTGGCTGCGCATCCAGCCGCGGGTGAAGGTGAACTCGTCGACGCGGGCCGGCTCGATGATCGGCAGGAGGTAGTCGAGGACCGCGTCGGGGTCGAGCTCGATGGACTCCTTGACGAAGCCCTCGATGCGGAGCAGGTCGTACACGGCCTGCGCCTCGCCCTCCAGCGTCATGCGCAAGGAGTCGCCGATGGGGGTCGGCAGGCCGCCCTGGAGGCGGTCGACCGTGCCGAAGTCCAGAACCCCGAGGCGCCAGTCGTCCTCGCCCTCCGGGCCGCCGGGCAAAAGGCGGAAGTTTCCGGGGTGCGGGTCGGCGTGCAGCAGGCCGGTGCGGGCGGGGCCCGAGAAGAGGAAACGGGCGAGGAGCTGGCCGGCGCGGTCCCGCTGCTCCTCGGTGCCGTCCGCGATGATCTCCGAGAGCGGGGTGCCCTCGATCCACTCCGTGATCAGGACCTGGTCGCACTGGTGGACCACGGCGGGCACCACGAAGTCCGGGTCGTCGGCGAACTCCTCGGCGTGCTCCTGCTGGGCCTGCGCCTCCAGCCCGTAGTCCAGCTCCTCGGAGACGCGGTCCTTCAGCTCGGCGATCAGCGGCTTGATGTCCATGCCGGGGATGAGCGGGCCCAGCAGACGGGCGAAACGGCTCAGCTGGTTGAGGTCGGAGAGCAGGGCCTCGCCGGCTCCCGGGTACTGCACCTTGATCGCGATCTCGCGGCCGTCGTGCCACACCCCGTGGTGCACCTGGCCGATCGAGGCCGCGGCGGACGGCTTGTCCTCGAACTCCAGGAACAGCTCCCGCCAGTCTTCGCCGAGCTGCTCCGCGAGGACCTTGTGCACCGTGCGTGTCGGCATCGGCGGCGCGGCCTCCTGGAGCTTGGTCAGGGCCGCCCGGTAGGGACCGGCGATCTCCTCGGGCAGCGCCGACTCGAAGACGGACAACGCCTGCCCGAACTTCATCGCGCCGCCCTTGAGCTCTCCGAGCACCTTGAAGAGCTGCTCTGCGGTGCGCTGCTGCAGTTCGCGGCCGACGAGATCGGCGGACTCGCCGACGATCCGCTTGCCCAGGCCCCAGGTCGCCCGCCCGGCGAAGCCGAGCGGCAGCGCGGCGAGCTTGGCGGTCCGGGTGACCGCCTTGCGGGGAAGATCAGACATGCGCCCTCCAAGTCACAGCCGGGCGCGCCGCGCCTGCCCGACGGCGTACCTCCGTTGACGACCGTTCCACCGCCATTGTCTCGTGTGCCTCCGCGTCCTCGGCGGCGCGTTCCGTGTTGGCTTTCTCCGTACCCCTCTCCGCCGCGCCGCACGGGCATGCCGGATGCGCCCAGACGGGTCGCGCGTGCCATTGGAGGGTGGGGACGGAGATCTCCCAGCGGGCTCCCGCGCTGGTGGGAGGGCGGCCGTCGAGGAAGGCGAGGGCGTGGGCGGCGGTCAGGCCGGCGACCGTGGTGGCCAAGGTCACGTCGCACGGTCGGACCGAGCGCTGCCGGCCCGAGTGCCACTGGGCGACCAGGCGGGGCCAGGTCGGGTCCCGGTCCGTCCGGCCCTCGTGCAGGCAGCGGGCGCAGCCGGTCTCGCCCGGCAGGACGAAGGGGCCGACCACGCCGGTGCCCTCGACGACCCCGGCGTACAGGTGGGGCGTACCGGAGGCGACCAGGGGTTCGGCCGTGTCCGGGGCGGGGGCGTGCACCGCGACGTCGTCACGTGGGGTGAGGATCACCAGGGTGAAGCCCGGCTCGGCGGCCTGAGCCGGTGTCCGGTGGTCGCGGCGGGGCGGGCCGTCGGGGGCGGCGCGGCGGACCAGGCGGCGGGCGGCCTCGTCGCGGCGCTCGCCCACGGACTCCGCGGGCAGCCCGCCCGGCGCCACGTCCCACGGCTCGACGGTGCCGCCGTCGCGCACGTCCACCTCGCCGATGCCGGCGCCCGCCAGCAGGGCGGCGACCGTGGCGCCGACCCGGCCGGCGCCTCGTACCTGCACGCGCAGGGTGCGGCGGGCGGCGAGGCGCTCCATCGCCTCGCCAGGCTCGGTGGTGGTCAGGGACAGTGTGGCCAGGTCGGGGCGGAGCCGGTCGAGGACGGCCTGCTTGCCACGCAGGTCGTCGGCGGCGGGCCCGCCGCCCTTGGCGTCGTCGAGGAGCCCGGACCGGGCGAGTCGCCGTACCAGTTCGTCCACGTGGCCGTCGGGCAGGTCCATCCGGCGGCCCTCCTCGCGCAGGAGCGGCAGCCCTCGGGTGCCGTTGAGCAGGTCCAGGAAGGTGCCGGTCGCGATGTCCATCGGACCCAGCGTCATCGCGTGCGCCGGCGTCATGCCGAACTGCACGGTCTTCAGGTCGCGCCAGCCGCGTCGCAGCGCGGGTTTCACCATGGGATGCATGACAGGCCCCCGTAGCCAGGAAAGTCCCGGAATGTTGCGGTTCGTCGGCGGGGGCGGCCCGGCTGGTCGGGCCCGGCCGGATCCTCGCCGACGCATGCCAGCATGCCCGGCACCGGCCGACGGCGGCGAAAGTTATCCACAGGCAGTGGATTCTTGTCGTACAAATCAAACGCATGGTGGGCGATCGGAATCGAACCGTCCCGGACTCGGGACTTCCCCCGTGTGCAGCGGGTAACGTCGGGGCGTGTCCGCCGACCCACTGCATCGCTCCGGAACGCCGCAGCGCAGCACGACGAGCCCGCCGCCGGGCGGCTCGGGGGCGAGCGTGATCGAGGTGCGCCGCAGCAGCCGTCGACGCCGGACGGTCTCCGCGTACCGCGAGGGCGATCGCACCGTCGTGCTCATCCCTGCCCGGATGTCCGAGGCCGAGGAGCAGCGCTGGGTGACCGTCATGCTCGACAAGCTGGCCGCCCAGGAGAGCAAGCGGGTGCTGGGCGACGCCGAGCTCGCCGAGCGGGCCGAGCGGCTGTCCGTCCAGTACTTCGACGGCCGCGCGCGGCCCACGTCGGTGCGCTGGGTCACCAACCAGAACACGCGCTGGGGCTCGTGCACCCCCTCCGAGGGCAGCATCCGCCTCTCGCACCGTCTGCAGGGCATGCCCGAGTACGTCGTCGACTACGTGCTGGTCCATGAGCTGGCGCATCTGCTGGTGCCCGGGCACGGGCCCCGCTTCTGGCGGCTGCTGGAGGCCTATCCGCGCACGGAGCGGGCCCGGGGCTACCTCGAAGGGGTGGTCGCCGCGGACCGCCTGCCGCACCTGCCCACCGCGCGCGGGGAGTGATCCGCCCGCACGGCTGAGGGGCATGTGCTGCGGGCATGTCCGGTAAAGAGGTTGTGTACCGGCTCTGTACCGACCTCGTCCGGTGTCCGAGTTTGCCGTTAGCCTGGCGCGACGCACCAGCACTTCGGGATGGGGGACGGTCGTTACGCATGGCCAGGGAATTCCAACGCGGCCACAAGGCCAGGATCAGTGACCTGACGACGGGCACGGATCTGTACGTGGGGGTACAGATCTCGGGACCCGGACTGAGCTTCGACATCAGCTGCTTCGGTCTGGACGCAGACGAACGGCTCTCGGACGACCGGTACTTCGTCTTCTTCAACCAGCCCAAGTCCCCCGAGGAGTCCATCCAGCTCCTGGGCGCGCAGGCGGGCGACACGGAATCGTTCCGGATCACGCTCGACCGGATTCCGTCGCAGATCCACAGGCTCTCGTTCACGGCGACCCTCGACGGCGCCGGGCAGATGTCGCAGATCGCCCCGGGCTACCTCCGCATCGTCGCGGGTGGCGAGGAGGTGGCACGGTACGCGTTCGACGGCTCGGAGTTCTCCACCGAACGGGCCGTGATGCTGGGCGACTTCTACCTGAAGGACGTGTGGCGTTTCGCGGCGGTGGGGCAGGGCTTCGACGGCGGACTCGACGCGCTGCTGAAGAACTTCGGCGGCGAGGTGCTCGAAGAGGAGACGCCGGCTGAGCCGCAGCCGCAGAGCGGTGGCGCCCCCGGTTTCGCCCCGCCGGCGCAGACCTCCGCGCCGCCCGCGTTCGGGGTCCCGTCCGGCCCGGCAGCCACGCCTCCCGCGCCGCAGCCCGCCGCCCAGGGATTCCCGCCGCCCGCCGGTGCCACCCCGCCGCCGGCTCCCGCCCCCGCACCGGCGCCCCCGGTGCACACCACGCCGACCGTCGTCGCGCCCATGACACCGCCCGGCGGAGCCACCGTTCCGCCGCCCGCGCCGGCACCCGCCCCGCCCTACGGCGGCCCGCCGCAGCCCCCGTACGGCCAGCCGCCCCAGCAGCAGCCCCCGTACCAGCCCGCACCGGGCCAGACGGCCCCGCTGCCCCCCGGCTACGGACAGCCGCCCGTCCCGCAGACCCCCACCCCGCCCCCGGGCTATGGCCAGCCGACCCCGCCCCCGGGCTACGGTCAGCCGACGCCGCCCCCCGGACACGGCCAGGCCCCTTACGGGGCCCCGCAGACCGCGCCCCAGGGCACCGCACAGGCCCCCGGGGTCGCCGGTGCGCTCCAGAAGTTCAAGGAGACGCCGACCGGGCAGCGCTGGACGCAGCAGAACAAGAAGCTCATCCGTGTCGACCTCGGCATCGGCGGTCAGCCCGTGCTGGCCCGGCAGGGCAGCATGGTGCTGTACCAGGGCAAGGTCGACTTCAGCTACAAGGGCGCCGGGTTCAGCGGCCGCATCGTGGGCAACGCGACCGGCCAGGAGATGCAGCTGATGCGCTGCACGGGCCAGGGTCAGGTGTTCCTCGCCGAGAACTCCACGATGCTGCACCCCATCGAACTCCAGGGCGACGGGATCTGTGTCTCCGCCGAGAACGTCCTCGCGTTCGACGAGAGCCTCCAGTACGAGGTGCGCCGCATCGAGGGGCACGGCATTCCCGGCGGCGCGCTGTTCACGATGCAGTTCACCGGCACCGGCACCATCGTCGTCAAGACGCACGGCACGCCCGTCGTGCTGCCCGTCACGCCCACGACGTTCGCCGACTGCAACGCCGTCGTCGCCTGGTCCGCCGCCGCCCAGGTGATCGTCTCCAGCCAGGTACGGATGCGCCGCAACGCCTACCCCGGGGACACCGGGGAGAGCGTCAACCTGCAGTTCCGGGCCGCGCCCGGGAACTTCGTCGTCGTCCAGCCGTACGAGATCTGAGGGAGAGCCCGTCATGAACCAGCCGCTCGCGGGCTATGCTCCCGCTCCCGTCACCGCCCGCATGGACAACCACGGCAACCACATGCTGAAGGTCGCCATGCAGACCGGGCACGACCTCCTCGCGCGCGTGGGCTCGATGGTCGCCTACGAGGGCTTCATCCAGTACGAGCCCAACCCGCCGGCCGTGCGCCAGGTCGCCAAGGACTGGCTCACCGGCGAGGGCGCGCCGCTGATGAAGTGCTCCGGTGACGGACTGCTCTACCTCGCCGACTACGGCGCCAACGTCGTCGTGATCAACCTCAACGGCGACGGCATCTCCGTGAACGCCAGCAACCTGCTCGCCTTCGACGCCCACCTCACCTGGGGCGTCGAGCGGGTCAAGGGGCTCGCGAAGTTCGCGGGGCAGGGCCTGTGGAACACCAGGATCTCCGGGCAGGGCTGGGTCGCGCTGACCTCCCGGGGCAAGCCGATCGTCGTCGACTGCGGCGGCGGCGAGAACGAGACCTACGTCGATCCGGACGCACTGGTCGCCTGGTCCCCGAACCTGAAGGTGAAGGGCAAGCGCAGCTTCAAGGCGCAGTCCCTGATCGGCAGGGGCAGCGGCGAGGCCTACCAGATGGCCTTCTCCGGCGAGGGCATCGTCGTCGTCCAGCCCAGCGAGGACAGCACCGACCGCCTCCGGGTCCGGGGCTGAGGGGGAGCACCACACCATGCAGAGTCCGATCTTCGCCCACAACGACCAGCAGAGCCAGGAACGCTGGAGCCTGCAGAACAAGCAGATGCTGCGCGTCACCCTGGAGGGCCACGACGACGTCCTGGCCCGCAAGGGCACCATGGTCGCCTACCAGGGGCTCGTCGAGTTCGACGCCGAGTACCAGGGCAACAGCGCCACACGCGCGCGTGCCCGCACCGGTGAGGGCCTGGACCTGATGCGCTGCCACGGGCAGGGCACGGTCTATCTCGCCAACCTCAAGCAGCACGTCCACCTCATCGACGTGGACCAGGAGGGACTGACCGTCGACAGCAGCTACGTGCTGGCGATGGACTCCGGGCTGCACCACGAGGTGATCGCCGTCGACAGCCTCTACGGCATCTCCGGCTCCGGGAAGTACCAGCTCAACATCACCGGCCGGGGCAAGGTCGCCCTGATGACCTCGGGCGCGCCCCTGATGATGCAGGTCACCCCGGACAGGTACGTCAACTGCGACGCCGACGCGATCGTCGCCTGGTCCACCGCGCTGCGCGTGCAGATGCAGGCCCAGACGCACTCCTCCGGAGTGTGGCGACGCCGGGGCAACACCGGCGAGGGCTGGGAGCTCAGCTTCATGGGCACCGGCCATGTGCTGGTCCAGCCCAGCGAGCTGCTGCCGCCGCAGAACGCCGTGATCGGGCAGGGCGCCGCCGCGCAGTTCGGCATGGGACAGCACGGGGCGCGCGGACAGAACCAGGGCAACGTCTGGAGCTGAGCCGTCCGGAAAGCGAACGTGTAAGGGGTGCCTGCCTCGGCGGGCGCCCCTTACACGTTCACAGCCGGTCGCGGGTCGCCCGCACCAGCCGGACGACCGATTCGTCGGCCACGTCCGCGACCTCGTCGTACCCGAACCAGCGCAGGTCCAGGGACTCGTCGCTGATCGCCGCCACGGATCCGGCCGGGGCCAGCGCCGCGTACTGGACGTCGAGGTGCCAGGCGCACGGTGTGAGATGGCGGTCCAGGCGCACCGGACCCCCGGGCAGCAGGGACAACCCCGGGATCCCGGACTCCTCGGTGCCCTCGCGCAGGGCCGCCGCGGCGAGCGAGGCGTCCTCCGGCTCGCAGTGGCCGCCCATCTGGAGCCACATGCGCAGCTTGCGGTGCAGGGTGAGCAGCACCCGCCCCTGCTCCGGGTCGATCACCAGGGCGCTCGCCGTGATGTGACCGTCCGCGCACGCCTTCCACATGCCCTCGGGGTGGGCCGCCAGATGGTCCAGATACGTCTGACGCAGTTCTTCCTGGTCCTCGTAGCTCTTCAGTACGAGGACCGCGTCGGCGTGCAGGCTCACTCGGTGTCGTCGCCCTTGTCGCCCTTGTCGTCCTCGGGACCCTCGTCCTGGCCCTTCTTGCGCAGGTCAGGCTTGTCCGCCGCCTCGCCGAGCATCTTGTCCAGCTCGGAGAAGTCCATCTGCTCGCGGTGGACGAAGCCGTCCGGGTCGTCCAGATCGTGCGCCGTCGGCAGCATGTCCGGGTGCGCCCACAGGGCGTCGCGGCCGTCGACACCGCGCGCGTCCGTGAGGGACGCCCACAGACGGGAGGCGTCGCGCAGCCGGCGCGGGCGCAGTTCCAGGCCGATCAGCGTGGCGAAGGTCTGCTCCGCGGGGCCGCCCGTCGCACGACGGCGGCGCAGGGTCTCGCGCAGCGCGTCGGCGGAGGACAGCCGCGGCTTGGCGGCGGCGTGCACCACCGCGTCCACCCAGCCCTCGACGAGGGCCAGCGCCGTCTCCAGCCGGGCCAGCGCCGCCTTCTGCTCGGGCGTGTCCTCCGGCTGGAACATGCCCTGCTGCAGCGCGTCCTGCAACTGCTCGGGGTTCTGCGGGTCGAACTGGCCGACCACGTCCTCCAGCTTGGCCGTGTCGACCTTGATCCCGCGCGCGTACCCGTCGACGGCGCCGAACAGGTGCGAGCGCAGCCACGGCACATGAGCGAAGAGGCGCTGGTGGGCGGCCTCGCGCAGGGCGAGATACAGCCGCACCTCCTCCTTGGGCACGCCCAGGTCCTTGCCGAACGCCGCGACGTTCAGCGGCAGCAGCGCGGCCTTGCCGGCCGGGCCGAGCGGCAGGCCGACGTCGGTCGAGCCGACGACCTCGCCCGCGAGCACGCCCACGGCCTGCCCGATCTGGGTGCCGAACATCGCGCCGCCCATCGAGCGCATCATGCCGATCAGCGGGCCGGCCATGGCCTGCATCTCCTCCGGCAGGACGTCGCCCATCGCGGCGCCGACACGCTCGGCGACCGGGTCGACCAGCTCCTGCCAGGCGGGCAGGGTCGCCTCGACCCACTCCGCGCGGCTCCAGGCCACCGCCGAGGCGGCCCCGGAGGGCAGGGACGTCGCGTCGTCCAGCCACAGGTCGGCGAGGCGGACGGCCTCCTGGACGGCGGTGCGCTCGGCGGGGCCGACGCTCGCGTCCTTGGTGCCGTCCGACGTGCCCTGGGAGACCGTCTGGCGGGCGATCTGCTTGGCCATGTCCCAGTTCACCGGGCCGCCCTCGTAGGAGAGCATCTGGCCCAGCTGCTGGAACGCGGCGCCCAGGTCGGTGGGGTTCAGCGAACCGAACATGGCAGCGAGCGGATTGTCCGCACCGGGGCCACCAAAGCCTCCGGCACCGGGCAGCCCGCCGAATCCGAACGGGTTGGCCGGTCCCTGACCACCACCGCTCTGCTGGTCCTTCTTCTTGCCCTCGTCGCCGTCTTCCGGCTCCTCCGGCGGAAGGCCGAATCCGAATGGGGTGTCACTCACGGGATTCCTCGGCTGGTAAGGCCGCCGGTCTCCGCCGGCGGCACGACTGCCCGACAACACCACCCAGCCTAGACACCCCGGGCGGATCGGGCCTCGGTGCTTTGCCGACTCACGGGCTGCGGCAGGATGGATGCCACCTGGTACGTACGCGTCCTCGCGCTCGTATGTGAAGACAACCGCTGGAGACACCTGGTGAGTTCCCCAGATCCGCAGGTTCGCGCAGCGCGAAACCACTCAACCCCCTCCGCCCTGCGCGGACCCGTCGTCGCGGTCACCGGCGCCGCGTCCGGTGTGGGCGCGCTGCTCACCGCGCGGCTGGCCGCGTCGGAGGAGATCAAGCAGGTCATCGCCATCGACGAGCGGCGCGGGGAGTGCGCCGAGGCGCAGTGGCACATCCTCGACGTGCGGGATCCGGCGATCGTGGAGAAGCTGCGGGGCGCGGACGTGGTGGTGCACCTGGCGCTCGACCTGGACCTGGAGACGGACGCGGCCGCCCGGACGGCGTACAACGTGCGCGGCACGCAGACCGTGCTGACCGCCGCCGCGGCGGTCGGGGTGCACCGGGTGGTGCTCTGCACCTCGGCGATGGTCTACGGGGCGCTGCCGGACAACGAGCTGCCGCTGTCGGAGGACGCGGAGCTGCGGGCGACGGCGGAGGCCACCGGGGTCGGGGACCTGCTGGAGATCGAGCGCCTGGCGCGGCGGGCGCCCCGCGCGCATCCGGGGCTGAACGTCACCGTGGTGCGGCCCGCTGTCCTCGTAGGAGGCACGGACACCGCGCTGACCAGGTACTTCGAGTCACCTCGGCTGCTCGTCGTCGCGGGGTCGCGGCCGGCCTGGCAGTTCTGTCACGTCGAGGACCTGTGCAGCGCGCTGGAGTACGCCGTCCTGGAGAAGGTCGACGGGGAGCTCGCCGTGGGCTGCGAGGGGTGGCTGGAGCAGGAGGAGGTCGAGGAGCTGAGCGGGATCCGGCGGATGGAGCTGCCGTCGGCGGTGGCGCTGGGCGCGGCCGCCCGTCTGCACCGGATCGGCCTGACGCCCTCTCCGGCGGGGGACCTGGCGTACACGATGTATCCCTGGGTGATCAGCGGGAGCAGGCTCCACGACGCCGGATGGCGGGCGCAGTGGACCAACGAGGAGGTCCTCGCCGAACTGCTCGAAGAGGTCTCCGGGCGGCACACCGTGGCCGGTCGGCGGCTCGGGCGCAAGGACGCGACGGCGGCGGGCGCCGCGGGAGCGACGGTGGCGCTGCTGGGAGCGGCGGCGGTGGTCCGGCGGGCCCGCAAGGCCCGGCGCCGGATCTGAGCCGGGCGGGCTCCGCGGCGTGCGCCGGTCGGCGCGGTCGCACGGGCCGGTCCTGTAGGAGGCTCCAAGCCCCCGCACGCGTGTGCCGGGCGAAAGCGCTATTCCGTGCTCCGCGCGCGTGGGGCACGATGGACGCATGGCAGCCACAGACGATCACCCCGGGGAGCAGGGCGCCCAGGAGCCCATCAAGCTGATCGGCGTCCGCGACACGCCGCTCTCCCTCGACGAGGTCTTCAGGGCCGTCGGGGACGACGCCGCCGGGGGAACCGCCCTGTTCGTGGGGACCGTGCGCAACCACGACGGGGGCGCCGACGTCGACGAGCTCGGGTACTCCTGCCACCCCGGTGCCGAGGACGAGATGCGCCGCGTGGCCGAGAAGGTCGTCGCCGAGTTCCCGGTGCGCGCGCTGGCCGCCGTCCACCGTGTGGGGGATCTGAAGGTCGGTGACATCGCCGTCGTGGTCGGCGTGTCCTGCCCGCACCGGGGTGAGGCCTTCGAGGCCTGCCGGAAGCTGATCGACGACCTCAAGCACGAGGTGCCCATCTGGAAGCACCAGAAGTTCTCCGACGGCACCGAGGAGTGGGTCGGCGCCTGCTGAGCCTCCAGCCGGGCGACTCCGGTTGCGTAACCACACCCCTGGTATGAGCGTTGTCACTGCGAACGGTTAATCTGCTGATCAGTCAGTTGCGCTCATGGGGTTGGAGGTCGGCATGGCGGCGCTCGCCTGGTTGCTGATTCCGCTTGTGGCTGCTGTCGGCGCGGGTCTGTGGGGCACATGGGCCAACAGGACCCGCAGGGCCCGGAGCGACGGTCCCGAGCTGGACGGCTACGCGCGCTTCCGCGCGGCCATGGAGAGGTCCCACACCGGTCCGTGACCCGGGAGGCGGCCCTGACGGTGCGCCGACACGCCCGTCCCGTATCGTCGTGACATGCCACGCCGCACCGCGACGATGCTCGCCTCCACCCTGATGCTGATCGCGCTTCTGTGCGCGGGTGTGCTCATCCCCGTGCCGTACGCGGAGATGTCCCCGGGGCCGACGGTGAACACGCTGGGGGACCACGACGGCGAGCCGGTGCTGCAGATCGCGGGGCGCAAGACCTACCCGACGGACGGCCACCTCAACATGACCACCGTCCGCGTGACCAGCGCCGACTACCGCATGAACCTCGTCGAGGCGGTCTACGGCTGGCTCGCGCACGACAACAAGGTCGTCCCGCACGACACCCTCTACCCGGACGGCAAGACGGAGGAGCAGTCGACCCAGGAAAACGCCGAGGAGTTCAGCCAGTCCCAGGAGAGCGCCAAGGTGGCGGCCCTGAAGGAACTCGGTGTCAAGGTGGCCTCCTGGGTGATCGTCTCCACCGTCGTGAAGGACTCCCCGGCCGAGGGCAGGCTGCACGCCGGCGATGTGATCAAGGCCGTCGACGGCGCGGTGGTGAAGGCCCCCGGCGACGTGGCCGAACTGGTGACCAAGCACAAGCCCGGCGAGGACGTCGTCTTCACGATCGTGCCCGCCAAGGAGCAGGCCGCCGCAGAGAAGGAGAAGCGCGACCCGGTGCGGACGGAGAAGGTCACGATCACCACCGCGACCTCCGACGACACCGGCGAGAAGCGCGCCATCGTCGGGATCTCCGCCGGAACGGACCACACCTTCCCGTTCACCATCGACATCAAGCTCGCCGACGTCGGCGGCCCGAGCGCCGGCCTGATGTTCGCGCTCGGCATCTACGACAAGCTCACCCCGGGCTCCCTCACGGGCGGCTCCTTCGTCGCCGGCACCGGCACGATCGACGACGACGGCACGGTCGGTCCGATCGGCGGCATCGAGATGAAGACGGTGGGCGCGCGCAGCAAGGGCGCCGAGTACTTCCTGACGCCCGCGGACAACTGCGCGGCCGCCGCGACGGACACCCCCGACGGCCTCACCCTGGTCAAGGTCGACACCATCGACGACGCCCTCGGGGCCCTGAAGGACATCCGCGACGGCGACACCGCCGGCCTGCCGAAGTGCACGGCCAAGGGCTGACCGCCGCACCTCGGGCACGCGCGCGCGTGCCCGAGGTCGCACCGCGGCCGCTCAGTCCGCGAACGTGGCCGCCAGTGCCTCCGCGAGACCGGGGACCAGCTCGGAACCGGTGAGGACCTCCGTCGGAGTGTCCTTCTCCCGGAGCCGAAGGGCCGCGTCGCGTCCACCGTCGCGCAGTACGGCGACCGTCATGCGGACCTCCTGGCGCTCCGGATGCCGGGCCACCCACTTGGCGAGCGCGGCCTCGTCGAGATCGTCCGGGACCTGGGTCTCGGCGGTCGGCGGCAGCATCAGCCGTTCCACCGTGAGCGCGCAGCCGGCCACCGCCTCGGGCCAGGCGATGGTGCCGAGGAACTCGTCGAGCGGCTTGTCCGTTGGGATTTCGTCCTGCTCGATCGGGGTGAGACCGGCCGCGTCCGGCTCGTCACCCAGGCCGAGCTGCCTCGCCAGCGCGGGTTCCTGGGCCCGCAGCTGCGCGGTGTCTACGAGGGCGAAAAGGCGTGCGGGCTGGTCCCAGCCGAGGCCGGAGGCGTACTCGTCGATCTCGAGTACGGCCCGGGTGAGCGGGTTCGCCGCCATGGGTGTGTTGGACATGGTCACAATCCTGCCTCGTTCCCACCCCGAACCGGGAACCGAGTAAAGCGTGAGTAAGTTGCATAGGTGAGGCCCTACGATCACGGGGCCCAAAACGGCCCACGAAAACGGGGGCCCGACAGACCAACAGCGATTTTCGAGGTGCCACCTTGGCTTTCCAGATGCCGGACCGCGGCGGAGGCCCGACGGGGCCACGGATCAGAGTGGGCCGCCCGTCCCGGCGTGTCCGGACCCTGCTCATGACACTGGGTGTCCTCGCCGTGCTCGCCATGGCGTTCACCATGTTCGCGGGCTTCTGGACGGACTGGCTCTGGTACCGGTCGGTGAATTATTCGTCCGTCTTCACCACCACGCTGACGACCAAGATCGGCCTCTTCTTCGTCTTCGGACTGCTGATGGCCCTGGCCGTCGGGTTCAACATCTGGCTGGCCCACCGGCTGCGTCCGCCGCTGAGCGCGATGTCGATGGAGCAGCAGAGCCTCGACCGCTACCGGATGAGCATCGCGCCGTACAAGAAGTGGCTGCTGTTCGCGATCACCGCCCTGGTGGGCCTGATCGCGGGCGCCTCCGCCTCCGGTCAGTGGCGCACCTGGCTGATGTGGGTCAACGGCGTGCCCTTCGGACAGAAGGACCCGCAGTTCGATCTGGACGTCGCGTTCTACGCGTTCGACCTGCCCTGGTACCGGTTCATGCTCGGCTTCGGCTTCGCCGCCGCGATCCTCTCGCTGATCGCCGCCGCGCTCACGCACTACCTGTACGGCGGGCTGCGGGTCACCAGCCCGGGCGCGCGCGCCACGGCCGCCGCGACCGGACATCTGTCGGTGCTCATCGGGATCTTCGTCGCGCTGAAGGCGGTCGCCTACTGGCTCGACCGGTACGGCCTGGCGGTCAAGTCCAGCGACTTCAAGGCCACGGACAACTGGACGGGCCTGCGCTACGTCGACGCCAACGCCTACCTGCCGGCCAAGACGATCCTGTTCTGCATCGCCGTCATCTGCGCCCTGCTGTTCTTCTCCACGATCTGGCGGCGCACCTGGCAGCTGCCGCTGATCGGCTTCGGCCTGATGGTGCTGTCCGCGATCCTGATCGGCGGGCTGTACCCGGCGATCGTGCAGAAGTTCCAGGTCCAGCCGAACGAGCAGGCCAAGGAAGCCCCGTACGTCGAGAAGAACCTCGCGGCCACGCGTGAGGCGTACGGCATCGACGGCACCCAGGTCACCGAGTACTCGGGCACGGCCAACACCAAGGACACCACCAAGCTGCGGGACGACGTCGACTCCACGGCGAGCATCCGCATCATGGACCCCAACATCATCTCGCCGACCTTCCAGCAGCTCCAGCAGATGCGGAAGTACTACGCCTTCCCGACCAACCTGGACGTCGACCGCTACAGCGCGGACGGCAAGGAGCAGGACACGGTCATCGGTCTGCGCGAGCTGAACTACGCGGGCATCGACAAGAAGAACTGGATCAACAACCACTTCCGCTACACCCACGGCTACGGCGCGGTCGCCGCCAAGGGCACCTCCGTGGACACCGAGGGCCGCCCGGTCTTCACCGAGTCCGACCTGCCGTCCAAGGGCCAGCTCGGCTCGTACGAGCAGCGGATCTACTACGGCGAGAAGACCAACACCTACTCGATCGTCGGCGGTCCCCAGAAGGAGATCGACTACTCCGACGACAGCGGTGAGAAGACGTACAGCTACGAGGGCAAGAGCGGCGTCAACCTCGAGAACCCGATAAACCGGGCCGCCTACGCCGTCGCGCTCAACGAGCCGCAGATCCTCTACTCGGGCGCGATCGGCGACGGTTCGCGGATCCTGTACAACCGCACGCCGAAGCAGCGCGTGGAGGCGGTCGCCCCGTGGCTGACCATCGACGGCGACGCCTACCCCGCGGTCGTCAACAACCGGATCCAGTGGATCGTCGACGCGTACACGACGACGAACGGATACCCGTACGCCTCGCGTACGACCCTCGGTGACACCACAGCCGACTCGCTGACCGCGACCAACGACCAGCGTGCGGTGGTGGCCCAGCAGAACCAGGTCAACTACATCCGCAACTCGGTGAAGGCGACCGTCGACGCGTACACCGGTGAGGTCAAGCTCTACCAGTGGGACACCCAGGACCCGGTCCTGAAGACCTGGATGAAGGCGTTCCCCGACACGGTCGAGCCCAAGAGCGAGATCTCGGGCGATCTGATGGCCCATCTCCGGTACCCGCAGGACCTGTTCAAGGTCCAGCGTGAGCTGCTGACCCGCTACCACGTCAAGGACGCCGACACCTTCCTCAGCGGCAGCGAGGTGTGGCAGGTGCCGGACGAGCCGACCAACAAGTCGGGCGACGCGGTGCCGCCGTACTACCTCAGCATGCGGATGCCCGACCAGGCGGAGCAGGCGTTCTCGCTGACGACGACGTTCACGCCCAACGGCCGTGACAACCTGAGCGCGTTCATGGCGGTGGACGCGGAGGCGGGCAAGAGCGACTACGGCAAGATCAGAATCCTGAAACTGCCGACGAGTACGACGGTCAACGGACCCAAGCAGGTCCAGAGCCAGTTCAACTCGGAACAGGACATCGCCGAATCCATCCGGCTGCTGAGAGGCGGCGACTCGGAGGTGGAGTACGGCAACCTCCTCACGGTGCCGCTGGACGGCGGACTGCTGTACGTGGAGCCGGTGTACGTGCGAGGCGGCGGACTCCAGTACCCGCTGCTGCGCAAGGTGCTGGTGAGCTACGGCGGCAACACCGCCTTCGAGGACACCCTCGACGAGGCCCTCAACAAGGTCTTCGGGGCGCAGGGTTCGACCCCGCCGCCGCCGGAGGAACCCGGCGAGGGCGACGGCACCACCACGCCACCGCCGACGAGCGAGAACCCGACGGTCCAGGAGGCGCTCAACGACGCCCAGAAGGCCTTCGAGACCGGCCAGGAGGCGCTCAAGAACGGCGACTGGGAGGCGTACGGCCGGGCCCAGGAGGACCTGGAGGCGGCGCTGCGGCGGGCCGAGGAGGCACAGTCGCGGGCCGGCGGTGGCGCCGGTTCCAACGGCGCCACCAGCAGCCCGAGCCCCAGTGGCAGCCCGAGCCCGAGTGGCAGTCCGAGCCCGAGCGGCAGTCCACAGAGCAGCTGATCGAAAAGCTCCTCCCGCGTCGTGATACGGTTGCAGAACAACGGCGCGGGGTGGAGCAGCTCGGTAGCTCGCTGGGCTCATAACCCAGAGGTCGCAGGTTCAAATCCTGTCCCCGCTACTGAAGTCGACGTGACGTCGGCCAAGCGAAGGCCCGGATCCTCCAAGGATCCGGGCCTTCGTGGTGTGCGAACGCATGTGCCGACGTGCCATATCGCCGTGCCGCCGTGGGGAGTTGGGGGATCTGTGTTTGACTTGTCTCTCTGTGGGCATGTCGACAAAACGCTGAAGTGACCTCACTGGCTGCGGTATACGAGGTGTACCCAGGTTGCAGGTGGTGCGACGATGGACGTTATGGGGGACAAGGCAACTCTGTTCGAGACAGGGCGATTTGTGCAGTCTGCCGGCCAGGAGGAAACCCGGGACGAAACGGGCGAGGCGGTCGAGGAGGCGCGTCAGCGGCTCGCCGCCGAGGCCGGTGACGCCGAGGCGATGAGCGTCCTCGGGGCCATGCTCCTGCGCCGCGGCGATCTCGACGGAGCCGAACCCCATCTGCGCGCCGCGACCGCCGAGGGCGACCGCGCCGCCGCGAACAATCTGGGCGTCCTGCTGCACCAGCGGGGATACGCCGACGAGGCCGCCGGCTGGTGGCGGATCGCCGCCGTCGCGGGCAGCGCGGCCGCCGCGCACGCCCTCGGGCGGCATCACCGGGAGCGGGGCGACGAGCCGGCCGCCGAGTACTGGCTGCGGCAGTCCGCCGAGCAGGGCCACGTCCTCGGGGCGTACGCGCTGGCCGACCTCCTGGAGCACCGGGGGGACGGGGGCGCCGAGCAGTGGATGCGGGTCGCCGCCGAGCGGGGGCACCGGGAGGCCGCGTACCGCCTGGCTCGCACGCTTGATCGCCGAGGGCTGCACGAGGGCGGGGCCGGGGCCGACAACGGTGTCGTGATCACGGGCGGATTCAGCGGCAGGTCCGGCGGTGCCGACGTCGTGCCCGCCGCCTTTGCGGGCGCTCCCGCGGGTGCCGGGCCGGGCGCTCGCGCGGAGGTCCCCGCGGAGGAGGAGGCCGAGCAGTGGTACCGGCAGGCCGCCGCGCGCGGGCATCGCCGGGCCGCGCTGCACCTCGGGGCGATCCTGGAGAAGCGCGGGGAGCTGAAGGAGGCCGGGCGCTGGTACCTGACGTCCGCCAAGGACGGGGAGGCGCGCGCCGCCTGCGCGCTCGGCTTCCTGCTGCGGGACGCCGGGGACGAGGAGAGCGCCGCCGTGTGGTGGCTGCGTGCCGCACAGGACGGCGACGGCAACGCGGCGAACGCGCTGGGCGCGCTGCACGCCGAGCGGGGCGAGACGCAGACCGCCGAGCGGTGGTACCGGGCGGCCCTGGACGCCGGTGACGTGAACGGGGCGTACAACCTCGGGCTGCTCTGCGCCGAACAGAAGCGGATCACGCAGGCCGAGCAGTGGTACCGGCGCGCCGCCTACGCCGGGCACCGGGAGGCGGCGAACGCGCTGGCGATCCTGCTGCTCCAGGAGGGCGACGAGAGCGGGGCGGAGCCCTGGTTCTCCAAGGCGGCCGAGGCGGGGAGCGTCGACGCCGCCTTCAACCTGGGGATCCTGCACGCCAAGCGGGGCGAGGACCGGGCCGCCCTGCGCTGGTACGAGCGGGCGGCGGCCGCCGGGCACATCGAGGCGGCCCTGCAGGTCGGGATGGCACGGCTGCGGGAGGGGGACGAGCGCGAGGCCGAGCGGCACCTGCGGTGCGCGGCGGGGGGCGGCAGCCCCGAGGCGGCGTACCGGCTGGCGGCGGTGCTCGACGCCCGGCGGCCGCCGGTGTCGCCGCACGAGCTGGGGGAGCCGTCGCACGAGAAGTCCGAGTGCGAGGAGTGGTACGAGCGTGCCGCGACGCAGGGGCACCGGCGGGCGCAGGTGCGGGTCGGCATGCTCGCGGCCGCCCGGGGTGACATCGTCGAGGCGGCCCGGTGGTACCGGGCGGCGGCCGAGGCGGGATCGCGGAACGGGGCGTTCAACCTGGGGCTGCTGCTGGCGCGGGAGGGCAGTGAGCCGGAGGCGGCGGTGTGGTGGACCCGGGCGGCCGACGCGGGGCACGGGCGGGCGGCGTTGCGGCTCGCCCTCGTCTACGCGCGTCGTGGGGAGCTGGCCGAGGGGCAGCGGTGGGCTGACCGCGCGGTGACCCTGGGGCCGGCGGAGGTCGCCGAGCGGGCGGCGCGGCTGCGGGACGCCCTGCGGGAGGAGCTGTCCGCCTGAGGGCGGGGCGGGCGCCGTCGCTGCCGCGCAGGCCCTCCTCAAGTCCGGCCTTCTGAAGTGATTTGCTTCTGTCCGCGTCCTTGACGTAACGTTGCATTCACCGACGCGGGGTGGAGCAGCTCGGTAGCTCGCTGGGCTCATAACCCAGAGGTCGCAGGTTCAAATCCTGTCCCCGCTACTGAAGGCCGAGGGCCGGAGTCCAGTCACTGGACTCCGGCCCTTGGTGTTGGCGCCTCACGGGCGCGCGCCTCGGCACAACAGCGAGCCCCCGGCGGCCGATCGGCGCCGGGGGCTGCTCAGTGGGGCGAAAACAGTGGGAACGGCGAAACGGCGAAGGCTTACGCCGCCGCGCAGTTCGGGCACACGCCGCGGTAGGTCACCTCGACGTCCGAGACCGTGAAGCCGAAGCGCTCCGAGTCGGGGAGGTCGGCCAGCGGGTTGCCCGTGGGGTGGACGTCGCGGATCGCGCCGCACCGGGCGCAGACCAGGTGGTGGTGCGGCTGGCGGGCGTTCGGGTCGTAGCGCTTGGCGCGCTTGTCCGTGCTGACCTCGAGCACCTCACCGAGGGAGACCAGCTCGCCCAGCGTGTTGTACACGGTGGCCCGGGAGATCTCGGGCAGCTTCGCGACAGCCCTGGCGTGCACCTCGTCGGCCGTCAGATGGACGTGTTCGCCGTCGAGGACCTCGGCCACGACGCGCCGCTGCGCGGTCATCCGCCATCCGCGTCCGCGCAGCCGGTCCAGAAGGTCACTCATGACAACCACCTTAGCAGCAGGCGGAATAAATTCCGAACAGGTGTGACTTTGGAGCCGTGATTGACTTAGACAAAGTCCATTGTAGGATCGAGTTCGGCTCTGGTCGGAGACAGGAACCGGCCATGCAGCTGGAAGACGCAAGAGTGACGCAGGAGGCGTACGTGACCCAGGGACCGCTCACGACGGAGGCCGGAGCTCCGGTCGCCGACAACCAGAACAGCGAGACCGCGGGCGCGGGCGGCCCCGTCCTCGTCCAGGACCAGCTGCTGCTGGAGAAGCTGGCCCACTTCAACCGCGAGCGCATCCCGGAGCGCGTCGTGCACGCCCGTGGCGCCGGGGCATACGGCACGTTCACCGTGACCGCCGACGTCACCCCGTACACACGGGCCAAGTTCCTCTCGGAGCCCGGCAAGCGGACCGAGGTCTTCCTCCGGTTCTCGACGGTGGCCGGCAACCTCGGCGCGGCGGACGCCGTCCGTGACCCGCGCGGCTTCTCGCTGAAGTTCTACACCGAGGAGGGCAACTACGACCTCGTCGGCAACAACACCCCGGTCTTCTTCGTCAGGGACGCCATCAAGTTCCCGGACTTCATCCACACCCAGAAGCGCGACCCGTACACCGGCTCGCAGGAGGCGGACAACGTCTGGGACTTCTGGAGCCTGTCCCCCGAATCCACGCACCAGGTGACCTGGCTGTTCGGCGACCGCGGCATCCCCGCCTCGTACCGTCACATGGACGGCTTCGGATCGCACACCTTCCAGTGGAGCAACGAGGCCGGCGAGGTCTTCTGGGTCAAGTACCACTTCAAGACCGACCAGGGGATCAAGAACCTCACGGCGCAGGAGGCGGAGGTCCTCGCGGGCAAGGACCCCGACTCCCACCAGCGCGACCTGCGCGAGTCCATCGAGCGGGGCGAGTACCCGTCCTGGACCGTGGGTGTGCAGATCATGCCGGCGGCCGACGCGGCGACGTACCGCTTCAACCCGTTCGACCTGACCAAGGTGTGGCCCCACGCGGACTACCCGGTCGTCGAGATCGGCAAGCTGGAGCTCAACCGCAACCCGCGGAACGTCTTCGCCGAGGTCGAGCAGTCGATCTTCAGCCCCGCCCACTTCGTGCCCGGGATCGGCCCCTCCCCGGACAAGATGCTCCAGGGCCGTCTCTTCGCCTACGGCGACGCCCACCGCTACCGCGTCGGCATCAACGCCGACCACCTGCCGGTGAACCGTCCGCACGCCACCGAGGCGCGCACCAACTCCCGCGACGGCTTCCTGTACGACGGCCGCCACGGCGGTGCGAAGAACTACGAGCCGAACAGCTTCGGGGGGCCGGCGCAGACCGGGCGCGCACTGTGGGAGCCGTTCGACGGCTTCACCGGCGGCACCGGCAACCACCCGACCCCGGCGCACGCCGAGGACGACGACTTCGTCCAGGCGGGCAACCTCTACCGGCTGATGTCGGCGGACGAGCAGGAGCGTCTGATCGACAACCTGGCCGGTGCGATCTCCGGCGTCTCGCGCGACGACATCGCCGCGCGGGCGATCGACAACTTCCGCCGGGCGGACGCCGACTTCGGCAAGCGGCTGGAGGCCGCGGTCCAGACCCTGCGCGGCTGACACCACCAGCACTGGACCGCTTGCCGGGGAAACGGGCCGGGTCTCCCTCGGGGAGACCCGGCCCGTTCGTGTGCTCAGGTGCCTGGTGTCCCCGTACTCACGCGGGGACCTGCTGCCGCGCGGGTGCCCAGCAGCGGATGATGTCGCGGACCGAGACGATACCGGTGGGTTCGCCGCCGTCCAGGACGATCAGGTGCCGGAAGCCGCCGTGCGCCATCGCGCGGGCCGCCTCCTCCAGGGTCCACGACGGGGCGGCGAACACCACGTCCGTGGTCGTGTGGTCGTGGGCGTGTTCGGTGTCGGGGTTCTGGCCGAGGCCCACGGAGTTCAGGATGTCGCGCTCGGTGAGGATGCCGATGCCGCCGGCGTCGGGGTCGTGGACGACGGCCGCGCCTACTCTGCGGGCGGACATCAGTGCGGCGGCCTGGCGCAGGGTGTGGGTGGGGCCGATGGTGAGGACGACTGTGCTCATGGCGTCACGTACGAGCATGGATGGAGCCACCTCCTGGAGTGTCCCCGCCGTTTGTTCATCGTTTCACAAATTCACAATCGGGGGGACTTTCAGAGTGGCAGGTAAAGCACGGGTCAACAAGTGTGCGTTCAGTACCGCTGGTTGAGGTAGCCCAGCAGTTCGTCGTGCAGCACGCCGTTCGACGCGGCGGCGTTGCCGCTGTGCGGGCCCGGGCGGCCGTCCAGGCCGGTGAAGGTGCCGCCCGCCTCGGTGACGATGATCGCGTTGGCGGCCATGTCCCACAGGGACAGCTCCGGCTCCGCGCACATGTCGACGGACCCCTCCGCGACCATCATGTAGGGCCAGAAGTCGCCGTACGCGCGCGTGCGCCACACCTCGCGGCCGAGGTCCAGGAAGCCGCCCAGGCGACCCTGCTCCTCCCAGCCGGAGAGGGAGGAGTACGCGAAGGAGGCGTCGGAGAGCTTGGAGACGCGGGAGACCTGGAGCCGGCTCGCGGAGGTGAGGCTGCGGCCGCTGAAGGCGCCGTTGCCCTTCGCCGCCCACCAGCGGCGGCCGAGGGCCGGGGCGGAGACAAGGCCGACGACGGGCTGGTAGCCGCCCTCCGCCGCCTCCATCAGGGAGATCAGGGTCGCCCAGACGGGGACCCCGCGCACGTAGTTCTTGGTGCCGTCGATGGGGTCGATGACCCAGCGGCGGGGGCCCGTGCCCTGGACGCCGTACTCCTCGCCGAGGACCGCGTCGCGTGGTCGGGCCCGCTGGAGGTGGCCCCGGATGAGCTCCTCGGCGGCCCGGTCGGCCTCGGTGACCGGCGTCATGTCGGGCTTGGTCTCGACCTTGAGGTCGAGGGCCTTGAAGCGGTCCGTCGTCGCGGCGTCGGCGGCGTCCGCGAGGACGTGGGCCAGACGCAGGTCGTCGAGATAGTCGGGCATGCAACGAACCGTATCTGTCATGGTCCGTGCGGAGCTACAGGGGGCGGTGGTGGCGAGTTGCGGCAGACGGCGGGCGCACGGCGGGAGCGCACGCCCCCGGCGAGGACACCTACCGAGCCCTCCACCCGTCCGGGGTGGAGGACACGTACCGAGCCCTCCACCCCGGACGACCTGCGCGAACCCTTGACAGTGCTCGCGTACGCGTCAAATCTGGGCGCAGTGTCCGTCCCCCCAGGGAGGCGACGATGCCTGCTGCACGGGAATCCCTGCTGGACGCCGCCTGCACGGCACTCGCGCGGCGGCCGTGGGCCGCCGTGCGGATGGTGGACGTGGCGGCGGCGGCCGGCGTGTCCCGGCAGACGCTGTACAACGAGTTCGGCAGCAAGGAAGGGCTGGCCAGAGCCCTGGTGCGCCGCGAGGCCGACGGCTACCTCGCCGGCGTCGAACGGGCCCTCGTCACACCGGGCGACGCCCGCGACCGTCTGACGGCGACCGCCGAGTGGACCGCCTCCGCGGCCCGCGACAACGTGCTCGTCCGTGCCCTGCTCACCGGCTGCTGGAGCGAGCGGCTGCCCTCTCCCACGCTGTCGGCGGTGCCGTCCTCCTCCGCGGTCCCCGCGCAACGGCGGGCGGACGGGGCGCTGCCGTCGCCCGGCGACTTCGTGGCGCTGGTCCGCGACCGCGCCGTGACGGTGCTCGGCGGCCCGGGCGCGCCCCCGGCGGAAGCCGCCGACCTGGCCCGCTCCTGCGAACTGGCCGTCCGGCTCGCGCTGTCCTGCGTGGCGGCGCCGCCCGGTGAGGGCGGCGTCGGGGACCTGGTGCGCGGCGCGCTGCACCGCCGGCCGGTGTGAGGCGGCGCTCCGAAGCGCTCAGTGGGACGAGCCGGAGAGCTGGAGGCCGATGACGCCGATGATGACCAGGCTGATCGAGACGATCTTCAGCGTGGAGACGAGGTCGCCCAGGAAGACCATGCCGTAGATGGCCGTCCCCGCCGCGCCGATGCCGGTCCACACCGCGTAGGCGGGGCCCACGTCGAGTTTCCGCAGCGCGAGCGTCAGCAGGCCGAAGCTGCCGAGCGCGAAGACGGCGAACGCGATGGTCGGCCAGAGCCGCGTGAAGCCGTGCGACAGCTTCAGGCAGACCGCGAAGCCGGTTTCCAGCAACCCGGCCACGATGACCAGCAGCCACGCCATGTGCTGTCCTCCCCGTTTCTCCACGTACTGTGACCGCTTGTCGGCGTTTGTCAGGGTTGGCATCCGGCTTTTGCGATTATGCCCTTACCGGAGCCGCCCCCGGACAAACCCCGCGTGAAGAGAAACAGCGGAAACGTCAGTCACCTTCCGGCTGCTCCCGCGTCGCCAGCAGCCGCCGCAGCGAGTACAGCCGGGCGGGGTCGGCGTGCCCGTCGGCCACCCACTGGTCCAGCGCGCAGTCCGGCTCGTCGTGACTGCACGCGCGCGGGCAGCCCTCCGTGCCCGGCTCCAGGTCGGGGAAGGCGTGGATGACCCGGGACGGGTCGACGTGCGCGAGTCCGAACGACCGGACGCCCGGGGTGTCGATCACCCAGCCGTCCGTGCCGTCCAGCGGAAGGGCGAGCGCGGACGTGGTGGTGTGCCGGCCCCGCCCGGTCACCGCGTTCACATGCCCGGTCGTGCGCCGCCGCTCCTTGGGCACCAGGGCGTTGACGAGGGTGGTCTTGCCGACGCCGGAGTGCCCGACGAAGGCCGTGACCCTCCCGTCCAGCTGCGCGAACACCCGCTCCGCCGCGTCGCCGCTCGCCAGTTCCTCGCGGCTGGTGACGACGTAGGGGATGTCGAGGTCGCCGTACAGTTCGAGGATCTTGTCCGGCGGGGCGAGGTCCGACTTGGTCAGCACCAGGAGCGGTTCCAGGCCGCCGTCGTACGCCGCGACCAGGCAGCGGTCGATCAGGCGCGGGCGGGGCTCGGGGTCGGCGAGGGCGGTGACGATGGCGAGCTGGTCGGCGTTGGCGACGACCACCCGCTCGTAGGGGTCGTCGTCGTCCGCGGTGCGGCGCAGCACCGAGGTGCGCTCGGCGATGCGCACGATCCGCGCCAGCGTGTCCTTCTTGCCGGACAGGTCCCCGACCAGGGCGACCCGGTCGCCGACCACCGCGGCCTTGCGGCCCAGCTCGCGGGCCTTCATGGCCATGACCACCGTGTCCTCGACCAGGCAGGTCAGGCGGCCCCGGTCGACGGTGAGGACCATGCCCTCGGCCGCGTCCTCGTGCTTGGGGCGGATGTGCGTACGCGGCCGGTTGCCCTTGCGGTTGGGGCGGGAGCGGATGTCGTCCTCGTCGGTGTGCTTGCCGTAGCGGCGCATGGCGTGACCCCTAGGCCCCGAGCATCCCGGTCCACAGGTCGGGGAAGTCCGGCAGGGTCTTCGCCGTCGTCGCCACGTTCTCGATCTGCACGCCCTCCACCGCCAGGCCGATGATCGCGCCGGCGGTGGCCATGCGATGGTCCTCGTACGTGTGGAAGATCCCCCCGTGCAGGCGGCGCGGGCGGATGTGCAGGCCGTCGGCGGTCTCGGTGACGTCACCGCCGAGCGCGTTGATCTCCTTGGTGAGCGCGGCCAGGCGGTCCGTCTCGTGCAGCCGCAGATGCGCGACGCCGCGCAGCGTGGAGGGGGAGTCGGCGAGCGCGGCGACCGCCGCGACGCCCGGGGTCAGCTCGCCGACGTCGCCGAGGTCCACGTCGATGCCGTGGACCGCGCCCGATCCGGTGAGGACCAGGCCGTACTCGGTCAGTTCGCAGGAGCCGCCCATCTCGGTGAAGATCTCGCGCAGCCGGTCCCCGGGCTGGGTGGTGCGGGACGGCCAGTCCGGGATCAGCACCTTGCCGCCGGTGACCAGGGCCGCCGCGAGGAAGGGCTGGGCGTTGGACAGATCCGGCTCGATCGTCAGGTCCCGGCCGAGCAGGGCGCCCGGTGTGACCCGCCAGACGTCGGGCTCGCCGCCCGCCTCCGGGGTGTCGACCTGGGCGCCGACCGCGCGGAGCATGTCGACGGTCATCCGGATGTGCGGCACGGACGGCAGCGTCGAGCCGATGTGGCGGACCTCGACGCCCTGGTTGAAGCGCGGGCCGGAGAGCAGTAGGGCGCTGACGAACTGGGAGGAGGAGGACGCGTCGATCTCGACCGGGCCGCCGTCCAGGGCGCCCCCGCCGTGCACGGTCAGCGGCAGCGCGCCGCGACCGTCGTCGTCGATCCGGGCGCCGAGCACGCGCAGGGCGTCGATGACGCCGTTCAGGGGACGCTCGTACGACCTCGGGTCGCCGTCGAAGCGGATCGGCCCGTCGGCGAGCGCGGCGACCGGCGGCAGGAAGCGCATCACCGTGCCGGCGTTGCCGACGTCCACCGTGGCCGGGCCGCGCAGGCCCGCCGGGAGCACCCGCCATGCCTCGCCCGTGCCGTCGGGGCCCACGCCCTCCTCGATGCCGACGCCCATCGCCCGCAGGGCGGCGGCCATCAGCAGCGTGTCGCGGGAGCGCAGCGGGCGGCGCAGCCAGCCGGGCTCGGAGGCGAGGGCCGCGAGCACCAGGGCGCGGTTGGTGACCGACTTGGATCCGGGCACATGGACCGTCGCGTCGACGGCTCCGCTCGCGTGCGGGGCGGGCCAGAGGGAGGTGTCTGCGGGGTTCTGCGCCATGAGCCCCACTCTAGTGGGCGGCGGGGGATCGGGTGCTGGTGCGTTGTGGCTGGTCGGGCAGTTCCCGGCGCCCCTCGCGAGCCGCTCACACCTCCAGCAGCCAGCGCCCGCCGCCGATCAGCGAGCTCAGCGACACCGCGTGGAAGAAGAACAGCCACAGCCCGGCCGGCACGTGCGTCAGCCGCGACAGCTGGTCGGCGTCGGAGTCGCCCGCGCCGCCCCGGCGCCGCTTGGCCTGGAGCTCGAACGCCGGACGCACCCCGCCGAGCAGCAGGAACCACACCACCACGTACGCGAACGCCGCCTGCACCTGGGGCCCGGCCAGCCAGGAGACCAGCAGGAACGAGCCGCCCGCCAGGACGACCGTCAGCACGCCGTAGGCGTTGCGGATCATCACCAGCATCGCCACCAGCAGGGCCGTCGCCACCCACAGCAGCAGCGTGATGTGCCCGGAGGCGAGCAGCGCCGCACCGCCGAGGCCGAGCAGCGGGGGCGCGGTGTAGCCGGCGGCGGCCGTGAGGATCATGCCGATGCCGTAGGGCTTGCCCCGGCTGACCGTCAGTCCGCTGGTGTCGGAGTGCAGGCGTATGCCGGTCAGGGTGCGGCCGGTGCACAGCGCGATCAGACCGTGGCCGCCTTCGTGGGCGATGGTGATCGCGTTGCGGGCGAGCCGCCACAGTCCGTGCGGGACGACCACGGCGACGGCGGCGGCCAGGGTCGCGAGGACGACCCACAGGTCCGGGTCGGGCTGGCTGCCGATGAGTTCGTCCCAAAGAGACGTGGCTGTCGTGCTGTCCATGTTTCCGGGGCGCTCCCTGTGTTCGGCGGAGGTCTGGCAGTGTGGCACGTATGTGCGGACGGTATGCGGCCAGTCGTGGACCCGAGGATCTCGCGGGAATCTTCGAGATCGAGAAGTGGGAGCCGGAGGAGACCCTGGAGCCCGATTTCAACGTGGCGCCCACCAAGGAGGTCTACGCCGTCCTGGACCGTCCCTTGAAGGACGTGGCCGATCCGCGACCGGTTCGGCAGCTGCGCAAACTGAAGTGGGGGCTCGTCCCGTCCTGGGCCAGGACGCCCGAGGGCGGCGCACGGATGATCAACGCGCGCGCCGAGACGGTGCACGAGAAGCCGGCCTACCGCCGTGCCTTCGCCACCCGCCGCTGCATCGTGCCCGCCGACGGCTACTACGAGTGGGTCACCGGGCAGCAGGAACGGGAGCTGGAGGTCGAGGGCAGGAAGAAGCGGCCGCGCAAGCAGCCGTACTTCGTGCTGCCCGCCGACGGTTCGGTGTTCGCGATGGCCGGTCTCTACGAGTTCTGGCGGGACCGGACGCTGCCCGACGACCACCCGCGGGCCTGGTGGGTCACCTGCTCGGTGATCACCACCGAGGCCGAGAGCGACCCGCTGGCGGTGTCCCCGGCCGAGGGCCCGCACACGCTCGCCGACATCCACCCGCGGATGCCGCTGATGCTCACCCCCGACCGCTGGGACGCCTGGCTCGACCCGTCCCGCACCGACCCCGACGACCTGCGCGACCTGCTCGCCCCGCCCCCGCCGGGACGGATGCGGGCCTACCCGGTGACCACGGCCGTCTCCAACGTCCGCAACAACGGGCCGGAGCTGCTGAAGGAGCTGGAGGGACCGGTCGAGGGCACACTCTTCTGATGTGAGTCCAGAAGTGACCGAAGAGACGGTCGAGACCGAGGTGGGCACCGCCCGCATCACCTGGCACCGGGCGCGGGGGGCCAGGCTCGTCCTGGCCGTCGGCCACGGCGCCGGCGGCGGCATCGAGGCCCGGGACCTCATGGCGTTGGCGCAGGCCCTGCCCCCGCACGGGGTGACCGTGGCCCGGGTGGAGCAGCCCTGGCGGGTCGCCGGGAAGAAGCTGGCGCCCGCGCCGAGGACGCTGGACGCCGGCTGGCGCGGGATCTGGCCCACGCTGGCGGCCCAGGGCACCCCGGTCGTCTCCGGCGGGCGCAGCGCCGGCGCCCGGGTCGCCTGCCGCACGGCGACGGAGCTGGGCGCGGCGGCCGTCCTCGCGCTCAGCTTCCCGCTGCACCCGCCGGGCAAGCCGGAGCGGTCCCGCGCCGCGGAACTGCTCGGCGCGGGGGTGCCCACCCTCGTCGTGCAGGGCGGGAACGACCCGTTCGGCAGGCCGCGGGAGTTCCCGGACGGCGACCACGAGCTGGTCGAGGTGCCCTACGGCGATCATGGCTTCGCCGTGCCGAAACGGGCGGAAATCAGCCAGGAGGAAGCTGTCGCGATCATCACCGACGCGGTGCTCGGGTGGACCGGGTCACTGGGGTGACGCTCCGGGAATGCCGGGACCCCGGCCACTGTTGAGGCGGACAGAAGTGCTGATGACCAGCACCGACGTCGTAGGAGAGGAAGTCCGCCGCATGGGTTCGACCTTCTGCCCGAGCCGTGGCAGCCGTGCTGACCTGGACTGGACGGTGCTGCACGCGGCCAAGACCGCCCCCATTCGAGCGGCGGCGGGTGCGGATCGTCGTCTATCCTCCGATTCTGGTGGGACCGGCTTCGGGCCTGCCCAGATTCCCGAGGAGGTGGGTCCGGTCACCGGTAACGACGCAGGGACCGACAACGGCCAGGCGGAGCTGCCCGAGGGCCAGGGCATCAGCGCGGAGACGACCGCGGAGCGCAGTGCGCGCTTCGAGCGGGACGCGCTCGAATACCTCGACCAGATGTACTCGGCGGCGCTGCGCATGACGCGTAACCCCGCCGATGCCGAGGACCTGGTGCAGGAGACGTACGCCAAGGCGTACGCGTCCTTCCACCAGTTCCGCGAGGGCACCAACCTCAAGGCCTGGCTGTATCGCATCCTCACGAACACCTTCATCAACTCGTACCGCAAGAAGCAGCGCGAACCCCAGCGCAGCGCGGCCGAGGAGATCGAGGACTGGCAGCTCGCCCGCGCCGAGTCGCACATGTCGACGGGGCTGCGCTCCGCCGAGTCGCAGGCGCTCGACCACCTGCCCGACTCCGACGTGAAGGAAGCCCTCCAGGCCATCCCCGAGGAATTCCGCATCGCCGTGTATCTCGCGGACGTAGAGGGCTTTGCGTACAAGGAGATCGCGGACATCATGGGGACACCCATCGGTACGGTGATGTCCCGGCTGCACCGTGGCCGTCGTCAGTTGCGCGGCATGCTCGAGGACTACGCCCGCGAGCGCGGGCTGGTCCCGGCCGGCGCCGGAGAGTCGAACGAAGCGAAAGGCTCGGGCTCATGAGCTGCGGAGAGCCGCACGAGACGGACTGCAGTGAGGTACTCGACCACCTGTACGAGTTCCTCGACAGCGAGATGCCGGACCTCGATCGCGAGAAGTTCCAGCAGCACTTCGAGGAGTGCTCGCCGTGCCTGGAGAAGTACGGCCTGGAGCAGGCCGTGAAGAAGCTGGTCAAGCGGTGCTGCGGTCATGACGACGTGCCCGCCGACCTGCGCGCCAAGGTGATGGGACGGCTCGACCTCATCCGCTCCGGGCAGTCGGTGCCCGAGCACGACGTGACGGCCGCTCCGCAGGAGTCGTAGAGTCACCCGAATGCGTTAATCCGCCGGCCTTCGGCCCGCGCCTCCTCCCGACCGTCCTAGGCTCCGAAGCCTGGGACAGGCACGGGACTGGGGAGGGCGTCGTTCATGGAGGCGGTTCCGGCACGGGCACGTGCGTACGTGGCCTGTGTCGTGCTCGGCGCGCTGGTCTGCCTGCTGCCACCACCCCTGGTCCGCACGCCCTGGTGGGCGACGACCCTGCTCGCCGTCCTGTACGCCGGCGGGGAGTGGATCGCCCGCAGGCGCTGCCCCGGCACCTTCTACCCGGTTCTGCTGGCCGCGGTGTTCGTGCTGCCCCCGCCCGCCGCCGCGCTGGTCGCGCTGACCGGCGCGCTGCCGGCGCCCGTCGAGCGGCGTCCCGTCGTGCTGCGGCGGATCTGGCGGGCGGCCGAACTGGTCGTGACCGTGTGGGCGGCCGGGTGGGTGTTCTGGACGCTGGGCGGGCGCGACGCCGTGGTGGCGCCCGACGTCCCGCACGCGCTCGGGCCGGCCGCGGCCGCGGTGCTGACCTTCTGCGTGGTGCAGACCGTGCTCGACGGCGGCATCCTCGTCGTCGCCGAGCGGGTCCCGGCCCGGCGGGCCTGGCGCGGCCTCTTCCTGCGGTCGCTGGCACCGGTCGCCGTGCACGGGCTCGCCGGGCTGATGATGGCCGTGCTGTGGCGCAGCCCCTACGGCCCCGTGGCCGCGCTGCTCGTGCTGCTGCCGATGGGCGTCTCGTGGTGGGCGTTCGTCCAGTACCACCGTGAGCGCGGCGCCCACCAGGCGACCATCAGGGCGCTGGTGCAGGCCGTCGACATCAAGGACGGCTACACGCGCGGGCACAGCGAACGGGTCGGGCAGGCCTCCATGCTGATCGCGCGCGAGCTGGGCATGGACGACGGACGCGTCGAGGTGCTGCGGTTCGCCGGGATCCTGCACGACGTGGGGAAGCTGGGCGTGCCCACGCGGCTGCTGCGCAAGGACGGGCCGCTCACCCCCGAGGAGCGGCGGGTGATCGAGCTCCATCCGGAGTACGGGCACGAGATGGTGCGGGGGATCGCCTTCCTCGGCGAGGCCCGGGCCGCCGTACTGCACCATCACGAGCGGCTGGACGGAAGCGGGTATCCCTACGGACTCGTGGGGACGCAGATCCCCGAGTCCGCGCGGGTGGTCGCGGTGGCCGACGCGTTCGACGCCATGACCTCCACCCGGTCCTACAGCAGGGCCCGGCCGGTCTCCGTGGCCCTGGAGGAGCTGGAGCGGTGCGCGGGGCGGCAGTTCGACCCGGTGATGGTCGACGCGCTGGCGCGGGTGGTACGGCGGTCCGGGTGGGATCCCGTCGTCACCGCCCAGGGCGGGAGCTCCCGCCGGGTCCCGCCACCGCACCCGCCGGTCTCCAGCCGGGCGGGGGCGAACCGTTGACCCGCGGCCGGGCCCTCCCCCTGATGCGCGGCTCCGCCGCGCTCCTCGCCTCCGGCTGTCTCGCCGTCACCCTCTGGACCGGTCTCGAACAGCGCGGCATCGCGCTGGCCTTCGGCGTGTTCGTCGCCCTCGGGGAGCTCACCCGCTGGACGGGACCGCGCACCCGGGAGGCGGCGCCGCTCGGCGCGGCCGGGGCGCTGTCGTACGCGCTGCTCGGGGAGGTCGCCGGGCGGCCCAGTGCCCACGGGGTGGCCCAGGTGGTCAGTGTCGTGCTCGCCGCCTCGCTGGCCGGATGCGTGCCGAACATCGCGCGCGGGCGCGGGCCCGTGGTCGACCATCTGGCCCGGCGGGTGCTGACCGTCGGGTTCGCCGCCGTGTGCTTCCAACCGCTCTACGACGGCGGCACCTTCACGGACTGGAACGGACCCGCCTACGCGCTGCTGCTCGTCGCCGTCCTCGCCCTCACCGCGCTGTGCGACGCCCTGCTCGCCGCCGCGCTGGCGTACTCCCGCACCGGCTGGCCCTTCGGACCGCTGCTCCGGGACGAACTGCACCGCATGCTCGGCATCGGGTCGGCCGTCTGCGCCACAGGCGCCGTGATGGCGCTCGCCGTCGCGGTCGTCGGCCTCTGGGCGCTGCCGGTGTTCTGTCTTCCGCTGCTGCTCACCCAGGTGTCCCTGCGCCGCTACGCCGCGGTCCGCCGGACGTACCGGCAGACCATCGCCTCGCTCGCCCGCGCCACCGAGATCGCCGGGTACACCCCGGTCGGTCACGCCCGCCGGGTCGCCGCGCTCAGCCGGGCCGTCGGGCGGGACATGGGCCTGACCGGCCCGGAGCTCACCGTGCTGGAGTACGCGGCGCTGATGCACGACATCGGGCAGCTCAGCCTGGTCGACCCGGTGCCCGCCGGGGCCACGGCCGGGCTGCCCGGGGCCGAGCAGCGGCGGATCGCGCTGCTGGGCGGCGCGGTGGTCCGGCAGACCGGGGTGGACGCGGAGGTCGCCGTGGTGGTCGAGCGGCAGGCGGATCCGTACCCTGAGCAGCCGCCGGCCGCCCGGATCGTGCGGGCGGTGAACGCGTACGAGGAGAAGGCACGGGACGCGGGCCCCGGCGGGCCGCTCACCGCGCTGGAGGAACTGCGGCTGGGGACCGCGGGAGACTACGCTCCGGAGGTCGTCGAGGCGCTGGCCCGGGTGCTGTCGAGGGAGGGTCTGACCCTGCCCTCGGCTGGGTAACCCATGGGTAATGAGCGCCTCTCCAGCCGCACGTGGTTGGATGCGAAGGAGAGGGTGTCCGGGGGCACAGGCCAGCCCACTCCACGGAACTGGCAGGCGGGAATCGTGAGGATCTTCGGCAAGGGACGGCACCGGCCCTCCGCCTCCTGGCGGCAGGCCACCGACCGGGCTTTCACGCTCATCGGGGACGGTCGCTACGAGGACGCGGGCGCGTTGTTGACGCGGGCCGCCGACCTGGAACCCTGGCTGTCGGAGTCCTGGTTCAACCTGGCGCTGCTGCACAAGTTCCGGCACGACTGGGAACAGGCACGGGCCGCCGGCCTGCGGGCCGTCGCCCTGCTCGACCGGGAGACCGGCGCACCCGACTGGTGGAACGTCGGCATCGCCGCGACCGCCCTCCAGGACTGGCCCCTGGCCCGGCGCGCCTGGCAGGCCTACGGGCTGCATGTGCCCGGCGGTGCCACGGACTCCGGCGAGCCCCTCGGCATGGATCTGGGCAGCGCGGCCGTACGGCTGTCGCCCGAGGGCGAGGCCGAGGTGGTGTGGGGACGTCGGCTGGATCCGGCGCGGATCGAGGTGCTGTCCATCCCGCTGCCGTCGTCGGGGCGGCGCTGGGGTGAGGTCGTCCTGCACGACGGGGTGCCGCACGGCGAGCGGACCACCGCCGCCGGTCACTCGTATCCGGTGTTCGACGAGATCGAACTGTGGGCGCCCTCACCCGTGCCCACCTGGGTGGTCCTGCTGGAGGCCGCCAGCGAGGCGGACCGGGACGCCCTGGAGCAGCTCGCCGCCGACGCCGGGTTCGCCGCGGAGGACTGGTCGTCCTCCGTGCGGCTGCTGTGCCGGCTGTGCTCGGAGTCACGGATGCCGTCCGACGAGGGCGACGGGGAGCATCTGGACCCGCACGACCACAGCGAGCCCGGGCATCCGGGGCCGCTCGGTCACCGCACGGACGGGCAGCTGTGGGTACCGGAGCGCGAGTGCGGGCTGGCCGCGCCGGCCTCGCTGGTCCGGGGGCTGCTGGACGGGTGGGTCGCGGATTCGCCCGACTCCCGGGACTGGCGGGACCTCGAAGAGGTGTGCTGAGGCCCTCGGCCGGCCGCCGGCCCGTCGTGGCTGGTCGCGTACTTGTCCGCGCCCCCCGCAGGGCGCGTTCCCCGTACCCTGTATCAGCATCACACCCCGGTTTTTCCAGAAAGGCGTACGTCGGTCATGGCGCAGCAGGACACCGATCAGCAGCACGCGGGCGTGCTCCCCGTCGACGACGAGGGCTTCGTCGTCGACTCGGAGGACTGCGAGGAGCGCGAGCAGGCGTACCGCGACCGCGGCACCTCGCGGCCGATCACCGTGGTCGGCAACCCGGTGCTGCACAAGGAGTGCGAGGACGTCACCGACTTCGGTGAGGAGTTCCAGCAGCTGGTCGCCGACATGTTCGCCAGCCAGCGCACCGCCGAGGGTGTGGGTCTGGCGGCCAACCAGATCGGCGTCGACCTGAAGGTGTTCGTCTACGACTGCCCGGACGACGACGGTGTCCGGCACACCGGCGTGGTCTGCAACCCCCAGCTCGTCGAACTGCCCGCCGACAAGCGCCGGCTGGACGACAGCAACGAGGGCTGCCTTTCGGTGCCGACGGCGTACATGCCGCTGGCCCGTCCCGATTACGCCGAGGTGACGGGGCAGGACGAGCGGGGCAACCCGATCAAGGTCCGTGGCAGCGGATACTTCGCTCGGTGTTTGCAGCACGAGACCGACCACCTCTACGGCTACCTCTACATCGACCGGCTGTCCAAGCGGGAACGCAAGGACGCGCTGCGGCAGATGGCCGAGAACGAGCCTCGCTACCCCGTGGTCGCCAACGACTGACACCTCGCCTCACCCCTACGCACGGCGTCTGATCAGGTTCCTCGGCCTGACCAGGCGCCGTTCGTCTGTCCGTCGCACGTTCGATCGGATGTACGCCCCTAGTGATCCAGAACCAGTCAGGTGCCAGGAGAATCTCGGCACTGTGGGGTAGTGAATGAAGCAAATCCGTTCCCAGAACGGTCAGTTGTGGTGCTGAATGGGAAGTGCGGGGTTACGCAACGGCGCACGCCCGGCACAGCGGGAGGGGCGTGCCCAACTGGCGGCTGAGAGGGGTTTGTTCGTGCCTGCTTTCCCACACAGCACCACAGCGACCGCGACCGCGATCGCAGTCCCACCCTCGCTGTCTCTTCCGGTGATCGAGGCGGCGTTTCCCAGGCAATTGCACCCGTATTGGCCCAGGCTCCAGGAGAAGACCCGTACCTGGCTCCTGGAAAAACGGCTCATGCCGGCGGACAAGATTGAGGAATATGCCGACGGCCTGTGCTACACCGATCTCATGGCGGGGTACTACATAGGTGCCCCCGACGACGTCCTGCAGGCGATAGCGGACTACAGCGCGTGGTTCTTCGTCTGGGACGACCGGCACGACCGTGACATCGTCCACCACCGCCCCGTGGCCTGGCGCCGGCTCCGGGCGCTGCTGCACGAGGCGCTCGACTCCCCCGAGGACCATCTGCACCACGAGGACGCGCTGGTGGCGGGGTTCGCGGACAGTGTGCTGCGGTTGTTCTCGTTCCTGCCCCGGACCTGGAACGAGCGCTTCGCCCGGCACTTCCACTCGGTGATCGAGGCGTACGACCAGGAATTCCACAACCGGACCGAAGGGATCGTGCCGACGGTCGAGGAATATCTGGCGCTGCGCCGGCTCACCTTCGCGCACTGGATATGGACCGATCTGCTGGAGCCGAGTGCCGGACAGGAACTTCCGGACGCGGTGCGGAAACATCCGGCCTATCGGCGGGCGGCGCTGCTGAGCCAGGAATTCGCCGCCTGGTACAACGACCTCTGTTCGCTGCCCAAGGAAATAGCGGGCGACGAGGTGCACAATCTCGGAATCAGTCTCATCACCCATGAGGGGCTGAATCTGGAAGAAGCTGTCGTCGAACTGCGGCGGCGCGTCGAGGAATGCATCGCGGAATTCCTGGTCGTCGAAACCGAGGGCTTACGCTTTGCGGACTCGCTCGCCGACGGCACGGTGCACGGAAAGGAACTGAGTGCTGCCGTGCGCACCTGCCTCGGGAACATGCGGAACTGGTTCAGTTCCGTCTACTGGTTCCATCACGAGTCCGGCCGCTACATGGTCGACAGCTGGGACGACCGGTCCACGCCCCCGTACGTCAACAACGAAACGGCAGGTGAGAAATGACCGTCGAGTCCGTACCCGCGGCCCCGAACCGGCAGCAGGCCCCGGAACTGCGGGAGCCCCCCGTCGCGGGCGGCGGTGTCCCGCTCCTGGGCCACGGCTGGAAGCTGGCGCGCGACCCCCTGGCCTTCATGTCCCAGCTGCGCGACCACGGTGACGTGGTCCGGCTGCGACTCGGCCCCAAGACGGTCTACGCCGTCACCACCCCGGAGCTCACCGGCGCCCTGGCCCTGAGCCCCGACTACAAGATCGACGGCCCCCTGTGGGAGTCCCTGGAGGGGCTGCTCGGCAAGGAGGGCGTGGCCACCGCGAACGGGCCGCGTCACCGGCGGCAACGCCGCACCATCCAGCCCGCGTTCCGGCTCGGCGCGATCCCCGCCTACGCGGCGATCATGGAGGAGGAGGCGCACGGGCTCACCACCCGCTGGCGACCCGGTGAGACCGTCGACTGCACCTCCGAGTCCTTCCGGGTCGCCGTGCGCATCGCGGCCCGCTGCCTGCTGCGCGGCGAGTACATGGACGAGCGCGCCGAGCGGCTGTGCCTGGCGCTCGCCACCGTGTTCCGCGGCATGTACCAGCGGATGGTGATCCCGCTGGGGCCGCTGTACCGGCTGCCGCTGCCCGCCAACCGGGAATTCAACCGGGCGCTGGCCGATTTGCATCTCCTGGTCGACGAGATCGTGGCAGAGCGCCGGGCATCCGGTCAAAAGCCGGACGATTTGCTGACGGCATTGCTGGAGGCGAAGGACGAGAATGGCGAGCCCATCGGGGAACAGGAGATCCACGACCAGGTGGTCGCGATACTCACCCCGGGAAGCGAAACCGTGGCCTCCACGATCATGTGGCTGCTCCAGGTGCTCGCCCAGCATCCGGAACACGCCGACCGGATCCGGGACGAAGTCGAATCCGTGACCGGCGGCCGGCCCGTCGCATTCGAGGACGTCCGGAAGCTGACGCACACGAACAATGTCGTCGTGGAGGCGATGCGTTTGCGTCCCGCCGTCTGGATACTCACCCGGCGGGCGGTCGCCGACACGGAACTCGGTGGCTATCGCATTCCGGCGGGTGCGGACATCATCTACAGTCCGTACGCGGTTCAGCGCGATGCGCGATCGTACCGGGACAACCTGGAGTTCGACCCCGACCGCTGGCTTCCGGAACGCGTCAAGGACGTGCCGAAATATGCCATGAGTCCGTTCAGTGTGGGCAATCGCAAGTGTCCGAGCGACCACTTCTCGATGGCCCAGCTGACACTGATCACGGCGGCGGTCGCGACGAAGTACCGCTTCGAGCAGGTGCCCGGCTCCGACGACGCGACCCGGGTCGGCATCACGCTCCGTCCGAACAAGCTCCTGCTCACGCCCGTGCCGAGGTGAGGGAAGCGGGTGCGCTCAGGCGGCCTCCGGGCCCCTGAACGTGCGCCGGTAGGCCTGGGGGGTGGTCCCCAGCGCCCGGACGAACTGGTGGCGCAGCGCGGCCGCGTTGCCGAACCCCGTCCGGCCGGCGATCGCGTCCACCGTCTCGTCCGTCGCTTCCAGCAACCGCTGGGCCAGCAGCACCCGTTGGCGCAGGATCCAGCGGTAGGGGGTGGTCCCCGTCTCCTGCTGGAAGCGGCGGGCGAAAGTGCGCGGTGACATGAGGGCGCGGGCGGCGAGCTGCTCGACGGTGACCTCCTGGTCGAGGTTGCGCTCCATCCACACCAGCACCTCGGCGACCGCGTCGCCCTCCGACCGGGGCAGCGGGCGCTCGATGTACTGGGCCTGCCCGCCGTCCCGGTGCGGCGGCACCACCATCCGCCGGGCGATCTTGTTGGCCACCTCCGGCCCCTGCTCCTTGCGCACGATGTGCAGGCAGGCGTCGATGCCGGCGGCCGTGCCCGCGGAGGTGATCACCGGGTCCTCGTCGACGTAGAGCACGTCCGGCTCGACGACCGCCCGCGGATACTGCCGCTCCAGCTCCTCGGCGTGCCGCCAGTGCACGGCGCAGCGCCGCCCGTCCAGCAGCCCCGCGGCGCCCAGCACGAAGACGCCGGAGCACACGCTGAGCACCCGCGAGCCCCGCTCGACGGCCCGGCGCAGGGCGTCGAGCAATTCCGGCGGGAAGGTCCGCGTCTCGTAGCACGAGCCGGCCGGCACGGCGATCAGGTCCGCCGTCTCCAGGCGGTCCAGTCCGTGCTCGACCCGCAGGGAGAAGCCGGCGTGGGACCGCAGCTGCGGCCCCTCGGCGGAGGTGACCGCGAAGTCGTACACCGGCAGTCCGTCGTCGCTCCGGTCGGTGCCGAAGACCTCGCAGACCACGCCGAGTTCGAAGGGGTTCACGCCGTCGACGAGTACGGCGGCCACGTTCTGCAGCATGCCCCCAGTGTGCCTCAGTGATGGCAGTAAATCGAGGGTCTACGGCAGTCCTGCCACTGTCGGTAAGGAGTGTCCGGCGCGAGAGTGGTGTCCATGAACACGAACCAGATCGAAGCACTCATCGGAATGCTGGCCGTCGCGGGACTCTTCGTGATCATGGTCCTCCCTTCTCTCATCGGCATCGCGCACGACCGGCGCGTCGACCGCGAGATCAGGGAGGCCCAGGACCAGCGCGGGCAGAAGGAGGATCAGAAGTCCTCGTCCAGGTCGACCGTGCCCTCCACGGCCACCTGGTACGCGGAGGGACGCCGCTCGAAGAAGTTGGTCAACTCCTGAACCCCCTGGAGCTCCATGAAGGAGAAGGGGTTCTCGGAGCCGTACACCGGAGCGAAGCCGAGGCGCGTGAGGCGCTGGTCGGCGACGCACTCCAGGTACTCCCGCATCGACTCGGTGTTCATCCCCGGGAGGCCGTCACCGCACAGGTCGCGCGCGAACTGCAGCTCGGCCTCGACGGCCTCCCGCAGCATGTCGGTGACCTGCTCCTGGAGCGCGTCGTCGAAGAGCTCCGGCTCCTCCTTGCGGACGGTGTCCACCACGTCGAACGCGAAGCTCATGTGCATGGTCTCGTCGCGGAACACCCAGTTGGTGCCGGTCGCCAGACCGTGCAGCAGACCCCGGCTGCGGAACCAGTAGACGTACGCGAAGGCCCCGTAGAAGAACAGGCCCTCGATGCACGCGGCGAAGCAGATCAGGTTGAGCAGGAAGCGCCGGCGGTCCGCCGTGGACTCCAGGCGGTCCAGCTTCTCGACCTCGTTGATCCACCTGAAGCAGAACTCGGCCTTCTCGCGGATGGACGGGATGTTCTCCACCGCGTCGAACGCCGCCGCCCGGTCCTGCGGGTCGGGGAGGTAGGTGTCCAGCAGGGTCAGATAGAACTGGACGTGCACCGCCTCCTCGAACAGCTGGCGGCTCAGGTAGAGCCGGGCCTCGGGGGAGTTGATGTGCTTGTACAGCGTCAGGACCAGGTTGTTCGCCACGATCGAGTCGCCCGTCGCGAAGAACGCCACCAGCCGGCCGATCAGGTGCTGCTCCTCGGGGGAGAGCTTCGCGAGGTCGGCGACGTCCGAGTGGAGGTCGACCTCCTCCACGGTCCAGGTGTTCTTGATGGCGTCCCGGTAGCGCTCGTAGAAGTCCGGGTAGCGCATCGGGCGCAGCGTCAGCTCGAAGCCGGGGTCGAGAAGGTTCTGGGTACGGGTGGACATCACTGGCAGGCCTCGCAGGACTCGGGGTTTTCCAGGGAGCAGGCGACCGCTTCGGGGTCGGTGGCCGCCTGGACGGGGATGGTGGTCCGGGGCTGCGCCTGGGCCGCGCGGGCGATGCGGGTCGCGGGGCGTGAGCGCAGGTAGTACGTCGTCTTCAGGCCCGACTTCCAGGCGTAGGCGTACATCGAGGAGAGCTTGCCGATGGTCGGCGTCTCCAGGAACAGGTTCAGAGACTGGGCCTGGTCGAGGTACGGGGTGCGCGCGGCCGCCATGTCGATGAGCCCGCGCTGCGGGATCTCCCACGCCGTGCGGTAGAGCCGCCGTACGTCCTCGGGGATCCAGGCGAAGTCCTGCACCGAGCCGTTGGCCTCGCGCAGCGCCTCACGGGTGCGGGCGTCCCAGACGCCGAGCTCCTTCAGCTCCTGCACCAGATAGGAGTTGACCTGGAGGAACTCACCGGACAGCGTCTCGCGCTTGAAGAGGTTCGACACCTGCGGCTCGATGCACTCGTAGACACCGGCGATCGAGGCGATCGTCGCGGTGGGCGCGATCGCCAGCAGCAGGGAGTTGCGCATGCCGACCGCGGCGATGCGCTCGCGCAGCGCGCTCCAGCGCTCCGGCCAGGTCGGCTCGACGCCGTAGTGGTCGGGGTGCAGCACGCCCCGGGCGGTGCGGGTCCTGTCCCAGGCGGGCAGCGGCCCGTTGCGTTCGGCGAGGTCGGCGGACGCCTCGTACGCGGCGAGCATGATGCGCTCGGCGATCCGGGTGGACAGCGCCTTCGCCTCGGGCGAGTCGAAGGGCACCCGCAGCTTGAAGAAGACGTCCTGCAGGCCCATCGCGCCGAGGCCGACCGGGCGCCACCGGGCGTTGGAACGGCCCGCCTGCTCGGTCGGGTAGAAGTTGATGTCGACCACGCGGTCGAGGAAGGTCACGGCGGTGCGGACGGTGGCGTCCAGCTGCTCCCAGTCGATGCCGTCGCCCACGACGAACGCGCCCAGGTTGACCGAGCCCAGGTTGCACACGGCGGTCTCGCCGTCGTCCGTGACCTCCAGGATCTCCGTGCAGAGGTTCGAGGAGTGGACGACGTGGCCCGGCTCGGCGGTCTGGTTTGCGGTGCGGTTGGCGGCGTCCTTGAAGGTCATCCAGCCGTTGCCGGTCTGGGCGAGGGTGCGCATCATCCGGCCGTACAGCTCACGGGCGGGCAGGGTCTTCCTCGCCAGGCCCCGGCTCTCGGCCGCGCGGTACGCGGTGTCGAACTCCTCGCCCCACAGGTCGACCAGCTCGGGCACGTCCGACGGGGAGAACAGCGACCACGGGGCGTCCGCGTCGACCCGCCGCATGAACTCGTCCGGGATCCAGTGCGCGAGGTTCAGGTTGTGCGTACGGCGGGCGTCCTCACCGGTGTTGTCCCGCAGCTCCAGGAACTCCTCGATGTCGGAGTGCCAGGTCTCCAGGTAGACGGCGGCCGCGCCCTTGCGCCGGCCCCCCTGGTTCACGGCGGCGACCGAGGCGTCCAGCGTCTTCAGGAACGGGACGATGCCGTTGGAGTGGCCGTTGGTGCCGCGGATCAGGGAGCCCCGGGAGCGGATCCGGGAGTACGACAGACCGATGCCGCCGGCGTGCTTGGAGAGCCGGGCGACCTGGTGGTAGCGCTCGTAGAGGGAGTCCAGCTCGTCCTTGGGGGAGTCCAGGAGGTAGCAGGACGACATCTGGGGGTGCCGGGTGCCGGAGTTGAAGAGGGTGGGGGAGGAGGGGAGGTAGTCGAGCCGGCTCATGAGCCCGTAGAGCGCGGCGACTTCGTCCACCGACCGGGTGGTGTCGTCCTCGGCGAGGCCGGCGGCGACGCGCAGCATGAAGTGCTGGGGCGTCTCGACGACCTTGCGGGTGATCGGGTGCCGGAGCAGGTAGCGGCTGTACAGGGTGCGCAGGCCGAAGTAGCCGAAGCGGTCGTCGGCGTCCCGGTCGACCAGGGCGTCCAGGCGGTCGGCGTGCAGGCGCGTGAACTCGGCCGTGCGGTCGGCGATGAGCCCTTCCCGGTGCCCCACCGCCACGGACTCCGTGAAGGACGTGACCCCCTGGGAGGCGGCCTCGGCGGCGATGGAGACGGTCAGCAGCCGGGCGGCGAGCCGGGAGTAGGCGGGGTCCTCGGAGATCAGTCCGGCGGCGGCCTCCGTGGCCAGCTCCCGCAGTTCGCTCTCGTCCGCCCGCGCGGAACGGCCGCGCAGCGCGGCGGCGGCGACCCGGCCGGGGTCGGCGTCGGGGAGGTCGGCGGTCAGCTCGGTCAGGGTCCGCAGCAACGCGGTCCCGGGTCCGTCGGTCTCCCCTTCCACGGTTGTCGCTGCGGCCGGTTCGGCTGGCGCGATGGTCACGTGGGGCTCTCCCTCGCTCGGCACGGGGGCCTCGCGGAGGGCAGGGCAGGGCACACGAGCGCACGGGCGTTCGCGTCCACCGGCCCATTCCACGAGACCCGGACGTCAGGGCACCCGGGCCGGACGGCCGGGCGCACTGTCGGCAGGTCCTCGGACTGAACCGGCGTGCGTTCCCTTTTCGGGACGGACGCACGCGAGTACACCGTTGCGGGACAGTTCCGGATTCGCACCGGATTCCCCTGCGGCGACAGCGAGCATGAGCATACATCTGGTGTCGGGTGCCGACAGCACCCCCATATGTTGTGTCGCCGATGACTTCAGAGCGTCAACTGGTAGGTGAGAAGCGTGATGTCGTCCAGCTCCGGGAGGGGGTTCCAGTCCCGCTCGGGAGTGCGGGTGAAGCCCAGCCGTTCGTAGATGCGGTGGGCCGCGTGCATGGTCCGCTGGGTCGACAGAACGAGCCCGGCGCAGCCGTCGAGGGCGCGGGCGCGCTCGACGCAGGCACGCACCAGGGCCTCGCCGACCCCTCGGCCGCGGGCCTGACGGGCGACGGCGAGCATGCGGATCTCCGCCTCGTCGGGGGCGGCTATGTCGGCCATGGGGCCGCCGGAGGGGACGAACGTCACGCCGCCGAGGACGCGTTCGTGCGCGACGGCCACGAGCACCTGTGCGGCGGCCGCGCGCTTGGCGACGTCTCGCAGCTCGCCGAGGTAGCCGTCGCTCTCGCCGAAGTCGAGGAGTCCGTCCTGGAGGTAGGCCTGCGCGGTGATCTCGCCGAGGGCGGCGTACTCGGCGGGGTGCGCGAGGCGGATGTCGATGTCCATGGCGGCAGTGTGTACGACGACGGGCCGCCGCATCGTGTGATGTCGGCGGCCCGCTGCGAGTCGTTCAGCTGCTGCTCGCGCTCACGCGGCAGGGCCGCGTGCCGCAACGGCCCCGCGCCTCAGTGGGCGGCACCCGCGGTCGCCGGGGGAAGCTCCGCCTTGACTCCCGGGTCGCCGGCGTCCGCCGTGTAGTCGCCGGGCTTGGTCTCGTCGACGCCCTCGGGAGCCTTCACGGCCTTCAGGACGAAGGTGAGGACCACCGTGACCACCAGGTTGAGGACGAACGCCGTGAGGCCGATGTAGCCGATCTCACCGATGCCGGGGATCTCCGCCGAGGAGCCGCCGAAGTGCTTCTGCGTCGGGGAGGCGACACCGTAGGCCGCGACCGTGCCGTAGGTCATGCCGACCGCCCAGCCGGCCAGCAGCGCCCAGCGGTGGAACCAGCGGGTGAACAGACCGCCGACCAGGGCGGGCATGGTCTGGAGGATCCAGATGCCGCCCAGCAGCTGGAAGTTGATCGCCACCGTCTTGTCCATTCCGAGGACGAAGACGAGGGCGCCGACCTTCACCAGCAGGGACACCAGCTTGGAGACCTTGGTCTCCTGCGCGGGCGTGGCGTCCGGCTTGAGGAAGTCCTTGTAGATGTTGCGGGTGAAGAGGTTGGCCGCCGCGATCGACATGATGGCCGCCGGGACCAGCGCGCCGATGCCGATCGCCGCGAACGCGACGCCGGTGAACCAGTCCGGGAACATGTTCTCGAACAGCTGGGGGATCGCCAGCTGGCCGTTCTCCACCTTGACGCCGGCCGCGATCGCCATGAAGCCGAGCAGACCCAGCAGGCCCAGCATCAGCGAGTACAGCGGCAGGATCGTGGAGTTGCGGCGGATCACGTCCCGGCTGCGGCTGGACAGCACGGCCGTCACGCTGTGCGGGTACATGAACAGGGCGAGCGCCGAGCCCAGTGCCAGCGTGGCGTAGGTCCACTGCGAGGCGGCGGTCGGCACCAGTCCGCCCGCACCGGCGTCGGCGTACTTGTCACCCGCCGCGGCGAAGATGTCGTCGAAGCCGCCCAGCTTGATCGGGATGTAGATGATGGCGACGGCGATCACGATGTAGATCAGCGCGTCCTTGACGAACGCGATCAGGGCCGGTGCCCGCAGACCCGAGGAGTACGTGTACGCGGCCAGCACGCCGAAGGCGATCAGCAGCGGCAGGTCCTTGATGAACCAGTTGGTGTCCTCGCCGCCGCCGATGCCCATCACGTCCAGCACGGCCTGGATGCCGACCAGCTGGAGCGCGATGTACGGCATGGTCGCGAGGATGCCGGTGACCGCGACGGCGAGGGACAGGCCCTTGGAGCCGAAGCGGCCGCGGACGAAGTCCGAGGTGGTGACGTAGCCGTGCTTGTGGGAGACCGACCACAGCCGCGGCAGGAAGACGAACATCATCGGGTAGATGAGGATCGTGTACGGCACCGCGAAGAAGCCGGCCGCGCCCGCCGCGTAGATCGCCGCCGGTACGGCGACGAAGGTGTACGCCGTGTAGAGGTCGCCGCCCAGCAGGAACCAGGTGATCCAGGTCCCGAAGGACCGGCCGCCCAGGCCCCACTCGTCGAGGCTGTGCTCGTTCTCGGCCTTGCGCCAGCGCGCGGCCAGGAAGCCCATCACCGTGACGGCGACGAAGAAGAGGATGAACACGGCGAGTGCGACGCCGTTCACACCGTCCTTCATGCTCCGGCACCCCCCTGCGTCTTGCGGGCGCGCTGGTCACGCTGCCACAGCCAGTAGGCGGTCATGGTCAGGGCGGTGGAGATCACGACCCAGGCCATCTGGTACCAGTAGAAGAACGGGATGCCGATGAAGGTCGGGTCCGTCTTCGCGTACGAGCCCACCCAGAGCATGGCCACGAACGGTGCTATCAGGCAGAGGGCGATGACGACGCGCACAGGCGTCACCACCGGCCCTCTGTTCACTTCTGAGGCTTCTGACATCGGACGGCTCCGTCCCCTCGCTGATCACCTGGTGCAACGCGCAGGCAATCTAGGTCACGGTGTCCCGCTACCGGAAGCCCCTGTTCAGATACCGGTTACTCAGCAGCAGCGGAATCCTTGCCGCGGGTCTGTTTCCTGCCGGTCCGTCCGCATCCGCTCGAACTCCCGCCGGGTGGGCACCTCCGCCTCCGGGTGGCCCTTACGGATATGCGCGACATAGCGGTCGTAGGCCGACTCGTCCGTCAGCTCACGGACGTACCAGCGCACCCCGCTAGTCACTCGGCGCAGCAGTGCCGACGTTCGCACGGCGCTCCTCCTCCCTCTCCTCGGGCGTGGCGATCAGTCCGGCGGGCGCGACGATCTTCGAGGCGACGTACGGCGCCTCGCTGAGGGTGGTGAGCGCGGGCCGGCGGACGTGCCGGACGCAGATCCGCGCGGCGTCCACGAGGACCGCCACGATCAGCAGGGCGAGGACGGCCGACAGGACGCCGTCCACCGTGGAGTTGGTGACGACGGTGTGCATGTCGTCCATGGACTTGGCCGGCGGCAGGATCTCGCCCCGGTCGATGGCGTCCTGGAAGACCTGGCGCTGCCGGAAGAAGCCGACCTTGGGGTCGCTGGAGAAGACCTTCTGCCAGCTGGCCGTCAGGGTCACGACCGCGTCCCACAGGAGCGGGACACCGGTGATCCAGGCCCACTTGAGGCGGCCCGACTTCACCAGCAGCGTCGTGCAGACGGCGAGCGCCACGGCCGCCAGCAGCTGGTTGGAGATACCGAAGATCGGGAACAGCTGGTTGATGCCGCCGAGGGGCTCGTGGACGCCCACCCACAGGAAGTAGCCCCACAGCCCGCAGACGATCGCGCTGGTGATCACCAGGCCCGGCTTCCAGCTGACGTTGCGGAAAGGCCGGTACACGTTGCCGAGGGTGTCCTGGAGCATGAACCGTCCGACACGCGTGCCCGCGTCCAGCGCGGTCAGGATGAACAGCGCCTCGAACATGATCGCGAAGTGGTACCAGAAGGCCTTGAGGCCCCCGCCGGTCACCTGGGAGAAGATCTCCGAGACGCCGACCGCCAGCGTGGGCGCACCGCCGGTGCGGGACAGCAGCGTCGACTCCTCGACGCTCTTCGCCGCCGCGGCGAGCTCCTCGGGGGAGATCTGGTAGCCCCAGCCGCCCACCACCTGCGAGGCCTGCTCCACGCTGGTGCCGATGACACCGGCCGGCGCGTTCATCGCGAAGTACAGCCCCGGGTCGATCACGCTGGCCGCGATCAGTGCCATGACGGCGACCGACGACTCCATCAGCATGGAGCCGTAGCCGATCATCCGGACCTGCGTCTCCTTCTGGATCATCTTCGGCGTCGTGCCCGACGAGATCAGCGCGTGGAATCCGGACAGGGCACCGCAGGCGATCGTGATGAACACGAACGGGAAGAGGGAGCCCGCGAAGACCGGCCCGTCGCCGCGGGAGGCGAAGTCGGTGACCGGGTCCATCCGCAGCGTCGGCAGCGCGATCACGACACCGAGGGCGAGCAGCACTATCGTGCCGATCTTCATGAAGGTGGAGAGGTAGTCGCGGGGCGCGAGGAGCATCCACACCGGCAGGATCGACGCGATGAAGCCGTACGCCACCAGCCAGACGACCAGGGTCGAGGGGGCGAGGGTGAAGGTCTCCGCCCAGGACGACTCGGCGACCCAGCGGCCGGAGACGAGGGCGAACAGCAGCAGGCCCACGCCGATGAGCGACACCTCGGCGACCCGTCCGGGCCGCAGGACGCGCAGGTAGAAGCCCATCAGCAGCGCGATCGGGATGGTCATCGCGATGGAGAAGGTGCCCCAGGGGGAGGCCGCCAGGGCGTTGACGACGACCAGGGCCAGCACACCGAGCAGGATGATCATGATGGCGAACGCGGCGAGCAGCGCGGCCGCGCCGCCGAACGGGCCGATCTCCTCCCGCGCCATCTGGCCGAGCGAGCGGCCGTCCCGGCGGGTGGAGAAGAACAGCACCACCATGTCCTGGACCGCGCCCGCGAAGATGACGCCGGCGATGATCCAGATCGTGCCGGGCAGGTAGCCCATCTGCGCCGCGAGCACGGGGCCGACCAGGGGGCCGGCGCCGGCGATCGCGGCGAAGTGGTGGCCGAGCAGGACTCGGCGGTCGGTGGGGTGGTAGTCGATGCCGTTGTCGAGGCGCTCCGCCGGGGTGGCACGGGTCCTGTCGACCTTGAGGACCTTGTGCGCGATGAACTTCGCGTAGAAGCGATAGGCGATCGCGTACGAGCCGAGGGCCGCCGCGACCATCCAGGCTGCGGAGACCTCCTCGCCGCGGGAGAGCGCGAGCACGGTCCAGCCGGCGGCGCCGACGAGTGCGACGAGGCTCCAGATGACGATGGTTCGGGCGTTCGCTGTGCGCACGGGTCGTCCTCCCGTCGTATGCGTTACGGGAGGACGGTAGGGCAGGCGATGTGACCTGCGCTACACCGCGAACACGGTTACGCCGTGGGGCGCTTGAGGCGTGCCACGAACTTGTAGCGGTCGCCGCGGTACACCGAGCGCACCCACTCCACCGGCTTGCCCTCCCGGTCCAGCGAGTGCCGGGACAGCATCAGCATCGGCAGGCCGACGTCCGTGCCGAGGAGCCCGGCCTCCCTCGGGGTGGCCAGCGAGGTCTCGATGGTCTCCTCGGCCTCGGCCAGATGGACGTCGTAGACCTCGGCGAGCGCGGTGTAGAGGGAGGTGTACTTGACCAGGCTGCGGCGCAGGGCCGGGAAGCGCTTGGCGCTCAGGTGGGTGGTCTCGATCGCCATCGGCTCGGCGTTGGCCATGCGCAGCCGCTCGATGCGCAGGACCCGGCCGCCGGGGGTGATGTCGAGCAGTTCGGCCAGCCGGTCGTCGGCGGTGATGTAGCCGATGTCCAGCAGCTGGGAGGTGGGCTCCAGGCCCTGGGCGCGCATGTCCTCGGTGTACGAGGTGAGTTGCAGTGCCTGCGAGACCTTCGGCTTGGCGACGAACGTGCCCTTGCCCTGGATCCGCTCCAGCCGGCCCTCGACCACCAGCTCCTGAAGGGCCTGGCGCACGGTCGTGCGCGAGGTGTCGAACTCCGCGGCCAGCGTGCGCTCGGGCGGGACCGGGGTGCCGGGCGGCAGGGTCTCCGTCATGTCGAGCAGATGCTTCTTCAGGCGGTAGTACTTGGGCACGCGTGCGGTACGGACGGGTGTCCCGCTCTCGTTCTCCGCACTGCTGACCTCAGTGCTCATGCTCCGCCTTCCCGGCTCACCTACCGACCCGACCGACGTCCGCCGGTCGCGGCTCACATCGTGGCACGGCCACGCGCGAGGGGTTCCCCGCACGCTCCGTGATCCCCCCTGTATACCGTCGGCGCCTCCGATGGTCTAGTCCACGACGGTCATGTGGTCTACCCCGGAGCGGGTGGAGCGGCCCTGGTTTTCGAGGGGTTCTTACTTAAAGGTTCCTGCATATGTAGGTCCCATAACGGCTGGTCGGGCCCTACACGAGACCCTTGACACGTCCTATGGTCTGGGCCAAGCTCCCCGGTACTGGTCTACACCATTGGTCCAGGTCCCGGCCCCAGGGCGGTACGTCAGTCACCGCGGGGACGAGGGGGGTTTGTGGCATCCCTGAGGAGGGTGGCGTGAAGCGCAAGCTGATATCCGCGATCGGTGTCGCGGCGATGATGGTCTCCATTGCGGCGTGCGGGGGGTCCGACGACAAGGCGTCCGAGCAGGACCCGAAGGACCGCAAGGGTGAACTCACCGTCTGGCTGATGGTCGACGCCCAGTCCACCTGGCCCGAGTTGGTCAAGCAGGCCAACGCGGACTTCAACAAGAAGTACCCGGGTGTCAAGGTCAACGTCCAGTACCAGCAGTGGGCCGACAAGACCAAGAAGCTCGACGCGGCACTGTCGGGCGACAGCTTCCCCGACGTGGTCGAGCTGGGCAACACCGAGACGATGACCTACATCCTCAACGGTGCCCTCGGCGAGATCGACCCCAAGAAGCACGACAACTCGGACACGTGGATCGGCGGTCTGAAGGACACCTGCACGTACGAGGGCAAGCTCTACTGCGTCCCGTACTACGCCGGTGCGCGCGTCGCGATCTACAACAAGGACATGCTCAAGGCCGGCACGGGCTCGGACCAGCTGCCCGCCACCGAGGACGAGTTGGTCACCGCCCTCGACAAGGTCCAGAACAAGTACAAGAGCGACAACGCCTTCTCCTCGCTGTACCTGCCGGGTCGTTACTGGTACGCCGCCATGTCGTACGTCGCTGCCTACGGCGGCGAGATCGCCACCTACGACGAGGGCGGCAAGGAGTGGAAGGGCGCCCTGTCCACGCCGGAGGCGCAGAAGGGCATCCAGCACTTCATCGACCTGGTCAAGAAGTACAACAACGGCGACCAGACGAAGGACGAGCAGGACCACGCCAACGTCATGGCCAACGAGAAGGCCGCCGTGCTCTACGGCAACGGCTGGGAGGCCGGAAGCGTCGTCGACGGCGCGAACAACGGCAACCCGAAGCTGGAGGGCAAGATCGCCACCGCGGGCATGCCCGGCCCGGAAGGCAAGGCACTTCCCTCCTTCATCGGCGGCTCCGACCTGGCCACCATCTCCAAGTCCGAGCAGCAGGACCTGGCGGAGGAATGGATCTCGCTGTTCACCAGCGAGAAGTCCGAGGCCGCCCTGGCCGCCAAGAACATCCTCCCCAACAACACCAAGCAGCTCGAGCCGCTGAAGGCCAAGCCGGAGACGGCTCCCATCGCCAACGCCGTCCCCGACGCCTGGTTCACGCCGATCGCGCCCGGCTGGGCCGCGATCGAGAAGAAGGAAACCCTGGAGACGATGCTGCTCGACATCCTCAAGGGCAAGTCGGTCGCCGAGGCCACCAAGGCCGCCGACGCGGAAATCGACTCGCTGATCAACGAGGCCTCCTGATCCAGGAGCCGAACTCCCCTTGAGCTCCGGTGCCTTGTCCGGCCCGCCGTTGGCCGGGCAAGGCCGGTCGGGCGTGCCGGCCACCCAGGCTGTGCCGGCCCGCCCTCCAGGAACCCCTTCGAACGGAAGGCCAGCACAGTGAGTGCCGCCGACATCAAAGCAGCCGACCCGGAGGTGTCCGTCGTACGGGCCCAGGGTGACGGCCCGACACCGGCCACCTCTCGGCGCGTCCGGTGGACGAACGGGCCACTGCTGCCCTATCTGCTGATCGCTCCGGCTGTCGTGGCACTCGCCGCAGTGTTCGTCTGGCCGCTGATCAAGACCGTGATCATGTCCTTCCAGGACGTGGGCCGCCGGGAGCTGTGGACGGGCGACGCCGCACCGTGGGTCGGCTTCGACCAGTTCACCAACATCCTCGGTGACAGCGAGTTCTACACCGTCCTGTGGCGCACCGTCCTCTTCATGGTGGTGTGCGTGGTCGCCACCATGGCCATCGGACTGTTCCTCGCCCACGCCATGCAGCGCATGACGAACGCGGTCCGGCTGCTGCTGACCGGTGCGCTCATCGCGGCCTGGGCGCTCCCGCTGCTCGTGGCCACCTCGATCTTCCGCTGGTTCGCCGACTCCGACTACGGCGTCGCCAACATGGTGCTCACCAAGTACCTGGGCCTCGACTACCAGGGCCACAACTGGTGGCTCGACCCCAAGCAGGGCTTCCTCGTGATCGGCGCCGTGGTGGTGTGGGGCGCGGTGCCGTTCGTCGCCGTCACCCTCTACGCCGCGCTCACCCAGGTGCCGGCCGAGCTGGAGGAGGCCGCCGCGCTCGACGGCGCCGGGCGGTTCGGAGTCTTCCGGTACGTCACCTGGCCGGTGATCAAGCCGGTCTTCCAGATGGTGGCGACGCTGTCGGTGATCTGGGACTTCAACGTCTTCGGACAGATCTTCCTGATGCGCGGCAACAAGCCGGAGTCCGAGTACAACCTGCTGGGTCTCTACTCCTACGAGAAGGCGTTCGAGTCGAACTCCTTCAGCCAGGGCGCCGCCATCGCGCTGATCACCGTGCTGCTGCTGTCCGGCGTGGCCGTCTACTACCTGCGCCAGCTGCTCAAGATCGGAGAGGTCGAGTGAGCGACACGACCGCCACGCGCGCCACGGCCGCGCCTCAGTACCGCCCCGACCGCAAGAAGCCGAGCCGGCACTTCTACAACGCCGTGGGACTCGTCGCCTTCGTGGTGATGGCGTTCCCGGTCTACTGGCTCGTGGTCAGCGCCCTGCGCCCCAACATCGAGATCCGGTCCTACGACCAGAAGCTCTGGCCGACGTCGCTCACGTTCGACAACTTCCGCCGGGCCGTCGACGAACCCAACTTCGGCACCGCGATCCAGTCCAGCCTGATCATCTGCGTGACCGCCGTCGTCGGGGCGATCCTGCTGTCCACGATCGGCGCCTTCGCCATCGCGCGCTTCCGCTTCGCCGGCCGCAAGATCTTCATGATCGCGCTGCTGGTGGTGCAGCTGCTGCCGCCGACCGCCATGCTCATCCCGCTGTACATCCAGCTGAACGACCTGGGCGCGATCAACGAGTACTGGGGCGTCATCGTCATCTACCTCGTCACGACGCTGCCCTTCGCGACCTGGATGATCCGCGGCTTCGTCGTGAACATCCCGCTGGAGCTGGAGGAGGCGGCGCTGGTCGACGGCTGCTCCCGCATGGGCGCCTTCTGGCGCGTGGTGTTCCCGCTGCTCGCGCCGGGACTCGCGGCCGCATCGATCTTCTCCCTGATCAACGCGTGGAACGAGTACCTGCTCGCCTACATCGTGCTGCAGGACAACGACAAGTACACGCTCAACGTGTGGCTCATGAACTTCACCACCTCACGCGGGACGGACTACGGCGCCCTCATGGCGGCCTCGACGCTGATCGCGATACCGGTCGTCGCATTCTTCATGATCGTGCAAAAGAAAATGGCCGCCGGTCTGACCTCCGGCGCCGTGAAGGGATAGCGGCCCCGATGACGACATTCGCCAGCGATACCGACACGCTCACCCGTGACGCGCTGACGGTCCTCCAGCCCGGCTTCACCGGCACGGCGGCCCCCGACTGGCTGCTGCGCCGCCTCGGCGAGGGACTCGCCTCCGTCGGGCTGTTCGGCCGCAACATCTCCTCGCCCGACCAGCTCGCCGCCCTGACCGCCCAGCTGCGCGCGGAACGCGACGACGTCCTGGTCGCCATCGACGAGGAGGGCGGTGACGTCACGCGCCTGGAGGTGCGGACGGGATCCTCCTTCCCCGGCAACCACGCGCTCGGCGCGGTGGACGACGTGGAGCTGACGAGGGAGGTCGCCGCCGAACTGGGCCGGCGCCTCGCCGCCTGCGGGGTGAACTTCAACTGGGCCCCGTCGGCGGACGTGAACTCCAACCCCGACAACCCCGTCATCGGCGTCCGCTCGTTCGGCGCCGACCCGGCTCTCGTCGCCCGGCACACCGCGGCCTACGTCACCGGCCTCCAGTCGGCGGGCGTGGCGGCCTGCACCAAGCACTTCCCCGGCCACGGCGACACCAACGTCGACTCGCACCACGCCATGCCCCGTATCGACGCGGAGCCGGCCGTGCTCGGCGAGCGGGAACTGGCTCCGTTCCGTGCCGCGATCGCCGCGGGCACGCGGGCGGTCATGAGCGCCCACATCCTCGTCCCGGCCCTGGACCCGGACCGCCCGGCGACGCTCTCCGGCAAGGTGCTCACGGAACTGCTGCGCGGTGACCTCGGCTACGACGGCCTGATCGTCACCGACGGCATGGAGATGCAGGCCATCTCCGCCACCTACGGCATCGAGCGCGGCAGCGTCCTCGCCGTCGCGGCCGGCGCCGACGCCATCTGCGTGGGCGGCGGCCTCGCCGACGACGAGACGGTACGGCGGCTGCGCGACGCCCTGGTCGCGGCGGTGCGCGCCGGTGAACTTCCCGAGGAGCGGCTCGCGGACGCGGCGGAACGCGTCCGCAGGCTCGCGGCGTGGACGGCGTCGGCGTCGGGTGGGCCGGCCGCGACGGGCGCGGGCGAGCCCGGGGCGGACGGCGAGGTGGGCCTGCGCGCGGCGCGGCGGGCGCTGCGGGTCACGAGCACCGAGTCCTTCACGCCGCTCACCACGGCGCCCTACGTCGCCGCCCTGACGCCCGTCGCCAACATCGCCGTCGGCGACGAGACCCCCTGGGGCGTGGCGGCGGAGCTCACCACCCTGCTCCCCGCCACGGAAGCGGGCACCTTCGGCGGGCCCGACGCGGGCGGCGCCGTCCTCGCCGCGGCGGGGGAGCGGCGCGTCGTGGCGGTCGTGCGCGACGAGCACCGGCACCGGTGGATGGCCGACGCGCTCGACACGCTTCTTGAGGCCCGGCCGGACACGGTCGTGGTCGAGATGGGCGTGCCCCAGGCCGCCCCCCGGGGCGCGCTGCACATCGCGACGTACGGCGCGGCCCGGGTCTGCGGACGGGCGGCGGCGGAGGTCATCGCCGGGGTCTGAGGCGGTCCTGAGTGCGAGGGGTGAGCGGCGCGGCGTGCCGGGGGGCGAGCCGCGCCGCTCCTCCCGTGCACCTCGCACCGGGGTACGCCGCCCCCTCGCGGACGCCGCTTCCTTTGGACGTGGCCCGCGCAGGAGAGGAGGATCGAGGGAGGGGAGTCCCCACCTGGGCCGTGCCCGGAGGTGATGCCCGATGACACCCCCCACTCAGCGCTCACGCCGCCCCACCGAGGCCTTCGGTGCGAGACCGGCGCCCCGGGCGATCGGCGCCGCCGACGTGGGCATCCTGCTGCTCCGGCTCGCGGTCGGCATCATCCTGGCGGGCAGCGGCTCGCAGAAGCTGTTCGGGCTGTTCGGCGGACGAGGTCTCGACGCGACGGCCAAGGAGTTCGCCGCGCAGGGCTACGAGCCGGGCACGTTCTTCGCCGCCCTGGCGGGGATCTCCGAGCTGCTCGGCGGCCTGGGACTGGCGGTCGGACTGCTCACCCCGCTGGCCGCCGCGGCGGCGGTCGGGGTGATGTTCAACGCCATGACGGTGGCGCCCCAGTTCAGCCTGTGGCCCGCCGGACCCCCGTCGTTCGCCTACCCCATGCTCCTGTGCGTCGGCGCCGTCGCCATCGCCGCGGTGGGACCCGGCCGCGTCTCCCTCGACACCTTCTTCCCCTGGCGCGACGGCGGCTGGATCCCGTTCTGCGTGGCCCTGGGCCTGGGCGTGCTCGGGGGCGCACTCGTCCTGGCGCTCTGAGGCCGGCGGGCCGCCCGGCGGTGGCCCGCGAGCCCCCGGCTCCGGTCAGGACGGCACGCGACCGGCTAAATCCCCTGCCACTGCGGCTTGTTCGCGTACGTGTGCCGGAAGTAGTCCGCCAGCTTCAGCTTGGACGCGGCGGCCTCGTCGACCACCACCGTGGCGTGCGGATGCAACTGCAACGCCGAGGCGGGGCACACGGCCGCGACCGGACCCTCCACCGTCGCCGCGACCGCGTCCGCCTTGCCCTCGCCCGTCGCCAGCAGCACCAGGTGCCGGGCCTCCAGGATGGTGCCGATGCCCTGGGTGATGACGTGGTGCGGCACCTGGTCGATGTCGCCGTCGAAGAACCGCGCGTTGTCGACCCGGGTCTGCTCGGTCAGCGTCTTGATGCGGGTCCGCGAGGCGAGCGAGGAGCACGGCTCGTTGAACCCGATGTGCCCGTCGGTCCCGATCCCCAGCAACTGCAGATCCACGCCGCCGGCCGCGGCCAGCGCCGCGTCGTACGCCGCACAGGCGCCGGGGATGTCCTCGGCCGTCCCGTCCGGGCCCATGAACGCGTCCATCCCGATCCCGAGGGGCTCCAGCACCTCACGCCGCAGCACCGACCGGTACGACTCCGGGTGCTCCGCCGGCAGCCCCACGTACTCGTCGAGCTGGGCTATCCGCGCCCCTGAGGTGTCCACCGCGCCCGAGCGCACCCGGGCCGCCAGGGCCTGGTAGACGGGCAACGGCGTCGAGCCGGTGGCCACGCCGAGCAGGGCGTCCGGCTTGCGGCCGAGCAGCCGCGCCATTGCCTCGGCGATCAGCTCGCCGCCCGCCTCGGCGTCGGGAACGATGACAACTTCCACGCTGGGCCTGCCGATCTGAAGAGGGGGACTCGAAGGGCACCCGGAAGGGGCCATGTGGTTTAGACCAATCTAACAGAGAGGTGTGCCCCGTCCCAGGCGAAGACAAGCCCCTCCGGCGCGCCTTGCCGCAAGGGGAACGGCCCGTGACGACAGGCCGGGATCCAGGTGAAGACACGCCCCGGGCGGCGCCCTTGGGGAGGCACGAGCCGCCGTGGGGGAGTGGAATGGCACCACGGCCGCGGCCGGCGACCGGCCACCGGCGACTCACCTCGCGGTGGTCCGGCGCCACAGGGCCGACGCAGCCGACGCCGACGCGGAGGGACCCACATGACCGCCCCCGTCCCGTACCCCCACGACCCCCACGCGCCCCACAGCGAGGTCCCCGGCCGGATCATGGCGCGTGAGACGGGCGAGCAACCCCAGGTGCTGCGCCGGATCCTCGACAAGGGCGCGCCCACGATCCGCCAGGTGGCACGGGAGATCGCGGCCCGCGCGCCGCGCTTCGTGCTGCTGACCGCCCGCGGCACCTCCGACCACGCCGCCCTCTACGCCAAGTACCTCCTGGAGGTCCGGCTGGGCCTGCCCTGCGGTCTGACCTCCATGTCCACCTTCACCGCCTACGGCGCCCGCCCCGACCTCACCGACGTCCTGGTCGTCACCGTCAGCCAGTCGGGCGGCTCGCCGGACCTGGTCGCCTCCACGCGCGCCGCCCGCCAGGCGGGCGCGATCACCCTCGCGGTGACCAACAACCCGGACTCGGCGCTGGCCGGTGTCGCCGAGTACCACCTGGACATCCTGGCGGGGCCGGAGAAGGCGCTCCCCGCGACCAAGACCTACACGGCCTCCCTCCTCGCGCTCTACCTGTTCGTCGAGGGCCTGCGCGGCGGAGACGGCGCCCCGGCGCAGGTCCTGCCCGACCTCGCCGGGCAACTGCTCGCGCGGCACGAGGAGGTCCGCACCCTGGCGGCCCGCTACCGCTTCGCCGAGCGGATGGTGATCACCTCCCGCGGCTTCGGCTACCCCACGGCCAAGGAGGCCGCCCTGAAGCTCATGGAGACCAGTTACATCCCGGCCCTCGCCTACTCCGGCGCCGACCTGCTGCACGGCCCGCTCGCGATGGTCGACAACGTCTCCCCGGTCATCGCGGTCGTCACCGACGGCAGGGGAGGGGAGGCGCTCCAGCCCGTCCTCGACCGGCTGCGCGGACGGGGCGCCGACCTGGTCGTGGTCGGGCCGAGGAGGCATGTCGAGCGGGCCTCGGCCGGGTTCGTCCTGCCCACCGAGGGTGTCGCCGAGGAGGTCCAGCCCGTACTGGAGATCATCCCGCTCCAGCTGCTGGCCTACGAGGTCACGATCGCCCGCGGACAGGACCCGGACGCGCCCCGGGCGCTGGCGAAGGTGACGGAGACGCGCTGACCCCCCGGGCGTGTCCCCACCGGCGTGCGACGGCGCGATCGCGCGGAAGCGGAGGCTCTCGCGGAAATTGCCGTGGCCATCCGGCCCCGCGCATGAGCCCGGCGGGTTAGGCTGCGAAGCGCCAACACCACACACTCTTCAACAACAAACCGCCCCCGACGCATGGACACCAGTAGTGGTCTAGTCCACAATCGGGGAGACGCATAGAAACGAGAAGCCTCCGCCTTCCCCGCACAGGAAGGCGGACCGAGGATCCGGTGCTCTCTGCCCTGACTGCCCCGGCTCCTCATCCTTCGGCCGACCGGGACCGCACACCCCGTGGCCGATGCTGCTCCGGGCTGCGGTGCCGGGAGGGTTGAGGGTCCCTCCCAGGCGCCGCGGCCCGCGGGTGTTCTCAGGCCCCGTGCCGTCTTCCCTCTCGTAGCGCCGTCGTTCCCGTACGGACACTTTTAGGACCTGCACAAACCGCCGGGTACGCTCGCAGACGTGCCCTCCATGAACGAACTGGTCCGCCAGCACACCGCCCTCGACGACTCCGATCTCGAGTGGCTCCATCTGCTGGTCTCGGAGTGGCAGCTGCTCTCCGACCTGTCCTTCGCGGACCTGGTCCTGTGGGTCCCCACCCGCGACGGCACGCGCTACGTCTCCGTCGCGCAGATGCGGCCGAACACCGGCCCCACCTCCTACCAGGACGACATGGTCGGCCACCTCGTCCCGCGCGGCCGCCGCCCGATGCTGGACGCGGCACTCGACGAGGGCCGGATCGTGCGCGAGGGCGACCCGGAGTGGCGCGAGGAGGTCCCCGTCCGCGTCGAGTCCATTCCGGTACGACGGGACGGGCGCGTCCTCGGCGTCATCGCCCGCAACACCAACCTGCTGACCGTGCGCACCCCGAGCCGTCTCGAACTGACGTACCTCCAGAGCGCCTCGGACCTGGCACAGATGATCGCGGCCGGCTCGTTCCCCTTCGCGAACCAGCAGGTGGACATGGACGCCTCGCCCCGCGTGGGCGACGGCCTGATCCGGCTCGACGCGGACGGCCTCGTCCAGTACGCCTCCCCGAACGCGCTCTCCGCGTATCACCGCATGGGCCTGGCCGCGGACCTCGTCGGCCACCATCTCGGCCGCACGACGGCCGAACTCGCCCCGAGCCGTGGCCCCGTCGACGAGGCCCTGGCCAAGGTGGCCAGCGGCTGGGCGCCGCGCGAGTTCGAGATCGAGGCCCACGACGGCGTCATCCAGTTCCGGGCCATTCCGCTCAAGCCCAAGGGCATCCGCATCGGTTCCCTCGTCCTGCTCCGGGACGTCACCGAACTGCGCCGCCGCGAGCGGGAGTTGATCACCAAGGACGCCACCATTCGGGAGATCCACCACCGGGTGAAGAACAACCTGCAGACGGTGGCCGCCCTGCTGCGCCTGCAGGCCCGGCGGATCGAGTCCGAGCGCGGCCGGGCGGCCCTGGAGGAGGCGGTCCGCCGGGTCGGCTCGATCGCGATCGTTCATGAGACGCTGTCTCAGAACCTGGACGAACGAGTGGAGTTCGACGAGATCGCCGACCGGGTGCTGGCGATGGTCGCCGAGATCTCGCCCGGCAAGGTCACCGGCCGGCGCACCGGCCGCTTCGGCATCCTCGACGCCGAGGTCGCCACCCCGCTGTCCATGGTGCTCACCGAGGTGTTGCAGAACGCGCTGGAGCACGGCTTCCGGGAAGGCGACACCGGCACGGTGGAGGTGTCGGCGGTGCGCGGCGGTACGACCAAGGAGTCCCGCCTGCTGGTCACGGTGCAGGACGACGGGGTCGGCCTGCCCGAGGGCTTCGACCCGCACACCTCAGGCAACCTCGGTCTGCAGATCGTACGCACGCTGGTGGAGGGCGAGTTGGGCGGCACGTTCGACATGGTCCCGGCGCCGGAGCGCGGCACGCGGGTCGTGCTGGACATCCCGGTACGCGCGCAGAAGTGACCGGCCCGCGCGGTGACCGGGCCACTCGGTGAACGAGTCGCTCGGTGAACGGGCCGGAGACCGGATCCGGTTGACGGGGTGCGGGCGCCACCGGGCGCAGCAAAAAGTCCCGGACCAGAAGGTCCGGGACCAGTCGCTCGCTGCGTAAGCGCTTAGGGGTACTGCGCGCTGCGGCTCGGGGGCGGGAGATGCGTACTCGCTGTACGCGCCGCCAAGCTCAGGCTGTCAGCGGGGTGGGTAGGTCAGGCGGAGGCCTGACGAGCCCGGTTGCGGGCGGCGCGGCGCTTCATGGCGCGGCGCTCGTCCTCGCTGAGACCACCCCAGACGCCGGAGTCCTGGCCGGACTCGAGCGCCCACTGCAGGCACTGCTCCATGACGGGGCAGCGACGGCAGACGGCCTTGGCTTCCTCGATCTGCAGCAGCGCAGGACCGGTGTTGCCGATGGGGAAGAAGAGCTCGGGGTCTTCCTCGCGGCAAACGGCGTTGTGACGCCAGTCCATGGCTGCTACCTCTCCTTGGTATTACGTGAAGATTTGCTTGTGAATGTGAACGCTTTCACGAATCCCTCAACAAGTGAAGGGCCGCCCACCGAGTATTCCTCGGCGTGGTCCTTGATTGGAGAGGGGTTCCGGTGATCTGTGGAGGCCGGTGTTGCGGGCCGTCCCGATCGCCATGTAGAGACTCGCAAACCTCGGCGACGGATACAACCCCTTCCGGAAAGTTTTTTTTGATTCCTCGGTGTCGACTAGGTCACAGCCGTACTTCCATGGGGTGGATCCTGGCCTAAACGTTCGAGTGAAAGGACTTTAGCCCCTTCTGCTCACACAATCACACGCAGTGCACGGCGTACGCCTGTGAACGTCACGCTGGTACGCAGTCCCAGGTGGTCACCGTCCATCTGAAGGGGCAGTGGCGCCTTCGAATGCAAGGTGAACTCGTCCAGATCGTGCAAGGACACGGCATGCTTTCCCTGGGGTCCACGCTCGGGGGACGAAGTGAGCAACTGGGTGCCATACCGGGCAACCGACGCCGTGGACATCCGGGTCAGACCGAACACATCGAGTCCGGTGTCGAACGAGGCCTTGGGCGACGCGTACATCGGGCGGTTGCCGAGAAACGTCCAGGGGGCGGTGTTCGACGCTATGCACAGCAGCAGATCCGTCACCGGGTCCTCGCCCGGCCGCTCCATGGTGATCGTGCCCTGCCGGCGACTCGGCTCGCCCAGCAACTGGCGCAGCACCTGGCGCACGTAGAGCGCGTGGGTCGACTTCCTGCCGCGTTCGCGCTGCTGCTCGACCCGGCCGACGACGCCGGCGTCGAATCCGAGCCCGGCGTTGAAGGTGAACCAGCGGGGCGGCACAGCCTCGTCCGCGGTTCCCGGCGGGCCCGAGGTCAGACCGAGTCCGACGGTGCGCTCGCCGCCCTCACGCAGGGCGTCCAGCAGTGCGCCGGTCGCCTCCACGGCGTCGTTGGGCAGACCGAGGGCGCGGGCGAAGACGTTGGTGGAGCCGCCGGGGACCACGGCGAGACCGGGGACGTGGCCGGGGGCGGGACCGTTGTGGAGCAGACCGTTGACCACCTCGTTGACCGTGCCGTCGCCGCCGAGGGCGACCACGAGGTCGATGTCGTCGCTCTCCGCCGCGTGCCGGCCCAGGTCGCGCGCGTGTCCGCGGTACTCGGTGGTGACCGCCTCGAGCTTCATCTCGCTCGCCAGCGCATGGATCAGGACATCGCGCGTACGTGCGCTTGTGGTGGTTGCCGCCGGATTGACCACGAGAAGTGCACGCATGACTCGCAGGGTACCTACTGGGTGGTACCGGGCACAGGCCGGACCGGGGATCGGGCGGAGATCGACGAGTGAGCCTGGACACGGGTGACCGGATTTGTGCGCCGTACCCGCCCCGGGGTCTTCGGGGACGGGACGGAGGCGAGGGCTACCCTTCTGGGGTGAGCGCTGAGCAGAACCCCACCCCCGCTTCCGAGACCGCCGCCGAGGCCGGTCCCCGTCCCGTCCGGCTGACCGTGGCGGCGGCGCTGGCCGCGCTGGAGGGGCTCGCGCTGGTGGTCGGCGGGGTCTGGATCCTCGTCCTCGGGCTGACCGGGCACCCGGACGACCGGCAGCAGGCCGTCACCGGCGGCGTCACGCTGCTGGTGCTCGCGCTGCTGCCGCTGCTCGCCGCGCGCGGGCTGCTCGCGCGGCGCAGCTGGAGCCGTGGCCCGGCCGTCATCACCCAGATCATCTCGCTGCCCGTGGCCTACAACCTGCTCCAGGCCGACAGCATGGCCATCCCGGGCGGCATCGCCCTGGCGGTGGCCGCGGTCGCGTCCCTGGTGCTGCTCCTCAACCCGGAGACGACCCAGGCCCTCGGAATCCGCGGACCCGGCGGCGCCGGCAAGTAGACAAGGCCCGCCTACTCCTCCACCAGCAGCTTCTCCCGCAGCTGGGCCAGGGTGCGGGCCAGCAGGCGGGAGACGTGCATCTGGGAGATGCCGACCTCCTGCGCGATCTGCGACTGGGTCATGTTGCCGAAGAAGCGCAGCAGCAGGATCCGCTTCTCGCGGGGCGGCAGGTCCTCCAGCAGCGGTTTGAGCGACTCCCGGTACTCCACACCCTCCAGCGCCTCGTCCTCCGCGCCGAGGGTGTCGGCGACGGCCGGGGACTCGTCGTCGGTGTCGGGGACGTCCAGGGACAGCGTGGAGTACGCGTTGGCGGACTCCAGGCCCTCCAGGACCTCCTCCTCCGAGATCGCGAGCTTCTCGGCGAGTTCGTGGACCGTGGGGGAGCGGCCGTGCAGTTGCGAGAGCTCCGCGGTCGCCGTCGTGAGCGAGAGGCGCAGCTCCTGGAGCCGGCGCGGCACGCGTACCGCCCAGCCCTTGTCGCGGAAGTGGCGCTTGATCTCGCCGACGACCGTCGGGGTCGCGTACGTCGAGAACTCGACGCCGCGGTCCGGGTCGAAACGGTCGACCGACTTGATGAGGCCGATGGTGGCGACCTGGGTCAGGTCGTCCAGCGGCTCACCGCGGTTGCGGAAGCGGCGCGCGAGGTGCTCGACGAGCGGCAGATGCATCCGGACCAGCTGGTTGCGCAGCTCCGCGTACTCCGGGGAGCCCTCCTTCAGTCCGCGCAGCTCCACGAACAGGGCGCGCGCGCCGCTGCGGTCCTGGGGGTGGTGGTGGGTGGACTGCGTGCCGCGCGCGGCCGCCGGCTCGGGCGTGGCACGCGCGTCGTGCCGCGCGTCGGGCACGTTCTGCACGTCCTGCTCCGCGTATCGCTCGTGCTCGCTCATCGTCGCGCCCGTCGCCCTTCCCCGAGGCCTCGTCCCGTCCCCCGCTCCCGACGTCGCCCGCGCGGGGGGACCCCCATGGGCAGGGGACATTCCGATCCGCCGCTGCGGAGGTGCACTCCGCACGGCACCCTTGCCGTCCCGCTGCCCGTCGTCCGGGAAGCCGGCCTGTGTCGCGTCGGAGTCGTCCTCCGGATGCGGCCGGGCCTGCTCGGGGATGCCGTCGACGCCGTCCGCCGTGCGACGGGCGACCGGACCGTCCCCCAGGCTCTCGGCGCCGCCGGGGCCGGGGACGCCTTCGGGCTCCCCCGTCGGCAGCTCCCGTGTGCCGCGCTCTTCGTCCCGCACCGGTCCGTCCCCGTCCCTCACGCCGGCCCGGGTCCCGCGCCGCGCTGTTTGTAGAGGCTGATCGAAACGGTTTTGTCGTCGTCCACGGCGGAGGAGACCTTGCCTGCCAGGGCGGACAGCACGGTCCAGGCGAAGGTGTCCCGCGAAGGGGCGTGGCCGTCGGTCGTGGGTGCCGAGACGGTCACCTCCAGCGAGTCGTCGACGAGCCGGAAGACACAGCTGAGCACCGAGCCGGGCACGGCCTGCTGGAGCAGGATCGCGCAGGCCTCGTCGACCGCGATGCGCAGGTCCTCGATCTCGTCGAGGGTGAAGTCCAAACGGGCTGCGAGGCCGGCCGTGGCCGTCCGCAGCACCGACAGGTAGGCACCCGCGGCCGGCAGCCGGACTTCCACGAAGTCCTGGGTCGCGGGCTCGCCTGCGATCTGGGACACCCTCACCTCCAAGGTGGTACAAGCTCTACGGGGCCGAGGGTCGCCCCTCGGGGTAACGCGAAGTGTGTTCAGCGGTGACGCTACCGCGCTCGGAACCTACCTGTCCCCGGGACCCCAACCCCTTGCTGTCACTCATAGTAAACACATGAACACGCACAGTGGCTAGAGGGTGGGCGCCCCCAATTGGGAAGAGCGCGCGCCGGGTTGACGTACCCAGACGTCAGACGCTCGAACCGTCGGTCCGGACGTCACGAACAGGTCAGGCGAGGACGTGGTCGACGAAGCACCATCGCCAATTCTCCCCCGGTTCGAACGTCCGCATCACCGGATGACCGGAGTCCTTGTAATGCTCCGTGGCGTGCCGCCCCTCGGAGGAGTCGCAGCAGCCGACGTGGCCGCAGGTGAGGCACAACCGCAGTTGCACCGGATGCGAGCCGTCCGCCAGGCACTCCGGGCAGGTCTCCGTACGGGCCTCGGGTTCCGGGTGCGGCAGCTCGTCGGCGTGCGTGCACTGTTTCATGATTGCCAGGTTACGACGGGCGCGCGGAACGCCGCGCCGAAAACGAGGGTGGGCGAGGACCATGGACGTGATGCCACTGCTGTTGCTGGTGGCGGGCAGCGCCGCGATCGCCGCGGCAGGGCGGCGTACCCCGGTACCGGCGCCGCTGCTGCTGGTCGCGGCCGGACTTGTGCTGTCCTACCTGCCGGGCGTGCCGGACTACCACCTCGACCCGCACGTCGTGCTGCCGCTGATCCTGCCGCCGTTGCTGCACACCGCGGCCACCGACAGCTCCTACCTCGACCTGCGCGCCCAGCTGCGGCCGGTCGCGCTGCTGTCGGTCGGGTACGTGCTCTTCGCGACCTTCGTGGTCGGCTGGGCCGCCTATGTGATCGTCCCGGGCCTGCCGCTGACCGCGGCGCTGGTGCTGGGCGCGGTGGTGGCACCGCCGGACGCGGTCGCGGCCACCGCGATCGCCCGCCGGGTCGGGCTGCCGTCCCGGATCACCACGATCCTCCAGGGCGAGTCCCTGGTGAACGACGCCACCGCGATCACCGCGTACCGCGTCGCCCTCGCGGCCGCCGTCGGCGAGGGCGCGACCTGGGCGGGCGGCATCGCCGAGTTCCTGGTCGCGGCGCTCGGCGGCATCGTCGTCGGACTCGTGCTCATGGTGCCGATCCACTGGCTGCGCACCCACCTCAAGGAGCCCCTCCTCCAGAACACCCTCTCGCTGCTGATCCCGTTCGTCGCGTACGCCGTCGCCGAGGCGGTGCACGCCTCCGGTGTCCTCGCGGTCGTCGTGGTCGCCCTGTATCTCGGTCATCGCGCGTGGGAGGTGGACTTCGCCACCCGGCTCCAGGAGAGCGCGGTCTGGAAGATGGTCGCCTTCGTCCTGGAGTCCGCGGTGTTCGCCCTCATCGGCCTCCAACTGCCGGTGGTCCTGGAGGGACTGGGGGAGTACGAGGGTCTGGAGGCCGCCTGGTACGCGGTCGCCGTCTTCCTGGTGGTCGTCGTGTCCCGGTTCGTATGGGTGTATCCGTCGGTGTGTCTGCCCCGGATGCTGTCGGTGCGGATCCGGGAGCGGGAGGCGGACGCCGTCTCGGAGACGGGCGCCGTCTGGAAGGGCGCGTTCATCATCTCCTGGGCCGGGATGCGGGGCGTGGTCTCGCTCGCCATCGCCTTCTCGATCCCGCAGGTCATGGAGGGCGGGGAGCCCTTCCCTGGCCGCAACCTGATCCTCTTCCTGACCTTCACGACGGTCATCGGCACCCTCGTCCTGCAGGGCCTGACCCTGCCCCCGCTGATCCACCTGCTCAAACTGCCCGGCCGCGACGTCCAGGCCGAGACGCTCGCCGAGGCCAACGCCCAGGCGCAGGCCTCCCGGGCCGCCGAGCGACGCCTGGACGAACTGCTCGCCGACGAGCGCAACGCCCTGCCCGAACCGCTCGCCGCCCGGCTGCGCGCGGTGCTGGAGCGCCGCCGCAACGCCGTCTGGGAGCGGCTCGGCCAGTCCAACCCCATCACCGGTGAGACCGCCGACGACACCTATCGCCGGCTGGCCAGGGAGATGATCAGCGCCGAGCGCGAGGTGTTCGTCAGGCTCCGCGACGGCCGCTTCATCGACGACGAGATGCTGCGCACGCTGCTGCGCCGCCTGGACCTGGAGGAGGCGGCGGCGTACCGCGAGACGACCTAGGGGCTGTCTGACAATTCGCGTCGTCGCCCGGAGGGCGTCCGGCAGACGGGAATTGTCAGACAGCCCCTAGACCAGGTCAGGGGAAGGGGCGGCCGGTCACGACGGCCGCCACCGTGCTTCCGCGGGCGAAGGCGCCCTCCTCGGCGAGGGCGACAAGTCCGTACAGCATTTTGGCGACATACAGCCGCTCGACGGCCAGTCCGTGCCGGTCCTCGAAGTCCGCTGCGAAGGCTTCGAGTTCCGGGCCGGTACGCGCGTAGCCGCCGAAGTGGAAGCGGTCGTCGAGGTGCCAGTCACCGCGCGGCCCCCCGAAGGCCGTCTGCTGCAGGGTCCGTATCTCCGCGCCGAGGAAGCCGCCCTTGAGCACGGGTATGCCGAGCGCGCGCCCGTCGGGCCCAAGCCCCGCCGCCAGGCCCGCCAGGGTGCCGCCGGTGCCGCAGGCGATCGCCACCACGTCGGCCTGCCCGCGCAGTTCCTCGCCCAGCGCCCGGCAGCCGCGTACGGCCAGGGAGTTGCTGCCGCCTTCCGGCACCACGTGGGCGTCCTCTGCGCCGACCGCGCGCAGCAGGGCGGCGAGGGCGACGGGGTCGGTCTTGCGGCGATAGGTCGATCTGTCGACGAAGTGCAGCCGCATGCCGTCGTCCGCGCACCGGGCGAGGGAGGGGTTGAGGGGCCGGTCGGCGAGTTCCTGGCCGCGGACCACACCGATGGTGGCGAGGCCGAGGAGGCGGCCCGCGGCGGCGGTGGCGCGCAGATGGTTGGAGTACGCGCCGCCGAAGGTGAGGACGGGGCGCCCGTGCGCCGCCGTGAGGTTGGGCGCGAGCTTGCGCCACTTGTTGCCGACGAGGTCGGGATGGATCAGGTCGTCGCGCTTGAGCAGCAGCCGTACGCCGTGCCGCTCGAACCGGTCGTCGTGCACCTCCCGCACCGGGGAGGGGAGCCGCGGGTGCAGGGTGGCGAGGGCGTCGGGGCTGGTCACCCGGTCATTGTCGCTCGTGGGCTACTTCAGTCGCTCGGCGATGCGCCCCCGCATCGCGGCCATCGTGAACCCGCGCGGGTCCACCTTCCCGGGCTGCCACTCCAGGTGGCCGATGACCGACCGGTGCGTCCAGCCGTGCTGCCGGCAGATCGCCGCGGAGGCGCGCTCGATGGCCTCCAGCTGCACCTCGGGCCAGGGGTCCTTGCCGTCGCCGAGGTTCTCGCACTCAAAGCCGTAGAAATGGCGGTTGCCGTCGGTGTTCGCCTCGTTGTCCGGCGGCAGCGCCTTCTCCGCGATCACCGCGCGCAGCACGTCGTCGTCGCCGAGCCCCGCGTGGTTGGCGCGGCCGTAGCCGACGAGGTGGACCCGGCCGTCCTTGGTGATGACGCCTTGGCACAGCGGGCCGGGCAGGCCTTCGTAGCCCTTGCGGCAGAGCTCGACGGTCTGGGCGCTGCCCCGGGTCACGGTGTGGTGGATCATGACCCCGTGCACGGGGCCCCAGGGGCCCTTGTGGTTGCGGTTGTGCTCTCTCCAGTTGCCCACCTCGACGACGGTCAGGCCCTCGTCCCGCAGGCAGTCGAGGAAACGGTTCGCGGACAGGGGTGAGGCCATCGGTGCCTCCTTCGCGGCGCGACGGCCGCCCGGCGCGGCCGCCTCGTACATGCTGCTTGTACCGAACGCGGAAGAAACGGAACCTCCCGTTCGTACAGCGAGCGAGCGTATTCGGCCACTGTGCGTGCGCGGCCGCCGTGCGAGGCGGAACCCATATGTGCCCAGGGGGAGTTGATCCATTCCCGCTCTTTCGGGTAATAGCACGATCACTGTCCGTGCTGGAAGGCTTCTCCGTGGAGATCGGTGCCCGGGGCAATCCGTTGCCAGGGCATGACCGGGAGGGCAATTCCTTATGTCGGTAGGCGAAGAGGTCCGCACGGAGCAGAGCAGGCCGCAGCAGAGCCTCGGCACGGCGGCCGCGCGGAACCTGGCCACCACGACCAAGTCCGTACCCCAGATGCAGGAGATCAGCTCGCGCTGGCTGCTGCGCATGCTGCCGTGGGTGGATGTACAGGGCGGCACGTACCGCGTGAACCGGCGACTCAGTTACGCCGTGGGAGACGGACGCATCACCTTCGTGAAGACCGGCGACCGTGTCGAGGTCATCCCCGCGGAGCTGGGCGAACTGCCGGCGCTGCGGTCCTACGAGGACGAGGAGGTGCTGACCGAGCTCGCGCACCGCTGCGAGCAGCGCGAGATCGCGGCGGGCGAGGTGATCGCCGGCTTCGGCAACCAGACCGACGAGGTCTACCTGCTGGCGCACGGCAGGGTGGAGAAGATCGGCACCGGCCCGTACGGCGACGACGAGAGCCTCGGTGTGCTCGCCGACGGCGCGTACCTGGGCGAGCAGGCGCTGCTCGACCCCGACGCCATCTGGGAGTTCACGGCCCGCGCCATCACCCCCTGCACGGTCCTCGTGCTCTCCCGGCAGCACGTCGAGCAGCTCGCCGAGCGCTCGGACTCGCTGCGGGAGCACCTGGAGGAGCGGCGCGCGCTCCCACAGCAGCGCACCAACAAGTACGGCGAGAAGGCGATCGACCTCGCGGCCGGTCACGCGGGCGAGCCGGACATCCCGCACACCTTCGTGGACTACGAGGCGCGACCCCGCGAGTACGAACTGAGCATCGCCCAGACGGTGCTGCGCATCCACTCGCGCGTGGCCGACCTCTACAACCAGCCGATGAACCAGACCGAGCAGCAGCTCAGGCTGACGGTCGAGGCGCTGAAGGAGCGCCAGGAGCACGAGCTGATCAACAACCGTGAGTTCGGGCTGCTCACCAACTGCGAGTACGACCAGCGGATCCAGCCGCACGACGGGGTGCCCGGCCCCGACGACATGGACGAACTGCTCAGCCGCCGGCGCGGGACCAAGATGTTCCTGGCCCACCCGCGCGCGATCGCGGCGTTCGGCCGTGAGCTCAACAAGCGGGGCCTGGTGCCGGAGACGATCGACGTCGGCGGCAACCGCATCCCGACCTGGCGCGGTGTCCCGATCTACCCCTGCGGCAAGATCCCGGTCACCGAGGCCCGCACCACCTCGATCATCGCGATGCGTCTGGGCGAGGCGGACCAGGGTGTGATCGGCCTGCGCCAGTCCGGCATCCCGGACGAGCTGGAACCGAGCCTGTCGGTGCGGTTCATGGGCATCAACGAACAGGCCATCATCAAGTACCTCGTGACGGCCTACTACTCGGCGGCGGTCCTGGTGCCGGACGCGCTCGGCGTGCTGGAGAACGTCGAGATCGGCCGCTGGCGGTGACCTGCCCGGTCCGAGTGTCGTGTCCCCGCCCGGCAGGGCGGGTACACCTCGGGGTACGCGCCCGGCCGGAGCGCAGGCGCCGCTGCCCGCCGACTCTCCGAGGGGGGACCTCGCTCGTATGACAGAGTCCGTGACCGAGTCGAAGGACCAGTCCCCGGCACCGGCCGTGCGGCGCACGGCCGGTGTGCCCGGGAGCCGGAGCCCCGTCGCGCCCCGGGCGGACGGCGGACCGGAGGCCCTCGACGGTCCCGAGGCCGTGGTGATCCTGGAGCGCGCGCGGGCGTCGGTGGACCCGGAGTTGCACGCGGCGATCGACTCGCTGCCCACCGCGATGCGCCGGGTCGCGCGCTACCACTTCGGCTGGGAGCACGCCGACGGCACGCCCGCGTCCGGCAACGCGGGCAAGGCGATCCGGCCGGCGCTCGTCCTCGCCGCGGCGTCCGCCCTCGGCGGGTCCCAGGCGCAGAAGAGCGCGGTGCGGGCGGCCGCGGCGGTGGAACTGGCGCACAACTTCACCCTGCTGCACGACGACGTGATGGACCGGGACACCACGCGGCGGCACCGGCCCACCGCGTGGACGGTGTTCGGCACCAACGACGCGATCCTGGCCGGGGACGCCCTCCAGGCGCTCGCCCTGCGCCTGCTCGCGCAGGACCCGCACCCCGCCTCCTCGGCGGCCGCCGCACGGCTCGCGTCCTGTGTCGTCGAGCTGTGCGAGGGCCAGCAGATCGACACGGCCATGGAGCGGCGCGGGCCCTCGGAGGTCACCCTCGACGAGGTGCTCGCCATGGCCGAGGCCAAGACCGGGGCGCTGCTCGGGTGCGCGTGCGCGGTCGGCGGGCTGTACGCCGGGGCGGACCCGGCCGAGGTCGAGGCGCTGGACGCCTTCGGCCGGCAGGCGGGGCTCGCCTTCCAGCTCATCGACGACGTCATCGGCATATGGGGCGACCCCGGCCACACCGGCAAGCCGGCCGGGGCCGATCTGGCGGCCCGCAAGAAGTCCCTGCCGGTCGTCGCCGCACTGTCCTCGGGAACACCGGCCTCCGCCGAGCTCGCCGAGCTGTACGCGCTGCCGTACGAGGGCGGAGACCTGGAGTCCACGGTGCTGGCCGTGGAGCGGGCCGGCGGACGCGACTGGGCGCAGGTCCAGGCGTCCGAGCGGATGGCACGGGCGATGCAGGAGCTGTCCCGCGCGATTCCCGACCCGCAGGAGGCCGGCGGACTGCTCGCCCTCGCCGAGTTCGTGACCCGGCGCAGCACCTGAGCGCCGGCGCCGCGAGAAGGACCCGGGCCGGCCGGGGCGTGCGGTTCCTGACCCGCGCGCCCCGGCCGGTTCCGGCTCGGGCGGGTCCCGCACATCCCCACGGTGTGCGGGGCCCGTCCCTGTCGCCCCCCCCGGCCGGAGCCGGTGCGCGTCGTCGGCGACGGCGTGCTCGTGCGGGCGAACAGCAGCAAGCGCCGAGCCGTCGTCCGCCCTACGCTGGGGGCATGGACAGCGCACAGCATGTCTGTCCCGACTGTGGACAGCCCGTCGATACGGTCGTCCGGCGCCACAAGACGCTGGGCGCGTGGGTCCCGGTATGGGTGGCCGGACCGTGCCGGAACCCCCACTGCGGAGCAACCGCCACGGAAGGTGCCGCGTCCGAGCAGGAGCGGCCGGCGACGCCCGCCACGGAAGAGACCGAAACCGAGACAGTCGCCAAGAACCCCTGAGAGCCTTGGCGGAGCCCCGGGGAGAGGCCCCGGACCAGTGCCCGGGAGATGTGCCGGGAAAAATTCTCCGACCAGGTGTCGAGAATCCCCGGTCGGCTCCGACGTCCCCTGCGAGAGCCGCCCGCGCCGGGTGGCCCGAGTGAAGGAGACGACGATGAAGTACCTGGTCATGGTGCTGGGCTCGCAGGCGGACTACCAGGCGATGCAGGGCAGCGCGTCCACGGACTCGCCGGCCTGGAGCGAGCAGGATCTGCAGGCCATGTACGCGTACATGAGCGCGCTCAACAACGACCTCGCGGAGAGCGGCGAACTGGTCGACGGACAGGGGCTGGCGGAGCCGGCCAGGACCCGGCTGGTCGGCCTCGACGCGGACGGCAAGGCCGTGATCACCGACGGCCCGTACGGCGAGACCAAGGAACTGCTGGCCGGTTACTGGGTGCTGGACTGCGCCAGCCTGGAGCGGGTCACGGAGATCGCCGAGCGGGTGGCCCGCAGCCCGCAGCCCGCGGGCGCCCCGGAGTACCCGGTGGTGATCCGGCCGATCATGGACGGCTCCGGCGACCTCGGCTGACCGGTACCGATGCACCGCACCGACGAGGTCGAGGACCTGCTGCGCCGCAACGCGCCGCAGGTCCTCGGCGCGCTCGTACGCCGCTACGGGCATTTCGACGCCGCCGAGGACGCCGTGCAGGAGGCATTGCTGGCGGCGGCCGGGCAGTGGCCCTCGACCGGGGTTCCGGACAATCCGAGGGGCTGGCTGATCAAGGTCGCCGCGCGGCGGCTGACGGACGCACTGCGCAGTGAGGCGGCGCGGCGGCAGCGGGAGGAGCGGGCGGCGGCGCTCACCCCGCGCGACGCGTTCACCGCCCCGGCCCCGGGCACGGACCGGGCGCCGCGCGAGGACGACACCCTGACGCTCCTCTTCCTGTGCTGCCACCCCGACCTGACCCCGCCCGCGCAGATCGCCCTCACCCTGCGCGCGGTCGGCGGCCTGACCACGGCCGAGATCGCCCGTGCCCACCTGGTGCCCGAGCCGACCATGGCCCAGCGGGTCAGCCGGGCCAAGCAGAAGGTGCGGGGCGTGCGCTTCGGCCGGCCCGACAACTGGCGGGACCGGCTGCCCGCCGTCCTGCACACCCTCTACCTGATCTTCAACGAGGGCTACACCGCCACCTCCGGCGCCGCGCTCCAGCGCCGCGAACTGGCCGGCGAGGCGATCCGGCTCACCCGCACGGTACAGCGCCTGCTCCCGGACGACGGCGAGGTGGCCGGACTGCTGGCCCTGATGCTGCTCACCGACGCCCGCCGCGAGGCACGCGCGGGAGCGCACGGGGAGCTGATCCCCCTCGACGAGCAGGACCGGACCCGCTGGGACAAGGCGGCGATCGACGAGGGCGTCGCCCTGGTCACCCGGGCGCTGTCCGGTGGCCGCCCGGGCCCGTACCAGCTGCGTGCCGCCATCGCCGCCGTGCACGACGAGGCCCCGTCGGCGGAGGCGACCGACTGGCGGCAGATCCTCGGCCTCTACGAGGTCCTCGTCCGTCTGGTACCCGGCCCGGTCGAACGGCTCAACCGTGCCGTCGCCGTCGCCATGGTGCGTGGCCCGCGGGCGGGCCTCGCCGAACTGGACGCGCTGGCCGGCGACCTGGGCGCCGGGCACCGCCTCGACGCGGTGCGGGGGCATCTGCTGGAGCGGACGGGGGAGTACGAGTCCGCCCGCGCGGCCTACGAGTCGGCGGCCGGCAGGACGCTGAGCCTGCCGGAGCAGCGCTACCTCAAGGCGCGGGCGGCACGGCTGAAGCCGTAGCGACGCGCGTCGTCACGGACGGGCGGGCAGCCCGCCCGTCTCCGGGTCCCGGCCGGTCAGGCAGTAGGTGCCGCCCGCCGGGTCGCGCATCACCGTCCAATGGGCGCCGGTGGCGACCGACGTGGCCCCGAGCCGCTCGTGTCCGGCGCGGGTGGCGGCGACGTCCGCGCAGGCCAGGTCCAGGTGGGCGGCGACGGGGCGTTCGGCGCCGAGCCGCTGGAGCAGCACCCGCACCGGCAGTCCGGCCGGCGGCCCGATCACATGGAACTCGGGGCGGCTGCCCGGCGAGGACTCCCAGCCGGCCAGCAGCCCGGTCCAGAAGGCCACCTCGGCGTCGTACGCCGAGGGCGGCACGTCGACGCACACCTGATCGAGCCGGCTGCCCCGCACGACGGGCGGCCGCGCCGACTCCCCGTGCCACGGCACGGCACACAGCGGCTGACCCGCCGGTGAGCGCAGCACGGTCCACCCCTCGTGGCCGGCGGCCACCTCGGCCCCGGCCCGCACCGCCGACGCGGTGAACGCGTCCACGTCGTCGACGGCGAAGTCGAGATGCGCGCCCCCGGGCCCCTCCCGGACGCCCTGGACCTTCACGCACGCGTCCGTCCCCGTGGCCGGCAGGAGGGTGACGAACTCCCCCCGGCGCGTGGAGAGCCGGGTGTCGGTGACGGCGGTCCAGAACGACTCGGCCGACGGGAGCCGCTCGGCGGGGCGGTCGATGAAGGCGTAGGTCCAGTGGATCGTCATGGCGGCGATCGTAGGCCGCGGGGCCGGTCGCGAGGGGGGCGCGGGCCGGCCTGGAGACCGGGGATTCCGGACGGAGCCTTTGCCTTTCGTTCAACGGCAGTTGGGGCGGGGCGGAATACGTAGATGTATGGACCACATCACGTTCCTCGTGGCGGTCGTCGTCGTCACCGCGCTCGCCTTCGACTTCACCAACGGATTCCACGACACGGCGAACGCGATGGCCACCTCCATCGCCACCGGCGCGCTGCGCCCCAGAACAGCGGTCCTGATCAGCGGCGTCCTCAATGTCGTGGGCGCCTTCCTGTCCACCGAGGTGGCGAAGACGATCTCGGGTGGCATCGTGGACGACTCCCTGGTCACACCGGGGATGATCTTCGCGGGGCTGGTCGGGGCGATCCTGTGGAATCTCCTGACCTGGCTGCTCGGCCTGCCGTCGAGTTCGTCGCACGCGCTGTTCGGCGGGCTGATCGGGGCGGTGTGGGTCGGCGCGGGCACGCACGGCGTCAACTTCGGCATGGTGGTCGAGAAGGTGATCATCCCGGCGATCGCCTCCCCGTTGGTCGCCGGCGTCGCGGCCCTGGTGGCGACGTACCTCGCCTACCGGATCACCGCACGTGCCCGCCGCGGCCCGGTCGAGCGGGGGTTCCGGGCCGGGCAGGTGGCCTCGGCCTCGCTGGTCTCGCTCGCGCACGGCACCAACGACGCGCAGAAGACCATGGGTGTGATCACGCTGACCCTCATCTCGGCGGGCGCGCTCGGCCCCGGCTCCGGGCCGCCCCTGTGGGTGATCGCCTCGGCAGGCCTCGCCATCGGCCTCGGCACCTATCTCGGCGGCTGGCGGATCATCCGCACGATGGGCAAGGGCCTGACGGAGATCCAGTCACCGCAGGGCTTCGCGGCGGAGACCGCCTCCACCGCCGTCATCCTCTCCTCGGCGCACCTCGGGTTCGCGCTGTCCACCACCCAGGTCTGCTCCGGCAGCATCCTGGGCGCCGGCCTCGGGCGACGGCTCGCGGAGGTGCGCTGGGGGGTGGCCGGCCGGATGCTGGTCGCCTGGATGGTCACCCTGCCCGCCGCCGCGCTGGTCGGCGGCCTCGCGGCGAGCGCGGTCACTCACGGCGGCACCCTGGGCACCGCGCTGGTCGCGCTGGTCGGCCTGGCCCTCGCCGGCGGGATCTTCGTCCTGTCGCGCCGCAATCCGGTGGACGCCCGCAACGTCAACGAGTCCCACGAGGTGACCCTGCGGGCCGCCTCCCACGACAAGGTCGGGACGACCACCTGAACCAAGGAGTTGAGCATCGATGCAGCTGCACTGGAGCGCGCTCGGCGAGGTCGCCGCGGTGAGCCTCGGCGCCACCGTGGCGGTGGTCGTCGTCTTCGCCCTCGGCGTCCTCGGACTCGACCGGGTGGCCGACGGGCGCGAGAAGGGACGCGGGACACCGGTACTGGCCCTGACCCAGGCGGGGGTGTGCTTCCTCGCGTGCGCGGCCGTGGTGGCGTACGGGATTTATCTGCTCGTGCCGCACTTCCACTGAGGCACAGGACTGCGACGGGGCCCGGCCGTCGTGCGGCCGGGCCCCGTCGTTCGCCCCTGACTGGCGGTGGTGCACCGACCGCCGGTCCTGTGCGAAGGTCAGGCCTTCTTGGTCTCCCAGAAGATCTTGTCGATCTGGGCGATGTAGTCGAGGGCCTTCTGGCCGGTGGCCGGGTCGGTCGACGCCTTGGCGGCCGAGAGGGCCTTCAGGGTGTCGTTGACCAGCTGGTGCAGCTCCGGGTACTTCTCGAAGTGCGGGGGCTTGAAGTAGTCGCTCCAGAGCACCGAGACGTGGTGCTTGGCAAGCTCGGCGCGCTGTTCCTTGATCGTGGTGGCACGAGCCTGGAAGTGCGGGTCGTCGTTGCCGGCCATCTTTTCCTGGACGGCCTTGACCGACTCCGCCTCGATGCGGGCCTGGGCCGGGTCGTACACACCGCAGGGCAGGTCGCAGTGCGCGCTGACCGTGACCTTGGGGGCAAACAGGCGGGAAAGCATGGAGCATTCCTTCCTCGTGATCGTCTTCTCAGGGGGGACATTACTCCCTGAGCGACTTGATTTCGCGAGTGCCCCCATGGGCTTAGGACAAAAGTCCGGGGTGAGACTGAGACTGGTGGAGGATCGAACCGGGGAGGTGCCGGGGATGCCGGAGCTGTCGCAGGAGACCGAGCGCGAAAGGGGCGTCCCGCCCTTCGGACTGGCCGAGGTGACCGGGCCGTCCATGGTGCCGACGCTTTACCACGGGGATCGGCTCCTGCTGCGCTACGCCGCGCGGGTCAGGCCCGGTGACGTCGTCGTGCTGCGGCACCCCTTCCAGCAGGACCTGCTCGTCGTCAAGCGGGCGGCGGAGCGCCGCGAGGGCGGCTGGTGGGTGCGCGGCGACAACGCGTACGCGGGCGGGGACAGCACCGACTACGGGGTCGTGCCCGACGAGCTGGTCCTCGGCCGGGTGCTGTTCCGGTACCGGCCGCGCAGGCCGGGTCAGCGCTCGCCGCTGGCGGCGCTGCGCTGGGCGCTCTCGGCGGCCAGGCCCGTGTTCTCCGTCCGGTCGGCCTCCAGGCGTTTGCGCGCCCGGTAGGCGGCCACGTTGGCGCGGGTGGCGCAGCGGTCGGAGCAGTAGCGCCGGGAGCGGTTGGTGGACGTGTCGAGGTAGGCGTTGTGGCACGGCGACGCCTCGCACAGCCCCAGGCGGTCCACGCCGTGCTCGGTGAGATGGAAGGCGAGGCCCATCGCCGCGATGGCCGCGTAGCCGGCTGTCGCGTTCGACGGGTGGTCCGCGAGGTGCATGTGCCACAGCGGGCGGCCGTCGTCGTCCCGGAAGTCGTGTCCGGAGATCTGGGGGCTGACCGGGAACTCCAGCAGCAGGGAGTTCAGCAGGTCCACGGCCAGGGTCTCGTCGCCGCCGTCGGCCGCCTCGAAGACCGCGCGCAGCCGGGCCCGGACCGAGCGGAAACGCGTCACGTCGGCGTCGGTGGCGCGACGGGCCGCGGACTGGTTGGCACCGAAGAGCTCCCGGACGGCCTCGACCGACGTCAGCGAGTCCTTGCCCCGGGCCGGCTCCTCGCTGTTGACGAGGCGTACGGCGTAATCCGAGTAATAGGCCAGTTCCACTTGTAGTCCTTACGGAGGGGCTCTATGGTCATGTCTGCGGTCGCGTAACAGCCGATCGTGCTTCCAGGGTATTACGTAGGCGGTTCAAGAAGGGGTTCCCATGACGACCGGCATCGGCACCGACTGGAACGCGTGGCAGGAGAGCTGGGACCGGCAGCAGGAGTGGTACATGCCGGACCGCGAGGAGCGCTTCCGGGTCATGCTCGACATGGTCGAGGCGTTCGCCGGCACCGCGCCGCGCGTGCTGGACCTCGCCTGCGGCACCGGGACCATCACCGCCCGCCTGCTGGCCCGCTTCCCGGAGGCCACCAGCACCGGCATCGACCTCGACCCGGCGCTGCTCACCATCGCCCGCGGCACGTTCGACGGCGACGAGCGGGTCTCCTTCGTCGAGGCCGACCTGAAGGACCCGGACTGGCCCGCGCGGCTGCCCCACACGACGTACGACGCGGTCCTGACCGCCACCGCGCTGCACTGGTTCCACGCCGAGCCCCTTCGGGCGCTCTACGGCCGGATCGCCGGGGTCGTGCGGCACGGCGGGGTCCTCATGAACGCCGACCACATGATCGACGAGGCCACACCCCGCATCAACGCCGCCGAGCGCGCCCTGCGCCAGGCGCGCAGGAACCGGGCGCAGCAGGAGGGCGCCCTCGACTGGGCCGAATGGTGGCAGCTGGCCGCCAAGGACCCGGCCCTCGCCGAGCCCACCGCCCGCCGCTTCGAGATCTACGGGGAGCACGCGGACGGCGACATGCCCTCGGCGGCGTGGCACGCGCGCGTGCTGCGTGAGCAGGGGTTCGCCGAGGCGCGCCCGGTGTGGTGCTCGCCGTCGGACGCGCTGGTGCTCGCGGTGAAGTAGCCACCGCGCACGCGAAAGGGGCGGTACGGGAAGTCCGTACCGCCCCTTTTTCACGCTGTGCCTGCCCGCTTACAGCACCTTCGACAGGAAGGCCTGCGTCCGCTCGTGCTGCGGGTTGGTCAGGACCTCGCGCGGGTTGCCGGACTCGACCACCACACCGCCGTCCATGAAGACCAGGCTGTCGCCGACCTCGCGGGCGAAGCCCATCTCGTGGGTGACCACGATCATCGTCATGCCGGACTCGGCCAGGTCGCGCATGACGTCGAGGACGTCACCGACCAGCTCCGGGTCGAGCGCCGAGGTCGGCTCGTCGAACAGCATCAGCTTCGGGTCCATGGCGAGGGCCCGGGCGATGGCGACACGCTGCTGCTGACCGCCGGAGAGCTGCGAGGGGTAGTTGCCGGCCTTGTCGGCGAGCCCCACGCGGTCCAGGAGCTCCAGGGCGCGCACCCGGGCCTGGGTCCGGCTGGTGCCCTTGACCTGGATCGGCGCCTCGATGATGTTCTCCACCGCCGTCATGTGCGGGAAGAGGTTGAAGCGCTGGAAGACCATGCCGATGTCACGCCGCTTGAGCGCGACCTCGCTGTCCTTCAGCTCGTGGAGCTTGTCGCCCTTCTGGCGGTAGCCGACGAGCTCGCCGTCGACGTACAGCCGGCCGGCGTTGATCTTCTCCAGGTGGTTGATGCACCGCAGGAAGGTCGACTTGCCGGAGCCGGAGGGGCCGATCAGGCAGAAGACCTCGCCGGTCCTCACCTCCAGGTCGATGCCCTTGAGGACCTCGACGTGGCCGAACGACTTGTGCACGCCCTCGGCCTTGACCATGGGGACGGCGCTGCCCTTCACCGGGGCGCCCGTCTCCTTGACCTCGTCGGTCTTCACGGTCGTCCCGGCCTCCGGGGTCTTGTCGGTCTTCTCGCTCATGCCATGCCTCCCTTCGGGCGGCCGAGGGACAACAGGTTGGCCTTGATCTTCTGCATCGGCGTCGGCGGCAGCGAACGGCTGGAGCCGCGGGCGTAGTACCTCTCGAGGTAGTACTGGCCGACGCTGAAGACCGAGGTCAGCAGCAGGTACCAGGCGGCCGCGAGGAAGAGCATCTCGGCCGGGGCACCCGAGGTCTGACCGATGTCCTGGGCGACGCGGAACAACTCGGAGTACTGGACGACCGAGACCAGCGAGGTCGTCTTCAGCATGTTGATGACCTCGTTGCCCGTCGGCGGCACGATCACGCGCATCGCCTGCGGGATGACGATCCGGCGCAGCGTCTTGGCGTGGCTCATGCCCAGCGCGTGCGCCGCCTCGGTCTGGCCCTCGTCGACCGCGAGCAGACCGGCACGGCAGATCTCCGCCATGTACGCGGCCTCGTTCAGACCGAGGCCGAGCAGCACGGTCAGCAGCGGGGTCATGAAGTCCGACCACTCGTCCCGGTAGAACGGGCCGAGGTTGATGTACTCGAAGACCAGGCCCAGGTTGAACCAGACGATCAGCTGCACCAGGACCGGGGTGCCGCGGAAGAACCAGATGTAGAACCAGGCGATCGAGGAGGTCACCGGGTTGTGCGACAGGCGCATCACCGCCAGCATGATGCCGCCGACGATGCCGATCACCATCGACAGCACGGTCAGCAGCAGCGTGTTGCCCACGCCTTCGAGGACGCGGTTGTCGAAGAAGTAGTCGGGGATGGCGCCCCAGTTGATGTCGCCCTGGGAGAACGCGTAGACGACGCCGCCCAGCAGTGCGATCGCGACGACGGCGGTGACGTACCGCCCGTAGTGCCGGACCGGGATGGCCTTGATGGCCTCCGGTCCGGCCGGGGGCGTGCCGGCCGGTCCCGTCGCCTTGTTGTCGATGTCAACAGTCACGGGTGTTGCCTTTCAGTGCCGCTGGTCGATGACCGCGCGGTCACTTGCCGCCGTTGATGGTGGCCTTGTCGACAGCGCCGTCCTCGACGCCCCACTTCTCTATGATCTTGTCGTACTCGCCGTTGGCGATGATCGCATCCAGGGCGGCCTGGAGGGCGTCGCGCAGCTGGGCGTTGTTCTTGGCGACCGCGATGCCGTACGGAGCGGCCTCGACCTGCTCGCCGACCAGCTCGAAGTCGTTGCCGCCGCCCGAGGTCTTCACCGCGTACGCCGCGACCGGGAAGTCCGAGGAGCCGGCGTCCGCGCCGCCCGCGCGCAGGCGGGTCTGGGCCTGCTGGTCGTTGTCGAAGGCCTCGATGGAGAGCTTCTTGTTCTTCGGGCACTTCGCGGCCTCGGCCTTGGCGAGGTCCTCGGAGACCGTGCCGCGCTGCAGCACGATCTTCTTGCCGCACAGGTCGGACCAGGTCTTGATGCCCTGGTCGTCGCCCTTCTTGGTGTAGATCGAGACACCGGCGGTGAAGTAGTCCACGAAGTCGACGCCCTCACCGACCTTCTTGCCGGTGTCGGAGTCGACGCCCTCCTGGCGGTCCTTGGTGTCGGTCATCGCGGACATGGCGATGTCGTAGCGCTTGGAGCGCAGACCGGTGATGAGGGTGTCGAAGGTGCCGTTCTCGAACTCGAAGGTCACGCCGAGCTGCTTGCCCATGGCGGCGGCGAGGTCCGGGTCGATGCCGACCGTCTTGCCGGAGTCGTCCTTGAACTCGACCGGGGCGTAGGCGATGTCCGAGCCGACCTTGATGACGCCCTTGTCGCGGATCTGCTGGGGCAGCTTGTCCGCCAGCGGGGCCGCGCTCTTCGAGGCGGTCTCCGTGGCGTCCGAGCCACCGCTTTCCGTCTGGTCACCGCAACCGGTGAGAAGCAGGGCGCCTGCGACCGCGATCGAGCCGACCGCTGCCAGCCTGGTGCGAGCGGCGGTCGTACGACGGGTGGAGCTTGCGGCCATGGTGGGTTCCTCCGGCGGATGGGTGATGTGCCGATGGGCGGCAGTTGCCGATGGGTCGACGAGAACACACAGCTTCGGGTGTCGCGACCTCGTGTGATTACGGCATCTTGCCATTCGGACTGGCCCATTCAGGTGACCCGTCATGTCAAAATCGGATAACGGGTGACCCCCGAACCAGACCACTCCGGTACATCACGACCGGACCTTCTACGGGAATACCTGCTTCCGGCCGCAAGATCTTCGGCATGTCTCAGGATGTGGATGTACGGAAGCCGGTGTTTGGTGGCCCTTGCGGCTTTGTCAAGGGTTTAGCGGGCGCTTGTCCCCCTATTCGGCCATGAGTCATGTCACCAGCATGTGATCTTCCCGGTGTGGACTCGTCGGCGATGCCCTCCGTCCGGTAAGAAGGTTCTTTACACCCCTCATCCGGGGCTCAGGGCGCGTGTGCGGCGCGCCCGTCGCGTAGCTGCCCGTACGCATCACCGACTGGGCCTGCGCGGTGCCCGCCCGCTCCTCACCAGGAGTGGAACCCACCCTCAACCATGAACACTTAAGGGGTCAGACAAAGTGGCAGCGGAGATCGTCAATCCTCGCAGCGACAACAGTGCGGAGAGGGAGGGAGGGGCGGAGCCCCTCGATTCCTTCGATCCGGTGTTCGCGCTGCACCGCGGCGGCAAGATGGCCGTGCAGGCCACGGTGCCGGTCCGCGACAAGGACGACCTGTCCCTGGCGTATACGCCCGGCGTCGCGAAGGTGTGCACCGCGATCGCCGAGCAGCCGGAGCTCGTCCATGACTACACGTGGAAATCGTCCGTCGTCGCCGTCGTGACCGACGGTACGGCCGTGCTCGGACTCGGTGACATCGGACCCGAGGCCTCCCTTCCGGTGATGGAGGGCAAGGCGATCCTGTTCAAGCAGTTCGGCGGGGTGGACGCGGTGCCGATCGCGCTCGCCTGCACGGACGTGGACGAGATCGTCGAGACCGTGGTTCGCCTCGCTCCCTCCTTCGGCGGCGTGAACCTGGAGGACATCTCGGCGCCGCGGTGCTTCGAGATCGAGCGCAAGCTCCAGGAGCGGCTCGACATCCCGGTCTTCCACGACGACCAGCACGGTACGGCGGTCGTCACGCTGGCGGCCCTGCGCAACGCCGCGCGGCTGACCGGCAAGACGCTCGCCGAACTCCGGGCGGTCATCTCGGGCGCCGGCGCGGCCGGTGTCGCGATCGCGAAGATGCTGGTCGAGGCCGGTATCGGGGACGTCGCGGTCGCGGACCGCAAGGGTGTCGTCTCCGTCGACCGGGAGGACCTCACGCCGGTCAAGCGCGAGGTCGCGGGCTTCACCAACAAGGCCGGGATCTCCGGTTCGCTGGAGGTGGCGCTGGAAGGCGCGGACGTCTTCATCGGCGTCTCCGGCGGAACGGTGCCGGAGGAGGCGGTGGCCTCCATGGCCGAGGGTGCCTTCGTCTTCGCGATGGCCAACCCCAATCCCGAGGTGCACCCCGACGTGGCGCACAAGTACGCGGCGGTCGTGGCCACGGGCCGGTCGGACTTCCCGAACCAGATCAACAACGTGCTGGCGTTCCCGGGGATCTTCGCCGGGGCGCTGCAGGTGCGGGCGTCCCGGATCACCGAGGGCATGAAGATCGCGGCGGCCGAGGCGCTCGCGGGCGTGGTCGGGGACGACCTCGCCGCGGACTACGTCATTCCGTCGCCCTTCGACGAGCGGGTGGCACCCGCGGTGACGGCCGCCGTCGCGGCGGCGGCGCGTGCCGAGGGCGTGGCTCGTCGCTGAGGCTCTTCGTCGGTGGCCCCGCCCTCCTGGGCGGGGCCGCTTCTCTTTTCGCCGACGCCCACGTGCTTCTTTCTTTGCCGACCCGCCCACCCGTTCGGGTGGCGCGGGCGACGGGCACCGGCGCGGGACCAGGGGTGTCCTGGCAAGTGGGTATGTGTCACAGGGGAGTGTGGTTCCGTCCGGGCGGGGGCGGAGCCTATCGTCGGGCTCATGTTCGCTGTCTACGCCGCCCGAATCGACCGCGACCAGCCGCTCGGCGGCCTGGTGTTGGGGGAGCGTCCCGCCCCCGAGGCCAGGCCCGGCTGGAGTGTAGTCGACGTCAAGGCCGCCTCCCTCAACCACCACGACCTCTGGTCCCTGCGCGGCGTGGGCCTCGCCGAGGACAAGCTGCCCATGATCCTCGGCTGTGACGCCGCGGGCGTCGACGAGGACGGCAACGAGGTCGTCCTGCACTCCGTCGTCGGCCAGACGGGACACGGGGTCGGCCCGAACGAGCCCCGCTCCATCCTCACCGAGCGCTACCAGGGCACGTTCGCCGAGCGGGTCGCCGTACCGACCTGGAACGTGCTGCCCAAGCCGAAGGAGCTGTCCTTCGAGGAGGCGGCCTGTCTGCCCACCGCCTGGCTGACGGCCTATCGCATGCTGTTCACCAACGCCGGCGTACGCCCCGGTGACTCGGTGCTCGTGCAGGGCGCCGGCGGGGGTGTCGCCACGGCCGCGATCGCGCTCGGCAAGGCCGCGGGGCTGCGTGTCTTCGCGACCAGCCGGGACGAGGCCAAGCGCAAGCGGGCCCTGGAGCTCGGAGCCGTGGAGGCGGTGGAGTCCGGCGCGCGGCTGCCGCAGCGGGTGGACGCCGTGATCGAGACGGTCGGTGCCGCCACCTGGTCGCACTCGGTGAAGTCGCTGCGCCCCGGCGGCACCCTCGTCATCTCCGGTGCCACGAGCGGTGACCGCCCCTCCCACGCCGAACTGACCCGGATCTTCTTCCTGGAGCTGAAGGTCGTCGGTTCCACCATGGGCACCAAGGACGAGCTGGAGGACCTGCTGTCCTTCTGCGCCGCCACCGGCGTCCGCCCGGTCATCGACGAGGTGCTGCCGATGGACCGCGCCCGCGAGGGCTTCGAACGGCTGGAGTCCGGCGAGCAGTTCGGGAAGATCGTGCTCACCAACGGCTGAGGGTTGCTGCCCGTCCCTGTGGCGGGGGGGGGGGGGGGGCCGGCCCCGGATTTTTTTGAAAAAAAATTTTAAACGTAGCCCAAGAACAAAAAAAATTTAAAAAAATACCCCAGCACCCGAAAACCCCACCCCGCCCGGGTT